>CP070646.1:0-20231 GCA_020354435.1 Gammaproteobacteria bacterium
ATTCGTGGAACGGGACCAGCTATCAAGCAAACTGGCGGTTATTCTTCACGCCGATATCGTTGGCTCGACGGTACTCGTGCAAAAGGACGAGCGCCTGGCCCACGAACGCATGCAAGCAGCATTCCGGCACATGTCTGACACGATCCTGTCCTATGGGGGAAAAGTGCATGAAGTACGGGGTGATGCCCTTGTAGCGGAGTTCGAGCGAGCCTCCGATGCCGTGTCGGCAACACTTGCTTTTCAATCCGAAAACAGGGTTTCGAATGAAAAGTATACCGATGAAATTCGACCGGAAGTGCGCGTTGGCATTGCGCTGGGCGAGGTAATTATCGCCGATAATACGATCACGGGTGCTGGCGTGGTACTCGCCCAACGACTGGAACAGCTTTCAGAGCAGGGCGGCCTGTGTATCTCTTCTGCGATACGCGAGGCACTGCCCGCCAGGCTTCCATTCCAGTATGGACCTCTGGGAGAACAAAAGATCAAGGGATTCGACGAGCCGGTTCGAGTTTTTTTCGTCGCATTGGGTGCGGAAGCCTCTATCCCGGCACCGGAGCCCCCTGTCTCAGCAGGATCGGATCAATCTTCCCCTGGCGGATCTGCGCGGCATCGAGCCCGCTTGTTACTGACACTAGGCATTGTAACCGTCGTTGTTCTGGCTGGCGGCTCATATTTCACCGGGCTAATTTCGTTCGGCATTACCCCGAAGTATCCCTTCGATGGCCGCTGGAAAGTGAGCGTAGATTCACTGACGGGTTGCCTGAATAATGAGCCCAGGTCGTACATCATCAATGTTAAAGATGGAAGCATCGACGAGCCAAACTTTCGATTCCCGAAAACGGGTCTGGTTTCAGGTAAAGGCGAGTTTCGCATTGAATCCCACGATACGGTGGGGCAATTAATGAACACGCAGATGGGAAAAATTGTCGACCATGAGGGCAAGGGTCACTTTCAGGGAAGGAAGCCAGGCTGCAGCGGTAACGTGCAGATGGTGCTTCTTGAATAACGTGGTTTTCGTTTTACCCGTTGAGCCGGTGACATGGCGATCGAATCGGAACATTTGAGATGCCTGGTGCCAGGAATTCTTTCGTTTTTCAACTCAGATTTCTCGCAAGTGTTTTCATTTGTTCAATCGGGTTGTTACAAGACGGAGTTCGCGCTCAGGGAGGGCCCGATCCCGAACGAGTGATTCAAAAAATGGATTCAGACGGCGATGGCCGAATCAGCCAGGACGAGTGGCTGCGCCCGCCCCAGGCATTCAAGCGCATCGACCGCGACAAGGACAGCTTTGTTACCGTCGAGGAGCTTAGAGAATTCACAAAGAAACGTTTCTCGGGCCAGAAAAACTCGAGGATGAACTCTGGCGAAAGCGTCGGCGCAAACCCCGAGCTCAATAGTGACGTCGATGCCACAGCGTCGCCGGGTTACGATGGTTCCGTATACGAAATTATCGATACGCATGTTCATCTTGGGGGCGGGCCGAAACAGCGAAACTTCGCTGCGGGCGCCTCCGAAGCCCTCTCGAAAATGCCGGAGCGGCATGTCGCGATAGCGATTGTCCTGCCAACGCCGCAGGTTGTCCTGCCGACAGCGCAGAAACGCAATAGCCAAAAAAGGTATGACTACAGCGAGTTAAGGCGCGTGAACCACTCGGACCGAATCAGGATTGGCGGGGGTGCTGGTATATTGGGCAAAATGCTGCACGGTTCAGAAACCGTGTCGTTGGAACAGAGAGATTCTTTTCGCGATTTGACCCAATCGTTAGCCGAGGAAGGGATCGTCGCCTTTGGAGAAATCGGCCTCTATCATTTTGCTTTACCCCAAATCGGTAACAAGTTTGGAAGCGTGCCGCTGAATCATCCATTACTCGATGTTCTTGGCGATGTCGCTGCAAAAGCAGGCATTCCAATCGATGTTCACTTCGATGTTGTTCCCAGGAATTCAAGCCTGCCCAAACAGCTTGCCGGTGTGGGAAATCCCGGCTATCTCAAAGCTAATCTTGCTCAATTCGAACAGTTCCTGTCACGTAACCGGAAGACAAAAATTGTATGGGCTCACGCAGGGCTTGAAGTTACGTCTTTCCGGACAGCCCGACTGTGCGCGGATCTGCTTCAGCGTCATAACAACCTTTACATGAGCATCCGCCTGACGAGGGGAGCGCCAAAACCGTCTGCAGCGATGGATACGAGCGGGCAGCTAAAGAACGAATGGAAGCAACTTTTTACAAGATTTCCCGATCGTTTCGTTTTAGGTAGCGAGTCGATGTATGGTAGCTCGATGAGTTCCCTGTTCGACCATCAGTTTGTTCTGTATCAGAAGCTGCTAGCACAGCTTCCTCCAGCCGTAGCCCGAAAAATTGCTTCAGAAAATGCACTGGCCATCTACCCATTGGGAGGCAGCCAGTAGTGTTCCTGTAGCCTGGCATCCCCAAGAGTTTAATCTGGCCCGGCTTACTGCCGATACAGGTCACCTCCGACCGTTCTGCGCACGACGATAGATGTTTTGCACCGTCGCTCAAGGTACTTCTACTTTTGATTTCGATAGTAACTCGGCTACTCAAGACCGGATTTTTTCAGTCCCTCGAGGTAAGGGCCCAATCCTTCAGGGTGTTTTGTCGGCAAGTTTTTCTCCAGAAAACTGATCGACAGGTCGGGTTTCGCCTGCAACGCAAGGGTAAGAGATGCCTTCGCCTCGTCTATTCGTCCGAGGTTAGCCAGCGCAGATGCCTTTACGGCATGTGGCCAGTACCCGGTCGCGTTTGGTATCTGAAGGGTATGATTCGCCCATTCCAGGGCCGCCTCGTATTCTTCGCCGAGGATATAGGTGAGCGCATGCACGATCGTGAATGCCCATAGCATCGGGTCGCGCGGGCTCATCGCAACTGCCTGTTTGGTCGTTAGTTTGGATTCCTCGAGTTCTCCCGCGAGCGACAGTGCCATTCCAAGCCCATGATAGGCCTGGGCAAAACAGGGATTGAGTTCAATCGATTTTCTAAGTGCGGCGATCGATGCGTCGTGATCGCCCAGCATCATGTGAATTCTGCCGATCGCAAAATATGAGATAGCATCCCGGTCATCGCATTGCAGGGCCATCTTCGCGGCCGCCATTCCTTCCTGCAGAAGCGAATCCGGATTTTCTGCAGTTCCAAGAATGACGAACTGGTAGCAACAATAGGCATAGTAGGCATGCGCGGGGGCGAATTTTGGGTCCGCCGCAGAAGCCCGCTTAAATAAATCCAGTGCAATCTGGATGTTTTCAGTCTCGTAGGTCCACATGTGCCACAATGCCCGTTGATAGAGTTCCCACGCGTCGAGGTTGTCGGGCGGTTTGTTGAGCGCTCTGTCACGCTCGAAAGCATTCAACTCGGGCTCGAGCGCCGAGGCGATAACCCGCACCATTTCGTCCTGCAGATCGAAGATATCCTCCATCTCGCGATCGTAGCGCTCGGCCCAAACGTGGTGGCCGGTTTCGGCATCGATCAGCTGCACGGTTACTCGCACGCGGTTGCCGGCCTTGCGCACACTACCCTCGAGAACGAACCTGACGCCAAGTTCCCTGGCTACCTGGCGTACGTCGATGGAAGAGCCCTTGTAAGAAAAAGTACTTTCGCGCGAGATAACCTTGAACGAGCGAATTTTCGACAGGGCCGTAATTAAATCCTCGGTAATGCCGTCGCCGATGAAATCCAGATCCGGGTCCTGGTTCATATTGGTCAACGCCAAAACAGCAATCGAGGGCTTTTCAGACGGCCGCGTTTTTTGCACCTCGTTGGTTGAGGACTGATCTGACCCCGGTGCCCAGTAATAAACCTGTACCGGACGATCTATATTTTTGAATTGTTCCTCGCCGCCATCGGTAAATACTGCCTCCTGTTTGCCAAGGACTTGCTCGTAAACCGAGGCCGAAATACAAATGCCTCCTTCCGGTGCCTTCGATTCGAGCCTGGCTACCAGATTGACGCCATCGCCATACACTTCACCGCGGTCCTCGATGACATCGCCAATATTGATTCCAATCCTGATTTGAGTTTTACGGTCATCGCTAATCGATTGGTTTTGGATGTTCAATTCTGCCTGGATCTCGACCGCGCATCTCACTGCTGTAACTGCGCTTGAAAATTCCGCAAGGATAGCATCGCCCGCGTAACGCAATACTGTGCCTCCACTCGCTTTAATTTGTTCGCTTGCATGATCCAGAATTTCCATTACGCGGTGATGTGTGCCTTCCTCGTCCTCACCTGTCAGACGCGAATAGCCTGCAATATCGGCATATAAGATCGCAGTTAACTTGCGCTTGTAAGTATTGGTAGACATAAGCCGGAAAGGATTCCAGTCCCAATCGGGGTTGAACCAGCATACAGCATACCTTAAAGCACCTGTACGCTCACCTCGGTAAACCTGATTTTGAGCACATTCATTCCATGAAGACCATGTCGAAAAATCAAGATGCGGTAGTGTTCTCAGGGTCTTGTTCGGATCGATCCATGCCGCCTGTACAAGTAATTTAGGCATTCCCCCCGAGGAGCCAGAAACAGTATTGCTGGAAATGGACGGAGCTGAGGAACTCGAAATAATTGCAATTCTGGAGAGTTGGCCGGATCAAACTCAAGGTTTTCTTCGGAGAGATGCCCTAATGAATGCAGATCCGGCTTTACTGAAGGACCAGGACATTTTAGACAGGATGGGTCTTGAGTTCCTTATGAAGATGAAGCAACGTGAGGTCGCCCGACAGGTACATGCAGTGAGATCTATTCGCTTACCGCGCGAGTGAATCAGCCGCTGAGATGGGGCTATCGTATTCGTATGCGGGAGTTGAATCTTTTTGCCTGAAGCGCTTATCTTTTCCCAAATAATTCTTCCTGACAAACTATAGTTGGTCTTGCGACCAAATTTTTAGAAGCAAAAAAACAAACAAGAGGCTTTCATGAAAAAACTTATCCTCGGGCTGTTATTACTGCTTACTACGAACACCTATGCTTATGAATCCGGTGATGGCTATATTGGAGTTCAATTTGGAGAATCAACTGCCGAGATCGATGGATTCGATGATATCGAGAATACCTATGGCCTGGTGCGTGTGGGTGTCTATGCCACGTCCGCAATAGCACTTGAATTGCGTTACGGTGACGGGATCGACGATGACACGATCATGGGGGTTGATTTCTCGATCGATCGCATAGCCGGCCTGTATGCACTTTACCATTTCGGGTTGAGTTCCCGCATTTCAATTTATGGTCTGCTTGGATACACCGAAGTCGATTTGAAAGCAGAGGCAAACGGCAGCTCACTGATCGAGAAAGAGGACGATATCAGCTACGGCGCCGGGCTCGATCTTGGCAATTTCAACATTGAGTATGCTCGGGTTCTGGAGGGTTCAGACTACGAGGTCAATACGGTCAGCATCGGCTACACCTACTACTTCGATTAGAAGCAATAGAAGTAATTCTAGAGTCGAGGATTGATAGCGGATGCCAGGTTTGAACTCCCCGGCACCTGGCTAGTCGAGCAACGATTCTTCCCAGGGATAGGTCGTCAACAACTCGTAACCGTCTTCGGTGATCAGCACCTGTTGTTCGAGCTTGACCCCGTCACGTTCGCCCTTCGGCCCCATGTAACTCTCGATGCAGACGACCATTCCGGCCTCGAGGGTGCAGTCGTACGGATTCTGCTGACGGAACAGATGTTTCACCTGGGGATACTCGTCACACATTCCGACCGCGTGCATCATGCAGGGATAGGCGTTTTCGCGGCACTCCTCCGGCACCGGGTAAGCCTGCTTTTGCATTTCCAGCAGCGTCATGCCCGGGCGCACCAGCTTCAGGTTATGTTCGATTTCGTCGACCGCCATGCGGTAAATCTGTTTTTGCCGCCGGGTCGGTTTGGCCGGACCGCAGTGCAGCGTGCGTGACAAATCGACGAAATAGCCAAAGGGTCCGACCATGTCGGTATCGAAGCCGACCAGGTCGCCGGATTCGATTCTGCGCTCGCTCGCTTCCTGCAACCACGGATTGATGCGCGCTCCCGACGACAGCATGCGTCCTTCGTGCCAATCGCCGTTGTTGGCGATATTGGTATAGTTGAGCAGACCCCACAACTGCAGCTCGGTCACGCCGGGACGCAGGGCTTTTTTGACCATATCGGCGCCATGTTGGCCAACCGCGATCGCCCAGCGCATGCAGGCGATTTCATCCTCGGACTTGATCAGGCGCGCCAGCTCGGCGATGCGCACGCCGTCGATCACCTCGATGCCGCGTTTTTCCAGCGCCTTCGTGATCGATGGATTGACATACTCGAGCGCGACGCGCCGGTTGGCGCTGCCGATCTCGTCGAGATAATCCCGCACGTCGGCGGCCAGCCCTTCGGCGGCCTCGTCGATATTGGTACCGCCGTCGAAGAAGGCGTGCGGCCGGCCAGGTCTGAAATCCTGTACCTGCGGCACATCGTAGTAACAGCCGTAGAACACGGTCGGCCCGTCCTGCGGGATGAACAGGTAGACCTGCGGAATATGCGACTGGAACAGCATGTAGCTGCGGTAATCGACCGCATAGCGCAGACTGATCGGGTTGACCAGCATCACCATCGCCGCATCGTGCAGCTCGAGCTGCCGCTTGATGCGCGACATGCGGTAAGCCGACATGCGTTCCAGGTTTATCTGCGGTATCTCGCGAAAGCGTGCTAGCTCACTCCAGTCGTCGTCGAAAACCAGCTTGTCTACAGGATTTGCGCTCATGTCGTTCAGCGAAAATAGGAATGAAATGCGTTAATCGCGCGGTCGATGCCGGCGGCGTCGATATCGAGGTGGGTCACCAGCCGGATCCTCGGGCTCTGCCGGCCGATCTCGATGCGGTGTTCAAGCATATGCTGGCGCAGCGGTTCCAGGTCTTTGGCTTCGGGTTCGATGAACACCATGTTGGTTGCCTGGCGTACCGGCAGGCCATCGATCTCGCCCAGGCCGGCGGCGAGTTGACGTGCGTTTTCGTGATCCTCGGCCAGGCGTTCGACATTGTTTTCCAGTGCATACAGCCCGCAGGCGGCAAGCACACCGGACTGGCGCATGCCGCCGCCAAGCTGCTTACGCTGGCGGCGGGCACGCCGTATGAATTCGCTGGAACCGCAAAGCACCGCGCCGACCGGCGCACCCAGTCCCTTCGACAGACACATCATGACGCTGTCGAACGGTTGCGCCACCTCGCATGCATCGATATCGAGCGCAACCGCGGCATTCATGATGCGGGCCCCATCGAGATGCACCACGAGCCCCTGCGCACGCACCGCATCGGCCAGGGCCCGGTGCTGCGCCGGGTTCTGTACCCGGCCGGATACCGTGTTTTCCAGCGCCAGCGTGCGCGTGATCGGATGATGCGGGTCGTCTTCCTTGATCGCAGCGAGCACCTGCTCGCAGGCGAGACCGCCATTATCGTCGGTAGCAAGCGGATGCATGACGATACCGCCGAGGGCCGATACCCCGCCCGCCTCTGAAACGAAGATGTGATAACAATCGCCAAGCAGGATTTCCTCGCCACGCGCGTTATGCACCAGCATCGCTGCGAGGTTGGCCTGGGTTGCGCTGCTCAGGAACAATCCGGCCTGCTTGCCGAGCAAAGCCGCTGCCGCGACCTCGAGTCGGTTGACGGTCTCGTCTTCGCCGTAAACATCGTCACCTACCGGGGCCTCGCGCATCGCCTGGTACATCCCTTCGCTCGGCCGGGTTACCGTATCGCTGCGCAGATCGACGAGTTGTTCTTCGGACATGTCTTAAATCTCGCTTAAATCAGGGCCAATATTAAGCCCTGAACCGCGGCAGGGAAACGATTTTTTAAGGGTCCGAAAAGCACAAGCCTTTACCACCCGGCTGCTGTAACATCGCCGCATGAATACACCGAGGAAGGTCAATATTCGTAACCTGGTCGCTGCCTGCGCGGCAATCACGGTATTTGGCTTCGCCTTCGGCATGACTTACCCGCTGCTGTCGCTGATCCTCGAGGCGCGTGGCGTTTCCAGTGACATGATCGGCATCAATTCGGCGATGATGCCGCTCGGTATTTTGCTGTTTTCGTCGGTTATCCCGGTCGCGGCGAAACGCTTCGGCGCGCGTAACGTCGCGATCGCGGCGGCGGTCGTAACCGCGCTGATGATGCTGTCATACAAGCTGTTCGACACGCTCGCGGCCTGGTTCGTGATCCGACTGGTGCAGGGTATGACCATATCCACGCTGTTCGTCCTGAGCGAGGCCTGGATCGTCGGCTCGGCCGGTGACACCAACCGCGGCAAGATCGTCGCCATCTATTCGGCCGTGTTGTCTGCCAGTTTCGGCGCCGGTCCCCTGCTGATCAGCATTATCGGCATCGACGGCTGGACCCCGTTCGTGCTCGGCGCGAGCGTCATCGCCGTCGGCTCCATTTCGTTCATCTTTATCCGTGAAGATACCGAGTCCGATCCTGAAGAAGCCCGCCCCTCGGGCATTTTCGATTTCGCACCGAAGGCACCGATGCTACTGCTCGCGGTCGGGGTGTTTTCTGTTTTCGACGCCGCCACCCTGTCGCTGTTTCCGGTTTACGGCGTGCAAAACGGGCTCGATGTCTCCGCTTCGGCCAACATCGTAACCGCGCTGGTGCTCGGTAATACGGTTTTGCAATTACCCATCGGTTGGTTGGCAGACCGCTTTGCCTATCGCTGGGTGCTGATCGGCTGCGCGCTGACGACGACGATTTGCCTGCTGCTGACACCTTTAGTGATCGGCTCGGCACTGAAGTGGCCGCTGCTGGTGCTGCTGGGTACCACCGGTTTCGGCGTTTACACGGTGTCGCTGGCCGCACTGGGTAATCGCTTCAGCGGTATCGAGCTGGTTAACGGTACAGCCTCGTTTGCTATCGTCTGGGGATTCGGCGCCCTGATCGGTTCGATCAGCGGCGGCTGGGTCATGCTCGGTTTCGGTTCGCACGGCCTACCGGTTGGCCTGGCGCTGGTTTACTTCCTGCTGGCGGTCGGAGTCACCCGGCGTCAGTTCTCGCTGGCGCGGGCGCAATAGCCGTAGCGGATTAGCCTTCGAGGATCGAAAGCTGGCGGTCGTAGGCCCGCTGTGCGAACTCCATTGCGCGCCGGTATTCAGGATCTTCATAACAGTCTAGCGCCTGCTGGTAACTATCGAAGCGTACAATCAGCTGCCGCGGAAAATGCGGACCTTCGCGCGTCTCGACCGCACCCTCTCCGGCAATCACTTCGGCGTAACTATTGAGTGCCCCCTGCTCCCTGATTGCCGACCCCCTGATTACCCGATAACCTGCCATTTCGCTTCTCCCATTGTTGTATCCACGAGTTGCCGACGCCCGCCCTAGCACGGCTTCGCGCCGGCAACGATGATGCGATGCATGGCCCGACGATAGCCGTGATAATCATTCAACGCATAATGCTGAGTACAGCGATTATCCCACATCGCCAGCGTGTCCGGCTGCCAGCGCAGGCGAAAGCTGTATTCCGGATGCGTCACTCTCGCATACAGGTACTGCAGAAGCGGCAGGCTTTCGGCGCGTGTCATACCGTCGAAACGTAACGTATGGATGCTGTTGACATAAAGCGCCTTGCGGCCGGTTTCATCATGCCTGCGAATCACCGGGTGAACTGCGCTTTGATCACTCTTGTCACTGTTCTTGCTTTTGACTTCAGTGTAAATATCCTCGTCACGCGACACGACACTGGCAGAGTTGACCGCTTTTAGCGTTTCCAGGCTCGACTTGAGTCCCGGCGACAGGTCTTCGTAAGCGGCGTACATATCCGCAAACAGCGTATCGCCGCCACGCTCGGGAACTTCGCGCGCATACAGCATCGTGATCTTTGGCGGTATATCGAGATAGGCCGAGTCCGAATGCCAGAAGCTGCCAAAACTCTCGGTTTCGTTTTCGGTCTTGATGATCTCGGTTATATAGGGGAAGCCGTCGAGCCCGTCGACAAACATATAATCCTGCAATTGACCAAAACGACGGGCAAAGTCGTTGTATTGTTGCGGCGAAAGTTGCTGGTCGCGGAAAAAGATCACCTGGTGGTCGAGCAGGGCCTGGTTGATTGCCGCAATCTGCGCATCGCTGAGCTCCGCGGACAGGTCGATATCGCGCAGTTCGGCGCCGAGAACACTGGACTGGGGCAGGACTTGCATTGATCTCACTCCGATGCGGCCAAGAAAATACACGCAGAACCTGAAAAATCATCGTATCATTCACCCGTTTTTGTGTCACTGGCCAGTCACCTTGAAGCGATGAAATCCGATCGACCCGATATGCCGGGATCCACTGAGGTCGCCATCGTCGGCGCCGGCATTGCCGGTATCTCGGCCGCATGGTTTCTGCAGCAGGCCGGTATCCGCGTCAGCGTGTTCGAAAAAGGCATCGTTGCCGGCGAGCAGTCGAGCCGCAACTGGGGCTGGTGCCGACAGCAGGGTCGAGACCAGGCCGAACTGCCAATCGTCATGGAGAGCCTGCGTCGCTGGCAGGAGATCGCCGATCAACTCGAAACCGACATCGGATTCCGCCGCGAAGGTAGCCTCTACCTGTGCGAAAACGATACCGAGATGGCGAGGCACGATCATTTCATGGCCTTCGCCTCGGACTACGGTCTGCAAACACTCCGCCTCAACCGGGCAGAGCTCGAAAAACTCGTTGTCGACTGTCCGCCACGCTGGCAGAGCGCGCTCTTCACTCCCGATGACGCGCGCGCCGAACCTTCGCTGGCGGTACCGGCCATGGCCGCTGCCTTACGCGCCCGCGGGGCAGACGTCATCGAGAATTGTGCAGTGCAAAGAATCGCCACGGAAAACCGTCGGGTCAGCGGCGTGGTTACTGAACATGGTGAAATCAGTTGCAGCACCGTGCTGGTCGCGGCCGGCGCCTGGTCGACCTTTTTACTCCGCGATTGCGGCATTCGCCTGCCGCAGCTGACAGTCAAGGCCAGCGTCGCCCGCACCGCCGAGGCGCCGCTGATATTCAATGGCAACGCCTCGGGTAGCCAGGTAGCGTTCCGGCGTCGTCTCGACGGCGGCTATACCGTGGCATCGACGGATTACCTCGAAGTTTTTCCAGGCATCGGCCACCTGAGTTATTTGCGGGAATTCCTGCCACTGGTAAAGACATCGCTGGGTAAACTGAAGCTGCGCGTACCGGAACTGCAGGTCGACGGCAACTATACCCGGCAACGGGTCCTGAACCCGGTGCCAACTGCAAAAACGGTGGCACGGATCAGAGCCCGCCTCTCCGACCGGGTACCGAGTTTGCGTGGTATCGAGCTGGTCGAAACCTGGTCGGGCATGATCGATGCCCTGCCCGATGTCGTGCCGGTTCTGGACCGTGCCGACAGCATCGATGGCCTGTGGATTTCAACCGGCTTCAGTGGGCATGGTTTCGGCATCGGCCCCGGTGCCGGCCGGGTCATGGCGGACCTGATTCAGAACAAGACGGTCGAACACGATCTCGGCCGCTTCCGCCTGGCGCGCTTTAGCGATGGCAGCAGGCTCGAACTCGGCCCCGCGATTTAATCTCCTTTAACTGGCCGCTTTTACTCGGTCGCCATTTCAACTGCCTTGTCAGCCAGGATTCGCGCCCTGACATTATCGCACTCCGGCGGTCCTGCCGCGGCTTCAGCTTCGTCGAGCAGGGACAGCATCGCCGAGCTCTGTGCAGCACCCTCGAGCGCGGCCCGCGCCCTCGAAATCAACCTGCTAGTGGCTTCGTCGATACGGCAGTCGGGCTCTGCTTCGACCGCAGCATGGCCGGAACTTTTCTGCAATCGAGCGAGGACTGTCTGCAGCCACTCTTTCTGCTTCGCGGGTTTATGTCCCATCGACGTGTCCTCGTCGAAGCGCAGATTCTCTTCGCGTAGAACCTGCAAGCGCCGCTGCATTTGGGCTTCGAATTGTTTCTGTACCTCGCGCTGCATGTCTGCAATGTCTTGCGACCGGACACGAATCTTTAGCGGAGGCAATTCATTCCATTCACGCGCGGCGGCCTCGAACAGCGCAAAGTGAATCTGTTCGTGCTCGAGCACATAGTCTCGCTCCAAAGGGCTGGTGCGTGGATTCCACCAGGAACAGCTACGATTCATCAGTGCCCGGTACCTCAGATTGTTATAGATTACCTCGTAGACCAGCACGCCATCCTCCATGTCTACCGGATTGATCTCGATGCCGTCCTTGTCGATCTGGGGCTGGGTATAGACACAGGTTACCGCTGCCATGCGCTCATCGAAGTTGCTCGGCGGTTCGCTGCCTCTGAAGTCGTCACGCGTCAGCTGCCGATAGCTGATAACATCGCTCATATCCATGTCTTCGTCGGTGACGATGGAAACCGACGGTGCAGCGTATTTCGGCAACTTACCGGTGGCGCAGCCAGCAAGCACGACGACACTCAACAGCAGCAATGGCAACCAGTTTCCTGTTTTCATTGCGCGCTCCGTTTTTCGCTGCGATAGTTTACCGGTCTGGAGATTCGAAAACCGCGTGCGGCAAGGCAGCCACGTAATCCGGCCGTAATCACTGCCGGCAGATTCACTTTTCCTTGATGACGAGGGTGCGAGCAATCTTGTCATGCCAGCCCTGCTTGCGCTTGTCCCAGCCGACCCAGAGAAAACCGAGACCGAGAGCCAGCATGGAAATATAGTAACTGAGGTAGCGCAGGAACAACCTGCCGGTGGATACCTTGCCCAGCGTGTTGGCATCGACGATTCTCATGCCCAGTATCATTTTGCCCGGGGTCGCCGCCTTGTAGTACCAGAACAGAATCGTCAGTATAAACGGGAGTACGTAGGTGATGAACAGGTCGGCGTATCCCTGTGTGAACTCGGTAGACTGAAAATAGATCGCGCCGTATATCATCCAGCCGAGGGCAAAGGTCAGGATCAGCAACCAGACTGTATCGATTAGCGAGGCCAGCAGGCGTATCCAGAAACCGGAATAATGGATCTCGCCCTCCCTCGGCGAAACATCGGAATTCGGAGCTGCATAAATATTGTCCATGTTCAACCTTTTGCGTGCACTAGCCTGGTGGAATAACCACGGCCTTGCCGGCCTGAATTAAACTCTAGTTTAGACGAATATCACCCTGGCGACAGGGGCAACGGGCAAAAGATTACCGGTGTCCGGCAGCGCCTAAAAGTAACGCCGAATTTTGCGCACGCGCCGCTCAAACGCGCGCGTACGCGTGCGGGGATTGTTTTTGACCGGCGACGGCAGGGTAGCCGCGAGTTCGATCGCCTGTTTCCTGTTCAGCCTCGATGCGGGGATACCCCAGTAGTGGCGAGCGGCTGCGTCGACGCCGTAAATACCACGGCCAAACTCGGCAAGGTTCAGGTAGTGTTCGAGAATACGCTTCTTGCTCAGGTTTCTCTCCATGCCAATGGTCAGCAACAATTCGTGCCATTTGCGCAGAGGATCACGTGATGAACTGAGAAATACATTCTTGACGGTTTGTTGTGAAATCGTACTACCACCGTAAACCAGTCTCTTTTTCTCCAGGTTGTATTCCATGGCCTGCTTGAGCGCCTCGAGGTCGACGCCCTCGTGCTCGAAGAAACGCGCGTCCTCGGCTACGACGACAGCCCAGATCATATCTTGCGGAATCTGGCCGATACTGACCGGATTCCAGCGCAGGCGCGGCCAGTCCGGATGCCGGTGTTGTTCGAATTCGTAGGCGCGTATAAAATTCGAGCGCTGGATCGGACCCTGGGCGTAAAGCTCCCAGCGCGGCCAGATCCCGAACAGGTATCCGGCATCCATTATTATCAGCAGCAGCAACAGACGCCCGCTCCAGCGCAGCAATAAACCGATGCCTGGACGGACGAACAGGCTGCGTAACCTGCGTCTCGGTCGTTTCCCCATGATATTGAATACTAGTAAATCGCGCAGAAAATTCCGCGCCAACACCAGCCTTCCGCCTTTCGCAGCTGTTGTTGAAAATGGCCACCGGGAATCAATCGACACCGACCCTTTTGATCGTGCACGTTTGTCGACAATATCTTATTGGAATGCAGCCGTTTGAAGCGTCTATAATCCATATACTCATCAGAAAAATAAGCTTGAGCGGTATCCAGAACAGAGAGCCATAAATTGAATCAAGACCACACACTCGTGTTAATGCCCGGACTTGACGGTACCGGCAAGCTGTTTGAGCCGATCATCCCGTTACTAAAACCGCATTTCGCGCTACAGATCATCACCTATCCCGATCTCGACAAGTTTACCGACTTCGTCGACTGCGTGCTGAATCAGTTGCCGTCATCGGCGGAATTCTCGCTGGTTGCCGAATCGTTTTCGGGACCGGTTGCGCTGGCGGTAATGGCGCACCGGCCGGACAGAATTGGTCCATCGGTACTGTCAGCGACCTTTGCGCGCTCGCCCCTGGCGGAGTTGACACACATGTCGAACTACATACCCGACCAGATGTTCTCCATCGGTGCGCTGGGACAATTCTGCCTGGACGTGAATGAAGTCGAGGACGAAGACTTTTCCGAGACCCAGCCATTGCCGCTCAACATAACCGAGCAGCTGGATGGCTCGCTGTTGAAAAACCGGATTTCGGCGTTAAGCCGGATCGATATTTCAGCGCTGCTGCCCGGCATCGAAATTCCCATTCTTTACCTGCACGGCTTGCAGGACCGGATCGTTTCCGAGAAAGACGCACTCATGCTACAGAAAAACCTGCCCAACATCTCTCGGGTCGATATCGACGGGCCGCATTTGCTGCTGCAAACCCGCCCACAGCAGTGTGCCGAACTGATTTTGAAACACGTGCGCTCGGCCGGGTAACCCGCCCCCACGCTGCGATCCGGAGAAACCCGTCCGCGAGCTGGCAAATCACGAATTTTTAACACCGCGCAATACCGGCAGGGGCAAGTTTCGGCTATCATGCGCGCGGCTAGTTTGAAACAGGTATCGAGATGCACGCAGATCCAGGACGAGGACCCGTTTAGTGGCAGGAATCGGTCCGATAACAACCAACCGAAACGACTTGTTGCGGCGCGCGGGCGTGCGCCCGGGAATTAGCGCACCGCAAAACGAACTGGAGATTTTTTGCGCCCTCTGTGTCGGTCGCGTTTACTATCGTGTCGAGAATCAAACGCTGTATTTCGTCGATTCGCCGGCCCTGTCCGTCAGCGAAATCATAAAACAGGTTTTTCGGGGCTTGAAACAGTCGCCACGCATACAGCAGCTTTACATGGACGAGCACAACCTGTTTCGGGCTGCCTACAGCATTCCGCTAACCACGGCGCAATGCAAGGCGCTATTCGCGGCGTTAACCCTTTCCGGAATTCACATCAAGCGATCCGACCGGAATTAACTGCGGATTCGGCTGTGCAAGCCGATTACCTGATCAGCGTGTTATCCCGAATCTGCTCGAGCTTTTCTTCGAGCTTGTCGATTTCCTGGCGGAAAAACTCTGCTCGTGGAGACAGCGGATCATTAAAAGTCAGTTTTTCCAGACCATCAACCAATTCATCGATCATTCTGATGATCTTGATTTCATCCACGGTCAAGTCGAAATTTCTCAGTTTGTCAGCCATGCCGGCAAAATCCATGGTTCCATGACGAATGGCCAAATCTTATCCTCGCAGCTTCGCTCATACAAGCACTGGAATAATCCCGCGAGCGGAATTTCGAGCCAACGGGGATCAGTTTCATAGGACGGGCCGGGTAAATGCCTAATTCAGTTGAATACGTTGCCCCCAGGGAATGTCGCCATTTCCCTTGACCAGCCACAGCGACGGGTAGGCCGGTTCATTCGGCGGAAAACGACCTTCGGCGTCGGTGAAATAAATCAATAAATCCGGCGCCCGGTCACGCTGATCGACCCAGTCGAAAACCGGGGTGAAATCGGTGCCACCGCCACCGCTGACCTGCGGGGGTGTATGACAACGCTCCCAGGCTTCGAAAATCCACGGGCTGTCCCCGGTGATTTCCGAATCGCAGGTCAGCAGGGTTACCCGAGCCCGCACCTGGGCCTTTAGCGCATCGATCTCGACCATGAATTCATCCAGCTCCTCCCGATCGATCGAGCCACTGACGTCGACTGCCACCACCACGTCAATCTGCGCGCTACGCAGGCTCGGAAAGATTGCCGGATCACCACGCCGGCTCGACGGACGCGCGTAGCTATAGTCGTCGCGGGCGATGCCGTTCATGAAGCGCGCCAGCACCGCGCGCCAGGGCAACTTCGGTTGCAGCATCAATTCGATCAAACGCGCCATACCCTCGCTCATCTTGCCGGCCTGCAGGGCTTGCTGCGCGGCGCCTGCAAGGCGCTGCTGCCACTGCTGTTGCAACAGGTCTTTTTCACTTTCACCGAGCGGTAACGGCGC
The DNA here is from genome assembly GCA_020354435.1 of Gammaproteobacteria bacterium. Taxonomy (GTDB): domain Bacteria; phylum Pseudomonadota; class Gammaproteobacteria. The sequence continues at coordinate 16,335 of CP070646.1, forward strand.
GTCCGCCAGGCCGGAGTCGAACGACGCCTGGCTTGCATCATCGCGACGCCGGCCCGATGCGGGTGGCGCTGGCTGTTCCCCAACGTCGCCGGTTTGCTGCGTTTCTTCCTGTTGCGTGATTTCCAGCAGGGGATAGATTTCCTCGGCGGTCATATCACGATAATCCTCGAACAGCATTGCCTCGGGCGGTGGCGTCAAGCCTTCGTCGAACAGAATCAGGTTAACGGCGTATTCACAGGCCAGCTCCCAGCGTGCCGGATCGCGGTGGCCGCGACGGTTGAAATGGGACAGCGCGCAATGCATGGCCTCCGCCGACAGTACAAACTGAACCTGTTCAAACTGTAATTTCTCGATATATTCAGGATTGTAGAAAAACGACCTGGCATCGGTATGGGTGCCGCTGCACCAGCTCGCATCAGCCGCGATTAACGGCAGGCGTAACGCCAGTGCTCCGAGGAAGGGCTTGTCCAGAATCAGCCGGGTGCGGGCCGCGACCAGCCGGTTTTCAATTTCCTGCAGGCGGGAATCGGGCAACATGGGAAGCTATTCGTAAAGCACCAGGTCGGCGATGGAATTGGCCCATTCGGCGAATTCGGAAGCCGCGAACAATTCCTTGCCAATCGCCCGGTGCAGATCCGACACCAGCATCACCCCCATTTCGCGTTGCGGAAAACAGCCGGCGTAGCGCAGGATATTGTTATACACGGTTTCGGCCTGGTCGCTATCCCTGGCCAGCAGCGCGCGGCTGACCAGGGCTGACGCGACCGCGTACTGCAGATCGATTTCGTCCGGCGCCTCGCTCGTTTCACCGGCAATGATGCGATCCAGGTCCGGCATTTGGTCGAGGCTCTTGATAAAGGCGTGGCATTCGATTGCGGCCGCCTCGCCGACGCAGGCCTGCAGCGATCCCGCGATCAGGTCCGGGAAGTCGTTAAACTTCTGCAATGCGCGATGCGCGAACTCCCAGGAACGCGGCGACGGAAACGCAATCGGGTTTTGCGCCGGGTCGAAATCGAACAGCAGCTCGGGCCGAAACCGCAAAAAACCGATGATGCGTTCATCGATGGCCGAGCTGTGCGCCCAGGCGACCCAGTCGTCGAGATTGATATCGACTTCGTAGTGTGAAAAGCGATTAGCCAGCGGTGCCGGCATCGCATAGGTGACGCCGCGGTCGCCCTGGCGGTTACCGGCGGCGAAAATCGCCCAGCCCGGTGGCACCCTGTAGTTACCGAGCCGTCGATCGAGAATCAACTGGTAAGCCGCGGCCGATACCGATGGCGCCGCCGCGTTAATTTCGTCGAGAAACAGAATACCGGCCTCGCCATGATCGTCGACGTCGGGCAGGATCGACGGCACCGCCCATTCGACCTTGCTGCCCTGCTTGAACGGAATGCCGCGCAGGTCGCTGGGCTCCATTTGCGACAGGCGAATGTCGATTACCGGCAAATCGAGACTTTCGCCGATCTGCATGACGATCTGGGATTTGCCGACACCCGGTGGGCCCCATAACATGACGGGTGTGTGAATACCCTCGACGGTACCGCGGAGTTCCTCGGTCAGAACCCGGGTCAAGTGTAATGGTCGCATAAATAATTCCGCAAGAAGGAGATCCGGCCATTTGAATTAACCGGTTCCAGTTACTCTATCGAGATTGAATACTACTGCATACTGCATTTCGATGGCCACTATCGCGGGCCGGGCGTCGCAGCCGAACGATATCAGGCAAGTGGCGGCGGTCGCCAGTCGAACAGTTGCTCAATATAGCTTGCCCTGGCGAACAGGTCGCACTCGCCGTGCGCCTTGCCGATGAGCTGCAGACCAATAGGCAGCCCGCCGTCGGTCTTGCCGCAGGGCAGCGCGATGACCGGCAAGGTAGTCGTCGTGATGGCATAGACGAGGGCAAGCCAGCGGTAATACTCGGAATAGGCAAGCCCATCGGAATAACCCGGATAACGTTCTTCAACCGGGTACGGCGGCACGATGGCGACCGGGCAAATCAGCAGATCGTAGTCCTGCATGAAGATCGTCGCGTTTTGAAATACCTGACCCTGCGCCGCCATCGACTCGAGGATATCGTCGCGCGTCAGCTCCAGCCCTTTTTCGATATTCCAGACGTTTTCCGGCTTGATGATGCCGCGGATCGACTCGAGATCGGCTCCATAGGACAACGCATAGGACAATGCGCGCGGCACGTCGAAAGCCTCGTCCGCCATGCTCAGATCCGGCTGCGCCAGCTCGACCGCGACGCCGTCACGCTCGAGTTGCGCCACTGCGGCGTTACAGATATCGGCCACTTCGGCGGAGGTATCGATCACTCCCAGGTCAATGCTGAAGGCAATTTTCAGCGGCCTGCGCGGTGCGGCAACGGCCTGCTGGAACTGCTCCGCCCGGTGCGGTTTGCCCAGCCCGGCCAGCGGGTGGCACCCGGCCATCGCGTCGGCGAACAACGCGAGGTCGGTAATATTGCGCGCCATCGGCCCCTTTTGCGCGTAAACTTCGAACGGCTGCTGTCCCGGGCTCGATGGAATCAGGCCCGGCGACGGACGCAGGCTGGTAATCCCGCAAAAACTGGCCGGCGTGCGCAGCGAACCGCCAAGGTCGGAGCCCTGGGCGAGCCAGGCGCAACCGCTGGCGAGCGCGGCGGCGGCACCGCCGGACGAGCCGCCCACGCTGCGCGTGAGATCGTATGGATTGCGCGTGGCGCCGAAAACATCGTTGAAGGTATTTGCGCCGGAGCCGAATTCGGGTGTATTCGATTTGGCGTAAACGATGCCGCCGTTGCTTTCGATGGTTTCCACCAGCAGATCGGATTGTTGCGGTACGTGGTCTGCCGAGACCATCGAACCGTAAGTCGTACGCACACCGGCAACGTCCTCTAGATCCTTGATCGCGACCGGAATGCCGGCCAGCGGAGTCGAGCGGTAATCGCGCTGCCTCGCGGCCGTGCGGGCGCGCTCGAAACACAGCGTCGGCAGGGCATTGATATCGCCATCGACTTCGGTGATGCGTTGCTCGAGCGCATCCAGCGTATCCTCGATGCTGATCTCGCCGGATCGCAGCAGTTCAACGATTTCGCTCGCGTTTTTACCGATCAGTTCCGGCATAAGTCTCCCGTAATACGTTTTTCTGTACCTTGCCCATCGCGTTGCGCGGTAACTCGTCGACAAACTCGACCTTGCGCGGCAATTTGAACCGCGCCAGCAGCGGCTGCAGCGCTTCGAGCAATTCCTGCGCGCCGAGCCGGGCACCGGGCTCGAGCACGACCGCGGCCGCGACTACTTCGCCGAGATCCGCGTCGGGGATGCCGAAAACGGCGGATTCGATCACGCCGTCGAGCGCGTCTATTTCGCTTTCGATCTGCTTTGGATAAATGTTGTAGCCACCAGAGATCACGAGGTCCTTTTCGCGCCCTAGGATGTACAGGTAACCGTCTGCATCGATTTTGCCCATGTCGCCGGTGATGAAGAAACCATCGGCGCGCAACTCGAGCGCGGTTTTCTCCGGCTTGCGCCAGTAACCGAGAAACACGTTGGGTCCGCGTACTTCGATCATGCCGGTGTCGCCGTCGTCGAGCACGGCGCCACTCTCGGGATCGGTAATCTTGACCTCGACTCCAGGTAGCGGAAAACCGACACTGCCGGGGCGTCGTTCGCCGTCGTAGGGGTTCGACGTATTCATGTTGGTTTCGGTCATGCCGTAACGTTCGAGTATGCGCTGCCCGGTGCGCTGCTCGAACTGGACGTGGGTTTCGGCCAGCATCGGCGCGCTGCCGGAAACGAACAGCCGCATGTGCGAGACCAGTTCGCGCGTGAAGCGCTCATCGCCGAGCAGGCGCGTGTAAAAGGTCGGCACCCCCATCATCGAGGTCGCATTCGGCAGCTGTTCGATCATCGCATC
>CP070646.1:20331-38583 GCA_020354435.1 Gammaproteobacteria bacterium
CTCGAATTGGCGTATCAATGAGCATATGACATCGTAATACTCATGTAATACCTGCATTGTTTCTTCAGGCTCTGCAACCGAAGAAAATGCGGTGAAATTTCGCAAGTCACAAAAAACAACCGTTATTTCGCTTCGATGGCTTTGGGTTAGTTCTTCCTCTCCTGATGACACGATGTGCTCGGCAAGTTGAGGAGAGAAGAATCTCTTCAGATGGCTGATTCTTTCGTTGATGGCATAGGACTCTCGCAGTTTGGACGTCATCAGGTTAAATTCAGAGGCAAGTCCTTCGAGTTCGTCGCCTGTTTGAATATCGATGCGATGATCCAACTCACCAGAGCCGATCCGGCTCGCTCCCTGTCTGAGTACCTCCAACGGTCTGACTACCCTGATACCGATTAGAAAACTGACCAACCCGGCCATGATCAGACCAATCAACAGTAACATGCTGGTTCGAAGGATAGAGGAATGCAACGGTGCATAGGCTTCATCGGCGGATCGTTCAACCAATACTGCCCAGCCGAGGTCGGGGATAAGCGCATATGCCGGGAATACTTTCTCTCCCGTCAGGCTGACTTGTGCATCAATAGGATTCCGTACACCGCTCAAAGCTGCCTGAACCTGTGCCAGGTTTATAAGGTTACGTCCTTTGAGAACCAGGCTGATGTCTGGATGCGCAATCAACTCACCGTCTTTGGAAACCACGTATGCATAACCCGTTCGACCCGCTCTAATTTCCGAGACAACGTCCCAAATATGCTTCAGGTTAACTTCTGCTATCAATGCACCAATTACCTTGTTGAACCGTTTTATCGGTACGGCAATATGAGCGTATGGTTCAGATTCCTGAACAAAATACACCGGACCGAAAAAAGTGGTGTCATTCAGGGCCTTCAGAAATGCCTGGTCTTTCGATCGGTCCTTTAGATCTTCTGGTCGAACCATTTTGATTCTCGATACTTTGTGACGTTCACGCCCTTGCTCGTCCACTGCAACAATAGTGGTTATTGCAGGAACAATTTTTAACAGTTTGAGAAGCTGGAACTCATAAGCATCGGTCAACCCGGAACCGATAATATCTGGAGTTTGTGTCGAGGCAAGCAGAATTGTTTCGATTTGTTGCACAAACTGGTGAATCTTAAATGCGGCGCCCTGCGCCATTTCAGTTTGTAGCAACCAGATACTTTTCGCGGTTTCACGGTACTGGAGGTATAGCTCCACCGACCCGCCGGCGATTAGCCCGCTGCTTGACAGGATGATGGCGATGATGAAGGTTCGTCTGACCAGTCGACCGCGATCGGGTCGTTCAAACGGCTTGTTTGAAATATTATCAGTCCCCGCGCCCTGTTCATTTTCGTGGATCATCATTCGATGATCTCGACCGCTTGCATCAGGATTTTCGTTGGAATATTAATGCCAATTTGATCGGCCGTTTTTTGATTAATTACGAATTCCAAATGTAAAGGTTGCTCTACCGGAAGTTCGCTGGGGTAGGCACCCTTTAAAATTTTATCTGTGTATATGGCCGCTCTACTAAATAGTTCAGAAAAATTTGGGCCATAAGACATTAGTCCACCTGCCTCCACGTACTCTCGCGAGGCATACATCGCAGGTAGTCTGTGCTCCAGGGCCAACTCGACCAAGAGCTTTCTCTGTCGAACGTTTACAGGTGTTTCAGGTGCGTAGACTGCTTCAGCATGGTCCTTGATCATCCCTTCAAACGTGTCCCGAAACTCGTCGGGAGATTCCGTCTCTGCCGAGAAAAGCAACGTGAGGCCCAAAGCGCTTGCTGCCGACTCTAACAGAGCAGGATCGAGCCGACTTGTCGAGTCCAGTATCACGCCCACACGCGTAATCCCAGGGATGGTTTGTTGCAAAAGCTGCAGTCTTTTTCCCTCAACCTCACGTCCAGGCAGCGTTGATACTCCCGTAACATTGGCTCCTGGTTGGGCAAGGCTCTGAACCAGCCCTTCCCCCACGGGATCTGGCGCACCCGCGATGACAATGGGAATTTCCTGTGTTTCACGCATAGCCGCTCGAACCGCGCTAGCACCAGAGGCCACAATGATGTCAGGATTAAACTGAAGGATTTCGGCCGCCAGGGAAGGTAGCCTGTCTAGATGTGCCTCCGCCCAGCGTTGATCGAGTATGAGATTTTCTCCTTCTACATACCCATACTCACGCAAAGTTTTTCGAAATGCCTCCAGCGGGGAAGTGATTACAGTTCCGACTGGACGCGGTCCAAACGCGATGAAGCCTATACGATAAACTTTATCGGCATGGCCAGACTGCCCTGTTGCTACAGGCGATATAATTAGAATTGCGGCCAGTGCGGCAAATCGGGCTATTTTCGACCAATCGCCCATGGTCATTTTTCCCCTCCTGGTTACAGGCGATACTTAATCTCAAGAGCGCCCTGAATCAATGCAAGAACGCTGTTAGTAGCGAAGCTGTAAAACCATACCCCCATCTTCCCCTTCTGGTATAAATACGAACAGGTTGCCATATTCAGCCTTGGTGAAAGTAGCCTTCTGTGAAACTTCCGCTGAAAGCCCCAGTTCTTTGAATATTTTTGGCATCTGACGAGAGTGAGTAACGATCAAAACCCTCTCGCCGGCATTTTGAGTACGGATTTTCTCGACGAGTCGTGTGACCTCTTTCCTCGGTACTGACTCTAACGGGATCTCCAAAGCCTCTGCTATAAACTCCCCGGTCTGTTTTGTGCGCCTTTTTTTACTGGTGTAAACAGCCCTGATACCGGATTTCTTAAGTATGTCAGCCCAGGCCGTGGCCCGCTTATGCCCGGCCTCGGTGAGAGGAGGGTCCTCGACATCGATCATTTGCTCAGCATGTCGAATAAGGAATATCGCCTCCTGAGCATGGGATGGGGGAGTGGCAAAGATAATGAGCAGAGCTAACGTGTAGAATTGATATCGCATTTTAATTATCTCATCGGGACGTGATTAGCCACACTGATCGATAATCATATTACGGCTGTGATTCAGGCCTTTTGATACAAATCAATCATCCTGAGCAAGCAGAAACCAAAATAATTGCTTCAATAAGCTGGTGAACGTGGGAGTTGGGTCGATTCTTGCCGCCATCTAAATCCTCTATGCGTCAGCATTCCCGATAATGGATGTTTATAGCTCGAGGTCAGGAGGCGATCTTCGGCCAGTTTCGGCCGCTTAGAAAATGACTTGACGATATTATACCGGGTCAAAAACCTTATAATCCAACTGTTACATTCTCGATAGAAATTGAGATCTAAATGGAAGATACCCTGATTGCGGTGATTGGTAGTTGCTTTGTTCTTGTCGGTTTTTTGACCGGTGCCTTCTTTTGTTATCGAATCTACCAGGCAACTACAAGCACCGGGTGGCCTTTTGTTACAGGTGAGCTTGAATCTACCGAACTCAAGGAAGTTGTCTACAGAGGAAGGGACGTTGATGGAAGCCGGGATGAGGCTTCTGCATGGGTCGTGAACTTTAAGTACAGTTACGCCGTTGCCAATAAGAAATACCAAGGATCAAGGGTAACGTACTCCGATGGAATAAATAAGACCATGCGAGCATTGCGTAAGCTACAAGACAAATACCGGGGTAAATCTCAAATTCAAGTTTACTATAATCCGAAAAACCCCGATCAAAGCGTACTGGTGCCTGGACTGGACATATTCAACTTTACACCACTCTTGACCAGCGCTTTGTTTATCCTCGCCGGCGTTTTTATCCAGACTTATGATTTCTCATAGATATCAAAAATATAACAAGCGACTGTGATCCCAAGTCAACCTGTTAAGCATACTTTTCACTCCATCGAGTTTGGTCGCGAAGCATCGCATGCAGCCGGACCAACTCAAGGCTACGCCTCTTGTTGGCCGCTGATGCAAGGCGCTAATGAGCGTCTCAGCTGGGTCGATCCTCGCTGCCCATCTATTTTTTTATGCGTCAGCCTTGCCGATAAGAGGCGCTTATGACCTCTATCCAGGGGGCGTGTTTCGGCCAGTTTCGGACACTCGTTTAAAGGCATATACTGTTTAGATTTATTACTTAGGGCTGCGGGTGAGCCCGGTAAAAACAATACAATATAAACCAAGAGCATTCTCGATGAGTGATACTTCTCGCCACGACGCATGGAATGCTGGTGACAGCTATGACATCTATATGGGACGCTGGAGTCGGCAAATAGCGACCAAATTTCTCGATTGGTTGGACTTGCCCAAGCTATTAAGATGGTTAGAGGTCGGTTGCGGAACCGGAGCGTTAACAGAGTCAATCCTGTCTCAATGTGAACCGAGTAGTTTGCTTGGTATCGAGCAGTCTCAAGCGTTTGTTGCCACTGCCCGGGCAAATGTCGTTGATGATAGAGTAGAATTTCAGGTCGGCGATGCGCAGCGCTTGGGGTTACCCGATCATTCCGTAGATTTGGTTGTTTCCGCCCTGGTTCTAAATTTTATTCCGGATAAAGAAAAAGCACTCAGAGAAATGAGACGCGTATGCCGACCAGGCGGTACGGTGGCTTTTTATGTTTGGGACTATCCAGGTGGCGGTCTCGAGTTGTTGAGTACATTTTGGCAGGCAGCGATTTCTCTAAATCCGGAAGCTGCAGATCTCGCTGAGGATAAAAGATTTCCTTACTGCACTCGGGAAGGTCTGAAAAATCTGGCTTCCGCTGCAGGACTCCTCGAAATTGAATCGACACCTTTAGAGGCACCAGCCGTTTTTAAATCTTTTGATGATTTTTGGATTCCTTTTACCCTGGGTGCTGGCCCGGCGCCGGGTTTCTGTGTGAATCTCGAACCAGAAGCACGTGAGCAACTGCGAGATACGTTGCTGAGACGATTGCCGATTCTGGATGACGGTTCTATACCAATGAAAATCAGAGCGTGGGGCATAAGAGCCGCGACACCTCAAAAAAGCTATTGATTCTCCATTTACAAATGCCCGAACTCGCCCACAGCCCTATTACTCATTGACTTTTAGGCAGGTGTTGCAAGAAAGGTACGGATTTCTTCCAGGAATCGGGGCCATGCCGGTTCGTTCTCAAGTATCAGATGGTTGCGCCCTTCAAGAGCCACGAATTTCGCTCCGGGGATTGTCGCTGCCATTCGTCGACCTTCTTCGAACGGCACGATGGCATCCTCGCGTACATGCAGCACTAAAGTGGGAGCGGTGACCCGAGATGCCTGTTTTGATACCTCGATATCGTTCTGTGATTCGCGAATACGAATGGCATTTTCAGGCGTAGTAGTATTTCGTTGTAAATCGTTAAACCACTCCATCTGCTCGGGCGTGCCACCAGGCACCATTAACGAAGTAAAGACTTGTCGGAAGGCGGGATTGTCCTGACCCCAACCGCTCTTGATTAATCCAATCAATGCTTCTTCCTGTTGTGCCTGAGCAGGAGAGTTGCGATGACCACGACCTCGCATGTAGCCGCCGTAAAGAACGAGATGAGAAACCCGTTCGGGATGACGAACTGCATAGTCGATTGCTACAGAGCAACCCTGGGAGACTGCTAGCAGGGGAAACCGCTCGAATCCTACGGCGTCTGCGACTGTTTCCAAGTCTCGAACCCAAGCCCCAAATGAAATTTCCTCGACATCCCAGTCTGAAAGTCCATTGCCTCTTTGATCATAGCGGATGAGACAATGATCCTGGGCAAGTGCATGTAATACATGACGCCAAACTGGACTTTCCCAATCGTATTCAAGGTGGTTAAGCCAATTGGCTGATTTAAGCAGCGGTGGTCCTTCACCAACTGTTGAGTAAGCGATTTGCACGCCATCCGGGGCAATGCAAAACTTGACCTCTTGATGAAGGCTATCGGTGTCATCGAAGGCGACCTCCTCTTGTTTCGCGCCGCCTGGATTTATCGCGTAGGCATGCACCGAGCGAGCGATGTTTTTCACTTTCTGCAGGCCGATGTCTTCGAAAACGACGTCCAGCTTGCCTTCCACCTGGTCGTAAACGTTGGACGAAATACAGATACCCCCAGGCTGAGCCAGGGCTTCCAGGCGCGCAGCAATATTTACGCCGTCACCGTACAGTTCACCCCGGTCGACGATGACATCGCCCAGATTTATACCGATCCGAAACTCCACCCTCCTGTCGGTGGGGAGTGATTCGTTTTGTACTGCCAGTTCTGACTGGATTTCAAGAGCACAATTCATGGCGACGACTACACTGTCGAATTCGGCCAACACCGCATCACCAGCGTAGTGCAATACATGGCCACTTCGATTATTAATGATCTCGGTTACGGTATCGAGGTAGGTGGAAAGGATCTTGTGGGTTCCTTCCTCATCAGAGCCGGTCAGTCGGCTGTATCCGGCCACGTCCGCGTATAGGATAGCAGCCAGCTTTCGGGTGACGCCTGTTTTGGCCATTCCTCTCTCCGAATTTGACTCGGAGCAGTTTAGCCCAGAATGAATGTTTGTAGTACTGAGTGGTGTTTTTGCCTAAATTTTTGAACCGGTTGTTTGGCTGAGCACGATATTTATTACGGAGCTGAAAGGAGTTTGCCTTGGGTCGCCTATCGTCGGTGACTAATCAATCCTGAGGGACCAATTTTTCTTAAGCTGAGGTTCAGATTTTCTTGTCGGGCTGCGAGTTTCGGCTATTGCCGGACATTTGACCTGGTCAAGCTTTAATAACCGAAAGCCGGACACGATCGCTGGTTAACTGGCGATTTCAGGCGATCGACGGATAAGCCGATATTGTGAACTAATTGGAAGTAATCGGTCGTTATCGCGGAATAAGCTATAAACATTCGACACATTTCTATAAAAAAAGCAGCCTCGCGACGCGAGCCGATATTGGTTGAAGTCATACTCCAGGGCACTTTCCCGCGCAGGCTAATTCGGACATCCGGAGGCACCTCATGTACCGTATATCAGCACTGTTCACCGATCGACGAGTAGTAATCGCCTGTCTGTTGCAACTTTGGGCGCTGATTTTACTCTCCGCCAAATTTTCAATGGCTCAGGCGGCGGAAGTAGCGCCACAAACAAGCACGGTTGCGGCTCCATCGAGTCGGACTGATTCGCTATTCGCACCTGGCCACGTGCTGGTCAAGATCGCCGATGGCGTTAATCATCAGGATTTTTTGAAACGCGCCAATTCGGCCGGTTTCGGCGTGCGTGGTCGTGTTTACAACAGTAACTGGTACACTTTGTATATTCCGGCAGCGACCAACCCGCAGGCTGCGGCGCGGACCGCTCGCGCATTGAGAGGCGCGGCACGCGCCAGTGTCGATCTGCGGATTCAGATGCTGGCCGATACCGTGCCACCGCAGGACCCGTTTTATCAGGACGGCGCCACGTACTGCGATCCGTTGTTTGAACTTTGTATTGACCAGTGGGGTTTGTTCAAGGTCAATGCCGAGAGCGCCTGGGTGAAACAAACCGGTTCGCCCGGCGTCGTGATCGCGGTGATCGATAGCGGTGTCGATCTGGATCACGATGATCTGTACGGCAATATCTGGACTAATCCGGGTGAAATCGCCGGCAACGGCATCGACGACGATGGCAACGGAATTGTCGATGACAGTAATGGGGTCGATTTCAGCGGTGCCAACGTGGGCGGATTCAGCGACGCTCCTGCCGACGAGGACGCCAATCCGGATATTCCGATGGGTGGCAGTTGGTACACCGACCCCAGCAATGTGCTCGGCTTGAGTTTTGCCGGTGATGCGGCGGTAGGAGACAATATCGACAATAATAGCGACGGCTATCCAGACCTGGGGGTATTTCACGGCACCGCGGTTGCAGGAGTCGCAGCGGCGATGGCCAATAACCTCGTGCCCGGGTCCAGCACCGCGTACGAGGGTATGGCCGGGGCTTGCTGGCATTGCAGCATCATGCCCGTCCGTGTCGTCCACGCCGAGGGCGATGCCTTTTTGTCCGACGCTGCATCCGGAATTAACTATGCCGCGGCGGAAGGTGCCGACATCATCAACGCCAGCTGGGGCTTCAGTATTAACGGCAGGACGCCCGACAGCCCCGAGGTGGCCGTGATCTCGGAAGCGATCGGCAACGCATACAGCCAGGGCACGATCATCGTTGCAGCCGCGGGCAATGCCGGTGTCCCGGGCGTTTATTATCCTGCAGCGGATCAGCGCGTGATAGCCGTGGGATCGTCCAGTCAGGCAGATCTTCGCTCGGCGTTTTCCAGCTACGGCTTTATCAACGAAGTGCCGGGCAATGGTCTCGATGACGATGGCAATGGCTGGATCGACGATACCGTCGATGTCGTCGCGCCGGGCGAAGGTATATGGAGTAGCTGGGTATTCGCCGCCTACGATTCGTTCCTCTACACTTATTTTTTCGGTTATCCCCCTGAAGACTGGCCGCCCGGGATCGATACTTACAGCGCCGCGGATGGAACTTCGTTCTCCGCACCGCTGGTAGCCGGATATCTCGGGCTACTACAATCCGAATGTCCTGACATCAGTTTGTCACAGGCACGCCAGATCTTGTACGACAACGCTACCGACACCGGCACCCCTGGTTACGATGCGGAAACTGGCCATGGACGACTGGTTATGGCAATTCCCGACCAATGCCCGACGACTACCGGGAATGCAAGCCCGACAGCTGTGATAACGGGTGATTTAACCGTGCTCGACAAGGGAAAACCGGGCAGCGAACTAATTTCGCTGGACGGCAGTAGCTCGTTCGACGAAGAGGATGGCAATTTGCTCACCGATTATCTCTGGCACTGGAATGGACCGGATAGCGGGAGCGCGAGCGGCGTCTCGCTATCGGTACAACTAGTGGTTGGCGATTACGAAGTGAGCTTGACCGTAACGGACTCGAATGGCGCGATGAATACCGCCAGCGCAACGGTCTCGGTATTACCCAAAGGAGGCGACGGCGATGGTGGGGATCCCGGGGATACCTCGGGCGGCAACGAAAAAGGCTCGAAGAAATGTAGCGACGGTATTGACAATGATGGTGACGGTGCCATTGATGGCGACGACCTGGGTTGCAATTAAGGTATAATTGCAGCAGTCAGTGCATGCCTTGTAGCCCTGATTCACGAGAGACAAGGGACGAATCGGCATGATTTTACAGGGGGTCCGGATCGGCCAGCCTGATCCGGATTTCTGCCGATGTCATCAGTGAGGAACTGTAACCAGGGAACAAAACCGCATCCCGATAGCAGACGCTTACTAGCGAAACCCAGGCTGCAACTTCCGGCCAAAAAGATACTCTCGGAGTTTTCTTTATCTTAATCGCGCGAGACTTATTCGCTCTAATAGTTCCTGCACATAGTATCGCTCACTTCCAATCAATACCCGGTCATCTTCTTGAACAAAACCTCTCTTAAAAGCTACATATTTTCCGTCTTTAAATATGTACATGCCGTTGCCCGATTCCAGGTCCCGCAAAGTAATTCTGCCCTTGTAGAGCCGAATGACGGCGTGGCGACGGCTCACATGTCCGTCGCCAATATAGATATGACCTTCCCTGCCAATGATATATGGCTGTCCATCAACCAAGCCTGAGTAAGTTCCAGACATATTATCGATAGTCTCCGGTTTTGGCTGGAGTGTATTATTATGCCCCCAGTCGTAATGTATAAAAGGCGACATCGACTTGATATGCACCGTTGATTTCTAGTAGGCCAGAAGGCGCAGCATTTCCGTTAACTGCCGCTCATTTTCGAAAACCAGGCGATTATCTACGGCCACTTTCGGACCCTCCATCCACACAGGAGACAAACTGGAATAGCAACCGATATAGCGGGGGCTTGACAGTGACGCCCGATTAAAGGAGCGGTCGCTCACACCTAGTTCGAAAAGATCGCGAAATGCTAGTGAAGCATTGGTATCGGGGCACTTTTTCTATGGCCGGTTGGACGAATGTTTTCGGTGTATCATGCCTTAGGTTGCCTGCCTTGATAGGCAGGGGCATTGCGGATATTTTTCTATAACTAAAGGACTTCAAATCTTGTAAGGGGGTTATCATGAGCGACATTTCTATTATTGGCCTGGGAGCCATGGGGTCCGCCATAGCGCGGACGCTTTTGGAGAACGGGCGTAAAGTTACCGTATGGAACAGGTCACCGGACAAGATGGCAGCGCTGGCAGGTGCGGGCGCTGATACGGTCGAAGATATTAGAGAGGCCGTTTCCGCCAGCCCTCGGGTGCTTGTCTGTCTTTTGAACTACACTGCGACCAACACGCTATTTGCTTCGCCGGAGGTTGCAGGTGCTGTCGAAGGACGAAACGTCATTCAGCTTGGCACCTCGTCACCACAGGAATCTCAAGACGCAGAGGCGTTCTTCAATGGGCTTGGCGCAGGTTATATTGACGGCACGATCATGTGCTGGCCAGGCAATATCGGGACGCCGAGCGGGCGAATTGCAGCCGCGGGAGCCGAAGACGTCTTCTCGGATTTCGAAACCGATCTGAAGATACTGGTCGGAGATCTTCGCAACATGGGCAGTAATGTCCGCGCCGCCGCGACGCTTGAGCTTGCATTTCTTTCGCGTCTTTTAGGGATCATTTTCGGATCGATCCATGGCGCGCTTGCCTGCGAGGCAGAAGGGGTTCCGGTATCTGAATTCACCGCAATCCTACCACCAGGTGATCGAGCGATACCGCTGACCGAAACCATAAATGCCGGGACGTTCGAAACGATTTCCAGTGGCGGTGCCTCGGTGGATGTCGCGGGCGAAGCGGTGACTGGACTTTATGACCACGCCATATCTGTAGGCATCAACAGCGAACTGCCGGCACTTTGGCTGGATTGGGTCCGACGTGCCCAGGCAGCGGGTTACGGCAGCCAGGAAACGGCAGCGGTTATAAAAGGGCTTCGGAAGGCAGGTTGATTACCCATACGAGCCCTGCCACTTATCGAATCAATTGATGCGATAGCTTTCCCGATAGGAGGCGCTAATAATCAAAGTCTGGGAGACGATCTTCGGCCACTTTCGGACTCTGGTGATGAGTATCGGAAAGCAGTAATCTGCCTGTGGTAGAATTTTTTCAATAACTTCCAATAAGGCCGTCCGTGGAAAAGGGTCAACTATCGCGAAAGCTCGCAGTTATCCTCCATGCCGACGTGGTCGGCTCGACCGCGCTTGTACAGCAGAATGAAATGCTTGCACACCAGCGCATTCAATCCGCATTCCATCATTTTTCGGAAACCATCAAAGCTTACGGTGGGATAACTCAAGAGCTACGGGGCGATGCCCTTGTGGCTGAATTCAAACGAGCCTCCGACGCTGTTCCCGCTGCGATAGCGTTTCAAGCTCTAAACGATCAAGCAAATAACGCGCTTGAAGACGATCTTCGACCTCAACTCCGAATCGGAATTAGCCTGGGTGAAGTGATTGTGGCTGACAATACTGTAACAGGTGCGGGTGTTGTCCTGGCACAGCGTTTGGAGCAACTGGCTCCCGCTGGGGGCATTGTAGTCCAGGGAGCGGTTTCCGAAACCGTACCCCCGCGAATGCCTTTCAACTACGAGAGTTTGGGCGAGCAAAAACTTAAGGGTTTTGATCAACCAGTCCGTGCATTCCTGGTCTCCCTTAAGCCAGATGGGCCCATACCCACACCTGAATTAAACTCAGTGTCGTTGCCAGGTTCCGGTAAACCGGCTATGCCAGAAGCAATGGAACTTCCAGACAAGCCGTCTATCGCGGTCTTGCCGTTTGAGAATCTCAGTAACGATTCGGAGCAAGAATACTTCTCCGATGGCATTACAGGGGACATTGTCACCGCTCTCGGACGTGTCCGACAGTTCTTCGTCATCGCCCGCAACACCATGTATTCGTACAAGGGCCGGAAGGTGGATGTGAAGGTTGTAGCCAGGGAACTGGGTGTGCGCTACCTGCTTGAAGGGAGCATTCAGAAGGCTGGTAGTCGAGTGCGGGTTTCAGCTCAGCTGGTCGAGGGGGCCACTGGCAACCAGATTTGGGCCGAAAGATATGACCGCGAGTTAGTGGATATCTTCGAGGTCCAGGATGAGATTACGAGCAACGTGGTCGGAGCGATCGAACCAGAGCTGACCCGCGCAGAGTGGGAGCGAGCCAAGACAAAGGAAACAGAAAATCTGGATGCGTGGGATTACGTCGTGCGCGCTATAGCGTTGATAATGGAGTTCTCCAAAGAGGGCAGCGCAGAGGCTATGAAATTGCTCGAGCAGGCCATAGCGATCGACCCCAATTATGCAAGAGCATATGGGCACAAGGCCTGGCTCGCCATATGGCGGGCACTTCAGGGTTGGGATGAAATGGAAACGGCGATTGAAATCGCTTCAATCAACTCGGGTAGAGGTATTCAGCTCGACGTTAATGAGCCATGGTCTTACATTGCCCGCGCTTTCATCGGTATCTCGACCCGTGACAGTGAGCTATCTCTCACTTCCTCGCGCAAGGCCATTGAACTCAGTCCAAATTTTGCCTATGGCCATTCCGTGCATGGCCTTGCGATTGCCCTTTCCGGTCGAGGAGCGGACGCACTAGAAGAGATCGAGCTGGCTATGAGATTGAGTCCTCGCGACATATGGCACGAGGTGTTCGAACTCCACTATGCCATGGCTCAATTTCAAATTGCTAACTACGAGGAGGCGGCACGGTTCGCTGAGAGCGGGTCGCTCCCGAGCCCAGGCCACCTCTTTCCGCAGTTGTTACTAATGGCCGCCTACGGCCATTTGGGGCAGATGAAGAAAGGGCAACAGGCTCTGCAGCGCCTAAAGAACAATTTCCCGAATTTATTGCTTACGTCAGAAAACATCGTCCAGGTTTATGTACTAGATGAGGACCATGGCCGACTGCTCGACGGTTTGTATAAGGTCGGTATACTGAGGAAATGAAGTGTTATCAGTTATCTACTCGTTACTTGATTTCAGGGAAATGTCAACGATTTACGATACGGTAGTTTCGTTATCAGGCTGCCGGACGCACTGAACAGTCATTGAAGTGTCATTTCCAATTGACGGCTTCGTGTCGGCCCCCACCTTTGATCCTCCGGGTTTGGAGTCTGATTTCCCGCAGCAGTCGCTCATGAGCGAGAACAGGGCGGTGGCATACGGCTAGAATGATAAATTCACAACAGCGAAGTATTTAACCACGGGCGACTGTGAGGGAGTTTTCCCGTATAAATTGCTCTAGACTATTGTCTTGATTTTTCTTGGCTCTATTCCGAGGGAATATATTCTTGATTCTTGCTTGGATTGCGATGCAAATCCCTATCTCCCTCCAGGGTCTCATGGAGGTCCTGGATATGTTGAACTGCTCTGCTGATTTTATTTCGCACTTGCGGTTGTAAGTTTCGATCATTTACTAGACGGTTAAGCTCTTTAAGGATTTCGTTACTTCTTTCGATCATATTCTGTGAGACAGGTTCTGGTTCGACTTACCCTGAATCTAACATGTGTGGTTGTTCTACAGCTATCGCCCATTAAAGGTAATTTTTCGATTCTGTGAGTTGGTCGTGGTTTTCTTCGTGCTGAATTATACCCAGATAACAAGCGGCTGAATTGGGTAGGCAACTGCCCCTGATCCCTGGTGTTCGGGAATCTGTTTTCTCAAATTCAGACGCTGAATTAGCGTCGGCCAACTTCAGATGACGGCCAGTTTCGGATGGTCGCAGCTAATAGCCACAGTAGCAAATCCACGGCTCGCCTATGGTAGACTTTTTAGGGATAAGACTCTGGTTTATCTATGGGAAGGTATCAACTAACGCGCAAGCCAGTAGGTATCCTCCATGCTGATGTTGTAGCCTAGCCTGTCCAGGCATACTCGGGAGGATGCATTGAAGGGTTTCAATTTTGTTATCGTGTTCAGCATCTTAATATTGACTCCGAACATTGAGGCAGCCGGCTCTGAGGTTCCTCAGGATATCATGGCTAAAATTAAAGCCCGCGCGGCGAGCGAGCTTCCCAATAATCAGGCGGAGCAGAAAAAGCGAGTGGAGGCGCAAACTCGCGCATATAAGGAAGTCCAGGATTATCAGAACAAAAAATTGCCAGGTGATGTATTGCTCACGATCAGGAACAATGTTGTTCGAAGTTATCCCTACGACTTTACCACTCAACTATTTTTTCTCAATCATCAGGCCAATACTTATCTGAAGTTGGGGATTTTGTCGTCGCGCCTGTTACCGCCACAGATAGTCGAATGCGAGGATTTAAAGTGGAAGCTTAAGGTCAAGGGGCGACCAGCGGTCTATCGGGGTAGCGTAAAACCCGGCACGGTTGATGTAATCCATATCGAAGTTCGTGGCAGCCGTGGCCTGATCGGGCAGAATTTCGGCTTCCCCAATCCCGGGGGCAGTTGGGAAGTAATGATCTGGGGTGACTCGGCCATCTTCAACAAGCACAAGGAAACTTTTTACTGCGAAAAATACTAAGTTTGACACGGAAATCGGGGTAAATATGTGAGGATGAGCCGTGCCTGGCGTGTCCTTTTTTCATCTAAGCCAAGCCACTGATTTTTTCCAGATAAAGTATGCAGGTGATAATTTTTATACGATTCAATCCTCTTGAAATACTGCTCCAAGGGTTTGTTCCCTGCAAACTTGATGCTCAAAAATGACTCTCGGGCTTCAAATTACGGCCAGCTTTATACACTCGTATCTTCACCTGTGAGCCCATCTACAAATTTATGCATGTGATAATATTTGCGGAGTTTGATTCTGTTCGGGCAATTAATGGCAGAGGGTAATGAACCAATCAATACTGCTGAAAACCTGCACAAAGAAAGCGAAAATTTGGCTGCACTGAAACATTCGTTAATCCATAAGACACTGATGATCGATGTTAGTGTGCTAGTGCTCTACCTTATCGGCGCCACCTATGTTTTTTCGATCCTTGTGTCGTTGCGCCCCAACGCCGGATCCTGGTATTTACTCCTGTATGTTTACCTGTTCCCTGGCATTCTTAATCGTTTGTTTAAACTGCTAAACCGGTCTGTTATTAAAAAGTATGAAAGAAGATACCGGTGGTCATTTTTGTTACTTGCCATTGTCGTCGGGTTGACACTAATCGGTCCTGTCTCTTCGGTGGCATCCGATATTGCAATGGACCGGTTTGAGCGCGCCTACCAACCATTGGTCGATACGCTGCATGAAAATAAAATTGCTATATGCGATAAACCTGGTGATGCAGTCGATATCCCGGATTCGACTCAAACTTATATGCGAGGACCAGAGACTATCTGGATTCACTTTTTAACATCGCGTTTTATTATTTCGACTCGAGGCGGGTCCATCGATATTGATGGAAGCACGATTTACTATGACTCGGAGAAACAGGAATGGAATCTGTTTCACAATGATAACCAGGCGAAGGCGGATGGTTTCAACCTGTTGATTGAAAACTCTAAACGGTGCAAATTTTCTTGAATTAAGATCAGCATTCTCCAAAGGGACGCCGAAGTGAGCCATTAAGGCTACAGGATTCGGCTAATTTTAGACATTCAGAAAATCCCGGAATAGATCGTTTAATTTGCTACGAGCTATTCATTGCAAAATGATTATGATGGGCCGTATGGATCAGCGCGATAGAAAAATACTACGCATTATTCTCATCGAGGGACTCGCCAACTTAACTGTCCTGACCATTAAACTGATAGTGGGTATATTTACTGGCTCGCTGGCGGTGCTGGGCGATGCTGTTCACTCACTTACTGACATCATCAATAATATCGTTGCATGGCTTGTAACTCGCCATTCTGCCAAACCCGCTGATACCAAACATCCTTATGGTCATCGTAAGTTCGAGACGGTCGCCGTATTTGGCCTCGCCGCTTTGCTTGCGATATTAGCTTTCGAACTAGTCGTACAAGCCATTACTCGGGAAGCAACAGAAATAACCTCCGGTCGCTTAGAGCTTGGACTAATGTTTGGCGTATTAACAATTAATATTGTTATCTCGACATGGCAGCGTCGTTGGGCCAGGCGCTTGGAATCCGACATCCTGTTAGCAGATGCAAATCACACATTCTCTGATGTACTGATTACCGCCAGTGTCATTGTTGGTTGGCAATTATCTGCTATGGGCTGGGTCTGGGCCGACCAGTTATGTGCTCTGGCTGTTGCGGGGTTGATACTCTATCTTGCTTTTGGACTCTTCAAAAGAACCCTGCCGGTACTATTGGATGAGCGTGCAATTGAGGCAGAACAACTGCGAGCGGCAGTGGAAGGTGTTGATGGTGTGCGTGCAATACGCAGAGTTCGTTCACGCTGGGTGGGATCGGCACGTGCAGTGGATCTCGTAATCGAGGTAGACGCACAGCTGTCTACCTCAGACGCTCATGAAATTGCGGATCAGCTCGAGGCTCTGCTGGCGGATCGTTTCGATATACATGACGTTTCTATTCATGTTGAGCCGCACAATTGACAGGACCTGAATTGGGTTAAAAATCAATCTGATTTCCTGGTTCAAAGTGGTTTTCTTCTGCTAAGCAAGCCCTCGCAAGGTCAGGGCAGGAGGCAAACTTCGGTCAATTGCAGGCTCTCGTGGGCTAAAGACTCCGCACTTTCATGGGGTGTCAAATTTGCTTAACGTTCGGCTGCTGAAGGCCTGGAAAGGTCAGCCTGGCAGATTGGAAGTGAGCGGTGACATGGCGTGAATGTCGCAGCGATTAGCCCTTTCAATGATCAAGGAGCGTGCTGCATTACTGTGGGCGATAAGACTGACATCGACTTTCACTTGAAATCGGTCCCGGAGGGAATCGAATGACGCCGCTACGAATCTTCCCGGATCGCAGTCAATATCAAAGTTGTCTCCCTTTCTTCATCTCCTGAACACCGACGACATACTTTCCCTGGACCGTAGTAATACTGCCGTGGTCATCCAGGTAATAGTGGCAATTGCGTTCCGACCTCGTGGTTTGCAGGCTGGTCCCATCCGGAACATCCAGGGTCTTCCAGGCCGGAACAGTCCAGCAGACGATCCCGTTAGCGGTAACTTCCCAGGTTCCCTTGAACCTGGCCTTGCGCCAGCGCAACTCAAGTTCTCCGTCAGGCTTGTAGTAGACGGTGCCTTCTTTCCAGGCCTCGGTGTTGCCGGAAACATGGGCTCGCGTCTGTACTCCGCCAATTCGCGTGGCACCGCCGTTTATCAAAGTCTGAGGGTCGGGACCAAGTAGCTGATCTTCCAGTCGTGTTCCACAGGCTGCCAGGCTGGATACAACGGCGATAAACAGTACGAGTTCGGTTTTTGTTATCAACATTGTGTGCTCTTGATATTTCTGTAGTTTAAACGATATCGGCTAAGCGTTATTCGGGGGACAGTATACCTGTTTACCGAAATCTGGCTTTCTTTTTGAGGCATTTGGTAACGGCTTATCAGAGAAAATCACAAACGACGGACGTCTGGCAAGGGTCGTTTGCCGTCTCTTATTTAACCGCTTCGCGGGGCAGCTTTCTCAAAAATGGACACTTATGGTTTCTAACCCGGTGGCATTTATCGACCAGGAACCGGCACTCACAATTTATTCTTCTCTTTTAAACGAAGCCCTTGAGGTGCTAGCATTCCGGTTTCAATAGCAGTTAATCCAGTATTGGATTTGGAGATTAATGCGTGATCAAAAGTATAGTCCTTGCAATCGATGGCTCCGTACACGCTGAGCATGCCCAGAAAGTGGCCATAGACCTGGCCTCTAAATACGACGCCCAGCTAACCCTGGTTCATGTTCTGACCCATGATCATCCCTCCTCAGAATTTACGCGCATGGCTGAAGTGGAGCATCTGTCCGACTCCAGGCAGCAACGAGCAAGTGAGAAGGAAAATACTTATTCAGCCGTCGCTCGATTCCTTGGTAGCACGAACGATTCTAAAGACGCTAAAGAAGCCAGGATTATTGTTTTACTTGGAGAACAAATAATAAATAAGGCTTCCAAGAGTGCGCACAAGGCCGGTGTGAAAAATATTGCTGCTGAAATTCTTACCGGCGATTATGCCAACAATATTCTTGAAGTTGCCAAAAAAGCAGATGCCGACCTGATTGTTATGGGAAGACGGGGGCTTAGTAATTTAAAAGGTTTTGTAACTGGCAGTGTTTCACACAAGGTTTCTCAACGCGCGGAATGTTCAGTTCTCACCGTAAAGTAAAAGGGTTACGGTGGTGACCTCAACCAGTCGCTAAGAATTGAATTCTGAAAGTCGACCTTCTCCACAGGAGACCCTCGATAGGCTGGAGCGTGCGGCAAGCTTCGGCCGATTCTGTTGAAAAACTCGAAAAAATTGGAGGGCTATTTTTCTGCAGAAAACCAAAACATTCTGAACTCAACACA
>CP070646.1:38683-54306 GCA_020354435.1 Gammaproteobacteria bacterium
ACTGCTGGAGCGTCCGGTCGTCATCGACGAGGACACGCTCAACAATTCTGCCTACATACTGTCCAGCGTCGACAACCATTTGATCAACAGTATCAACGACAAGCTCTACGTGCGTAAACTCGACGCGTCTACCGGCAACGGCCGTTACCAGATCTATCGCCCCGACCGCCCGCTGTTTGATCCGAACACGGGTGAACTGCTCGGCTACCAGGCGCTTTACGTCGGCGAATCGAAGCTGCTGCTGCGCGGCGATCCGGCCTCGCTGCGGGTCACCAACTCGGAACGCGAGATTTTACGTGACGATCGCGTAATGCCGATGGACAACACCGCCTTCGAGCGCGATTTCATTCCGAAACCACCGAGTTCGGAGGTTAGCGGTGAAATCGTCGCCCTGCTCGATGCGATCTCGCAAACCGGCATCTACCAGACTATCGCGATCAACCTGGGCCAGCGCGACGGCCTCGAATCGGGCAACGTGCTGCGTATTCGCCGAAGCGGTGACATCATCCCCGACAAGGCCGAGCCCGATCCGCGTTTTCGCGTCAAACTGCCCGACGAGCAGATCGGTTTGGCGATGGTGATCCGCTCGTTCGAGAAAATGAGCTACGCCCTGATCATGGAAGCGGATTTTCCGATTACGCTCCGGGATTACGTCGCATCTCCCTAGCGTAATACGCTGACCGTTCACAACCCGTCTCCCTGGCACCAGGCATTGTCCTGGTGCTATAGTATATGCGTCTGCAAATGGAACTGGAGACCGACATGCATAAGGATATGCTGCCTGACTTCCTGCACCTGTACCACGCCTGCGCGAGCGGCGGCTCGCTGCTGACGCGCCTGCTCGAGCATTTCGATTTCGATCCCGTGCGCATTCGTCGCAGCAGCCCCGGTGAGCTGCGCGCACTTGGGCTGCGCGCGAAAACCATCGCCCGTATCGGTGCGCGCCAAAATCCCCGGGTAGCCCGGGACCTGTCCTGGGCCGAGGCTGAAAACAATCATCTGGTCTGTTTCGACGACGCCGCTTACCCCGCCTTGTTGCGGCAAATCGACGACTACCCCGCCCTGCTTTACGCCAGCGGCCGGCTCGAACTGCTGTCGCAACCGCAGATCGCCATCGTCGGCAGCCGCCTGTGCACCCCGGGTGGCGCAAAAACCGCCTTCGATTTTGCCGCCGAGCTGGCCGCGGCCGGCCTGGTCGTTACCAGCGGCATGGCACTCGGTATCGACGCCGAGGCGCATCGCGGCGCGCTTGAGGCCGGTGGCAAAACCCTCGCGGTGACCGCTACCGGCCTCGACCTGATATATCCCGGGCGCAATCGCCGGCTCGCCGCCGAAATCCGGCAACGAGGCCTGATGGTAACCGAGTTCGCGCTCGGCAGGCGCGCGCAACGGGCAAGTTTCCCGCAGCGAAATCGCATCATCAGCGGCCTGTCGATGGCGACCCTGGTAGTCGAGGCGGCGCAACGCAGTGGTTCACTGATTACCGCCCGCCTCGCCGCCGAGCAGGGACGCGAGGTGTTTGCCGTGCCGGGCTCGATTCACAATCCGCAAACCCGTGGCTGCCACGCATTGATTCGCGACGGCGCAACCCTGGTCGAGTTGCCGGCAGACATCACGCGCGAATTAACGCCCCTGGTCAATTTCACGATCAAGCAACAAATCCAGCTGCCCTCGAGCGAACCTGCCGACATCGATGCGGAGCACCGGAAACTGCTCGAGGCGGTCGGCTACGACCCGGTCAACTGTGACATACTTGTGCAACGCAGCGGCTTGACCATCGACAAGCTTTCATCCATGCTACTGGTACTTGAGCTTAATGATTTCATTCAATCGGCACCTGGCGGCTGCTACGTCAGGATCTAAACGAGGTATTCATGAAAGAAGGCGTTATCGACGTTCTGATGTATATTTTTTCGAGCTACGCAGACCAGGATGAGAACCTGCCGGAGGACCGCGACGGCATCGATGCCGACCTGCGTGCGGCCGGTTTTGATCCGCTTGAAATCGACAAGGCTTTCGAATGGCTGGACGGCCTGGCCGACGCCGAAGACGAAACCTGTAGCGACCAATCCGAAATCGCGACCCGGGTGCTGGCTCCCGAGGAAAGCGCCAGGCTGGCCTATAACGCCCAGGGATTCCTGCTGTTTCTTGAGCAGTCCGGCGTGCTGACGCCACGCCTGCGCGAAATGGTCATCAACCGCGTCATGGCGCTGGACTCCGATTCCGAGGTCGATATCGAGGAATTGAAATGGGTTGTCATGATGGTTCTGTTCAACAATTCCGACGAGCAGGACGAATCGACGTTGATGCATTACGAAGATATCGTATTTGCCGACCAGCCGGCCGTGTTTCATTAAAACCGGACTTTTGCCAGTCCCCACCGCAGACCCGTTACGTTAAATGGCCAGCCATCTCGTCATCGTAGAATCTCCGGCGAAAGCAAGAACCATCGAGAAATACCTCGGCAAGGACTTCAAGGTACTGGCTTCCTATGGTCACGTACGCGACCTGATTCCGAAGGAAGGCGCGGTCGAGACCGATAATAATTTCAAAATGAATTACACCCCGGTGGAGCGCAATCAAAAGCACATCGCCAACATCAAAAAAGAGCTGAAAAAAGCCGACTCGATCTACCTCGCGACTGACCCGGATCGCGAGGGTGAAGCTATTTCCTGGCACCTGTACGAGCTGCTCAGGGAAAAGAACCTGATGAAGGATAAAAGGGCCTACCGGGTCGCGTTCTACGAAATCACGAAACAGGCGGTATCGGACGCCATCGAACATCCGCGCGAAATCACGATGGACCTGGTCAACGCCCAACAGGCACGCCGCGCGCTCGACTACCTGGTCGGCTTTAACCTGTCGCCATTGCTGTGGCGCAAGATTCGCCGCGGGCTGTCGGCCGGCCGCGTGCAAAGCCCGGCGCTGCGCATGATTGTTGAGCGCGAACTCGAAATCGAAGCCTTCAATCCTCGGGAATACTGGAGCATCGAGTCCGACAATACCTTCCACGGCCAGCCATTTACCGCCAAACTGAATCAACTGGCCGGCGAAAAGGTCAAACAGTTTACGATTACCAACGCGAACCAGGCTAACGAGGCACATCGCCGCCTGAGCGAAGCCGCACAGGGCAAGCTACGCGTCGACAAGGTCGAGAAGAAACAGCGCAAACGCAACCCGGCACCGCCGTTTACGACCTCGACGCTGCAGCAGGAAGCGGCGCGCAAACTGGGTTTCGGCGCGCAGCGCACGATGCGCACCGCGCAACGCCTGTACGAGGGCATCGATGTCGGCGAAGGCCAGGTGGGCCTGATCACCTACATGCGTACCGACTCGGTTACGCTATCGAACGACGCGATTGCCGAAATCCGCGAATTCATTGCCGAAAAATTCGAAGGCGATAACCTGCCGGAATCACCACGCGAATACAAGACCAAGTCGAAAAACGCGCAGGAGGCGCACGAAGCGATTCGTCCGACCAGCGTGCGTAATGAGCCCTTCAAGATCAAGCAACATCTCGGTGACGACGAGTTCCGCCTTTACAGCCTGATCTGGAAACGCACCATGGCCTGCCAGATGATCCACGCGACCCTCGACACGGTTGCGGTCGACCTCGGTTGCGGCACTGACAACAGCTTCCGCGCCAACGGCTCGACCATTCGCGACCCGGGCTTCATGCGGGTATACATCGAAGACAGGGACGAACCGAAAAAGAAAGACGATAGCCAGGAAAAGTTTCTGCCGCCGATGAAACAAGGCGACATCGTCGACCTTACCGAACTTCGGCTGGAACAGCATTTTACCGAGCCACCGCCGCGCTACAGCGAGGCCTCGCTGGTCAAGGCGCTCGAGGAATACGGCATTGGCCGTCCGTCGACCTATGCGTCGATTATTACCACCCTGCTCGATCGCGAATACGTCGAGCTGGAAAACAAGCGCTTTCATCCCACCGATGTCGGGCGCGTGGTATCGCGCTTCCTGACCCAGCATTTTCCGCAGTACGTCGACTACGACTTCACCGCCCAGCTCGAGGATTCACTCGATGAAATCTCGCGTGGCGAAACCGACTGGCTGCCGCTGATGGAAGGTTTCTGGACTTCTTTCAAAAACCAGGTCGACGACAAGATGGAAAACGTCAGCCGCGACGAGGCGATCCAGTCACGCCAGCTCGGCATCGACGAAAAAACCGGCAAACCGATTTCGGTGCGCATGGGCCGCTACGGTCCTTTCGTGCAAATCGGTACCCGCGACGACGAGGAAAAACCACGCTTTGCCGGCCTGCGCCCGGGGCAGAAAATGGACAGCATCACGCTGGAAGAGGCGCTGGATTTGTTCAAGCTGCCGCGCGAACTCGGTGTTTCACCCGAGGGCGAGCAAATTTCGACCAACATCGGTCGCTTCGGTCCTTACGTCAAGTACGACAACAAGTTCGTTTCACTCAAGGTCAAGGAAGGTGACGATCCCTACACCATTACGCTGGAACGCGCGCTCGAACTGGTGGCGGAGAAAAAGGAGTTCGACGCCAACCGGGAAATCAAGGTGTTCGAAGGAACCGATATCAAGATCCTGCGCGGCCGCTACGGCCCTTACATTACCGACGGCAATAAAAACGCACGTATTCCGAAAGACGTCGAGGATCCGGCTACGCTCGACCTCGAAACCTGCCTGGAATTGATCGAAAAAGCTCCGCTGCCAAAATCGAAGCGCAAAAAGGCGGCAGTCAAGAAAAAAGCCGCCAGCAAGAAGGCGGCCAAGAAGAAGGCCGCCAGGAAGAAAGCTTCCGCCGACGCCAGCTAACGCAGGCCGATGAGTCCCTGGGCACTGAATCGCCTGATCCACGCGGTATCGAACGGCGCGGTATTCGGCTACCCGACCGACACCATCTGGGGCTTCGGCTGTCATCCGATGATTGCCGAAAGCGTTGCCCGCATCCTGACGATCAAGAACCGCAGCCCGGAGAAGGGCCTGATCCTGCTGTCCTCCCGGCTCGAGTATTGCGCGCCCTACCTCGATGCGTCGCCGCAACAGCTCGAAACCATCCGCTTTCCCTGTGCGCAACCTACAAGCTGGCTGGTGCCGACAAGCGATTATTGCCCGGGCTGGATTTGTGGCCACTTCCCGACCGTGGCGATCCGCATAACCGACCATCCGCTACTGCGAATCATCTGCGACGGATTGCAGGCACCGATCGTATCGACCAGCGCGAATCGCGCCGGCCGTGCACCGGTGCGCAACGCATTACAGATGCGCAAACAGTTTGCCGCGGAACTGGATTTCATCGTCACCGGTTTTGGCACGGGCAGCGGCCGCCCAAGTGATATAAAATCCCTCGTCAGCGGTACCACCGTGAGGAGCAATCGTTGATCGACATCGACCGCGTAAGCGGCTACCTGAAGCGCCTGCAGAATACGATTACCGATGAGCTGCAGCGGATCGACGGCAAGGGCCAATTCGAAGTCGATGAATGGCAGCGTGAGGCCGGCGGCGGTGGCCGCAGCATGGTTTTGCGCGACGGTGCGGTGTTCGAGCAGGGCGGGGTTAATTTTTCCGAAGTGTATGGCGAAAAGCTGCCGGCTTCGGCCACCGCGCATCGCCCGGAACTCGCCGGCAGGCAGTTTCGCGCCATGGGCGTTTCGCTGGTCATCCACCCGGACAATCCCTACGTGCCGACATCACATGCCAACGTGAGATTTTTCGTCGCCGAAAAATCCGACGAAGAGCCGATCTGGTGGTTTGGTGGCGGTTTCGATCTGACGCCCTATTACGGCTTCAAACAGGACTGTATACACTGGCACCGCCTCGCCAAACAGGCCTGCGACCCTTATGGCGACGATTGTTACGCGCGCTACAAGAAATGGTGCGATGAATATTTTTACCTCAAGCACCGCGACGAACCGCGAGGTATCGGCGGCCTGTTTTTCGACGACCTCAACCAGCCGGATTTCGAAACCGCGTTTGCTTTCATGCGTAGCGTTGGCGATCATTACCTGCCTGCCTACACGCCGATCGTCGAGCGACACAAGAACGACCCTTTCGGCGAACGTGAGAAAGAGTTTCAGTGGTACCGCCGCGGCCGCTATGTCGAATTCAACCTGGTTTACGATCGCGGAACGCTGTTCGGCCTGCAATCAGGCGGACGCACCGAGTCGATCCTGATGTCGCTGCCACCGGTAGTTAACTGGCGTTACAATTACCAGCCGGCGGCAGGCAGCGCGGAGGCGGAACTGACCGATTATTATCTGCAGGCGCGCGACTGGCTGCATGAAAATGGATAAGGACTTCCCCGGCATCGAGGTAAATCCGGAGGCAGAGGAGACACTCGGCAAGTGCGACCTCTGCACCAACTCCAAGTGCTGTACCTACGTGACCCAGCAAATCGATACACCGCGGTCGAAGTACGACTTCGAGATCCTGCTGTGGCAGGTGTCGCACGAAGGCGTCGGCGCCTACAAGGATGACGATGGCTGGTTCGTCATATTCGAAGCGCGCTGCCAGCACCTGCTGACGGACGGCCGCTGCGGTATTTACGAGGATCGCCCGACCATCTGCCGCTCGCACAGCAACGACTATTGCGAATACGACGCGCCCGCCGAAGACGGTTTCGATCTCTACTTCCCCGACTACGAATCACTGCTGCGGTATTGCAGGAAAAAATTCAAGCGCTGGTCCACCGGCAATCCACCTCCGGCCTGAGACCTCCCGTAACCCGGAACGATTTTAATAAACAGGGCGGTAGTGATATCGTTTGCCGACGATGACGGAAAGCGCCAAACATCGAATCCTGCTGGCAATCTGCGTGGTCGCGATTATCGCTACCGGCCTGGCGCCGCGCATTCCACAGGATCCTGCCTACCACCAGTTTGCCGACGATAACGCCCTGCTCGCAATTCCGAATGCGCTCAACGTGATGACCAATCTGCTGTTCATCTGGATCGGATTGCTCGGCCTCAATCGCCTGGTGCGGCAGAAATCGCTGCGCATCGAGACGAAGATTCACGGCGCCTACCTGCTGTTTTTTGCAGCGCTGATTTTGATCGGCCTCGGCTCGGCCTATTACCACTGGTCTCCCGATAACCAGTCACTGACGCTGGACCGGCTACCGATCACGGTGGCGTTCATGTCATTTTTCACGATCCTGATCGGTGAGCGAATTTCACCGGCGCTGGCCCGCTCGGTGTTTCCGCTGCTGCTGTTTGCCGGCGTCGCTACTATCGTTTACTGGCATTACAGCGAGCTGACCGGCCGCGGAGATCTGCGACCCTACGCGCTGGTGGTGTTTCTGCCCGCGCTGTTAACCCCCGTATTCCTGTTGATGTACCGCTCCCGGTACGACCGCAGCGGCGATATCTGGTGGTTCCTGGCCTGGTTTCTCGTGTCGAAGCTGTGCGAGTTGATGGATCGGGAAATCTACGAATGGCTGGTTGTAATCAGTGGGCATAGCCTGAAACATATCGCCACCAGTATCGGTTGCTTCGTGTTCCTGCGCCACCTGCAGCTGCGACGGCAGCTGGAGACATGAAAATACTGGTCAGCGCCTGCCTGCTCGGCAACCCGGTGCGTTACGACGGCAAGGCCAAAACGCTGGCACACGCGGAGCTCGAAAAGCTGGCTGCCGACGGGCGCGCCGTCTGCTTCTGTCCAGAGGTTGCCGGCGGCCTGCCGGTACCGCGCAAGGCGGCCGAGATAATTGCCGGCAACGGCGATGAAGTCATCAGCGGCAAAGCATCGGTCAAAACCCGGGATGGCGACGACGTCACCGAATTTTTCCTGTCTGGAGCCAGGCAGGCGCTTGAGCTGTGCCGACAGCACGATATCGGCGTAGCCATATTGACCGAATCGAGCCCGTCATGCGGCAGCGGTGAGATTTACGACGGCAGTTTTACTCGCAATCCGGTCACGGGCAGCGGGGTGACCGCGGCGCTGCTACGCCAGCAAGGTATCGTCGTCTACAATCAGTTCCAGGTCGACGAGGCCCTGGCCCTGTTGCAGACCGCAGACGACTTCGCCTAGACATCGAATCGCGTCGGCTTTCAGGCCGCAAGCTGCCTGATCCATTCGGCAACAATCCCGATCTCGCGCCGGCCCGAACTTCCAGCTCGCTGCCGTAAAAAATAGTCCGCGTACAGGTAATAGGGTTTGCGAAAAACTTCAACCAGTTCTCCGGATTCGATCTGGTGATCGATGAACGGCCGGCGACCCAGCATAATACCTTCGGCGCGTTGCGCGGCCTCGATTGCGATAAGCGAGCCGTCTACCGAAAGGCCATCCGGGACCTTGACCCGTGTGACGTCGCTCTGCCGGAACCAGCGATGCCAGTCGTCTTCGTAACCGAGTATGTGTATCAGGTCGAATTCCAGCAGATCGGCCGGGCGTTCGGGGCGCCCGTAAAGCTCGAAAAAGCCGGGCGAGCATACCGGGGTTATCGTTGCGGTTAGCAATTTTTCGGCGTCGACACCAGCACGCCCTTCGGTGGCGATATAGATCTCCAGATCGGAGTTAACAGGTTTACCAGAACCCTGGGATTGGTCCAGCGTGTTGATACGTAACTCGATCTCCGGATAACTTGCCTGCAAGGTCTTGCGTTGGGGCAACAGCCACAGCGCCGCGATGCTCGAGCTACAAAGGAGCGTTACGGTCTTCCTGTCGTGCGCAGGAAACAACTGGCGGGTTACCGTATCTAGACGATCGAACGTCTCGCTGACCACTTCGTAATATGCCTGCCCGGCGCTGGTCAGCGACAGGCGACGGTTGTGGCGATTAAACAACGCCGTGCCGAGATAATCTTCGAGCTGGCGGATCTGCTGACTCACAGCGGACTGTGAAATAGCCAGATCCTGCGCCGCAGCTGAGAAACTCAGATGGCGCGCAGCCGCTTCGAAGGTTCTCAACTGATTCAGGCGGGGGCGTTTCAAGAATCTATCAGATAAGTTTTACTTATAGATCTTGACAGTAATTATCGTTTGACGCAAGTCGCGTCGCTTCCTAAAGTTGCCTTCGAATCGACTGATAAGGGGCCGTGTCAACATGCAATTTTTCAGCTACCTGAGCGATGAAGATATTCAGTATGTACACGACTCCTCACTCGAAATACTGCAGGAAACCGGACTGCTGGTACGCAATGAAAAGGCGCGCAAGCGCTTTGCCGAACACGGTTGCCAGGTAGACCATAGCACCGAGATCGTGTGCCTGCCGCCCGCCGTTGTCGAAAAATACCTCTCCTTGGTGCCGCCCACTATTACCTTACGCGGCCGCGATCCCGATTTTGACCTAACCTTCCCACGCAAGCAGCCGGTAATTGCCACCGCCAGCTCGGCACCAGATATCGTCGATCCGGTAACCGGTCTTACGCGCCGCGCGAGATCCGACGACATTGCACGCATCGGTCACCTGCTCAACCAGCTCGATGGTTTCGACCTTTTTTCGATATCGACGTTGGCCGACGATGCACCGAAAGACCAGTTCAGCCTGTCGCGCTTTTACCCGGCGCTGAAAAACTGCATCAAACCCTGCCGCACATCGGTTTACGACGTACGCGAGGCGCGCCAGGTGCTCAAACTGGGAGAACTGATTGCCGGCTCCGAAGCCGCCTTCCGCGAACGCCCCTGCATCAACTTCGGTTACTGCGCGATCGTATCGCCGCTGACGATGGATTTCGACAGTACCGAGATGCTGATGTTTTTCGCCGAACACGATATTACCGCCTATGGCACGATCGCGCCGATGGGAGGTTTGAGTACCCCGATGTCACTTTCGGGAATGCTGGTGCTGATGAACGCCGAGTGGCTTGCCGCAGCATCGCTGGCGCAAATGTCCAAACCCGGAACCGCCCAGATCTACAATTTCCTGCCGGTATTCGCCGATATGCGCGATGGTGCCTACGCACCCGGCGCGATCGAGATCGGTATGATGAACTCGGCCGTGTGCCAGATGGCACGTTTCTACAATGTACCCTCGGGCGGCTACCTCGGACTGACCAATTCCAAGATCAACGATGCCCAGGCCGGTTTCGAAAAAGGCATGTCGCCATTGATGGGAGCGCTGTCCGGGGTCGATTTCATCGTCATGGGCGGACTGCTCGATGCACTGATGTCGTTCGATTTTGCCCAGGCCGTGATCGATAACGAAATTGCGCTGATGATCAAGCGCGTTCGTGACGGTTTCGAATTTTCCGAGGAAAGCGCTTCGCTGCAGGAAATCAAGGATACCGGCCCGGCCGGCATGTTTGCCGCCAATCCGGCGACACTCGAACGCATGCATAGCGCGACCTTCATGCCCGAACTGGCCGATCGCAAACTTCGCGAACAATGGGAACTCGAAGGCAGTTCGACAATTCGTCAGCGAGCGCTGAACAAGGCTCTCGACATCCTTTCGACGGCCAATCCCGCCGCACTCGAGCCCGAGGTCGATGCACGCATCCGCGCCGAGTTCGATGGCCTCGTCGCCGGCGACTCGGTGTTGCCCGAGGGCTGGCAACGTTTCGACGTCGGTGCGAGCACGCCTGTGCGCGAAAGACGCCCGAACCGCCGACGCAAACGAAAAGTAGCCTGAACCCGGAAACGCGAATGTCTGCGGAATTACCCACTCAGGCAGGCATCGTCATCATCGGTGGCGGTGTCATCGGCACCAGCATCGCGTTTCATCTGGCGCGCGCGGGATGTAATGACGTCGTTCTGCTGGAAAAATCGCAGCTGACAGAAGGCGCGACCTGGCACGCGGCCGGGCTTGTCGGCCAGTTTCGCTCGCAGCAAAACCTGATGAGCCTGATGAACAGCAGCGTCAGGCTGTTCGATACCCTGGCCGAAGAAACCGGACAGGATCCGGGCTGGCGCAAGGTCGGCAGTCTACGACTGGCGCAAAACGACGAACGCTGGAAGGAACTGTTGCGTTCTTATTCGTCGGCGCAGGCGGTCGGCTTCGAAATGAACATGCTGAACCCAGGCGAGGCTCGGGACCTCTACCCGCTGCTAGAAACCGCCGACCTGGTCGGCGCCGCGTTCATCCCGACCGACGGACATATCGATCCCAACAGCCTGACACAGGCCTACGCCAGGGGTTTTCGCAATCATGGCGGCCGGATTTTCGAAGGCGTCAGGGTAACGGCGCTCGAGCGTGACGGGAACCGGATCTCGCGGGTCGTCACCGATCGCGGCGGCATCGATATCGAAACAGTGGTCAATGCCGCGGGCCTGTGGGCGCGCCAGGTCGGCTGGATGGCCGGAGTCGAGATCCCGGCCGGCGTGGTGCAGCATCAGTACCTGGTGACCGAAAAATCAGAGCGCATACCGGACGCGCTGCCGGCGCTGCGCGACCCGGACGGCGGTTTTTACGCCAAGCCCGAGCCCGGCGCGCTCGCGATCGGCGGCTGGGAAAAGGCGACTCCGGCGGTCAATCCGGTGGAAGGCTTTCCATGGGAAAACGAACGTTTCCTGTTCGATGGAGACTTCGACCGCATCGAAGAGTACTTCGAGCCGGCGCTCAGACGCTTGCCGATTCTCGCCGAACTCGGCGTACGTACGATCGTAAACGGTCCAATACCGATTTCACCGGACGGCGAGCCGATTATGGGCCCGGTGCCGGGTCTGGCCAATTTTTATGCCGCCTGCGCCTTTACCTCCGGTATCGCGGCCTCGGGTGGCGCCGGCGAGGCAATGGCCAACTGGATTTTGCATGGCGATGCTGGCCTCGATTTGTGGCCGTTTGATATCCGCCGCTTCGGTGCCTTGCACGCCGGGCGGCGTTTTCTGCACGAGCGTGCGATCGAAAGTTACAGCAAGTATTACGCGATTCACTGGCCCGGCGAAGAACTCGAATCGGCGCGCGGTGTACGCCGCAGCCCGTTGTACGAAACCCTGAAGCAGCAGGGCGCTGTATTCGGTTCGAAATTCGGCTGGGAGCGCGCCAACTGGTTCAGTTACGGCGGAATTCCGCAACAGGACGTAGTCGGATTTGACCGACCGCAGCAGGACATCACCGTCGGCCGAGAACATCTGGCTGCACGCGAGGCGGCAGTCCTGATCGATATGTCATCGTTTACCAAGTTCGAGATCAGCGGTTCCGAGGCCTGTGCTTTCCTGCAATACCTTGCGCTCGCAAATATCGACAAACCGGTGGGTGGCGCCACCTATACCCAGCTTTGCAACGAGCGCGGCGGGATCGAGGCCGACGTCACGATCATTCGGCGCAGGACTGATAGTTTCTGGCTGATCACCGGTTCTGGATTCAGCGTGCGCGATCGCGACTGGATCGAAACCAATCTTCAAAAGTATCTTGCACACCACGGTCGCGGCTGGCGGCAAAATGGCGAACAACGGCATCAGGCGGCCAACAGCGGAGTCGAGCTGCGCGATATTACCTCGTCTTACGGTGTCATCAATCTCGCCGGCCCGCTGTCGCGCAAGGTTCTGGCAAAGGTCTGCGACGAAGACATAAGCCACGCGGGTTTCCCGTTCATGAGCAGCCGCGATCTGCGTATCGGTTACGCGCCGGTACTAGCTTACCGGGTTACCTATATCGGCGAACTAGGATGGGAGTTATACATTCCATCGGAATATCTGCAATACGTTTACGAACTGTTGCAGCAGGCCGGTGAAGAATTCGGTATCACCAACATCGGCTATCGCGCGGTCGACAGCCTGCGCCTGGAAAAGCGCTACCTTGCGTGGGGAGTTGATATTACTCCCGATTACAATCCGATCGAGGCCGGATTATCATTCCTGATCGACTGGAACAAGGGCGACTTTGTCGGTGCCGAGGCATTGGCCAGGATTCGGCAGGAAGGCATAAAACAAAAACTGGCCTGCCTCGTGCTCGACGAGCCGTTACCGGTCTTTGGCGGCGAAGCCATTTTCAGCGGGAGCGGAGTTGTTGCACAGTCGACCAGCGGTAACTATGGCTATTCGATCGACAAGAGTCTTGTGCTCGCTTATTTACCGGTGGCGGTACTCGATCGAAGCGATTTCACCATCGAAGCTTTCGGCGAACGTTGCGGCGCATCGTTGATTAGCGGTGCGGCCTATGATCCCGGGCGCAAGAAAATCCTGTGTTAGCAACAACTGTAAGGCCAGTTATCGGGAAAGAACCAATTTACCTGTAATTACGTTGCTGCACGGGTATTACCTTGTGACTGCAGTCTCCATTCTTCGATTTACTCGCCACCGCTTGTGTTCCAAAATAGTATCTTACATTTGATTTGACGGATAAAAATAGTGTCTATCGCAAAGCCAACAACCGATAACATCATCGAGTTCATCCTTGACCTGTTTGACAGTCGCGGGTCCGAGGAATACATGGGCGAAGCCGTCAGCATGGCGCAACACATGGAGCAAAGCGCCGCCTGCGCTGTGGCCGACGGCGCTCCGGACAGCCTGGTCGTCGCGGCGCTACTGCATGACGTTGGTCACTTCGTCGGCGAGCATCCAATCGAGGCGCTCGAGCAGGGACGTGACAATTACCACGAGGAGGCCGGCGCACGCTTTCTCGAATCCCGTTTTCCGCCAGAGGTCACCGAGCCCATCCGCCTGCACGTTGCCGCCAAACGTTATCTATGCGCGACCGACGAGGCATATTTCGATCAGCTATCCGACGCTTCGGTCAATTCGCTCAACGTCCAGGGCGGCCCGATGACGACGCAGGAAGTTCGCCAGTTCGAAGCCAATCCCCATTACCGGGATGCGGTCAGACTGCGTCGCTACGACGACGACGGTAAAGTCGCCGGCTTGACAATCAGACCGGTCAACGATTACAGGCCCATGCTGGAATCCCTGCTACTAAAAGGCGACGCGTCATCCGACAAGCCGGGCTAACGGTTCGTCATTATGTTAAATACCAGTATTGACCGTCTGTCCTCGTGCCACCGGTTTAAGTCATGAAATACCGCGGTATTGTATTCGACAAGGATGGCACCCTGCTCGATTTCAACCGCACCTGGTTGCCGATTTATCTTTATGCTGCGCGCGAGTTTGCCGGGGGTGAGGAGAAACTGGCCGAATCCCTGTTGACCGAGCACGGTTACCAGGCGCAAGCCGGGCGTTTCGTCGGTGGCAGCCTGCTCGCGGCCGGCAACAATTGGCAAATCGCGGAGCAATGGGCGCTGCAGCTAGGCAAGCCGGAGCGAGTGGACGAGATCAGCCTGCGGTTAAACGAAATCTTCCGCGAGCGGGGTGCGATCGAGGCAACCCCGGTAGATCGGCTGGCGGATACGCTGGCGCAGTTAAAACAGTCGGGTCTTCGGCTCGGCGTCGCTACCGCCGACAGCCACCAGGGTATTCTAAACACGCTGCAATCCTTTGGCGTGCTCGATCATTTCGATTTTCTCGCTGGTTACGACAGCGGTCACGGGATCAAACCCGAAGCCGGCATGGTGCTGGCGTTTTGCCAACAGATGCAATTCGCGGCCGAAGATGTCGTCGTGGTGGGCGACAATCGCCACGATATCGAAATGGGCCGAAACGCGGGTGCCGGCCTTTGCGTCGGCGTGCTTACCGGCACCAGCACGCGTGACGAACTCGAAGATATCGCCGATATCGTCTTCGACGATATCAGTGAATTGCCCGCGGCGCTCTAGCTAGTCGGTAACCACCGGCAGATCGCCGGGTCTGCCCCATTCACACCAGGAGCCATCGTAAATCGCGAACTTGTCGTAACCGATATGATACGCGGCAAACGCGGTTACGCAGGCGGTTACGCCCGAACCACAGCTGTGGATACAGCGCTCGCTGTCTCCAATCAATGGTTCGATCATCTCCCTGAGTTCATCCTTCGGTTTCAGCAGACCATGCTTGAATACCTCCGGGAACGGCAGGTTTAACGCGCCCGGCATATGGCCGCGACGCAATCCCGGGCGCGGCTCTTCCGCGGCGCCGCTAAACCGCGGCTCGGGACGCGCATCGATTACGCAGACCATCGGATCCTCGAGCGCGGCCTGTACCGATTGCAGGTCGGCGACGTAGTCCGGATTCAGTCTGGCGACGAAGTTACCGGGCGGATAATCCGGTTCCCGCGTCAGGCTTTCGATCGGATAGTCGTGCTCATCCCAGGCAACCAGACCACCGTCCAGCAGCGCGCAGTTTTCGCAACCCATCGCGCGTAGCATCCACCAACCACGCGGACTGGAAAACATACCCATCGCATCGTAAACGACGATCACACTGTCCTGGTTGATGCCAAGCGCCTGCATTTCGCGTGTGAAAATCTCTTCGCTCGGCAGCATATGCGGCAGATCCGAGTCCGGATCGGCGATCTTGCCGTCGAAATCGTAAAAACGGGCCCCCCGTATATGCTCCTGCTGCCACTCCTTGAAGGCATCGCGGCCGGTGGCGGGCATATGCCAGCTCGAATCCAGAATGATCAGGTTTTCATCATCCAGGTGCTCGTTTAACCAGTCAACGCTGACCAGCGAGTCGGGTAGTTGCAGTTTAGCCATCGAATCGTCCCGTTATGCCAAGTCGCGCAACATATCCAATTGCGCCGTACCTGGCAAGCGGCAACAACACCCGCTATAGTGCCGGGCTTATGCCCGGACTCTCGAAACGCTACAGCGGCATGATTTTCGCGCTGGTAACCGCTTGTGGCCTGGGCGCAATCACCACGCAGGCGAAATTATTCTATGCCGACGGCGGCAACGC
>CP070646.1:54406-67959 GCA_020354435.1 Gammaproteobacteria bacterium
ACTACGTCATCATTGGCACCATGGCGGTCAAGCGGCCCGAATTCGTAACCCAGCTCTGTTCCGAGTTTCCGGGCAACGTCATCATCGGCCTGGATGCCAAGGACGGCATGGTCGCCACCCATGGCTGGGAAGAGGAATCGGAGCACGAAGTCATCGACCTGGCGCGCCGTTTCGAAGACCAGGGCGTGGCTGCAATCGTCTATACCGATATCAGCCGCGATGGCATGATGCAGGGCGTTAACGTCGAGGCAACGCGCAAACTGGCCAAATCGATCGGTGTTCCTGTCATCGCCTCCGGCGGCGTCACCGATCTCGACTGCATCATCAAGCTGAACGAGGTCAGGGATGCCGGTATCGAAGGCGTGATCATCGGCCGTGCACTGTACGAAGGTACCATCAGCCTGCCCGAGGCCATGGCCTGTATCGCGCAAAGCTAAAGCCCGAGCGAGCTGTTTCATGTCCCTGGCCAAACGCATTATCCCCTGTCTCGACGTCGACAATGGCCGCGTCGTCAAGGGCGTCAAGTTCGTCGAAATTCGCGATGCCGGCGATCCGGTCGAGGTCGCGCGGCGCTACAACCAGGAAGGCGCCGACGAACTGACTTTCCTCGATATAACCGCGAGTTCGGATGACCGTGAAACCATGGTGCATGTGGTCGAGGATGTTGCCGCCGAGGTTTTCATCCCGCTGACGGTTGGCGGCGGCATCCGCGAACTGGCGGATATCCGGCGCATGCTCAATGCCGGTGCGGACAAGGTCAGCATCAATACCGCGGCCGTATTCAACCCCGAGTTTGTCAAGCAGGCTGCCGACAAGTTCGGCTCGCAGTGCATCGTGGTCGCGGTCGATGCCAAGCGCGTCAGTGGCGCAGACGAACCGGGACGCTGGGAAATTTTTACCCACGGCGGGCGTAAACCAACCGGCATTGACGTGATCGAATGGGTGAAAAAAATGGATGCTTACGGCGCCGGTGAAATTCTGCTGACCAGCATGGATCGCGACGGCACCAAAATCGGTTTCGATAACGAATTAACGCGAGCGGTCTCGGAAGCGGTGCGCGTGCCGGTAATCGCCTCGGGCGGTGTCGGTAACCTGCAGCACCTCGTCGACGGCATACTCGATGGCAGGGCCGACGCCGTGCTGGCGGCGAGCATTTTTCATTTTGCCGAGTACAGTATCGGCGAAGCCAAGGCCTATCTGAAAGCGCAGGGTATCGAGGTCAGGGATGACTGACTGGCTCGATCAGCTGGCCTGGAACAGCGATGGGCTGGTGCCCGCGATTGCGCAGGATCATCGCAGCGGCGAAATCCTGATGATGGCCTGGATGAACCGGGACGCATTGCGTCTGACCCGCGAACAGGGGCGCGCGGTTTACTGGTCGCGCTCGCGTCAGAAGCTCTGGTTCAAGGGCGAGGAATCGGGCCACGTGCAGCAGTTGCATGAAATCAGGATCGATTGCGACGCCGACGTCGTCCTGCTGCAGGTAGAGCAAATTGGCGGGATTGCATGTCATACCGGCCGTCGGCGCTGTTTTTTTCGCTTATTGCAGGATGGAGAATGGCGCATCGACGAAGAAATTATCAAAAATCCCGACGAGATTTATCGATGAGTGATGATATACTCCAGCGCCTGATGGCTGTGCTGGCCTCGAGAAAAGACGCGGATCCCGACTCTTCTTATGTCGCGGGCCTGTATCACAAGGGTCTCGATGCCATACTGAAGAAAATCGGTGAAGAGTCGACGGAAACCATCATTGCCGCGAAATCAGGCGATAAACAGCAAATTGTTTATGAAACCGCGGACCTCTGGTTCCATTGCCTGGTAATGCTGGCACAACAGAATCTGGATGCACGGCTTGTGCTGGAAGAACTGGAGCGTCGCTTCGGTGTCTCCGGAATCGATGAAAAAGCCGCGCGTAAACAAAGTAAATGAGGTGAATTATGGGTTTTGGTGGAATAAGTATCTGGTCGCTGTTATTGATCCTGGCGATCGTGATCCTGCTGTTTGGCACCAAGAAGCTGCGTAACGTAGGCGGAGACCTGGGTAGCGCGATCAGAAATTTCAAGAAATCGGTCAAGGACGAGGAAGTCGCCCAGGACAAGTCGGAATCTGAAGGCCAGGTCATCGAAGGCAAGGTCACCGAAGAAAAAGACAAAGTCTAGAAACGCGAGTTTAGCCTTCGCGGCGGGATTTCCTGATGTTTGACATGGGTTTCACCGAGATGATGCTGATCGGCATCGTCGCGCTGATCGTGATCGGGCCCGAGCGCCTGCCCGGGGTTGCGCGTACCGCGGGCAAGTATTTCGGTCGCTTGAAACGTTTCATGACCAGCGTCAAGGCGGACGTCGAGCAGGAGTTGCGCGCCGACGAGCTGCGCCAGATCCTGGCCGATCAGCAACGCGAGCTGGATACGCTCAAGGACAGTATTAACGAGGCCGGCAGGGAAATCGAAAAAGAGGCCGGTGAAGCGAGCGCGTCGATCGCTCAAAGCATGGAAGATTCCGAATCCGCATCCACCGAGGAGGCCGCCACGCACGAATCCCGGGGCGCGGATGAAACCGATAGCGCGGACTCAGCTGAAACGCTAGACACGGCCGATAGTGAGACCGAACCCGCCAAAGCGGCCGATGCCAAAGCGGCCGGCGAGGCGCGGTCATGAGCGAAACGGAAAACTCCGAGGAGACAGCCAGCGGCAGCCTGATGTCGCACCTGATCGAGCTGCGCGATCGCGTCGTGCGCATGGTGCTGGCCGTACTGATTATTTTTCTCGGTCTTTTCTACTGGGCCAACGATATTTACATTTACCTGTCCGAACCGCTGACGCGGCATTTCGGTGAAGACGTATCGATGATCGCGATCGATGTGGCCTCACCGTTCCTGACGCCGTTCAAGATGGTCTTGATGCTGTCCGTTTTTCTCGCCATGCCGGTCATCCTCTACCAGGCCTGGGCGTTCGTCGCCCCCGGGCTTTACAGCAACGAGAAGCGCCTTGCCGCGCCGCTGCTGGTATCCAGCATCCTGCTGTTTTATGCCGGTGTCGCCTTCGCCTACTACGTCGTGTTTCCGCTGGTGTTCGGGTTCTTCACCAGCATCGGCCCCGAAAACGTCAAGATATCGACCGATATCAGGAGTTATCTCGACTTTATCCTCGCGCTGTTTTTCGGTTTCGGGCTCGCCTTCGAGGTGCCCATCGCGACCATCATCCTGGTTGCGATCGGTTTTACCACGCCCAAGAAGCTAGGCGAAAAGCGCCCGTATATTATAGTCGGCGCGTTTATTATCGGCATGCTGCTGACACCGCCGGACGTCATTTCGCAGGTACTGCTGGCGATGCCGATGTGGGTCCTGTTCGAGGCCGGGTTGATCGCGTCGGCGATTCTGTTCAAGGATCGCCTGCGCGAAGACGAGGAAGCCGATGACGAACTCGAACAGGAGGCCGATCTCGCCACCGCGTCCGCGCATCATCCGCTGACCGACGAGGAAATGGAGGCCGAGCTCGATCAGGCCGAGGCCGACGAGGCCAGCCTCGACAAAAAGGATTGAGCCGGACCCGTCCCGATCCTCGAAAACCGGGGACAGACCCCAATTTCCGTGGCCTCAAAAGTACCGGAAATCGGGGTCTGTCCCCTTCGACGGGGAGCTGAAACTCCATCTGGCGACTGTCCTTATAAATCCCCGAATTCTTCCGATAACCCGATTATGAAACAGGGTTTGAAACTTTTGGCCGGCATTCCCAGCCCTGGTAATATATTGCATCGTTTACGCCGTCTTTTCTTAACCCGGTATCGCTTTTGCGTTATCATGCGACGTCATTCATTCCGCCGTATCGATTAACTCAATGACCGACACCAACGCGACGCTGCGGCGCCCGACGCTGCTTGTGATTCTGGATGGCTTCGGTATCAATCCCGATCCGACGCATAACGCTATCGTGCAGGCGGCAACCCCTAATTTTGACCGATATTTTGCCGAGCACCCGATGACCACGCTGGAAGCGTCGGGCAGGGGGGTTGGTTTACCCGCCGGCCAGATGGGCAATTCCGAGGTCGGGCATATGACGATTGGCAGCGGCAGCATCGTCAAGCAGGACCTGGTGCGTATCGACGATGCGATCGAGGACGGCAGTTTTTTCGAAAATCCTGCGTTACTGAGTGCGGTCGAGGCGGCGCGTGCCGCCGGGCGGCCGCTGCACCTGATGGGACTGGTCTCGGACGGCGGCGTGCACAGCCACATCGACCACCTGTTCGCGCTGATCCGGCTGTGTCACCGCAAGCAGGTGGTGCCCCAGGTGCACATGATTACCGACGGCAGGGATACCGCGCCACAGGCAGCGTTGTCCTATCTGCCCGAACTCGAGGCGCTGCTGCAGGAGTGCGGTGGCCTGATTGGCACGGTATCGGGCCGTTACTACGCGATGGATCGCGACCAGCGCTGGGAGCGGGTGCAGATGGCCTGGGAAAACATAGTGCACGCGCGTGGTATCGAGGCCGGCTCCGCCCGCCAGGCAATCGAACAAAGCTACCAAATCGGCCACGATGACGAATTCATCCTGCCAACGCACCTGCCCGGATTGCAGGCCCTGCAAAACGGTGACGAATTGGTCTTTTTCAATTTTCGTAACGACCGCGCGCGCCAGATCTGTGCCGCCCTCGCGCTCGAGCATTTCGACGGTTTCGAACGCGATCCCGGCTTTCGCCCGATCAACGTCACCACCATGACCTACTACGATGCCAGGCTCGGTGCGCCGGTGGCATACTCGCCGGTGCGGCCCGAAACGACCCTCGGCAGCGTCATCAGCGAGGCGGGCTTTCGCCAGTTGCATTGCGCCGAAACGGAAAAATACGCGCATGTCACCTTTTTCTTCAACGGTGGCCGTGAACCGCCCTATCTGGGCGAGGACCGCAAGCTGATCGATTCGCCGCGTGTCGCCACCTACGATCTGCAGCCGGAAATGAGTGCGCCCGAGGTTGCCGATGCGGTCATCGCGGCGCTCGGGTCGGGCGATTACGAGTTTATCGTGGTGAATTTCGCCAATGGCGACATGGTTGGCCATACCGCGGTGCGTGACGCGATCATACGCGCCGTGGAGGCGCTCGATCGCGAAGTCGGCCGGGTGCTGGAAGCCGCCGTGGCAAACGATTTCGCGGTGGTGCTGACTGCCGATCATGGCAATTGCGACGAAATGGTCGATCCGCAGAGCGGCAAGCCGCATACGCAGCACTCGAACCACCCGGTTCCCTGTATGGTGATCGATCGCGAGGTCAAAAACCTGCGAGAGGGTGAAAACTTGTCGTCAATTGCGCCAACGGTACTACAATTGATGGGAATCCCTCAGCCCGCCGCGATGAGTGGTAAATCGGTGATTGGCGACAGCTGGTCGGAATTACCTTGATCGGAGGCGAAAATTTAGTAATGATTAACGATTGGGTAGTGCGCGATTATTAAAACAAACATGTCAATTTTAACGGAAACACTTGAAGAAATTACGCTGTTTCGCGATATGTCCGACGAGGACATCGAAAGTATCGCCGCGCAGACGGTTATCCGCCAGTTTCCGAAAAACACCGTTATCGTCAGCCAGGGCGACGAGACCGACTCCTTCTACGTCATCCTGCAGGGCAAGGTAGATGTCTTCCTGCACAACGACAAGGGCAAGGAAATCATCATCAATACCCTCGGTGAACGTGAAGCCTTCGGCGAACTGGCCCCGCTGGGCGGCATTCCGCGCCAGGCCAGCATTATTACGACCGAGGATTCGACCTTCGGCATTATTTCACGCCAGATATTCATGGATACCCTGTTGACCAAGCCCACGGTCAGTATGCAGATTATCGATTTATTGATCCATCGCATCCAGGACCTGACCGAGGAAGTCAGCAGCCTCGCGCTCGAAGACGTCTATAACCGTGTCGTGCGCGTGCTGTACAAGCATGCCGAGGAAGTCGGCGAAAAGCTGGTCACCGAGAAACTGACCCAGCAGGATATTGCCAGCCGGGTCGGCGCCACGCGCGAAATGGTGCACCGGATTCTGAAGGAACTGAAAACCGGCGGTTATATTTCGATCGAAGGCAAACATATCACTATCGAGAAAAAGCTGCCGCCG
Source organism: Gammaproteobacteria bacterium (assembly GCA_020354435.1). Taxonomy (GTDB): domain Bacteria; phylum Pseudomonadota; class Gammaproteobacteria. The sequence continues at coordinate 60,510 of CP070646.1, forward strand.
GGTTGGTAAAGCCAGCGTTTTATGAAAGTGCTAAAATAGCGCCGTTTTTGTCGAGAGGGTAAAAATGGCCGGTCACAGTAAATGGGCGAATATCCAGCACCGCAAGAAAGCGCAGGATGCCAAGCGTGGCAAACTCTTCACCCGCCTGATTCGTGAAATCGTCGTCGCCGCCAAGGCCGGCGGTTCGGACCAGGATGCCAATCCGTCGCTGCGCACCGCGGTCGACAAGGCCAAGTCACAATCGGTACCGAAGGACGCGATCGAGCGTGCAATCAAGCGTGGCGCCGGCGAACTCGACGGCTCGGATTACGAGGAAATCCGCTACGAGGGTTACGGCCCGTCCGGGGTGGCCTTTATCGTCGACTGCATGTCGGATAACCGCAATCGCACTGTGGCAGAGGTGCGCCATGCCTTCAGCAAGGGCGGCGGCAACCTCGGCCAGAGTGGTTCGGTGGCCTATATGTTTGATAACGTCGGTGTTTTACTGTATTCCCCCGAACATGACGAGGACAGCATCATGGAGGCCGCGCTCGAAGCCGGCGCCGAGGATGTCATCGTTGCCGACGACGGCAGTATCGAGGTAATTACCGCGCCCGATGAATACGTTGCGGTCAAGCAGGCGATGACCGACGCGGGTCTGGAACCGGAAGATTCGGACCTGACCATGCGTGCGTCGACCAATACCGAACTCGATGTCGAAACCGCGCAAAAAGTGTTGCGCCTGGTCGATTTACTGGAAGGTTCCGACGATGTACAGGAAGTTTACTACAACGCCGAGATTCCAGAGGAAGCCTACGAGGCCCTGGCTTTATGATTATCCTGGGCATCGACCCTGGATCCCGCATCACCGGTTTCGGCCTCATCGACAATCAAGCTCACCGTATCGAATATGTGCACAGCGGCAGTATCAGGGTAGGTGCGGACAGCCTGACAGAGCGCCTGGGCCAGATTTTCAGCGAGATCGAGGACGTCATCCGGCAGTATCAACCGCAACAGATGAGCATCGAAAACGTATTCATGGCGCGCAACGCGGATTCGGCGCTGAAACTGGGCCAGGCGCGGGGTGCGGCCATTTGCGCCGGGCACAACGCCGGGCTCGAGATCGCCGAGTACGCGGCACGTGAAATCAAGCAGGCCATAGTCGGCACCGGCGCCGCCAGCAAGGAGCAGGTGCAGCACATGGTCAAGCGCCTGCTCGGTATTCGTCACGATTTGCAGGCGGACGAGGCCGATGGCCTGGCAATTGCCATCTGCCATGCACAATTTTATGCTACGCGGCAAAAGACCGGGCTCGATAGCAGCCAGTTCAAACGCAGGAGAAGCAGTCGAAGATGATCAGCCGATTGACAGGCATACTGGCGGCAAAGCGCGCGCCGCAGGTTCTGATCGATTGCCATGGCGTCGGCTACGAGGCCGACGTTTCGATGACGACGTTTTACAAGCTGCCCGAGGTCGGCTCGCAGGTTTCGCTCTGGACCCACCTGCTGGTCAGGGAGGATGCGCACAGCCTGATCGGTTTTCACGACGAGCAGGAACGCCGCCTGTTTCGCCAGCTGATTCGCATTACCGGCGTCGGCCCGAAAATGGCGCTGACGATTCTGTCGGGTATCGACGAACAGCAGTTCGCGCTGTGTGTCGCCAACAACGATATTGCGATGCTGACGCGTCTACCCGGCGTCGGCAAAAAAACCGCCGAGCGACTCATCATCGAAATGCGCGACAAGGTCGAGGCCACGCCCGGAGAGTTGCCGGCGCAACAACCGGCGGCCGGCGGCCAGTCCGTCGTCAGCGAAGCGGTCGAAGCGCTGCAGGCGCTCGGTTACAAACCGGCCGATGCCGAAAAAATGATCAGCCGGGCGCAGCAACAGGCCGAAACCGGTAGCAGCGCATCGCAGCTGATCAAGAAAGCGCTGCAGGCGACCGTCAGGATATGAGTGAAGAGCGCCTGATCAGCCCGGAGGCGATCGAAGAGGAGTTATCCCAGGACCGCGCGCTGCGGCCGAAACTGCTGACGGACTATGTCGGCCAGGACGAGGTGCGCGAACAGATGGAGATATTCGTGCAGGCCGCGATCAAACGCCGCGAGGCGCTCGATCACGTGCTGATCTTCGGCCCGCCGGGGCTCGGCAAAACCACGCTGTCGCACATCATCGCCAATGAAATGCAGGTCAACCTGCGTCAGACTTCGGGCCCGGTACTGGAAAAAGCCGGCGACCTGGCCGCAATTCTGACCAACCTCGAAGCGCACGACGTTTTGTTTATCGACGAAATCCACCGCCTGAGCCCGGTGGTGGAGGAAATCCTGTATCCGGCGATGGAAGACTTCCAGCTCGATATCATGATCGGCGAGGGTCCGGCCGCGCGTTCGATCAAGCTCGATTTGCCGCCGTTTACGCTGGTCGGCGCGACCACGCGCGCTGGTTTGCTGACGTCGCCGTTACGCGATCGTTTCGGTATCGTGCAGCGGCTCGAGTTTTACAGCGCCGAGGAACTCGGCCGCATTGTCATGCGCTCGGCTGCCCTGCTCGACATCAGTGTCGATGCCAGCGGTGCACGCGAAATCGCGAGCCGCTCGCGCGGTACGCCGCGTATTGCCAACCGCCTGCTCAGGCGTGCCCGTGATTATGCCGAGGTCAGGGCCGACGGCATTATCACCGAGGAAGTCGCGCATGCGTCGCTCGATATGCTCAAGGTCGATCAGTCCGGGCTCGACCACATGGATCGGCGCCTGATCCAGGCATTGATCGATAAATTCGATGGTGGCCCGGTCGGCGTCGAGAGCCTGTCGGCCGCGATTGGCGAAGAACGCGGCACCATCGAAGACGTTATCGAACCCTATCTTATCCAGCAGGGATTTCTGATGCGTACCCCGCGAGGACGTGTGGTAACATCGCGCGCTTATTCGCATTTCGGAATTAAACATGCCAAACAGGGTGAAATAGATCTCTAGCATCTCCCTGTCGGATCCCGTAAAAACCACACTCGAAACGCTATGAACGATGATTCACTGTTAACCCTGATTGCCAACGCCAGCCTGCCGGTGCAGCTGGTCATGCTGCTGTTGCTGGCGGCCTCGGTCTTTTCCTGGGCGCTGATGTACGTCAAGCGCGGTTACATTCGCCAGTCGCAGGCCGAGGCCAAGACCTTCGAGGGCCGCTTCTGGTCGGGCATCAACCTCAGCGACCTGTTCGCCCAGCTCTCCGTGCGCCAGGACCGAAGATTCGGCCTCGAGGCAATTTTCGAAAACGGCTTTCGCGAGTTTGCCCGCGCGCGCAAGGCCGAGCTCGACAACAGCGAGGTCGTGCGCGCGGCGCACCGCGCGATGAAGGTATCCATGTCGCGCGAAATCGAACTGCTGGAAAACAACCTGCCGTTTCTTGCCACGGTCGGCTCGGTCAGCCCCTATGTCGGCCTGTTCGGCACGGTCTGGGGTATCATGGAATCGTTTCGTGCGCTTGCCGGCGTGCAGCAGGCGACGCTGGCGATGGTCGCGCCCGGTATTTCGGAGGCGCTGATTGCAACCGCGATGGGTCTGCTGGCGGCGATTCCCGCGGTTGTGGCCTACAACCGCTTCACCAGCGACATCGACGCGATGGTGGTGCGCTACGAAAACTTCCTCGAAGAATTTACAGGAATTTTACAACGCCAGGCACAGTCGCCACGCTAGGATAGACTCGTGAGAAAGCGTCGTTCAGTTTCCGAAATCAACGTCGTACCCTATATCGACGTCATGCTGGTGTTGTTGATCATTTTTATGGTCACGGCGCCACTGCTGAAGCAGGGCGTCGATGTCGACCTGCCGACCGCGCCGGCCAATCCGCTCGACGTCGACAGCCCCGAGCCGATCGTGATCACGGTCGATCGCGAAGGCCTGATGTATCTCAGTATCGCGGCCGACCCGGATGCCGATATCAGCGGCGAGGCAATGGTTCAACAGGTCAGGGCGGCCCTGTCGAGAGAGCCGAAGCGTCCGGTCATGGTGCGCGGTGACGCCAACGGGCGCTATCAGAATGTCGTCGGTGCGCTGGTGCTGCTGCAGCAGGCGAATGTTGAATCAGTCGGGCTGGTGACCGAACCCGAGGAAAAGCCCTAGTGCTGGCGGAACTGCTCAAGCATCCGCGGGCCCTGTTGATTTCGCTGGCGCTGCACGCGGTCGTCATCGGGGTGATCGTGGTCAATTTTCATTTCGTCGACCGCCCGGATCTGATCAAACCGGGGCAGGTCGAAAAAACGGTCAAGGCCGAGGTCGTCGATCAGCAGCAGCTCGACGCCAGGGAAAAACAGAAACAGGCCGAAGAACAGCGCATCAAGGATGAGGCCCGGAAAAAGAAGGAAGCGGAAGCCAGGCGGCTTGCCGAGAAGAAGCGCAAGGAAGAGGAGAAGAAAAAGGCTGAACTAAAACGTAAAAAAGAAGCCGAAGAGAAGCGTAAGAAAGAAGTCGCGCGCAAGGCCGAGGAAAAACGCAAGGCCGAGGATAAGCGCAAGGCGGAAGAGAAACGCAAGGCCGAGGAAAAGCGTAAAGCCGAAGAAAAACGCAAGGCCGAGGAAAAGCGTAAAGCCGAAGAAAAACGCAAGGCCGAGGAGAAGCGTAAGGCGGAAGAAAAACGTAAGGCAGAGGAAGCGCGTATAGCCGAGGAAAAACGCAAGGCCGAGGAGGCGCGTATTGCCGAGGAGAAACGCAAGGCCGAGGAAAAACGCAAGGCTGAAGAGGAACGCAAACGCAAGGAAGCCGAACAGCGCCGCCTCGCCGAGGAAGAGCAAAAACGCAAGGAAGCCGAGCTCAAGGCAAAACTGCAGGCCGAGGAAAACCAGCGCCGGCTAAAGTCGCTGCGCGACGCTTATAAACTGGCGATTCTGCAAAAAGTACGCAGGAATTGGATTAGACCGACAGGAAGTGAGAAAATACCCGAATGCTGGGTGCGTGTTTTGCAGGGCCCGGGTGGAATCATTCTCGATGTCACCTTCGGTGACTGCCCGGGTGGAAACAATGCTTACCGAGCTTCTATCGAAAATGCAGTCTACAAGTCCGAACCCCTGCCCAAGCCGGGGGACCCGGCAATATTTGAACGAGAATTGAATTTTAACTTTAAGCCTGAATGATTAAGTAATTAACCGCATGAAGTATTTATTGACCTGTTTACTCGCCAGCATGCTGCTGGCCATGCCGCTGGCAGGCAAGGCTGCGTTGACGATCGAAATTACCGGCGGAGTCGAAGGCGCGCTGCCGATAGCAGTCGTGCCCTTCGATACGTCTAAGCTGAGCAGCAAGCTGCCGGTCGACCTGGCCTCGATTGTCAGCAGCGATCTTAATCGCAGCGGCGTGCTCAAGGTGATGGAGCGCAGCCAGCTGCCGGCCAACCCGCACTACAGCAACCAGGTGCAATACCAGCGCTGGCGCAGCGCGGGCCAGGAATACCTGGTCGTCGGGCGCGTGCGCGAGGAATCGCCCGGTCTCTACACCATCGAATTCCAGCTGCTCGACGTGCTCAAGCAAAAACAGCTGCTCGGCCGCAGCATGAAAGCCAAGAAGCGCAACCTGCGCTCGCGGGCACACCAGATCAGCGATTTCATTTACGAGCAGATCACCGGCACCCGCGGTGCTTTCAATACCCGTATCGCCTACATTCGTGCGCACAAAGACTCTGCTCGCAAATACGTGCTGCAGGTGGCCGATAGCGACGGTTTCAATGCGCAAAACGTACTTGAATCCGATGAGCCCATCATGTCGCCGAGCTGGTCGCCGGACGGCAAATCGCTGGCCTACGTCTCATTCGAAAACCGTCGCCCGGAAATTTATATCCAGCATCTCGCCACCGCGCGCCGCTCCAAGATTGCCGGTTTCAGGGGTTTGAACGGTGCGCCGAGCTGGTCGCCGGACGGCAAGTTTCTTGCCCTGGTGCTGTCGAAGGACGGCAGCCCTGACATCTACACCTTGAACACGTCGACCAAGCGCCTGAAACGCCTGACCAAGCATCGCGCCATCGATACCGAGCCGGTATGGACGCGTGATGGCCGCTCGATCATTTTCACCTCTGATCGTTCGGGGACGCCGCAACTCTACCGGGTCGGCGTCGATGGCGGCAGGCCCAAACGCATTACTTTCGAGGGCCGTTACAACACCGCGGCCTCGCTATCGCCCGACGGCAAGTACCTGACCATGGTGCACGGCGACCAGGGACAATATAAAATAGCGCAGCTCGAACGTGAATCGGGTAACCTGACCGTGCTCACCGACGGGTCGCTCGACGAATCGCCGTCTTTTTCTCCCAACGGAAAGATGGTGCTGTACGCGTCTACCCGGGGCAACAACGGATTTCTGTTCGCGGTTTCCATTGACGGGCGCGCAAAACACAAGTTATCGGATCAGGCCGGCGACATACGTGAGCCGGTCTGGGGACCATTTGAAAGCAAGTAGTACTCGAATACTAGCGGAGCGCGATTAACATGAAACGAAACGAAATGTTCAAATCCTGGCTGCTCGCCGGGTTACTGGCCCTGTTCATAACGGCTTGCGCCACCACGCAGGAAGAGATTACCGAAGACGGCCCGCCGCCGGAGGATGAGACCCAGATGGGTACCGGTGTCGTCACCGATGACGGCACCGGGGTCGATGCGACCGGCGTCGCCGGCGTCGATGACGCCGGCACGACCGCGATTACCGATGAGGGTCCGATGACCGCGCTGGAAATGCTCGAGCAGACCGAGGGTGCGCTGTCGAATCGCACGATATATTTCGAGTTCGACAGTGCAAAGCTAACCAGCGAATCGATCGAGATTCTCGAGGTGCACGGTAATTTTATTGCCGGCAACGGTGAAGTCAGCGTACGCCTCGAGGGTCACGCCGACGAACGTGGCAGCCGCGAATACAACATCGCGCTGGGTGACCGCCGGGCGCAGTCGGTGCGCCGAGTACTGCTGTTCCAGGGTGCTTCTACCGACCAGGTCGATACCGTTAGCTACGGTGAAGAGCAGCCGGCGATGCAAGGCCACAACGAAGAGGCCTGGGCTAAAAACCGCCGCGTCGAACTGATCTACACGGTGAATTAACATGAAACCGGCGAAAATTTCGCTCCTTGCTGCCGCCGCGCTTGCATTGCTGAGCGTGTTCGGGTCGGCCCCGGTGCTTGCGCAAAGTGCGCTGACGCCGGAGCAGTTGACGCTGCGTGTCGAGCGCCTGACCGAATTGTCGCAGCGCTCGGAAGCCAAGCTGAGCACGATCCAGCAGCAACTGGCCAAGCTCAACGAAGACATGACGCGGCTGGGCAGGCTGATCGACAACCGTGCGATGCTCGACATGATTCAGCTGGTCGATCAGTTGTCCGATGAAATCAGCCAGCTCAACGGCGCGATCGAACAACAGGGCTTCGATATCGAAGGCATCAAGAAACGCCAGCGCGAGCTGTATCTCGATATCGACCGCCGCCTGCGGGATCTCGAGAGCGGAGCCGCT
>CP070646.1:68059-81411 GCA_020354435.1 Gammaproteobacteria bacterium
ATCCTGCATTACACCGACAATAACGACGAGCTGCGCGATGGCGACCTGTTGCTGATCGATGCCGGTTGCGAAGTCGAGGGTTATGCCTCCGATATCACCCGCACCTTTCCGATCAACGGCACCTACTCGAATGCCCAGCGCGAGCTTTACGACATCGTGCTGGCCGCCCACCAGGCCGCGGTTAAAAAGGTCAAACCCGGCAATCACTGGAATGATCCGCACAATGCCGCGGTGCGGGTAATCACCAGGGGTCTGCTCGAAATCAAACTGTTGAAGGGTACCGTGCCGAAGTTGATCAAGGAGCAGGCCTACCGCAAGTTTTACATGCACCGCACCGGCCACTGGCTCGGGCTCGACGTGCATGATGTCGGCGATTACAAGGTTGGCGATCAGTGGCGTCTGCTCGAGCCTGGCATGGTCATGACCATCGAGCCCGGGATCTATATTCCGGCAGGAACCCGCGGCGTACACCGCAAGTGGTGGGACATCGGCATACGCATCGAGGACGATGTGCTGGTGACGCGCCAGGGTTGTGAAATTCTGACCGATGCCCTGCCGCGCAAGGCAGATGAAATCGAAGCCCTGATGGCAGGCTAGATGCGCGATATCGCGATTATCGGTGGCGGTCTGGTCGGTCTTTGCGCGGCGCTCGCACTGCGGCACCCGGTGCGCAACCTGACCGTGATCGAAGCGGCCGACCTCGGCAAGGCACAATCCGGCGGACTCGCCGCGCGCTCGATTGCGCTTTCTGCCAGCAGCGTGCAGATTTTCCGTGCACTCGGTATCTGGCCATCCATCGAGGCCTGCGCGGCTCCGATCCGGCACATTCACGTATCCGCCCGTGAGCGCTGGGGCGTCACCCGGCTCGATGCCGCCGACTACGAACTCGATGCGCTCGGTTACGTCATCGAAAACAATGATCTGACCCGCATACTGCTGGCCGCGGTGGCCGCCGCGGATAATGTCGATCTCGAGGACCGGGCCGACTTCGATTCGATCAGTCAGTCAAAATCCGGCGTCAACCTTGAATACCGTGGAGAAGACGGGATCAAGCAGATTGAGGCCGCGATTGCGCTGATCGCCGACGGCGCGCGTTCACAGGCACGCGACGCGCTCGGTATCGGTCACCGGGTTGTCGATTATGGTCAGGCGGTTGTCATCAGCAATGTCGAGGTCGGTAAACCACAGGTCGCGACCGCCTACGAGCGGTTTACAAGCCAGGGACCACTGGCAATGCTGCCGCTGGGGGGCAAGACATACGCCTGTGTCTGGACCATGGAGCAAAAATCTGCGGTTGCGACAGGAGAGCTCGGTGACGACGGCTTCAGGGCCGCATTGCAGGATTGTTTCGGTTTTCGGCTGGGTCTGATCGAGCGCGTCGGACAACGTTTCTCGGTACCGATTCATCGTATCCAGGCCGAGGCGCTGCAGCAGGGGCGCTGCCTGCTGGTCGGTAACGCGGCAAACGCGTTGCACCCGGTGGCCGGTCAGAGTTTCAATCTGGCGCTGCGCGATGTTGCCTGTCTGTATGAATTGCTGGTTGACCAGGATGTGGCAAAAATCGATGCCGAATCGGTCGGCGCAATATGCACCGAATACGAAAGTCGGCGTAAACGCGAACAAAACCGGGTAATCGGTTACGGTGACGGCCTGGTTACCCTTTTTTCGAACGAGTTACCGCTGTTTGCTCAGGCTCGGGCAGCGGGCCTTGGTCTGCTCGACCTGTTGCCGTCGCTGAAAGCCCAGGCCGCGCTTGCCGGCATGGGTATGACTTTTGGCGGTAATCGCCTGCTGCGAGGGCATTTGTGAGCGCGTCGAATTTCGATATCGCCGTCGTCGGCGCGGGCATGGTTGGCGCCTGCGCCGCACATGCGCTCGCCAGCAATGGATTTAGCGTCGCGCTGATCGAGGCGACACCGGCGCCGGAGTTCGACAAGCCGGGCGCCGACGATTACGATCTGCGAGTATCTGCGATCAGCCCGCGTTCGCGTGCCATCCTGGAGCGCCTCGGCGTTTGGCCGGCGCTCGACCCGGCGCGCGTTTGTTACTACGAACAAATGTATATCTGGCATCAAAACGGTGCTGCCCGCGTCGCCTTCGATGCGGTCGACCTGGCGCGCGATAATCTCGGTGCGATCGTCGAGAATCGAATACTGCAACTGGCCCTGCAGCGCGCCTGCCAACGGCAGTCGGGTATCGAATGGTTCATGCCCGACCGGCTTGTCGAACTACTCGACAACAGCAGGCAAGGTGTCGAACTAAGGCTCGAATCCGGCAGCTGTCTGCGCGCCGGCCTGTTGATCGCCGCCGATGGCAGGGCCTCTCCGACGCGTCACCTGGCGGGCATCGAGGCGCGCGGCGGTCAGTATCGACAGACGGCCATCGTTACCAACGTCGACACCGAGCTGTCCCATGCGCATACTGCCTGGCAACGCTTCCTGGCGACCGGTCCGCTGGCATTTTTACCGCTGGCCAACGGCCAGAGTTCGATCGTCTGGTCCTGCGACAATGACTTCGCACGGCAGCTTGCCGATGCCGATGATGCGGCGTTTTGTGCAGCGCTGACCGAAGCCTTCGAAAGCAGGCTGGGCACGGTCACCGGCTGTAGCCAGCGGCTCAGTTTTCCGCTCGGCTGGCATAGTTGCGATCGCTGGCTCGAGGGCCGGGTGTTACTGATCGGTGATGCAGCGCATGGTGTGCATCCGCTGGCCGGCCAGGGTGTCAATCTGGGCTTCAGCGATGTCGATTTGCTCAGGAACCTGATTACCGACAGCTCACAGTTACTGTTGCAAAAGCAGTTGCGCCGATACGAGCGTCAGCGCAAGAGCGAGACCTGGCTGGCGACGGCGAGTTTCAGCGGGCTCAAATGGATTTACGGGCTCGAACAAAAACCGTTGACGGGCCTGCGTGATCTCGGCATGCGCGTAATCGACAGTACACCATGGTTCAAGCGCGCGATGATGCAAAAAGCCATTCAGAATTTAACCTGAAACAGCGAAATGTTGCCCGGGGAAGTGCCTGGCAACCTGTCGCATGCTAACGTGATGAAAGGTTAATGGTTCGACCAAAGAAGCGAGGCAGGCAGCCTGACCTGCAATTAGGGCTTTCATTCGAACCTGACTGGTTCTATTCTCTGCGGAATCCGGATTTGACGCGCGTGAGGTAAGCCACCGATGGGAAACAAAACCCCGCTCTACCAGAGCCATCTCGATGCCGGCGCCAGGATTGTCGATTTCGCTGGCTGGGATATGCCGATCAACTACGGTTCACAAATAGCCGAGCACGAGGCGGTGCGTACCGATGCAGGTATGTTCGATGTCTCGCACATGACCGTGGTCGACGTCAGCGGCGGCGATGCGAAAGCATATCTGCAGCACCTGCTGGCCAACGATGTCGCTCGCCTGCAAATGCCGGGCAAGGCGCTGTATAGCTGCATGCTTAATCAAACGGGCGGCGTCATCGACGATCTGATCGCCTACTTTCTGCACGATAATTTCTACCGCGTCGTAATCAACTCGGCCACGCGCGAAAAGGACCTTGCCTGGCTCGATCAACAGGCCGGCGCTTACGCTGATCTTGGCATCCGCTTTCGCGGCGACGTCGCGATGCTGGCTGTGCAAGGACCCAGTGCGCGCGAACGTGCAATCGACCTGTTTGCCGATTATCAACAGAAAAGCATGCAACAGTTGATTCGCTTTCAGGGCGCCGAATTCGATGATTGTTTTGTCGCGCGTACCGGCTATACCGGCGAAGATGGATTCGAAATCATGACGCTGGCCGAACAGATGCCGGACCTGTGGCAGCGCCTGCTGCAGGCCGGCGTCAAGCCCTGTGGCCTCGGCGCGCGCGATACGCTGCGACTGGAGGCGGGCATGAACCTGTATGGCGCCGACATGGACGAGACCACGAGCCCGCTGGTTTCAGGCCTGGGCTGGACCGTGGCGATGTCCGACGAACGCGATTTTATCGGTAAACAGGCCCTGCTGGATCAGCAGTCCGCGGGAATTAAGCAAAGTTTTGTCGGTCTGGTATTATTGGACAAGGGAGTTTTGCGTAACCATCTCAGGGTAGTCACGCCGCAGGGTGACGGTGAAATCACGTCGGGCAGTTATTCACCAACCCTGCAAAAGTCGATCGCAATGGCGCGGATTCCGGCGGGTGCGAGCGGTGAAGTCGAGGTCGAAGTGCGCAATAAATTGCTGAAGGCAAAGATTGTAAAGCTTCCCTTTGTGCGCGAAGGGAAGTCCATGTTAAACAATGGGGGTAATAATAAATGAGTGACGTGCCAGCAGAACTGAAGTATCTATCTTCACACGAATGGGTCCTGGTTGAAGGCAACACCGCGACGATCGGAGTCACCGATCATGCGCAGGAACTGTTGGGCGACCTGGTTTACGTCGAGTTACCGGAGCAGGGCAGTGCGGTTGCGGCTGGTGACTCGGTCGGCGTGATCGAGTCGGTCAAGGCCGCATCCGATACCTTTGCCCCGGTAAGTGGCGAAGTCATCGAAGTCAATGAAGAACTCGAAGGTTCGCCCGAGCGAATCAATCACGATCCCTATGGTGACGGCTGGATGTACAAGGTAGCCATGGAAGATCTTGAGGAAATCGAGGATTTGCTCGATGCCGGCGCTTACTCGGAAACGATTGCCGACGAAGAATAAATTCCGACCATTCCAATGGATGTCGCCGCGCGATCCTGTTCCCTGAATGGGGAATTCGATGCCGCGTGTTATTTCGATAAACTGATCGCGCAAATGCGGCTGGCCGATCCGCCCCGGTCTCCGCGGAACTGATTATGGCTTACAACGGCAACCGTGGACTGACCCGAGTCATCAAGGCAACGCTTTATTCCTGGCAGGGCCTGCGAGCGGCTTATCGTCACGAAGAGGCGTTTCGCCAGGAGATCTGGCTTTGCCTGTTGATGGTGCCGCTGGGCCTTTATCTTGGCCAGGGCGGTGTTGAAAAAGCCTTGCTGGTTGCCAGCGTACTGATGTTGCCGTTGGTGGAAATTCTCAACTCGGCGCTGGAGGCGGTGGTGGATAGAATCGGTGACGAACATCATGAACTCGCCGGACGGGCCAAGGACATGGGGTCGGCCGCGGTCGCCATCGCGATCGCGATTTGCGCACTGACCTGGGTGTTAATCCTGTTTTTCTAGGATCTGTGCAGGAAGCAAAAGCCCGGCCGGCTTTGGCCTGTCTGTAGCGCGCTCGGCAACATCTCGAGATTTTCTACCGGCACGCGGCGGCCACGGCCTTCGCAAATCCATGCTGTGGCACTGCCGGGTTTCCATGCGATAATAATGCATTGCCGCATCAGGCATGCTCATGAGCTTGAATCAGATTATTCCGTAATGATTGCTTACCCGTCGATCGATCCTGTCGCCGTCTCACTGGGACCGGTGAAAATTCACTGGTACGGCCTGATGTACCTGCTCGCCTTCGCCAGCGCCTGGTGGCTGGGTAAACGCCGCGCCCGTCTCGACTGGACCCTGGTCAAAACGGAACAGATAGACGACCTGGTTTTCTACGGCGCCCTGGGCGTAGTGATAGGCGGGCGCGTCGGTTCGGTGTTGTTTTACAATTTCGACAGTTTCCTGCAAAACCCGCTCTACCTGTTCAAGATCTGGGAAGGCGGCATGTCATTTCATGGCGGGCTTCTCGGGGTCTTGCTGGCAATGTGGCTTTACCGCCGCAAGCTCGGCTGCGGCTTCTTCGAGTTGACCGACTTCATCGCGCCGCTGGTGCCGCTGGGGCTCGCCGCTGGACGTTTCGGCAACTTCATCAATGCCGAACTCTGGGGCGCGCCCGCGAAGGTTCCGTGGGCAATGAAACTTTCCTGCGAGCAGTTCCCGCCGGAACGTTACGCCGATTTCGCCGGGCCGTTGTGCTATAGCCCGCGGCACCCGACGCAGCTGTACGAAATGCTGCTCGAAGGCATCGTTCTGTTCGTGCTGCTATGGCTGTTGTCGAGTAAACCGCGGCCGGTGATGACGATCAGCGGCTGGTTTTTGCTGGGTTACGGGTTTGCCCGCAGCGCGGTCGAGTTCGTCCGTTTACCGGATGCGCATATCGGTTACCTGCTGAACACCGACTGGCTGACCAGGGGCATTGTATTATCGGTGCCAATGATTATAGTTGGGCTTTTCCTGCTGATACTCGCGAAAAGGAATAAGAATGCGGCAATATCTTGACCTGATGCGCCACGTGCTCGAAAACGGTAGCGAGAAAACAGACCGCACCGGTACCGGTACCCTGTCGGTCTTCGGCTACCAGATGCGTTTCGATCTGGCCCGGGGATTTCCGCTGGTTACCACGAAAAAACTGCATTTACGCTCGATTATCCACGAGTTGCTGTGGTTCCTGCAGGGTGACACCAATATCGCCTATCTCAAGCAAAACAAGGTTCGTATCTGGGACGAATGGGCCGATGAGAATGGCGAACTGGGCCCGGTTTACGGGGCACAATGGCGCTCCTGGCGTAGCGCCGACGGGCGCTCGATCGATCAGATTCAGCAACTGGTGGAAAATATCCGCAGTAATCCCGATTCGCGCCGGCTGATTGTCAGCGCGTGGAACGTCGGCGAAATCGAAAACATGGCGCTGCCTCCCTGCCATGCATTTTTCCAGTTTTACGTGGCTGACGGGCGCCTTTCCTGCCAGCTGTATCAGCGCAGCGCGGACATATTCCTGGGGGTACCCTTCAATATTGCCTCTTATGCCCTGTTGTTGATGATGGTGGCCCAGGTAACCGGCCTCGAAGCGGGAGATTTCGTGCATACGCTCGGTGATGCTCATCTGTATACCAATCATTTGCCGCAGGCGCGCCTGCAGCTCGAACGCGAGCCGTACGCGTTGCCGACGATGCACCTGAATCCCGAGGTCGATGACCTGTTTGCGTTTCGTTTCGAAGATTTCGAACTGAAGGATTACCAGTACCATGAGCACATCAAGGCGGCGGTCGCGGTATGATGTGTCCAGTTCAACGGGATACCCAGAACACATGAATCAACCAGTTTTAAACCATATCCAGGTCGACGTCGAGACTCGCTATGTCGAGGAGCAGTCGAATCCCGAGCAGAATTATTACGTTTTCGCCTATACCATAACAATCCAGAACAAGGGTAAACAGGCCGCGCAATTGTTGAATCGCCACTGGGTCATTACCGATTCGAACCAGAAGGTTCAGGAAGTGCGGGGCGAAGGCGTGGTTGGTGAACAGCCGCTGCTCAAGCCGGGCGAGCAGTTTGTTTATACCTCGGGCACGATGCTCGAAACCGCGGTCGGCACGATGAAGGGCAGTTACGAGATGCTGGCAGACGATGGCTCACGCTTCGACGCGCCGATTGACGAGTTCGTTCTTTCGACCCCGCGGGTACTTCACTAGTCGACTCCATCGGTGGCAATCTACGCGATAGGCGACGTCCAGGGCTGTTACTCCGAGCTCTGCAGGCTACTCGAAAAGATCAGTTTCGATCCCGCTGCCGACCGGCTCTGGTTTTGCGGCGATCTGGTAAACCGCGGTCCGGAGTCTTTACAGACACTGCGTCTGGTCAAGTCCCTGGGCGAGTCCGCACTGACCGTGCTCGGTAACCATGACCTGCACTTGCTGGCGCTGCATCACGGCGTCGAAAAGATCCGTATCAGCAGTGATTTGAAAAAAGTACTGAAAAGCCCCGATCGTGACGAACTGATGGACTGGCTGCAGTCGCAGCCGCTGCTGCACTATGACAAGCAGCACAAGGCCGCGGTGGTGCATGCCGGCATACATCCCGCCTGGGGAATGAGCAAGGCGCGCAAGCTTGCCGGCGAAGTCGAGGCCATGCTGCGCGGAAAGGATGCTCAGCGTTTTTTCAGCAAGATGTACGGTAATAAACCGCGTTTGTGGAAGGACGATCTCGACGGTGCCAAACGGCTCAGGTTTATTACCAATGTCTTCACCCGCATGCGTTATCTAAACAGCGACGGCAAGCTGGATTTCACCGTCAACCGCAGCCCCAGGCGCTACCTGCGGCGCGGGCTGACGCCCTGGTTTCTTGCCAGCGGCAGGTTGCGTGAGGATGTGCGTGTGATGTTCGGCCACTGGTCGACGCTGCCCGTGGGCTGTTACGGGCGTTGTTTTGCGCTCGATGGCGGTTGTGTCTGGGGCGGGCACCTGGTTGCGCTGCGGGTCGATTTCGATGCCGAGGACTGGTTTTTTGTCGATTCCCACACCAAAAAACCGATAAAAACTGCTAAATAATAAGGGTAATTAGTTCACATTTAACACGTGATCTGGCGATAAATGCGACGTTTTTCGCTGTCTTTGGCCCAGTTCGAGCTATAACTTAGCTTGGTCAACAATAATTCCGGTAACGAGTTTGATGACAACGATCTGGCCATACTGCGGGTGACCGCACGCTTCGTCGGCCAGGCGTTACAGGAGGCCGAAGATATTACCCTGCTGGAAGGTGAGAAATCTTGAATAAAAATCTGCTATTTACCGTGATTCTGGCGCTGTTGTCGTTTGCCGTTTATCAACCGGTTTCGGCGGCCGCCAGCGTAGAGTTAGTGCCCTCGTCGAGGGTCATCCTGAAGACCACTTCAGACATGACCGTGGACGAAATCATCAAGCGTGTCTATCCCAATGACAAGGATTTGTGGCCGCAGATCAAGGCCAAGCTGATCGAAACCAATCCCAATTCATTCGTCCAGTACTCCGATCGACTAATACCCGGAACTCGTCTGAAACTGGTCGATATCAAGCGTATTTACGATCAACCGGAAGAGCTGTCGCTGAAGGTCAGGGTTGGTTACGTCGCCCGGCTCGAAGGCAGGGTCATCGCCAGAGACGTTAACAACGGGGTACAGCAGTTACAGATCAATTCGCAGGTCTTCGAAGGCGACCGGATCGAAACCGAAGTCGGATCGCGCATACAGATCCTGATGGATGATGGCGCCGAGGTGTATCTGAAGGAAGATTCGGTACTCAAGATCAGCGAGTACGTCATCACCGACGGTTACGGCAAGGAAAGCAGCAGTATTCTCGACCTGTTGCGTGGTGGCCTGCGCAAGATTACGGGCTCTATCGGTGCCAGTGCCCTGTCGAATTACCAGATTCAAACCGGGCTGGCGACGATCGGCATCCGCGGTACCGATTATGTCATCAAGTTGTGCAAACAGGATGATTGCACGCAGACGGTAAGCCGTAATGATCTCGATGCAAAGCTGCACGCAGCCGTGCTCGACGGCGCAATTACGCTGACCACCGATGAAGAGGTGCAAATTCTGATGGCGACGGGTGAATATGGTACGGCGACGACCGAAACCCTGATCATCGAGGATGAAAAACCGGTGCCGTCCGGTTTCCTGAACCAGCAGGAAACGCAGGTATTCAGTGTCGCCACGCCGGTCAAGGCGGAAGCCGGGCCAGAAGAAGAGTCGAGCAGTGCCTGGCCGTGGGTACTCGGCATATTGCTGCTCGCGGTTGGACTCTAGTAAAAGGTGCCGATAAGACGCCTGCAACGGCTATGGTTTTGCCAATAGCTGCCGATAAAAGGGTTATCCTCGGATAACCCTTTTATTTTCTGGGGGCAAGTAATGAATTTTCCAGCCTGCACAACTTCTACCAGCAACTGGTGATTGAATACATTTGCGAAGAACTGGTCAAGCAGTACCAGGATTGCGACGAAGAGTTTTTCCAGGATACCGCCTGTTACGCGCTGACGCGCCTGCCCGCGCGTTACATTCGGCATGATATCGATATGATATTCTACCTGGCCCAGGACGAGCGAGCCGGGATGCTGCGAAACGTCAAGCAAGCGGTAGAGGATGCGCCGAATTTATCTATCAGCGGCGCGAGGCGGACGCGAGTTAGGCTAGTCCTCGTCGGAGGTGTCGTACTGAGCGGAGAATGCGCCGGCGATTTCCAGCAGGCTTTGAATCGTGTATTGCCGATTGCCGAGTACGATGGGCTGGTGTAACTGCACATAACCTTCGTTAAAAGGCACGAGCCGGTTGTTTTTAATCAGGAAAGTGCCATTGGTTGAGCCGAGATCGCGCAGGTATACCTCGCCGTTGATAACCTGAATTTCCGCATGCTGCTTGCTCACGGTCGGGTCGTTAATATAGATGTGACCTTCCCGTCCAATAATATAAGTCCTGCTTTCCATACGCTTGATTTCCTCGCTCGTATCATTGTCCATCAGGACCAGCTCATACAAATTCGGGCGATTTAGTCTAACCCAAACAAACTCAAATATCCCGCACAAATTTTATAAAGGAATAGGCGTAGGGATTGCTGTGATCTGACTCAAAATCCTCCTGATTTTCGACTTTCCATTCACCTTCGTCAAACTCGGGAAACCAGGTATCACCGCTGAAACTGTGCTGGATACGGGTGATGTACAACCGCGTTGCGCGCTCTATGGCCTGTCGATACAGGCTTGCGCCGCCGATCAGCATAACCTCGGCCTCGTCCTTGCACAATTCGAGTGCAGCGTCGATACCGTTAACGATTTCACAATCCTCGGCGCTAAACTCCGGATCCCGCGTGACGACGATATTCCGTCGCCCGGGCAGGGCCCGGCCAATCGACTCGAATGTCCTGCGCCCCATGATAATCGGCTTGCCCATCGTGGTGCGTTTGAAAAACGCCAGATCCGCCGGCAGGTGCCAGGGCAGGTCGTTGTTGCTACCGATCAATCTGTTTTCGTCCATGGCGACGATCAGGGAAAGATGTGTCATGAGTCCAGGGCTCTGCTCAGTTTGACGAAATCGGCTATTTCCAGGTTTTCGGCACGCCAGGCCGGATCGATACCGCAGTTGATGATTGTTTCACGATCGAGAATCGATTTCAGCGAATTAGCGATGGTTTTGCGTCGCTGGTTGAAGGCTGCCTGCACGATTTTCGAGAAATTTTCCGCCTCGCCGAGGTCGGCTGCGGCTTGCGCCAGCGGTTGTAACCGAATCACCGCCGAGTCCACTTTCGGCGGTGGTTTGAAGCAGGTCGGAGCGACGTCGAACAGGTAGTGACAGCGGCAGCGGGATTGAAGCATGACCGACAGGCGGCCGTAGCTGCCGTCACCGGCAGCGGCAACGATACGCTGTGCCACTTCTTTTTGCACCATGAAATGCATGTCCTCGATCAATTGCGCCGATTCGAGCAAATGAAACATCAGCGGCGTCGAGATGTTGTAGGGCAGGTTACCCACCAGGCGAAAATTTTTATCCTTTGCAATGGATGCCAGGTCGAACTTCAGGATGTCGGCATTGATCACTTCGAGCTCGCCCAGGCCTTCGGCTTCGCGCGCCAGCAGCGGTGCCAGGTCGCGATCGAGTTCGACCACGGTCAGTCGACCGCAGCGCCGTAGCAGCGGGTAGGTCAGCGCGCCACGACCCGGGCCGATCTCGAGCAGATTGTCACCCGGCTGCGGATCGATTGCACGCAGGATGCGCTCGATCACGCTGCCATCGTGCAAAAAGTGCTGACCGAAACGTTTACGCGCGCGATGCATGCAGTTTTAGATTTTGCGCCTGCAGGATGGCCGAATCGATTGCCGCGAACAGGCTATCGGGTCGGGCTGCCGGGCTGCCGGCAAGATCCAGCGCGGTGCCGTGATCGACCGATGTTCTGATAATCGGCAATCCCAGCGTGGTGTTCACCGCGTTGTGAAAGCCGACGTGCTTCAGCACGGGCAGTCCCTGGTCGTGATACATCGCAACCACGGCGTCGGCATCCTGCAGCATGCTCGTGGTGAACAGCGTATCGGCCGGAAAAGGGCCGGCAAGATTGATACCGCTTGCTTTCAGCCTGTCCAGGGCGGGTTTGATGATGTCGATTTCCTCGCGCCCGAGGTAGCCATTTTCACCGGCGTGCGGATTCAGGCCGCAAACCTTGATCATGGGATCAGGTAAACCGAAACGGCTGCGCAGATCGCGATCGAGGATTTCGACCACGTCGCTGATCGCCTGCCCGGTAATGGCATCGGCGACTTCGCGCAATGGCAGATGGGTCGTGACCAGGGCAACCCGCAGCCGGTCCGCAATCAATAGCATAACCGGTTTGGGCACCCGGCAGATTTCGGCCAGGAACTCGGTATGCCCGGAAAACGCGATGCCTGCCCGATTGATGATTTCTTTTTGTACCGGCGCCGTGACCATGGCGTCGAACTCGCCGTCGAGGCAAGCCTTGCAGGCTTTTTGCAGCAGTTGCAAAACATACTCGGCGTTGGCGCTGTCGAGCTGTCCGGCGCGGGCGGGCTGCGCCAGCGGCTGGTCGATGACTTCGATGCAATCGGCAGTGGCATCGTTGTCGCCGTAGTCGACGAAGTTAATCCTGGATCCCAGGCCGGCGGCGCGAGCGGTCAGCATTTGCCGGTCGCCGATTACGACCAGTCGCGCGTCGAAGCGGGCCGGCTCGATACTGGCAACAATATCCGGGCCGATACCCGCCGGCTCGCCGGAGGTGATGACGACGCTGACGTCAGGCATCTGGTTTTTCGAGAAAGACGACGTAGGCTTCGTCACGCAGGCGGCGTTTCCACAGATCGAAAACCTCGCGCTGTTTCTGCTGCAGTAGCTGGGAATAGATTTTTTGACGCTTGTTTTGTTCGGTTTCGTCCACCGTACGTCGACCGGTCACTTCGACCAGGTGCCAACCGAACTGGCTGCGGAAAGGTTGGCTGAGTTCGCCTTCCTCGAGCCGGTCGGTGACGGCTTCGTATTCCTTGACGGTGGCCCCCGGATCCATCCAGCCAATATCGCCGCCCTCCGAACCGGAGGTGTAGTCCACCGAATACAGCCGCGCCAGTCGAGCGAAATCCTCACCCTCGAGTATGCGCTCGCGAAACTCGAGCAGCCGATTTTGCGCATCTTCCTCGGTAATCAATTCATTCGGCTTGATCAGAATATGGCGGCTACGGGTTTGCTTGCTCAGGACCTGCTCCAGGTCACGCCTCTGGTCCAGATGCACGATATGAAATCCGCTGGCGCTGCGTATCGGTCCGGCATGGTCGCCCGGTTGCATCGACAGTACCTGGGTTGTGAACAGGCTCGGGATCTCGGCCTTCTTGCGCCAGCCGAGATCCCCGCCCTGCAGGGCAGTATCGCCGGCTGAAAAGGTATTTGCGAGTTGATCGAATTCCTCACCCTGATCGAGTCGTGACAGGATCTCGTCCGCCGTTTGCTGCGCCTTGTTGACCTGATCCGGCGTGGCGGCGTCGGGCAGGGCGATCAGAATGTGTGACAGACGATATTCGTAGGTGCTGCCCTCGTCGCCGCTTTGCGCGATAAACTCGTCGACCTCGGCCTCGCTGATGGTCGCGTTGCGCTGGCTATATTGTCGCCCCAGGGTCGCGATGGTCATTTCGCG
>CP070646.1:81511-94197 GCA_020354435.1 Gammaproteobacteria bacterium
GTCATTACCGACTGGCATCACGCTGCCCTCGCCTCGGCCAGCGACGCCGACGCGTTAGGCCGCCTGCAGGCCCTGCAGGACCAGGTCGAAGCGCATAATGCCTGGAATCTCGAAACCCGTATCTCGACGACGATTTCGCGCCTCGCCCTGCCCGCCGACCGGCCCTTCAACGAACTTTCCGGCGGCCTCAAACGTCGCGTGCTGCTGGGCCAGGCGCTCGTGGCCGAACCCGATCTGCTGTTGCTCGACGAACCGACCAACCATCTCGATATCGATTCGATCCTGTGGCTGGAGGACCTGTTGCTCGGCTTCGGCGGCACGCTGGTATTCATCACCCACGACCGCAGCTTCCTGCAGCGGCTGGCGACACGCATCGTCGAGCTCGATCGCGGGCAGTTGACGAGCTGGCCCGGAGACTATCGCCGCTACCTCGAAGCCCGCGCCGCGCAGCTCGAAACCGAGGAACGCCACAATGCGCTGTTCGACAAGAAACTGGCGCAGGAGGAAGCCTGGATCCGGCAAGGCATCAAGGCGCGCCGCACGCGCAACGAGGGACGCGTGCGGGCGCTGAAAAAAATGCGCGAGGAGCGCGCGCAGCGCCGCGAACGGAGCGGCAGCGCAAAATTCAGCGCGCAGCAGGCCGAAGCATCGGGCAAAATCGTGATCGAGGCCGACAGTCTCGGCTTTGCCTGGGACGGGAAACCGATCGTCGAAAACTTCAGCTGCAAGATCCTGCGCGGTGAAAAAATCGGCATCCTCGGTCCCAACGGCTGCGGCAAGTCGACCCTGATCCAGCTGCTACTCGGACAGCTAAAGCCACAGACCGGCTGGGTAAGGGCCGGTACGCGGCTCGAAACCGCTTATTTCGATCAGCACCGGGAAACCCTGGACCCGCAAAAAACGGTACGCGACAACCTCGCCGCGGCCGGCGACCACGTTACGATCAACGGCCGCGCGCGCCACGTGGTCGGCTATCTCAAGGATTTCCTGTTCAGCGAAAAAACGATCCATATGCCGGTCAAGGCCCTGTCGGGCGGCGAGCGCAATCGCCTGCTGCTGGCGCGCCTGTTTACGCGCTCGTTCAACCTGCTGGTGATGGACGAACCCACCAACGACCTGGATATCGAAACCCTGGAATTACTGGAAGCACTTTTAATCGAGTACAGCGGCACACTGCTGCTGGTCAGCCACGACCGTGAGTTCATCGATAACACCGTTACCAGCACGCTGGTGTTCGAAGGCCCGGGCCAGATCAACGAATACGTCGGCGGCTACCAGGACTGGCTGCGGCAACGGCCGTCGGGCGAGGTGGAAACGCAACCGCAGGCCAGGGCGGAAAAAGCCAGGCCGCCAACTTCCCGGCGTTCGCCGCATCAGCGGGAACTGCGCGCCCTGCCCGGCAAGATCGAGAAAATGGAAGCGAAAATCGAGGCCCTGCACGAAAAACTGGCAGCGCCCGATTATTACCGGCAGGAAGCCGCCGTGATTCGCGAAGACCAGCAGCAGTTGCAGACGCTGGAAAACGACCTGGCGCAACTGTACCGGCGCTGGGAGGAACTCGAGGCGTAACCTGAGTACGCCGGTTGGGGCGGCCGTTATCGCCTACTCGAAGAAATAGGCAGCGGAAACGCGAGCGTTTCGCCCGCGAAAGCATTACCGCCGCCGAGTTCAAACAGCAGCAGGCCGGTTGCGAAAACGCTGCCGATTACCCGCCTGGCATTCATCAGCGGCTCAATCCTGTGCGAGCTCGAGCCAGTTACCGCCGGTAATTTGCCGCAGCTGCGACGCCGTCATGCAAAATACGGATTCCGGCGTGCCGCCGGCGGCCCAGATAGCGTCGAAGCGCCGCAGCGAAGCATCCAGCAGCGTAACCAGCCGCTCGCTGTGCGCCACCGGCGGTACGCCGCCGATAGCGAAGCCAGTCCTCTGGCGCACGAAATCGGCATCGGCCTTGGCGAGCGAAATCCCGGTCAGTTGACGCACCCGCGCGGTGTCGACGCGTCGATCGCCGGCACACATTACCAGCACCGCGCGGTCATTGTCGGCGTCACGAAAGATCAGTGAGTTCGCGATCTGGCCGACCGCGCAACCGAGCGCTTCCGCGGCCGCGCGCGCGGTGCGCACCGCGTCGGGCAGGATCCTGATTTCGAATTCGATGCCCGATTGTTCGAGGACATCTTTTACTCTCTGATTGGCTGCTTTCAAATTACATCCCGCTACATGTCTATTGGTCTATTTTAGACCGATATCGAAAGATCGGGGACAGACCACGTTTTCCACTGGAAAACGTGGTCTGTCCCCTTCGATGTGCGATCAATAAATTGTCCTCGAACAGGTACTAAATGCTATGATTGCGCGCAATATGCCGAATTTTCTAATCGCGTGAAGAACAGAGAGGCGAGCGCAGATCATCTAACCGTCATACCCCGAAACAAACACAGCATCTCCCGCAAATCGATATCCGATCCCGCGCTCAAGGTGTTGTACCGCCTTTCCAAGTCAGGCCACAGGGCCTGCCTGGTGGGCGGGGGTGTACGCGATCTGCTGCTCGGAATTCATCCCAAGGACTTCGACGTTGCTACCGACGCAACGCCGGATCAGGTACGTGCGCTGTTTAAAAACAGCCGAATTATCGGGCGCCGCTTTCGCCTCGTGCATATCCGCTTCGGCCGCGACATTATCGAGGTCGCCACCTTTCGCGGACACGACGAGGATACCGCCGAAACCGATCATCATGGACGCATCCTGCGCGACAATACCTTCGGCGAGATCGAGGAAGACGCGATCCGTCGCGACTTTACCGCCAACGCGCTTTACTACGATATTCACGACCATGCCCTGCTCGACTATGTCGGCGGACTGCAGGATATCGAAGCCCGGCAATTACGGCTGATCGGCGATCCCGCCAGGCGTTACCCGGAAGATCCGGTGCGAATGCTGCGGGCGGTGCGCTTTGCCGCCAAGCTCGATTTCGATATCGAGGAATCCGCGGCCGCGGCGATTTACGAGTTCGGCCACCTGCTCGCGGTGATTCCGCCGGCGCGCATGTTCGATGAAGTCATCAAGCTGTTTCATTCGGGCAGCGCGGTGCGCGTATTCGAATTGCTGCGTGAGTACAGGCTGCTCAAGTACCTGGTGCCGGCGCTCGACGAGTGGCTGCAAGGCGAACCGCCCGAATCCATGCTCGATTTCATCGACCAGGCGCTGGTCAATACCGATACGCGCGTCAATACCGGTCAGCCGGTGTCGCCGGGTTTCATCTTCGCCGTACTGCTGTGGCCGGTGGTGCACCAGCAGGCGACGCAGATGCAGTCCGACAGACAGAAGATGATTCCGGCGCTGATGCAGGTCGGCGAAACGGTAATGAAACGCCAGGTACGCCACGTTTCGATTCCGCGTCGTTTCAGCCAGATGGCGCGTGACATCTGGAGTTCGCAGCCGCGTTTTCACCGCACCCAGGGCAAGCAGCCCCAGCGATTGCTCGCCCACCCGGTGTTCCGTGCGGCCTACGATTTCATGTGCATCCAGACCATGGTCGGGCTAATGCCACACCGGCTGTGCCACTGGTGGACCGAGTTCCAGCTCAAGCACGCCGACAGCGAAGCGCCGGAACGCGGCAAAAAGAGGCGGCCACGCCGCAGGAGGCGACATGCCGGCTGAGGAAGTCTTTATCGGCATCGGCAGCAATATTGGCGATTCGATAATCATCGTCGAGGAGGCGATTGATGCAATCGGCAATATCCAGCAATGCAAACTGCGCGGGCGCTCGTCGCTGTACCGCAGTACCGCGCTCGGCGATATTCCGCAGGACGACTACATTAACGCCGTGGTCAAACTCGAGACCGGGCTCGAACCGCTGCAGCTGTTGCTCGAGCTGCAGGCGATCGAACACGCCTACTATCGAAAGCGCGACAGCGAGCCGCGCTGGGGGCCGCGTACGCTGGACCTGGACATCATCCTGTTCGGTAACCGGGTTTTCGAGGACAGCCACCTGAGGCTTCCGCACCCGGAGTTTTCGCAGCGCCCGTTCGTGCTCGTGCCGATGTTCGAAATCGGAGGCGACCGCTTCGTCCCCGGATTTGGCAGTCTGTCCTACCTGATCCAGCAGGCGCCCGAGCTGGCGATGGAAAAACTGGAGGCGAACGATGCCTGAGTCGTTTCATTACCTCGTCATCGAGGGCCCGATCGGGGTCGGTAAAACCAGCCTGGCCAACAAGCTGGCGCAGGAGTTCGGCAGCGAACTGCTGCTGGAGAAAGCCGAGGAAAATCCTTTCCTGGCGAACTTTTACCAGAATCCGCGACAATACGCGCTGTCGGCGCAGCTGCATTTCCTGCTGCAGCGCGCGCAGCAAGTGCAGGACTTTCGCCAGTCAGATCTGTTTCACCGATCCTATATTGCCGACTTCATGGTCGACAAGGATCGCCTGTTCGCGCAAATGACACTGAACCCGGACGAGCTCGAACTCTACGAGCAGATTTACCAGCACCTGACCCTGGATGCGCCGCGACCCGATCTCGTGATTTACCTGCAGGCGCCGCTGGAAACGCTGCGCGAACGCATCACCCGCCGCGGCATCGATTACGAACAGCAAATTCGCGACGAGTACCTGTTGCGACTGTCCGAATCCTACACCCGCTTTTTCTACGATTACGACGACAGCGCGCTGTTGACGGTCAACACTCGCTCGGTCGACCTGATCAACAACGACGAGGATTACCAGGCTATTGTTGAAAAAATCAATGACATCCATTCTGGACGCCATTATTTCAATCAGTCATCATTCGCCCTTTAGTTAACGGTCATCGCGAGGAACGAAGTGGCGAAGCGGTCTGTAAGAGTCCTGCAAACAAAATAGAGATTGCTTCGCTGCGCTCGCAATGACTAACAATTCTTATTGAATCTTTTGATCTGCCGGCCCTGAATCCGCGATGTATATACCGAAACCGCTAGACGACAAGATTACGATTCCGCACCTGCGCAAGCTGAAGCAGGAAGGCGAAAAGTTCGCCTGCCTGACCGCTTACGATTACAGTTTTGCAAACCTGGTCGAGGATTGCGGCGTCGAGGTCGTGCTGGTCGGTGACTCACTCGGCATGGTCATCCAGGGGCACGACACCACGATCCCGGTAACGCTGGACGATATCTGTTACCACGGCAAGGCGGTCGCCGCCGGCCTGCACAACGCGATGCTGATGCTCGACATGCCGTTCGGTTCGCTCAATTCGCCGCAGCAGGCGCTGGATAACGCCTGCGAACTGATCAAGCAGACCGAGGCCCAGGTGGTCAAACTCGAAGGCTGGAAGTCACAGCTCGAAATTGTCGAGGCGCTGGCACATTTCGGTATCGCCAGCTGTGCCCACCTCGGGTTACAGCCGCAAATGGTCAACAAAATGGGCGGTTACCGGGTGCAGGGCAAGGCCAAAAGCGCCGCCGAGGAAATGCTGGCCACGGCGAAAAACCTCGAGGCGGCCGGTACCGACCTGCTATTGCTCGAATGCGTACCCGCACCGCTGGCGGCGGAAATTACGGCCGAGCTCGAAATCCCGGTCATCGGCATCGGCGCCGGACCCGACGTCGATGGCCAGATCCTCGTGCTGCAGGACGTGCTCAACGTCACGCCCGGCAAGAAGCCGAAATTTTCGAAAAACTTCATGCAGGGGCAGTCGAGTATCCAGGGCGCTATCAGCCGCTACGTCACCGAGGTCAAGCGCGGCCAGTTTCCGGACCGATCCCACAGCTTTTCGTAGGGGGAAGGTGAATTGGACCAGGCAACCAGCGTCATCGAACTTCGCCAGTACGTACAGCACTGGAAGGATCACGGCCATTCGATCGCCTTCATCCCGACCATGGGCAACTTGCACGCCGGCCACATGTCGCTGATCGAAAAGGGCCAGGCGCTGTGCGATCGCAGCATCTGCAGCATTTTCGTCAATCCGATGCAGTTCGGGCCGAACGAGGACTGGGATCACTATCCGCGCACGCTGGAATCCGATATCGAGAAACTCGAGGCAGTCGGCTGCGACCTGGTTTATTTGCCGGCAGCTTCCGAGCTGTACCCCGAGGGCCTGGACAGGATTAGCCAGGTGCAGGTCACCGATCTGACCGACAACTACGAGGGCAAACATCGGCCGGGCCACTTCACCGGGGTCGCGACTGTCGTGCTGAAGCTGTTCAATATCGTCAAACCGGACGTCTCGGTGTTCGGCAAGAAGGATTACCAGCAGTACCGCGTAATCAGCAAAATGGTCGAGGATTTCAACCTCGACGTGCAGATTATCGGCCAGGAGACCACGCGTGAGCCCTCGGGCCTGGCCTCGAGTTCGCGCAACCAGTACCTCGACGCGACACAGCTCGAAACCGCGGCGATGATCTACCGGCAACTGCAGCAAACCGCGCAACAGATCGAACAGGGGGCACGCGATTTCGACTCGCTGGAAAAAACGGCCATCGAGAATCTCGACGGCGCCGGCTTCACAACCGACTATTTTGCGATCTGCAATGCCGAGACCCTGCAGCCGGCCAGCGCAGATGACCGCAACCTCGTCATCCTCGTGACCGCGGCCGTGGGGCAGACGCGCCTGCTCGACAATATCGAAATCTCGCTCTGGTAATCGCTTCAGCCGTTGGCGTAGAGTTCACGCATGGCATCGATGCGCTGTTTTACCCTGTTACGCAGCTCTCGCGGTTCGATTACCTCGACTTCCGCTGCGTGCTTGAGAATATCCATGATCAACTCGGTGTCCTGGCTGTAGGGAACCCGCAGGAGATAATAACCCTCGTCGTCGTACTCGCCGGTTTGATCCGGGTGCCAGGTTTCGCGCGAAATCCAGCGTGCCAGCTGCGGACTGAAGCGTAATACCGCCTGCTGCGTCTCGGCACCCGAGAAAATGCCGTAACCGCTTTCGAGTTCGCGGTTCAACTCATCCTCGCTGATATCGACCGCCGGTTCGGCGCTGATTTGCAGGGCCTGAATCGCGTCGATGGAAAAACTGCGCAGGGCCTGGCGCAGGTGGCACCAGCCATCGAGGTACCAGTTGTCGCGGTAGTAAATCAGCCGCTGCGGCGACACGCGCCGTTCGCTGCTGCTATCGGTCGGGCGGCTGTAGTACGTCATATCGATACACTTGCGCGCCAGCAGCGCCTGGCACAGCGCCTGGAAGTTTTCGCTGCGGTAAGCCTTGGCCGCGAGCGGCACGATGCGAATGCGGCGCGAAATTTCGTCAACGCTGTGATCGCCTTCGTCGAGCAGCATGCGGATACGCGAGCGCAGCGGTTCGATATGGTGCGACAGCATCCCGGGCTGCAGGTTGGCAAGCAGCGCATCCATGGTGAGCAGCGCCTGGATTTCGCTGGTGTTGAACCACAATCCCGGCAACTGGAACTGCTCACCGTCCTCGCTCTTTTGGTAACAATAACCACGGCGCTCGCGGTCCCAGACGATCGGCGCCATGAGCCGGTCGCGCAGGTACTCGAGGTCGCGCTTGAAGGTGGCCGGCGACACCTCGAGCGCGTCGAGAAACTGCGCGCGCGTGACCACGCGCTGGTTGGCCAACATTTGATCGATCAGGTGAAAACGTTCGGTGCGGTCCACGAAATTGCTCTTTATCCGGTATGGCTCACCTTGTGAGCCACTAATCCCGCGATAATACCACGATCAAAATTTCAGGAGTGGAAAATGTCCTGGTTCAACCGACTGCTTTATCGTTTAAGCGCCTATTGCCGCTGTCGCGTGATCGACGGACCGGACCGGCAGCCCTATCTCGAGCGTTATCACCTGCTGCGCCTGCCGTTAGGCTACCAGGTTTATCTGCACCGCTTCGTTGCCAGCGATCCCGGCCGCGGTTTGCATAACCACCCTTGGAAACACGCGCTGTCATTGGTGTTATGCGGCGGTTACGAGGAAACCCGCATGCGGGACGCACAGGCGGAAAACCGGCTACAGCACCGCTGGTTGCGCCCAGGCCGTTTCAACCTGATTTCAGGCGAAGTCTTCCATCGCATCAATCTGCCGGCCGGCACTGAATGCTGGAGCCTGTTTATTCACGCGCCGAGAGCCAAGTCCTGGGGATTTATGCAGCAAAAGGGGTACCGCGACCACAACGAAATCGTCACCGCGGCCAGCAATCCGCTGTGGTGGAAACAGGCCGAGCGACCGATCCGCTGCCCGCAGATGCGGCTGCCCTGTCTGCTTTGATCCTGCCTGTGCCAGCCGGCTAACCGCCCGGTTTTATCTGCGGGTAAATTTTCGAATAGGAGATGCCGGGATGGCGATCTCCGTAGCGAGCCGGCACATCCTGGGTCCAGTCACTCGGCATGACGGTCGGCAGGAACAGCAAAATAGCGAGTGTTACGCGTTTAGGCCACAGGCTGCCGCGAGGATTATCTGCCGGTACCACAGTCTCCGTGTATGACTCTTTTTGCGCGCCCGCGTGGCGCTCGCGGCGGTACAACCAGACCAGCATGCCGACCCCGAGCAGCGTCATCAGCAGGTTGAACTCCTGGCCGGGCGGCAAGCCGAAAAGGCTGCTGCGGTACTCGCGGAAGAAGTCGATGAAAATGCGCAGGAAGCCGTACCACAAAATGAAATGCGCTACCAGCACTCCTCCTGGCGGGTGGCTGCGTTTTATCAGCAACAGCAGCGGGATCAGCAACAGGTTTTTGAGTCCGTCGTAAAGCACGACCGGGTGCCGAAAGCCGTCGAGATCGGGAAACTTTACGCCCCAGGGCAGTTGAGTGAGGCTGCCGACGATTTGCCCGTCGACGAAATTACCGAGACGACCGAAACCCATGATGAACGCGGCCGCGAACACGAGAACATCGCCGACCTCGAGAAAACTGCGGCGATTGAGCTGGCAAAACAATAGCACCGCAAGTGTCGAACCGAGCAGAATGCCGTGCGTCGACATACCCCCGAGCCAGATGGCTGGTATATGCCAGGGGTGTTCACCGTAGTAAGCCCATTCGTAAAAGATCACTTCGACCACTCGCCCACCGAGCAGTACGCCAACCGCGATATAAATTATCAGCCTGTAAACATCGGCATGGGAAAACGCGAGACTGCTTCGATGGGCACGCAACCAGATGAACCCGGCAACAAAGCCGAAGCTGTAACTCGCCCCGTACCACCACAGGTATAAACCGCCGATCTCGGCAAATATCGGGTCGATATCGTGTACGAACGGACCAAACATTGATCGACTACGCGCGAATTCAGTGTTCCTAATGTAACGCCTGTCATGCGGATTTAATTGATTTGCGTCGGGTTTAACGCATGTGATAATAGCTTTCGTTTTTTATCTCCAGGCATGAAAGCATGATCGACAATCCGGTTTGGCGCTGGATCGACGACACTTTTCTTGATCTCGGGCGCCAGTTTCGCTGGTCTTACCTGCCGCCGCTGATGGTTTACGTGGCCGCCGGCGTGCAGGGTCTGACCGCGATTGTCGGCACCTTTTTCATCAAGGAGTATCTCGACCTGTCGGCCGCGTTTCTCGCCGGTCTCGCCTTCTGGGCTGGCATACCGTGGACGCTGAAAATGCCGATCGGCCACCTGGTGGACCTGATCTGGCGCAAAAAGGCCCTGCTGGTCTACATCGGCGCCGGCCTGATCACGGGCAGTATCCTGATCATGTACGGCATTATCGCGCACCTGGATGCCATGGCCGCGATCATGAAACCCGAGGTCTGGTTCGTCATCGCGAGCCTGCTCGCGCCGACCGGATACGTCGTGCAGGACGTAGTTGCCGACGCGATGACGGTCGAGGCGGTGCCGACCATCGACGAGCATGGCACAGCCTACGGCGACGACCAAATCAAGATCATGCACACGACCATGCAAACCCTCGGGCGTTTCGCCATCATCGGTGGGCTGGCCGCGGTGGCGGCGCTCAACATCACGATGTTCAGCGGCGTCGAGGCCATGTCCGAGGAAATGAAAATCTCGATCTACGCCGATATTTACCTGATGGCGCTGGTCATACCGGTGCTGTCGGTATCCGGGGTTATCCTCGGCGGTATCCTGCTGCGCCGGCGCGCGCGGCGCCTGCGCGAGCTGGGCGAAGATCACGCCGCCATCGACAAGCTGTTGTTCGCGCCCGCCGAGGAAACCAGCCCCAACTGGTGGATTCTCGGCGGCAGTCTGGTCTTCGCGATATTCACGATAACCATGGGGGTGAGCCAGGTACCGTTCGCACAGGAAATCATTTTTACCGGCTCCATGGCCATTGTCCTGTTCCTGATGTACCGCCTGCTGCTCGAGCTCGATGCGGAGGCGCGAAACACGCTGATCGGCACAGCGCTGATCATATTCGTCTACCGCGCAACGCCGCTGACGGGCCCGGGTTATACCTGGTTCGAGATCGACGAGCTCGGTTTCGACCAGCAATTCCTCGCGGTGCTGGCGCTGATCGGTTCGCTGCTGACGCTGCTCGGCATGATCGTGTTGCGGCCGATGATGGCGAAACGTTCGATAGCATTCGTTATCGTTATTCTGACCTTTGCTGGCACGATCCTGATGCTGCCCAATATTGGCCTGTACTATGGCCTGCACGAATGGACCGCAGCGCGTACCGGCGACGTGGTCGACGCGCGCTTCATCGCGATCGTCGATACAATGATGGAATCGCCGCTGGGGCAAATCTCGATGATCCCGATGCTGGCCTGGATAGCGAAAAACGCGCCGCCGCATCTGAAGGCGACCTTTTTCGCGGTGATGGCATCGTTCACCAACCTGGCGCTGTCGGCCTCGAGCCTCGGCACGCGTTACCTCAATGAAATCTATACCGTCACGCGCGAGGTCAAGGACCGCCTGACCGATACGATCGAGACCGCGGCCGACTACAGCGAACTCGGCTGGCTCTTGATTACGGTCGCGTTGATCGCTCTGCTGACGCCGCTGCTGACCGTCGTACTGGTGCAGCGCTCACGGCTACGCACCCAGCAATAGAGAGCATACCGTCATTGTTAGAATGATTTCGGCCTGAATTCTTACTCGGCAGGTAACTCGACCGGCTGTCCATGGGGCGTCGAGAGATAGGCCTGTTCCCAGTCATCGCGCTTTCCCTGCATCGCCTTTCGATCGATTTCGCTGTTCTTGGCGACCAGCGTTTCGAGTGCGCTCAACGCGCAACGGTAATAGGTTTCCTGGTTATCGACAGCGCCCTCTTCGTCTGCCTTTTTCAATTCCGCGCCCAGCGCAGCCGACCAGGCGCCGGCACTGAACAGCCCGTTTTGCACCAGGCTATCGGCAACCGCGAGGACCTGCGCCTGCCACGGCTCGTCGAAGGCCGGCTCGCCGTCGGCGGCGGCGAGCGGTCTTAAAGCATCATCGTCGGTGGAATTCAAATCAGGCCTCTTCGAGGTAACTTTCCCAAAGATCGAGATAGACCTTGTCCTTGCTACCAGCGGCCTCGGGCCAGAGTTCGGCGGCCTCGAACATGACGTTGTAACAGTGTTGATGAACTTCGGTGCCCTTTGCGGATAGATCAGGAAAGACATGCGCACCGTTGTAGGCATGCACGGTACCGACGTGGCCGCGCGCATATTGCGGCAGGCGCGTATGCCCCTTGTGCCCGTGTTTGACCGTGTGCACGCGCCGACCGACCTCGAACGCAGGTGGCGCGTCGATCGCGGTATCGAAACGAAACGCGTGCGCGCGATCTTCGTCCAGCACCTGTTCGAATGTCATTGCCGGCGGTGGTTCGCCGTAATCGATATCGGTGTTGAGGGATTTTCCGGCGGCGACCTCCTCCAGCGTCATCCAGCCGGCCTCGATATAAGTGGAAAAATCGGTTTGTGCCCAGGAATCGAAGTAAGGCCGGACGAGATAATCCACCGGCATGATTAATTCACGACAGTGGCGCCACCAGTCGATGGTGATACCCGGGGTACGCGCGCACTGCGCGATGCCCCATTCGCGCCCTTCCCAGTCCTCGTGAAAGATTTCGTCCTCGCCGTCACGGTCGATCGGCCCATAGCCCTGTTTACCGCCGAGATCGTGAATACCGTCCATGCGATTCAGCCCTTTGACAGATCGCGGTCGGTGCCGATCATCGAGTTACGCGTAACCAGCGCTGCGAGTTCGTCCTCGTTCAGATCTTCGGTGCCGGCCGGGCGTTGCGGTAAAACCAGGTAACGCAGCTCGGCGGTGCTGTCCCAGACACGAATTTCAACCTCGTCACCGATGTCGACGCCGAATTCGGCGAGCACGCCCCGCGGATCGCGCACCGCGCGCGAACGATAGGCCGCGGCCTTGTACCAGGCCGGCGCGATGCCGAGAATCGAAAACGGGTAGCAGGAACACAGCGTGCAAACCACGAGGTTGTGCACCTTGTCGGTGTTTTCTACCACCTTCAAATGCGCGGTCGCCTTGCCGAGATAACCGAGCTCGTCGATCGCAGCCGGCGCGTCTTCGAATAAACGCTTTTTGAAATCGGGATCGCACCAGGCCCTGGCGACGACGCGGGCACCGCGTTTGGGGCCGATTTCCTCGGTATAGGCCTCGATCCAGGCGTCGATGGTTTGCGGATTAACCAGTCCCTTGTCGACCAGCAGCGTTTCCAGCGCCTTGACCCTGAGCGCCGGCTCGGACGGCAGGTGGCTGTGCAGGTGCTGATGTATTTCAGAGACTTTATCGGCGTCGAAATCGGGCATCGCCATAGTCTACTGCATCTCGACGATAATTTTG
>CP070646.1:94297-106611 GCA_020354435.1 Gammaproteobacteria bacterium
AAACTCGAACTCATTGATGTGCGCAACAGCCGTTTCGAGTTCGGCTGCCATGCGCAGACTCTGAGTCGTATCGAGCGTCACCTGGGCGATGCGGGCCAGGTACTGATTTACCTCAACCGCCGCGGTTATGCGCCCATCGTCATGTGTCACGAGTGCGGCTGGCAGGCGCTTTGCCGGCATTGCGATGCGCGCCTGACGTTGCACCAGTCGGTGCATGGCCTGTTGTGCCATCACTGCGGCTACAGCCAGTCAGTGCCCGCTGGCTGTCCCGAGTGCGGGCATGATGAAATCAAACACTACGGTATCGGTACCGAGCAACTCGAGCAGGGCCTGTCGCGGCGATACCCGGACTTCCCGGTCGTGCGCATCGACCGTGACGTGATCGCCTCGCGCGAGGCGCTCAAGTCACGCCTGCAACAACTGCAAAGCGGCGAGCCCTGCATTCTGATCGGCACGCAGATGATCGCCAAGGGACACGACTACCCGATGATCACGCTGTCCGTCGTGCTCGATGCCGACCAGGCCTTGTTCAGCGCTTCCTATCGCGCCAGCGAACGCCTGGCGCAAACCCTGTACCAGGTTTCCGGCCGGGCCGGCCGCGGTGACCGCGCGGGCGAGGCCGTGGTGCAGACGCGGTTTCCCGAACACCCGTTGATGCAGGCGCTGCTTGAAAAGGATTATCGCGCCGTCGCCGACGACCTGCTGCAGGAGCGCAGCAGCTTCGGCTTTCCGCCTTATGCCAGGGTCGTCATGTTCCGCGCCGACGCCGTCGAACTCAAGGCAGCCCTGTCCCTGCTCGATCAGATCAGGCAACTGCTGGCGGCCGCGGCCCGCTTCGACGCGCTCGATTGCGTTGGACCGATGCCAGCCCTGATGACGCGCCGAATCGGCCGCTACCGCGCGCAGCTATGCCTGATATCGCGCGATTTCCAGGCGTTACGCTCGGTACTCAGCGAAGCCATGCCCGTGATCGCCGGGCTGCCGACTTCGGCGCGTGTCAGCTGGAGCATCGATGTCGATGCTTATGACCTTTAGTGCTGCCTGCCGGGGCAAGCCGTGGCTTCGCGGCGCTGGTAATGACTCGTGCGACCCATGGGCTGGCCTGTTGTCGTGCCGGTATTCGCGGGCGAGTGATGGCTGAAGGTCGTTGCCGTAACGACTGAGAATATCGAAATAATTACGAACGGCCGGCATACCTCGAAAGATCAGTAGCCCGGGTGGTTTAGCTCGGGTAAAATCCCCGATCATTTTCCCATCCGGGTGCAGGTTTTAGCTGTTGAAGCAAATCATCAATGATCTGATCGCGCAGGCTCTGCTCGAGCTTGAGCAGGCTGCGCAGATTCCGCCAGATCTCGGCCACAACGTCCAGGTCACTCCGTCGAAGGAGCCGGGCCAGGGCGATTACGCCTCGAACATCGCGCTGATGCTGGCAAAATCTGCCGCCATGCCGCCGCGTGAACTCGCGCAATTGATTGCCGATCGTATTGCCGGCGCCGACGCTATCGGCCGCATCGAAGTGGCCGGCCCGGGTTTCATCAATTTCTTCCTCGCCAGCGATGCCAGCCAGTCGGTCATCAACCGGATTCTGCAGCAGGGCGAAGACTTCGGTCGCAGCCGTATGGGACAGGGGAGTCGCATCCAGGTCGAATTCGTTTCGGCCAATCCCACCGGGCCGCTGCACGTCGGCCATGGTCGCGGCGCCGCCTACGGCGCCACCCTTGCCAACCTGTTGAGCTTCGTCGGCTACGACGTGCAGCGAGAGTACTACGTCAACGATGCCGGCCGGCAAATGCATATTCTCGGTACCTCGACCTGGCTGCGCTACCTCGAACTATGCGGCGAGGAAATCGATTTTCCCAGCAACGGCTACCAGGGCGACTATGTCTGGGATATTGCCGCTGATCTGCACCGCGAAAACGCTGAGCGGTTTCACCGGCCCGCGGCGCAGGCCTTCGCCGACGTGAGCGCGGATGCGCCCGCGGGCGACAAGGAAAAACACATCGACGACCTGATCGACAATGCCCATGGCCTGCTCGGTGAAGACGAGTATGGCATAATCTTCGATCACGCCCTGAATACGCTGGTCGAGGTCATACGCACCGACCTGCACGCCTTTGGCGTCGACTTCGACCGCTGGTTTTCGGAGCGTTCGCTGAACGACGAAGGCTTGATCGAAACCGCGGTCACGCGCCTGCAGGACAATGGCTATGTTTATGAACAGGGCGGCGCCCTGTGGTTTCGTTCGACCGATTTCGGTGACGAAAAGGATCGCGTGGTGCGACGCGAGAATGGTCAGACTACCTACTTCGCATCCGATATCGCCTATCACATGAACAAGTTCGATCGCGGATTCGACAAGGTCATCAACGTCTGGGGTGCCGATCACCACGGTTACATCGCGCGGGTCAAGGCCTCGCTTACGGCGCTGGGCTACACTGCGGATGATCTCGAGATACACCTGGTGCAGTTTGCCAACCTGTTCGAAAAGGGAGAAAAGATATCGATGTCGACCCGCTCGGGTGAGTTCGTGACGCTCAGGCAGCTGCGCGAAGACGTCGGCCGCGACGCCGCGCGTTTCTTTTACGTCATGCGTAAATCCGAGCATCACATGGACTTCGACCTCGATCTAGCGCGCGAACAGTCCAGCGACAACCCGGTCTACTACCTGCAATACGCGCATGCGCGCATCTGCAGCGTGCAGCGGCAGTGCAGCGAAAAAGGCATCGAGGCATCGGCCGGGCCGCTCAACCTGGCATGCCTCGATAACAGCCATGAAAAGGCGCTGGTGAAACATTTGAGCCTGCTTCCGGAACGTATCGAATCTGCCGCCCGACGGCGTGAGCCGCATCTCGTGGTTAACTATCTGCGCGAACTCGCGAACCATTTCCACTCCTGGTACAACGCGCATCAATTCATCGTCGATGACGCCGAGCTGCGTGATGCGCGCCTGGCGCTGGCCGCGGCGGTCGGGCAGGTAATGCGAAACGGGCTGAACCTGCTAGGCGTTGGCGCGCCGGAGAAAATGTAATGGCGCAGAAACAGTCGACATCGCCGTGGGTATGGGCATTTTTATTGCTGATGCTGTTGTCTTTTGTCGCCTTCATCGTGTTTCTCGATCAAAAGATCGTCAACAGTGGCGCCGGCAGCAATCGTGAAGCAGCCGCTGGCGGCAGCGAAACTAAGCCGACTATCGATTTTTACTCGGTATTGCCCCAGCGCAAGGTCGAGATTCCGATCTCGGACGAGGACCGCGCCGCGATCGAAAATCCGACTATTAATAAAGAAGCGGTAGACAAGTCGGTGCTGCAGGTCGGCTCTTTCCAGAGCGCCGGCGAGGCCGACAGTCTGAAGGCTCAACTGGCCTTGCTCGGTCTCGAGGCAAGCGTTAAATCGGCCGTGGTTAACAATGAAACCTGGCACCGGGTGCAGCTGGGGCCTTTCGCCAGCGAAAGCAGCCTGTCACGCGCCAAGAACCTGCTGATCGAAAACAATATCAAGTACATGCAACGCAGCCAGTCGAACTAGCTTTCGACCCGCGCAAACAGGCCCCGGGATTGACTCACCGATACAAATCGAGCAAGAACCAGTCGGGCACGAGGTTGCGCGACAGGCTCAATAATTTTTCGTGATCGCGATAGTCGGGGCAGTGATGTTCCACCAGTCGCCAGTAATCGCGCGAATGATTCAGAAAGCGGGTATGGCAAAGCTCGTGGATCATCAGGTATTCGACCGTTTTCGCCGGCAGAAACAGGAGCTGGTCGTTGAGACTGATGTGGCCGCGCGCCGAGCAGCTGCCCCAGCGGGTTTTCTGGCTGCGAATCGTTACCTTCCTGAATTCGAGCCCGGTCCGGCGCGACAGTTCTTCGAGCAGCGCGGGAAATAATTCTTGCGCCCGGCGTCGAATCCAGTTGCGTAACTCGCGGATCTGTTCCCGCTGCGTGCTGGCTTCGATGACGATTCGTTGCCGCGACTGCTCGGCAAACAGGTCGTAGTTGAAAACCAGCGGCTGGCTGGCGTAAACCACCGGGGTCGTGCTGTTGTCGAAAGCGAGGCTGAGATGCTGCGGCAGGCGTATCGATTGCACCAGCTTTGCCTGGCGGTCGAGCTGAAGCCGTGCCCAGTCCGCGTGTTTGGCGACGAGAAACGGAATCTCGCCGCGCGGAAAACGCGGCGGTACGACGACCTCGAGTCCGCCGTAAGGTTTGATCAATAGCCTGGCGTAACGGGCGCGTGGCGACACCCGTAGTTTCCATTCGAGTTCGTCAGCCCGATCGGTTCGGTCGTTTTTCATGTTGTTTTACAGTCCGGACATCACTTCAATTTCTGCCGCCTGAATGTCATCGGGGTGGCCCTCGATAATCAATACGTCTCCCGGCTTGAATTTGACCTCGTGTAACGGATCCTCACTGGTCACGCCGTTACGGCGCAAGCCGATCACGTTGATGGTTTGCAGGCATTTGAGCGAGTCGATACGTCGTCCGATCGCATGGTAGCTGCCCAGCATCTCGATACTGTGCAAATGATGATGGTCCGGAGTCTGCAGGTCAACATCTTCGAGGCTGTGGAAGAAGGCGCGTATGCGGGCATAGTGTCCCTGGCGCGCCTCGTCGAGCATTGCCTCGATCGATTGCGGATCCTCGCCCAGCGCGGCGAGCGTGTGGCGTGCCAGCATCATGCTCGATTCGACCGTATCCGGAATCACTTCGTCGGCGCCGCATTCGAGCAGGCGCTCGAGGTGACGGTCGTCACGGGTTCGAATCAGCAATGGAATCTCGGGGCACAGTTCCCTCGTGTTCCTGGCAATATGTTCGGCGGCCTCGATCTCGATAAAGGAGACAACCAGCACGCGCGCGCGCTCGATACCGGCGAGACGCAGGATCTCGGCATGACTGCTATCACCGAAAAATACCGGCTCGCCGGCCTCGCGCGCCTCGCGCACGATCTCCGTGTCGAGTTCCAGTGCGACAAATGGAATAGCTTCGCGCTTGAGGAATTGCGCCAGATTTTGCGCGGTACGTCCGAATCCGCATAACAGAACATGGCCGCGCAGGTCGCGGCAGGCCTCCTCGAGACCAGTTTCATGCTGTTTTATGGCGCCCGCGTAGCCGGGAGCGAAGCGACAGGCGATGGCTTCGTTGTGGCGTATCAGCATCGGCGAAATGGCCATGCTGAGGATGATGGCCGCGATGATCGGCTGGCTCAGCTCCAGGCTCAGCAGGCCGCTGGTAATGGTTACCGCCAGCAGCGCGAATCCGAATTCGCTGCCCTGGCCGAGCAGGATGCCGGCGCGTATGGCGACGCCACTGCTGTAACCGGCCAGACGCGTGATCAGCATGATGGCAATGCCCTTGCCGGCGATTAGTCCGAGCGTCAGCACGACGACCTCGAGCGGCTCGTCTATGATGACAAGCCAGTCGAACTGCGAACCGACAGAAATGAAAAACAGCCCCATCAGCACATCGCGAAACGGCCGGATTTCGTTTTCGACGTGATGCTGGTACTCGGTTTCGGCCAGCATGATGCCGGCGAGAAAGGCGCCCATCGCGAGCGACAGCCCGAGCTGCCAGGTCAGCCAGGCCGCGAGCAGTGCAATTAGCAGGATGAATAATGTGAACAATTCGCTCGAATGGGTCGCCGCGACTTTGCGTATCGCGGGCCGGATCAGGTACTGGCCGGCGAAGAAGATAAGCGCAAAGGCAAACGCGCCCTTGGCCAGCGCGAGGCTGATCGGCAGCAGCAGAGAGTCCGCGCCGGGATCGGCGAAAATCGGAATCAGTACCAGGAAAGGCACTACCGCGAGGTCCTGAAACAGCAGCACGCCGAGCGAAATATTGCCGTGCGGCAGGTGCAGTTCGTACTGCTCGGTCAACAGCTTGACCACGATCGCGGTGGACGACATCGCCAGTGCGCCGCCGACCGCGAAGGAAGCCTGCCACGACAGTCCGAACCACATACCCAGCAGGATCGTGCTGCAGGTCGAAACGATGACCTGGATCACGCCAATGCCGAAGACGATATTGCGCATCGCGATCAGGCGCGGAATCGATACTTCGAGGCCGAGTGTGAACAGCAGGAATACGACGCCGATCTCGGCGATTTGCTCCATGGCATGCGAACGGTGGATCAGGCCGAGGGCGTGATCGCCGGCAACCAGCCCGACAAGGAGATAGCCCAGCACCGCGGGGATATCCATGCGCCTGAAGATGGCGACACTGACCACGGAAAAAAACAAAAGAATCAGGACTTCGTTTAGCATTGTGGGACTGGTTTAATTCTGGCAGCAACTGTATAACACATCTATTCGATAACCGGCAGTAAGTTGAGCGTCGGCCGTCTGTGACAGAGGGAGGCAGCTTGAAATCGATATCCATACGTTACCTCAGCGGTGCGGACGTTGCCGCGCTGGATCTGACCGATGGCGAAATTCTCGATGCCATCGAAACCAGCCTTTGCGCCCAGGGGGCTGGCGATACCGTGATCGAACCGCGCATGCACCTGGTGCCGGATGATTCCTTCGGCGGGCATTTCAACATATTGCGGGGCTACATCGCACCGGCGAAAACCGCCGGAATAAAAATTGTCGGCGACTACCACGACAACTACCGCCTCGGCCTGCCCTCCGAATTCGGATTGTTAAACCTGTTCGACGCCAGAACCGGACAGCCGCGCGCGGTCGTCGATGCCACCGGTATTACCGAGATGCGTACCGGCGCGCTAACCGCGCTAGGCGCCAGGTACCTGGCGCCGGCCAGTCCCCGGGTGCTGGGTCATATCGGCGCGCGCGGTACCGCTTACTGGAATGTGCGGCTGCTCGATCACCTGTTCGATTTCGAAGAGATTCGCGTACATTCACGCAGGTCCGAGAGTCGCGATGCCTTTGCCGCCAGGCTCGAGGCAGATCTCGGCAAGCCGATTGTCGTGACCGATGACTGGCAAAGCTGTCTCGAGAATGCCGACATCCTGGTCGAAGCCTCGCGCCTGCAGCAACCCGAGGCGCTGTTCAAGACAGCCTGGGTGCGGCCGGGTGCGCTGGTAATACCCTATGGAACGATGAGTACGGTCGAGGACGACATCACCGATATCATGGATAAAATTGTCGTCGATGACTGGGGGCAGTGCCTGGTCGGGCCTTTCGGCTGCCTGCGCCGTCACGTCGACAGCGGGCGCATCACGCGCGAATCGATTCATGGCGAACTCGGCGAGATCTGCGCCGGCAAAATACCCGGGCGCGAGTCGGAGGACGAGACCTGCCTGTTCTGGCATCGCGGCCTGTCGACCTCGGATATCGCGCTCGGTATCGCGATGCTGGAAAAGGCCGAACGACTCGGTATCGGCCATAGCTTACCCTACGCATGATCAGGTTCGAGCAAAGCGGTGACCTCAACTGGGTCAACCTCTACCGTGTCGCTTACCAGCGAGAATATGTCGAGCTCGGCAGCGCGTTGCTGGCAACGGTCGATGCCGGTCACGCGGAATTCACCCGACTGATCGAACAGGGAGTGCCCTGTTACGGGGTAACCACGGGCCTCGGCAAGATGGTAAACACGGAGCTTGATTCCGCGGCACGAGCCGGGCTGCAGGCGAATATGCTGCGCGCGCGGGCGGCTGCCGTGGGTGAACCTTTTGCCCGGCCGGTGGCGCGAGCAATGCTGCTGATCCGCCTGGTCAATTTCCTCTCCGGGCGCTCGGGTGTGCGCAGCGATCTTTGCTGTTTCCTGGTCGACCGGCTGAACGACAATTTCACGCCCTGGGTCCCGTCGCTGGGGCACGGCATGGCGGCCGATGCGATCGCCAACACGCATGCCTTTCAAACGCTGATCGGCGAGGGGTTTGTCTATGGCCCCGATAACCAACGACAATCGGCCCGGCAAGCCTTGCAGGCCCTCGGCGTCGAACCCTTCGAGCCGAGTGGGCGCGAAGGGCTGGCGCTGGTTAACGGCGTCTGCGCGGCGCCGGCATTGGCGACGCATGCTTTTTACCGCCTGGACGAGATCATGGCACTGGCGAATCTGGTGTCCGCGGTTTCGATCGAGGCTCTGGCCGCATCGAGAGATGCGATCGATCCGGCGGTGGCCAGACTCGGAAGTGCAGCAGGTGTCGGCAAGACGATTGAAGTTCTGCGCCGGCATCTGAACCATAGCCAGATTTCACCGCATAAGCTGCAGGCACCGGTCTCGTATCGAATCATTCCACAGGTGCACGGGGCGATGCAGGATGCGCTTGTCGCTTTGCGTGTGCAGCTCGAATGCTGCCTGATCGACTACAGCGACAATCCGCTGATGGACGGAGGCCGTCTGCTGTCGGTCGGCAGTTTCCACAATCAGCACCTGGTCAACCAGGTCGAATCGGTTGCGCTGGCGCTGGCCCATGTCGGCAGTCTCAGTGAACGTCGTTTACATCGATTGCTCGATGCCGATACCACCGGGCTCAAACCACAACTGGCCGCTCGCCCCGGACTCGACGCCGGCCTGGTGGTGACGCAAAAGGCCAGCATCGATTTGTCGGCGCGCTTGCGCACGCTGGCACAACCGCTGTCGTTGTACACGGCTGAATCCTCGGCCGGGCAGGAAGACTATATGGCGCTGGCCGTGCCCGCGATTCAGCGTTTGTTCGACATGGCCGACCTGTTCCGTGTCATGCTGGCCTACGAATTACTGGCCGGACTCTGTGCGCTGCGGATGCGCGCCGAAAAGCCGGGCGACTCTGTCGCCGCCGTCGATCGCTACTTCAACGAACTCGTACCCCGCGGCGACAGGG
This sequence comes from Gammaproteobacteria bacterium, assembly GCA_020354435.1. Classification (GTDB taxonomy): domain Bacteria; phylum Pseudomonadota; class Gammaproteobacteria. Next base: position 103,055 of record CP070646.1, read on the forward strand.
ATCGCTCGCCGGGACCCGACGTCGAAACCATTTTGCAGCATTTAGACAGTGCGGCTTTTATCAGCCTAGCTCGCTAGCCTCGACGCGAATCGCTGGGTTAACGGCGTGAACGGTTTGTGCAGCCTGCGTTCGCTGATCAGATTGGTCGCCAGTCCGTGCTGGTCGCAACGCAGCGCGGACTCGATCAGAGTTTGCGTCAGGATGTCGCGCTGCGCATGGCTGCCGCCGAAGCGGTGGGCCAGGGTTCGGATCGGCAGCAGTTGCTGTATGACTTCGGCGTAGCGCTGCTGCCCGAAATCGATTATCGCGCGGCAGGTCGCAATGCCGACATCCTGTGCCATCATGCGCGTGACGCCGGGATTATCCCGTGCCGCGGCCTCGACCGCCGCCAGCACGGCGTTGGCCGCTTCAGGATTGCCGCTGCCGACAAGGGCGATCACCGCGTGCAGATCGTTGAACGCGTAATAGCCGTTTTCGCAGTCGGTCTTGCGTGTCCATAGATCGGCGATGCGATGCCAACGCGAGGCGACGTCGATTCCCTGCAAATGCAGGCGCCACAATAATGCGCTGGCGTCGAGCATTTGCAGCGAAACGTCCGAATCCTCGGGCAGGATCTGTTCATCGTAGAGTTCGAGTGCAGCGTCGAAATCCTCGTGCTCGATATGATACAGCGCGAGGTGCCACCAGTTGTGGAAGGCAAAGCCGTTGTCCGGCGCCCAGTCCTCCTCGCGCTCGTGGTACATGCTCTGGCCCTCGTCGAAACGGCCCTGCATTTCGTAGACATGTGCAAGCGCGTGTATCGCCCAGGGATCCCGGCGCTGCATTTCCAGCGCGGTCATGGCTACCAGCTCGGCCTTGTCGTACTGGTTGCATTCCTCGAAACCGAATGCCTGCATGCCGAGGATGTAGGAGTAGCCGGGGACAGTCTTGTCCCAGCCGGTCATGACGCGGCAGACACGATCGCGCAGGTTGAAACAGTCGCCGCGGTAAAAGTCGGTCAAATGCCCGAGCTGCAGTGCCATCGCGTCGCGTGGATGATCCATCAGCACCTGATCCCAGGTCAGGCCAGCCAGGTCCCAGGCGCCTTCCATCCACTGGCGCGCGGCCAGTGTCAACTGTCGTTCGCGCGCGTTTGCCTTGCTTGCAAGCGCCTCCGCGGTTTCGATGTGTTGTTTGATCGTCGGCAGGTATTGCCTTTCGGTCATCATCAATAGTGCGCTGGCGACGAAAATGTGACCCATGACGAATTCCGGATCGTTTTCGAGGGTTTGCGCCAGGGTCTCGGTTGGATCACCGAAATAACTGTGAAACTGCAACAAGGCTGTCTCGTAATCGTCCAGCGATTCGGGTTGGCAGCTGGAAACGGGAACGCCGCGGGCGTCTTCCTGCGAATGATTGGCCTGGTTCATCGACCTGCTCCTTCAGTTTGATGCGGATTTGTTTTTGGATTTACCGCGTTGCCCGATTTAGCGCCTTTTCGACAGGGCTGTCAATATGGCCGCGATTCCCGGAAAATGTCTGTCATGGAAACATCGATCGAACAACTGGTGATGCAACGGGAATCGGTTTTGCGGCTCGGCTTTTTCGCGGTCATATTCGTCGTCATGTTGATCTGGGAGCTAATCGCGCCGCGCCGGGTATTATCGGTATCAAAACTGCAGCGCTGGAGCAACAACCTCGGCTTGCTCCTGTTGAACAGTTTCGTGCTGCGCCTGTTGTTCCCGGCCGCGGCCGTCGGTATCGCCTACACGGTCGGTCAGATGGGCTGGGGCCTGTTCAATCAGCTCGAACTGCCTTTCTGGATCGAAGTCGCGGTGGCGGTGTTATTGCTCGATCTGGCGATATACCTGCAGCATTTGCTCATGCATCGGGTGCCGATTCTGTGGCGCCTGCACCGCGTGCATCACGCGGATCTCGATATCGACCTGACCACTGGCTCGCGCTTTCACACCATCGAGATCGTCGTCTCGATGCTGATCAAGTGGGCGGTCATCGCCGCTCTCGGCCCGGCCCTGCTTGCGGTGCTGATATTCGAAATCCTGTTGAATGGAATGGCGCTATTCAATCATGCCAACGTGCGCCTGCCGCCTGTAGCGGACCGTTTGCTGCGCTACCTGCTGGTGACCCCGGACATGCATCGCGTGCATCATTCGATTCTGCGTAACGAGACCGACAGCAACTACGGTTTTAATCTGTCGCTGTGGGACAGGGCCTTTGGCACTTATGTCGATCAGCCGGCGCATGGCCACCAGGGAATGACCATCGGAATCCCCGGGTTTCGTGACGCGCGCCAGGTCGATCGGTTACCCGGCATGCTGGCATTACCTTTTGTCGATAAACCATGAACGGGGGATTGCCGGCCACGGAGTCTCGCAACCTGCAGGTGCCGCAGGGTGAGTTCGAACTGCAGCGTAATCCGCGCGACGGCCGACTGCAGGCCTGGGACGCCGCCGACGAGTTCCTGTTGAATCATCTGCATGACCTGCAACCGTTGTCTCGCCATTGCCGCCTGCTGATTTTGAACGATACCTTCGGCGCTCTTGCGGTCGCGCTGGCGGAATACCAGGTGTATTCCTGGAACGACTCGTACCTCGCGCAGCAGGCACTGCGCAGTAATCTCGAGGCAAACGGTTACCCTGCAACCCAGGTGAAGACCAATAGCGGCATCGAATTGCCGAAGGTGAGCGTGGATTGCGTATTGATCAAGGTGCCAAAAACGCTGGCCCTGCTGGAACATCAGCTGTACGCACTGCGTCCGCTGCTGCATCACGATAGCCGGATATTCGGTGCCGGCATGGCGCGAAACATCCATAACTCGACGCTGGAACTGTTCGAATCGATTATCGGTCCGACGACGACGACACGGGCCATGCGCAAGAGCAGGCTGATCCTGGTGGAGCGCGATCAGGCGCTAAGCGACGGGCGGAGCCCTTATCCCGACAGTTACGAACTGGAGGTGGACCGCCGCTACCGCATCGTCAATCATGCCAGCCTGTTCAGTCGCGATCGTCTCGATAGGGGTAGCAAGCTGTTGATCGAGCACATGCCGATCGATCCGCGTTTTCGTCGTATCGTCGACCTCGGCTGCGGCAATGGTGTTATCGGTATCGTCGCGGCCTCCCTCAATCCCGCCGCAAACCTGCTGTTTCGCGACGAGTCGTACATGGCGATTGCCAGCGCCGAAACCAATTTCCGGGCCGCTTTCGCGACGACCCGAAGCGCCGTCTTCGAGGTCGACGATTGCCTGCAGGGCGTGGCCGACGGCAGCCAGGACCTGGTGCTGATCAACCCGCCGTTTCACCAGCAGCACAGTGTCGGTGACGCCATTGCCTGGCGCATGATCAAGGATGCACGCAGGGCATTGACCCGCGGCGGTGAATTACGCCTGGTCGGTAACCGTCATCTCGCTTATCACGCCAAGATCAAGAAGCTTTTCGGCAACTGCGAAACCATCGCCTCGAACAAGAAATTCGTCGTGTTGCGTGCCAGCAAAAACCCGATCGGCGCGGATTCGCGCCAGGCCAGAAAGGCGCTCGTATAATGAAAGGGAGCCATTT
>CP070646.1:106711-118337 GCA_020354435.1 Gammaproteobacteria bacterium
CGGGTGCCGAAAAAGGGCATTTTTTTAGGGGTCAGGCGACATGGATGTCGCCTGTGGCGCGCAGAGGCAGGGACGCCGATTCGCGCCTTGCCCCTGAAAAAATCCCCTTTTTCGGGAAGCCGCAGGCCACATGGTCAGTCGCAAGATGCCGTCTCGGTTGCGTTTGCCGGTACCTCCCGACGTTTGCATGTGAAGACGTCAATAAAGGGGGGGTTCTTCGTCTTCGGGGATGCTTCCGTTGGGGGAGAGTTCCTCGTGGTAGGCTTCGATGTGGTCGGAGACCTGGTCGGCTTCTTCGTAGGCGGCGATGTTGAACACCGCCTCGCCGGCGAACACCAGCGGCAGATTGGTCTTGCCGATGACGATACCGTTGACCGGGCTCAATACCTCGTTACTGTTTTCGCCAAGCGGATCGTTGATATAGGCCAGAGTATCGCCGATTTCGACCTTGGCGCCGGTTGCGATCACCGCACGCAGGATGCCGCTTTGCGGCGCGCGCACCCACTGGCTGGTGTTGGCGATCATGGTCTCGGGTACGCGGTGCTTCTTCGGTTTGGCGCGCATGCCGAGCGTGGTCATGACGTTGAGCACGCCCCTGACGCCGGCGCGGATCGCGACCTCGTCGAATCGAAGTGCCTCGCCGGCCTCGTAAAGCAATACTGGAATACCAAGATCGTGCGCGGCGGCGCGAAACGAACCCTCAAGCAGACTCGAATCGAGAATTACCGGTACGCCGAAGGCGCGCGCGAGGGTTTCGATTTCGGGTTCGTCGCTGAGTTTGGCCCGGATTTGCGGCAGGTTGGTACGATTATGTGCGCCGCTGTGCAGATCGACGATATGCGTGCAGTGCGGCAGGATTTCGGTCATGACGACGTTGGCCAGGCGGGAAGCCATCGAACCGGTTTCGGAACCGGGGAAAGATCGATTCAGGTCGCGCCGATCGGGCAGATAGCGTGATTTCGAGACGAAGCCGTAAACGTTGATGACCGGGATCGTAATCAGCGTGCCGCGGCAGCGGTCGATGATCTTGTGCGATAACAGGCGACGGATGATTTCGACGCCGTTGATTTCGTCGCCGTGAATAGTCGCGCAGACCAGCAGCACCGGGCCCGGCTTGCGCCCGTGCACGACGTGCACCGGCATGTTGACGCTGCTGTGCGTGTAGAAACTGGGTAACGGAATGTCAATTGACTGGCGTGTGCCGGGTTTGATACGCACGCCCGCTATTTCTATGGGGGACTGCATGTCAGCCTTTGCCGCGTGTCCTGGTTTTACCGGGCTTGAGCTTTTCGAGGTTGGCGATAATCATGCCGGCGACATCCTTGCCGGTGGCGCCCTCGATACCTTCGAGACCGGGACTGGAATTGACCTCCATGACCACCGGGCCGTGATTCGAGCGCAGCAGGTCGACGCCGGCCACGTTCAGGCCCATGATGCGCGCGGCGCGTACCGCGGTGGAACGCTCCTCGGGGGTTATCTTGATCAGGCTCGACGAGCCGCCGCGATGCAGGTTGGAGCGGAACTCGCCCTTCGGCGCCTGGCGTTTCATCGCCGCCACGACCTTGCCGTCGATGACGAAGCAACGGATGTCGGAACCGCCGGCTTCCTTGATGAATTCCTGCACCAGGATATCGGCCTTGACGCCCATGAATCCCTCGATGACCGATTCTGCCGCCTTCTGCGTTTCCGCCAGCACCACGCCGATGCCCTGCGTGCCCTGTTGCAGCTTTACCACCAGCGGCGCGCCGCCGACCATTTTGATCACGTCCTTGATGTCGTCCGGCTTGTTGGCATAGCCGGTCAGCGGCATGCCGATGCCGCGGCGCGATAGCAGCTGCAACGAGCGCAGCTTGTCGCGTGAACGGCCGATCGCAACCGACTCGTTGAGCGAAACCACGCCCATCATTTCGAACTGGCGCAGGACCGCCAGGCCGTAGTGGGTTACCGACGCGCCGATACGCGGAATGACCGCGTCGAAGCCCTCGAGCACTTCACCCTTATAGTGGATCGACGGCTTGTGCGCGGCGATATTCATATAGGCACGCAACACGTCGATGACGACAATTTCGTGGCCGCGTTCCTGCGCAGCCTCGATGATGCGGCGTGACGAGTAAAGCCTCCGGTTTCTGGACAGCAGTGCGATTTTCATTGGTGTCTCCGCTTATAACCCATAAAGCTTGCGCGGCCGCAGCTTGCCGCGGACATAGGATGCTGCCGGATCGACCACGAATCGATCGACCATAGCGCGACGGCCCAGCAGCATACGGAAGCGCATAGTATCACGGTTTGTCAGGGTTAACTCAATCGGCCAGCTTTCTCCGGCGAGGCAGATATCGCTCTGGATGACGTAGCGCATTTCGCGGTGGCCGCCCGAATCGGTCACCTCGCGGTAGTCATATACCGGGCTGTGACACTCGACCGCGAAATCCTGATTGCGCTGTACCGGGTGAATCAGGAAACGAACCATATCGCGGTTATCGCGGGAATAGGGTTCGATCAGAAAGGCGTGCAGCGCCGAGGTCAGCGCACCGGTATCGACCTTGGCCTTGATCGCGGGTAATCCGAGATCGGGCAGTGCCACCCATTCGCGCCAGCCCAGGACCTTGCGATCGGTATCGTTGGACATGGAATACTGGTTTTTATTTGAGTTCAGCCGAATTCTGCCGTTTCACGGCAACGATGTACAAGGTTTTCAATCATTTGATCGCAATAGTGCAATTGTACGCGGGTGACGAATTCATCCGGCTTGTGCGCCTGGTCGATGCTGCCGGGCCCGCAGACCAGGCTGTTGATGCCGATGTTGTCGAACAGCCCGGCTTCGGTGCCGAAGCTGACGTTGTCGCCGATGCCGTCGACCGGATTGATCGCGCGCGTATAGGCGATCACGCCGGATTCCGGGTTCGTATGCAGTCCCGGGTAGTGCGAGATTTCGTCGAAACGGATCTGGCTTTGCGGATGGCGCGAGCGCATCTCGGCCAGCAGTACGTCGTTGGCGTAATGTTTGATGTCGTGCACCATTGCGTCGAGGTCGTCCTGCGGCAGGTTGCGAATCTCGAATTCGAACTCGCAGTGTTCGGGCACGATATTGAGCGCGGTGCCACCGCTGATGTTGCCGACATGAAACGTCGTATGCGGCACGGTGTAGCTGTGGTCGAGCGCCTGTTGCTGTAGGCGTTGGTTCATCTTGCGGATATAGGCGATCAGTTCGGCCGCATACTCGACCGCGTTGACACCGCTGCTGATATAGGCCGAATGGCAGGAAAGTCCGCTGAAGCTGACGCGAAACGAAATCTTGCCCTTGTGCCCGAGCACCATTTTCATGCTGGTCGGCTCGCCGATGATGCCGATCTTTGGCCTGACGTCGAATCCCGCCATTGTCGCGGCCAGCTTCCTCGCGCCGACGCAGCCGATTTCCTCGTCGTAGGACAATGCCAGGTGAATCGGGGTTTCGAGTTTTTGTGCCGCCATCTGCGGCAGGCCTGCCAGCACGCAGGCGATGAATCCCTTCATGTCGCAGGTGCCGCGGCCAAACAGTGTGTCGTCGTCGAGTTTCAGCTGATAGGGGTCACTATGCCAGTCCTGACCGGTGGTCGGTACGACATCGGTGTGGCCGGACAGCATGACCCCGCCGACATCGTCGTGACCGATGGTTGCAAACAGATTGGCGCGGGTCTGGTCTTCGGACAGCACCAGTTGCGAGGCAATATGCTGCTCGTCCAGCAGGTTGCGCACGAAGTCGATCAACTCCAGGTTGGAACGGGTGCTGGTAGTGTCGAAGGCGACCAGGCGTGCGAGGATTTCTTCGCTGTTCATCCCGGATCTCCTGGTACGCCGTAGGCAGGGGCATCGTCGGGACGGTAGGCGCGCGTTACGTAGTCGTCGATTTGCGGTTCGTACACTTTCCAGCCGGCCTGCATCTTGCCGATCGGGTCGTCGTCCCAATCGATGCGCAGTTCCGCCAGCGGCCACGACGGTTCGCCGCCAAGCAGCATGCCGGCCGAATGCAGCGGCCCGGCCTCGCCGCCTGCCTCGACGCCCGCTACCAGCGCACCGAGCAGACGCGAGCCGAAACTGCCGCCCGAGTTTTCGAAGGCGCGCACCATGGCCGCGGGGACGTCTTCATTGGCCAGCAGGTTACCGGCAGCGACGCAATGCCTGCCCTCGGCGGAAGCAAAACAACCGAGCACGGCTTCACCGGTGTAAAGCCCGGTATTACCACGGTTATCGACCAGGCCGAGCTGGCGGAAACGGATATGCGGCGTACTCTGTTTCACTGCCTCGAGCGCTGCGTCGACGTCGACGCCATCGTCGAGCAAGGCAAGCAGACGCGGGCCGAGGCGCGGATCGGTGACGTTCTGCGAAAGCGCGATGCCGACCCCCGGGCGCCAGTGCAGGCATCGGCTGCTGACACTGATGCTCGACGACGAGATGGCGGCGCCTAGCTGGCCGGTGGTTTTGTCCCAGGCGGCGATTGATAAGGTCATATAAGCGATCCTCTACTGGGTCCAGGCGGAAAAGAACCGTTCACGTTGGCGTGCAAAACCGGCGATTTGCGGATTACCGTTTTGCTCACCCGCTTCGCGCAGGATAACACGGCCGACGTCGATGTCATCCTCAAACGGGTGCGTCACCAGTGCCTGGCCTTCGTAACTCAAGATATCGACCGGCCCGCAGATCAGCGGTGAAAAACAGAACCCTCAGGTGGCCATGCCAATCACGGATTGGCAAGAGGGTGTTTGAGTCTGGCTATAAGAATCCGCTAGAATCAAATAGATTAATATTTTTACAATATCTGATTTATTAAAAGCTAATCCCGCTGGGTGACCTGTTTCGATAAAATTAAATCAGATTTGCGAAAAAAAATTATAATTTACATCGGTCAGGAAATTATCCAGACTGGCCGGTTTTATCCATACCCAAACGGACCATCAGCATGATCACAACCGGTGCAGAGTATCGACAATCCATCACCTTAACGACGGTGATAAAAGCGAGCGCCTGAGATGCCGACGCACAAACGCATCCGCATGTTCAACACGCGGGATACCTATCCCAACCAGTCACTGGACAACGATCTGTGCCAGGCGGTGGTGGCCGGTAACACGGTCTATGTCCGCGGGCAGATCGGCACCGACTTCGACGGTAATCTGGTCGGCCTCGGCGATCCTCGAGCGCAGGCCGAGCAGGCTATGAAAAACGTCAAGCAACTACTCGAAGAGGCCGGCAGTGACCTGAGCCACATCGTCAAGACGACGACTTATATTACCGATCCTAGATACCGTGAACCTGTCTACCAGGAAGTCGGTAAGTGGTTAAAGGGAGTGTTCCCGATCTCGACCGGACTCGTGGTTGCGGGTCTCGGACAGCCGGAATGGCTGATGGAAATCGATGTTATTGCGGTTATTCCCGAAGACTAGGCGTCGTACCCTTAATGCCGAAACAGCTTGCATATTTCATCGCCGCTGACGAGATCGCAACCGGCGATAGCCAAGAAAACTGTCATCGTGGATAAATCCAGCCAGTTTTGCCACGAATGGATCAGCAGCGAAAAGATTGCGGACATGTCGGAGTTATAAAATTGCAGCAGGAGGGGGAATGACGAGCAACCGAGATCCGCGCTACGATGTTTTGTTCGAGCCGGTGAAAATTGGTCCGGTGACCGCGAAGAATCGCTTTTATCAGGTGCCGCACTGCAACGGTGGCGGTTACCGAGATCCGTCGGCAGCGGCCGAGATGCGCCGCGTCAAGGCCGAGGGCGGCTGGGGCGTGATCTTCACCGAGCAGACCGAAATGCATCATACCTCGGAAATTGCCCCCTATATCGAGCTGCGCCTGTGGGACGACGAGGACTTGCCAATTCTTGCCAAAATGGCCGATGCGGCGCACGAGCATGGCGCGCTGGCCGGCACCGAACTGACCTATGCCGGTGTCAACGGGCCGAATCTATATACGCGTGAAGTACCGCTGGCGCCGACGGCGATGCCGATCCGCACCTACACCTCTGATCCGCTGAGCGCACGTGCGATGAGCAAACAGGATATTCGTGACCTGCGCCGCTGGCACCGCAATGCCTGTCTGCGTGCGAGATCTGCCGGCTACGACCTGATCTGCCTCTATGCGGCGCATGGGCACGGCGTGTTCCAGCATTTTCTGTCGACCGCTACCAATCATCGCCGCGACGAATACGGCGGTAGCCTCGAGAACCGCACGCGACTGCTGCGTGAAGTGGTCGAGGAATGCAAGGATGCCGTCGGCGATACCTGCGCCATCACGCTGCGCTTGTCGCTGGTCGAAACCATCGGTGACCTCGGATTCAGTAATAGCGAGGTGCGCGACCTGATCGAAATGCACGCCGAGTTGCCCGATCTGTGGGACCTCGCGCACGGCACCTGGGCGGATTGCTCGGGGCCATCGCGTTTCAAGGAAGAGGCCGCGCAACAGGACCTGGTCGAGGGCATCAAGGCATTGACGCCAAAGCCGGTCGTCGGGGTCGGACGCTTCACGTCGGCCGACGTCATGGCGCGGCAAATTAATTCCGGCATTCTCGACCTGATCGGTTGCGCACGCCCGTCAATCGCCGATCCGTTTATACCGCGTAAAATCGACGAGGGCCGGGTCGAGGACATTCGCGAATGTATTGGCTGCAATATCTGCATCAGCGGCGATATGACCATGTCGATTTCGCGTTGCACGCAAAATCCGACCTTCATGGAGGAATGGCGCAAGGGCTGGCATCCGGAGAAAATAGAACCCAGGGGCGACAGCGAAAGCGTGCTCATCGTCGGCGCCGGTCCGGCCGGTCTCGAGGCCGCGCGCGCGCTGGGCCTGCGCGGCTACCAGGTGGTGCTGGCCGAAGCCGCTACCGAACTCGGTGGCAGGGTCGCACGTGAACGCAAATTGCCCGGCCTGTCGGCCTGGGGACGCGTAGCCGATTACCGCGAATACCAGTTAAGCCAGATGCCGAATGTCGATATCTACCTCGACAACGAGTTATCGGTCGAGGATATTCTCGAGTTCGGTTTCGAGCACGTGCTGCTGGCCACCGGCTCGCGCTGGCGCGCCGATGGCGTGTCGCGCTATCACGTGGTGCCGATCCCGAGTGACGATTCCTTGCCGCTGTATACGCCGGACGACTTGATGGATGGCAAGATGCCGGCGGGCAGGGTGGTGTTATTCGATGATGACCACTACTACATGGGTGGCGTACTCGCCGAACTGATCGCCGGGGCGGGTTGCCAGGTGACGCTGGTAACGCCTGCAGCCTATGTCTCCGCGTGGACCAGCAACACGCTGGAGCAGGCCTCCGTGCACGCAGGCCTGGTTGAAATAGGAGTCGAGATCGAACTGAATCGTGCTGTCGGCAGAATCGAAGGCGGCCAGGTTTTCAGTAAATGCGTTTACTCGGGCACCGAGCGGGCAACACCAGCCGATGCCATCGTCATGGTCGCATCGCGTGTCGGCAACGATACCCTGTGGCAGGAACTCGTGGCGCGTGAAGACGAATGGCAAGCGCATGGCATCAAGTCGATCAAATTGATCGGCGACGCCGAAGCGCCGGCGCCGATCGCCTGGGCGACCTATGCCGGGCACCGCTACGCGCGCGAACTGGATAGCCCGGACATCGGCGATGCGTTACCATTCCGCCGCGAAGTCACGCAGATTAAAAACGATTGATCAGGAGTCTGTATGAAACCGGTAGCCGAGGGCGATCGAATCGTCGTCAATATCCACGAGGCCGAGTTCGAAACCTATATCAACCGCGACGGCGAGGCCGATGGCTTCGCCTTGCAGCTCGACCGCAGCGTGCGGCTAGGCACGGGCTTTCACGTATACAAAATGGAGCCGGGGTATACCACGATTCCGCACGAGCACGGCCACGACGAGCATTTCCTGATCATCAGTGGTGATGTCACCGATAACGATGGCACGGTCTATCGCGAGGGCGACCTGGTATTGATGAAGGCCGGTACGCAGCACTGCTCGTACACGGAAAACGGCTGTGTCATCGCGGTTTATATTCAGCCGGGAGAGGACGCATTCAAACCTGTTTGATTATGCGGTAGAGCTCGTCCTTAAGGTAAAGACGGAGTTTCTTGCGTCCTTCGAGGTACTCGTCGGAGGTGTTTTCGATTCCGGTTTCGATGCGATGCACCTCGTGATCGACCTCGTGATACTCTGCGAATAACTTGGCGAAATGACTGTTGGTCACTTTCAGGTTGTGAATGGTTTCCCGGTGTTCGGGCAGTTCGTGAATAAGATCGTGTTTTTCGGTCAACATTGATTTTTCCGTTTAAACCTCGAATTTTTCGGCGCAATTTACGCAATGCGCGGTAAACGGCAGCAGCTCGAGCCGCGCCGCAGGAATGTCTTCGCCGCATTCGTCGCACTGGAAGTAATTGCCGTCCTCGATTCTTTTCAACGCGAAGTTGATCTGTAACAGTTCCTGCTCGGAGCTGTTACCCAACGACTCGAGAACTTCATCGTTTTCACGTTCGCTCGCCTGTTCGCTCCAGTCGGCCGACATGCCTTCGTGACGTATGTCCCGGTCAATCGCGCTGATGCGGTCGCTGAGGTTCTGTTTCATTTCAAGCAGGCGCTTTTTGATGTCGTTAACGTCCAACGATTTAGACTCCCATGACTTTTCTGACGCTGAAAAAATCCGCCAGGCTACAAATCCAAGTATCGAATATCAGCCGGGAAAAACCTTGATATGGGACAAGTTAATAGTCGATCTGGGCATGCGGCGGTGCCTTGCGCGGTGCGCGGTTTTCGAGATAGATCACGAACAGGCCGCTGCCGACGATCATACCGGTGCCGATAAATGCGCGTCCGTCGGGCCAGTCGCCCCAGAGGTAGTAACCCACGATCAGCGCAAATGGTAGCGACGCGTACTCGAACGGCGCTACCGTGGCGGCCTCGCCGAGACGATAGGCCTGCGAAATGAGGTAACCGCCGATCGAAACGATGGCGCCGCAGACGAACAACAGCTGCAGCTCGTTAGCGTCGGGCCAGTGCCAGGCGCGCAGCAGAAAACCGAGCGAAGCGTTATCGTAAACATCGAAACGCCCGTCGCCGATCGCCAGTCCGACGAGCGAGCTGATCACTATAAACGCCAGCTGTATGTAAAACGTCAACGCCCCGGCCTTTTCCTGCATGCCGAGCTTGCGCGTCATCATCGTCATCGCCGCGTAACACAGCGCGGCTAGCACCGGCAGTATACTGATCGGCCGGAACAGTTCGGTTCCGGGACGCAGCATGATAACGACGCCGATCATGCCGAGAGTAATCACGAGCCAGCGCGAGAGGCTGACTTTTTCTCCCAGCACCGGTTGCGACATTATGCAGATGAATAGCGGCGCGGTGTAAAACAGGGTGACGGTTTCGGCCAGCGGCATCGCCGCCAGCGCGGTGAAAAAGAACATGTTGGCCAGCACCAGCAGGGAACCGCGTACAAAATGCAGAACGGGTCGGCGGGTCTTGAGTGTCACCAGACCGCCTTCCAGACGCACGATTATCAGAACGAGAATCAGCGCGAAACAGGAACGAAACAGTGTCACCTGGTGCAGCGGTAGCTCCGGGCTGAGCCATTTGATGATCGCATCGCTCAGCGTCAGGCAGATGAGGGCGGCGACCAGGCATAAAATGCCCTGGGTGTTCCGGCTCAAAACTTTTATCGCTTGCATATCATCTGGTCATTGACTTTACGTTTTCGGGAAATATCCCATCAACGCCCGCGTCCGCAGCTGCTTGCCAGGCTCGGGTGGGCACCCCGATGTGCTTTAGCACATCGGGTTTGGCCCGTCCCGCCGGAGCGCCGTATCGGCCCATCCCTGGGCGCTAATCGCCTGTCAAGCAGCTGCGGACGCGGGCTTAAATTATTCAGGATTATGCAATCTCGGTTGCGACAACCATTTTAGAAGGTCCGGGGGCGATGCCGGGTTTTAACGGCCCTCGTATCCCTCGAGCACGTTGACCGCGTTGATGCCGATTTCATCGACCGCGTAACCGCCCTCCATGATAAACAGGCTCGGCAGATTCAGCCCCGCAATGGTCGCGCCATAGCGTTTGAAGTCGTCGCTCGAAAGCTTGAAAAATGAAATCGGGTCGTTTTCGAAGGTATCGACGCCGAGCGATATGACCAATGCATCGGGCGCGTAATCGGCGATCTTGCGGCAGGCGTCTTCGAGCGCGGCACCCCAGGTCTGGAAGCTGGTGCCCGGGCCCATCGGATAGTTATGGTTGTAACCCTTGCCGGCGCCCTCGCCGGTCTCGTCAGCGTAACCGAGAAAATGCGGGAAGGCATCGTTGGGATCGCCGTGCAGCGACACAAACATGACGTCGTCGCGGTCATAGAAAATTGCCTGGCTGCCGTTACCGTGGTGAAAATCGACGTCCAGCAGGGCAACCCGTGCCGCGCCCTGGTCGAGGAATGCCTGCGATGCAACCGCCGCGTTGTTGATGAAGCAGTAACCGCCATACATGTCGCCGGCGGCGTGATGGCCGGGCGGCCGGCACAGGGCAAATGCCTCGCGCGCACCGTTTTGCATGGCCGCTTGCGCGGTCAGGGCGACGTCGACGCTGGCCCGTGCCGCCTCCCAGGTACCGTTTGAAATCGAGGTTTCGGCCGCCATGGCGTAGTGACCGAGCTTGCCTTCGATGTGTCGCGGTATGCGTTCCTGCTGCATGCCGCGCGCCGGCCAGCAGGTCGGAATCGCCTCGCCCTTGAAGCCTTCGGCCTGCCATTCGTCCCAGGCCGTTTCGAGAAAACGAATGAAAGCGTCGTCGTGTACGCGCGTGACCGCATCGATCGCGAAATGCTGTGGCGCGACGATCTCACCGAGTTGTACCTTGCGCACGCGCTCGATGATGTGCTCGGCACGTACCGGGCACTCGAACGGCGGCACCAGTTCACCGCCGTAGAGTTCGGTTTTGGCATCGCGCAGGGCATGTTGTTCACTGAATACGGTTAGCATGGCTATTCTCCGGTGGTGATTCTCGGGTCGAGTCAATAAGGTGGTGCCGCGAAGGCCTTTTCGTAAGCGAGCGGCCTGCGAATCTTGTTTTACTGGCCGAATTCTTATCGATTTTGCCGGCCTTTGCTAGCAATAATACATTCTATCGGCCACAATTCCGCCGTCGTCGAGCGGAAACGAAATATGGCCGAATACCTGCCACAGGACAGCGGCGAGCGATCGCTATGGGCTGCTACCGCGATCGATAATCCGGTGCAACAACGGCTGCGGCAATCCTTGCAGGCGGAAGTGCTGGTCGTCGGTGGCGGTTATACGGGATTGTCGAGTGCGCTGCACCTGGCCGAACAGGGCGTTTCGGTCGTTTTGCTGGAGGCAAAGAGTATCGGTTTCGGCGGTTCCGGGCGCAACGCGGGTCTGGTCAATGCCGGCGTCTGGCAGAATCCGGCTCACGTGCGTAAGCAGCTCGGCGATGCCGCCGGCGAACGCTTCAACCTGGCTCTGCGCGATTCGCCGGCGCTGGTGGCCGAGCTGGTGCAACGTTACGACATGGATTGCGATCTGCAATCGAGCGGCACGGTGCATATTGCGCACAATGCGGCCGCGATGAAATACCTGGAAGAGCGTTGCCGCCAGTTGCAGGAGCTGGGTGCCGG
>CP070646.1:118437-129908 GCA_020354435.1 Gammaproteobacteria bacterium
ATGAGCGAAGACAACATCACCGGTCACTGTTACTGCGGCGCGGTGACGTTCGAGGTTAGCGGGAAATCCGAATGGATAGGTCATTGTCATTGCGAATCCTGTCGTCGCGCCAGCGGCTCGGTGATGACCACGTTTGCCGAGTTTAACCAAGAACAGGTGCACTTTACCGGCGAGAAGCCCAATCGCTACGAAACCGACGATGGCGTAACCCGCAGCTTTTGCGGCCGCTGTGGCTCACCGGTTGCCTACGAAAACCAGGACAGCCCCGGTAAAATCCACCTTCACCTGGGCCTGTTCGACGATCTCGAATCGATGGCGCCGCAGGACCACAGTTTTCTCGAGGAAAAGCCCGGCTGGCTGCATGCCGATGAGCACCTGCCCGAGTCAGGCTGGATTAAGCCTGATTAATCGCTGAGCAGGTAGTCGCCGCGCGATTCGAGGATCTCGGTACCAACAATCTTGGCGACTTTGGCGTTGCGCCAGACGTATTTGCGGGACGCGCGCGATATGACCTGGCCGGTGGTACCGGCCAGCAGCGGCACGCGTTCGATGAACGCGTCGTCGCCGTCGAGCACGAGCAGGTCGGCGATGCGATCGCCCTTGTTAACCTCGGCGCCGAGCTCGACGCAATAAGCGAGCAACCCCGCCCGTGGCGCGCGCAACATCTCGGTCGCGCGCAAGTCGGTCGGCGGTCGCGCTTTTCCCGCGCTGCCCCTGGCTTCGCCGTCGATCAGCCCCTGCGCCTGAAAGTAACCGTACAGATTCTCGGCATCACGACGATTCAGCTCTTCGAAGGTATCGAACTGACCGCGGAATTCCAGCGTGCAGGAAACCACCGGCAGCGGCAGGGGCTTGTCGGGGCATTCGCGCGCAAGTCGCAGCCAGATCGCGGGCCAGACTTCATCGAAGGAGCCGCCGCCACTGTCCTCGGCCAGCATCGTTGCGGCGGCGCCGGTCCAGTTGGCCAGCAGCTGCATATTGTCCTCGAGCTGCGGGATGGTGAATATGTGCAACAGCGAATCGTCATCGCAATGCAGGTCGAAGACGTAGTCGGCGTCGCAGGCCTCGCTGCACACGATTTGCCGCCACTGCTCGAACGCCGTGGTCAGCGGCAGCTGCTCGGCCCATTCGCGCAACGCGCCGCGCACTATTTCGATATTCGAAGCTGCATCGTCGCCGAGCCGGCCGGCAAGACCCTCGCCAACTGCGTCGTAAAGCACCGGCCAGCCGCGATTGTGGTTGACTCCGCTGGCACGGTTGTATCGCCCCTGGTGCTGGCCGAACTCGATGTCGGCCATGCCCAGCGGATTGACCATCGGGAAAACGACAAAAAGCGCCTGCAGTTCGCCGGCTTCATCGGCGGCGTGCAATAACTCCAGCAGGTGGTGCAAAATCAGGATGCCGGGTTGCTCGTCGGCGTGCAGCGCGGCCTGCAGGTAAACTTTTTTTGCCGCTTCCGGCTGGCCGATGCGAAAGTAGTTCAACTCGGTACCGCGGCCCGGCGTATCGCCTGCCAGGGTGTTGCGGATTTTTTCGAAACTCATGTCACGATCGCGCCACCGTCGACGTCGACGATAGTGCCGGTCACGAATTCGTTCCCGAGTAAAAAGATGGCCGCCGAGGCGCACTCGGCGGCGGTACCGGCGCGCGGTATCAGGTGACCCTCAGTGCCCGATTCGTAATAAGCCTTGCGCTCCTCGCCCTCAAGCGGGGACATCGGCGTATCGATCAGGCCGGGGCAGACGCCATTGATTCGCACCGGCGCGATTTCATTGGCGGCCAGGCGGATGAAGGCTTCCACCGAGCCGCCGACCGTACCGATCGCGAGCGTGCCGGGACGATACTTGCGCGCAGGGTACCCACTATAGAGCACCACGGCACCGGTCGCCGCCATATGCGGTACGCCGAGCCGTACGCTGTTGACGTAACCCCACAGCTTGGCAAAGGAATTCTGGAAGCCGTCCAACTCCATATCCAGGAAGGGCCCGATCGCACGCGGTCCGCCGGTGGCGGCGTTGACCAGGATATCGAAGCCTTGGTTCCGTTCGAACAGGGCGCTCAAGGCCTCGCGGTCGAGCACGTCGATTGTTACGCATTCGACGCCGTCGATACCGCACTCGCGCCGGCTGCCGGCAATCACCTCGGCGCCGCCATCGCGCAGCATTTCCGTGGTCGCCAGGCCGATACCCGAGGTGCCGCCCAGCACGATCGCTTTTTTGCCACTGAATTTCGTCATTTTTTCCCCCTGAAAATTTTTTGCGGATACTTTGTCATTGCGAGCGCAGCGAAGCAATCTGTTTGTTTTTTGCCCGTGCCGGCATGATTGCTTCGGCTTTACCGCATCTTCAACGACGAGAAAATTAGATAATACCGCTTTCGAGGCTGGCCGCCATCAACATGCCGAGTTCCTCGCACTGATCCTCGAATTCAGCCCGGTATTCACCGTGAAGGATGATGGATTCCTGCACCGGTTTCCATTTCAGCCCGGTGGTGATTTTGCCGATCGCGATTCGCGTGCCGCTACCATCGAGCCCGGCGCGAATGTAAACCGCGAACGGCATGGCCTCGGTCCGTTCCAGGCAGGGGTAATAAATGCGATCGAAAAAATCCTTCAGCGCACCGCTCATGTAACCGAAGTTTTCGGTAGTACCGAGAATGATTGCGTCGGCCCACAAGACATCATCGGGCGTTGCCTGCAGCGGCGGAACGAATTTCACCTCGATGCCCTCGATGGCCTCGTGAGACGCGCCCCGCATGGTCGCCTCGACCAGTTTTTGCGTGTTCGGCGACGGATTGTGCGCGACGATGAGCAAGTGTTTTCTGTCCGTCATGACGCGATCATAAAGGCTTGTCTCGGCGATGAATAGGGGAAAAAATCCGGGGAGCATAACAGTTTAGTTTCAAATAAAAACGAAAATTCCGAATCAATACGAACAATAAAACGAAAAAACGAAAATCATAAATTGACAATATGAACATAGCGGAGTAGATTCAGCTGGCTTGTCGTACTAGCAAAAACCAAAAATACGGGAGGAGACCAATGTTCAAGAAAATCGCTCTGTTAGCAGCGGTGACAACGCTATGTGCACAATCGGCCTGGGCCGGCAAAGCCGAGGCGGAAAAATGGATCAATGACGAATTCCAGCCTTCGGCACTATCGAAATCGGAACAAATGAAGGAAATGGAATGGTTTATTAATGCCGCGAAACCCTTCCAAGGCATGGAAATTAACGTCTTGTCCGAAACCATCCCGACCCACGAGTATGAATCGAAGACCTTGACCAGGGCTTTCGAGGAAATTACCGGAATCAAGGTCAATCATCAATTGCTCGGTGAAGGCGAAGTGGTGCAGGCGGTGCAAACGCAGATGCAGACCAAGCGCAATCTGTACGACGCCTATATCAACGACTCCGACCTGATCGGCACCCATTCACGGCTGCAGCTGGCGATCAACCTGTCGGACTGGATGGCGGGCGAAGGCAAAGGCGTCACCAACCCGATGCTGGATGTCGATGATTTCATCGGCAGGTCGTTTACCACTGGTCCCGACGGCAAGCTTTACCAGTTACCCGACCAGCAGTTCGCCAACCTTTACTGGTTTCGCAAGGACTGGTTTGACCGCCCGGACCTGCAAAAGCGGTTCAAGGCCAAGTACGGCTACGATCTCGGAGTGCCGGTGAATTGGTCGGCTTATGAAGATATCGCCGAATTCTTTTCCGAGGACGTCAAGGAAATCGACGGCGTACGGGTTTACGGTCACATGGACTACGGCAAACGCGCACCCGACCTCGGCTGGCGCATGACTGACGCCTGGCTGTCGATGGCCGGGGCGGGCAGCAAGGGTTTGCCCAATGGCGTACCGGTGGACGAGTGGGGAATCCGCATGGAACCGGGCAGCTGTAATCCCGTGGGCGCATCGGTATCGCGTGGCGGCGCCGCAAACGCCCCCGCCGCGGTTTACGCGATTCGTAAGTGGGACGAATGGCTGCGCAAGTACGCGCCACCGGGGGCCGCCAGCTACGATTTCTACCAGTCACTCCCGGCGCTGTCGCAGGGTAACGTTGCGCAGCAGATTTTTTGGTACACCGCGTTCACCGCGTCGATGGTCGCGCCGCGAAGCGAGGGCAACAACACTGTCGACAACGACGGCAATCCGCTGTGGCGCATGGCACCTTCACCGCACGGCCCCTACTGGGAAAAAGGCCAGAAGCTGGGTTACCAGGATGCCGGCTCATGGACACTTTTTAAATCCACGCCGGTGGATCGTCGCAAGGCAGCCTGGCTCTACGCGCAATTCGTCGTATCCAAAACCGTGGACGTCAAAAAGTCGCACGTCGGCCTGACCTTTATCCGTGAAAGCTCGGTTAATCACCAGTCGTTTTCCGACCGCGCACCCAAGCTCGGCGGCCTGGTCGAGTTTTATCGCTCGCCGGATCGCGTGTTGTGGTCGCCGACCGGTGTCAACGTCCCCGACTATCCCAAACTGGCACAAATCTGGTGGCAGCAAATCGGAGACGTCAACTCGGGAGCATTTACGCCGCAACAGGCGATGGACCGGCTGGCCGGGGAAATGGACCAGGTCATGGCGCGCATGCAATCGGCCGACGAGAGAGCCAATACCTACGGCGGCTGTGGTCCGCGGCTAAACGAGGAAAAGGATCCCTCTTTCTGGCTGGGCAAAGCAGGTTCGCCCAAGGCCAAGGTTAACGAAAAGCCCAAAGGCGAAACGGTCAACTACGACGAGTTGATCAAGCGCTGGAAAAAATAGCTTTTCGGAGACCGGGGGCAAGCAAACACCAACACCGGGGCTTCGGCCCCGGTGTTGGGAGTCCTCGTCATTAATCCGGTTTTCCATTATGCGAGTTGAACTCAGTAACCGACAAAGCTTGATTCTGGATTTTATTCGCGAGCATGGCTCGGTCCAGGTGGACCAGTTGTCGAGTCACCTGCAGGTAACGCCTCAGACCATTCGGCGTGATCTGAACCAGCTATACGAATGGCAATTGGTTCAGCGAGTCCACGGCGGCGCGGTGGTCAAGGATAACGTGGAAAACCTGGGCTACGGCGCGCGCAAGATCCTTATGGCCGATGAAAAGGCCGATATCGCCCGGCGTACGGCCGAATTATTACCGGACAATTCATCGCTCTTTATCAATATCGGTACCACCACCGAACGCGTCGCCGAGTACCTGTTCGAGCGCAACGGCATGCTGGTGATCACCAACAACATAAACGTCGCCAGTACACTGTGGCCCGCGCCCGGGCTGGACGTCATGATCACCGGCGGCGCCATCCGTCGTGCCGATGGCGGTATCGTCGGCGCCAGTGCCGAGGAATTCATCGATAACTTCAAGGTGGACTACGCCGTCATCGGATGCTCGGCAATCGACATCGACGGCGGCATTTACGATTTCGATCTACGCGAGGTAAGGGTAGCACAGGCAATTATCCAGCATGCGCACTCGGTTATCCTGGTAACCGATTCGCTGAAATTTCAGCGCCGCGCACCGATCCGGATCGATAATCTTTCGGCGATCGAAACACTGGTGACCGACGAAGGTGTTCCACTGGAGTTTGCACAGATGGTTCGCGACTCGGGGGTTCGGCTCGAAATTGTGGCGCGCTCCGGCGCTGAAATCGCGGAGCAAAGACAATGACGATCGAGTTGCGTCAGGTATCGCTTCGGATTGGTGCCGAAACCCATATCTACCATACCGACCTGGCGCTCGAGCCGGGCCAGTTCAACATTCTGCTCGGCACCACCTTAAGCGGCAAAACCACTTTAATGCGCCTGATGGCCGGACTGGAGAAGCCGACCACAGGAGAACTCTGGATCAACGGCGAGAACGTCACCGGCGTGGCCGTGCAGAAACGCAGCGTGGCCATGGTCTACCAGGCTTTTATCAATTATCCGAGCTTCACGGTGTACGATAACATCGCCTCACCTCTCAAGGTCGTCGGATTACCGCGCCGGGAAATCGACAGCCGGGTGCGCCGCTTCGCCGAGATGCTCAAGCTAACGCCGATGCTGGAACGACTGCCCGGCGAATTATCCGGTGGGCAGCAACAACGCACCGCGCTGGCGCGCGCACTGGTCAAAGGTGCGGAGCTGGTGCTGCTCGACGAGCCGCTTGCCAATCTCGACTACAAGCTACGCGAGGAATTGCGTGACGAACTGCCGCGGCTGTTTGCCGACACCGGCGCAACTGTCGTCTATGCGACCAGTGAACCACTCGAGGCCCTGATGCTCGGCGGTTACACGGCAACGCTGAACCAAGGCCGCGTGGTCCAGTTCGGCCCTACCTCCAGCATTTACCGTCAACCCGCGACCCTCGAAGCTGCGCGGGTGTTTTCGGACCCGCCTATTAATGTCGCCGACATCATCAAGCAGGACGACACTGCTTACCTCAGCGAGGCAGTCGGCTGGCGCATACCGCCGGCGCTTTCCCGCCTGCCCGACGGGCAGTACAAGATAGGCCTGCGGCCGCACCACCTGTTGCCCAGGGGCGATGGCGTGAAAGTCGAGGGCGAAGTCCAGATCGCCGAAATCAGCGGCTCAGAAAGCATTGTTCGCGTTAGTATCGAAGGCAATAACTGGGTTAGCGAGGCGCATGGAATTCACCCATTCGAATACGGTGCCAAGGCCAGTTTCTTCTTCGACCCGGAGCGCTGCATGTATTTCGACGCAGACGAAAATCTCATCCAGACCTGAATCCATCAAAAACAGCAATCATGGCCCGCATCGATTTTAACAATGTCAAACACGCCTACCCACCGCCGCCGGGCCAGGCGCCGGTTTATGCATTAAAGGAGGTCAATCAGGTCTGGGAAGACGGCGGCGCCTATGCCTTGCTGGGCCCTTCCGGCTGCGGCAAGACTACCTTGCTCAACATCATATCCGGGTTGCTGATGCCGTCGGCAGGCTCGATCCTGTTCGACGGCCGTGAGGTCACCCAGTTGCCGACCACCGAGCGTCATATCGCCCAGGTATTCCAGTTCCCGGTGGTCTACGACACGATGACAGTGTTCGACAATCTCGCTTTCCCGTTGCGAAACCGCGGCATGTCCGAAGCGCGGGTCAACGAGCGTGTCGGCGAAATCGCCAAGATGCTCGACCTGACTGATCGCCTGCAGCAGCGCGCTGCCGGCCTGACCGCCGACGGCAAACAGAAAATATCGCTCGGACGCGGCCTGGTGCGCGAGGCTGTCAATGCAATCCTGTTCGACGAGCCGCTGACCGTGATCGATCCACATTTGAAATGGCAGCTACGCTCCAAGCTCAAGGAGCTGCACCAGCAAATTGGTGTGACCATGATTTACGTAACCCACGACCAGGTCGAGGCTCTGACTTTCGCCGACAAGGTTGTGGTCATGCACGACGGCAGCGTGGTCCAGGTCGGTACTCCGGTCGAGCTGTTCAACCGGCCCCGTCACACCTTTGTCGGTTATTTCATCGGCTCGCCGGGAATGAACGTACTGCCATGCTCGGTCGATAACGGTCAACCCGTATTCGCGAATAACCTGCTCTACTCGGGTTATCCGGCCATTGCCGCTTCAAGCGGGAAGCTTGAAATCGGCATTCGGCCGGAATTTGTTCGCTTCAGCGACGACGGGATTCCTGTTGTCATTGAAAAGGTCGAGGATCTCGGGCGTTATCAGATCGTGACCGTCAGTCATGCCGAAACGCAAATCAAAATGCTGATCAGCGAAGACCAGCCGATACCCGCGGAGAGCCCGAAGATCGAATTCGACCCTGCCAATTTACTTGTTTACCGCGATAACTGGTTAATGGAGGCTGGCAGTGCGTAAAACGACTAACCACAAGGCCTGGTGGCTGGTGGTTCCGGTACTAGTGCTGGTTGCGTTCAATGCGTTCATCCCGCTGATGACAGTAGTCAATTACGCGTTTCAGGAAACCTTCGGTAACAACGTATTCTTCTGGGAAGGCACGCGCTGGTTCGAACAGGTACTACGCTCGGACCGTTTTCACGCTTCGCTCGGCCGCCAGTTATTGTTTACCGGCATGATTCTCGCAATCGAAGTACCGCTCGGTATCGCCGTCGCCCTGAGTATGCCGCGCAAGGGCCTGTGGGTATCGGTCTGCCTGGTTTTGATGGCGTTACCGTTGCTGATTCCGTGGAACGTCGTCGGCGCGATGTGGAACATATTTGCCCTGCCGGATATCGGCCTTCTCGGTTACAGCCTGAACTCGTTGGGTATCGATTACAACTTCACGCGACAACCCGTATCCGCGTGGATGACCACCGTGATCATGGATGTCTGGCACTGGACCTCATTGATCGTTTTGCTGTGTTACGCGGGTTTAAGCTCCATCCCCGACGCGTATTACCAGGCGGCACATATCGACGGCGCCAGTCGTTGGGCCATATTCCGCTACATACAGTTACCGAAGATGAAACGCGTGTTGACAATCGCAATTCTGCTTCGCTTCATGGACAGCTTCATGATTTATACCGAACCCTTCGTCCTGACGGGTGGGGGCCCCGGCAATACGACCACTTTTTTATCGATCGACCTGGTCAAGATCGCGCTAGGCCAGTTCGACCTGGGACCGGCGGCGGCGATGTCACTGATTTATTTTCTCGTGGTGTTGCTGATTTGCTGGGTCTTTTACACTCTAATGATGCGTAACGAGGAGCAATAACATGGCTCATCCCCGCAAGTGGCTCGTGCCGACCCTGTATATCGTATTTCTGATGATGCCTATTTACGGTTTACTGGCGATGTCGTTCAAGACCACCAACGAAATTCTCGGCGGATTTTCCTTTTTCCCGCAGGATTTCACGCTGGACAACTACAAGGTTATCTTCACCGACCCGACCTGGTACAACGGTTATATCAATTCGATCACCTACGTCGTTATCAACACCATCATCTCGGTGTCGGTCGCACTTCCGGCAGCCTACGCGTTCTCGCGCTACCGCTTCCTCGGCGACAAACATTTATTCTTCTGGCTGTTGACCAACCGCATGGCGCCGCCGGCAGTATTCGCGCTGCCGTTTTTCCAGCTTTATTCGGCGATCGAGCTGTTCGACACCCACATCGCGGTCGCGCTGGCACACTGCCTGTTCAATATCCCGCTGGCGGTGTGGATTCTCGAGGGCTTCATGTCCGGCGTGCCCAAGGAACTCGACGAAACCGCTTACCTCGACGGCTACCCGTTCTGGCGATTTTTCATTCGCATATTCATTCCGACGATCGCCGCCGGCATCGGCGTAGCAGCCTTCTTTTGTTTCATGTATTCGTGGGTGGAGCTATTGCTGGCCAAAACCCTGACCTCGGTCGAGGCCAAACCAATCGCGGCGACCATGACACGCACCGCCAGCAGTTCCGGTTACGAGCTGGGACTACTGGCCGCAGCCGGTTCGTTGACTATAATTCCCGGCGCAATCGTTATTTATTTCGTGCGTAACTATATCGCCAAGGGTTTTGCCCTGGGCCGGGTCTAAGCGGAGATTTCGGCATGGGACTATCCTGGATGGCGTGGACCTGGCCAACGGCGGCCTTTTTCATCGTCGTGGTCTGCTCGATTATTGCCATGGGAATCTGGGAGCGCGTCAACCCCGGCGGTAATCCGCGGCGCGGGCTTTTCGGTATCGACACGACGCGCGGCGACCGCCTGTTCATTTCCTGGTTGGGCACCGGATTTATCGGTCTTGTCTGGCTCGGGTTATACGGCACTCCGCTATGGGGTGCGCTCGCGCTTGCCATCGCCTGGTTCGTGTTCGTCTTCAAAAAGGTATGAACTGGCACGCGAGGCAATAAGAAGAAATGGAACTACGCAATGCCAACATCGAACGCCTCGACAACGAAAACCTCGACGTACTGATCGTTGGCAGTGGTATCAACGGCGCGGTCTCGGCCGCGGCGCTGGCCGCGCGCGGGGTAAAGGTCGGCCTGATCGACGCGCGCGACTTCGCCGGTTTCACCAGCCAGCAATCGTCTAACCTGGTCTGGGGCGGCATCAAGTACATGGAAGGCTATGAATTTGACCTGGTCGCCGGGCTGTGCAAATCGCGCAACGAACTGCTCGACAGCTTTCCGTCGACGGTCAAGGAAATTCGCTTCCTGCTGACGATCAACCGCAAGTTTCGCTTTCATCCGCTGGTCATCCTGATGAGTACCTGGCTCTACTGGCTCCTCGGCCGCGGCAGAACGCGAACGCCACAGTTGTTATCGCTGAAAAAGATCAAAAAGCTCGAGCCGCTTGTCAATACCTACGTCAGCACGGCCGGCGTCGAGTACTCGGACGCCTTCCTGCACGACAACGATGCCCGCTTCGTTTTCAATTTCGTGCGCAGCGCGATGGACAAGGGCTGCATCGCGGCCAATTACGTTGCTTCCCGGAGTTCGATTCGCGCGGCTGACGGATACTGGCTGACCGAAGCCGAAGACCAGATCAGCGGCCGGCGTTTCGGCATTCGTTCGAAAGTGTTGATCAATGCCGCGGGCGCATACGTCGATCAGCTGAATCGGATCAGCGGCATCGAAACCGAGCATCATCACTTGTTTTCCAAGGGCATACATCTGCTGGTTCCACGAATTTCGCAAAGCCACCGCGTGCTCGCATTTTTCGCCGACGACGAGCGCCTGTTTTTTGCCATCCCGATGGCTAACCGCACCTGCATCGGCACCACCGATACCAGGGTCGATGATCCGCTCACGCAGGTAACCGACGAGGACCGCGAATTCGTTCTGTCCAACATCAACGCGCGCCTCGACCTGCCGGCGCCGTTAACCCGGGACGACGTGATTGCCGAACGCTGCGGGGTGCGCCCGTTGGCGAGCCGAAAAACGGACGCCTCGGTCGACGTGCAGCACCTGTCACGCAGGCATGTCATCGAAATGGATGCCGATAGCCGGCATATCAGCATCTTCGGCGGCAAACTGACCGATTGCATTAACGTCGGCGATGAAATCAGCGATTGCGTCTCCCGCCTTGGCCTGCGAATCAGGCAACCCGAGGGTAAATGGTATGGTGAACCGGGCCGTCGCGAACGCGAGGCTTATTTCGGGCGCGCGCAGACGCTCGGACTCGATCAGATTGCCGCCCGGGATACCGGCGAGATTCTGAGCGAACGCCTTTGGCGACGCTATGGCGCCAACGCCAACGGTATGCTCGACGCGATCGAAAAAGATCCCGGCCTGTGCGAACCCCTGATCGAAAACACCGGCATTCGCCGTTGCGAGATCGACTACCTCGCCAAACATGAAATGATTGTCAAGCTGGAAGACTATCTGCGCAGGCGCTCGAAGATCGAACTGCTGGTATCGCGCGACACGCTGCGCCAGTCGGCGGGTCTGTTCGAGGCCTGCGAAAAGCTGTTCGGCGCGGACGGCAAGAAACGTTTCGATGAATACTTCGACGAACAGCAAAATTGAGGGACGGGAATGTCGGGGACAGTTTACTTATTTCCGCGCGAAACAAGTAAACTGTCCCCGACATTCCC
>CP070646.1:130008-141144 GCA_020354435.1 Gammaproteobacteria bacterium
TAGCCGAGTCTATTCGTATGTGCGAACAACATAACCCTCATTCTCGAAGTAAATGTACCAGGCCAGTAAAAGTACGGCCGAATTCCGATACGCCTAACAACCCTCCACTGCTGATTATCGCCTGTTTACTGGCTGCCAGCTTCTGGATTTTCGAGGCTTATCTGGATTCGATATTTATAGAAAATGTTTCCTTTACGGCGCGCCTGCTTCCCTCAGAGCCCCACGAACTCTGGATGCGAAGCCTTGTCTCTATAATCTTGATAGGATTCGGGATTTATGCGGAAAAGACACAAGCTAGCATCTTAAGATCAAGAACACTGAATATGGAAACAGGCCGGTTGTTCCGAAAGGCCCTATCGAGGACTATTAGAGGCACCTTTCCGATTTGCAGTGTCTGCAAGGACATCCACATTCACGGTAATATTTGGATTCCCCCCGATCACTTCATTTCGGCTCAGTCCGAGGCGGAATTCACCAGTAGTATTTGCAAACACTGCCAGACCCAAAATTCCTGAGCCTGATATAAAGATAATAAGCGAAGCCTTAAGATCTGAAGCATTGTTTGGTGCTCACCAGCGCTAACTTCAGGGAATCCGACCCCAAAATTCGGAAATCGACCTCGGAAACAGACTCGTGCCTACCTCGACCTGGGGTTTGGGCTGTCCATTAGTTTAGTAAAGTTCAATGTGTCCGTTCCTGGCGTTCACATTGATTCGACTTGGCGTCGGTTCAGGCTCGCTTATGGCCGATTATAGCGAGACAGTGAGGGGCTTTTTTCTCGTAAGCTGCCGCTCAAATTGCCGCACCGGGCTACGGGAATCGGCCAGTTTCGGACGCTGGAAAATCGAAGCTACATACCAATATCGCCCCCTTGACATGCATTAGCCTGACTGGTGTGTAAATTCGCTTAAAGGTAGTATTTAGCCGGTCATAGCCGATTAAGTAATGAACCATAAATGGAAGATGAATTGCCTCGCAAGCTGGCGGCTATTTTTTATGCTGATGTTGTGGATTACTCTCGATTGACCGGTGACGATGAAGAAACTACACACCGTCACCTCAGTCGGTATCTGGATGTTTTAACTAATCAAATCTCCGAGCATGGCGGGAGGGTTGTCCATTACGCAGGGGATGCAGTCTTGGCCGATTTTGGCACAGTGACTCAGGCTGTCGAAGCCGCAACCAGCATTCAAAATAATCTCTTCGAACTAAACAAGGATCTTCCATCGGATCGACGAGTTAAATTTCGTATCGGCATAAATCTCGGAGAAGTCATCGAAGACAGGGGCGATATCTACGGAAACGATGTAAACGTCGCGGCCCGACTGGAAAAACTCGCCGATCCCGGAGGTGTGTGTATTTCGGAAGCGGTCCGTTCAGCGGTTGGCAACAAGCTGCCTCTTAACTACGAGTTCATGGGTGAACAGAAGGTAAAAAATATTAAAGCCCCTGTTCGTGCCTACCAGGTTCGTCTAAGCACCGAGAATCCACCCGAAACGATTGTTGAGGAACATCCTGAAATTGAGTTACCCAAACAACCGTCGTTGGCGGTTCTGCCATTTGACAACATGAGCGGCGATCTTGATCAGGAGTATTTTTGTGACGGCATCACGGAGGAGATTACCACCGCCATTGGAAAGGTTCAGTCCTTCTTCGTGGTATCTCGAAACTCGGCTTTCGCGTTCAAGGGTAAACATATCGACGTTAAGCTGGTGTCCCAGCAACTGGGTGTACGATATCTTCTGGAGGGCAGTGTCCGTAAATCGGGTGATAGACTACGTATCACCGCACAATTAATAGATGGCGTTAAAGACCGTCACGTCTGGGCTGATCGGTACGATGGAAGTTTAGGTGACGTTTTTGATTTGCAGGATCAGGTTGTTGAAAGTGTAGCTGGTGCAATTGAACCAAAATTGCGCTCGTCAGAAATGGAACTGTCACGAAAAAAGCCGACTTCCAACTTAAATGCGTACGATTTGTTTCTACGAGCATTGTCAATTACGCATTCGATGACAAGGGACGGCAATAACGAAGCTCTCAGACTGACAGCGCGGGCTATTAAGCTAGACGACCGATATGCTTCGGCAATGGCTCTGGCCGCTTGGTGTTATACGCTGAGAGTTGCGCAGGGATGGGTTGAGTCCAAGGAGGACGAAGAGCAGGAAGCGCTTCGACTGTCACGTCTCGCGATCGAAATTGAAAATTCAATTCCCGAGACGCTCTGGCTAGCAGGCTACGTGTTGGGTTTTTTTGGTGAATCTCCTGAGGAGGGTCTGGACCACATAGATCATGCGCTTGAGATTAATCCAAACTCTTCCCAGGCACTCGTTTTTAGCGGGTGGTTGCGGATCTACAACGGTGATGCCGAGACAGCCAAGGCGCAGTTCGAAAAGGCGATTCGTCTCAGCCCACTGGATCTCAGTGCCTATCGAAGCTATGCAGGTATAGGATTTGCCTGCCTTTGTCTAGGCGAGATCGAAGAGGCGATAGAGTGGGCATCAAGAGCTTTGCGTCAGAATCCGAAATTCACGCCTGCTCATCGCGTCCTTGCTTCGAGCCTCGGCCACGCGGGGCGCCTGCAAGAAGCAGGTAAGACTGTGCAGCAGCTACTGTCCCTGGTTCCCGGGCTTACTATCGGGCGCTACTCGACAGAGACTCGCTTTCGAAACCCGGAATACTTCGAAATTATAATGGATGGGCTTCGAAAAGCCGGCCTTCCGGAATAAACCATAAAACAAGATTCGCTAATAGCAATGGGATGGACTCCATAGCGGACGCCTGTGAGCAAAAGCTAGGCTGCAGGAATCGATCCTTACCGCTTATAGAAGATTACTAAGGGTCCACTTTTTGTGGAGCCGCTTCTGTGTGATATCAATATTACTTGTCAGAAATACAGTCGTACAGAAAGTCGCTCATTTATGGGTCAAAATCGAGCTTTATCTCGGAAAATGATCCCGCACCAATTCTCCCCAACCATAAGTTTCAAGATGTCCCGGTTCATATCCAGCAAGTTTTAGAATATCCAATGCTGCCTTGCGCCGTGTTTCGTCATTTTTAGAATAAGTGAAACGCCACCTGCTATCAGATTTGCCTCAAATCCCCGGCCGGCGCCGAGCGACCATCAGGTGCTGCTCGTAGGCACGCACCTCGGCATCGATACGGGTTTGCGACCAGCCTAGCTCGGGGGCTGCGGCTTGAGCCACCTGACGCGCCAGCGCCAGGCCCTGATCACTGGCCCAGCCGGCGCCGAGCCGGCGCATCAGCAGGTCGGCCAGACAACCCGGCTGCTCGTCGCGCGCGCAACGCTTGACCGTCGCCGTGCTAACGCTGAAAGTTTCGCTCTTGATCCGGGCGGCGTTTTGCTCGGCCTCGTGATCGAGCCCGCGAAAACTCAAATCCTGAGCAGACCCCGACGGCGCGAGACGCTTCGCAACCCTGTCGACTATTCGATTGGCTACGAGCCGGTGGGTCATGATCGGCCCGCCGGTCAGCGTCAGCATGCCTGGCAGGCCAGCTGCTGCGAGGTCATGGATCTTAATTTCACGGCTTCCCAGGGGTAATTCGGGATCGCGGGTCAGCGGATTGACGCCGGCCCAGGAGAACAGCACATCAGCACAGGTGATCGCCAGTTGCGGCAGGCAGCGGTTGAGTTCCGCGACCATCCAGTCGATTTCCTCATCGCTGGCCGCTACGGCCGCGATATCGCCGGCGAATGGCCGTCGCGTCAACCCGACGTAATGTATCCCGTTCGCCGGTAAACAATACAGTGGCTGGCCGATGCTGTTATAGGCGAACAAGCCCCAGTCGGCGAATTCGTCCGGCAGGCGAAGCGCAATGTGAATGCCCTTGATGCCGGCACAGCGAGGTTCGATGTCAGTCCCGGCTTTTCGAATGACATCGTCGACCCAGGCGCCGGCGAGGTTGAGCACGAGGTCTGCCGTCACGCAGGCCTTTTCAACAGGAACCGATCGATCCGCCGAAGTACCCTGTTCCACCGCGGCTAGCGACAATCGCCAGCGGTTGGCCGGCTCGATTCTTTGCAGGGCCTCGGCCCGTGTATAGTTGTGAATCCGCGCCCCCATGCGGCGCGCGTCGAACAGTGCGTCGAGCGCGATCCTTTCCGGCCAGTCGAACAGGTACTCGCGATACACCGCAACACTTTTCAGCCGATCCGGGCAGCGCAGCCATGGCGCTATTGGAACCTGCGCCAGTTGACTCGGATGATAGCGCCGGTAATCGAGTGCAACACCGCGAGGACTCAGTAGGCGCAGCACCAAGAACGCGGCGTCCAGTTGCCACGGCGCGTATACACCGTCGGCATAGATTGGCAGGCAAAAATTGATCGGCCGCAGGCGCTCGGGGATGCTGTCGACGATCTCGTCGCGTGCGAGCATGTCGTCGCGCGCGGTGGCCAACGCCTGCGCCAGCCGATCGGGCCGCAACATATTCCAGAAACTCGAGCCCGAGGCCAGGTGACGCAAGCCGCAGTGCAACAGGCGGCTCGAGCGGCTGGTGGCGCCGGTGGCGAAGTCACCCTGTTCCGCTACCAGGACCCGGTAACCGGCGGCGGCGAGGTGTTGCGCCGCGCTGGCTCCATTGATACCCGCACCGATAATCGCGATGTCGAAATGTTGTCCATCGAGGGTTGTGACGGTGGATACTGTCATATGGCGTTGTTTCTTGGCCAACCGGGCAAGGCTAAAATTTACTCTGAGTAATATCTATCTCCTGGGAATGGTGCCTAAACTCTAAGTACCGCGCCAGGCCTGCGTGCGGCGCACCAGGTTGCGCGATACGAACTGGTGGATCAGGCGCGCACCGACGTTGGTGTAAAAAATCATCATGCCCATCGCAGCAGCCGGCGCGATATCGCCGGCGTCGTCCATGTTGAGCACCGCCACCGATGCCAGCGTCGTATCCGGCGAGTACAGAAAGATGACCGCCGACACAGTCGTCATCGCGTTGACGAACAGGTAAATCGAGATATCCAGAATCGACGGCAGGCACACCGGTACGGTCACGCGCGCAAACAGCCGTTGGAAAGGCTGTTTCAGCGACGCCGCTACCGACTCGAACTCCCTGTCCATTTGTTTCAGAGCGGTTACCGCGGTCAGGTGCGAAACCGTGTAAAAGTGCGTGACGGTGCAGATCACCATGATCGCCAGCGTACCGTAAATCGGATTCAACGGGTTGTCCGGATTGTTGAAGAAAAAGATGTAGGCCAGACCCAACACCATTCCCGGGATCGCCATCGGCATCATCGCGAGAAATTGGAAAGCGGAGCGCGTGGCGAAAAAACCATTGGTTTTTTCCACCATGTAGGCGCCGACGAAAACGACGATGGTGCCGACCAGCGCTGTATACAGTCCTAGCTGGATCGAATTGGTGTAGGAATCCCAGCCGCCGCCGTCCATGACCTCGAAGTTGTAATTGTCCAGGCTCAACGAAAGATTATATGGCCAGAACTTGATCAGCGCGGCGTACTGGCAAACCGCTATCAGGCCGACGATGAATATCGCCACCAGTGAGCAGTAAACGAAACAAATGCGGTCGAACTGCTTGTGCGGCTTGGGCACGTACGGCACCGAGCGCGCCGACAATTGCGCCACCTGTTTCTTTTGCACGATGCGGTCGACGGTGAAGGCCAGCAGCGCCGGGATCAGCAGCACCACCGATACCACCGCTCCCATCTCGAAATTTTGCTGCCCGATGACCTGCTTGTATATGTCGACCGCGAGCATATTGAACTGTCCGCCGATGACCTTGGGTAGGCCGAAATCGGTGATGACCAGGTTGAACACGACAAAGGCAGCGGAAATCAAACCGTAACGCGCACCCGGAATGGTCACGGTCCAGAAGGTGCGCCAGCGGCTCGTGCGCAGTGCGGTCGCGGCCTCGTACAGGCGCGCGTCGGAAATCGCCAGTGCCGTGGTAATGATGATCAGCGCGTGCGGGAAGGTAAAAAAAACCGATCCCATGACTATGCCGATCGGCCCGTAAATCGACTCCCCCATCAACAACCCCTTGATCATGCCCTGGTTGCCGAACAGGTAAACCAGCGCGATCCCGGGCAGCAGCGATGGTACCAGGATCGGTATCATCGCCACCAGCCTGAAAAGTCCCTTGAAACGCATCGTGCTGCGGTTCAGCGCGTAGGCAAAACCGAATGCGAGACTGACCGTAATGATCGTGCTAATGGTCGCGATCAGTAGCGAGTTTTCGATCGAGCGGAACAGTGCCGGCGTCGAAAAATAAGTGCGGTAATTGTCGAGCCCGGTCGATGCCGACGCCCGTAGCACGATGCGCCGGAATTCGTTTGAACTGTACTCGTGCCACTCGGTATCGTCGATGCGATCAGTCTTGAACAGGAACGAGGTATCGCCCCGGACCTGTCTCAGGCGGTAGCGCGTCGGGCTGCGAAAACTAAAGTCGGGAAAGAACTCGGTGACAGCGAGACGGCCGTCGGAGCTGGTGACCAGGTCCTCGGGTTTGAACTTCTGGATTTTTTCGTTTTGCGCCGCTGCGCTGATCGGGTCGCTCCAGCCGTCGCCGGTATTGACCTGGAATTCGAAATTGGTCAGATCGAAGGCAAAGGTGGAAAAAGACTTCGACAGCATCGCGTACAGCGGAAACGCCAGCGTGATTAGCAGATACAGGCAGATGACCAGGATAAAACCGACCATGATGCGATCGTCGCGGCTGGTTTTCGGTTTGATCTGAGGTGCGGCGGGAGCACTAATGGTCGTCGTATCCGTCATCGTTGCGCCTGGTCGCTCCGGGTGAAAGGAAAAACCCACAGCCGGTCCGGCGGTAGCGCCACCTGTATCGTCGAACCGATTTCGGCGGCCTGGCTGCGCATTGCGTTGACCGACAGGTCGGCTATCAGGGTCGCTTCGCCCAACGCGCTATTCCTTAGTGAAACCCGCCAGAAGGAGCCGAGAAACTCCATGTCCTCGATTTCCATCTCGAGGCGGTTCTCCGCGTGCGTCGCGTCATCAGAATAACCGCCGATGCCCTGTGGCACGATGTCTTCCGGCCGGATTGCCGCGACTATCGGCGCGTTGCTGGCGAGTCCGTGATTGCGCGAGATCAGCTTGAGATCGCCTATGGTAATGCTGTTGGCGCCGTCGGTACGCCCATCGACCTGGTTCATCGCACCGATGAAGTCGGCGACGAACAGGGTGTCTGGCTCGCGGTAAATTTCGGTCGGCGTACCGACCTGCTCGATGACGCCATGGTTCATGACGACGATGCGATCCGCCATCGTCAGAGCTTCTTCCTGGTCGTGAGTCACCATAACCGTGGTAACTCCAAGGCGTCGCTGCAGGGTCTTCATTTCATGGCGCAGGTGCGCGCGCACCTTGGCATCGAGCGCTGATAGCGGCTCGTCGAGCAATAGCAGTCCGGGAGAGGTAGCCAACGCGCGCGCTAGCGCGATGCGCTGCTGCTGCCCGCCCGACAGTTGCGCCGGATACTTGGGACCCTGATCGGGCAGCCCGACTAGCTCGAGTAATTCAGCGACGCGCGCGGCTACCACAGATTTTCCCAGCTTCTGGTTTTCCAGGCCGAAGGCGATATTGCGTTCCGCGGTCAGATTCGGAAACAGTGCGTAGGACTGGAATACGATGCCGAAATCGCGCTCCGACGGCGGCAGCGCGGAAATGTCGACGCCGGCCTGTCGCACCGTGCCCGAGGTCTGAATATCGAGCCCGGCGATGGCGCGCAAAAACGTCGTCTTGCCGCAGCCGGACGGCCCGAGAAAACAAATGAATTCACCCTCGTAGACTTGCAGCGAAACATCGTCGAGGGCGACGAAATTACCGAATTTCTTGGTCAGCCGGTCAATCTGCAGGTAGATCTCGGTGGATTCGCTGTCGCCTGTATTCTGTGGTGTCATATTCGATCGCCAGTCGGTCGGGGCCAATTTTCCGCTGTGCGTGCCGATGAAAAAACGGCCTGACCCTCGCGGGTCAGGCCGTATTCTAGCAACACATTGTGCCTATTTGGCCTCGGATTTCGAATCGTAGCGCTTGAGCCACTCGGCCAGGATCGCCTTGCGGTTATTGGCGGCAAACTCGAAATCGTTCTGGATCATTTTTTCCAGCAGGTTGTCCGGAAAGTACTTGACCGGTTTGGCCACGCCCGGCATCGCGACGACAGCGTAACCGGTGTTGTACATTTCGTTGGCCTTCTTCGTAATCGACCAGTCGACCAGGGTTTGTGCGGCTTCGAGCTTGTCGGTGCCGGCGACAATCGCAGTCGCTTCCATATCCCAACCTACACCCTCGGCGGGCACTATGATATCGATCGGTGCGCCCTTGGCCTTGGACTTGGCACCACGGAAGGCGAATGAAATGCCGATCGGTATTTCACCGGCAGCGGCAAGTTTGCAGGGCTTGGAGCCGGAATGCGTGTAACGTGCGATATTCTTGTGCAGACCGTCCATGAAATCCCAACCGCCTTTTTCCTTGCCGAACATCTGCAGCCAGCTGGAAACGTCGAGGAAACCGGTGCCCGACGAATTCGGATTCGGCATGATCAGATGGCCCTTGTACATCGGCTTGAGCAAGTCGCGCCAGGTGGCCGGCGGCTTCAGGTTGTGCTTGGCCGCCTCGACGGTGTTATAGCAAATCGAGGCCACCCAGGCGTCCATGCCGACCCAGGATGGCACCGCGCCCTTATCGACGAATTTTTTATCCAGCTTCTCGACGCCCTTGGGCTTGTAGGGCTCGAGCATGCCCTCGCTTTTCAGCAGCAACAGCGAGGTTGCGGCCAGGCCCCAGACGACGTCCGCCTGTGGATTATTTTTCTCGGCGAGCAGTTTGGCAGTGACGATGCCGGTTGAGTCGCGTACCCACTTGATCTTGATGTCCGGGTGGTCCTCGTTAAAGGTTTTTGCGTAACGAGCCAGGTCTTCGGCTTCGACCGCGGTGTAAACCGTCAATTCGGTTTCGGCCCTCACCGACTGGCCGAGAGCAAGCAAGAATACCGCGCCGCAGATTGCGAGCAAACGTCTGTTGAATAGGTTAGCTAACATTGCATATCTCCTTCGATTGTTACCGGCGGGGCAAAGATTCCGTCGGTTCATTGTTTTATTTTCAGCTGACTCCGATGAGATCGGAATGGTACCCGCTAGCCCAAGCCGGATATGTCAGGCCCATACTGTACTCCAATCGGCGTCGATTAAGAACAACGTTGTTCTTATAGAAAATATCAAATTGGCCTATATCCAGGCGAGTGAT
Source organism: Gammaproteobacteria bacterium (assembly GCA_020354435.1). Lineage (GTDB taxonomy): Bacteria > Pseudomonadota > Gammaproteobacteria. Next base: position 139,251 of record CP070646.1, read on the forward strand.
TGCGTAGAATCGGACATCCCGTGTCGAATTTTGCTTTATGCCGGCGACTTCGATTCCGGTAGCGTAGGCGCCGATTCAAAGGACTGGATTTCCGCGAAACCCGAAAACTATAGAAGCGATCATATGGCGATTCAAACCACCTGCATCGGAGCCTATCCCAAACCCGATTTCGTCAAATTACCGGATTGGTCCAATAACCCTGAAGGTCCCGATACCGCCGATCCGACGAAGTATGGGAAACATTAACACCCTATTTTCACGATTCCACCAGGCAAAGAAAGAGATTCACGATGCCGTCCTGCCCTGAAGCGCACGAAATCTGAGTAATTCCTGCCGAATCGTCTAATATTGCTCCTTCCCATCGGTCAATCCGACCTGATTTCTGCTGCCTGACATGCCGACCGCCTACCGCTACTTTTGTCTGCAGCAATTTGGTGAGTTGACCAGGTCAAACAGGTCTCATCGGCCACCTGAACAAGCCTATCTGGGGCCGCTAATTGCTTGATTGGTCGATACCAGTCAACGTCTCAAGTGGGTCGGCTATCGCCGCTGATCAATAGAGTTTAAGCGTCTGTTTTCCCGTTAGCGGACGCTGAAATGCGATTCCTGGGCTTCTGAAACCGCAGCCAATAACGGCCGTTCCTAGTTAGTGTTGATAACCAGCAAACTCCGACACCAAGAAATCAAAGACTCGTCTGATTCGACGGTTGGTTCTCAATTCATTGTGAGTAACTAGCCATAGGTCCATGGTAATCAGAGGAAGATTGGAGATAACGACACGCTCAACCAGAGGCTCCTTATCTCCAATTTCTTCTACCGTGGCACAAATTGCCACTCCTTGTTTGACCAATTCCCATTGAACAATATGGCTATTTGAAATAACTGGAAAATTCTGCCTGGTTAGATTAAAGCCCTGAGAATTGAGCAAGGTCATGAGGCGGCCTGGTTTCTCGGTATCGATGAAGTTCGCCTTGTTCAGCTCTTCCATCGATTTAGGATTACCCAATTGCTGCAGATAGCTTTTGGCGGCGTAGAGATGACCTCGAACACTGCACAGTCTTTTTGCAATCAACTCCGGCTGTGTTGGGCGGAAACTCCGGATAGCAATATCAGCTTCTCTTCGATTGAGATCACGCTCCTCGTTAGTTGAATTTATTTCGATCTCGATGCCAGGTTCCGTCTCCCGCAAAGCTTTGATCATGGGTGACAACATAAACGTGGAAAGAAGTTCGGAAGCGGTGATGCTAACGTCGCCCTCGATCACTTCTGATTTACCGGAAGCCGATAAAGAAAACTGGTTGGCGGCATCCCCCATCAGGCGCACGTGCTCAAGTAATTTGATGCCATTGGGAGTGAGTTCCAACCCCCGACCCCTCCGGGTAAAGAGATCGAGGCCGATCTCTTTTTCCAGCGCCGCCACCTGGCGCCCCAGTGTAGGTTGCGTCATTCCCAGTGACCGGGCTGCCGCAGCCAGGGAGCCTTCCTCCGCAGTTACCAAAAAAGCGCGCGCACGATTCCAGTCGAATGTTATTGATCGCCAATCCATACAAATATGTATAGCAGTTGTTCAGTTTTCATTGTATTGCTTTTATTTATGTATTGATAGGATTCGCTCCCAGAAATAACGGGTTTCAGTCATCAAGTTTATTCAGTTAATTTTTACAGAGCATTATTCATGAAAGACATCATCGTTTGGGCAATACATGCCCCCGCAGGAACGCTTGCATTGGTAACAGCAGTCGTTGCCATGTTCGCTAAGAAAGGCAGCGCACTTCATAGGAAAGCAGGTTCCTGTTTTACTGCTTCCATGATAGTCATGCTGGTTTCGGGTATTGTTACCGCTTACCTCAAAGATTCCATCGATGACATGATGTTGGGTGCGATAGTGTTGTAT
>CP070646.1:141244-152050 GCA_020354435.1 Gammaproteobacteria bacterium
CGCGACCATATCGTGCCGGTATCGCGCCGTGGCACCGACAGCTGGACCAATGTCGTTACCGCGTGCAAGCGCTGCAATCATCGCAAGGCAAACCGAACGCCGGAAGAGGCCGGCATGCAGCTGTTGGCAGTGCCCTTCGTGCCCAACCGCTACGAGTTCTTTTATCTCGCCAACAAGAACATACTCGCCGACCAGATGGAGTTTCTGAAAAGCCAGTTCTCCAAGAACGGCCGCTGGAGCTAGTTAAAAAGAGAGTCGTCGCGAGTGTAGCGAAGCGATCTTTACAGGGTTGCTTCGTCGCTGCGCTCCTCGCAATGACTTGATTATCGGGGATAGATCGGAAAGCGTTCACATAGCGACAAAACCTGCTGCCGGTCGGATTCGATTTCCGTTTGATCTCCTGCCTCGCAGCGTGCGACCGCGCGTCCGATGATATCACCCAGTAATTCGAATTCACTTCGACCGAGACCGCGGGTAGTCGCGGCGGCAACGCCGAGACGCAGGCCGGCCCATTCGGAGGGCTTCGGCGAGTCGAACGGGATCGGATTTTTATTCGACGTCAGGTTGACCGTGGACAGGCTGTCCTGCACCTGTTGTCCGCTTAATCCCTGCTGTGAAAAATCGAGTAACACGATGTGTGTATCGGTGCCGCCGCTAACCAGCTTGATGCCGCGGTCCGACAGGTGCTGTGCGAGTGCGCTGGCGTTTGCCACCACCTGCTTACCGTAAGCCCTGAAATCTTCGCCGAGCGCCTCGCCCAGACAGATCGCTTTGGCGGCGATGATCTGGCTGTGCAGGCTGCCCTGCACGCCGGGAAAAATCGCCGACTGCAGCGGCTTCGCCCATTTTGCGTCGCGTGCCAGGATCAGGCCGCCACGCGGCCCGCGCAGAGTCTTGGTCGTGGTGCAGGTTACGATATCGGCGTGCGGCAGCGGCGAAGGATGGACGCCGGCGGCCACCAGTCCCGCGAAATGGGCCATGTCGACCAGCAGTAAGGCACCGACCGAATCGGCGATATGGCGCATGCGTTCGAAGTCGATAAAACGCGGGTAGGCAGATCCGCCGGTAATCAATAGTGCCGGCCGCAACTTGTGCGCAAGCAAATCGACTTCATCGTAATTGATCAAACCGCTGTCATGCTCGACGCCGTAGTGATGCGCGTCGAACCAGCGTCCCGACTGGTTCGGCGGGGCACCGTGGCTGAGGTGGCCGCCGGCCGCGAGGTCGAGGCTCAGAATCGTTTCGCCCGGTTTGACCGTTGCGAAAAAAACCGCCTGGTTGGCCTGAGTGCCGGAATGCGGCTGTACGTTGGCGTAGTCACAGCCAAACAGTTCGCGCGCGCGGTCGATCGCAGCCTGTTCGGCCAGGTCGACGAATTCGCCGCCGCCGTGAAAGCGGTTGCCAGGATAGCCCTCGAGCGTCTTGTTGGTCATCGCGTGACCGAGCGCATCGAGAACCGCGCGGCTGACGATGTTTTCCGACGCGATCAGTTCGATGTGGGTTTGCTGCCGCTCAAGTTCCCCCGCCAGCGCATCGGCGATCAGCGGATCGGTGTCGGCGAGGCCTTTGATAAAGAAGTCAGACATCGGTTGCGCTATGGTCGGCTGGCGAGGCGAGTTCGAAGATTTCGACATCCTCGGAATACTCCATCAAATCGTGCACCTGCCGTGGCGGGTGATAAACGAAATCGCCAGCCTTGAGCACGAACTCCCCTTCACCCTCGTAATACATCTTCACCCAGCCACGGGTGACATACATGATCTGGAATTCGTAGTTGTGGTAATGCCGTCCGGTGGTTCCACCGAGGTCGTTGGCACGCGTGACCCAGGCGTCGTACTGGCCGTTGGTCGCTTGGCCAAGACCCAGATCGCGAATCTTCAGCCAGTCACGGTAACCGTGCATGGGCTCAAAGTGCGCGCCGTCGGCGCGCGACAGGCAAAACTTGGGTATCGCTGCGGGCATGGTTTACTCCTGCGGTGATGGAAACGGTTGCCGCTAAATCTAGCAACAAGACGTGCCAGAGACAAACCAGTTTTGTTATTTTTTAGCCGTAGAAAAACTATGTCTGATTCTGCGTTAACCCCTCCCAAACCGAAAGCGCCACCGTTAAACGCACTACGTGCTTTTGAATCGGCTGCGCGGCTCGGTGGTTTCAAGGCCGCCGCGGCCGAACTTGCGGTCACCCCGGGTGCGTTCGATCGCGCCGCAAACCGCGATTTCGATTACCGCACTGGACAGTCCACCCAATCTGTTGCGGGAGCCCTATGACCTGAGCATCTTTTACGAGACGGAAAAAAGACCGGGACATTGCGTCGAAGTCTGCAGCGACTGGATTTTCCCGGTGTGCGCGCCGGCGATTGCAGCGGGGCTAAAGAAGCCGGCGGATCTCGAGGGCGAACTTTTTTTACACGATGCGCGCTGGACCGAAGATTGGCAACAATGGCTATCAGTGATTGCGCCGGAACTCAATATCGATGCCTCCGGACCCACCTTCTCGCTATACAGCCTGGCCGTACAGGAAGCTCAGAACGGCGCCGGGGTGCTGATGGGGCATGAGCCGCTGGTGCGTGACTTCCTCGACGATGGCAGCCTGGTAGCGCCTTTCGAGCAAGCGGTCGAACTGTCGCGCAAGCTGGTTATCGCGACGCCGTATCCACCGCGCAAAGGCAGTTTGCTGGAGAAAATCGTACGCCAGTTAAGCATTGCAAAATGACAGGATTTTCACTGTTAAATCATGGTGTTCTTCTATACTCCCGGGTATTATTCGGCGGTACTCAAGGCCGCCGTCAACGGCTACTAATCAACGGAAACCAGGTTGTATGGAAAACATTTTCCAAGATATCTCCAAGTATTTCGCGGCCAACATACTGGGCAACGTGCTGACTGTCGGTAAAATCGTTTACCAGGATGGCATTTACCAGTTTGCGCGCGACGATGTCCAGGGCCCTTTCAACCTGGTCGACCCCGATGCCGACGTGACGCGCATGGTGCACGTGATCGGCGAAATACATCCGCGCAAGGCGATCGAAAAGATTTTCGAAGTCGAGGTGAACTCCTGCCTGTACCTCAACGAAAACGAAGACACCGGCGAGATCGAGGTGCGGTCGATCCACAAGGGCATGGGTACGGCGATTTATTCGAATCAGCAATGCCCGCTGATTCTGTGGAATCCCAAGTACGAGGAACACGAATACTTCGACGTGATCGATATTCAGAACGTCTTCGGCGAAGATCGCCTGAAAAACAGTTTCAGCGCAATCCTGGCCGAAAGCCTGCGTGAATACGAACTGTTCCCGCCGTTGTTTCACATGAGCAAGGGTTAAGGCGACCCACTGCGCTTCACCGGCGGCGCGGGCGCACGGTGGATCGAGGTTCAGTCAAGCCGGATATTGAAGCGCTCGCGGATGCGGGTGTCGACCGTGGGATCGATGTAATTCGGTCGATGTTGCGCCAGGATATCTCGTACCTCGGTGTTGGCTTTCTGCCACGCATCCCGGGCGCCGGCTTCGGCCCAGGCGGTCGGTTCGAGACGGTCGCCCAGTTTTGGATAGAAATAATCCCGCTCCATCGCCTGCATGGTCTGGGTTTCGCCGATGAAATGACCCTCGCCGGTAATGACGTTTTTCATCGTTTCGAATGCCAGCGTTTCGTCGCTGACCTCGATGCCGCGAATCATGCGATACACGTGCGACAGCATTTCGTTGTCGAGTACAAAAGCCTCGAACGAGGCGCCGAGCAGGCTCGCCATCATGCCCGATGATTCGTATACCAGGTTGGCGCCCGATAGCCCGCAGGCGAGAGACGATAACGCTTTTTCCATGCCCATTTGCGCATCGACCGCTTTGGCGTCAGACATGCTCGAGGCTACCCCGGACGGTACGCCGATGTGATTCGCCAGCTGCGCCGCGGCGGCGTTCAGGATCGAAATCTCGCCGCCGCCGCCGCAAAAAGCGCCGCTGCGCAAATCGATCACGAACGGCCAGTTGGAGAAGATCACCGGGTATCCGGGTTCGAAGATGTTGATCATGACCAGCGCGGCCAGGGTTTCGGCAAACGAGGCTGCCAGCATGCCGTCGATCGTCGCCGGCGAAGTCGCGCCCGACATTGCCGCGACGATGGCGTTGATCGGCACGCGCCGGCGAATACAGGCCATTGCGACCTCGAAGGCATCCTCGCCGTAGCGCATCGGCGAAATTATCGGGCTGATATGCGCCTTGCAAAAAGGCTTCTGCGCGAACTTGCCTTCGCCACCGGCGACCGTATCGAACAGGCCGACGATGGGATCGACATGGCTGCCGAGGGTGAAGCTGGTGCCGACCGGCTTTTGCGTGCCGCGCATCAAGGCATAAGCCGTATTGACGTCGAGATCGAAAATGTCGGATACATCGGTCGCGACGCAGCAGCGCGTGAACCAGGAAATGTTTTGCAGCCGGTCCGCGAGCCGGGTAAAGGCCTCCAGGTCGGCCAGCGTCGACGGACGGTACAGGTGGGTGTCGAGATCGAGCGTTTGCACCGCCGCGCCGCCCGTGCCGAAGTAGACGCGTTCACCACCGACCTCGAAGCTGTGGGCTTCGTCGCGCCCGTGCAGAACAAAGGATTTACAGGCGCCGTCGATAATGTCTTCGACCATCGCGCGCGAATAGCATAATCGACCGAGTTCGTTGATCGTCGCGCCACAGTCGAGCGCCTGCCGGGTCAGGGCCGGTGGCGCGTCGCCCATGCCGAGCTCGGCCAGCATACGCAACGCGGTATCGTAGATCTGCTGCAGCTGGGATTGCGTCAGCGGCCGATACTGACCGCCGACAGGCCCCGCCGGCGCCGGGCTGATGGCTGGCGGTTTGCTGCGCTTCTCCAGCATAGCCTTGCGGCTGCCGCCGCGGCGTCGGCGTGGTTTTTCGCTCATGATCGGGGCAGCCGGTTATCCGCGTCGTAGCGCACGGGATTGACGACTTCGGCCGCATAACGGTCGCCGAGTATGCCGACTTCGACCCGGTTGCCGATTTCCGCCTGCGACGGCTCGATATAGGCATAGGCGATATTTTCGCCGACGCGGTGGCCGTAACCGGCGGAGGTTACCGAGCCGACCTGGCGCCCGTCGGCGTAAACCGGGTCGCCGCCGTGTGCCGGCGCGATAGCGCAATCGATCGTCATCGATACCAGCAGCTTGCGCGGGCCGCGTTCGATCTGCTCGAGCAGCGCTGATTTGCCTATGAAGTCCGGCTTGTCGAGCTTGACGAAGCGATCGAGTCGCGCTTCGAACGGGTTGTACTCGTAAATGATATCCGCCTTCCAGTGCAGGTAACCCTTTTCCAGGCGCATCGATTCGGTTGCGTAAAGCCCGAAGTAGCCCGGTTCGAATCCGGCACCGGCCTGGTTCAGGATCTGCCACACCAGGTAAAGCTGCTCATTGGGCACGTGTAGCTCGTAGGCGTGTTCGCCGGAGAAGCTGACGTTCATCGCGGTGATTTCGGCGTGGCCGATGAACATTTGCCGCGCACGCAACCATGGCAGGGCTTGTGCGGACCAGTCGCAGCGTGGCGAGACTGATTGCAGCAGCACGCGCGACTGCGGCCCGGCGACAACGAGGATGGTATGCGAGGCCGCCATTTCGGTGATCGTTACCGAATCCGGTTTGAAGCGGTCGAGCCAGTCCCGGTCGTGCCACTCGGCCGCTGCCGCCGAGCCCCACCAGTAACGGTTTTTGTCGAGCTTGACCAGGGTTGCCTCGGACAACAGGTTGCCTTTTTCAGTCAGCAGGTAACACAGGCCGAGCTTGCCGACTTCGGTCGGCAGGCGCCCGCAGATCATACGATCCAGGAATTCGTCGACGCCTTCGCCGCTGATTTCATAACGGTTGAAACCCGACACTTCCATCAGGCTGACATGTTGCTGCAGGTGCGCGATTTCCCGCCCGACCTCGTCGCGCGTCGGCGTAAATCGATAGCTGTGTTCGTCGACGAAATCGGCATTGGGCTTAAAAAACAGCACGCGCTCCCAGCCGTTAACAACACCCCATTCGGCATTCATCTGATCGAGTGCGGCATAAAGCGGTGTCGTGCGTGCAAGACGTGCCGCCGGCCGATGCTCGTGCGGCAGGTGATAATGAAACTCGTTCTGGTAATCCTCGATCGCCTTCAGGCAGGTGTGCTCGGTGTTGGCGTACTGGCTGAAGCGCCGCGGATCGAGGAACCAGGCGTCCCATTCGCACTCGCCGTGCACGATAATTTGGGCCAGCAGCTTGCCGTGGCCGCCGGACTCGCCGATACCGGCGCGCAGGCCGATCGCGCAATAGGCATTTTCGATGCCCGGAATCGGGCCGATCAGCGGCGCGCCGTCAATCGTGTAGGTAATCGGGCCGTTGATGACCGTGTGAATACCCGCCTCGGCCAGCGCCGGCAGGCGCTCGAAGATGCGTTCCATGTTGTCGAGACAGCGATCGAGATCCGACGGGCACAGCGCCTGGGTGAAATCCGGATCAATGCCGTCCATGCCGAAGGATTTGCAGCCCTGCTCGTAAACGCCGACCAGCAGGCCGAGCTTTTCCTGGCGACTGTAAAAATCGTCGCCGGGATCACGGATGATGGGTACACGGAAATCCAGCGCCTCGAGTTCGGGCATCGTATCGGTCAGGAAATACATGTGCTCCATCGATGTCACCGGGTGGGAAACGCCGAGCATGTTGCCAACCTCGTTAACCCGATAGCCGGTCGCGTTGACCACCTTTTCGCAGACGATGTCCCCTTTTCTGGTATGTACGATGAATTCACCGTTGGGCTTGCGCGTGATGTCCTCGACCGGATTGAAGCGATAGACCTCGGCGCCGGCTTCGCGCGCCTTGCGCGCCATGGCGAAGGTAATGCCGGCCGGGTCGATGTCGCCGTCGAGCGGATCCCACCACGCGCCGAGCAGGCCCTCGGTGTTGATCAACGGGTGACGCCGGCCAACCTCGGCGGCATCGATGAATTCCATCTCGACACCCATGCCGGCGGCCATGCCGACGAAGTGTTTGTAGGTGTCGACCTGTGCCGGCGTATGCGCCAGGCGCATGCCACCGGTGATGTGGTAGGAAATCGGATTTTCGCTATCCGCCGCGAGTTCGCGGTAGAGATCGATGCTATGGCGCTTGAGCGCGACCATGGTCTGGTTGGCGCCGAACTGGGTGACCTGCGCCGCCGCGTGCCAGGTCGAGCCCGAGGTCAGCTCGTCGCGCTCGACCAGAACGACGTCGGTCCAGCCTTCGCGGGTCAGGTGATACAGTGTCGAACAACCGGCGATGCCGCCGCCGATGACGACCACGCGCGCCCGAGATTTAATCCCATTATCTGCCATCTTTACCTGACGCCATTACCATATAAACGCTAATAATGCCGATCTGCAGGCGTTTGACAATTGAAAATAAATCAATAAATACATGCACTCTGGGAGTTACGCGGTAAAATCATTTAAATCATAGAGGCGTATGAAACATCATTTGCCATCACTGGAATCGCTCAAGGTGTTCGAATCGACCGCGCGCCAGCTGAGCTTCAGTCTGGCCGCGCGCGAGTTGCGCCTGACTCGGGGCGCGGTCAGCTACCAGATTCGCCGCCTGGAAAACGATGCTATTATCAAATGAATTCAATTAGGTTTTTTGCCCCGGTCCACGAAGATGAGCGTCGGTATTCTCGCAAACAATCCTTGGGAAAAGTTTCGCGGGCTTCCCACTTCGGCCAATAGCGGGCCCCATCGCCAGTTTCTCAGCGCCCGCTTTCACGAATTCAGCTATTGGAAGTTTTTTTGATCAGGTGTTCCTATGGATTATTCCAGCCGAGCCAACACGCCATGGCAATACTCAATCGCCAAACACCATCCTGCAAAACACAGATATAAAGCGCGTCACGCTTTTCCAGTTCGCTTGAGTCCGAACGAAGTCTGCGAAGATTTCTCATCTCTACCAGGGAAGTCGTATCGTTGCATTGAGTCACTACCACTTCTTCGATTTCCGTATGATCAAAGCCCTCGGCTTCGAGTTCCGAAAACTGCTTCTTGAGCTTTGAAATTAGCGCTCTTCTGTTTGGCACATGAAGCGTGCCGTTCGGAACAACGTAGGTTATCGGCTCGGAGAACAGGGATGCCATTTTCTCAAAATCGCGGGCATTCCACGCTTTCAGGTAGGTTTCGATAAGTTCACGAATTTCAGATTCAATCACCTTACTCCCCATAAACGTGCTCCCTATATAGCGACTACGAAAATGAATTCAGTATATCTGGCTTTCTAAATGGCAGCATATCTCGTTAGCCGCCGCTCAAATTCAGAGGATCAGAGTCGACTTGCGGCCAGTAGCAGCCGCCCAGTTCCTACATTTGGTGGCGCTGTATAAAACTAACCGTTGAATCGACAAACCTGGCGAATTCGCGATCAGTCGGCAGTACCAGATGTTCCCTGCTATCAAGCGTAACAAACTCGGCCCCAGGAATTCTCGAAGCAATGAGTTTCCCTTCGGACAACGGGGCTACTGAGTCCCCCACACAATGTATGACGAGAGTCGGTATATGCACATCATCGAGAAGGTGGGCGACATCGTAGCTGTCATGCATTTCAAGAATTCGTGCGATGTTTTCTCCTATCGCACCAGTTTTCTGGAATGCAATAAAGCTTTCGACTTGCTCCGGAGTCGCATCCGGCATAAATAACGATGCCATAGTTTGCTGGATTGCCGGATTATCTTTCCCCCACCATTGGCGGTACAGAGTTGCCATTGCTTCACTTTCGGCTTTAGCCTCGGGACCACCAATGACTCTGCGACCCCGCGTAAAACCTCCGTAAAGAACTAGGTGAGATACCTTTTCAGGATTTCGTTGAGCATAGGCGATCGAGACGGCCGCCGCTTGTGAAGCACCAAAAATTGCAAATTTATCGTAGTCGTAGCATCGGGCTACTGCGCTTAAATCATCCACCATCCTTTCAAACGAAATCTTCACATCATCCCAGTCGGACATTCCATTGCCCCTTTGGTCATACCTTATTACCTCGAAATGCTTCGCGAGATTGCCGATGTAGGTACCCCAACCAGGATTATTCCAATCCCCTTCCAAATGGGTCATATAACTGCCCCCAACAATTACGGGGTAACCTTCGCCAACCTTTGCATGGGCGATGCTCACTCCATCTGTAGAACGGCAATACCGAACTGGACCTTGATCAGCCAGGCCGATATTAGTTTGCCTATTGTCCTGGGGCTTGTGTGGCGATATATCTGAATTCTCAGTTAACTCGACTGAATAAGCTCGAACAGGTTCATCAAATCCCTTAACCGACTGTTCTCCCAGGGCTTCATAGTGCAGCCCTAGGCGATGCGGTATTGCTTCTCGAATCACGCCCTGGATGACGACACTATTGGGATTGGCTAATTGTTCCAATCTCTGAGATAACACCACACCCGCACCAGTAATAGTTGAATCGGCGATGACAACCTCTCCAAGCGCAATGCCGATTCGCATTTCGGGCTTTATTTCGTCGGGCGCCGTTTGATTAACTTCACAATTTGATGCTTGAAAAGCCAGGGCCGCTCCAACGGCATCAGACGCTCGATCAAAAACTGCTACGAGCGCGTCGCCACGAATTTCCTGGGTTTTACCGTTGTATCTTGAAATACTGTCAGAGAGGTTTTTGAAGGCATTTTGAATGTGCTCATGCGCAACTCGCTCATCCTTGAGAACAAGCGCAGTCGATCCAACGACATCACAATGCAGTATTACTGCCAGTTTTGTTTGGGTCGACACCGAATCTCCGTTTGGATAATTAGTCCGGCATTGGAAGTCTACCACTTCTCATTTGCGGACACCCAAATTTACTAATTCAGGGGCGCTGAGCGGCCAGTTTCGGCCGCTCAGCCGTCGCCTTAATTTAAGAAAGTGCTGAAGGGATACGAAATTGAGGAAGTGTTTTAGTCGACTAATCCCAACTGTCGGGCAATAGTGGCGCTGTCGTAATAGTCGCGGCCTTCTACCACCATTCCATCTTTTACACGCATCACCGAGCAGTAGCGGACTTCGGCCCGTTTACCAGTTGGCGGGAAATCCCCCAGGCTTGAACGGAGTATTCCGGTATGTGTACCAGTGTTTCGAAACTCGACGATAGCCCATTCTCCGCATTGGCTGACAATGACATTCTCAACCTTGCAAAGGCCATCAGGAAACGCTTCTCTCCAACGCTGGTAATCAGCTTTGTAAGCTTCCTTTCCCGGCTGCATTTCACCCCGAGCGACATCTTCGAACTGGCAATCGTCTGCGATAACCTCAGCGCCTCGCTCTGGGTCACGCATATCCCATGATTCGTGAAACTGACGGACAATTTTCTCTGTCGGATGCATCGATAGCCCCCGTATAGTAAATCCGCTTGAGAATAACATCCCTATCATGTTGCGGGATAAATATTTCTTGCAATCGATCGCTGCGGACCGAGCCGAGATAACCGTACTGCCGCTTTGACTCTTAGTAACTCTTCGTACTGGGGCGGGTAATCAGGGCGCTTATCGATGCAGAAAATGCGTTCTCGGGGGCATTCTGACGGGATCGATAACTGCAGCGCCCATGACGGTAAAGATAGAGCCAGATGCTGCTTTTGTATGTGACCGCATCGACACAAAGTTCAGGTTTTGCACTTCAGGTAACAATATAATCTGCTTTCTCCGAAAAAGACGCTTACTAATAGAGTCCCGGGGCGATCTTCGGCCTATTCCGTTGAAAAACTCGAAAAAATTGGAGGGCTATTTTTCTGCAGAAAACCAAAACATTCTGAACTCAACACAGCACTCAGTATGTAAG
>CP070646.1:152150-162021 GCA_020354435.1 Gammaproteobacteria bacterium
CTCGGAAAACGTGGTCTGTCCCCTATTTTATTATTGCGGTTCATCGCTGATAATTTTGCCGTCCTGCATCTTGATCAGCCGGCGTGCGTAACTCATGACGCGCTTGTCGTGAGTGGCAATGACGAAGGTAATCCGGTGGTGCTGGTTCAGTTCGACGAATAAATCCATCAGGTGCGATGCGGCCACGCTGTCGAGATTGGCGGTGGGCTCATCGGCCAGCACGAGGTCCGGATGGGTGACGATTGCGCGCGCGACCGCGACGCGCTGTTGCTGGCCGCCGGACAATTGTGCGGGGCGGCGGTTTTCCATGCCCTCGAGACCGACCTCGCGCAGGATTTCGAGCGATTTTCGCGAACGCTGCGCAGCCGGTACACCCTGTACCTGCATGACGAATTCGACGTTTTCGCGCGCGGATAATACCGGGATCAGGTTGTAGGACTGGAACACGAAGCCGATATGGTGCAGGCGCATATCGGCCAGCGGCCCGCGCTCGAGCCGATCGATGCGAATATCACCCATGTGGATTTCGCCACTGTCCGGCGTATCGAGTCCGCCGATCGCGTTCAGCAAAGTGGTCTTGCCCGAGCCCGACGGCCCCGACAGGCAGACGAATTCTCCTTCCTCGATGTCGATATCGACATGGTCCAGGCCGGTGATGATTTCGTCGCCCTGCTTGAAGGTTTTGCAAAGTTGGCGGCAGCGAATGGAGCTCATGGATGTCGACTCAGTGGGTGTTAAGCGCACGCACCGGATCGAGCCGGGATGCGCGCCAGGCGGGGAGAATGCTGGTAAGGATGCCGAGCAGGATGACGACGACATTAGCCAGCACCACGTCGTAAAGGGTCAGACTGGGGTAAATGACGCTGCCGGCACCCATCATCGCCATACCTTCGGCCACGACCGAGACGTCGAGTCCGTCTTCCAGCGGTTTGATCGTGACCAGCGCCAGCATATTACCGACGATCAGTCCGATCAGCAGCAACATCAGGGATTCGAGCAGAATCTGGTAGACGATCAGTCCCGGACGCATACCCAGCGCCTGGATCAGTCCGATCTCGCGTACGCGCTCGAATATGGCCATGACCAGCGTGTTGACCAGGCCGAAAGACAGTGCCAGAAAAATGATGATGACCCATATCAGCACGAAACCGTCCATCATGTTGAACATGACGGCGAGATAGGTGTCGATCTCGTACCAGGGTTTGACCTCGAGTCCCGCGGGCGTGGCCGCCGCTACGCGCCGGTAGAGCGATTCGACATTGCGATAATCGTCGTCGACGAGCACGATCTGTGATACCCGGCCCTCGATCTTGAGGAGGTCCTGCAGCGTCCCGCGGGCGGCATAAACGTTGGATTCCTCCTGTGCAGCCAGTTCGGCGCGGTAAATGCCGATCACGCGAAATCCTCGTTCAGCAAGATTATTATCGGGGTCCTGGCTCGTGATCACGACACGTTTACCCAGCCGGGTTTCGAGGCGTTCGGCGAGTTTGGCGCCGATGACGAGCCCCTTGTCCTGGTTAGACTCGAGAAATCGTCCCTTTGAAATCCGTGCGGGCACTCCGCTGATATCGGCCTCGGATACCGGTTCGATACCGATCAGGTTGATACCCCGGCTCTCGCGCTCGCTCATGATCACCGCCGGCACCTTGATCCGGTTAGCCCAGACGCGCACGCCATTGTTTTCCAGCGCGGCCAGCAGGTCGCCGCGCGGTTCGTCGATACTGTTGACCACACTCGGATCGTCGAGAAACTCGGGATGCTGAATCTGGATGTGTCCAGGCAGGTTGCTAATGCCCTGGTTGAGCATGTCGTCGACCATGCCGCGCATCAGCGCGGTCATGAAAATCATCGCCCAGACGCCGACCGAGATCGCGCCCAGCATGATACCCGTGCGGCGATGGTTGCGCCACAGGTTGCGCCAGGATAACGTCAGAATCGTCTTGAATTGGCTAAAGAGTCGCGTCATGTCAGACCGCCCGCATCGCTTCGATGGGTGTCAGCAGATAAAGCCTCAGCGCCGGGTAAAGCGCCGCCAGCAGGCTGCCGATGGCGACCGCGGCTGGCCCAAGCGTCATCGATGCCAGCGAAATGGCAGGGTAGATTCTCTCCGGCAGGTTGAATTTGAGCGCCACTTCGTCCATGCCCGGGTATGAAAAACCGACGCGGCTCAGGTAAAGATTAACCACCAGGCCTACGGCGATGCCGAGCACCAGGCCGAGCGCGGTCATCAGCGCAGTCTCGAGCATGACCAGGCGCGACAGTCGTGCCGGCTGCAGGCCCAGCGCCATCATCGTGCCAAACTCGCGGGTGCGTTCGAGCACCGACATCAACTGTGTGTTGAGCACGCTGAAAGCGACCAGCACCACCAGCACGACATACATGAACGAGTTGCTGGCCATGTCCGCCTGGATTGCCTGGCGCAGACCCGGCTGCAATTCCTCCCAGTGGCGCAGACTGATGTCCTGGTTCGATTCGAGCAGCGCCTTGACTTGCGCCTGCAGCGACTCGACGTCGTCGATATTTCTGGCGCGAACGATCAGGCTGTGGCCGCGGTCCTGCATCGCAAAAACATCCTGGAAATACCCGAGTTCGACCTGGGCCAGGGCGCGATCGAGATCAGCCATACCCGATTCGAAGATGCCGACCACCGTGACGATGCCGGCGGCGAACGAATCGTCGAATCCGCTGCCGAGAAAGGTCAGTTCGTCGCCCACGCTAATCTTGAGGTTACGCGCCAGCACCGCGCCGATGACAATTTCGCCGGCAGCGCCAGGCTTGAGATAACGCCCCTGTTTGACCAGGCCGGGCAGGGTCGAAACCAGTGGTTCGTGCACAGGATCGACACCAACGATCTGCAGACCGTAGGAGCGCTCTTCGCTCGAGGCCAGGGCGAAACCGGCGGCGCGCGCGCTGATGCTGTCCAGACTCAGCTCGCGGCGCAGGCGTTCGGCGATTGCGGCGACATTGTCGAGCGCGTAGCGCATTTTCGGTTCATCGAGATATCGGGGGTGCTGCAGTTGCAAATGCCCGGAATAGGCATGCAGCGAATTGTCGATCATCATGTCGTAGCTGCCAAATTGCAGCGACATCGCAAAGATCAGCAGTCCGTTGGAAAAAATCATCGCGCCGACGGTCAGCCAGGTGCGGCGCCAGTGACGCCACAGGTTGCGCCAGGCGAGCCTGAGACCGACATCGACCAGCATGATTCAGCCTCGCGCCCGCGGGAGAATTGAAACCGGCGCCTTCATTGCCGCGGGTTCCGCAGGTTCGATAGCGTAAACAGGTTGGCGCCGAGTTCGACGTCGAAATCGACCACGTCGACGATCATTTCGGTCCATTCGTCGGGCGTTTCGGTTTTATGCATGCGCAGGCGCGAGGCGACGACGCGGCCATCCATGAGTTTGAGTTCGGTCGAATTCATTTCCTTGACCAGGATGTCGTCCTGGTCCCAGAACTCCTGCCGCAGCATAACAAAGTCATCGCGAATGACGGTGACTTCCCTGCCCCAGACGACCGCAGCCTCCTCGTGTGGAATCGATTCGATGGTATAGAGGAGATGATCGTCGACGGTCTCGGTCTTTAACAGGCTGTGATCGTACTGATCGATGATGTCGGTCGACTTGCTGATGTCCTTGTTGGAAAAATCGCTACCCATCCAGCTCTGGTTCATCATGGATGAGGGTACCTTGAGGATTCGATTGATCTTGGGTGAAAAGGTCCACATGTTCTGCTCCTTCACCAGCGTGCCGTTACCCGCGTCCCTTTTCGGCCCGGTAACGCGTACCAGCGATAGCTTGTCGCCCTCGGTCCAGGCCTGCATCGAAAAACTGCGCTCCCAGTCGCTGCGATGTATGATCATGGTCATCTCGGAGTACGACGTCACCCCGCGCCAATGCTCCATCGCGGCTCGAATCAACTCACGTGGCTCGAGCACCTCGGTATCGCCGGCGCCGAGTAGAGACGATATCGAAACCAGGCCGAGCAGAAGTGCCAGCCGGCACGAAAAAGCCATGTTCGTATTTGCCAGTTTTGTCGCCATAGCAGGCGCTATCTCCCTGTTTAATCCGTCATCATTGGCGTTCAGGTCAGACTAATGCTACCAGCCTAGCCAATCAAAGTTTACCAATGCTGAACAAGTGCAAGTCCGGGCTTTATACTATGCGATTTATTCGCAGCGGAACATTGAGCCAGATCAAACCGGTTTCGGCATGCTGCTTCTAGATTTTCGCGCCTGCCGGAGTATATTGGTAAAAAAACAACCGAGGACAACACCACCATGAGTAACGACGTCAAACAAAACCTGAAGAGCCAGTCTACCTGGAAGCGCGGTCTCTACATGCTGTTGTACATCATTTTTTCCCGTGTCGCCGAGGTAGTGCTGGGTGTAGTCATTCTGTTTCAGTTTCTGCTCAAGTTGTTTACCGGTGAAACCAACGATCGCCTGCTCAAGCTGGGGCAGGCGCTTAGTACCTATCTCTACCAGGTTTTCCAGTACCTGACTTTCAATACCGAGTACCATCCCTACCCATTCGGTGCCTGGCCCAGGGGCGAGCCAAAGTCCACCCGGATTACCGATAAGAGTGAAACCGGCAGCGATTAAACATTGCCGAAGCTGGTCGCGACTGTTGCTGGCCAGCCTGATTCTCGCATTTGCGCCTGCCGTGGCCGCGGATATGGTTGCCGGCAACCGTATCACCGAACGGGGGCCCATCGATGACGATTACTATGCCGCCGGCGGCATCATCGATATCGATGCCGAGATCAACGGCGATCTGATCGCCGCAGGCGGTAATTTGACGATCGGACGTAGCGTTGCGGGCGATATCATCGCGGCGGGAGGCAAGGTCAGGATCCGCGGTGCCGTCGGTGAGGATATCCGTGTCAGTGGCGGCGAACTCGATATCGACGCCAGCGTCGGTGATGATCTCGTTGCCAGCGGTGGTTCGATCAGATTGACTTCGACAGCGTCTATTGCCGGTGATGCCTGGCTTTACGGCGGCAAGATTCTTATCGATGGCAAAATCAATGGCAACCTGAAAGTCATTGGCGGTGACATTCGCCTGTCCGGCATGGTACTGGGCGATGTCGAACTCGAGGGTGGTGAAATCGAGATTCTCGACAGTGCCAGCATTGCCGGCAACCTGACCTACCGCAGCCCGCAGCCGGCAGTCACCGCCAGCGGGATACAGGTCGGCGGCCGTATCGACTACGAGACCGGCGAGTCGAAGTATGGCGACCGCGGTTTCGGGCTGTTCTTTTCGATCACGCTCGCGCTTGCCGCTATCCTGCTTTACCTGCTGTTTCCACACTTCACGATGGCCTCTGTGCAGCGTATCCGCAAGGATCCGTTTACCAGCCTTGGGCTCGGATTCGTTTTTTTTATCATGACGCCGCTGCTAGCGGTTTTCCTGATGCTGATTGTGCTCGGACTCTGGATCGGGCTTAGCTTGCTTGCGCTCTACTGTATCGCGCTGCTGGCAGGATTCCTGATCGCCTGTTTCTTCGTCGCCGAGCGCGGTGCGAAACTGTTCAAACAGGATATTTCGTCACGCGCGCGCCGCCTGATTTCAGTCATTATCGCGATCTTCGTGCTTGGCCTGGTGCAGGCGATCCCGCTGCTCGGCGGACTATTGCTGTTTATCCTGTTGTTGCTCGGGCTCGGTGCCGGCCTGGTGCAGTTACGCTACGTCTATCAAGCGCCAGCCGTGGACTCGTAGTAGCGCCAGGATTCTGATTCGCGGCCCCGCACGACGCGTTCGCCCGCAAGCTTGCCCCGGATTTCGGTAACCACGGTGTGTTGACCTTCGCGATGATGATCGTCGTAAAAGTAGATTACGACCCAGTCATGTGTGCGTCCTAGTTCGTGCGCCCGCGCGGTGTTCGAGTAGAGCGCGGTAAAATGCCAGTGATCGTGCGTCGTGTGTAGAATCGGCAGCCAGGCCTTGTTTTGTGGATTGAAACGTTTCGGCGTAATCAACGGCAGCTTGCCGGAAGCTGATTTTTTCCGGTATTCCTGATCCACTCGCAGTAGCAACGCAACCGTCGGTCCGTCGATGCTTTGACGTCGAGGACGGGCGGCGCGCCGCTGCTCGTCGAGATGCTTTTGCAGCCAGGCTTCGATCGCTTCGCGTCGCTTGTCGCCAAGTCCCTCGACCTCGCCGAGCCTGCCGTCGTGCACCGCGTTTTCCAGCGCTTCCAGGCTGTCGACGTGCAGGCTGTCGTGAATACGTTCCGCCAGCGCACGACCCACGGTCGGTATCGAGCGGAACAATTCGACCGGGTCACTCGCACCCTTTAAGTTTTCGAGACGCGACATGCGTCCGGTGGCGACATACTCGTAAATCGAACGCGCGATGCCTTCACCGATGCCGGGCAGTGCAACCAGTCCCTGGATACCCTTGGCCTGGATCAGATCGGCGACGCTTTGTCCGAGGCTATCGAGCGTATCGGCCGCGTGCAGGTATGCGTTGGCGCGAAACGGATTGGCCTTTTGTGCGCGCAACAGTTCCGCTATTTCACGCAGTTTGTTGGCTACTTCGTGGTTCAGGGCCGACATGGCAAACGCTCGCGGGAGTGACTGTCATCAGTGAATCGAATAACGATTATAAGAGCGATAGCAGTCAGAAAGGCTTGATCTGCATCATCGATATGGGTGATAACAACGCTAAATTGTTCTGTGGGATTGTTTAATTTCAACTAAAGTCCACTGATCGTCATTGCATCGAAGCTGGCAGCGTAAACCATGAATGCAAATCTGCTGCCGTTAAACAGACACTTCATTCGCAGGGGGTGGTCGCGATGAAACTGATAACAAGAATAAATCTGATCCTTTGCGCCACTTTTTTGTTTGCGTTATTACTGGTCGGAGGCATTACCTACCTGCTGACGGAAGCACACGCGCTGCCCGAGCAACCGGCGCAGCAAATCATCGTTAGTTTAATCGTGTTGACGGCAATCGTTTTTTTGATCCTGTTCCTGGTCGTGAACGTCATCCTGCGCAAACTCGTGCTGAAGCCGGTGTTGCAGATCACGCGTATGGCGGATGAATTCAGTAATGGCAACCTGGGTGCTCCGAATATCAAGGTCACCGGCGAGGATGAAATGGCCGACATGTTGCACGCATTCAACCGCATGCGCCGCGGCGTCGTCAAGATCGTTCAGGTGGCGAAAAAGTTGCAGGCGCAGGCGAAATCCAGGCCGTAATTTTCACCGCAACAGGCAGCCAAATGCTCGACAAGCGGCTCGGCGGTACCGATGTCGGCGCGGTTTTCCCCGGATTTACCGGCCCGACCTCGGCCAACGGTTTTTAAGCTGATCGCCGCCGTCTCGAACTCGCGCCCGGTGTGTTTTACCGGATTCGATAGGCGTGATCAATAATCTGTATTAAACCTTGGTGCAGGGCCGCTCTTTACCTTGTTTATAAGCAGCGGCATGGCTATGATGCTCGGTCTGAATTACGGGATTCGCGAGGTTTCTCATGAAAGTGTGTGTACTCGGCGCCGCAGGCGGAATTGGCCAGCCGCTATCTCTGTTACTCAAGCTGCAGCTTCCGGCTGGTAGCGAATTGTCGCTCTACGACGTCGCGCCATTTACGCCCGGGGTTGCGGTCGATCTTAGCCATATCCCGACCGACGTCTGCGTCAATGGTTACGTCGGCGACGAAGTCGAAACCGCGATGAAGGACGCTGATATCGTCGTCATTCCGGCGGGAGTGCCGCGCAAGCCCGGAATGACCCGTGACGACCTGTTCAACATGAACGCGGGTATCGTCAAGAAACTGGTTGGCGCTGGCGCCAGGGCTTGCCCCAACGCCTGTTTTGCCATCGTTACCAACCCGGTGAATTCAACCGTGCCGATCGCGGCAGAAGTGCTGCAGGCGGCGGGCGTTTATGACAAGCGCAAGGTATTCGGTGTGACCACGCTGGACGTCATTCGCTCCAATACCTTTGTTGCGCAAACCGTTGGCAAGAGCGCCAGTGAGGTTAACGTCAACGTCATCGGCGGTCACAGCGGTGTCACCATCCTGCCGCTGCTCTCCAGCGTGGCCGGCGTCGAGCTGGATCAGGCCGATATCGAGACCTTGACGCCGCGCATCCAGGAGGCCGGAACCGAGGTGGTCGAGGCCAAGGCTGGCGCCGGTTCAGCGACGCTGTCGATGGCTCAGGCCGCGGCTCGTTTCACGATGTCGCTGGTTGCGGCGCTGAACGGCGAATCAGTCACCGAGTGTTGCTACGTGCAGGTTGGCGATACCACCAGCGATTTCCACGCGCAACCGGTGAACCTCGGCAAGGACGGGGTCGAATCGATTCCGGCATTGCCGGCGCTCAGCGATTACGAGCAGAAAGTACTCGACGACATGCGCGAAACCCTCGAGGGCAACATCAGGAAAGGCATCGAGTTCGCCAACGCCGAACAGGAATAATCGGCTCCCAGGCTGCTGCCAGCCATTTAACTGCTGTAACCCAGGGGCGCCGCTGAAAGCGGCGCCCTTGTTTTGTGTCCGGCCCGTATCGGCATTGAACTATCCCCGCTTTGAGCTGTTAAACTTGGTAGTCCCTTACCCGGATAGATCCGATGCGATTCCCGATAATACTGCTGTCAGTCATTCTGCTTTTTGCCTGTGCTTCGAAAAAGCCACAAGAGGGCGATAAAGCCGAGATCATCACCAGGGTCGGCATGATTGCCGCCAGGGAAGACGTCAGCATGGACGACGTCGAACGGGATACCCGCAGCAGTACCAGCGTATATGGTTCGGTTTCCTCCGGTTCCTCCGGCAGCGGGATGTCGATCGGTATCGGCGTCCTGTTATCGTCGATTGGTTCGGGCGGGTCCGATCCTGAACCGGTACGTTACGAGGTCAATCTGATCGAAGGTGGACAGATGACAATTTATCATGACAGCCGCGATTTCGAAGTCGGCGACTGCGTCCAGATTACGATACACCCGGACGAGAAAAAGCACCCCCCGACCATGCGGCGGAAAGAAAGCGGGTGTTAGTTTTTTTGTCCCCGGGCAGGTGTAAAAACGAAACAACAATATTTAGCCCTGGCCGAAACTGTTACAGATCCTTGACCAGGCGCAGAGCGTCGTAAATAGCGGCGTGGATGTTGCGCGACGCGACTGCGTCGCCGATTCGAAACAGGCGGAAGCGGCCGTCAGGGTTGCGCTCGACCGACTGCGGTAGGCCCGCGATGAGCGCATCGTGGTCAATCTCGCCCAGATTGCGCGACCGAGGTTTGAGCGCGAAATACACCTCGTCCAGTGGCCGCGTGCCGTGCTCGACGACGACCTGGTCGACCAGCCGTTCGCATTCGAAATCTCCATAGTCGCTGCCCAGCGTAACCCGGATCCTGTCACCTTCGCGCCGCGCGTGCAGCACACGGCGGCAAAGCGTAAAGGTCACGTCCAGCGGCAGCAGCTTGCGCATGTATGGCGTCAGGTTGGTGCCGCCGATATCAGGCGCAATCTGGCGTTCCGGCGAAACGTACTCGAGTTTCGCACCGCTTTCGGCGATGATTTCTGCTGCCTGCATGCCGGGGTGGTCGGCGCCGTCATCGTAGAGCAGGACCTCGGCCGCCGGTTTCGCCTCTCCGGCGATGATATCGCGCGCCGAGACGACAATTTCGTTACCGCTGTTGAGGATGTCGGTAGTCGGCAGGCCACCACTGGCGACAATGACGACATCGGGGTCCTCGGCGACGATATCGTCGGCCTCGGCGTAGGTGTTGTAGCGAAACTCGACCCCGGCCTTGTCGCACTGCTCGACGCGCCAGTCGATGATGCCGATCATTTCCCGCCGGCGCGGTGATTTCGTCATCAGCAGCGCCTGTCCGCCGGCTTGCGGTGTAGCTTCGAAGACGACCACGCTGTG
>CP070646.1:162121-171700 GCA_020354435.1 Gammaproteobacteria bacterium
ATTGGCCAGTGGGGTTCTCGAAATACAATATGGGTTTCCAACGCATTCGCCGCTGCTTCAAGAGCAGCATCGCTAGCGCTTTTGCCATAGCCAATCACAGCTACGCGCCGGTCTTTAAGCTGATTTGCAGATTTCAGCCGGGAGTTATGCATTACCTCGCCCTGAAATTCCGCTCTATCGGGAAACTCGGGCATATTTGGCAGGTTGGAATACAGCCCTATGCAGATGACGACTCTATCGAAAGTCTCGAGGTCAACACGGCCATTAGTTTCCATGGTGACTTCCCAGCGCCCTTGTGATGCCTCGGCCTCGGCGAGGCGAGTTACCCGAGTGTTAAATCGTATCCTCGGGCTAATATCGAAATGATCGGCGTAGGCTTGCAAATACTCCTGGATAATGGGACCGGGCGTAAAATTGGGTGTGCCTTTCGGTAGCGGCCAGTCCGGAAACTCATACAATTCGCGCTGCACCTGAACTCCGAAATTCAGGTAACCGTCGGACCAGACTCCACCGACCTCGCTATTGCGCTCGAACAGGATGCAATCAAATCCTTCCGCAATGAGCTGTCGCGCTGTGCTGAGCCCCGCAACTCCGGCACCGATAATTGCAATTTTTTCAGTCGATTGACTTGCCATTAGCGAAATGCCTTAAACACAATATAAAAAACGATGGAGATCAACCAAAATCCAAGCAGGTAGGCGCCCATTAAAATCCACAGCGCGCAGGTCCATAACGAAAAATTGAAAGCGGCAAGCCTCGACCCCGAGGTGGTTGTATTTGCGTCGCCAATGACAAGACCGTACATATATACGGCGTGGAAAAAGCTAATTACCAAACCTAATAGAGTTCCAAACAAGAGATATTCACTCATTGGCTATTTCACCTGGCTTTACTGACAACGCTTCCTTTTAATAATACCCCTCTACGGGTGAGGGGCAATAAACTTATGTTATCGAGAAAGCAGGCCCATAAGAAATTTAGATGAGCGACAGAGAACGACCCTAAACCCCCACTCAGATTTGAAACATCAGCAGACACTGGTACATGAAACATCACGACAACTAATAATTGAAAATACGAGCAGGCTGGTTCCATTTGTTTGCTGCTCAACCTGCCCAGATTCGGGAGGTTTTTTGCCCTAGTTTGATGTTTTGCCCCATGAGTAATTCCGCAGTGCCCGTACTGTTCTCCCGATACTGGATTAGACACTCCAACCTATAGGAGCTATTCTGGGCGACGTTATACCTCGAAAATAACAGCCGGCAACTACAAAAACACAAATAGGTGGGGAATCAAATGACCGATAAAAGCGCACTTTACGATACGGATTACACCCTGGGACAGGACAATCTGCAGCGCTGGGGGATGGATGTTCATCATCCGGTTTTCTGGATTGCATCCAGCCTCGTGCTGATATTTGTAATTGGAGTTCTGATGGCGCCAGAAGCTGCCAAGGGCGCCTTTGACGGCGCCAAGTGGTGGTCGATCGGCGCCTTTGATTGGCTGTTCATGGTGGGCGGCAATATATTCGTGATCTTTTGCCTGGCGCTGATTTTTTTACCGGTGGGCAAGATACGCCTCGGCGGTGCGGACGCGACGCCGGAATTCAGCACCATATCCTGGTTCGCGATGCTGTTCGCCGCCGGTATGGGTATCGGCCTGATGTTCTGGAGCGTGGCCGAGCCCACGGCTTACTACACCGGCTGGTACGAGACGCCGCTCGGCGTCGAGGCCAACAGCCCGGAAGCTGCATCCAAGGCCATGAGCGCAACCATGTTCCACTGGGGATTGCACCCGTGGGCGATTTACGCCGTGGTGGCGCTCTCGCTGGCTTTCTTTCATTACAACAAGGGTTTGCCGCTGACCATCCGCTCGGCGTTTTACCCGTTGATCAAGGATCATTCCTGGGGACCATTTGGTCATCTCATCGATACCGTCGCGGTGCTCGCCACCCTGTTCGGCCTCGCCACCTCGCTCGGTTTCGGCGCACAGCAGGCCAGCGCGGGACTATCCTACCTGTTCGGTCTCGAAGCCGGCATCCCGCTGCAGATTGCGATTATCATCATCGTTACCGCAATCGCACTGGTGTCGGTCATGCGTGGTCTCGACGGAGGCGTAAAGGTTCTGTCCAACGTCAACATGGGCATCGCACTGATGCTGCTGCTGTTCGTAATGCTGGTCGGCCCGACGGCAACGATTTTCGCGACCATGGGCTCGACTATCGCGGGTTACGTCGGCGACATCCTGTCCTACAGCGATTGGATCGACCGCCAGGATGAAGCCTGGATGCAGGGATGGACCGTTTTCTACTGGGCCTGGTGGATTTCCTGGTCGCCGTTCGTCGGCATGTTCATCGCGCGTGTTTCCAAGGGTCGCACCGTGCGCGAGTTCGTCATTGCCGTACTGCTGGTACCGACGGTGGTTACGGTCATCTGGATGAGCGTGTTTGGCGGCTCCGCGCTGGATCAGATACAAAACAATATCGGTGCACTTGCGAACGGCCTCGACAAGGTCGAGCTCGCCATGTTCCAGATGCTCGAAAACCTGCCCCTTGCTGCCATGACCTCGTTCGTCGCCATCGTGCTGGTACTGGTGTTCTTCATTACCTCATCGGATTCCGGCTCGCTGGTCATCGACGCCATCACCGCCGGCGGCAAAGTCGACGCGCCTGTCGTACAACGCATTTTCTGGGTGGTCATCGAAGGGGTCGTTGCCGCAGCGCTGTTATTCGGGGGCGGCGCCGACGCGTTAACCGCGCTGCAGGCAGCAGCTATTACCGTTGGATTGCCGTTCACGGTGGTGCTGATCGTAATGTGCCTGAGCCTATATATGGGGCTATCGCACGAACGGGCTTACATGAGCACGCCAACGTAAATTGCAGCAGGCCGAACAATATTAAACGGCAGACGGCAGTGGGCGATTTTTTATTTCACCGCTGCCTTCTCTGAAGCAGTTGGCGACAGAGAACGTTTTTAGTTCTGTGCTCAGGCAAATATGGCTTGACACCATGCGGCATGGTCTAACCCCATAAAGCACCGATATAAGGTACTGTCGATTAAATACCGGTCGTCTGAAAGTGGCCGGTTCCTGCTGCCTGGCAATCGCCAATAAGTGTCTGTTATCGGGAAAGCATTTCTCCCCAAAGACCTGGATGCGAGTAGAGTTTCAAGCGGAGAAACAACTCGTACCCGTATAGGAGAAGTACGGATATCGTAAGCTCAATTTACGAGCTCAGGCCTGTACCTGACATACTTGTGTTCTATCACTTCGGCGCCCCATTGGTCGCCGTGATACTCTTGAACTAGTTCGAATCCATGGCTTTCGTAGAGCTTTCGAGCCGCATCGAGGCCTTTTACTGTCCAAAGATGAATCTCGCTAAAGCCATGCTGATCGCAGAAGTCGATTGCCCGAGTAAGAAGTGTACGGCCTGTCCCACTGCCACGAATCTCCTCGCTAACAACAAACCAACGCAAGTGCGCGAGACCGTCACCCAAATCTTCCCCGTCTATCGAGATGCTACCGACAATTCTCCCCCGGGACTCGGCCCGCCACATTTCGTTGCGTGGTGAGTCGAGCCGCGAAACGAATTCTGCAAGGTCCTCGGCTATTCTCGACTCAAAAGCCTGACCGAATCCATAGTGCTTATTCATGTGCAATAGAAGCAATTCAATAATTCGTCCCACGATAGTCGGCACGTATCCATGTTCGATGACGAGTCGGTCGGCCATAGCGGTAGAAACCGTCACCGCCGAGGCGTTTTTTAATGCGATTGAATAATCCACGAGCCCCTTGAGAACAGTCCGTTGGGAAAGGTCATCCAGTTGGCCGAGGGCGCCTGATACTTGTGCCTCAGCGAAGGCATTGATCGAACGCAACGTTTTCTTGCCCTGTTGGGTTAAATGCAAATGTTTAACCCGGAGATCATCACTCGAACGTACTTCACGTATTTCGCCCCGCTCGATCAGGGATCTAACCATCCGACTGACGGTCGATTTTTCCAGAAGCAGCGCGTTGCTCAACTCTTTAGAGGTAAGAGGCTCGGTCCGTCCTACCTCGATGATAGCGTGAACGGCCGATAACGAGAGGTCGGTTCCAGCGACATTTTGATTCATGAGGCCGAACTGGCGGACGAGGTCTCTCGATGCTAATCGAACCTCGGAGATCAAGGTGGAATCTACCTGATGCATTTCTAAAGCCTTACATTTATTTATAGTTGTATAGTACAACTATATTTTATTTGTGCACTCCAATCAAGAAAATATCGAATCTTGTGTTCGGTATTCAGGCAGGGTTAAGAAGCTGACCGCAGAAATTAAAAATTTGTCTTTGGTAACGGCCCGCAATAGTGCACATCAGGAAATAGATGGGCATGGGAAGAAATTGCGAAGGTCCTTTGTTGGCCGATTGTTGAAGCTTGGTTGGCCCGATAAGCGTCTGCTTACGAGAGAGCAGACCCTCGCCAGGTAAAAACTCGGGCTTCCGAGATCGACCCTTAGCGGGGATTGTAAGCTGAGGCCAAGATTAACTATTTGCAAAACATCTAATTTTCGCAGCCTGCAATAGCCGACTCGATAGAAGGCAGGAACAGCGACATTTTCGCAACCGAGAATTGATCGTACAAATGCTGGAGATCGACCGAGAGCGCTTCGTCCCGACGTCCCTGCCCGAACTCGGCCAGCAAGCGACCACGCCTCGCCAGCAATTTACACCTTGCCAGCGGTTCGGTCTCGATATAGTTCTCAAGGGCGCGCGCGAAACGTCCCGCCTCGTTCCATTCGAAGAAACGTAAACAGGCCTCGATCGCAAACTCGTAAAACTCCAGGTAGTTATGCGCAACGCATCCCTGCGCCAGCAGCTGCTCGCCCTTTTGCAGCAGCGCCCGTCGCTCGCCAGCATCGGTTTCGAAAATGGCATTGACACCCAGGGCCGTCGGTCCCCGGAAAGTCATGCCGCCTTCCGCTTCCATCAACATTTCGACCGCCTGACGGGATAATGTAAGCGCCTGGTCATCATCACCTTCAAGGTGGCTTATGAAAGCCAGTAAGTAAATCACCTCGGCTTCGAACATCCTGGACCCCAGGGCCCGGCACAACTCAACTCCGTGCTCCAGCCATGACCTCGCCTTTTCCATGTCACCTATTTCGGCCCAGAAGATACCGGCTGTTCGGGTAAACATCTGGGTGCGAAGATCATGCGCCTTGCCCGATAGATCCGCGGCACCTTCGTAGTGCCGTTGCCTTGCTTCCACGTCATTCTCGAAATGAGCGATGTAACCCAGCATCATCTGGTTGGCGCCAAACATTCGGCCAAACCCGTTGGCTTCGGCGATTTCTATGCACTGGCTAAAGTACTGCTTTGCCGAAACAAATCGGCCACACATGTACTCTGCATCGCCGAGGGAACTGAGAGCGCGTGCTTCTAGCTCGAGGTCACCCGCACGACGGGCATATTCCAGCATGGTCCTGCCGGATCGCTCGCAACCCGTTTGATCTCCGTTGAAAAAAGACTGGCTCGAGCGCAAGCGGTAGATGCGGGCGAGATCCCTATATCGGTTGTTAGCGACTGCGACAGGTTCCGCGCGGTTGAGAACCGAAATCATTTCCTCCCGCAAATCCAGCAAATCGAGCCCTTCCGACAGTTCAACCAGTACGCGACATTTCAAACTGTCGTCTAGAGTTCGATCAGACAATTCGCGATACAAATCAACAGACTCGCTGTTTCTTCCGAGCAGTCTCAGCACCTCGCCTCGCAGGATATCGAGATCGATACTGTCGCCTTCGCCAGCGTGGGACGCACCGGTTTCGACCAGCTGCAGCGCACGCTCCAGCCTGAACTGTCGCAACTGGTCCGTGGCGGCAGCAAGATACGCCCTGGCGGCCCCTGAGGAGCCTGCCTTGCCCAAGTGTTCAGCATGCAGTATCGGGTCACTTTCCCGGTACCAGTCCGCGGCTCGCAGATGCCAGTCTTGGCGTTGTTGCTTCAGTAGCGAGTTGTAGGCCGCTTCCTGGATCAGCGCATGTGCAAACAGGTACTGGCTACCCTCCTGTCGCAGTAACTGGTGAGAAAGCAACCCGTCGAAATCGAATTCCGAATCCTCGATCAGATAATGCATGGCATCGAGATGAAACCGCTGGCCGAGTACCGATGCGGCTTTGAGCGCACGATTGTCTGCACTTGATAACTGGTCCATTCGGGCCTGAACCAAGCTTTTGATCGAATCGGGCACATAATCATCTCCGCCCACTGCAATATTGAGCAACAATTGCCTGAGGAAAAGCGGGTTTCCGGCAGCTCGCTGGATACACTGTCGAGCGAGATCATCGCTTTCATCGATGAACTCCGCCACGAGTCGCGCCGAATCTTCCTCGCGCAACGGCCTGAGATCGATCGTCACCACGGCCGTTGTATCAACATTCGAACGCCATTTCGTATCGATGGGGTCACTCTCGACCCGCGTTGTCATTAACATCACGATGGGCCGGTCTGCGGCTACCGATCCAAGCGCCCCCAGGTATTTCAGTGACAGATCGTCTATCCAGTGCAGATCCTCGACGAGAATAAGAACAGGCTGCCTGTCGGCCTGATTTCGCAAAAGATCCTGCAGGACCTTGCGTTTGCCATCGTTTCGGGTTTCGACATCCATCGCGTCGTAAACCGTCCTGTACTCGAGCGGCTGCTTGAGATCTAGCAGGTCGTTAAGGAAAACACGCTGGTCAGGATGCACGACTTGCGCGCTTACAGCGTCCTCCAGGGCTTCCAGGCGCAGTTGTGTCCCACTGCCCGACGGAATTCCGAGCAAACTCCTCGCAATAACCGGAATCGCCTCCTGACCTTTACCGGCACCAAAATCGAGCACAAACGCTTTATGGCATTGATATCCCGAGTCCAAGCCGTATGCGGAGATTTCCTCTATGAATCGTGATTTCCCGATTCCCGGATCTCCGCGAACCAGAACCACCTGACCCAGACCATTCTCACGGCAAACGTCCAGCAATCCACGAACCTGAGCCAGCTCCGCCCGCCGTCCAACCATCGGTTGTCGATGGCCAGTGCGGACTACTTCCGCGGTAGATTTAATCCCGATTAGTTCATAGGCCGCTACGGGGTCGGAAAAACCTTTAACGCTAACCGGATTGCGGATTTCGACAGAGGCCTGTTCGCGCGTTAACGCGAGGGTTTTATCCGTAATCAGGATTGTACCGGCTTCGGCGGACTGTTCCATGCGCGCGGCAAGCGGAACCGTGGGCCCTGAAGCATCGTACTCCGGGTGCAGGGGATCGTCCCCGACCGCCAACACCACGACTTCACCAGAATTGAGCCCCACGCGAATTTCCAGGCCTTTGCCATGCTGGACTGCCAATTCCCGGCCATATACCCTCATCGACTGTTGCATTTCCAACGCGGCGCGGCAGGACTCGATCGCGTGCCATTCGCTGGCAATCGGTGCTCCGAACATCGCCATCACGCCGTCTCCCATGAAGCGGCAAACCGTACCGTTATTGTTCTCTACCGCCTCGCACATGAGCTGGGTCGCACGATAAAGTAACTCGTGCGCTTCCTCGGCATCGAGTTTTTCGGTCAGGCTAGTCGAACCGACAACGTCGGCAAACATCATTGTTACCGGTTTACGTTCACCAGGCGTGCGCGACCAAGCTGTCGTGTCTTCTTCGCGCAGCGTAGCCGATTCTGTTTCGATTACCGTTCTTGCTTCGCCTCTGGGGCGACCCTCCAGTTGCTCTGCGCCAAGCGCGGATGCCGCCTTCAGTATCAGCAAACGGTGTCCGGCAGCTTTGACTCCGATGTCCTTGAGCGTCTCCTGATCCAGTTCTGGCAAAAGCTCCCAGGTGATGGCGTTTTCCTCGAATGCTATCAAGTACTGAGCAAGGCCGAGACCTTTGAGCCAAACTGAAACCTTATTAGACATCGGTGACTACTTTTCCCCTTTAGAAACATTATATCTAGCATAGGGAATAAATGTCCGGTTTTGGCCGTTCGAATAAGCTCAGCGCAGGCGCTTCAGTGTCTCCTTTAGAGAAAACAGACGTTCAATATCCCAAAAATCTATGGCTGGCTTCGACACATTAATTTAATTGTAGGCTCGGGTCGGGGTTTTTGATTATATTAGTAATAATTCTGATCTTAATCCGTTGTCCATTCTTAGTTAATATCAAATTTTATGGCGAGATTAAATTTCTTTCAGAAGGCAATGTTTCTGTTATGCCTGTTGTGTTCTGCAATTGCGCAGGCTGATACCTCGTGGCAAAAAGAGTCATCACGTTATCTTGAGAGGTTGTTGAATAGTAATCCGGATCAACTGCAGGAGCTGAGAGACCCGGATATTTTGGAGTTTTATCGAGATCGCAATTATAAACCGCTGTGGTCGAACCAAAAGGGCAGGCTGGATCGAGCTTATGATTTATTGCATGTCATTATCCAGGCCAAGGATGAAGGGCTCGAGCCTTCCGATTACTATCTCGAAGAAATCAATAAGTACTGGGATTCACCCAGTCCAGTTGAATCTGTTCAACTCGACCTATTGTTGTCGGCAGCCTTGTATCACTACAGTAATGAAGTGTACTCGGGCAGGCTCAACGTGAATAATCTGGATCCTGACTGGCATATAAAGAACAGTTCCCTGGATATCAGTCGCCTGTTTGCAGATGTTGCCAGGAAATCAACGATTGGCAATTTGCTGAGAGAACTTCCACCGCAACATGACGGATACCAGTCGTTAAAGCAGCAATTGTATCAATTCCGTAAGCTGGCCCGGCAGGGTGGATGGCAAAGTATAGGACAGGGGCCGGTTCTCAGACGTAACGTGCAGCATGAGCAGGTGGCGCTATTAAGGAGGAGACTGCATGTTAGCGGCGATCTCGCCGTGGATTCTTTTCCTGACAAGGATATATTCGATCGTCAGCTTGAAGAGGCGGTGAGGCGTTACCAGCAAAGGCATGGCCTGGATGTTGACGGTAAGGTCGGGCCGCAAACACGCAAATCACTTAATATCACGGTTGGCGAGCGAATCAGGCAGATTCGCATCAACATGGAACGACGGCGCTGGCTGCCCCGCGAACTGGGAAAACGATACGTAATGGTCAATATCTCAGGATTTGATCTTTACCTCGTGGAGAACGGTTCAATAGTGCTCTCCATGCCTGTAATCACAGGAAAATCCTACCGTTCTACCCCCACTTTTTCCGGCCTGATCAGTTCCATGGAATACAATCCCTACTGGACGATTCCGAGAAAGTTGGCGTTGGAGGATATTATCCCGCGCCAGCGGCATGATCCTTCCTATTTATCGAGGAATTCAATCAAGGTTTACAAAGGCTGGGAAAACGCGAGGGAAATTGACCCGAAATCCGTGGATTGGAACAATCTGGACGAGAATCATTTTCCCTACTGGTTACGCCAGGAGCCAGGTCCCGAAAACGCGTTGGGTATGGTCAAATTTATATTCTCCAACCCATACGAGGTATACCTTCATGGTACCCCCGACAGGCATCTGTTTGACAAGGTTGTTCGTGCCTTCAGTTCGGGCTGCATACGGGTAAAAGACCCGGTCCGTTTAGCGGCCTT
>CP070646.1:171800-181335 GCA_020354435.1 Gammaproteobacteria bacterium
CCGTGCAGCGGGATTTCGTCTTCGCGACCCAGGCAAATCCATTCCTGCTCGAACACGGCGGCACGTTCAAAGTCGAGAAATTCCAGCGAATGATTGACCGAGGCTGGAATAGGCCGCGCCTCGGCGAAGGGGGTGGCGGCAGAGGCCTGCAATTCATCGAGCACTTTTGCCAGCGGCATATTGGTATGCGGATTACGATGCATCTTGCGAGCAAGCATAATATAGGCCATGGCAAAGTTTAACTGCTTTATACTGGGACAATTTGCAGCAGGAGATGACCCATGAGCGACCTATGGCGACTTGGCGCAAGCGAAATCGTTGAGCGGATTAACCAGCGTGAAGTCACCGCAACCGAGGTGACCGAACAAAGCCTGCAGCGCTTGCGGGAAGTCAATCCGGCGATCAACGCGGTGGTGCAGGAAATGCCGGACGCTGCGCTCTCGCAGGCACAGGCGGTGGACCAAGCTATCGCCTCCGGTCAGCCCGCCGGTACGCTGGCCGGGGTGCCGGTTACGATCAAGGTCAATATCGACCAGCAGGGATTCGCCAATACCAACGGCGTTCGCATTCAGCAGGATCACATCGCCAGCGAAGATAGCCCGGTGGTCACCAACCTGCGCAATGCCGGCGCGATCATCGTCGGCCGCACCAATACGCCGGCATTTTCGATGCGCTGGTTTACTCGCAACTCGCTGCACGGTCATACGCTGAATCCGCGCAACGCCACGCTGACGCCGGGAGGCTCCTCGGGCGGCGCCGCTGCGTCGGTCGCGGCCGGTATCTGCGCCATCGGTCACGGCACCGATATCGCCGGTTCGATTCGCTACCCGGCTTACGCCTGCGGCCTGCACGGCATCCGGCCGAGTTTCGGCCGCATTGCCGCGGTCAACCGCTCGCTGCCCGATCGCCATATCGGCGCACAGCTGACCGCGGTATCGGGCCCGATCGCGCGTAGTATCGAAGACCTGAGGCTGGGCCTCGTGGCGATGTCGATGCCGAGCCCGCTCGATCCCTGGTGGGTGCCGGCTCCGGCCGACGGCGCGTCGATGCCGAAAAAAGCCGCGTTATGCATCGCACCGGATGGGCTCGAGGTCAGCGACAAGGTCGAGTCCGCGTTGCGTCAGGCGGCAACCCAGCTCGAGGATGCCGGCTGGGAAGTGATCGAGCGGAACTGCCCGCCGATGCGCGAACCGATGCGGCTGCAATTATTGCTATGGATGTCGGAATACGCCTACAACGGTGGCGAGGCGGTTCGCCGCGAAGACGATACCGACGCAAATTTTGTTTATGCGCAGCTGCGCGAACACTGTCAGGAACCGACGATGCAAACGCTGATGGAAGCCCTGCAGCGGCGCGTCGGCCTGGCCCGGGAGTGGCAGGGCTTTCTCGAACAGTATCCGCTGCTGTTATGTCCGGTGTCGGGCGAGCCGCCTTTCGCCGACCAGCTCGACGTAGAGTCGGCCGATTCCTTCCGACGTGTGCTCGAGGCGCAAATGACGCAGATCGCGCTACCGTTGATGGGCATGCCGGCGATATCGGTCGCAACCTCGGGTGACGCGCCTGATCCCATGGGTGTGCAACTGGTGGGACCCCGTTTTCGCGAGGACATCCTGTTCGACGCGGCGAGCGCAATCGAGGCGCGCAATCCTGCAGTCACGGTCACCGATCCGAATTGAACCTTGCGCCTTACCGGGGCAAAATATTCGGCTCTGCCGTAACCGGATTTGAACATGGCCACAGGCTGGGCGCGCGACGGCGCGGTACAGGACCAGATCGACGCCAGCGTCGAGGACGCGGTCGAACTCGCGCGCAGCCGCTTGCCGAAGGGCGAAAGCCTGAGCCACTGCGAGGAGTGCGGCGAGCAGATCCCCAAAGCCCGCCGCGCGGCCGTGCCCGGCGTGCGCCGTTGCGTCGATTGCCAGGAGGCCAGCGACCAGCAGCAGGCCTCGCAGACAGCTATCAATCGCCGCGGCAGCAAGGACAGCCAGCTTCGCTGAATTCCTGATCCTGCATATCGTCGTAAACAGCCCGGCAACAAAATGGCCCCGACGAGAAAGGCTTATCGCTCTATCCTGCTCGCTGGGAATATTTGTCGCTTAACCTTTTGATTTCTAGCGATAATCCCGGCCATCCCGGCGGGTAGAACAATGCCAGAATCGATAAAGTCAACTGATATACCCAATTTGAGGTAAATCGGGATCTATGTGACTTCGCACACATTACCGGCAAATGTCAGCACTTATTTTGTTTCGGCTAAATATAACCAATGGATGTTTGACATGGCCAACCAATCCAAAGAAATAATAAAAGCGAGAAGCGCTAGTTCCGTTAATGCACCACGCAGGCGAACGACCGACAGGCCACCGCCACTCGATCAGGTAACCCGTGAACTGGTCAGAGAAATCATAGAGATTCAGCAACGACCGGCGCCGCCGCCAAAATCTTTCATGCAAAAGTGGCTCAAGGTGGACTAGATCGCAAGCCTCCCAGGAGGCTTGCCGTCTCGCCGTGAAATTGAATTAACTAACCGAAAATCGGGCCTGTTGGGCCTAATGCCTCGTTGCCCTGGCTTCGTCTTTTTCCTCAACCTCGGGAACGGCAACCCCTGCATCCGCCTCGACCTCCGTGTCGGCCTTTTCCACGGCCTTGTCAAGGGCATCGACATTAACAACCGGCTCCATGTCTTCGGCCGCGCTTTCGGATTCGTCGGTTGACTTCGGCGCTTCTTCTATTTTGTCGGCTTCTTCCTCCAAGCTGACCGGGCTGATTTCACCGGCAGCGACGTCGTTGAACAGCTCGGCATGTTCGTCCACCGTCTGCGCAGAAGCGACGGAGGCCGCGGCCGCGTCGACAATCGAATCATCAGTCTCATTCACCGGAGCATCGGTCTTTTCGTCGACCGCGATCGACACCCTGCCCTGGTGTTGTTCCAGCAGGTTGGTAAAAGTCCGGCTGTCACCCAGGGTCTGCGCGCCTTCGGCAAGGTGCTGGTAAACCTTGACGTAATTTTGCGTCAAATCGTTTACCAGTTCCGAAGTTTTATCGAAGTGCTGATTGACGCTGGTCTTGTACTCGCTCAGTTCCTTCCTGGCCGCGTCCAGTTCGCCCTTGATCTTGTCGGCCTCTTTTTGCGACGACGACAGCAGCCGATAAGCCAGTATTCCGATCATTGCACCGGCGAGTAGTGCGATGACGCCAAGTTGCCAAACCGAATTTATCAATTCCATGGTGCACCTTTCTTACCGATAGTCGACGATTGGAGCCGATTATAACGGAAAAGGAGACGGAAGGTTTTCCAGTGGATGCTTTTTTCACTTTTTCTTTTGAACGGGAATTCTTATTGCGGGTTTTTCAGTAACGGAAACTCATGACCGCCTGCTCGATGTCCGAGAACGGCCAGAGGCACAGACTTGGCAGGAGTTATCTATAAACTGGGATTGCGGTACAAATCCATTTTCATTCAGTTGTCTCGATAAGTTGAAATTCCAGTTTACAAATACGATTTAGTGGGGCTTACTTTCCGCATCGAGCTTCATCACGGTATAGGTGAAATGGTATTGAATACCGATTTACCCCGCGCTATAACTTCTGCCGAAATTGCAACTTACCAAAATGACGGCGTGGTTTTGCTACCCGAAATGTTCGACGCAGGCTGGATAGAGCTGCTCGCAAATGGCCTCGCTGCGAATTGCGAAAATCCTACAGATCGTTCAAGAGTGTGGGACAGGGATGCCGAGGGGCGCACCATGTTTTGGGACAGTCAGGCGTGGCAAGGCATTGAGCAATACCGCCGGTTCATTTTTGATTCACCTGCCGGTCAAATCGCCGGTGAATTGATGGGTTCCACACATATTAACTTTTTCTTCGACGCAGTATTTGTACGTTCTGCCGGAACCCAGTTCACCACACCCTGGCATCAGGACGAACCCTATTGGTCGGTCGAAGGATATGATACCTGTACCATCTGGATGCCTTTGGTTCAGGTTAAGCGGGAAAACGCACTGGCCTATGTGCCGGGTTCGCACCGCAGCGATACAGTGTTTTATCAATACAATTTCGGTAATCTAAACCCTGATGGTAAAACAGATGTCGATCAGGTCGATTTCTCAGGTATTGCCGAGAAAGTCTTTCCTGATATCGACGCCAATCCTGGAAGCTTCGGTGTTGTTAGCTGGGATATGCAACCGGGCGACTGTGTGGTCTTCAATAGCCGAATCATACACGGCGGATCGGGTAAGCTGGATAAGGATCGCGAGTTACGGGTATTTACTACCAAATGGCTTGGTGATGACGTGCGTATCAAATTTCGTGAATGCGGGATGGACCCGGACCACAGTGCCATCATGACCGAGCAAGGGCTCAAGCCAGGTGACCGTCCGGGTAAAGATCTGTACCCGCGGGTGTGGTCGCGAACTTAGATTTACCGATCGATCTAGAACTTGTGAAGGGCCTGCACAATACAAACGAGTTTTGCGGACAATCTTAGCCGCATTTGACGCAATACTAAAGTCCGACCAGCGTCTCCGCCGGCGACGGCAGAACGTCCTCTGTCCGCATCAAGTGATCCGTGCCTGCGTTTACCCGGTAAAACGGGGGCGTTTTCGCCTAGACGTAGCTCATCGCGAAATGCAGGTATCGGGGCGGGTGCGAGAGCGACGGCCAACAGCGGCGATCGCAACTCGCATCACCGTCGAACATGGCCGGGCA
Source organism: Gammaproteobacteria bacterium (assembly GCA_020354435.1). GTDB lineage: Bacteria > Pseudomonadota > Gammaproteobacteria. Next base: position 176,508 of record CP070646.1, read on the forward strand.
ATTGGCAAGCTTGTACTTGCGTTCCAGCCACGAGCCGGACACGGTATAGGTGACCTCGACGTCGCGATTGCGGCCTGGACATCGGACCAGCTGAGTTCTGACTTTGCTGCGCATTATTTATTCTCTGGTTTCGGCACAAGGTTTTGTTTTTACTCCCTCAGCGAAGAATATTCTTGATCTGGGTCAGTTTTGTGTAATTGGGGCAAAAAAATGGGGTATATTGAAAATCCCAATTCCCAATACACTATCATTATTGGCGGGGAGACCTTCCGATAACTGACTCTCACCGACGCCCAGCAAGCGGCAATCTTCGGCCAGTTTCAGCCGCGCTTCCCTTGTCATGAGGCTACCACTGGGGAAATCGCACATGGGCCATCGAGAGTATCTGAAATGTCGTGTCGGGCATGGGCAATAAAGAAAAGAAATAACCACGAAATTTCTGCGATTTCGAGGTGAGAGGACTAAACTGCGACCAGCTAAGCTTGGAGCGCGACCTTCGTTTTACACTAGGACATCAATCACTTTTTGCGGCTAAGATTTGCATTTTGGCCAAGATGGCGTCCTTGTTTGAATACAAGGCTCCGCTTGCCATCGGCAGAAAAATCTCCTCTTCCTTTTCGTGATGATTTCTTAAGATCCGATATAGCAGGGAAAAACTTTCAGCAAGACTTTTGCGATTATTATCGGCAAGACGTTGCGCTATATGGTCCATCAAATGGACTATCTGCTCGTGATCGGCCTGGAGAGACTCTGTAGGTCCGCTCGATGCCTCGGGATGAGCCTCGTAAGCAGGGAAAAGCACATTTTCCTCGATACGAATGTGGTTTTTGTAATCCGATGCCATTTCAGCGAAAACATCTTGCACCAGAGACCAGTCCGCGATATCGCAGGCGCTGCGGCATCTGTATACCGCCGATTCAATTTCCCTATGGTCGTGATTAAGCCAATTCATGGTCAACCTCTTAAAAGATACTTTGCTTAAGAATGATCACCATTATTGTGGACTGGTTCACATTAATCGTTTTCCTGAGCCCCCTCTTCACCTTAAATGCGACAAGAACCTCTCTCCTGGACGAGGATTGCAGAATGTTTACGAAATGGCTGTCATGGGTCGCCTATCGCCGCTGACGCCCAGAGCTTGAGCAGCGGTTTTCCCAAAAGCTGCCGCTGAAATGCCTGAGCCCAGCTGCTGGGATCGGCCAGGAGCGGCCGCTCAGAGCAGCCTTCCATGCTCAGTTCGCAGATGCTTAGATGTGTTAGCATTTGCACTCCGATAAAAAAAATCTGGTCCATTCATGGAAAAGGATCAACTATCGCGAAAGCTAGCTGTAATTCTCCATGCCGATGTGGTCGGCTCGACAGTGCTTGTCCAACAGAACGAAACGATCGCACACGAGCGCATACAGGCCGTTTTCAATCATCTCTCTGAAACTATCAAATCCTATGGCGGGGTAACAATAGAGTTACGTGGAGACGCACTCGTCGCAGAATTTAAACGTGCGTCTGATTCGGTAGCCGCGGCTCTTGCTTTTCAGGTCTTGAACTCAGAGGTTGACTCCTCTTTCGACGACGATATCCGACCACGATTGCGTATAGGCATAAGCTTGGGAGAAGTGATTATTGCTGATAATGCGATTACGGGCGCAGGTGTTGTGTTGGCACAACGACTCGAGCAGTTAGCCGATCCGGGAGGCATAGTAGTGCAAGGTACTGTATCGGAGACGGTACCAGCAAGAATGCCGTTCGAGTTTCAGAGCCTGGGCGAACATATCTTGAAAGGTTTCGACCAGCCGGTAAGAGCCTTTGTAGTGCGACTAAGGTCGGGGGAGGAGTTACCAACGCCGGAAGTGAATGCGAATACGAGCCCGCAAGCTATAAAATCGAAAGCCCTTCAGGTTCCGGATAAGCCTTCGATTGCAGTTCTGCCGTTTGAAAATATGAGTGGTGATCCTGAACAGGAATTCTTTGCCGATGGCATCAGCGAGGATCTGATCACAGCTCTGTCGAAGATCCATTGGTTCTTCGTAATTGCGCGCCATTCTTCGTTCACTTACAAGGGTCAAGCTGTTGATGTAACACGAGTCGCGAGCGATCTCGGCGTGCGTTATGTTATCGAAGGTAGCGTACGTAATGCTGGGGACCGTGTTCGAATTTCAGCCCAGTTGATCGATGCGACAACTGGTCATCATGTCTGGGCCGAAAGCTATAACCGCAGCTTAACTGATATATTCGAACTACAGGACGAGATGACTCAAACAATTGCAGGTGCCGTCGAACCAGAACTCAGTGCAGCAGAACGTGAACGAGCGGCGTGTACGCCGCCAGAGAGTCTAGGCGCATGGGAGTTCTATCAGCGTGGCCTATGGCATCTATGGAGTTTCACAAAGAATGATATGGCTGAAGCTCGACGATTGTTCGAACAAGTGCACCAGTTAGACGCCAACTTTGCGGCTGCTTATTCATTCGAATCATATTCGCACTATTTGGATACCATGCTCGCCTTTACAGAAACTCCAAATGAAAGTCTCGAACTGGCCTACCAAGCAGCGAGGAAAGCCCTTGCTTTAGATGACAAGGATCCGTCAGCTTACTTCGCGCTGGGACGTGTGTGCATGTTGCAAGGGAAGCACGATGACTCAGTTGCAGAGTTATCTAAGGCAGTCGAATTAAGCCCTAGTTTCGCCCTGGCGCATCATGGGCTCGGATTTGCTTTGGTGCTTTCAGGTCTGATCGAAGAGGGCGCCGAAGAGCTTGATAAGGCTATCCGACTCAGTCCTCGAGATCCGGTAATGTGGGGAACGATGTGCTTCCGATCTATTGCTAGCAACCTGCTGCATGACTACAAGGAAGCGGTTGAATGGGCGCGTAAAGTTTTGATTGAGCCACGTGCAGCTGAAGGTGGGTATTGGCCGTATGCGGTACTCGCGTCTGCGCTCGGTAATCTCAATCAGATTCCAGAGGCGCGTGAGGCGATGAATGAAGCATTGCAACGAAAACCTGACTTATCACTTACTTATCTGAAGACTACCCTGATACCAAAGCAGCCTAATGGTCTCGAAACTTATTTCGATGGATTGCGTAAGGCCGGGCTTACTGACTAGCAACATCTCATCATAAACCACCAAATTTTATTTCTCGTGAGCGGACATTCGTGCGCGTTTTATGGGCTTCGTAGTTCGACCAACTGAGACACCGAGTTGATGTGAGTCAATAATTTTTCCGGTTTTGAATTTATGCTTCGTCATAAAATTTCACTAATTACCTGCAAGAATAATTAGGCAAAACAATCTAAAAACAGAGGCTCACAATGGAAAGGGAAAAATTGTGGTTGAACAGTCACTTGATACAAAGTCTCAATACCTGCCTTAATGAGGATCATATTTCGAACTCGATCAGCCAGTTAAGTGGTCAAGTAAAACAAATTGAATCTGTTAGTGGGCCTTCGCTCCGAACCATAAAACTGCGTAATAAAATCGAAAATCTGGAGGACAAGCTAGCCTACTGCATAGAACAGTCTAACCTTCGCAGGAAGAACTACCGACATAAAATCTGAGCATCAAAAAGGTTTCAGTACATACACTCCCAACGAGCTTGAGTGTGAGGCAATCTCCGGCCAACAACGGACGTTGACGACTCACTGAGTTATATTCGTCGTTTAGGTTGTCCTAAACAAACAAGTAACCTTTTTTATTGATATGTTCTATTTCTGGCTGATAGCTTAACCTAGAATGACATCTGAAAACCAACAGACAATGAAGTTGTTTCTATATCAGCTATGTCTTCAACATCCACATCGGGAAATTGGTTATATTCGATGACAAGAGCAGCCCGATCAGACAGGCCAAATGATGCACCGAAGCCGAATGCCACACCAGTATCATCGTAGGATTCGCTACCAGATAAACCTAAACCAGAAATTTCGGCATCAAGGTCATACTCGATTTGTACTAGACCTAGTTGACCAAAAATTTGACCCCTAGCGCCTAAATCCGTGTGTGCCCTGCCATAGACGCCAAATATAGTAGCCAAATCAACACTTAAACTTACCGTGCCCAAAAAAGGATCAGATTCTTCAATCTCGTCATCGTCGATACCAAACGCAATAAAAGCCATAATATCGATACTAGGGCCGGCTGGATGAATATACTTTAGCCCTACAGCATCGGGTTCAAATTCTTCAACATCCTCTAGATCAGCTTCTAACATCATGTAGTCAATTTGCAACTTAGCTGCTCGAGCAGACATTGAACCAAACGTAACCACTACAGACACCAACAATAATGTAAGCAATTTCTTCATGAATGTTCCTGAAATTTTCAACTTTCTAATTAAAGTTTTATTTAGCACAAACACATTATTTTTCTGCCAAACTCACTCATTCAAGTAATGTTTCAAAGAAATAATTTGCTTGAAAATGCAGCTAGGAGCAAATTCAAAAGGGAGGTATCAGCTCAAATGACAATTTTTTGAGCGCCTCAAAAGGGTTGCGGTTTCTGCCGCCCAGGCCAAAATTCTGAGCGTCAGCTTTTCCTATTTAGGAGCGATATTCAGGATATTTGTAATTTACCGATGCTTTCGAAAACCGCCCTGACCTCTCGCGAAGGTGCCAGGCAAAAAGTTCGATATGTGTCCACGATGGGGAGCCAAACAACGAAAAGCCGGTTTGAATGCGTTCAGCCGGCTTTTCTCATTTCTGGCAGCATGCGGAATAACTAAGGAACCGTTGGCCTTTCCGCCCCTAAAAATCCTCGTCCAGGCGGGCGATTTGCCGATAACGGACACCTGCAAGGTGGCACCTATCGGGCACCAACAGGCATCAGGTTTTCAA
>CP070646.1:181435-189827 GCA_020354435.1 Gammaproteobacteria bacterium
ACCAGATACCGAGCGGAATGCCGAAGAGGACGCAGATGAATACCGCCGCGCCGACCAGCGCAACCGTTTCCATCGCGATTGCCCAGTAGCCGAGCAGCGCGATGTAGGCCAGCGATGCCGCGGTAAATATTGCCACCCGCGGTCCCGCGGCACGCCACGCCACCACGCAGATAACCAGCATGACCACCGGCCACGGCGTACCGATCAGCGCCAGGCTCAGCGCGTCGAGCACCGAGCGCACGCTGGCGGTGATGCCATCGAAGGCGCCGGCGCCGGCAACCGCGGCATTGTCGATTTTTTGCTCCAGCCAGCCGGCAATCTCGGTGAATATCGTGGCCTTGTCGGAATCGATGAATACCGATGAAACTTCCTTCTCCGGAAATGCGTTCAGAACCTCGAGCGGACTATCGACCGTAAACTTGTAAATTGTCAGGGGTCCGATCAACACCACCAGCGCGATGCCGAGCAGGATATTCTTCGGTTTGACGCCACTTTCGACCGCCTTGTTGTCGATGCGCCAGCGGCTGAACTGTTTCTCGTAAACCGAGTTACCATAAAATCCCTGCAGCGCCTTGAACAACAGCATTAACGCGAGACCACCGAACAGGATACCCAATGCCTCGGCACTGGCGGCCTGCCCCATGGCCTCGCTTTTTTCGGCGGCGTTGCCGATGTTTTCCGCGAGTTTTTCAAATCGGCTCGGATCTTCCCCGGCCTCGCGCGCGGCCTCGGCGCGCTCGAGAAAGCCCGCGGCGCGCTCGCGCTGCTTTTCGGCGCGATCGAAAAACTCGGCGCCGGGATCGCCCCACCAGCCGCGACCGATCTGTACCCAGGCAATCATCTCGAGGATCAGGAATCCCCAGAACATGCCCCAGACCGCGCGCGACGCGGCCCAGATCGGGCCGAGTATCGCGGCCATCCAGTTGAAGGTGTTCGGCAACAGACCGGTGGAGGAATGAATCTTGTGAAACTGTTTTGCGTAATATTCACCGTTTTGCCCGGAGAATTCCGCGATCGACGCGTCGAGGCTCGCGTGGTCGACCTCGATATCCGATGCTGCAATGACGGATGCGCTGGTTTCGTTGTCGCTCATTGGTCCTTACCCCCCTGGATACCGCGCAACAGCCGCGGCTTTGTCACAACACCGATATCCTCGCCATTGGACGTGATTACGACCGGCAGATCGGTACCGACGGCATGATCGATCAACTGGTCGAGATCGGCGCCCTCATCCGCTCGCGGGGCACCTTCCAGACTGCCATCGTAGGTTTCCAGTGGCTCGAGGATGGAGTGCGCCTTGACCAGCTTGAGCTTGGATATACCCTGGACGAAATCGCGTACGTAATCGTCGGCCGGATTCATGACGATTTCTTCCGGCGTGCCGATCTGCACGATGACGCCGTCCTTCATGATCGCGATGCGGTGACCGATACGGATCGCCTCGTCGAGGTCGTGGGTGATAAACAGCGTGGTTTTCTGCAGCTCGGCGACAAGCGCCTTGAACTGGTCCTGCAACTGCATCCGAATCAGCGGATCCAGCGCGGAGAAGGGTTCGTCCATCAACAGCACCTCGGGATCGGCAGCGAGTGCGCGCGCAATGCCGACGCGTTGCTGCATACCGCCGGAAAGCTCCCTCGGCAATCGGTCCTCGTAACCGACCAGGTCGACCAGGCCGAGTGCATGGTCGGACACGGCCCAGCGCTTGGACTTGGCGACGCCGCGGATCTCGAGCGGATAGGCGACATTATCGCGTACAGAGCGATGCGGCATCAGCGCCATGTGCTGGAACACCATGCCGATGTGCCTGGCGCGCATTTCGCGCAGGGCGGCCTGATTCAGGCTCGAGACATCGCGACCGAGCAGTTCGATCGAACCGGCGGTCGGCTCGATCAGGCGATTAATATGGCGTACGAGGGTCGACTTGCCCGAGCCGGACAGACCCATGATGCAGAAGATTTCGCCGCGCGGTACTTCGAAGGTGGCATCCTGCACGCCGACGACACAGCCGAAACGCTCGAGCACTTCGGGTTTACCGATACCTTCGTCGCGAATTGCCTTGATTGCAGCATCGGCCTGATCACCGAAAACTTTCCAGACGCCGCTGGCTTTAACGACCGTTTCCGACATTATTACGGCCCTCCCCCAATTGAAAAACGGCCGCCGGTACTTCGCCGGCGGCTCGTTGATTTATGATGCTCGACCTAGTTGGTCAGCCAGCCGAGAACCGCGTCCTCGTTCTTCTTGACCCATTCCTTGGCATAGGCGGCCGGATCCTTCTTGTCGATAACCAGCGCGTAAGTCATTTCCGAAACCTGGTCGGTGGTCAACTTCATGTTCTTGAACAGCCGGGCGACCTCGGGCTGCGCGTTTTCGATCGACTTGGCGTAGTGCAGGTGCAGGTAAGCCGTATCCCAGGCGGTACCGGCGCTGGAAACTTCCAGCCAGGCCGGATCGTCGGTGGGCTGAACTACTTTCCACTTGGAGGCGTCGTAGGCCGGCTCTTCGAGTACCTGCATATCGTGCAGCACGAACACGTAGTGCGGGGTGTAGCAGAAACCGACCCAGGGCTTGCCCGCCTTGATCGCATTGTCGAGGTTGGCGTAGGCCAGGGTTTCGTCGCTTTCGGTCAGCTCGAAGGTCTGGTCGTAGCCGTAGGACTTGGCGCGGATTTTTTCGACGTTGGTTGAAGCCCAGCCCGGCGCGCCGATCCAGACCTCGCCCTTGCCGTCGCCGTCGCTGTCGAACAGCGCCGCGGTATCGGGATTGGTCAGGTCGTCGATCGATTTGATGCCGTGCTTTGCGGCAAACGCCTTGGGCACGCACATGCCCTGGAACGCGGGCACGCCATTGGGGTTCATCGCCACGGTCGCCTTGGTCTTGACAAAGGTATCGTGAAGATTCTGCTGGTTCGGCATCCAGACTTCGGGGTGCGCGTGCATCGCGCCGGAATCCATCGCTTCGAACACGATCGGGTTAGTGCCGTTTTGCAGTTCGACATCGAGCCCCAGGTTTTCTTCGATGATGACCTTGAGTACGTTGGCGGTTGCGGCCACGGATGGCCAGTTCGGAACGCCGATGACGACATCGGCGGCGGACGCAACACCCGACAGCCCCAGGCTGCCGGCAAGCGCCACGCTGGTAAGGGTTTTCTTGAGATTCATTTATTACACTCCTCGGTTTGTTATAGTCTTGCATGCTAACTGGCTCGCGGCCGTTAATCTTTTTCTAACATCGTGAAATTGTCTGACACGAGTAGCGCGGACGATACCCCCAATTGATATTCATATCAACATATTGCTTCCCTTCATCGTCCCTAAAGAAAAGTTGTATACAATCTTCCCCTGCTCCCGCAAGCGCTCACCCAGCGCGGCGAATTCGCCCGCTTGATTGATCGACGGTTGTGTCAGCCGCGCGGGGCTTGCTCGAGAAACTCGGCGATGGCGTTGATGAAAAAATCCGGGTTTTCGACCAGACCCATATGCTGCAACCCGGGCACGACAATCACCTGCGCACCGTCGATTTCGCTCGCAATCGACTGGCTCATGGCCGGCGTGCTGCCGCTGTCGTTTTCACAGGTCATGACCAGCGTGGGATGTGTAATCGGCGGCTGCGGGCGAATCAGTTCGACCACGCCGAAAGCCAGCACCTGGCGGCACAGGGCGTAGATTGCAGGGTCGTTGGCCAGTACCCAGCCGCGTACCTGCTCGATGTAGTTCGGGTGAGCCTCGCGAAAGGCTGGCGTAAACCAGCGTTCGATGGTGGCATCGAGCGTCGCGCCGGGGCCGCCCGCAGCCGAATCCAGCGCGCGCTGCTCGACCAGTTTCTGCGCCTCCGGACCGCGTTCGTGGGGTGAATTCAGGATCAGCAGCGAATCCACACGCTCGGAATGATCCATCGCCACGCGACGATTGATCATACCACCGAGCGAAAAGCCTACCAGTGCCGCCTGTTCGAGGCCGAGCTCATCGAGCAACTCGCAAAGCTGCTCGGCAAACAGTGATAAATCTGGTTTGCGCGGCGGCACAGCACTTTCGCCGTGGCCATACAAATCGTAATTAACGATGCGGTAACGCTGCGACAGGCGCGGCAAAAAGCTATCCCAGACCTGTCGATTGAGCCCCAGACCATGGATCAAAACGATGCTTCGCGCATCCGCCGGTCCGAAGAGTTCGTAGACTGTTCCGTTAGCGCTACGCGCTGTCATTGCATCAGTCCCGCAGTCTCGGTCTCGTCCTTGCGCAACATGCCTTCGAGCACGGTATCGCGTGCCGCGGTCAGGTGCGCGATCGATGCCGCGCGTGCCTGCAGCCGATCGCGCGCGAGCAGCGCGGCAGTCAGGCGACGCATTTCCTCGAGTGACTTTTGCCGCCTGTCGGGATCTGACATCAGGCGACCTCGCAAGTAATGCACCCGATCGATAATATTTTCCAGCGCGCGACGTATTTCACGGTTGCGACAGCCGCTGAACAGGAGTTCGTAATAGCGCTCCTTGACCAGGCGCATCTGCGTCAGGTCACCGCTGGCGATACAGGCTTCGAGATCTTCCAGCAATTGCGCCAGCTGCTGCATTTCGGCATCGCTGGCGCGCTCCGCGAAAAGCTCGGCCGCCAGGGTTTCGAGCGAAGCGCGCAATTCGAAAATCTCGTAGACCTGGCGCGCGCTGAGCAGCGAGACCCTGTATCCGCGATTGGACTCGCGCTCGATCAGGCCGCTGACTTCGAGGCTGACCAGCGCTTCGCGCAGAATCGAACGGCTGGCCCCGGTCAAATCGCAGAGTTCGCGCTCAACCAGTTTCTGCCCGGCGGGATACAGACCGTCGAAAATCGCCGCCCGCACGGTATTCTCGACATGGCTGCGCAAACTGCCCCTCTGCTGCTCCACGGCATGAGTGGGCTTGCCGCTGTCGATATCGGATGTTGCCTTCATAATGGAAAATTTACCGGGAACTCGATCGAAATTGTATGCAAAACTACCGCACGGTTAAAGGCTAAAGCCTTTTCGCGAACCTGGTGGCGAATTTCCTGTATGACAATTGCCGATTTCCTCGGCTAAATGAACGTCACTCGACCCATTTACGGGATCAACTGCAAACAATGGTCCCGCGTATCGCCGATCATCGCCGCCGGTGCGCCGCCCTTGGCAAGCACCCGGGTACCGAAGTATGCGCTTACGATAAACGCCGCCAGCGACGCGGCCTGGTCCTCGTTTTCCACCTGCGGCTGCAGCGCCTCCATGATCGCAACCTTGAGTCGGCGAATCGTGGTCTTGACCTCGTTTTTGATATCGCGATCGGTGGCCGCCATTTCCAGGCTTGCATTGCACAGCAGACAGCCGCCGGCAAAGAGGCCACGCTTGGTCGATTCGATGACATTATCGAACAGGCGTGCGATTTTCTGCCGCGCCGTCCCTTCTCCATTGAGCATATCGATGCCGGCCTGGATACGCGTGCGGTCGTAATGCCTGAGCGCGGCCATGTACAATGCGTGCTTGTCACCGAAGGCGCCGTATAGACTGCCCTTGAGCAATCCCGAGGCGTTTACGAGGTCGGACATCGTGGTCGCTTCGTAGCCCTTATCCCAGAACACCTTCATCAGGTTTTCGATGACCTGCTCTTCATTGAACTCTCTGGGCCTTGCCATATCCACGTCCTGAAAATATTTGAAACAGTTCTTGACCTATCGGTCAAAAACATTTATATTAGCTCGATCGGCTGCTTTGCAGCCCTATTTTTGCGCTAGTTTATGACCATTTGGTCAATAATTCAACCTTAAAGAGAGTCAAAATCATGTCAGATCGTTACGATATCGTTATCCTCGGTGCCGGCAACGCCGGTTTCGGTGTTTCCCAGATCGCCCATGCTGCCGGCAAGTCGATTGCCTTCGTCGAGGCCGCCGAGTTTGGTGGCACCTGCCCGAATCGGGGCTGCACGCCAAAAAAGGTTCTGGTGGCAGCAGCACAGGCGCTGCACGAAATCGAGCGCGCGTCCGAGCACGGAATCGAGGTCGGTCCGGCCAAACTCGACTGGAGTAAATTGATCGAGCGCAAAACCGGCATGATCGACTTCATTCCCGCTGCGATGGAAGACACCGCGAAAAGCCGTGGCGACGTCTACAGGGGCAAGGCACGTTTCGTCGCGGCCGACGCGATCGAGGTGGACGGCAAGCGCATCGAGGCGGACAACTTCGTGATTGCCACCGGATCGATTACGCGGCCACTGTCGGTCCCGGGTGCCGAGCACCTGATCACCTCCGACGATGTGCTGAACGAACGCGAACTACCCGGGCAAGTCGTCTTCATCGGCGGCGGCGTGATCGCGATGGAGTTCAGTCATGTCTATGCCCGTGCCGGCGCGCAGGTCACCATTCTCGAGTTGGCGCCGCGATTGCTGCCGCGTCTCGACGCCGACGCGGTAGCCGCGATCCGCAGCGAGAGCGAGCGCCTCGGCATCGACATCAAAACCGGCGTCGAAGTCGAGGCGATCGAAAAAACCGACGATGGCCTGCAGGTCCACTACGTGCATGACGGCCAACGACAGATTGTGCAGGCGAATCGTGTCGTCAACGGCAGCGGCCGCGTTGCCAACGTGGCCGATCTGAACCTGCAGGCCGCGGATGTCGCGCATGACGGCATTCGCATCGAGATCGACGAATACCTGCGATCGGTATCCAACCCGCGCGCCTGGGTTGCCGGCGATGCACTGGTACATTCGGCGCAGCTGTCGCCGCTGGCGACCTACGAGGGTCGTATCGTCGGCAAGAATATCGTCGACGGTGCAATGCACAAACCCGATTACTCGATCGTGCCGAGCGCGGTATACACCGTGCCCGCGGTAGCCAGCGTCGGCCTGACCGAGGCAGAAGCCAGGGCTGACGGTATCTCCGTCGAGGTCATCACGTCGGACATGTCGCAATGGTTCTCGGCACGTTTTTATGCCGAAACCGTCGCCTGGTCGAAAATCCTGGTCGAAAAATCGTCCAGGCGTGTCATCGGCGCACACCTGGTCGGCCATCACGGCGAGGAATTGATTCACCTGTTTGCACTGGCGATGCGCCACGGCATCACGGTGGATCAGCTCGGCGATGAACTCTACGCGTTCCCGACCTTCGCCGCCGACATCAAGAGCATGATCTGAAACGGTGCGGAGCGCCCGCTCTGCCGAACGGGCGCAGTCCGCTGCCGTTGCGCGAGTCAGCGGTAGAATTCCCGCGGGCCTAAAAACCGGCCTCACGCTGGCGAATGACCGCGGTCAGAACCTCGTTGTAAGGTGTCGGAATGCCGAGCTCGCGGCCGAGTTCGACCACCCTGCCGTTGATCGCGTCGATTTCGGACGCTCGCCCGGCATGGTGATCGAGCAGCATCGACGGTCTTGCATCGGGCATCCTGTTGCCGAAGGCGCTGATGTATTCGATCGGATCGTCGTAGGCAATGCTGATGTTTTTCGCCTTCGCCAGTTGATACACCTCGCGCGCACAACCCTTGGCGATTTCCCAGGTAACCCGATCCGACATCAGTTCGCCGAGGGTTTTGTCGAACACGGTGCACGGTCCGCTGAACGACACGTTGCAGATATATTTTCCCCAGATCAGTTCCTCGATATCCTCGAATGCCTGCGCGTTGAAGCCGGCGTCTTGCCAAACCCTGGTGATCCGTTCGAGGCGCTGGCTCATGCCGCCGTTCATCTCGCCGAGCCGAATCAGGTTCATCGCATTGTGGTGCACGTGGCCTGGTGCTTTCATCGATGCACCGAAACCGTCGGCGACGCCGAGCAACACGCACTCGGTGGACATGAAGCGGGCAATGCGCTCACCCGCGCCGAGCCCATTCTGAATCGTCAACACGATTGACTCTGGCCCCATTAAGGGCGCAATGGTTTCGGCCGCAGGGCCGACGCCGGAAGCCTTGGTCGCGAGCACATAGAGATCACACTCGCCGACCTCGGCGCCGTTAGCGGTCGCGCGAATGCCCGCTACCACGCGGTCGCCGCTGGCGCCCTCGACGCGCAGGCCGCCATGGTTGATCGCGTCGACATGATCCTGCCAGATATCGACCGCGTACACCTCGTGCCCTGCCTCGGCGAACAGGCCGGCGTAAATCGAGCCCATCGCGCCGACTCCGAATATCGCTATTTTCATTTTGCCCTCATGTCCTCGCTGGCCAGGTGAATATCGAAACGCTCGCGCAGTGTCGCATCGACGGCTTCAGGAATATGCCGTGGATAATAGTGGCCGAGGATTTCGCGCGTGCGTTCGATCGCGACCTCGCGAATCTCGCGCGCGCCGGCGGCCTCCCATTCCTCGAGACTGCGGCGGTCGGCAATCTGCGGGTAAACGAAATCGGATTGCATGCGTTCAAGCGTCTCCGGCCGGCCAAGAAAGTGGCCTTCACCGTGCGT
>CP070646.1:189927-197960 GCA_020354435.1 Gammaproteobacteria bacterium
ACTGGATGCCTATTATCGAGATGAATTTTTTAGTCGCTTGCGACCCAATACCGTGGACAAGTTGCAGGGTGTTCCTTTATCGCGTTTTTTGCCGACGGAGCCGGGTTCCATCAAGTTTCAGGAAAAATATATATCGGATAACCCGAACCCCACCGGGATGAAGCATAAACTGGATTCTGCCGACAACAGCCTGTATGGCGGTCTGCACAAAAAATACCATCCTGCGCTGCGCAACTACCTGGAGAAATTCGGTTATTACGATATTTTCCTGATCGATAATGAAACCGGACATATCGTTTACTCGGTTTTCAAGGAGGTCGATTTTGCCACATCCCTGCTGACCGGTCCGTACAGGGAGACCAATTTTGCCAGGGCATTCAAGGCGGCAAGCCAGGCGAACGACAAAGACTTTGTCAAACTGGTCGACTTCGAACCTTATTATCCTTCCTACAATGCCCCGGCATCGTTTATTGCTTCCCCGATATTCAATGGCCCTCAAAAGATCGGAGTGCTGGTATTTCAAATGCCGATCGATCGTATCAACGCGATCATGACCAGTAACCAGGACTGGAAAAATGTAGGACTGGGCGAAAGTGGCGAAACTTATATCGTTGGTGATGATTATACGATGAGAAATCAAGCCCGATTTCTGATCGAAGATCCGGAAAATTATTTCAAGGTTATTCGCCAAAGCGGTGTAGCCTCGGAGACCGCAGACTTGATTGAGAGTTTCAGGAATTCGATCGGCCTGCAATCCGTGAAAACCGAAGGTACCGTGGCGGCATTAAATGGAAGTTCCGGCGAATCCACTTTTCCGAACTATCGAGGAGTTTCCGTTTTATCGTCTTACCGGCCACTGCATCTGCAAGATGTCAACTGGGCCATCATCAGCGAGATAGATGAAGCGGAAGCATTTGCCCCGGTAGAGAAGCTCAAGGATCGATTTATTCTGGGTGGGTCGATCCTGGTCGCCATAGCGGTGTATGTAGCATTCTTCTTCAGCCGATCCATGACCTCTAGCCTGCAGACCTTGTTAACACGGGCCGATGCGTTGGCACGGGGAGAACTGGATGAGCCCATAATGATCGAATCCAGCGATGAAATCGGTAAATTGGCCCAGGGTTTCGAGGTTATGCGACGATCCATTCGCAAGCTGATAGCCGATCTACAAGATGAAAAAAATGCCCTCGAAGGCCGTGTTACCGAGCGCACCGCGGAGCTCGACGAAGCCTTTCACAAGCAGGAAGAACAGACTCATGCTCTAGAGAAGAAAAATGCCGAAATGCTTGAGATCCAGGAAAGCTTGCGAGAATCGGAAAAAGAACAAATTGCCAGCAAGGAGCGCATCGATTCGATATTACAGGCGAGCCCGGACGGGATCTGCGTTATCGATACCGAGAGTACGATCCAGATGGCTAACCAGTCCATGTTGCAGATGTTTGGCTATAGCCTGGATGAAATGATGGGGCAGGACGTCAAAATGCTGATGACGGATGAAATAGCCCATGAGCATGACCATTATATCGAGCGCATTGTCTGGGGCCGCGAACCGAAACTGATCGGACAAGGGTCAAGAGAAGTCGAAGGACGCAAGAAGGACGGGACCACGTTCCCGATGGACCTGTCCGTTGCCATGATTGGCAGCGGCAAAGAAGCCTTGTTTGTCGGTATCCTGCGGGATATCACCGAACGCATCGCGATGCAGAAAAAAGCAAGAGAGCAAGCCGCATTTCAGGCTGCGTTACTCGATGCCGTACCTAACCCGATCTTTGTCAAGGACGTTAATCAAATTTTCACTGCCATGAATCGAGCCTACGAAGAGGCTTTCGGGATACGTCGTGAGGACTATATCGGCACGTCGACATTGGATGCCAATTACGTACCTGAAGAGGTGCGGGAGGAATGGAACAGGAAGGACCAGAAGCTAATCGATAAGGGCGGATATACCCGGGAGGAACTAACGGCCAGGTTCGCCGACAACCGGGACCACGACGTACTCTCCATGCGACGTACTTTTGAACTTGGAAGTGATGCTACGGGTGGGATGCTCGGCATCCTGATCGATATTTCCGACCGCAAGGAGATGGAGCGTGAGATGGAAATCGCGCGCGAACAGGCCGAGTCCGCGAATCAAACCAAGAGCGCCTTCCTAGCCAACATGAGCCACGAGCTACGCACACCGATGAATGCGATTATCGGTTATGCGGAAATGCTCAAGGAGGAAGCGGAAGATGACGAAAACGAGGAAATAATCCCGGACCTGGACAACATCATCACGGCCGGTAGACACCTGCTGCAATTGATCAACGATGTCCTCGACATTTCCAAGATCGAAGCCGGCCGAATGGACCTGTATCTTGAAGATTTTGATATTGCTACGATGATCAGCGATGCCGCGTCAACGGTGACCACCCTGGTCGAGAAAAACAATAACGTGCTCGACATCAAGGTTGAAGAGGGTCTCGGCAGCATGCACGCCGACCTGACCAAGGTTCGCCAGATAGTATTTAACCTCGTCTCCAATGCCGCCAAATTTACCTCGGATGGCGAGGTGGGTATTGAAGCCAGTGCTATGGATAAAGGGGGCCAATCGTTTATCCGGTTGGCGGTCACCGATACCGGTATCGGTATCCCGGAGGAGAAACTCGAGCATATTTTCGAAGAGTTTTCACAGGCGGATAATTCCACTACCCGCAACTACGGCGGGACCGGCCTGGGTCTCGCCCTGGTACGAAAATTTGCCCGCATGATGGGCGGAGACATTCGAGTGGAAAGTACGGCAGGCGAAGGTTCGACCTTCATACTGGAAGTGCCTGCCAGGGTCGTTGAAATGGGTAAAAAGTCGGCTTCAGTGTCGAAAGCAATCGATGCCGCTATCGAACCCGTCGCCAGCCTGGGAAAAATCCTGGTGATCGACGACGACCCGACCGCGCGTCAATTGCTCACCCGGGTTCTCGAGGGACAGGGGTACCAGGTGATTACAGCCGAAAGCGGGGAACAGGGGGTCGCCCTCGCAAAATCGGAAAAACCGGCGCTCATCACCTGTGATATTTTGATGCCGAATGTCGATGGTTGGGAAGTTCTGCAATTATTGAAGGAAGATCCGGACACGGCATCGATACCGGTTGTCATGGTGAGCATGGTCGATGATGGCAAGAAGGGAGCCGCATTAGGTGCGGTGGGACACCTGCGCAAGCCGGTGGACCGGGAACAATTGCGCGAGATAGTCGCAAGGTATGTCAAGACTGCGGGCAAGGTATTGGTGGTGGAAGATGATCCGGCTACACAGAAAGTTATATCAAAGGCTCTCGGTTCAATGACAGTTGAAGCATTGGTGGCGAACAATGGACAGGAAGCGCTTGATCTCCTGGAAAGTCAGTGGCCTGAACTGGTGCTACTCGACCTGATGATGCCCGTCATGGACGGGTTTGAATTCCTGGAGCATTTCAGGAAGCTCAGCGGTGCAGACAGCGTGCCAGTGATTGTCGTGACCGCAAAGGATTTATCCCCCGGGGAGCGCGATGCCCTAACGAGCCGTGTGACCTCAATCGTTGAAAAGGATGAGAATTATATCGACGACCTGGTTCGCAATATTGGAATGGCTGTGAGCAGCCAGAATCAGGACATAATCGAAAAAACGGATAGTTGATACCGACTGTTATTTTAATGGTTTCTGATGATGTTGGTTGATGCACCTGCTGGTTTTTATGAACGTTATTGATAATGCGAAAAATCTCAAAAATTTTACTATACACTTCGATTTTCTTCACCCTGATAGCTTGCAGCGAATCTGACGATCAACAAGCGGGAATATCTGAAGATGAAATTTTGCTGGGCTCCTCATCTGCACTAGGAGGTCATGCCAGTTTTCTGGGCACCCAATATCAAAAGGGCAGCATGGCGTGGTTTAATGAATTGAATGCCGCTGGAGGTGTTCACGGACGCAAGATCCGGCTGATATCTTACGATGATAAATATGATCCACCGCTAACTGTGGAAAACACGAAACGTTTAATCGACGACGATGAAGTATTTGCACTCTTTAACTATGTAGGCACCCCGACGTCGGTAAAGATAATCGACATTGTAAATGAAGCCAATATTCCGGCATTTGGTTTTTTTACAGGCGCCGAGGCGCTAAGAACACCATTTCGCCCCTATATGTTTCATGTCAGAGCATCGTATTACGAAGAAGCGGAAGGCGCCATAAAGTATTTTGTTGATGACCTTGGATTTAGGGATATCGCGGTATTTTATCAGGACGATGCTTTTGGATTGGCCGTGCTGGAGGGTGTCAACCAGGCATTAAACCGCCGCGATATGCAGATTGCCGAAACCGCAACCTATATTCGCGGTGAGACGGAGGTAAAGGAGGCAGTTAAGCGCCTGGCGAATAGCAAAGCCCAGGCAGTAATCATGGTAGGAACCTATAAGCCGCTTGCAAAATTCGTCAAATTAAGCCATTTCCAGCGTTATTTTCCCTATTTCCATACCGTTTCATTTGTTGGTTCGAAAGCTTATGGCCTGGAACTTAAGGGCCGCGGAGTGCAATCATCCGAATTAGACAAAATAATAGTCACCCAGGTCGTGCCGTCACCGCATGCTAATGAAGAAGCTATCGTTAGCGAGTATCGTGAATTGATTAAAAAATACTTTCCCGATGAAAAGCCCAACTACGTTTCACTGGAAGGCTATATCAACGCAAAAATTTTAACCGAAGCTCTAAAAATCGCGGGCCAGGAATTAACCAGAACAAAATTAATTGAGGCTATTCAAGGTATCAATGACCTGGATATAGGCATAGGTAAAAATCTTGTTTACGGGCCCCAGGATCACCAGGGTCTTAACGGTGTCTACTACTCCAAATTAGGGGGTGATGGTAACTTTCATGTTTTTAATCCCTAGGCGCTGTAATTGGCGTTGTAATGGTAAACATGGAAGCTACCAACCAGCGCGAAAAATTTAATGCGCAATAGAAATGAATAATCATTTTCTAGATGTTCCTGGCCTGGCTTGATCGCATAAAACTCTTCCAGTCAAAATGAGCACTAAACAATGATTGCTGGATCTGATTTGAAATATATAGACACTCATTTTTCGCGTGGCTACTGAGGGAATTCTGTATTCTCCGCCTGGTTGATGCTATACCGGATTCCTTAGAATCTGTCTCGGAATCGAGGGCGGGCGCTATAGTAGGCAAATCTGAGCGAAGTGAAAGCTGAACAATGGCGGTGGTATTTCCATTGGGTTCGAATAGACGCTCTCAAAATACTTGTGTATCCGTTACTAATCGTTATTCGGGGTTTTGCCCGGGCTTACACGATTATCGGTACGACGTTAGAGCCCTTACAATGAGTGAAAGATTTTTCTTCTCGCATCTAAATCTGAGGATTCACGTCGGGTAAGTTAAACTTCCGGTGATTAAAAATCAAATTCAAAATATCATAACTTGGACACTAGTTGATCTGGGTTAAGACTAAGTTAAAAAACCTGCATCTGCGTTAGAGAATCTGCATAATTCACTGAAGTTAAGGCGATGAAAATTTATGAGTGGCAAGAAAACCGTTAACCCGGAGGGAAAGATTGCGTTCGGCGGGATCATTGGCTACACATTTGTTGCATGAACCGTAGCAGATGGATACTAGCGCTGGGTTTCTTCGGGGTGATTTTCGGAGGCACGCTGGCCTTCTGGCTGGTCGGGGACGGCTGGAGTTTTCTGGACGCCCTTTACATGACGGTGATCTCGGTGACCACGGTCGGTTATGGGGAGGTGCATGAGCTTTCATCGGCGGGACGTGTTGTGGCGATGGTTGTCCTATGTGCGGGTTTGGGAGTATTCGGCCTGGTGATCCAGCAGGTGACCAGTTACGCAGTCGGGGGTGCTCTTGGCAATGCAGTGGAAAGGCGACGCATGGCGAGCAAGGTGGCGGGCATGTCCGGGCACACGGTGATTTGCGGTCTCGGCTCTAGGGGGCAGGCGCTGGCTGCGGGCATGGAGCCGGGCGGCTGTGTGGCAATTGAGCGTGATGCGGACAGTGAGGCGATCAACCGCTGGAAAAGGCAGGGCGGGGTGGTGTTTACCGTTGACGCGCAGAATGAAGCTTTGCTTGAACTGGCAGGAGTGGAAAAAGCGGCCCAGGTGGTGGTGGCTGCCGGGGCGGATGAAACGAATCTGGAGGTGGCGCGTGCGGTGCGTCACTTCCTCGGGCGAGACAGCAAGACCAGGGTGGTGGTGGCGATCGAGGAGTTTGCCTCCCGGGATTGGTTCGAGGATAAATTACATCGGCAGGGGATTGAGCCGATCGGCCTGCGGGAACAGTCGTTGCTGGTACTCGCCCGCAAGCTGGCCATGGAGCAGGTGGGCGAGCGGAGTGGCCCGCCTGACGATCCGCTGAGGATTGCGGTGCAGAGTTCCGAGTCCATGCTGAGTGAACTTTTGCGCGTCCTGATCATGGTGATGCAGACAGGGGGCAGTCAAAAGCCGGAGATCTCGGTGTTTGGTTGTGGCAAGGAGTTTGTCTCCCTGTTTGAAGCCCGTTTTCCCGAACACGGCCTGTGTTGCCGGATCAACTGGGAGGAAGGTGAATTCGGTTCGTCGGGGGTAGCCTCGCAGAGTCCGGATCTCGCCCTGTTTGCCATGGAGTCAAACCTGAGGAGTCTCGAGTTGGCGGAGCGCTGTCTCTCCCGCCATCCGGAAATGAAGTCCGGACAGGTGGTGGCGTGTCTCACTGGAGGCGGTTCGCTGAAGGACTTGGCGCAGGGTAAGGAAGGCAAGTTGAATACAGAGGTGTCACCGTGCGTGGTTTCCGTTTATGATTTTCTCAGCCGCACCGAGGGCATTGTCAGTTACGCGATGGATGACGAGGGGCGCCACCTGCACGAGCAATACCGGGCCAATGCCGATTTCCCGGTGGATGAATGGTCCGGGCTTTCTGAGTTTCACCGCAATTCCAACCGGCTGGCTGCTCTGCAAAGGGATGTCTATCAGTTGGTGTGGGAAAAATGGCGCGGGCAGACGGATGAGACAACACTGCTGGAATACCTTGCCGAGAGTGAGCACATGCGCTGGATGGCTTTCCATGTGATGAATGGTTACCGCTATGATGAGAAGGGTGTCTCACGTGAGCAACGGCTCAGGATGAAGGTGCACCCGGATCTTGTGGCGTATCATTCCCTGAGTGAGGAGGGCAAGGAGAAGGATCGTGAAAACATCCGGGCTGCGTTGAGGTAGCAAATGGTTTTGGAGGAGCTGGAGCGCAAGGCATGAATCAGCCGTTTATTTGTCACGTTTTATCCTTTGTTAGTGGAACATAAGGTGGTAGCACATACCTGCTACAGAATTCCGGGGACAGTATACCTATTCGTCTTCCGATAGCTTGCGCCTCGGTCAGCCCTGTCGTAATCAGGCTTTTAGTATGCCGATTTTTATTACAGGGCGATAAAGAAAAAAGCCGGCTGCACATGCGCAAACCGGATTTTCGGTGTATGGCTCCCCATTGTGGACGCATATCGAACTTTATGCATAGCGCCTTCGCGAGAAATCAGGGCTGTTTTTGAGAGTATCAAAGAATTTAATGTTGCCTGATATTGTTCGTCTAACTAAAAAAAGCGTACGCTGGCAAATCAGCGATGGGAGGCCGAGAAGTGCCCGAAGCAGTCGCCCAACTATGCCCTGCGCCTTAGGCCAATGGTATAGCTCGCAATATCAGTTAACTGCTTTGGTTACTAATATGAACGCATCACTGCTTCAGTGTGTGAGTTTGGAGAATCAAGTCCATCTACTCCATGTTTCGAAACTTACACGAATATCGGTACGACGTTAGAGCACTTACAAGCAGTGGGATTAGGAATAGGGTGATTTACGTCAGGAAAAGTCTGTCCAAGGAATCCACCTTAGACCAGAAAACAAATTTAGTAAGAGTGAGTATTTATTCGAGAGCGAATTGGCTGAAAGCCGCGCAGTTAGTGGGGTTGGTGGGCCCGGCTGGACTCGAACCAGCGACCAATGGATTATGAGTCCACTGCTCTAACCA
>CP070646.1:198060-205846 GCA_020354435.1 Gammaproteobacteria bacterium
ACCAAAACCCGTCATTGCGAGGCCGCACCAATACCCGTCATTGCGAGTCCACACCAAATCCCGTCATTGCGAGGCCGCACCAATACCCGTCATTGCGAGTCCGCACCAATACCCGTCATTGCGAGGCCCGCAGGGCCGAAGCAATCTTCTCGAACGTTCCAAACTCGGGAAGATTGCTTCGCTGCGCTCGCAATGACGGGTTCTCGCGCGGGCCTCGCAATGGCCGGTTTCGATAAGCGCCGCCCCGTTTCAACCGAACGGCCTTAACCCAACTGCTCGACAACCCAGTTGGAAAAGCGATGCACAGCAAATTCGCTGGCCGCGAATCGCCCCGGTTTTCGTGCAAATACCTGCCCGCGCTGTTGCAGCTCGCAGATACGGTTGTCTTCGGCAGTCGCCAGTTTCCAGCGATTGAAATACAGCTCGACTTTTTCATCGAAGCTGTCGAGTGCGACGGTTTCGCGCGGGAAACAGGCACCGATCGTCAATCGCGTACGATCAACGGCCTGCGGCTGGAACGCGAGCCACCACATGCAATCCTGGGCAAACACGAACTGCGTGGCGGGAAACAAAACGGTGAAGTAAGCGCCACTTTTAGCTTCGTTGCACAGCCCCTCGATATGCGGGAAAGGCTTGTCCTCGCCGACCAGGGTGGCGACGCTGTTTTCGTCTTCCACCCGCAACCCGGTCCAGTGCTCGCTGCTGTCGATGCTGCGTGATTGCTGTTGCCCGAGTGTGTCCCGGTGCACGCTGCCCGTGTGGTAAGCCTCGAGGGCGTTCTCGACCAGCAGCTTCCAGTTACTGCGAATCTCGAACTCGAGGTTGCCGACGAACTTCATGGTTTCGGTGCGGTGGGCATCGAACATTTGCGGCATGTTGCCAATTTGATTTTCCAACGGGGGCGGTTCCCGCTCGTAACAGACAAAGATAAACCCACCCCAGCTCGCCACCGGAAACTCTAGCAGCGGATAGTCGGCAGGCTCGAAACCGGCGCTTGCCTCCATGCCGGGTGCGCGAATCAATTGCCCGTCGGTTTGATAGACCCAGCTGTGGTAAGGGCAGACGATACGCTTGCATTGACCGTTGCCGGAAAGAAGCTGCGAGCCCCGATGCCGGCAGCTGTTGGCGAAGGCCCTGATGTCGCCATAGGGCCCGCGGATGACGATCAACGAACCGCCGAGCCCGTCGTAACACCGGTACTGACCCGCATCCGCAATCTGATCCTGGTGCCCGACGAACTGCCAGTGCCGCAGAAAAATCGAATCGATCTCGCGCCTGAAAAACGATTCATCGGTATAGCAGTAAGGCGGCAAAGTACTGGCTTCGAGCAAGGGCTTTCGAACTGCCTCGAACAAATCAGTGTCGCTGGTAAGCTTTGCCATCGTTAGATTGATTCCTGGATTGCGCGAAGGTGCCGATTCCGTTTTTGCTTCGGATCCCTGTGAATAATAACAAAGAACGCAATGGTACCGATTTACTTAATTCCAATTGGGTATACTGTGACCGAATATCCCTGCTTCGGGTCCCACTTCGGAAAAGCTGACACGTGAAATACGCTCTGGCGCAGGAACATCGCATCGGCATGCGCGAAACAAACCAGGACTACACCGGTCACGATGCGACCGCAGAGGCATTGCTGCTGATAGTCGCCGACGGCATGGGCGGTTACTTCGGTGGTGAACTCGCCGCGGAGATCGCGGTGGGTAGTGTATTGCACAGCTTCGGCAAGGAGGCGCAACCGCAACTGGCCGAACCGGACATCTTCCTCGAGCGCGCCTTCGCACGCGCGCACCTCGCCATCCAGCGCTACGCCGCCGAGAGAGAACTGCCCCAGGTGCCGCGCACCGTTATCGTAGCCTGCGTTGTGCAGGCAGGCCATGCCTGGTGGAACCACGTCGGAGACGCACGTCTGTACCTGGTACGGGACGGGCGAATCGAGGCAAAAACCAGGGACCACACGCAGGTGCAGTTGCTGGTGGACGCGGGCGAAATTCCACCGGAGCAGGCCTACAGTCACCCCGAGAGCACTCGAATGTTACAGTCCCTGGGTTCGCCGAGCACGCCAGTGCCGGGCCCGGGTGCGAACGCGCAGTTACAGAAAGACGACATATTGCTACTGTGCTCGGACGGATTCTGGGGGCCGCTGCGAACCGGTCAGCTGCTCAGGGGACTCGAGGGTCCGTCGCTAAGACAGTGTATTCTGGAGCTATCGGATATTGCCGAACGTCGCGCCGGTTCCCATGGCGACAATCTCTCCGTGCTGGCGATGCAATGGCAGGACCAGGAACTGTCACTGGGGGACGGAAGTGCGACCCGGCCCGAAAGCCGCAAAGCCGATGCGGCGGGCGGATCGCAGCATTCAGAAAGCGGGAACGGGTAAACAGCCATGTCGACAGACACGCCTTCGTCGGCAGCATCATCCGCGGAATCGCCGCCGGAATCACTCACGCCCGATGCGGACGCCGGGGCCATGCGTGAAGCCCAGGCGCGGCGCGTACGCTTGCGCCGAATTCTGGCCCTGGTGACGCTGGCCAGCACCATCGTGCTGGGTGCTATCGGGTGGTGGACCCACAACGAGGTGGAGCAGTCCATGCGCGCCACCCGCGGGGCCGCGCTAAAATCGGTTCTCGACTCGCAGGCACAGTCATTGCGCGTCTGGATCGACGACCAGAAACTCAGCGTCGGGCGACTGGCCCGCGACCCGCAGCTGCGCGCGCAAGTGAGCACCGCCACCCGGGATGCCGGCGCCGCGGCGACGACCTATTGCACGTCGGCGCAAGCGCGTGACCTGACCGCTCAACTCGCCGAAGCACTGGCGGGCGCGGGAACGGTCGCGTTTAACGTGATCCTTCCATCGGGCCGGATCGTCGCTTCGAACTTCACCGAATACTGCGGACTCCGATACCGCCCCGCGGCATTCACAAGGGATATCGCACCCGCATTCGAAGGCGAGACCGTGTTTGTTCCGCCGCACCACGACGCAGCCAACCTGGAGCGCACCCCGCAAGCGCTCCCGCTCGACCGACCGCTGATCTGGATTCGAACGCCGATACGCAACGACGCCGACGATGTGATTGCCGCGCTCGGTGTCGGCTACTTTGCGGATGAACAGTTCTCCGCCATGCTGGCCACTGCACGTGCCGGAGAGACCGATGAAGTGTACACATTCGATCGCGAGGGCGTGATGCTCTCGAAGAGCCGGTTCGAGAACGCATTGTGGGAGCGCACCGCGTTGCCCAGCGGGGCCTCGGAGGTCGGACGGCTGGTGCTGCGTTCACCGAACACCGAGGAGAGCGCACGTACGCGACTGGTCGAGGCGGCCCTTGCGTCGCGCTCGGAAAAAGATGACACCAGCGGCATGCTGCTCGATCCTTATGCCGGTTACCTCGCCACACCGGTCGTCGGGGGCTGGCGGCGGTTAACGCAGGACGACATGTTCATCGCCATCGAAATGAGCGCGGACGAGGCATACGCGCCGCTGGAGGCACTCGACACCGTTTTCGCGGTCGTGTTCGCGGCGTTGATCGCCGCGGTCTGCGTCGCGCTTTTCTCCTGGTTCACCGCCGTACTGATTCGCGCCGAAGTGGAAAAAGACCGCATGGGCCCCTACTGGCTCGGCGAGCGTATCGGCGAAGGCGGCGTGGGCAACGTCTACCACGCGCGGCACGATCTGCTAAAACGGCCGAGCGCGGTGAAGCTGCTGAAGCCCACGCGCGCCACCGACGAAATGACTGCCCGCTTTCGACGCGAGGCAAAACTTGCAAGCCAGCTCACCCATCCGAACATGATAGAAATCTTCGACTATGGCGTTGGCATCGATGGCACGCTGTTCTACGCCATGGAGCTGCTCGAAGGCGACACCGTGGGCGATCTCGTGCTGCGGGAGGGCCCCATGCCGGTCGCGCGCGTGGTGCACATCCTGCGCCAGGTTTGCGCCGGCCTGGCCGAGGCTCACGGCAAGGGCCTGGTGCACCGGGATATCAGCATGACAAACATCATGGCCTGCTTCTACGGCGGTGAGTATGACTTTGTAAAGATCCTCGATTTCGGGCTGGTGAAAAGCGTAGCCGGAGACCAGTCCCAAACCGTCACCCGTTCGGTGCGTATACTCGGCACGCCGCAATACATGGCGCCCGAACGCCTGCACGATCCGGCCGACGTCGACGTGCGCGCCGATGTTTACTCGGTGGGCGCCGTCGCATTCTTCCTGTTAAGCGGACGACGCATGTTCGAGACCGAAGACACGCTGGCGCTGACCAGCCGCGTCATCAACGAGGTACCGCCGCGGCTATCCGAAACCGCCGCCCAGAGGATTCCACCCGAGCTCGACGAACTGGTCGCCGCATGCCTGGAGAAAAAACGCGAATCGAGGCCAGCGGGCATTCTGGCGGTCAAGGAAGTGCTGGACCGCATTGCCGAGCGCTACAGCTGGAGCCAGAGCGATGCAAAGGCGGCATGGGACGCTATACACCAGAAACCCACGGATTAGGGGACAGACCACGTTTTCATTACGTCATGCCCGGGAAATCCAGGGGCAATATCCTTATTTCAATCTTTAAACTCACCGGAGGTGAGCAAGTATACTGTCCCTGGCGGATTAAAAGCGATGTAGACGAACCTACCCTGGCGTCATTGCGAGGACCGCAAGGCCGAAGGCCGCGGCGGGATGAAGCAATCTCCTCGAATAAATCCCTCATTCCCGCGCACCACCCCGTCATTCCCGCGAAAGCGGTGGTCCGGCGTCCCGGAATCTCCAAATTTCGACAAGATTGCTTCGCTGCGCTCGCAATGACTACAAATCATGGCTTAAGCAAGGGCCATTGGAGACATTTACTTATCTTCGAATTAAGTAAAATGTAACCAATATTCCGGGTTTCTATCCAAGAAAACCGATCAGCCTGCTTTCGATAAAATCGAACAGCCTGTAGCGGCTGGCCCTGCTGTCGACGATATTTTCGCCGTTGCGGGAGGCGATCGCGATCACGGTCTTCAGCGCCGGAATCATCAATATGTATTGACCGCCATTACCCCAGGCAAACTGCACGGTGTAGCCATTCAGCTCGCGCTGCCACCAGCCATAGCCGTAATCGTAGGGATTGAAGTGGCTGCGGGTATAAATCTGCATCGACTCGGCGATCCAGGCCCGCGGCACGATCTGTTTGCCGTGGTAAACGCCCTGGTTCATCACCATCGTGCCGAGCCTGAGTAGCGCCGCGGGTGACAGCGCCATGTTGTTGCCGCCCAGGTAATAGCCCTGGGGGTCCCGGTCCCAGCCACCCAGGGTAATACCGAGGGGTTTGAACAGGTGTCGTTCGGCAAAAGCGCGCGTGCTCATCCCGGTGGCCCGGGTCAATATCACCGACAGTAAATGCGAGGAACCGGTACTGTAGATCATCTCCCCGCCTGGCGCTTCGACGAGCGGCCGATCGAGGGCAAACTCGATCCAGTTATCGCTCGCTACCCAACGCCCGTAGTTGTGAATGCTGGTCGATTCCAACCCCGCTCGCATCGTCAGCAAGTCCTGAATGGTGATCGCCGCTTTTTCGGGGTCGGGCCGACGTTTGAAATAATCCGGGAAAAATTCGCCGATAGGTTGTTGTACCCCCGACAAATGTCCCTGTTCGATCGCGATGCCGACCAGCAACGAAATAATACTTTTAGCCACGGACTTGATGTTGGTCGTGCGATCGGCCCGCATACCCATGCGGTGCGCTTCGATCAGCAGCTCCCCGTCACGCTGAAGCATAAAACTTTTAATAGGCCCCGTGCGCAAGACCTCTTCGACGATTGCAGCGGTCTCTGCCCACTCCGAATGCGCGAAAACGCCCGCGAAAGTCTGAGTTGCAAGTAAAACAGCCAGTAACAAACATCTGTGGATCATTGAGGAGATATGCGGTTTGCCCTGTTATTGAGGTCGGTATCGAGGAGTCGGGGGTACAGTATACCTGACTCCAAAAAAGCTGCTTTCAACCAGCCAGAAGCAGGCCACCGTTCAACTATAAACCTAATAGGTAAACTGTCCCCGAATTCCACACACGGAATGTCCGAATTTTAGTTTTGATTTGCCACTTTTTCGGGGAAGTGTGATAGCATCCGCGCCGCGCATCAAACCACTCATCCGTACCACTTATGAAAGCCGCCATTTACCACCGCTACGGAGGCCCCGAGGTGCTCAGCCTCGGCGACGTTAACCAGCCCGAACCGGGCGACGACGAACTGTTGATCGAAACCCACGCCGCCGAAGTCACCAAGGCGGACTGCGAAATGCGCCGTTTCAGCTTCCCGGTCAAGTGGTTCTGGCTGCCGCTGCGCTTCGCCATCGGGTTGCTCAGGCCCAGACGCGCGATTCTCGGCGGATATTTCTCCGGCGTGGTCGTCACCGTGGGCAAGAACGTCAGCCGCTTCCGCCCGGGCGATGCGATTTTCGGCACAACCAAACTTCGCTTCGGCGCTCACGGCGAATTCCTGTGCCTGCCCCAGCATTACACGCTCGAGAACAAGCCGGACAACATCAGTTTCGAGGAAGCCGCGGCGGTGCCGCTCGGCGGTCTGAACGCAATTCACTTCATGCGCAAGGCTGGCCTGCAGCCCGGTGAGAGCATTCTGATCAACGGCGCCGGCGGCAGCATCGGCACCTTTGCGCTGCAAATTGCCAAGCTCATGGGCGCCGAGGTCACCGCGGTCGACCATGGCGACAAGGCCGATATGCTACGCGGCATCGGCGCCGACCACGTCATCGACTACATGCGCGAGGACTTTACCCGCCTGGATCGGACCTACGACGTGATCTTCGACATGGTGGCGACCAGTTCCTATTCAGGCTGCGTCGGCCGCCTGAAACCCGGCGGCCGCTACCTGATCGGTAATCCGCGGGTCGCGGATATGCTGCGCTCGTTGGTGACACCGCTGATGTCGGACAAACAGGTTTATTTCGAATTCGCCGGCGAAGGGCAGGCAGAATTGCACGATCTCGCACAAATGCTCAAGGCCGGCGAAATTCGCCCGGTCGTCGACCGAGTATATCCCCTGGAACAAATCGCCGACGCGCACCGGCGCGTCGAAACCGAGGCCCGCCTGGGTATCGTTGTCGTCAGCCTGAAAGCCTGAAACTCGTCATCGGTCGCCGAGGGGGCAGACAGCCCTGTACACGGCGCAAAACAAATAAGAACGGGGCGGCGAGATTATCTTTTAATCCCTCCGGCCCCTTTGTTCTTTCGAACATCATTGCCGATAAGCAATCATTCTTTCTTTGCTTTCGCAGTCAATCGAAATAAAAGCAATACCGATATAACGATCCAACCATAAGGATACGGGAAAACACCCGTGAAGAAGGCAAGCAATGTCGTAATCAGTAAAATGATCAACAGTGCCGAAATCCGATCAGGTTTTATTTTATATCTCCTTTCAGCCGAGCCGCCAATCGCGGCCTGTTCCCAAAGTGTTTTCCGGCATTACCTATTCAGTCCAACTTTCGTGCCGGGCTCGATGGAATAAGTATACCGTCCCCGGCATTCCGGCGGGCCGCCGAGTAACTCGGCCGGGGTATATCGGAACAGGTATACTGTCACCGGAATACGCGGAATACGGAATTCCGATCGCTGTTGACGCGGGCCGGCGATCGGAGTAGTAATGGCCGTAAAATTTAGATAAGCGCCAGCGTTTTCACCTGACTAGCCGCATTTTGCTGACAGGGGTTTAAGGCTTTACTCCTCGGTAGGTGTCACCGAGTATCGTGACGACATAACGGATGCCTGAATGAACCAAACCCTGATTCATTTTACTGCCG
>CP070646.1:205946-213683 GCA_020354435.1 Gammaproteobacteria bacterium
TTGTCACGCTGTGTTATCAGCGGCCGCGACGCCTGCCGGACTGGCATTACAACCTGTTCAGCATGATCCACGGGCGCGACCGTGCGGCAGTCGAAGCGCAGGTGGAATTCATCGTCGAGCAGTGCGGCCTGCGCGGTATCGAACATAAAATCCTGTTCAGCACGCGCTGCTTCAAGCAGCGCGGTGCGAGCTACAACCGTCGATCAAGCGATAGCCGCGAGACGCGTCGGAGCCTCGCCGTCAATGGATGAGCTGGCGCGTCAATTCATCAACCGCTACCAGGGCGGCTTTCCGATCGAGGAGCAACCCTTTGCCAGCATTGCCGCCGAACTCGATAGCGATGCCAGCAGCCTGATTGCGATGGTGCAGGAACTGCTCGACGAGGGTGTCCTGAGTCGCTTCGGTCCGCTGTACGACGCCTCCAGCATGGGCGGCAGTATTACGCTGGCGGCGCTGTCGGTTCCGCCCGAGCGCTTCGACGAGATCGCGGAGCTGGTCAACGCCCTGCCCGAGGTAGCGCACAATTACCAGCGCGAACACGAGCTCAACATGTGGTTCGTGCTCGCGACCGAAACCCCGGAGCGACTGCAGCAGACGATAGACCACATCGAGCAGACCGCCAACCTGCCGGTATACAACTTTCCCAAGTTGCAGACCTTTTATCTCGGACTTCAGCTCGAGCTGGACGCATCTGGTGGCGTCTGCACCAGGCCGATTCCGGGCCCGTTGAAACTCGGCGGCATGATCATCGACGAACTCGACCGCAGTATCGTGCAGGCAACCCAGGAGGGTCTGCCGCTGCAAAAGGCCCCCTATACCGAGGTCGCCGCAAGCTGTGGTTGCGACACCAACACCGTACTGCGGCACATGCGGCGCATGCTCGAGCGCGGAGTGATCCGGCGCATCGGCGCGGTTCCGAATCACTATAAACTCGGGCTGCGCGGCAACGGCATGTCGGTGTGGGATGTCGACGACGAGCGCTTGCAGGAGCTGGGCGCCCGCGTCGGCCGTCTCGATTTCGTCAGTCACTGTTATGAGCGGCCGCGCCACCTGCCGCGCTGGCCGTATAACCTGTTTGCGATGGTGCACGGTCACGACCGCGACGAGGTCACCGAGAAACTGCCCGAAATCGCAACGCTGCTGGGCAGCGCCTGCCGCCAGCACGAAGTGCTTTTCAGCACCCGCATACTGAAAAAAACCGGATTGAGGCTAGTAGACTAATGTTCAGACTGAGCCGTTACCTGCACGCCCTGAAACAGGGTGCCATCGTGCCACCTAAACCCAAACCCGTCATGCTGGGCAGGGGGCCGGTGGTCATCTGGAACCTGATCAGGCGATGCAATCTCGCCTGCAAACACTGTTACGCAACCTCGGCCGATATCGATTTTCCCGGCGAACTCAGCACCACACAGGTGTTCGATGTAATGCGGGATCTTAAGGATTTCGGCGTTTCCGTGCTGATATTGTCGGGCGGCGAGCCGCTGTTACGCCCGGATATCTTCGAAATATCGAGTCGCGCCAAGGAGATGGGTTTCTACGTCGGCCTGTCGAGTAATGGCACCTTGATCACCGAGGAAAACATCGAAGCCATCGATGCCATCGGCTACGACTATGTCGGCGTCAGCCTCGACGGTATGCGCGAAACCCACGACTGCTTCCGGCGCAAGCAGGGCGCCTTCGACGAGTCCATGCATGGTATCCGCCTGTGCCGCGATATCGGCATCAAGGTCGGCCTGCGTTTCACGTTAACCCAGGACAACGCGGCCGAGTTACCCGAACTGCTGCAGCTAATGCGAGACGAAGATATCGACAAATTTTACCTGTCGCATCTCAACTACGCCGGCCGCGGCAACCGTAACCGGGACAGCGACCTGCACCACCGGATGACGCGCAAGGCGATGGACCTGCTGTTCGAAACCTGCTGGCAAGACGTGCAGGACGGCATTCGCCGCGAGTTCGTCACCGGCAATAACGACGCCGACGGCGTCTACCTGCTGCAATGGGCGCAACAGCACCTGCCTGAACATGTCGATACCTTGCGCAAGCAACTGTTGCGCTGGGGTGGCAATTCTTCCGGTGTCAATATCGCCAACATCGACAACCTCGGTACCGTCCACCCCGACACCATGTGGTGGGACTACAGCATCGGCAACGTAAAACAGCGCCCGTTTTCGCAAATCTGGCAGGATACCTCCGACCCGCTGATGGCCGGTCTCAAGTCGAAAAAACGTCCGCTCGAGGGGCGTTGCGCAGAATGCCGTTACCTCGAAATCTGCGGCGGCAATTCTCGCACGCGTGCGTGGCAGTTGACCGGTAACCCCTGGGCCGAAGACCCGGGGTGCTATCTCAGCGACGCCGAGATCGGCGTCGCCGACATGCCTGAACGCGTCGCGCTCACGCCTTACCGCAAGCGCGAGGAAAAACCAAAGGAATTGCGGCAGTCTCGCCAGGCAACATTCTGAACAGTCGCGCTCATTCGGCCGCGGAGCACAGATCGATCATCGCGTCACGATCGTGAATCGTAACGCTGCGCCCATCGATGCTGACAATTTTCTGTTCGTGCAGGTTTTTCAGAATTCGTGAAAAGGTTTCGGGTTTGACCGACAGCCGCGATGCGATCACGCTCTTGGCAACCTGTAGCTCAAAATTGTCGTCATCCGGCGGCGCCTGTTCCAGCAGGTAAGAAATGGTTCGCACGGTGCCGGTTTCGAGACTCAGCGCGTCGATTTCGCGAATCAGGCCGCGCAGACGAAAGCACATTGATCCCATCAGCAGGAAACAGGTATCGACCGATTCGCGCAGCATCGACTTGAAGTCCCTGCTATTGATACCGATCACTCGACTCGGAGCCAGTGCGGTAGCGGTCACCGGGTAATGCGGTTGATCCATGAACATTAGTGCCTCGGCGAAAGTTGCTCCCTGCTCCATGATTTCGACGACCTTTTCCTTGCCCTCCGGCGAAACACGATAAAGCTTGATGCGGCCGGATAACACCAGGTAAAAACTGACCACATCGTCACCCTGGAAAAAGAGCGACTCGCCCTCCACCATATCGATCAGGTGTGAATGCTGGCGGACGCGCTCAAGCTGTTCTTCGGTGAGCTCCGAAAACAGCATACATCCGCGCAGGCTTTCGAGTATGCTCTGGGAATCCAATGCCCCTCCCCGGGAAAAATTATCGCTGATAAAGGCCGGATATTGACACGAATATTCTGGATTTGCACCGAATTTGTGCGGGCAAAAAACGCCCCCCGGTGGCTCAACGGCGACCGAGCAAACGTTCGCGGATAGCTACCAGTTTCGACGCGTGATTGGTAAAAATCCAGTCTGTCCCGCGATTCAGTTCGCGGTACAGGCAATAGCGCGAAGTCACGAATCCGGTACCCAGCTGCTGCCCGCGCGCGTGATGCCGCCTGAACATTCGATCGTTCAACAATAAATAATGGCCACAAAGGCCGCCGTAATCCCGATCGATGACCTCATGACTAAAGTCACCCGCCTGCAACTCCGCCACCAGCAGGCAGGCAGGCCCGCCGGCAAATTCGACCGGCGAAAAAAGGTCCGGCTGCAGCGCCAGAAAATGATAGTCACGCACCGGCGCAAGGCCGTCGAGTATTTCTGCCAGTCGGGCCGCCTTGAGATTATCCTGGCCCAGGCGGTCGCGTTTCAGCTCTATCATCATATGCAGCTTGCCACCGAATTCTGTAACCACCTCCTCCAGCGTCGGAATCTCGGGTATGTCTCGGCGTAACTGCGCGGCGCTGACCTCCGCCACGGCCAGGTTGGTGCCGAACACCCGGCCGGTAGTAGCATCGTGAATCACGAACGGTTCCAGGTCATGGCTCCAGCAGACATCGAACTCGATTCCCCAGACGCCGGTATCCGCCGCCGCCTGGAATGCGGCCAGGGTATTTTCTCGCAGCTTGCGGTTATCGTGCTCTCCGCGGTGCGAAACCAGCTTACAGGCTAACAGCGCCTGCGCCGACGGCCGTCGACGCGGTACCAGCATGAAGTAAAAGTCAGCCACGCGCTGGGCCAGAAGCTCGAGGCGATAACGTAACGACACGGTCAGGACCGGGCCAGCCCCTTGCAGGGTGCCGGGTAGATTAACGCAGCCGGCTTCGACCGGTATCGTCGCGCGCCCAACAGCAGGCCGGACATTTTTCTTTTGCTCGGAATCGCCATCGGCCAACTCTAATCGAATCGGCAGGCGATTTAAACGACTGCAGTACGAACCTGCGCAACGCCAGACCTGCGATGGAGCAAGAGTCGGCGATAACCGGCAATCGGTTTGAGGGAATCGCCATCCATGGCGACTGGGAGATGGGGGATTAGTTTACGTTCGCCTTTTCGCGCACGCTGCGCAGCCGCTTGTTGAGGAAACGCAGCTCCGAGATCAGGTAACGCTTGCGATCGGGATCGAGATGCAAATCGCCACTCATTCGAACCTGCTCAGTCAGACTGTGTATCGACCGTACCAACTTGATTTCATCGATCGCGAGACCGAGATACTTTAGTACACAACTCGTCGTCAGCGGATCGATATGAATATTCGTCTGGCTCATGAAATACCTCAACTCAAAAAATTGAAGAGGCTTTATAGGCAGCTATGCCGACTCTAACTGTGACTCAGTACCGATCCGCCCTGTATTCCTTGGCTGCCCCGGGGATGATTTTTCGCTGCTGTGACAGCGGTCGGATTTTATTTGCGCAATGCGTCACACTTCGATTCAAGAGGTAAGATTAATCTTTCATCCGGCTGGATTACGCAGGAATCAGCAATTGCCGCGCTGCGTTCTCCGTGACCAGGCTGGTTATCATGCTGACCCGCGCAGCGGTGCAGCAGTCTCGGTCTGTGTCGAAGGTTTCGGCCGGACGACGGCGGCAACGGCGGACAGGGCCCTGGCGCAGTCGTCCTCGATTTTCAGCGCGAACAGGTCGTCGGCACGGGTTTTACCGCGATTGATAGCCGCTATCGGCAAGCCCCGAGCCGCCGCCGCGCGGACAAAGCGAAATCCCGAATAAACCATCAACGAGGACCCGACCACCAGCACTGCATCGGCCTGTTCCAGCGCGGCATAACATTGTTCGACCCGCGGTATCGGCACGGCTTCACCAA
This sequence comes from Gammaproteobacteria bacterium, assembly GCA_020354435.1. Taxonomy (GTDB): domain Bacteria; phylum Pseudomonadota; class Gammaproteobacteria. The sequence continues at coordinate 211,066 of CP070646.1, forward strand.
AAAACACGACCGCGGGTTTGAGAATACCGCCGCAGGTCTTGCAGCCCGGAACAAGCACGTCAGTTTCGTCGAAAGCATTTAAAATCGCGTCGCCGTCCGGCGCCAGTTGCGCCGACTGGTGTACCAGCAGCGGATTGCTGTCGCGCAGGCGCTGTTGCAGCGTCGCGCGAGTGGTTACCGTGGCGCAATCCAGGCATTCGACGCTGGCAAGCGAACCATGCAATTCCGTGACCTGCCGGCTGCCGGCACGCTGCTGCAGGCCGTCGACATTCTGCGTGACCGTGAGCGCGAGCCGCCCCTGCCGTTCGAGGCAGGCCAGCGCAATATGTGCCGGGTTGGGACGTGCCTGCTGGAAACGTTGCCAACCGATAAAGGAACGCGCCCAGTATCGCTGCCGGGAGCGTTGAGAACTGACGAAATCGCGGTACTCCATCGGCCGCTGGTGCTTCCAGTCGCCATTTTCATCACGATAATCGGGAATTCCGGAAGCGGTACTGATACCGGCCCCGGTTAACACGAAGATGTTTTCATGACGGGCGATAAAATCTGTCAATGCGCTAATCATGTGTGCAGTTTATCAGCCCTGCACGATATTTAAGACTTTAATCCGACGCACGGCATCCCTTATCATGCGCGCATGACAATCCGCACGACCTGTATCGGCGCCTACCCAAAACCCGATTACATAGAGATCGGTAATTTCGCCGAAAGCGATGAACAGGAGGAAGGCGTTACGCGCGCTTTCACCTATACCCAGGATAACGCAAGCCAGGTACCGGAGGAATTGCTGATCAGGGCGACGCGCGCGGCGATCGAAGACCAGCTCGCCTGCGGCATCGACATTCCCACCGACGGCGAGCAGCGTCGAGAAAACTATATCCACTACCATTGCCGCAACCTCGAAGGTATCGATTTCGTAAACCTGACCAACAAGGTCCATCGCAACGGCGCCGCAGTGGCCGACCTGCCGACCGTGCGCGCTCGCGTCGAACCGCGCGGCGGCCACTTTCTCGACCGTGATTACCGGGTCGCGCAACAGTTCAGCGATCGTCCGGTCAAGCTGACCGTGCCCGGGCCGCTGTCGATCATCGATACGACCGCCAACGTTTACTACCCGTCCGAACGCAATCTCGCCTTCGACCTGGCGGACTCGCTGAACTACGAAATCCGCGCGCTTGCCGAGGCTGGCTGCAAATACATCCAGGTCGACGAGCCTTTGTTCGTGCGCAAGGTCGACGATGCGCTGGACTACGGTATCGAATGCCTCGATCGTTGCTTCGACGGCGTTCCGGCAGACGTCACCCGCGTCATGCACATGTGCTGCGGTTATCCCGGGCATATCGACGACGAGGATTACCTCAAGGCCGACCCCGACCGCTACTTCGAGCTGGCGCGGGCGGTCGATCAGTCGAGCGTCGACCAGGTGTCGATCGAGGATGCCCACTGCCTGAATGAGCTGTCGCTACTGGAAAACTTTCGTCGGAGCGCGGTCATCCTCGGTGTTGTCACCATCGCCAGCAGCAGGATCGAAACCAGCGAATACATCCAGCAGCGCCTCGAACTGGCGCTGCGGCATATCGATGCAGAGCGTCTGCTGGCCGCCCCCGATTGCGGCCTGATGATGCTCGGGCGTGAGCTGGCGATGGCCAAGCTTGACAACATGTGTCGCGCAGCGCATTCGATTGTACAGAGTTGACCGAACCGAATAACAACCGAGGTCCGACCTCCGGGAGGCGGCATGCGCGCCGATCTGAGCAATAAAAGAATCATCATGGTCCACGGGCTGGCGTCGAAACCGCCAGCGGAAATCACCCGCGAGCTCTGGTCAAAAACACTACTGGAAAATATTCGCGTCGGCCATCGCGGACTGGCCAGGCAGCTAGATGCCAATCCGCAGGTCTTTACAATGGCCTACTGGGCCGACGCGGTACCCCACCATGTTGCGGACGACGCCGCCTATTGCCGCAAGTTAAAAGCCCAGGTCGACAAGGTCATTGCCGAGCGGCGCGAGATCAAGGACCGCTTCCATGTCGGCATCGGAGAAAAAGTCGGCAGTTTTTTCAAGGACCGCGGCATCGACCTGGTCAAGCTGCTGGCAGGTGCGCTCAGCGTCAAGGAGGACGTGATGACCACTTTTCTGCGAGAAACCGAACTCTATGACCAGGATCAATACATTGCCGACCGTATCCGCGCACCGCTGGAAACGGCCTTGCGCGAGGCCTGGGATTCGGGTTGTGAACCGATCATCGTATCCCACAGCATGGGCAGCTTTATCGCCTATGACGTGCTCTGGCGCTTTTCCCATCGCAACACCACCGAATTCGGCATGTATCAAAAAAAACGCGTCAAGATGTTCGTCACCATGGGCTCACCGCTGGGTGACCCGAGCGTCAGAAACCTGCTTTTCGCGAGTCATCACCAGGATCACAGCCTGCGGTGTTTTCCGACCAATATCGAGCGCTGGCATAACTACGCCTGTCTCGGCGATGTCGTCTCGCACCAGAAAAATTTTCATGAAATTTTCTACCAGCCGATGCGCCAATTGCGGATTTTTCCGCGCAGTCCACGATTTCGCAGTATCGACTATGTCGACCTGCACAATCCTTTCGAAGTGGTAA
>CP070646.1:213783-221418 GCA_020354435.1 Gammaproteobacteria bacterium
GTTATCGGTCTCCCCCCGTAGGTCAAATTCTAGAATTCGTTATATCGAAAATAAATTCTCCGCCGCGAAAAATTTGGAGTTTTTCAACAGAATAGGCCGTAGATTGCCTCCTACCAGTGCTCGACGAGCGTCTCCTTTGGAGATAATAGCCGCACAAAACCGAGCAATTATTGCGGATACAATTCTTCAGATTTACGAGATATTGCCAGCTGATTTTTACATTGGCGATCACAACCACCCCAATCGTGCATTGCAGGACATGATTGGATGACGTACTTGCGGTTAAAGAGGTATCCGATGATTTTATAGGTTACTTCTGTAGGGCGTTTTTGTACGGGGCACCGGATTACCTTGGTTCTTATCATTCCCATGAGAATTTCCTCTAATCGTTAGATACTTGTACTCCATTCTTTGCTTATTTTATTGATGCGAGTCAATAAGAAGAAAAGCAATATACGAGTACCAGAACTGATTCGTTAAAATTGATATCGGGCCGGAATATCCTGCGAGCAACTGATAGACCGGCCTAAGCCCATCACATAATTAAGGAGAAATGTCGGTTGATCTGATATCTAGTTGGGTGTCTGCTGTTGGCAGCCGTAAGTTGCCGCCGACTGCAGTTTGCTGGGTGTCAGTTTTTGATCCTGTACCGTTCGTAATCAGAATTCGGTAGCAGGGAGTCAATGGATTGAGTTTCACAACCCGTCCGGCCAATCGTAATCGTCGTCTCCCGTGTCTTCACGCTCCCAGCTGTATTGCTTGCGCCTCGGTTCGGGGTCACGGTGCCGTAACAGGAATGCCGACACCAGTCCCACCAGGGCGCCTCCCAGATGCGATTCGAAAGATACCTCGCGCGATTCGGGCAGGATGCCCCAGATCATGCCGCCATAAAGAAGAAACAATACCATTGATAGGGCTATCGCACGCCGATCCCAGCGGAGAATGCCGATCATCAAGATGAAGAACAGCATGCCGAAAACGATCCCGCTGGCACCGATATGGAATGCTTCGCGGGCGAATAGCCACACCAAGATCCCGCCACCGAGATAGATCGTCGGTAGCAGTACCCGGGCCGCGCGCGGGTAACCGTAAAGCAGCATGGTTCCGATGACGACAATCGGCGCGGTGTTGGCGAACAGGTGGGCGAAAGAGCCGTGGATGAAGGGCGCGAACAGAATCCCTGCAAGCCCTGACGCTTGTCGCGGATAGATACCGAGTAGGGCGAAATCGAAGCCGCCGAAATACTCGACCAGTCTCACCAGCCACAGGAACAGGGTGAACGACACCGCGATGCTAAAAGCCAATCGCAGTCGTCGCGTGTCGGCATTGGGATCATTCCGGTTTCGAGTTTCCATAAGCTGTGCCCAGTCGATCGGTGCCGCCTCCCCTGACCAAAGGTTAATCTGTTAATAATAAACAGAAATGCATTCTTGAAAAGCGCATTGGTTTTCGTAGCGAGGCTGGAGCCTAGTACCAATCGAAAGCTGGGATAAGCCGTTGTTTGGTGTATCTTATACCTTTCTTTTTCTTCCTCCAGGTAATTTGTAAGTGATCGACAACACCGATCGCCCGGGGCTCGGAATCGCCATGATGTTGGCCGGCATTGCCGCTTTTGCGGTCATGGACGCGATCATCAAATGGCTGACCGCCGATTACTCGGTCATCCAGGTAGCGGCCATGCGCAGCTGGTTCGGGCTGCCGCTTTTGACCCTGTTCGCCCTGCGGGGAGGGGGCTTCGGTGCGTTGCGCAGTTCCCGGCCTTTGGTTCATGTCGGGCGTTACCTGCTTGTGCTCGGTATGACGCTGTGTTTTTTCTGGGCGCTGTCGCGAATGAAACTGGTCGATGCAATCGCTATAACTTTCGCGGCGCCGATCTTCATTACCGCATTATCGATGCCGCTGTTACGCGAGCGCGTCGGCGTGCATCGCTGGCTAGCAGTCTGCGCGGGTTTCGTCGGCGTCATCGTCATGCTGCGCCCGGGAACCGGGGTGTTCCAGTGGGCTTCGCTGGTGGTGCTGGCCAGCGTCGTGTTCTATGCCTCGCTGATGATAACCACGCGAGCCTTCAAGGCCAGCGAGAGCAGCGCGACGCTGATGCTCTATCCGCAGCTCGGCATGACGCTGACGGGGATTGTTGTCGCGCCATTTTTCTGGACCGCGCCGGGACTTGCGGATCTTGGCCTGTTTGCTGTTGCCGGATGCTTCGGCAGTGTCGGTATCATGTGCCTCACGCACGCCTTCCGCCTCGGGCCGGCGGCACTGATTACGCCATTTGAGTATTCCGCCCTGATCTGGGCCACGGTTCTGGGTTTCCTGGTGTGGGGCGAATTGCCGGATTCGTTTACCCTGATCGGCGCCGCCATCGTGGTATGCAGCGGACTCTACATTATCTATCGCGAACGAATCCGGGTGGTTCGCCCGCCTTCGAAACTGACCAGCATGGGGCCGGACGACCTGAACTGATCACGGCTCGCCCCGACTAGCGCCGGCCCTATAAAATGGCCAGCGCCTAGAGGGTAAAAGGGTCAGGTCCTTGAATTTTTAGGATTTATAGCCTGGAACTTTGTATTTGATTGAGAAAATTAAAAGTTAAAGACCTGATCCCAAGCTCCAAACTCTAGACGCCTTAGGATTTTAATTAACATTCACGAACTCGACATCGAATGAGCGACGTCCTTGGCTCGATCGCAACCGCAGCCATATGGTTAATCGGATTCAGCAAGCGAAGAAAAGTATCCTGGTCTTTAAACAGATATAGATTGAAGCCCCGCTCCAGGATTTTTTATTTCTTTTGGGCGTCCGAAACTGGCCGATTCCCGCAGCCCGACGCGGCATTTTCAACGGCAGCTATTGGGAAAACCGCCGCTCGAGACTAAGCAGTCAGCGGCGATTGCCGACCCAACTCGGCCATTCAGCGGTTTAAAAATTTATCAGAAATCGTATTTCTATTGCTTTGGCAATAAGGATTTAAACACGGAAATTATTTCCTCGTCGCCATAACCCTGATCGACAGCCTTTTGCATCATCGCCGTATGCGCCTTCATCAGGGTATCGTCTACCCCAAGAGACTGGCACAAAGCATGCGATTTTTCGTAGCCGGCGACCCATGCCGAAAGCGTTGCCTGGTAAGCGGTAAAATCCTCGCTGGCGATCAATTTTCCGAATGTTTCAACTCGACCGGGTATTGGCTTGAACCATTCGAAAAGGATTTCGTTGAAAGCCCCAATCGAATACCCGGCAGCACTAGCCATTGCAGCACCCTGCGCCAAACCCAGTGATATGCCCCAGGATAGAGGATAAAGTAGCTTGTCTACCTCGTAGGCCGCCCCGGTCGTCTCACTAATATGGATGGGAGGACCAAAGGATTGGAGAATGGTTTTGAATTGGTCGAATTGTTCGCGGGAACCTGAACAGACGACCTGAGCCTTGCCTGCGATAACCGTGTCTGGAACGCCAAGCATTGATCCTTCGAGGTATTCAATTCCATGCTCTTTTGCCCATGCCGCATTCTGCTCCGCCTCTTCCACCGTTACCACGCCGAGCTGGATTACCGCCTTGCCCCGCAGAGCGCCTTCCACGGTATCATCGTGTAGCAGCGCCTCAATAACGGGATATTCCGCAACACAGATAATCAGCACATCCGACAACCTGGCTGCTTCGGTTACGTCTTTTACGAGGTTGGCGCCTTGCTCGACCAGAGGAGTGGCTTTAGCCGTCGTACGATTCCATACGTTAACTGTATAACCTTTCGCCAAAAGTGCAGCAGCCAAAGCACTGCCCATGTTTCCAAGACCAACGACGGCTATCGCCTTTTTATTCTGTTCCGAGTTCATTTGCTGTCTCCCCCTCCTATACAATTCGCTTTAGTTATAACAGAACAAAATACGAGAGTCTGTATATGGCCGAAAGACGAAGCCCGTGTAGCGGTTATGAGCGTCTTCTTTCAGGAAAGTCGACGCCCGCAACCTATATATCAGCAGCCGCGAAAACAACCCAAAACCGACTCTCACTCTTCTGTTACATTGATTGAATAGCGAGCACTTTGGTCCGGCTGAATGTGCTTGTTATGTGCGCTGCATTTAGATGGGCACAACATTAGTTGCACATGGACCTTTCTGACCTTGACCAACTTCAAACTCAACTTTCTGACCCTCATTAAGCGTCGCGTACCCGCCGCCGCTTTTAATTTCTGAATGATGAACGAAGAGATCATTTCCCCCATCATCGGGCGTGATAAAACCATAGCCTTTAGCAGAATCGAACCACTTAACTGTACCTTTGCTCATTTTCAAATTCTCAATCTTAACGGTGAATCAAAATAATAATTCCACATTCGAATTCACCTTTTCGAAGTAGAAATAGCGTTTTGCTTTACGGACACATAACAGCAGGATTATAAGGATTTTGACTCGATAGCAAATTATTGCGTCATTGCTGGGCGTCCGTTCCTGGCCGTTTTTCGTCTCCCGTAGGGAATTTGCCAGCGTCAGCTTAAGGGAGGCCCTGAAACGCCCCTGAGGGCGTTTCAGGGCGATCCCGGGCTAGATTTCGGTTTGCTCCGCCATCTCCAGCGCGTCTTCTACCTCGATACCCAAGTATCTGACCGTGCTTTCCATCTTGCTATGGCCGAGTAATAGCTGCACTGCCCGCAGATTCTTGGTTCGCCGGTAGATCAGCGAAGCCTTTGTTCTTCGCAGTGAGTGCGTGCCATATTCACCGGGATCAAGACCAATATCCCGAACCCAGTTATCCACGAGACGGGCATACTGTCGGGTAGAGATATGGGTCGATTCCCGGATCCTGCTTTTGAAGAGGTAATCATCCGTCATCAATTCGGCCTGGTTGATCCATTCCAAAATTGATTACCGGGCTTGTGCGGTAATTTCGAATTGAACCGGCTTGCCGGTCTTCTGCTGGACCACGATCGCTCTCTTGGCCACCGTGGCGCCATGCGTTACATCCTTCACTCTGATCTTGACTAGATCGCAGCTGCGCAGCTTGCTGTCGATGGCCAGGTTGAATAGCGCCAGGTCACGATGTCGCTTGGCTATTTGCAGGCGGATCCGGATGGCCCAAATTTCCTTGAGTTTGAGAGGTGGCTTCTGCCCTGTTAGCTTACCTTTATTCCAGGGTTTGCCGCTTGAGCCTAGATTCAGATTGGTCATTTCGACTCCTCCGTTTAATGGGTGGAATCGAATTATTACTCTGGCATCCCGATGACGATGCTTAATTATTCCGTCGGGCCGCGGCTGATGGCCAGGATCAAGATTAATCGATGAATCCATAATATCTAATCAGGTAAAACCCTTATAATGCGCTTGTCGTGCGCAGCTGAAATTTTCCAGGATTAGCGAATGGAAGAAGATCCAGAAATTGAGTTATCAGGCCTGAGTCAAGTGATTAATAGTGGTGGGAAAAACCTGTCGGTCGAAATTTATCGAATTAAAGGAACGGAGGAATGGAGTTTGGAAATTGTGGATGAAGTCGGAAATTCGACAGTTTGGGATGACACATTTACTTCTGATTCCGCAGCCATCACCGAGGCGAAGAAAGCAATTTTGGAAGATACTGCCGAAGCATTTGTTGGCCCCGCAGACGGAAAATCAAATGGTAAATGGCGTTAGATTGTCTAGATCGACAGTGTGCTAGAAGCCGAGACGCAATCGGCGCTTACACTGTTGGCGACTAGATTTAGTAATGCCTTACCTTCGATTAATAGGGAATTAAGAGGCGAACTTTTAGAAAACTGACACTGGTAGATTTGCTGTTGGGTAAAAACCTTAAAATCGGAGTGCCTGGGATATACATGACAGGAAATCGGAATGGAAGAATATAATATTTCTGAAGTGGCCAAAATTCTAAACGAATGGAACCCACTCGGCGAAGAAGCCGCGAATGTCCCCGATCTCGACGGCTATAGATATGAATCCATCGACATTCTGTTCCACCTAGAATCCGGTAAGGGAAAAACAAGTGTAGAGAGCGTACTAATGCAGGTTCTAAAAGAGGCGTTTAATATCGATCTAACAAAAAATGATTGCTCGGATGCGGCCAGCAAAATACTTCATGTCCTGAGCAAGAAGCATTGAGTCCTGTGCATATTGAATATTAGAAAACCTCACCACAAGCGAAGGCCACTGCAGCAACAATCTACTTCTTGCCCATTCCCGATAAGAGACGCTTATTGCTCGAGGCTAGGGGACGAGTTCCGGCCACTTTCGGACGCTCGGCGGAGCATTGTTAGTTCATTTGGCACTTAAATTAGTACATTTGAAGTACGCTTGTTAATCTTGATTCCCCGAGGGTAATGGAGTCAAGAAGATGAAACACCAACTAGCGGCCATCCTTTACGCTGACGTAGCTGGATATAGTCGGCTTACTGGGCTAGATGAGAAGGAAACTCATCGAAAACTTGATGCTGGTCTCAATTTGCTTACGGACGTCTTTGCCGCGCATGATGGCCGCAAAGTCCATGAGGCCGGGGACGCTATCTTGGCGGAGTTTCAAAGTGTAACCGCTGCGGTCAGGGCAGCTGTCGAATTTCAAAGTCAGATGTCTGCGCGAAATGCGCACCTTGCTGAAGATCAGCGCTTTGAGTTTAGAATTGGTATCAATCTCGGCGAAGTGATGCATGACCGGGATGATATTTATGGCGATGGGGTCAATATAGCAGCACGCGTGCAAGAGTTGGCAGAGCCGGGCGGGGTATGCATATCAGGAACTGCATACGAGCAAATAGTCGGGAAAATAGATCAGGAATTTGATGATCTCGGCCATCGAAAGCTGAAGAATATTGCCCAATCGATCCACCTTTACCGAGTACATCTTGGGGATGTACCATCGGGCGCAGAAGGTCAACCCTATTTCGATTTTGACACCAAAGAGTCCGATAGGGGCGCACTGATAACAGGTCGCTGCCTGTGCGGCGATGTCCAATTCGAGATCAACCAAAAGGCAATATCATCAGGATATTGCCACTGTAGGAAGTGTCAGCGATTTTCCGGCGCCCCAGTCACCACTTTTACAACATTCCCACAAGCTGCTGTTCGTTTTACAAAGGGTGAACCAAAATACTTCAAATCGTCGCTCATTTACGAACGTGGATTCTGCGCCAATTGTGGATCAAGTCTTACGGGTCGATATTATGCTCCTGATATGTCGGAATGGGTGGGAATCAAGACCGCGAGTCTGGACAAACCCGAGGATTTTGCACCGACCTGGCACTTGGGCGTAGAGAGTCAAATGCCCTGGCTCGATATACACGATGATTTACCGAGAACGCGCTGTGAAGAATCACCTGATCTCCGCAAGCGCTGGGAGGAAGTGGGGGTATCGAACCCAAAAGACTGGAAATATTTTACCGTTTCAAACTAGAGGATGAACGTTAAGTATCTTTGACTTGAATGCTGCAAAAAACGAAACAAGGCTAATTTTAGATACTTCATAAGTGGTCGACTCTCGTCAATCATCCAGTGAATTTATGCGTCAGATTTCCCAATAAGAGACGCTTATAATCAAGTCTCGGGAGACGAATAACGGCCAGAAGCAGCTGTTCATTATTGCCCTTAAGTAAGGAGCTATCGGTACTAACCAGTTATTGAATTTGCGAAAGTATCGGCAGATTATCGGATAGCC
>CP070646.1:221518-229151 GCA_020354435.1 Gammaproteobacteria bacterium
GCCGATCGCCTGCGCCGCCGTGGTGTAGGCGGCAATTCGGTAGCTGCCCGATGGTGCCACCAAAACGACAAGGCCTGGCGTCGAGCCAGGCCTTGTCTGCTGATGAGTTGTGCTTTTAATCAGCGATCAGGCGCAGCCGCCGCCAGCCGCGCCGCAGCCGCCACAGACGCCGGAACCGCCGGTTTCGGCGAATACGTTATTGAACACGAAACGCTCGCGACCGACCTCCTGGATGTAGTCGATCTGCGCACCCCTGAGGTAATTGAGCGCAACCACGTCGACCAGGATCCTGAAGCCGTCAAACTGCAGTATCGTGTCGAAGTCAGTTTGCTCGTCGGTAAAGGTCATGCCGTAGGACAGACCGCCACAGCCGCCGCCGCTGATATAGATCCGGATCGCGGAAACGTCCTCGTCGGTCTGCGAGATGATTTCCTGCAGCTTGTCCTGCGCCGATTGTGTCACCTCGAGCTCGTTGTTGGTCAGGCCGGGTTCAAAAAGTGCCGAACCGGTAACGGGCGCGCTCTTGCGTTGTTGTGGCGGCGTATAAATTCCTACGTTGTCCATGGGTTGGTACCTGTCATCTGTAATCGGGCGATTATACACCTGAATCATCGATTTAAACACGGTTTTGCCAAACCGGTGTTTTTGATTCAGCTTCTGCACAAATGGGGTCGGCAGGCCGGATAACAAGCTGAAATGCCGTTACAAGTGCTTATTTTGTCGTGTTTTTTAGTGATACTTGGCGGAGTTTTTCGTATCATCGCCTTCTTTTTCAGCCGAGGATAACCCGATGTTTTCCAAATCAATGAATATTGCCGATTTCGATCCCGAGTTATGGGGCGCCATGCAGGACGAGGAAAAGCGGCAGGAAGACCATATTGAACTGATAGCTTCCGAGAATTATACCAGTCCACGCGTCATGCAGGCTCAGGGTTCGGTGCTCACCAACAAGTACGCCGAGGGTTATCCCGCCAAGCGTTATTACGGCGGTTGTGAATATGTCGACGTGGCCGAGGCGCTGGCGCTCGAACGTATCAAAAAGCTGTTCGACGCCGACTACGCTAACGTGCAGCCACACTCGGGCTCACAGGCCAACGCGGCGGTGTTTTTCGCGCTGCTCAACGCGGGCGACACGATTCTTGGCATGAGCCTGTCCGACGGCGGTCACCTGACCCATGGCGCCAAGGTCAACTTTTCCGGCAAGCTGTTTAACGCGGTGCAGTACGGTCTCAATGCCGAAACCGGAGAGGTCGATTACGACCAGGTCGAGGCATTGGCCAAAGAACACAAGCCGAAGATGATCATTGCCGGTTTCTCCGCTTACTCGCGCGTGATGGACTGGCAGCGCTTCCGTGATATCGCCGATTCGGTCGGCGCCTACCTGTTCGTCGACATGGCGCACGTGGCCGGACTGGTTGCGGCCGGACTGTACCCGAACCCGGTCGGCATCGCCGATGTTTGCACCAGTACGACGCACAAGACGCTGCGCGGGCCCCGCGGCGGTATCATCCTCGCCAAAGCCAACGAGGAGATCGAGAAGAAACTGAACTCGATGGTGTTCCCGGGCACCCAGGGCGGCCCGCTGATGCACGTCATCGCGGCCAAGGCGGTCGCCTTCAAGGAGGCCATGAGTGACGAATTTGTCGAATACCAGAAGCAGGTGCTGGTGAACGCCAACGCGATGGCGGAAGAATTCATCAAGCGTGGCTTCGACGTCGTTTCCGGCGGTACCGACAACCACCTGTTCTTGCTGTCGCTGATCAGCAAGGGCATTACCGGTAAGGATGCCGACGCGGCCATGAGCAAGGCGCATATCACGGTGAACAAGAACTCGGTGCCGAACGACCCGCAATCGCCGTTCGTAACCTCCGGTCTGCGCATCGGCTCGCCGGCGATTACCACTCGTGGTTTCAGCGAGCAGGATTCGCGCGATCTGGCTAACTGGATGTGCGATATTCTCGACGATATAGGCAACGAGGACCTGATCGCGACGGTACGCAGCAAGGTCAGCGAAATCTGCGCGCGTCTGCCGGTTTACCGGGCCTGAAGCTAATTCGGCATGAAATGCCCCTTTTGCGGTGCACCGGATACCCGCGTGGTCGACTCGCGCCTCGCCGCCGAATCGACCCAGGTGCGCCGTAGAAGGGAATGCGTCTCCTGCGAAACCCGTTTCACCACCTACGAAGCACCATTGCTGAACATGCCAATGGTGATCAAGAACGACGGTAGCCGCGACGCCTTCGACGAAATGCGGCTGCGCAGCGGCATGATGCGGGCGCTGGAAAAACGCCCGGTATCGGCCGAGCAGATCGAGGATGCGATCAATCACATCAAACGCCAGCTGGGCGGTATCGATACGCGTGAAATATCCTCGCGCGAAATCGGCGCCATGGTGATGCACGAATTGCGCCGGCTGGATCAGGTCGCCTATATCCGTTTTGCCTCGGTTTATCTCAGTTTCGAGGATATCCAGGCATTCGAAGAGGCCATCGAAACGCTTGCCGCCGAGCCGACCCCGGAAATGCACCAGAGGCAGGTCCCGCTGATCGACGAGGAAAGTTAGTGCCCGACTCGGCATTACATCATGGCTGGATGGCGGAAGCACTGCGGCAGGCGCGCAAGGGTTGGTACAGCACGCATCCGAACCCGCGCGTCGGCTGTGTGATTGTCAAGGACGGTGCAATGCTGGCCGCGGGCTGGCATGAATATACCGGCGGACCACATGCCGAGGTTAACGCGATTCAATCCGTGGACAAGATTCCTGCGGGTGCCGATTTTTATGTCACCCTCGAACCCTGTTCGCATCATGGCAGAACGCCGCCCTGTACAGATGCCGTAATCGCGGCCGGCGCCGCGCGTGTCATCGTCGCCATGCAGGACCCGAATCCCGAGGTTGGCGGGCGCGGGCTCGAGCAGTTGCGCGCAAACGGTATCGAGGTGATTAGCGGAGTGCTCGAAGCCGAGGCACGAAGTCTCAATCGAGGTTTCATCAAGCGCATGCAGCAGGGCTTGCCCTTCGTCAGCGTTAAAATGGCGCTTTCGCTGGATGGCCGCAGCGCCCTGGCCAACGGTGTTAGCAAATGGATTACGGGCGAGGCGGCACGGCGCGACGTACAGTTTCTGCGCGCGCAGTCTTCGGCGATTCTGAGTTCCGCGGCAACCGTGCTGGCGGACGATCCGGCACTGGATCTGCGCCTGACGAAAGCAGACCTGGGACAGCAGCGCGAGCCGCGACCGCCGGTGCGTGCACTGGTGGACTCGAAACTGCGTCTGCAGGGTAACGAAAAGATATTCAGCACCGACGGCGAAATCTGGATTTATACCTGCAGCGATGATGCCGCGCGCAGGAATCTTCTGATCGAACGCGGTGCTCAGGTGATCCGGGTTGATGCCGACGCGGCCGGTCGCGTGTCGTTAACGGCGATGCTGGGTGACCTGTCGGCGCGCGCTATCAACGACGTACATACCGAATGCGGCAGCGGTCTCGCCGGCGCGTTGATCGAACAGCGTCTGGCAGACCAGGTTGTGCTTTATCTGGCGCCGCATCTGCTCGGCGATCGGGCCCGCGGTGGCTTTGCGCTCGGCGAACTGACGGCAATGGATCAGCGCCAGCCCTGTCGCCTGTGCGATATTCGCCAGATTGGCGACGATTTACGCTTAACCCTGGACCTGCAAAGGAATTAACCGTGTCGACCATAGTTACCGTACTCAAGAATAATCGGGCCTGCATTGCCGCGGACAGCCTGACCAGTTTTGGCGATACGCTGCAGGCGGCCGAGTTCGTCGCCGATTACGAAAAAATCATTTCGTTCGGTGAAAAAAATTACATCGGTATCGTCGGCAGCGCGGCGCATCACCTGGTGATGCAGAACCTGCTGCACAAACATGCCGACAAGGTTGATTTTTCCGATCGTTTCCGCATCTTTGAATCGATGCGCCAACTGCACCCGATCCTGAAGGAAGAGTACTTCCTCAACAGCAAGGACGAGGACGACGATTCCTATGAATCCTCGCGCGTCGATGCGCTGATCATGAACCCGAACGGCATATTCGGACTTTACTCGTTGCGTGAGGTCGATCAGTACAAGCGTTTCTGGGCAGTCGGATCTGGCGCCGAGTTCGCCCTCGGCGCGATGCAGGTGGCCTATGATTTGATGGACGACGCACAAGCCATCGCGCGCGCGGGTGTCGAGGCCGGTGCCTGTTTCGATAACGGCAGCGCGCTGCCAATGACCAGCTATTGTATCGATCTAGACTAATGTTTACCGGAATCATCCAGGCGCTGGGCAGCGTCGAACAAAGCGAAAAACGCGGCGGTGATATTCGCCTCAAAATCGACTGCGGCGATCTCGATTTGTCGCGTACCCGACTCGGCGACAGTATCGCGGTCAACGGCGCCTGCCTGACCGCGATCGAACTCGGCGAGCAGTCTTTCAGCGCCGATGTCTCGCTCGAGACCATGAACAAAACCAGTCTTGGCGGGCTTGCGGTCGGCAGCCCGGTTAACCTGGAACCGGCGTTGACGTTGAACGATGCGCTCGGTGGGCACCTGGTCAGCGGCCACGTCGATGGCGTCGGTAGCCTGATCGAGATGCAAGCGGACGCGCGTTCGATTCGCTATCGTTTCGAGGTAGATCCAGCCCTGCAACACTATGTTGCCGCCAAGGGATCGATTACGGTCGACGGCACAAGCCTGACCGTAAATCACGTCGAGGCTAACCGTTTTGATGTTAATATCGTGCCGCATACCCAGCAGAAAACTATTTTCCAGTATTATCAACCGGGTACCCGGGTTAATATCGAGGTCGACATCATCGCACGCTACCTCGAGCGCCTGCTGCAGGGCCGGACCGGTTCCGCCGCGGACAAAGACCAGCAGTTGCTCGAAACCCTGATAAAATCGGGATTTGTGAAATGAATAAGCCAGTAATGCTTGATATGAAATTGAATTCGACCCAGGAAATCATCGACGATATCAGAGCCGGTAAAATGGTCGTGATCATGGATGACGAGGATCGTGAAAACGAAGGCGACATCCTGATGGCCGCGGAGGCGGTAACTGCCGATCATATCAATTTCATGGCCAAGTACGGACGCGGATTGATTTGCCTGACACTTTCGGAGAAGCGTTGCAAGCAGTTGCGCCTGCCGCTGATGGTCGGCGATAACCGCGCGGCGATGGAAACCAATTTCACCGTGTCGATCGAGGCGGCAGAAGGTGTTACCACCGGCATTTCGGCGGCCGACCGCGCGACCACGATTCAGGCTGCGATCAAACCTGATGCGACCCCGGAGAGCATCGTGCAACCGGGGCATATTTTCCCGGTAATGGCGCGCAAGGGCGGAGTCCTGTTCCGCGCCGGTCATACCGAGGCCGGATGTGACCTGGCGCGGCTGGCCGGTTTCGAGCCGGCCGCGGTCATCGTCGAAATCCTGAATGACGATGGTTCCATGGCGCGGCGCAAGGACCTGGAAAAATTCGCGATGAAGCACAGCCTGAAAATTGGCACTATCGAGGATTTGATTCGCTACCGTATCGAAAATGAACATACGGTCGAGCGCATCGTCGAATCGCGCTTTCCGACCGATTTCGGCGAATTCAAGCTTTTTGCCTTCGAGGACAGTATCGCGCAGGAACTGCACCTGGCGTTGGTCAAGGGTGAAATTGATCCCGCCAAACCGATTCCGGTGCGAGTGCATGTACAAAATACGCTGACCGATGCGCTTGCCGGCACCGAGGGGCGCGGCTGGCCGTTGCGCGATGTCATGCAGGCGATCGACAAGGCCGGCGAGGGCGTGATCGTGTTCCTGCGCCAGCCGGAAACGCCGAAAGATGTCGTGCACATGATCGAGTCGATGATTCAGGGCCACGGCGACGACGATCATCGCGACGATCAGCGTACCTACGGCATTGGCGCGCAAATTCTGGCTGATCTCGGCGTACGCAAGATGAGCCTGCTGAGCGCGCCCAAGGTTTTCCACGGCCTGGCCGGTTTCGGGCTCGAAGTGGTGGATTATTTTTCTGATCAGGGGTAACGAGATGACAGAGGCCAATAGAATCGACGGTGACCTGACGGTCAACAAGGCGAAAATCGCAATCGTGGTCGGGCGATTCAACGGTTTTATCGTCGAAAGCCTGCTGCACGGGGCGCTGGATACCCTGCAACGCGCGGGCATCGATAGCAAGGACATTACCGTCAGTCACGTTCCCGGCGCTCTCGAAATTCCGCTGGTTGTGCAAAAGTATGCGAACGCCGGCAAACATGACGCGGTGATCGCCTTGGGCGCCGTGATTCGCGGCTCCACGCCGCATTTTGACATCGTTGCCGGTGAGAGCGCCAAGGCCCTGTCCTCGCTGTCACTGACGCATGCGCTGCCAATCGTCAATGCGATCCTGACTACGGATACGATCGAGCAGGCGATCGAGCGCGCCGGTACCAAGGCGGGCAACAAGGGCGCGGATGCCGCAATGAGCGCCATGGAAATGATCAGCCTGTTGCGCAAGATCAAGTAAATCCCGTGAATGACAAGGCGCGGTTTATCAAGAAACGCAAGCATGCCCGGGACAAGGCCCTGCAGGCCCTGTACCAGTGGCAGCTATCGGGTGAAGACCTCGACTGGATAAGAGACCATTACCTGGAAGAGCAGGGTGTCTCCAGCGGCGACCAGGAGTATTTTCTCGAACTGCTCTACCAGATTCCGCCGCGAGCCGAAAGTATCGACCAGCTTTACCGCAAATATGTCACCAATTTCGAGGATCATCTGGATCCGATCGAAACCAATATTCTGCGCATTGCCACCTTCGAGCTGGAACAGCATCCCGAGATTCCCTACAAGGTTGTCATCAACGAGGCGGTTAATCTCGCCAAGACCTATGGTGCCGACGACAGCCACAAGTTTGTTAACGGCGTGCTCGATCCACTTTGCGAGGAGCTGCGCAAAGCCGAAAAGGCCGGGTAATCGGCTCGGCGGGCGCAGCGATGGCAAACGAGTTTGCGATCATCGAGCAGTATTTTACCGGTATCGGTAAGTCTGCCGCTACGACCCTGCTCGGCATCGGTGACGATGCTGCGGTCGTCGAGGTTCCGCACGGTCAGCAGCTGGTGGTTTGCATGGACACGCTGATTGCCGGGAGGCATTTTCCGCAAGACACCAGTCCGGCCGATATCGCTTACAAGTCGCTCGCGGTCAATTTAAGCGACCTGGCGGCAATGGGCGCGAGTCCCGCCTGGTTCCAGATGTCGCTGACGCTGGAAAAGGAGGATCCCCACTGGTTGTCGCAGTTTGCCGACGGATTGAAACAGACCGCGGATAACTTCGGCCTGCAGTTAATCGGTGGCGATACCTGTCGCGGCGAACTCGCCATCAGCATCCAGATTGCCGGTTATGTGCCCAGCGGGCAGTATGTCAGGCGCGCGGGCGCTGCTCCTGGCGATATCATCCTGGTATCCGGAGAGCTCGGAAACGCAGCGCTGGGTCTTGCCGACAAGCAGGGCGCACTGGAACTATCGCCCGCGCTGCGGGCCAAATGTACGCTCGCGCTCGATCGTCCGCTACCGCGGCTGGAACTGACGCCTTTCCTGCGCCGCTTCGCCAGTTCGGCGATCGATATCTCGGACGGGCTGGTGGGTGA
>CP070646.1:229251-236720 GCA_020354435.1 Gammaproteobacteria bacterium
GCGACCGAACTCGCCAAAGAAGAGAGTAACGAGATCACGGTTATCGATACCAACCAGCAGATCCTGTCGGAACTGCAGGATCGGCTCGATCTGCGCACGATTTGCGGCAACGGCTCTTACCCCGGGCTGCTCGAAGACGCCGGCGCCGATGATGCCGACATGATCATCGCCCTGACCAACAGCGACGAGATCAACATGATCGCCTGCCAGATCGCATCGTCGATTTTTCATACGCCGACCAAGATCGCGCGCATCCGTTCGCCGGAGTACCTGCGCCGGCCCGGTTTATTCGCCGAGGATTCGATTCCGGTCGACGTCATGATCAGCCCGGAATCGCTGGTTACCGATTACATCCATCACCTGATCGAGCATCCGAGTGCGCTGCAGGTACTCGATTTCGCCGAGGGGCGGGTACAGCTGGTGGCGGTCAATGCCTACGACGATGGTTTGATGGTGGGGCGCGAGCTCAGGACCATGAGCGAGGTTGTGCCCAAGGTCGATATGCGCGTTGCCGCGATATTCCGCGAAGGGAAGTCGATACAACCGTCGGCCGAGTGCGTTATCGAGGCCGGCGACGAAGTTTTTTTCCTGGCCGCGCGCGAGCATATCCCGACGGTCATTTCCGAGATGCGCAAACTGGAAAAGCCGAACAAGCGCATCATGCTGGCCGGCGGAGGCAACATCGGCGGGCAACTGGCATCGCTCATGGAAAAGGACTACCAGGTCAAAGTGATCGAAGCCTTCCCGGCACGCGCGCGCGAACTGTCGGCAATGCTTGACTCGGCGATCGTGTTGCTCGGCGACGCCGCCAACCCGGACCTGCTGCTGGAAGAAAATATCGAGGCCATGGACGTGTTCTGCGCGCTGACCAACGACGACGAAGCCAATATCCTGTCGTCGATGCTGGCCAAGCGCATGGGCGCGAAGAAAGTCATGTCGCTGATCAACCGCGCGGCTTATGTCGACCTGGTCGAAAGCGGCCTGGTCGATATCGCGATTTCCCCGCACCAGGTCACGATCGGTGCTTTGCTGGCGCATATCCGGCGCGGTGACGTGGTCGCGGTGCATGCGCTCAGGCGCGGCTCGGCCGAAGCGATCGAGGCCATCGCGCATGGCGACAGGACTTCGTCCAAGGTCGTCGGACGGCCGATCGAGGAAATCAAGCTACCCGAGGGTGCGCGAATCAGTGCAATCGTGCGCGGTGAAGAGGTATTGATTGCGCACCACGACACGGTGATCGAATCGGAAGACCACGTTATCCTGTTTCTGACCGATAAGAAAAAGATCGGTGAAGTCGAGAAACTGTTCCAGGTCGGGATCACTTACTTCTGACATCCGGGCGGCCATAATCGATGCAATTACTGGTTATCCTGCGAATTCTGGCATTGCTGATTGTGGGCGCCAGCGTGATGCACCTGCCGCCGATCGTCACCGGCCTGATCTATGGCGATGGCGCGGTGCTGCCGTTCGTCGAGGCTTTCCTGCTAACGCTGGCCACCGGCTTTGCGCTATACCTGCCGGTGCGTAAGCACCGAGCCGAGTTACGCCTGCGCGACGGCTTTCTCGTCGTGGTGCTTTTCTGGACCGTGTTCGGAGTCGCTGGCGGATTGCCGATCTACCTGTCCGGGGTTTACGATATTTCGGTCACCGATGCCGTGTTCGAATCGATCTCGGGCATTACCACGACCGGCGCGACGGTCTTAGTCGGTATCGATCAGCTGCCGCATTCGCTGCTGCTCTATCGCCAGGAACTGCAGTGGCTAGGCGGCATGGGCATCATCGTGCTGGCGGTGGCGGTACTGCCGATGCTCGGCGTCGGCGGCATGCAGCTGTTTCGTGCCGAGACTCCGGGCCCGGTCAAGGATACCAAGTTGACCCCGCGCATCACGGAGACCGCCAAGGCTTTGTGGTATATCTATCTCGGCCTGACGGTGGCCTGTATGCTGGCATACTGGGCCGCCGGCATGACTTTTTTCGACGCCATGGCGCACTCGTTTTCGACCGTTGCCATTGGCGGTTTTTCCACTCACGATGCCAGCATCGGTTATTTCGACAGCACCGCGATCCAGTTCGTTGCGATCGTCTTCATGCTGCTGTCGGGGGTCAACTTCGCGATCCACTTTACCGCCTTTCGCCACCGTTCGCTGAAGCCCTACCAGCGCGATGCAGAATTTCGCACCTACATACTGGTGCTCGCAATCGTCAGCGTGATCACCGTGGGTTACCTGCAGATAATGCACACCTTCGAATCGACCACCGAATCGATCATCGAGGGCCTGTTCCAGGTGGTATCCATCGGCACCACCACCGGCTACACCACCGCCGAGTACTACACCTGGCCTGGTTTTTTGCCAGTACTGCTGCTTTATGTCAGTTTCATCGGCGGCTGCTCGGGCTCGACCGGCGGCGGCATCAAGGTGATCCGTATTCTGCTGCTGGTCAAACAGGGCGTGCGCGAACTGCGCCGCCTGGTGCACCCGAACGCGCAGATCGCGGTCAAGATCGGAAAGAACGTGATGCCGGAAAAGGTTATCGAGGCAGTGTGGGGATTTTTTGCCGCCTACTTCGCGATTTCGGCGCTGATGATCCTGCTTTTGATGGCGACCGGTCTCAACCAGGAAACCGCGTTTTCCGCGGTTGCCGCCTGCCTCAATAACCTCGGCCCCGGTCTCGGTGATGTCGGCCAGAATTTCGCCCAAATCAATGACTCGGCGAAGTGGATCCTGTGTCTCGCCATGCTGCTCGGGCGGCTCGAGATTTTCACGCTGCTGGTGTTGTTCACGCCGGGTTTCTGGAGGAAATGACGCGATGGGGGCGACCACGCGGGAAATCGATAGCGGCGCACTGACGCGACCGGATCCTGAAAAACTCGAACGCAAGATCCGTAGCGGCGTCGGCCGCGCGATCAGCGATTTTGGCATGATCGAGGCTGGTGACCGGGTCATGGTTTGCCTGTCGGGTGGTGCCGATAGCTACACGCTGCTGGATATTTTGCTGACCTTGCAAAAGGCCGCGCCTGTCGATTTCGAATTGATCGCGGTCAACCTCGATCAGAAGCAGCCCGGCTTTCCCGAACACGTGCTGCCCGCTTATCTGCGATCCCGCGGTATCGAATTCCATATCATCGAAGAGGATACCTATAGCGTGGTAAAACGCGTGATAGCGAAGGGCAAGACCACTTGCTCGCTGTGCTCGCGGTTGCGCCGCGGGGTCTTGTACAACACCGCCGCGGAAATTGGCGCCAGCAAAATAGCGCTCGGTCATCATGCCGACGACATCGTCGAAACCGCTTTTTTGAATATGTTTCATAACAGCCGGCTCAAGGCCATGCCGGCAAAACTGCGCAGCGACGACGGCCGCAATATCGTCATTCGCCCGCTGGCCTACGTGCGTGAAAGCCTGATCAAGAAGTATGCCGAGCTGCGCGAATTTCCGATCATTCCCTGCGACCTGTGCGGGTCGCAGCCGAACCTGCAGCGGCAGGTGATCAAGGCGATGCTGCAGCAATGGGACCGCTCGCACCCTGGGCGGGTCGACAATATCCTGAAGTCGCTGTGCCAGGTGACACCGTCTCATCTGCTCGACCGCGATTTGTTCGATTTTTCAGACCTTTAAAATAACCACATCAGTTCGTCGAGGGGCTGCCCCGGGTCGGCCGGTAGCGTTTTTCGTGTCTGTCCGGGCTGCCGGTACTCTTGTGGCTAAAGAAGGAGATCGTGGCGGCGCCCGGCCTTTAGGCCACGAAAAACGCTACCGGCCGACCCGTTTGAGAGCCTGGATGGTCGGGGGACTGCTCTCTCTGAGTGAACAAGGCAGGTGTTGGGTCCTGTTTTGGTTAAGAGACTGCCCTAATAGAGAGAATGGGGGGTCTGGAGTGGGAGAGAAAAATTTTTTGGGCATAAAAAACTCTGGCGGCTGTGCCAGAGTTAAATGGATACTTCTAGGAGAGATAAAACTGATCAGGGTGTGACCGGTGATCCCTGTGTCGTGCTAGTATACTGGCAGGTTAAGCGGAGCGGATATCGCGCTCAGGCTGCAAGGTTGTCGGCTTTGCCCGAAAAATAATGTAGGAGTTATCCTAAAATTAACTTAACGGAGATTCGCAACGCGTATGTTATTCCCAGCCATACAACCCGCTCAGACCTGGCGCCTGTCGGTGTCCGACCTGCATACGCTATACATAGAGGAAAGCGGTAATCCCAAGGGCACTCCGGTGGTTTTCCTGCATGGCGGACCCGGCGGTTCCTGCGAACCGGGGCATCGGCGTTTTTTCAACCCCGAGGCTTACCGAATCATCCTGTTCGACCAGCGTGGCAGCGGTAAATCCAGGCCGCACGCCAGCCTGGAAGAGAATACGACCTGGGACCTGGTCGACGACCTGGAAAAGATTCGCGAATTTCTGCAAATTGAGCGCTGGGTTGTTTTCGGCGGCTCCTGGGGTTCGACGCTGGCGCTTGCCTATGCGCAGGCGCATCCGGAGCGGGTGCTGGGACTGATTCTGCGCGGCATATTCCTCGCGCGTGAGCATGACGTTAACTGGTTTTTCAACGGCCACGCATCACGCATTTTTCCCGAGGCCTGGCAAAACTTCATCGAGCCGATTCCGGAGGACGAGCGTGATGACATCATCGGCGCCTACTACCAGCGGCTGACCAGCGATAACGAAATCGTACGCATGGGCGCGGCCAAACACTGGTCGATCTGGGAGGGTTCCTCGGTAACCCTGTTACCCGACAAGAACGTGGTCGACCATTTCAGCGATCCCCATATCGCGCTCAGTATCGCTCGAATCGAATGTCACTACTTCATCAACAGCTGTTTCCTGAGGCCCAACCAGTTGATCGAAGACATGGACAGGATCAGCCATATTCCCGGCTATATCGTGCATGGCCGCTACGACCTGGTGTGCCCGATCGACCAGGCCTTCCTGCTGCAGGAGCAGTGGGAAAACGCTCAACTGAAGATCATTCCCGACGCGGGGCATGCGGTTACCGAGCACGGCATCAGCAAGGCATTGGTGGAATGCTGTAATTCGATGCTGGAAATCGTCAGTTGATCACGCTGCTGCAGCGGGTCAGCGAAGCGCGAGTCGATATCGAGTCGGTTACCGTCGGCAGCATCGGTCAGGGCATCCTGGTGCTGGTCGGCGTTCAGGCAGATGACGACGAGTCCACCGCGCGCGCATTCGTCGAGCGCCTGCTGAACTACCGGGTTTTCGCCGATGCCGACGGCAAAATGAACCTCTCGTTGAAAGATATCGACGGCGGACTGTTACTGGTGCCGCAGTTCACGCTCGCCGCCAATACCAAAAAGGGCCGCCGCCCGAGTTTCACTTCGGCCGCGCCGCCGCATCACGGCCAGGCCATATTCGAAGCCATGGTCGAGATTGCCCGCGAGGCTTACGCACACGTCGCCTGCGGGCGGTTCGGCGCTGACATGCAGGTCAGTCTGACCAACGACGGTCCCGTCACCTTTATCCTCGACTGATTCAGTTGCGGCTCGCGTCTTGCTGGAAGATCACGGCCGGGCCAACCGGTAGCGCTTTTCGTGGCTGTCCGGGCTGCCGGTGCTATTGTGGCTGAAGATGGGGATTGGGGCGGCGCCCGGCCTTTAGGCCACGAAAAGCGCTACCGGTTGACCCGGGTTGGGAAAAGTTCCGGCTTTGAACCAAGCATCTATAACGAGGTCAGCCTCGAAATCGTAAGCTTCGGTATTGCTTGTAAAACCTCGGCCGCGATCCTGAAGGCGGTATTTTCAGGAGGGTAGGCTGATTGTGTGCGAAGCCCTCCCCGACGTCGCCTGGGAAGGTTTCCAAATCTGATAAAGGCAGGGATCAAGAATAATTCGAGGGAATCGACGTATGCTAATTGCCCGATTTTTGGTCGAATTTGGGCTCGATGTCGATTATCATCGCAGGCTCTCGAAACCCACCGGAAAATAGTGGTAGATGTCACAACGTAGTGCAAACGTCAGTCGCGATACGCTGGAAACCCAGATCAACGTCGTGCTGAACCTGGATGGCAGCGGAAAAGCCAGTTTCGATACCGGCATTCCGTTTCTCGAGCATATGCTCGAGCAGATCGCGCGTCACGGCGCCTTCGACCTCGAGGTTACCGCCAGGGGCGACCTGCATATCGACGATCATCACACCGTCGAGGATATCGGTATTACCCTGGGTCAGGCCTTCAAGCAGGCGCTCGGTGACAAGAAGGGCATCATGCGATACGGCCATGCCTACGTGCCGCTGGACGAAGCCCTGTCGCGTGTCGTGATCGATTTTTCCGGACGCCCCGGAATCGAGTATCGGGTCGAATTCAATCGCCCGCGCGTCGGCAGCTTCGATGTCGACTTGTTTCATGAGTTTTTCCAGGGATTCGTCAACCATGCGCCGGCGACGCTGCACATCGACAACCTGGCCGGGCACAACGCACACCACGTCGCCGAAACCATTTTCAAGGCTTTTGGACGGGCCTTGCGAGTTGCTGTTGCACCGGACGAGCGCATGCAGGGTGTGATTCCGTCGACCAAAGGATCGCTCTAGGCCATGCAGACAATTGCCGTGATCGATTACGGCATGGGGAATCTCAGGTCGGTTGTCAATGCGCTGCGAGTCGTCAGCGACGGGCGCGACCGGGTCCTGTTAACCTCAGAGCCGGAACAGGTGCTGGCGGCCGATCGTGTCGTTTTCCCTGGCCAGGGTGCGGCCGGCGACTGCATGCGCGCAATCGACCAGTATGGTCTGCGCGAAGCGATACTGAGCGCCGCCCGGCAGCAGCCTTTTCTCGGTATTTGCATGGGCATGCAGGTGCTGGTCGACAGCAGCGAAGAAAACCAGGGAACCGATTGTCTCGGCCTGTTCAGCGGGCGGGTACGCTATTTTGGTGATGGCCATCGGGACCAAAGCGGCGTTAAACTTAAGGTTCCGCACATGGGCTGGAACCGCGTGACACAGACTCAGGAACATCCGTTGTGGGATTCGATCGCTGATGGCAGCCGTTTTTACTTCGTCCACAGCTATTACGTCGAAGTCGACGATGCGGCGCTGGTGGCCGGCGAAACCGATTATGGCTTCAGCTTTACCAGCGCGATCGCGACAGATAACCTGTTCGCGCTGCAATGTCACCCGGAGAAAAGCGCGGCCGCGGGACTGCAGTTGTTACGCAACTTTGTAAACTGGGACGGTCAGGCATGATTCTGATTCCGGCAATCGATTTGAAAGAAGGGCACTGTGTACGTCTGCGCCAGGGTAAAATGGATGACACGACGGTGTTTTCAGACGACCCGGTGGCGATGGCGGGCAAGTGGGTCGAGCAGGGCTGCAGCCGCTTGCACATCGTCGATCTCGACGGCGCTTTCGAGGGAGAACCGATCAACGCCGACGTGATCGAGGAAATCAGCACGTCTTTCCCCAAACTTGAAATCCAGATTGGCGGCGGTATTCGTTCCATCGAAACGGTCGAGGCCTATCT
>CP070646.1:236820-243507 GCA_020354435.1 Gammaproteobacteria bacterium
TGCACCTTGGCCACCTTCTTCGTGCTTGAACCAGTTCCAGGGTTTTAGTTTTTCCAGGTCCATATCAGTCTCCTAAAAGTTTGGATTTCCGTTCAAAGGGAACGGTTTTAAACCGTTGGATAATTAGGGTTAAGTTAAAAATTTTCAAGCGAGGCCAGTTGACCTCGATCAATTTTCGGTGACGCAGCTCGCGACGCGGTGGTAACCAGCGGAAGGTAGTGAAAAATGCGATGTCAAAATCAGGGTATCGCTCTCGCGATACTGTTCGAGAAAGCCTTTCCGCCTTAGCCGCGTGAGCCAGCTGCGGTCCTGGTGCCAATGCCAGCTGTAACGCAAGCGATCCGAATTGTCTCAGCCGATCCGGTTGCCAAAGCGGCAAGATTCCAGAAAATCCACCAGCTCCCGCCACACCCGATCGACCGAAATACCGGTTAGGCACTCCAGCTTGCAACCGGGATAATAGCAGTTACGCTTGCAGCCCGGATCGTATTCAATCGCGTGATGCAGGGCTGTCGGCGCCGCCCAGGAGCGGGGGCTGTGCTTGCCGAATATGGAAAACGTCGGGCGTTTACGCGCGACCGCCAGGTGCATCAGTCCATTGTCGTTGCCGATATAGGCATCCGCCAGGTCGAGCAGGCATGCGGCATCGTAAAGGCTCAAGTTTTCGTCGATGGGCAGGCACGGCTGAAGCATTCGCTGTTTTACGCCATCCGCGAAGTGGCGTTCACCCGGACCAATCAGGAAAAATATTTGCGCCCCGTATTGCTCGACGAGGCGATCGCAAATGGCGGCGTATCGTTCAACGGGCCAAACCTTGTAGGCACGCTTAGATACCGGGGAAACGGCAAACAGGGGCTGTTGTGTAGCCCCCCATGACGCCAACCTGGTTTGAAATTGCGAGCCGGCGTCGTCGGGCAGGAAAAAATCCAGTGCCGGATCTGTCGTCTCCAGGTCGAGCGCGGTCAACAGCGCCGACTTCTTGTCGGCAGTATAATGCCTGTTTGCGGGCACTTCGACGGTGTCGGTGAAGCACCAGGAATTTTTCTGGCGGTCGAAACCGATGCGTTTTGGAATTCGCGTCGCCCAGCCGAACAACGCGGTCTTCGAGCTACCGGAAAAATCGATTAGAACATCGTATTTTTGACGTCTGAATTCAATCAGCAGGGGCAGCAATTCGCGTGCCTGCCAGCGCACGCAGTAAACGCGGCGTAGGTAAGGGTTGTGTTCGTAAATTGCGTTCGCCGGCCGCTGCGTTACGAAGTCGATTTCGCAGCCTTCGAAATGTTGAGACAGTGCGCGCACCGCCGGCGTTGTCATCAGGACATCGCCCAGCTGTTTTAATTGAATACAGAGTATGCGCATCGTTTTTGCTTTGTGTTCCGAATTCGCGCAAATCCTGGTCCGTTCGAACACGGCAATGGCAAGGGCTTTAACACGACTACGGTTTCAGGTCATACGGCCGCAAGCTGATGGGCTACCCGGGATGCTTCACGGTTTACATGGCGATAGAGATTAGCCGGCATGCAGCCCCGGCCGAAGGCACTGCCGAATCCGAACAACAGGATCGCTAATTCCGCGGTACCTTGCCGCAACCGGTGTGGCGCTGAAAAATCCGCAAATCGGCAAACTGAAGTAATGATATTCAAGTTTTGATCGAATCAATCGCACAAGACTGGCGCCGGCAGGATAGCCACATTCACCCTGCCGTATCCACTCGGAAAACAATAATTTGATAGCCCGGGGGGTAAAGACCGGGTATTATCTGGTCTACCTGTCAACTAGTCAATTCGGTTCGTGTTCCACAAAAATCCCGGTATCCGCGCAGCCCCCCAGGCGCTGCGTACTCTTACCGCGTAAACAGTGTTAAATGATCAAATCAAATTCCTCGACCGGTGAGCGGTTGACAATTGATTCCGAGCCGTTTGCACGGGGCAAGGAAAGAGCCTGTTTCCTGCACCCGCTGGATCCCGGAAAAATCATAAAAATCTCGACCGGAAGCGAAGACACCCAGTCGCGGCGTGAAATAACCTTCTTCGAGGATTTGCAAAAAAGGGGAGTTTCTGATTTTCGCCATTTGCCCCGTTATTTCGGTACCGTTGAAACCAATCTCGGCCGCGGCCTTGTACTCGAACTGATTTGTGACGCCAACGGCGAAATTTCCAGGTCGCTGCAGTGGTATCTCGAAAACGGTATCGAGATCTCTCAGGCGGAATCCCTGCTGGGCGAACTGAAGCAATACCTGCTCGACAATTTAATCATCTTCAACCACGATCTGTTCAGCGGTAACCTGCTGTTACAAAAAAAAGCCGGCGATTCCGCCAAGCTCATCGTCATCGACGGGCTCGGTGACGTGGTTTCCATCGGATGGTTGAACTATTTCCCGTTCCACGTGCGCTCGAAAATAGAAAGACGCTGGGAACGTTTGATGGACCGCTTCTACCGGAACAAATACGTCGCCAACCGGCGAGAAGAACATTTATGACGAAGCCTGTTTGTCAGGCAGCCATAGATAAAATCTCTTGATAAAACTAACAGTGGTACAGCAGTGGGACTCACGGCAAAGTTACTGAAAAACGAAAGATTCTTACTGTATACGTGGAAATATCTCCAGCAAAGACGGCGCGGTTACCGGATTGAAACCGCTCCGATATTCCTGGTTGGATGCGGCCACAGCGGAACCTCGGTGCTTCTGCGCCTCCTGGGAGCACATAGCAAGATCTACGGCATTCCCTATGAAAGCCGCGTATTCAGGCATCCGGGCCTGAAACAGCGGCTGACTTCGATGATCTGGAACCGGAACACGGTTGCTCAGCAAAAACACCGCTGGGTGGAGAAAACACCCATGCATGTACGTATGATCGACAGAATCTTCGCCAGGTATCCCGAGGCAAGGGTGCTGTTCGTTGTGCGCGACGGCCGGGATGTCACTGTTTCCATGCGCAAGAGATTCGGCGAATTTGAAAAGGGTCTGAAGCGATGGGTCGACGACAACCGACACGGTCTCGCCTGGACGAACGATTCTCGGGTTATGCTGGTTCGATATGAAGACCTGGTTAAGAACTACGACGATATCATGCCGCAAATCTGCAGCTTCATCGGAGAAGCGTTCGAGGAAGGGCTCGTAAACTATCACCAAACACCCGCCTACATCTTTTCCAATAACATAAGAAAGCCTGGTTCGGCTCAGGGAAAGAATCACAAGGACTACCGAAACTGGCAGATCAACCAGACACTGTTCGACGGCTCCGGCAAATGGCTTAAAGAAATGACCGAAGAGGAAAAGATGCGTTTCAAAGCCGACAAGGATGCAATTCAGATGCTGATTGATTTGGGTTATGCCGAGGACAGTGACTGGTAGATGAAAACGGCTGAATGGTTAACCGCTGCCGGATTCATGCAGTTCTAGCAATGTCTTTAGTCGATATCGTTGTCAGCCAGCCCCGAGTCGCGCAAGGCGCCGAGCAAAGCCCCCCATATCGCAGCGCTGGCAAAAGCATACATCATCAGGTAATGCTTGCCGTAAAAAGGAACTCCCGGGATCGATTTGATCACATAAACAACCAGCAAGAGAAAACCCGCCAGGGCAAGACTGCGCACTTCCGTGCTATACCGTTTTCCCAGATATTTGGCAAACAAGCAAAGATGAGATGCCATAAGAACCAGCAACGAGAAAAGCCCGACCAGGCCGCTCATGGCAAAAGTTTGAAGAAACTGGTTATGAATGTGATTCAAGCCTGCTAACGCCGCCACCTGCGGATTCTGCTCTGCGTAATCGTCAATGGCCCCCTTGATATTGCCTGGACCAACCCCGAATAGTTTGTTTTCCATGCCGATCTGCCAGCCTGCCTTCCAGGCTTCGACCCGGTAGCGCAAGCTGTTGAATTCTGTCTGTTCCTCGCCTTTCACGTATGGCGCGAGATTGTCAATCAGGCTATCGACCCTTTTCTGTACACTCGGTACCGAGCCGCCGGCAATCACAACGCCACCCAGGAGCAACAGCGAAATTAGCAGGCGCCGGGGAATTGAATACCGGTCCAGATAAAAAAACAGGGCGATCACGAGCACGACGAAACCCGCTAACCAGCTGGTACGGGTTCCGGAGAGGATCATGGCGCAAACGCCCATCAGTATCGCCAGAAAATAAACTACCCTTCCATATTTTGACTGGCAAAACCTGTGATAAGACGCGATGACAAGGGATGTCATCGCCAGTGCAGTAAATCCGAACTGGGCCGGATTATATCCTCCACCCGCTCTAACCTCACCTAATACAAAGATGTCATACAGAGCAATTCCACCCATCACCAGGCACCCGGCGACAAACTTGATCCAGATATTCCGTTTATTATTGAAGCTGAAGTAAAAAACGTAAACCAGCGGAATTGCAATCAGTAACAACGAGTATCTCGATACGACCCTGTTAATTCCGCTGTCGGAGATTCCGTTAAACAGGAGTGACAGGCAAGTGGCAACGACAAAGATTATGATCGGCCACGAGTAAAACCGATGGTCTGTGGGCATTCGGGGCCTGTATTTGATGATGAAACCCAGTGCAGCCAGTGAAAACAGCACATACACCGCTCTGCTGGCATCCCAGAACAAAAACATCGTTGCCATGATGAAAATCGCAACCGCGTTCAACAGCGGTTCGACTGTCTTTATTCTGGTCAGCAGTTCGGATTGCGGCGAACTCTTGTTCAAATCTAGAAGTACCTCCGGAAATTCGACATCTCGGGGACAGGCCCACCGAGAGAAGATTAAGGCCCAATGCCAGCAAGGTCGCGTATTCTACAAAGGTCACTATTCGACTTCCAGACATTTATCTGCATCCCAAAGGTATACAGGCTTGACTATGCCCAGGGCTGCCACCATTATTTTCACACCCAGGGAAAACGCGATTTGGCGTAAAACCGCACAGTAAAAAACGGGAATCCACCCAAACATGATTACCGATCGATGACTGCAGGAACAGAATCCGGCAACGAGGTGATGATTTCCGTCATCATTCCGGTTTATAACGTGGCGCCTTATGTACAGGAGTGCCTCGAAAGTATCCACAATCAGACCTTCGAACATGCCTACGAAGTCATCCTGGTTGACGATTGTTCATCCGATGCCAGCATCGAAATTTGCCGAAACTTTATCGAGCAAAACAATGCCCCAAAATTCAGAATAATCGAAAACGACAGCAACCAGGGAGTCAGCGTTGTGCGTAATATGGGTCTCGAAGCAGCCACGGGGAAGTACCTCATGTTTGTCGATCCGGACGATGTCTTACCCGCCGGCGCATTCGACAGGCTCGTCAACGCGGCCGAAAAATACGAGTCGGACATCGTCAAGGGTAACCTCGTATTGTTCAGCGAGACATCCGATCGACCGGCGCCGGACCGGGTACGAGCCGAGCGCGTGCTGCGTGGAGAAGACGTCCTGATTACCCTGTACGAACATAACGAGGTACGCGGGCATATTGGCGGCAAACTGTTTCGTCGCGAAACCCTTGGTGACCTGCGATTTACTGCCGGCGTGCGTATGGCGCAGGACCTGCTTTACTTTAGCGAACTTTTTTCCCACGCGAGGTCGCTGGTGCTGATTACCGACGAAGTCTATCGTTACCGAAAACATCAAACCGGCTCGACTGGCCGCAAGTATGAGAAAGGCTCTTACGTCGACTGGCTGTCTGCGGTCGAACGCTCGGCCGAGTTCGCCGAAACCCCAGGGCAACGGCGGGCGCATAAGCGACTGCTGGTGAGAACCATGGCGCAGATCGCGCGTGAAGCACGCAAGATTTCCGCCGAGTACGCCGCACCTGTCCTCGAGGCAATCGAGCAGCGACTCGAGCGCTGGAACCTGCAATTGCTTCCATTGTTGACTCGTGACAAGATTGGTTTCAGATCTTTTACCCGATACCTGAAATTGCAGATTGCACTGGTTAAAATCAGGCGCAACCTGGCTCGATCCTGAGCGGATACCGATTTATTTTCATCGCACTGCATAGTTGAACAAAGACTTGTCGCCTGCCGTTGCCATATTCCGCAAACGCCTGTTGTCCTACTCGGAAACCTTTATCGCCGACCAGGGACAGATGTTGCCCAGTTACCGCCCGGTGTTTTGCGGCTATCGCAAGGACAGCTCCGGCCTGCACATGCTCGATGCATCGACCCGGCTGCTGCTCGAGGATTACAGTGCAACACCCGCGTTGTCGAAGTTCCTGCTGCGCCACGGGTTCGGCGGCGCCCGCGCCTGGATTCGTGCCATCGCAACCCATTCACCGGCACTGATCCATGCGCATTTTTTCAACGACGGTCTCGATGCCATCCGGCTTGGCCGTTGGCTCGATATTCCGACGATTACAACCGTACACGGTCACGACATTACCAAACATGAAAATGCCGACACGCACAACGCCAGGCATTTCTTCGCCGGGGTCGACCGCGTGATCGCGGTATCCGACTTCATCGCCAAACAGGCGCTCGCGCGCGGATGTCCAGAAGCAAAGCTGGTGCAGCACTACATCGGTATCGATCTTGAAAAATTCGACCAGCCCAAAAGGGAATCGGATCAACCCACGCTGCTGTTTGTCGGCCGTCTGGTCGAGAAAAAAGGTTGCACCTATCTGCTGCAGGCGATGGCGCAGCTTCGCAACCGCTATCCCGAGCTGAGCCTGACCATCGTCGGTGAAGGCAGCCT
>CP070646.1:243607-250142 GCA_020354435.1 Gammaproteobacteria bacterium
ATCAAGCACTGGATCAGGCAGGAAACCGGTGCCGGATTTGCCTATGACCTGGCGCAGATGAGCGCGCTCGGCGAATCCTGCTCGCGCTACGAACGCCGCGCCGAGGATGCGACACGCGACGCCGCCGACTGGCTCAAGTGCGAATTCCTGCAAAAGCACATCGGTAACCAGTACAGCGGGATTGTTACCGCGGTCACCAATTTTGGCCTGTTCGTGCAGCTCGATGAGCTGTTGATCGACGGCCTCGTGCACGTGACCGCATTGAAACGGGATTACTACCATTTCGATCCCGCGCATCACCGCCTCGTCGGCGAGTTGACCGGGCGGCAGTATCAACTCGGTGACCGCCTGCGGGTGGAAGTCGTCAGGGTCGACATGGAGGAACGCAAGATCGATTTCGACCTGGTGGCCGAGCTCGGTGACAAGGCGGTGGCAAAAACCCGGCGCAAGCGCAAAAAGAAAAAGACCGGCAAGGCCGGTGGAAAGAAAGCACGCACCGAGGCTGGCAAGGGTAAACGCGCCAGGCGCCGATGACTGCCGCGGTAGTCTACGGTTTTCATGCGATTTCGCGGCGGTTGCAGCAGGCCCCGCGCAGTTGCCAGGCTTTGTACTGCAGCGATCGGCGCAATTCGCGCCTGCTCGAGCTGATCGAACTAGCGCGCCAGGCCGGTATCGAGGTGCGTTTCGAGAGCCGCGTACAGCTGGCCGAGCGTTGCGGCAGCGACAAACACCAGGGATGCGTGCTGGAAATTCTCGAGCAGCAGCCCGCGTTGAGCCTTGCCGATTGCCTGCGGTCGATCGACGACAGCAGCCTGTTGCTGGTTCTCGACGGCGTACAGGATCCGCACAACCTGGGCGCCTGCCTGCGCACCGCCGACGCCTGCGGTGTCGACGCTGTCATTATTCCGAAAGATCGCTCGGTCGGACTCAATGCGACCGTGCGCAAGGTGGCCGCTGGCGCCGCCGAAACCGTGCCCCTAATCGAGGTTACCAATCTGGTGCGCTGCCTGAAGGATTTACAGCAGGCCGGCGTCTGGATTTACGGCACCAGCGACTCGGCCACCACGAGTCTTTACCAGCATGATTACCATGGTGCGATGGCGCTGGTCATGGGCGCCGAGGGCAGCGGCCTGCGAAGGCTGACAGCACAAGCCTGCGATCACCTGGTCAGGCTGCCGATGCTCGGCCGCGTCGAGAGTCTCAACGTTTCGGTTGCGACCGGCGTCTGCCTTTACGAAATTCTGCGATCGCGCGCTTCCGCGAGCTAGCAAGTTTTCTCCGGGAATGCGATGAAAATGCCTATTGCGGCAGGCGTTTGGCTCGGGTACAATCCGCGCTCCTTTGATTGCGCGCGTCGACCAGACGCAGCCAATCGCTCCTTGCTCCACAGGCGGGTACCTGGGGGCTTTAATCCACGAGGAGAACAATGCGACATTACGAAATTGTGTTTCTGGTCCACCCTGACCAGAGTGAACAGGTGCCTGCGATGGTGGAACGCTATCGCACGATGATTACCAATTCCGGTGGCGCGGTCCACCGCGAAGAGGACTGGGGCCGGCGCCAGCTCGAATTTCCGATCAAGAAAATTCACAAGGCGCATTACGTGCTGATGAATATCGAGTGCGCCAAGGAAATTCTCGATGAGCTCGAATCGGCGTTCCGTTTTAACGACGCGGTACTGCGTCACCTGACGATCTCGTGCAAGCAGGCCGTTACCGAGAAATCGGCCATGATGAAGGAAGTAGAGCGCGAGGAATCGAGCAAAAGCGACGATCGCAAATCCGCGTCGAGCGATTCGGCTGCTGAAGAATCGGCCAGCGCGGAGGACGTCGTTGCCGACGCCGAAAC
The DNA here is from genome assembly GCA_020354435.1 of Gammaproteobacteria bacterium. GTDB lineage: Bacteria > Pseudomonadota > Gammaproteobacteria. The sequence goes on from CP070646.1 coordinate 245,456, forward strand.
CGCCGATGAAGGCGAAGCGGTTGCCACCGAAGCAGGAGTTGAATAGCCCATGTCACGTTATTTTCGCCGCAAGCGTTATTGCAAGTTCACCGCCGAAGGTATCGACCAGATCGACTACAAGGATCTGGAAACCCTGAAAGAATACATTACCGAAACCGGTAAAATCGTACCCAGCCGCGTTACCGGGACCAAGGCCAGGTACCAGCGTCAATTGGCGACTGCGATCAAGCGCGCCAGGTTTCTTTCACTGCTGCCTTACACCGATCAGCACAAACTGAGATAGATCCGGTGGGTGTCACGATGCTGGCACTGGCAAGATACACCCTGAAGGGGCCCTATCAGGCGACGGCGATCGTTGGTTTACTGGCGATCGTCGCGGTATTTGTCATACCCGTACTGGGATATTCGCTGGCCAGCGTGGTCCTGGCGTTTGTGACGAACCTGTTGGCCGTCATGCTGGTGGGCCTGATTATCCTGACCCAGGGTTCGGCCGCCGGGCTCAAGGTGATCGCGATCGCGGCGCTGGCTTTATCGCTGGCCGCGTGGATGGGATTGAAATCGGTCGAGCCGGGCATCTCGATGGCGCTGATGCAATGGCTGCCGGTAATCGTGCTGGCGCAGATACTACGCAGCAGCAAGTCGCTGGGGTTGACCTTGCTGGCCGGCGTGTTGATAGGACTGGTGATTATCGTGATCCAGTCACTGGTCTGGAGCGAGCTGGAATCCAGCTGGCTGACGCAACTGGTGCAGCGCCGTGAAGGCGCCGAGATACAACAGGCCGAAGCAGAGCAGTTGGTGCAGTTTGTTCGCCTGATGCTGCTGTTTCTGGCTTCGACCATGTACCTGATGTACATCCTGGTCATTTTTCTCGCCAGGTGGTTACAGGCGAAACTGGCGGAGTCGAAAGGCTTTGGCCAGGAGTTTCGCGCGCTGACGTTGGGCAAACCCGCCGCCACGGCCGCGCTGGTGGTCGTGCTGGCGGGTTTGTGGTTACAGTACGCATGGCTGGTTAGCTTTGCCTTTGTGGTGGTTATCGCATTCATGTTTCAGGGGATTGCCGTGGTGCATTCCCGGCTGGCAGAAAAGAAAAACACGACCGGATTGTTCGTGCTGTTTTATGTATTGCTGGTTTTTACCTGGCAGATTACGGGAATCCTGACCGCGATCACCGGGATTATTGATAACTGGCTGGATTTCAGGAAAAAACCTGGAAACCGGAATAACGTAAATTGATTGAAAAGAGGTTATCCGATGGAAGTTATCCTTTTGGAAAATATTGAAAACCTGGGTTCGGTGGGCGACAAGGTCAGCGTCAAGGCCGGCTTCGCGCGCAACTACCTGGTGCCGCAGGGTAAAGCCAAGATGGCGACCGCCGAAAACCTGGCCGAATTCGAAGCGCGCCGCGCCGAACTCGAAAAAGCCGCTGCCGAAGCACAGGCCACCGCGGAGGCTCGCAAGCAGGCGATCGAAGCCATGGGCGTGATCGAGATCACCGCCCGCGTCGGTTCCGAGGGCAAGCTGTTCGGTTCGGTTGGCGTGGGCGACATTTGCGATGCCATCGAAAGCCTTGGTGGCGATGTGCAGAAGAGCGAAGTGCGCATGCCCGAAGGCGCCTTGCGCGTTACCGGCGAGCACGTGATCGATATTCACCTGTACACCGATATCGATACCCAGGTGACGGTCAACATCGTCGGCGAGGAATAAATCCGCGCCAGGCATCAAGCGCACTGACTTAAACCTGTCATTGCGAGCGGGGCCCAGCCCGTGAGCGCAGCGAACGAATTGGCTGAAGCGAAGCAATCTTCACGTATCAGGGTAAAATCGGCAAGATTGCTTCGCTGCGCTCGCAATGACGGGTAAATGAAGTTTTACTCAAAAAAAGACCGCCTGCATGGCGGTCTTTTTTCTCAAAAAGGTTTATCATAACCGACCCATGTCGAAGTTCCTGAACGCCGCCTATGTCTGAAATCACCTCGCGCGTGGCCGAGCTGAGCCAGCGCGTCGACGACCTCAAGGTGCCGCCGCATTCGCTCGAAGCGGAGCAGTCGGTCATCGGCGGCCTGATGCTGGACAACCGCGCCTGGGACGATATCGCCGATATCGTCAACGAGCAGGATTTCTACCGCCACGACCACGCCCTGATCTTTCGCGCCATCAGCGCGCTGGCCGAGGACGACAAGCCCTATGACGTGGTCACCGTGTCCGAGTGGCTGGGCTCGCGGGGCGAGCTCGAAAACATCGGCGGCCTGGCTTATCTCAGCATTCTCGCCAATGACACACCGACCGCGGTCAACGTCAAGGCCTATGCCGGGATCGTGCGCGAGTACTCGGTGCTGCGCAGCCTGATCCAGATCGGCAACGAAATTTCTGCCAGCGCCTATAACGCCGACGGCCGTCCGAGCAAGGAATTGCTCGACGAAGCCGAGCGCAAGGTGTTCGCCATCGCCGAGCACAGCGCCGGCAATCGCGAGGGCTTTGAGGCGATCAACGACCTGCTCGGGCGTGCGGTGCAGCGGGTCGAGGAAATGTACCGCAACAAGGAGGCGATAACCGGCATCGCCACCGGCTTCAACCTGTTCGACGACAAGACTTCCGGGCTGCAGAAATCGGACCTGATCATCGTCGCCGGTCGTCCGTCGATGGGCAAGACATCGTTTGCGATGAATATCGCCGAGAACGCCGCGCTCAACAACGAGCGTTCGGTCGCCGTGTTCAGCATGGAAATGCCGGGCGAGCAGCTGGCGTTGCGCATGATGTCGTCGCTCGGGCGAATCGATTCGCACAACCTGCGTACCGGGCGGCTCGACGACCACGACTGGCCGCGGCTGATTTCATCGGTCAACATGCTGTCCAAGGCCAAGCTGTTTATCGACGATACGCCGGCGCTGACGCCGACCGAACTGCGCGCGCGCACGCGCCGGCTCAAGCGCGAGCACGGCCTCGACCTGGTCGTGGTCGACTACCTGCAGCTGATGCAGGTGGCCGGCACCAACGAAAACCGGGCAACCGAGATTTCAGAGATTTCGCGTTCGCTGAAAGCGCTGGCGAAGGAGTTGAACGTGCCGGTGGTCGCGCTGTCGCAGCTCAATCGCAGCGTCGAGCAGCGCCCCGACAAGCGCCCGGTCATGTCCGACCTGCGCGAGTCGGGCAGTATCGAACAGGATGCCGACGTCATACTCTTTATATACAGAGACGAGGTGTATAACCCCGAAAGCGCCGACAAGGGCGTCGCCGAGCTCTTGATCCGCAAGCAGCGCAACGGCCCGGTGGGCATGGTCAAGCTCGCGTTTCTCGGCCAGTACACGCGCTTCGAGAACCTTGCGTTCGACGAGTACGGGGGCGAGTTTGAATAGCCATGGCACGAACCGGCACCCTCGCGCAATCATCGACCTCGAAGCGTTAAGGCATAACTACCGGTATCTAAAAAATACCGCCGACGGCAACCGCCTGATCGCGGTGGTCAAGGCCGATGCTTACGGTCACGGCGCGGTCGAAGTCGCGCGCGCGCTTCCCGAGGCAGATGCGTTTGCCGTCGCCGCGGTGGGCGAGGCGGTAGCCCTGCGCGAGGCGGGTATTCGGCAAAAGATTCTCGTCATGGGCGGCTTCACCACGCCGGTCGAGCTGCAGACCTGTATCGGCCTCGGTATCGATCCGGTACTGCATCACCAGTTTCACCTCGATTGCCTGCGCTCCGGCGGCGATCTCAATGATCTCAACGTCTGGCTGAAAATCGATTCGGGCATGGGCCGCCTTGGCTTTCCGCTGGCAAGGACGCACGAGGTGATCGCGATGCTGGGTGACCTCGGTACGCTCGGTAATATCCGCATGATGACGCACCTGGCCAGCGCCGACGACGTCGACAGTTCGTTTACCGATGAACAGATCGAGCAGGTCAAATCCCTCGACCTGGACCGTTACGAATGGGGCATCGGCAATTCGGCCGGAATCCTCGGCTGGCCGGTGACGCACCGGCCATGGGTTCGCGCCGGCATTGCGCTCTACGGCGCCGACCCGATGTCCGATCGTAAAACGGCCGAGCGCGATCTCAAGCCGGTGATGACGATGAAATCGATTCTGCTCGCGGTCAATCCGCATCGGCGCGGCGATGTCATCGGTTATTCCAGTACCTATACCTGTCCTGCGGATATGACGATTGGTGTCGTCGCCACCGGTTATGCCGACGGTTACCCGCGACACAAGGTCGACACCGCGCAGGTCGAGATCGGCGGCCATATGTGCGATGTCGTCGGCCGCGTGTCGATGGACATGATCACGGTCGACGTCAGCGAGTTGGAATGCGTCGGGGTCGGCGATGAGGTCACGCTGTTCGGTGCTTCACCCGACGTCAACGATCTCGCCGATTGCTCCGCGACCATCGCCTACGAAATCCTGTGCAACGTCGGCGCCCACGTGCGCCGGGAATACAGGGGATAGGCCTTCGTCATTTCCGCGAAAGCGGGAATCTTTTAGATAATCGCGGTAGCGCGAGATCCCCGCTTTCGCGGGGATGACGCATTAGTGTTGCAGTGATGACTGATAAAATAGCGAGGATGAAGCATAATATAATTACTACTGGCAAAACCCGCTAAATATCCGTAGAATCGCGCCTTCCGAATCAAGCGCCTGTAGCTCAGTTGGATAGAGTACCTGGCTACGAACCAGGCGGTCGGGAGTTCGAATCTCTCCA
>CP070646.1:250242-256280 GCA_020354435.1 Gammaproteobacteria bacterium
ACTTCCCGAAAGGAATGGATTTGTCGACGGTATCACAAGCCAAGCTAAACGCTGTGGCAAGGCGTCTCAACGAACGACCAAGAAAAACGTTAAACTTTGAAACACCTGCTAAACGATTTAATCAATGTGTTGCATCGACCGATTGAAATCACAGTCGATTTCCGCCTTTGACTTTAAGTCACGAGAGTCCGAAACTGGCCGAACTCAGAAGGTCAAGTAGCACTATTCAGCGTCTGTATATGAACTCCTCCTCGTTTGCAAGTAATCGTCAATTAACCATACTCCCTCATATTCCGTTATTAGCTGACCGATATCCCGGCCAGATCCGGGTCATAATCGACATTCTTCATCATCATCGCCCAGGCCATTCTCGCCATCTTGTTAGCCAGTGCGATAGCCACCACGTTCGCGTGTCGCCTGGCTTGCAGATCGATAATCCATCGACTTAATCGATCTTCTTTATTCTCGGCAGTACGCATTGCAGAGCGGGCACCATGCACCAACAGGCAGCGCAGATAGGCATCACCGCGCCTGCTGATGCCGAGCAGCTTGTTCTTGCCACCCGAACTGTGTTGTCTCGGGGTTAAGCCGATGGCGGCCGCCATGTCTCGGCCTTTCCGGTAATGCCTGGCATCTCCAATCGTCGCCACCAGAGCGGTCGCAATTAATAGGCCCACACCGCGTAACTGCTGTAACCGCCTGGCCGTGGGATCTGCTTCAGCTATTGTAGCGATCTGCCGATCCAATTCGGCCATCCGACGATCCAGTGCACAAAGGTCTTCCTGCAGACCTTGTAGCAACTGTCTGAAGGAGAAGGTGAGACCATTCTTCGCGTCTTCCAACCAATCGGGGATGGCACTTCGCAGTGCCGGTAGCTGTTGTCTTTTTTGAGTCATTTACGCATCGATACAATCCTCTTATATCGACATACCCAACATAAAATCAATTAATCATTTAGATTTGCCATGTGTGTAACATAGTGACTGAATTTTTGTAAAAATAATCATTGGGGGAGATATGAAAATTTTAACCACCATTCTCGCACTTGCGATCTTGTTGCCGACTACACTCGTGGCAAGTGAGCCCCGCGAACATATAGATGAGATCTCGGTTGAATTTGTGGCAGCATTCAATGCCGGAGATGGCGCAGCTTTGGCTAGCCTCTACAGCAGAGATGCCACTCTTTTCCCACCCGGAGCAGAGCGTGTCGATGGTCGTTCTGCGATTCAGGCATTCTGGCAAGGAGCAATGGATGCTGGAATGAAGTTGGATGAGCTTCGCGCTACTGAGGTTATTTCTCGAGGTGATATAGCTGGAGAAATGGGTGGCTTTATCTTAAGCGTTCCCGGAGAAAGCGGTGTGACTAAAGTGATTGGGGAGTATATTGTCATATGGAAGCGTGACGGTCATACCTGGCAGCTACATCGCGATATTTGGAACACGAAATAATTGGTGTAATGCTAAGGTTGTTTAGATTCTAGGAGTCCGTTTTATTGGTCGAAGGTCGTCGCCTGGCTATCGGCTATAAGTGGCCGCTATCGGGAGGGCAGACGCATAAAATATTTGGATGGGCGGCGAGGATCGACCCTGAGCAGACATTACGATAAAAATACATCTTTACAACTAAATTGGCCTATTGGATTGCAGGTTTTATAAAAGATATAATTTTATCGAGTGGTATTCTGGTTTTATAAAAGGGACTTTGCGAATCGTGAGAACGAGAGAAAGTGCATAGTCCCACATTAACAGAAACCTCCCCCGTTGCTGCCTCTCGCTTTCCATTCGGATTCCTTGCTTATTTTGGTGCCGGCGCATCGATTTTCTTTTGCTACGGCAAAGTACTCATCCTGGCCACCTTTGCAACGCTTGGTTTTCCCGGCTTTGAATTTAATCCACACGTTCAGGCGATACTGATGTGGTTGCTTGGTTGCGTAGCTCTTGTAGGGCTATACAGTGACCGGCAATTTCACTTCAAAAAATATCCCTTGGTAATAGGTACGGTCGGGGTTTTCATCATCGTTGCCACTCTATACACACACTATGATCCACGGATAGAAACCTCCGGATACATCCTGCTCGTGATCGCTGCGCTATTGAACCAAAATGCGCGCTTAAGCCGACTCAATCACGAGGTTGAAACACAGTCCACGATTGTTGCCAATCAGGCAGATGAACTGGCAGCACTGAACGATAATCTGGAGCAGCGGGTCTGTGACCAGATCGAGGAAATCGAAAAACTCGCGAGACTGAAGCGGTTTCTTGCTCCGGAGGTGGCACAGGTCGTACTTACCGAGCAAAAGGAATCGATGCTTAAAAGCCACCGTAGTTACATTGTTACACTATTCTGCGATATCCGCGGGTTTACTGGATTTTCCGAAGACATGGAACCCGAAGAGGTGATGGAAGTATTGCAGAGTTACCACCAGCATATGGGTAAACTGGTAGCCGAATACAGAGGTACGATCGATCATCGCGCCGGCGACGGCCTGATGGTTTTTTTCAACGATCCGTTGCCTTGTGATGACCCGGAATTGAAGGCGGTTAAACTGGCACTTTCCATGCGAGACCTATTCGGCGATCTGAATGTAGCCTGGCGAAAACAAGGTTATCAGCTGGGTTTTAGTATCGGTGTCGCAAGTGGTTATGCCACACTAGGAATTGTCGGATATCAGGACCGGTACGACTATACGGCAAACGGAAACGCCGTAAACCTGGCATCGCGATTGTGTGACGCTGCTGGTGACGAGCAAATACTGATCAGCAAAAAAACATACCTGGCAGTTGAGGATCTGGTCAAGGTTAGCGAAATTGGAGAGATGACATTGAAGGGCATTGCCAAGCCTGTGATCGTCTACGATCTTCAACATCTTACCTGAAGAACAAAATCTCGTTTTTTGAGGGTCCGTTTCTGGCCGTTTTTAGCGGCCCGGAGCGTGCTGCCTAGCGTCTGTCTATGAGAAAACAGCCGCTCATCTCCAGGTAATCAGAGGCGATAGACGACCCGCGACAGACTCATGTTATTGATTCGAGGTGAGGTCGATATTTTGAGATTGCTTTACCCTGGCACTCCCGCCTTGCGAAGTCCTTCGAGCAGATGCTCCATATCTTCCTGAAGTTTAAACGGCCAGCGTTCTGCGACAAATCCCAGCCAACTTTCAGGTAGTGGTGAATCCAATGCATTCAGCTTGTCTTGCGCAGTAGCAACAAATTTAGCCGCTAGATCCCGTGCATTTTCCATGTCCACCTGACTGGGCATAAACCGCAGCCATCCAGACCAGCATGATCTCCGCAGGGCTGTGTATCGCCTGTAATGTTAACCTGGCTTCGTCATAACGGCGTAATACATAGTAGGCAGTGCCCAGACTCCAATTGTATTTCCCAAAAGGATTATGCCGGTTGGCTTCAGCGATTCGCTCGATCGCTTTTTCCGGCCTGCCCGGACAGATAACTCGAAGCCCTTGAGTTTGTGCTCACCCAGATTCTTGAAATCAAAAGGCATCCTGGTTGGTACGGTTTCAGATACGGCACCTTGTACGACGATACCTTCCGTATCAGCCAGTTGCTCGAGACGCTGTGCCAATACGACACCCGCGCCCGTTACCGTATTGTCAGCAATAATCACTTCACCCATGCTGATGCCGATTCGTAATTGCAGTTGAATTTCATCATTGAGTGTCGCGTTGGACTCTCTGTTCAAGGTCTGGAACGCAAGCGCAGCCGTAACGGCATCTGACGCACGCTCAAACTCTGCCACTAGAGCGTCTCCACGTAGCTCACGGGTGATTCCACCATATGAATGGATGACCCAGATTTTACTTAAGAGGAAAATTCTAACACACGCATATAAGTGTATATCGCTGATGACACCCGGAATGTGCGTACGTTCCCGGCTGAAAATCGAAGCTCTAGACATGCTCACGAGAGTCTGTTTTTGGTATTGGCTAAGTGGCCAGGCTTACAATATACCTGCCTTTTCCAAGCCCGCTCTTAACCGTTTTGCATCATCTTCGTGTTTAAACGGATACCTGGCTATTACAAATTCTGCCCAACTTTTGGGTTCTTTTGCGCCCAGGTCGTTAAGCAGCGCTTTAGCTTTCCCAAGGAATGATTCAACTTCCTTTTTTGCTTCGGGGACGTTCTCCAGTTGACCAAAGCTAGCAGCTAAAAATGCGTGCACAAGGGCGTTGGGGCTTGATAATGACTTCAATGCCTGAATGGCCTCGTCATATCTTTCAGCTATATACTCGATTTGTCCCACGAACCATTGATAATTAGCCAGAGGATTGTATTCAAGGGCCTCTTTTAATCGTTCCAAACCTTTATCCGGATTTCCGGTCAAAGCCTCCCACCTGGCGTAATGCACCATCGCATCCGTATTGCTAGGATTTAGCGAGAGTGCTCGTTCAAAATTTGAACGCGCCAGATCATGCTCCGACCGAAATAGATTGGCTATACCCAGTGCGGTATGCGCGAGACTGTCATTTTCGTCTAACGCGACAGCTTTATCCGCCTGCTCGTAAAGCAGGGAGAAACTCTCCTCGTGAGAATCGCTCCACATGTTTAATCCTTCCCTGAAGTAAGCCTGGGCTAGCCATGCATGAGCGCAGGCATATTCGGGATCAATCGAGATTGCCTGCTTAAAAAGCTCCAAAGCCTTTTTATTGTCGTGAGGCGTCCATTTGTAAAAATGATCAAGCCCAAGCACAACACAGTCGTATGCGGCTAAACTGGAAGGTATTTTTCTTTTGGCGTGTTCGTGATCGGCATGCCTTAGTTTTCCAATTAATGTAGTCGCAATGACCCTGACTACTTCGTCCTGTACAGCAAATACATCCTCCAGATCCCGATCGTATCGGTCTGCCCAAACATGAGCACCCGAAGTTGCATCTATTAATTGGGCCGTAACTCGAACCCGCTGCCCCGATTTGCGAATGCTGCCCTCGAGTACATATTTAACATTGAGCTTTTTTCCGATTTCGACGATATCGATTGATTGGTCCCGAAATGCGAACGATGAATTTCTGGCAATGACGGATATATCCCTAAAACGCGAGAGTTCTGTAATGATGTCTTCGGTGATTCCGTCAGAAAAATAATCCTGTTCTGGATCACCGCTCATATTCTCGAATGCAAGAACAGCAATTGAGGATTTCTCGGAAACTGGGGTTACACCAGAAATGCTCGTTGCATCACCTCCAGGGGACCAGTGATAAACATGCACTGGATTAGAAATGTTTTTAAAAGTCTCCGTACCTCCATCGACAAAATCGATCTCCAACCGGCCGGCCAGCTGTTCCTGTACAGCCGCCGAGATACATATTCCCCCTGGTTCAGCTGCAGCTTCGAGGCGTGCTGCCAGGTTAACGCCATCACCATATATTTCGCCGCGATCTTCCAATACCTCGCCTATATTCAAGCCTACACGAATCTGAACTCTCTCGCTGTCCCCCAAATCGGCGTTTTGAATTGCAATTTCCTGTTGAATTTCGATAGCGGTTTGCGCAAGTTTCAAAATACTCGAAGACTCTGCAAGAATTGCATCGCCTGCATGGCGCAACACCTTGCCCCCTTTGCCTTTTATCTTTTCGCTGGCCTGATCCAGTAGGTCCATCACTCGATTATGCATGCCGATTTCATCGCGCTCGATCAGTCCGCTGTAACCAGCGACATCGGCATAAAAAATTGCGGTCAACTTATGCTTTGAGAATTGATCGCCCATAACAAAAGCATACCGGAAAAAACAATTTCTAGTACAGGATGTACAGTGGGAACTAATCTCTCGATCTCGGACCGGATGCGTCTGTGAGCGGCGATATCTTGAAAACTGAAATATCCGACAGCCTTGCATATCAAAGCTCTCGCGTAACCTGGAAATCCGATGGTAAGACGAAATACGTTGATTGTCTGGACGTCCTCCAGAAACAGGATGACGGATCCTGGCTTTACGTAATTTCTACCTGGAATAGCGAAGACGGGTTCGATCTGGTATCGAGCGCTGCAAGGTTTCAACTGAATTGACCCCGCTAAATGAAACGCAG
>CP070646.1:256380-262242 GCA_020354435.1 Gammaproteobacteria bacterium
AAAGATAAGACGGATCATAGTTTACTGACGGATATTTCCCACGCCCTGGGGCTGAAAAGGCACAGAACCCAGTCCGAGCAATGGAAACAGAAATTGCGGAATGAGTTGACACAAGAACATATCGAAATGAAGAAAAAGTCTTCATTCAAAACCAAGGTCCAAAAATTACTCAAAGGTACCTAGGTAGCATGCATTTTTAACTGGCCACAGATTACAATTCGGTTGAAGCTTGGGAGCCGTTAGTTCTCGAATCCGATTTGCCGAAGTTAGCAGACAGCAAGCTCCGGAGCGTACACTTTACTTTTCCTATCATTAAAAGCTGGTCGTGGTTTACGTATCCTTCATTTAGGCGCACCAATCGCTTGTCGGTTACCAGGAAAATGCCATTTTTCGATTTTAAATCGCGCAGGTAAACCCGTCGGTGTTTGACGATCATTTCGGCATGCTGCTTACTTACGGTCGGGGAATCAATCTGGATATCACCCTCCCTGCCTATGATATAGACTTGACCATCTCTAAGTCCAAATTCTGTACTTAATCCGAGGTTCACAGAATTACCTTCGGCTACTGTTAAATCTCGAAATTAATATCACGCAGCCGGCCGCGATTCATCACCCGTTTGGTTTAATTCCTGGCCGGAGGACGGATGCTATTGACCCAGATCAAGATCAGGGAAGGAAATGAAGGAAGGCAGGGCGCTTATCGATTCAATACTGGAAAAACTCGTCTCGGAAGATCGATAACTGCAGCGCCCCTTAGTGATCAAGATAACGCCTGACGTTGAATCTGTATGTGACCTCGTCGACACAAAGTTCAATTTTACATTTCACGTGAGAAAGCTTTATAACCAGTTTTCCCGATAGCTGATCTTTAAAATTACCTGCCAGACCACGAAAAACGGTCGATATCGGACGCTCGTTTGGCATAAAAAACGTTGCAAATACGATCAGAACATTGTGGCTTAACTCCACAAATACCTAACCTCGAAGATGGCTCGTTTCTATAGACGATCATATGATTTATACTCTTACTGCCTCATACGGTTAGCTTGTAATTAAACTGCATGTTGCCGGTGCTAGAAAAGGTAACAGGCCATGACAGATAACCCCAGAAGTACAATTCCCCAAATAGATCGAGAGTCGCTCATCAAGAAACGCTTACCGCTAGGCGGAGCCAGGGTAATTGATATCGGTTGCGGCGAAGGCTGGTTCACGCAGCTCGTGGCATCGGAATCCGAGAGCATCATCGGTATCGATCCGTCAAAGACAGCCATCGAGCGGGCATCGGCAGCAAATTCATCGGCTAACGCAACTTACCATTTGGCCTCTGCCGATAACCTGCCTGTCGAGGATTCCTGGGCCGACATAGTCGTTTACTACAACAGCCTGCACCATGTGCCCACCGAGCTTCAGCCGAAAGCGCTGAAGGAAACGGCAAGAGTACTGGCCCCCGGCGGTTTGCTGTTGATTGTTGAGCCTCTGGCGAAAGGTTCCGCATATGAGTTGTTTCAACCCGTCGAAGACGAGGCCGCGGTTTACGATACAACGCTTCAATTGATTCTCGGGATTGCTGCTAGCGAGGAATTTGAGCAAGATCTCGAAGAGCTTTTCATCGATTCTTACGTTTATGCAAGCTTCGACGAATTTCTCGACCATGTGCTTGTCGTCGACGAACAACGCAAAAGGGTCCTGACCGACCTCGAAAAGGACCTGCGTAAACGATTCGATCATCTGGGAGAACCTGTCGAGGGCGGTCGCAGCTACGAGCAGGTGCATCGCCTCAACCTGTTGCGCAGGCTTTAATCGATCCATGACAACCAATTGCCCCGCATGCGATTACGAAAACCGCGATGAGGCACGCTTTTGTGCGGGCTGCGGTTCGGCATTGCCCTCTCCTTGTCCGGCTTGCGGCGCCGTGCCACTACAAGGCGCGGATTTTTGCGATTCCTGCGGTGCGAGATTGAGTCATGCGGCGGTTACGGCCGGCAAAAATCAAAGTCCCGCATTGGAAAGGGGCGCGGAAGTGCCAGTTACCGACGCTGAGCGGCGACATCTGACGGTTTTATTCTGTGACCTGGTCGGTTCGACCCGGCTCACGGAGGATCTCGATCCGGAAGAGTTTCGCGAGTTACTCGCGGACTACCAGGATTGTTGCGCCGGGGTGGTCAGCCACTACGACGGAGTCATCGCTCGCTATGTCGGGGACGGATTGCTGATTTACTTCGGTTATCCCCATGCTCACGAGGACGACGCCGTACGAGCAGTGCGGGCTGCTCTAGACATGGTTAATTCGGTCGCCGGAATGGAGCCGAGGATTGAATTGCCTGTTGCCGCGCTCAGCGTACGTATCGGTATCGCCACGGGTAATGTTGTCGTTGGTGATATCGGTAGTGGCGCGCGCCGCGAAGAGATGGCGGTGGTCGGCGAGGCGCCTAATCTGGCGGCGCGGCTGCAGTCCCTCGCCGAACCGGGAGAGGTACTTATCGGCAAGCAAACCTTTGAGCTGGTGAAAGGATATTTCGAAGTCGATGAACGCGGAGAACGTGACCTCAAGGGCATTTCCCGGGAACAGCGAATCTACCAGGTGCGCGCCGTGAGTGGAGCGGTCGATCGGCTAGATGCGAGGGCAAGAACAGGACTCACGCCGTTGGTCGGTCGTCGGGAAGAGGTTGCGATCCTGTCGAATCGTTGGCGCAAGGCACTACAGGGGGAATCGCAACTGGTAACGGTATCAGGGGAGGCAGGTATCGGCAAGTCGAGGATCGTCCGCGCTTTCAGGGAGACTATTGCCGGGGAACCGCATAGCCGGGTGCTGTATTACGGATCACCGTATCACCATAATAGCGCTTTTCATCCGATCATCGACCAGTTGGAACGAGCTTTGCGATTCAACAGTGACGACAACCCGAAAACAAGGCTCGAAAAAATCGAGTCAGAAGTTGCAAGGCTGGGACTCGACGTCGAGTCGATTGTGCCACCGGTGGCTGCGTTGTTGTCGCTTGCAACCGAGGATAAACAATTCGATATCGTCGAGGCAGGAGATCTGAAACGCCGTCAGCTGGAATCACTGTGCGCGATGATTGAGGCCATGAGCACTGAAAATCCCATATTGATGATTGCCGAGGACGTGCACTGGTACGACCCCTCGTCGCTGGAAATGCTCACCGCTTTCAAACAGAGATTGAATGATACCCGCCTCTTGATAGTAATTACTCATCGCCCCGATTTCAGTCCACCACTATCGGGGGTTACCAACCATACGCAGCTTCCGCTCGGCAATCTGGGCGGAATCGAAAGTAACGCGATTGTCACCCAGGTTGCCGGCAACAAACCCCTGCCGGAGGAAGTCGCGACCGAGATCATCGCCAAGACCGATGGTATTCCGCTGTTCGTCGAAGAGCTCACAAAATCGTTGCTCGAGTCCGGCGTGCTACGTGATGATGGCAAGGCTTATGTGCTGGACAACCCGCTACCGCCGCTCGCTATTCCACCGTCGCTGCAGGATTCGCTGATGGCGCGACTCGACCGGTTGGCGACGACCAAGGAAATCGCCCAACTGGCAGCCTGTATCGGCCGCGAATTTGACTTTGCGCTACTGAGTGCGGTGGTTTCGATAGATGATACGGAATTGGCCAATGCTCTCGAGCAGCTGACGGATGCGGGATTGATCTACCTGCGCGGCATCCACCCGGAAATCAAATATGAATTCAAGCACACCCTAGTGCGCGATGCGGCTTACAATTCGCTGTTGAAAAGTACCCGTCAACTGAATCATCAGCGTATTGCGCAGGCGCTGGAATACCACTTTGCCGCGCTTTCCGACACTCAGCCCGAATTTGTTGCCAAACATTATACCGAGGCGGGACTAGCAGGGTCGGCAGCGTCGTGGTGGTATCGAGCGGGTCAGCGGGCAACGAGAATGGATGCCAACCTGGAAGCGAGCCAGCATTTCGAGCAGGGGCTGGAAATGATCGAGAAGCTTGATCAAAGTGAGGAGAACATTCGCCTCGAGGCAGACCTGACGATGGCGCTTGCTAATTCGATTCGCGTGATCGAGGGCTATGGCACCGAACGCGCCGGAGAACTGTTCGCACGGTCTCGTTCTCTGCGTCGGCAAATATTCGACAAAGGTGGCGAATTTCCTGCGCTCTGGGGAATGTGGGGTGTGGCAATGGCGAGCGGTGAACTCGATAAAGCCAGAGACTATGCCGGGGACGTGCTGGCTTTGGCCGAGGAAATCGGTGATCCGAATCTCGAGCTGGAAGCCCATCACGCGTCGTGGGGCACCTATAGTATCCTCGGCGACCAGTTCAAGGTCAGACATCACAGCGAACGCGGTATCGAACTGTATCGCTTCGAGGATCACGGGGAATATGGCTTCACCTACGGCAACCATGACGTCGGCGTGTGCGCAAGATATAGCAATGCACAGGCATTATGGCTGCTCGGCTATCCGGATCAGGCGAGGGCACGTATCGCAGAAGCGCTCGAGTTGATCGATCGGCATTCCCAGCCACAATTCGTCTCCCATGGGTTAATACATTGCTGTGTCGTGTACATGCTTTTGGGCGATGTCGACGCAGTCCGCGATATCACGTCGAAAGCCCGTCCCCTGACAATCGAAACCGGCAATGCGGATCTGGCTGTTCATTGTGAATTCGCCCTGGGCTGGATACTGTTGCGGGAAGGGAATTTCCCGGAGGGTATCGCCAAAGTAAATAAAACCCTTACCGATGGGCTTTCCGGTGCCAACTATTACAACAGCAGTTTCTATTTCTGTACTCTGGCCGATGCCTGTTTTAACACGAATCTTCATTCGGAAGGCCGGGGCTACCTGCGCCAGGCGCTCGATTATGCCGATAAGTCCAGTGAACACTGGTGGCTGGCGGAAATTCATCGACTCGATGCTAAAGCGCACCTGGAAACAAATGATCGGGATCCGAAACCCGCCCTGAAAAGCCTGCAAACGGCGCTGGATATATCTCGCCGTCAAGAGGCGAAGATGCTCGAGTTACGCGCGGCGTGCGATATGTCTCGATTCCTGCGGCACCAGGGTGACTCGAAACGGGCCTATGAATTACTCGCTCCCGTCTACGAATGGTTTACCGAGGGTCTTGAAACCGACGAGTTGCGCACAGCGAGGACTTTGCTCGGCGAGTTATCATCATGACTGGTATCTACGGTAAAGAACGAAGCATGTCAAAAGCTCGAATCAAGAGTCCGCTTCGGATCGGGTATCGCCGCTGATTCCCCGGGGCTTGAACGGCGGTTGTCTCAAAAGCTGCCGCTGATATTGCCGCGTCGGGCTACAGGCATCGGCCAACAACAGGCCCTCGTGAACAATAAGAGCTTGGCACAACTGCGGGTTTCATAGAAGATCAGTTTGACGACTGTGGCGCTTCGTTTAGCCTTAGGTAGATAGCCAAAACCAATTTAGTTGGCGTTATTCTTGATTGACTCGCCAGGTTCCGTCTTTTTTTCTCTCTACTTTGTAGAAATAAACCTCATCCTTTAATGCAACACGATACTTGTGCAAAGTATCAGATTCTTTGAATATAGTTATCTCCGCATCTTCTAGTTTGAAGTTCGCCTCTCGCGATAGCTTGGCCGTTAGGACTAGATAAGTTTCATTTGAATAGTCCTGGATTGGTGAAAAAGTTTGGAATTTCTGACCGGTTAAATTTTCATAAGAATTTAGAATTATATTTTTTCCATCCCCGGAAATAATGGCTAATCCCAGGATCACTAATGATATTGCAGACAAGACCAAGAACTTTACGTTTTTTATAAGCCCCAACAATGAATTTAGTGTGTCACCGGTTGATTTGTTTCTTTCTTCATCCACTGAGAATTTACCAGAATT
>CP070646.1:262342-268173 GCA_020354435.1 Gammaproteobacteria bacterium
AATTGGCACGGCCCGCGCGCTTCAGGTTAACGAGTTAGCCGGAGCATTTTCCGGATTGGCGATGGGGCTGAATGCAATCGCGACAGCGATCATATTGCCAATCCTGTGGAATCTGTTCTTTTAAGTAACCAAACTTAATCCAGAACCGGCTGTCCTACGTAAATAGCAAAAACGCAGCCAGCAGGTCTCACCATGAAAAAGTTAATCGTTCTGCTTTCCAGTATTGCAACCGCAGCCTGCGTCACGGGTTATAATCCGACCTATCGGTTCAACCAGATTCAGGTCGTCAATCTGTCGGGCTCAAGCATAGAGGATGTTGATGTCAGCGTGGTTGATTCAGAAAAGGCCCTCAGTTGCGACGAGGTTGCGAATAATGCCATTTGCAATAATCGTTTTGGCTCGCGTCGTTTCCCGCAGCAGGGGATCGAACTGAGGTGGACTCACACGGACGGTAGCCGCAAGTCCGAGGTGCTGACCCCCCAGATACCAATAACCTTCCATTCCACGATTCCGCTGCGCATCGTCATGGAAGTCAATGAAGACGGTTCGGTCAATCCCTTTTTCGAGCAAGATAGTCGAACCACGAGATAAGATGCGGTCATTTGCGGGTTTTGCCGGTAATTGTTCAAGGGTTAAATAATCGCTTATATATGCAACCCTGAGTTAACTGTTAATACTTTTTAATTCGGTTTGCGGCAGCGAGATTTAGAACCAGGTATAGGCTATAAAGAAACCGAAACTTGACGCGTCAAGCGTAACGTCATCTACCTCGTAATCCATTTCGGTGTATCTCAAGCCGAATTGAAAAGCAGTTGTGTAGGCATAGCTGTACTGGACAATTAATCCCGGAGCATCGTCAAACTCGACTCTGACTGACGGATAACCATCGACGTCCTCTTTGTACTCGGGGCCTATGTGGTAGGTTGCACCAATACCCAGTCGGTGAGAACCAAAATGAAAAGCATATATGGCATCGAAGGTGGTGGTATCGTAGTCGGCATCACCATTACTTGCCTCGATACTATCGAACAGATATCCAAGACTTAATGAGAGCGAACGATTGTTATTTTCGCCAAATATATTGTGCATGCCTATTGCCAGTTTGAATCCACCTCCCACGTTCAAATCCTGGTCATAGGAATAATAATAGTCGTCGTCTGCTTCGGCGGAAATTAAAGTGTCGCCACCGCCTTCGATACCCAGTTCAAAATAAACGCCCCCGCTTGAGATACCGGGAACAAATAAAAATATTAATATTATTAATACTCTGCCCACCGAATAATATTATTCTTATTGTTTAAAGATCTGGATGACACAGGTCAATCGCCGGAACAGACGGTTGTTCGATTGATTTGGGAGGTGATCTTCTCCAGATTTGTCGTCAAAATCGATTCATGGACTTCGGTTTTCGAGCAAAAGGCGACATTTAAGAAGTGCCATTTTTTTCAACTATCCGGATTACTTCTGAAGGGCAGATATTACGATTGCCACAAACCTGGCGCTCGGCGACAAAAGTGAGTGTGGCTGTAACTCGTTGTTGAAGACTTTCGACAGAGCGGGGGTGATGTTGATCAAATTCGCGCCATTCCAGCAGGTCGACGGAATGGCCTTGGGGAGAGACACTGCAGCGTAATTTGGCAGGTCCCGATATTCCGGTCTCACTATCGATAATGGGAACGGTAATGTCGAAGATACCCTGACTATCCGACGAGGCTTACCTGCAACGCTTACAGTCCACAGTGATGCCGTGCTTCTTCAAATCAGTATACCTCGCGAATTTCCAGATTCTTATTCTCGCATTTCAGTAAGAGTATTTAAAAAAACAGTCTCGACGCCCGGTGTTTTTGAGCACCGTCAGCCGATTATTCTATTCCAGTATCCTGGTGTGGCTTATCGGTCTTGTTACCGTATCCAGCGCTATCCCCTCCTTCAGCATCTGCATGATTCCGACTGCTTCGAGATAATTTTCGGCGCGAAAGAACTTCCCATGCTCGAAACCCAGTTCATCCAGATCATTCGACATGATATTTCTGTTCTTCACCGCAATGACGGGTATGCCTTGCTGTATGCAGGCCAGAACGGGCAAGCCCACACAGCCATCGGGAATCAGCACACAAGAGACATCCCTGGCATTGAATCCGGCCTCGTAGAATACGATCCTGGGGCTCTTGTGCAGGCCCTTTAAAACGCAATGAATATGCCTGATCGAACCGGCAACCGGAGCCAGTCTCGGCTCGAATACGCCGTGATGCGGCGAATCTCCCTGGGGAGCGGGAGCGTGCGCACAGGGTTTATTGAACAGCTCTACCGCGGCGTGTGTCATCATCGCTTCGATGCCGCCGGTCGGATTCACCGCAACATCCTGATATTCCCTGTCGGGATTAAAGTATTCACGATACCAGTCCGTATCCCGTTCCACGTGAGTGGACAATGCGATCGCCTGATAAGAATCGCCATACTTGTCTATGGTTTCAAAGAGATTCTCCATATCCTCCAGCGTGCCCACGGCTCTGCCGGATCTGGACAGGCCGATCTTGCAGGACGTCAGTTTCTCCATCTCGAATATGTCCGAATCAATACCCAGTGTAATTCTTGCCGTCGAAACGGCATTGCGTATTTCTTCGTTGTATTTGGTGATACCCCTGTCAACCAGGGTTAAAAGCCTGTTTGCCCTTACTTTCTGCAGGCCGACTTGCCCCATGAGAAGCCGTGTCATGGTGCTACCCTCGACATACAGGGTATTTGGGGGCATTTCGTTATAGTCGGTGGCATTGACGACGTTAGGATGGATAACCAGCGTATCGCAGGCCGAAGCGATCAACCTGCACACGGCATTCCCGTCTCCCTCGTGACCCCCGATCTCACATCCGATACCCGTAGGAATCATTAATACGGCATTAAAGCTATCCGCGTTCTCGCCTTCGCGCTGGCGAAAAGCAAATATGCCCTTCTTCCCTGCGGGCCATAAATCAGAATTATCGGTCTCGAGAAAATCGACTTCCAGAAACCGGTGACTGTCATCACAACCACAAACGACAAAACGAATAGCGTGCTCGCCATACTCCCGGGTTAATGCATCCAGGTTGTCAAAGGTTAACTCCTGCTCCCTGTTTATTTTTATCTCTTTGTGATGGACCCTCATGCTCTCTTCTCCAAACCGGGTCATTCCGACTACGCCAACGATGCGTATGGAAATTCTGAAACCGCGTATAAAGCCTGTGTAGTATAAACCTCGGATTCGCCGAAAAACCACCCTGCCCCGGCTGCGCCCGCATCGATCCTGGGTGAATTTCGGTGACGGTCAACTGAATACGGGTTTGAAACGAAACAGCTCAGCTGTCATCCCAAATCCCTGTTCAGCCTTCAAGGGACATGCGTGAGACGGTGCAGGTGATCAAATATCCGGTCGGTTATCGGTTTGATCTTGCGCCGCATGCCGCTGCCGATTGCATCCGTCCGGCTGAATATCGGATCCAGCAAATCGACAGCAAGCGCCGACAGGAACCAGATTGAACGGCCATAGTTTTCGATTTGCGGATCATGGGTCCATTCGAGCCGATTGACCGCTTCCTCGAGTTCCTCGATATCGCGAAAACAGCCGTGGATAGCGCGGGCCTCATGGAAGTAGCGGGCGATGGCCTCAAACAGCAATACGGTAACTTCCTGATCTATGACCTTTGCCAGCGCCAGATCGCAGGCTTGCAGAAAAGCCTGGCCCGGTGCCGAAAAAACGCGTCGCATCACGGCCAGAACGGCATCGTCTGCCGCTATCGCCGGATCGAGCGAGCGCTCATGGGCCTGCAGCGCCGGATGTTCCCGGGCGTTCAGCGGCAAGGCATCGGGCACCGAGAGCAGGAATCCCACCAGCATGCTGCGTTTGATTTGCGCTCTTTGCCAGAGTTTGTGCCTGTCTTCCTCGTCGATCAGGCCCGCTTGCAGAACCAGGCGCACCGACTCGAGCATGCTGCCTGCCTCCTGCTCGAAGGGCAAAAACTCGAGCAGAAAGGCAGCCAGTTCACGGCCGATGGGGCTCTCGGCGACCTGCGGATTGTTTAACATCTGGCGTGCATTGGCGGCATTGGGCATTGCCCACCAGACGCGCCTGGCCAGCGTCTCGGTCAATCCCGGCGCATGCGCCACCGCGACCACTGCCTCGCTTTCACCGAGCAATAGCAGTTGTTCGAGCACGGAATCGCGGACCTGCCCCATGCGAGTCCAGCGCTCGAGGAAAACGGGGTAACCGCCTGGAGAATCCATCACGTGCGACGACAGCATCTCCTTGACGCGGCGCAGATAAGTGCTTTCCTCACAGTTCGGGTCCAGCGTTACCCTGGCTTCTCCCTTTGCGGTCAATGCATACACGACCATCCTGGATTCGTCGATACGCACCGCTTGCGGTTTTTGCGCCAGTAATATGTTGAGCCGCAGGCTATCCGCGGAGCTGAGTTCCGTATTTTCTTTCATGGACTAATGTCGATCTGGACGTACGCTAATCGGATCTTATCGCAGCCACTAACCCGCCCCGGCCTGAAAACCGGCGGTCCGCGCGCAATTTATTTCGCGGTGCTGGCCGCAGCATACATCAAATCAGAGCGTTGCGAACAGTTCGGCTACGGAATACCGGGAGTTACGGGTGATACGTCCGTTAGATTCGCGTTACGACGAAGGACTGTAAGCCAGATACTTGCGTTGCGTGGCAATATGGTCCGCCAGAAACCTGGCGTCGTGCCAGACGCCCCAGATGAAGGAGGAGCCGCGTCGCGACTGCCACGGTAATCCCAGGAAATAAATCCCGGGTTCTGACGAGATACCGCGCTGATGCTTCGGCTTGCCGTCTTCATCGAACGCGTCAACCTTCAACCAGCTGTAATCGAGCGTAAAACCTGTCGCCCACAGGATCGAAGTGATTCCGGCCTCTGCCAGATTCAGCTCCAGAACGGGATCGGTCACGCACTGCGGGTCCGGCTCGATGTGACGCGCTTCGGGTTCCTCGGGAAGGTCGAGTCCGTTACGCACAACATAGGCATCGGCCTCGTCCAGCACCGACAGCAGGTTGGCATCGCCCTGCGCGAGATTGTCGGCAAGATCCGTCGCGAAGTGCATCACGCCGTCTTTGTACGATTCCGTCCGCCCGACGAGCGTCATGCCCGCCGCGGCAAGGCGGCGGAAGTCGACGGTATGACCGCCATCGGCACCGCTGACCGCGATCGTGACATGCTCCGTTCCCGGACCGGGTGCCGCCGAATCCCACATGCCGAGAACCCCCAGCCACCAGACAAAGTCTCGCCCACGATAACTTCGTGGGGGGCGATCGTGCGGGCCGACCGAGAGGTAAACACGCTTGCCGGCACGTTGCAGTTCATCCGCGATCTGAACCCCCGAAGAACCTGCTCCGACCACCAGTACCGCACCTTCGGGCAACTGCTCCGGATTGCGGTAGGCACTGGAATGGATCTGCATGATTCCGGCGTCCTCAGGAACCACGGCCGGGATGACGGGACACTGGAACGGCCCGGTAGCGGCAACCACGCTATTGGCTTCGATTACGCCCTCCGAGGTTGCGACACGGAAGCCGGGGCGGCCTGTATTTTTTACCACCTCCCTGACCTCGACACCGCAGCGGATGGGAGCAGCGATCTTTTCCGCGTAAGCAACAAAATAATCTGCAACCATCTCCTTGGGAGCAAAAGCATCGGGATCGATTTCGGAAAACTCCAGACCCGGAAATCGATCATGCCAGGCCGGACCATTGGCAACCAGAGAGTCCCACCTTTCCGAACGCCAGCGCTCGGCGATCCGATGCCGCTCCAGCACGAGGTGAGGCACGCCGC
>CP070646.1:268273-274007 GCA_020354435.1 Gammaproteobacteria bacterium
GCGATCACGATGATCATCTTCCGTAACTACCAGTGGGGCGCGGAGAAGCGCAACACGACGCTGTGGTACGACGATAACTTCGTCGGCACCGAGCTCAACGTCGGCGTCGAGTACGCGCAGATCGCCGAGGCCTGCGGCGTCAAGGGAATCAAGGCGGAAACCATGGACGGCCTGACCGAGGCGCTCAGCACCGCGGTCAAGGACCAGATGGAAAACAACGTTACCACCTACATCGAGGTGGTGCTGAACCAGGAACTCGGCGAACCGTTCCGCCGCGACGCGATGAAGGCACCGGTCGCGGTCGCCGGCATCGATCCCAACGACATGCGCCCGCAAAAGGGCAGCTGACGTTTACGTATCGAATATGTCATCCCCGCGCAAGCGGGGATCTTCGAAATAAAGAGATCAGCCGGGAAACCCTTCGGGTTTCCCGGTTTACGTTTTCGACAAAATACTCAAATCGCGGCGCGCCGAAGTTTCGGAAACAGCGGGTTGACCACGCCATTCAGTTGCTCCGCAACAGGGCAGTCGATCTCCTCGCATTAGCCGGTATCGATTTTCGTGGCAAAACCGAAAAAAGCGCTGTTGACGATCCTCAACAGTCGTGCAGTCAGACCCGGATCGTAGACGATCAGCTGCACGATATCCTGCAGCGAATAATCGTGGCTATCGAGAATTTCCTTCAGGCGCCAGTCAATATCCGGCAACGTGATCAGGTTGGCCTCGATGGTTACCTTGTTCCTGTTGTCGCCCATGTCGGATCCCCGGGTTAACCCGCATTGCCGTAATATCCGCCCGCGCCAGGTTTTCATTAGCGCCATCGAACCCGGCCCAATTGATTTTTGACCGGATCGATAAAAGCGCCGTCACTGCGACGAAAATCGAAGCGACTACCAGGTCAGAGAGAGTGCGCGGCCTCGCACATGTTCTTGAGCTTGGCCATGGCGCGTTCGCGGCCGAGCAGGCCGAGACCGCAGTCGGGTGCCGCGATCAGCCTTTCGGCGTCGATATGCTGCAGCGCCTGGCTGAGGCGCCCACGGATTTGCTCGACTGTTTCGATTTCACTGCGAGCGATCGCGACTACGCCGAAGATGACTTTCGTCGTCGGTAAATGCTCGAGCAGCGACAGGTCGTTGTGACGGTGCGCATCTTCGAACGAGACCGCGTCGATGCAGGAATACTCGATGGCATCGGCAATTTGCAGGTAGGAATCGGGATCCGCCTTGGGGTAGTCGTCACGATCGAGCTTGTCCGGGTAACCGCAACACATATGCACGGTGCGCTGCACGCTGTTCGGACAACCGTGGAAAGCCCGCTCCAGGTTTTCGAAACCAAAGTCGAGCGCGGCCCCGGGCCTGCGCGCGAACAGCGGCTCGTCGATCTGGATGTGCACACAGCCGGCTTCTGCCAGCGCCAGTACCTCGACGTTGAGAGCATCGGCGATATCCCGGCCGAGCGTCTTGGGATCGTGGTAATAGTCGTCGTGATTGGTGTCGGAAATCGTCATCGGACCCGGCATCGTGATCTTGACCGGGCGTTTGCAGTTGGCCTGCGCGCGTTTCCAGTCGGCGACGAGGAACTGATCGCGCACCGACACCGGGCCATTGATCGTCGGCAGGGCCGCCTCGTAGGTGCCGCCGCGAACTTCCTTGCGCGTCAGGTGCTTGAAATCGAAACCGAGCAGGTGTCGGCAGTGATAGTGAATGTAATTCTCACGCGAAATTTCACCGTCGGTCGGAATATCAATGCCGCATTCGATCTGGTCAGCGATTGCCTGCGTCACGCCGCGTTCGATGATATCCTCGGCATCGGGCCCGAGGTCGGCCATGGCCTTTTCCCACAGTGCCGTCGGATCGGCCGTATCCGGGCCGTCCGGGTGGTTGAACCAGTCCGGCAGCTTGACAAATTCGGGCTTGGGATAAGCACCGATACAGGTAGTTAACAACGCCATTTTTTACCCCCGCATGCGTTCGGCTCTGGGATCATACATCGCGCTCAAGGACGCCCTGGCCGGTACGTGATAGCCACCGACATCGATCGCGAAATTGCCCGAGTCGATGTAATCCTGCGTGACTTCTTCTTCGACCTCGACATAACCGAGCCCGACTGCGCCGCCGAGGGTATGGCCGTAGTCGCCCGAGGTCAGGTGGCCGACGATGACGCCGTCACGCAGAATGGGTTCGTGATGATATAGCGTGACCTCGGGATCCTGCAGCAGGAACTGCACCAGGCGCTTGTACATGAAGCCGCGGGTCTCCTTCTGTTCGAGGATGGCATCGCGACCGATGAAAGCGATATCCTTGTCGAAGTTACAGACGAATCCCATGCCGCATTCGAGCGGGGTATCCTGGTCGGCGATATCGTGGCCATAGTGCACGAATTTTTTCTCGATGCGGCAGGAATTGAGAGCGTGCATGCCGGCCAGGACGAGGCCATGGCTTTCGCCCTTTTGCAACAGGAAATCGAAACCGTGGCGCGCCTGATCGACCGGCACGTAAAGCTCCCAGCCGAGTTCACCGACGTAGGAAACCCGGCCGGCGTAAGCGCGCGCCATGCCGAGTTCGACCGACTGGAACGAACCGAACGCAAAGGACTCGGTGGTCATATCATGATTAAGCGCTTCAGACAGCATATCGCGGCTGCCAGGTCCCATCACGCCGAGCATAGCCCAGGCGTTGGTCATATCGCTGACGCAGCAGAATTCGTCGTCGCCGATATGCGACTTGAGCCAATGCAAATCCTTGATCGTCTGCGCCGCGCCGCTAATGACCCAGAATTCATTTTCGACGATGCGGGTCACGGTCAGGTCGGCCTCGATGCCGCCGCGTTCATTGAGCCAGTGAGTGTAAACCATACGGCCGGGTTCGACGTCGACATTGGCGCTCGAAACCCGCTGCAATACCTTGACCGCATCACGCCCCTGCACCAGGTATTTCGAGAACGAGCTCTGATCGAATAAAACGACCTTTTCTCGCGCAGCCCTGTGTTCGGCGGCGCTGTGCTCGAACCAGTTCTGCTTGCCGAAGCTGTATTCGTACTTCGGTTCGACGCCTTCGGGCGCGAACCAGTTGGGCCGTTCCCAGCCTGCAGCTTCGCCGAAACAGGCGTTGCGCGCGGCCAGGCGTTCGTGCAGCGGCGAATGACGCAGGTTGCGTGAGGTCTCCATCTGCTTGTACGGATAGTGGTTATCGTACAGCAGGCCGAGGGTTTCGCTGACACGCTGTTGGATATATGCCTGGGTCGACTGGAACGGGAACATGCGGCGGATATCGTTACCCCACAGATCCATCGGTGCATGGCCCAGGTGCATCCAGTCGGCCAGCGCGCGACCGAGCCCGCCGGAAGTCTGGATACCGACCGAATTGAGGCCGCAGGCGACATAAAAACCTTTCAGTTCGGGGGCTTCGCCCATATGGAACTGATCATCCGGGGTGAAACTTTCCGGGCCGCAGAAAAAGCTGCGCCAGCCGACATCCTGCAGCATCGGCACGCGGTACATGGCGTCTTCGAGTACCGGCATGAACTGTTCGTCCATATGTCCTTCCAGCTCCTCGAAAGCGAAATCCAGCGGGATGCCGTTTTGCCCCCAGGGCACCGCATTCGGTTCGAACGCGCCGATCAGCAGACTGCCGGCATCTTCGCGGTAATAGGCGCACTTGTCGTGGTCGCGTAACACCGGCAGATTGCCCGGCAGGTCATCGAGCTTCTCGGTGTGGGCGTAATAGTGCTCGCAGGCGTGCAACGGCACATTGACGCCGGCCATGCGCCCGATTTCGCGACCCCACAGGCCGCCGCAGTTAACCACGAAATCGGCCTGGATTTCACCCTCGGTCGTTACCACGCCGGTGACGCGACCATTGGCCTGGTTGATGCCGGTGACGCGCACACCTTCGAGACACAGCGCGCCGCGCGCGCGGGCACCCTTGACGAAAGCCTGGGTCACGTCGACCGGGCTCGCGGTACCGTCCTGCGCGACCCAGCTGCCGCCGAGCAGGTCGCCGGTTTCGACGTAGGGATAAAGCGCCTTGATCTCTTCCGGCGTAACGATATCCACCTGGGTCACGCCGAAGGCATTGTTCATCGCGGCGACGCGTTTCAACTCTTCGAAGCGAGCCTCGCTGTGGGCGATGGATAGGGAACCCACCTGCCTGAAACCGGTCGACTGGCCGGTTTCGGCCTCGAGCTCGGTCAAAACCGCCATCGAGTATTCGCACAGGCGCGCCTGCGAATCGTTGGCGCGCATGGTTCCGATCAGGCCGGCCGCGTGCCAGGTCGTGCCGCAGCTGAACTGGTTGCGCTCGAGCAAAACGACATCGGACCAGCCGAGTTTAGCCAGGTGATAGGCGACGCTGGAGCCGATAACGCCACCGCCGATGACGACGGCGCTGGCACGTTCGGGAATTTGGGCGGACATGATTGTGTCTTCCTCTGCTTTGTTCGGGTTATGAACGCGCTATTCTGCATTAAACAAATTGTCGATAGCAATCAGATTCTGCGCTTAAAACAGGCTGATCTGATCGTCTTATCGAAAGGGTAAGAATCGGCGCAATACAAGCCATTCCGGACACGCCGGGCAAGTGGGATAAATTCGTCACAATAACGCCTAAAAACCCGGAAAAATCAGGGTTTTGGCCTAAACTTTATCCTCTACAAAAGTGGTTTACGGATTGATATGCGTAATTTTCAGATGTCAATTGGACTGATCCTGGCTGCGGCTCTTTTCTCCGTCGCGCTGGCGGCCGAAGAACTCCGATTTTTTAGAATCGGCACCGGCGGTGTCGCCGGAACCTACTACCCGATCGGTGGCATAATCGCAAACGCGATCAGCAATCCGCCTGGCGCGCGCCCCTGCGAGCAGGGTGGCAGCTGTGGCCCGGCCGGCCTGGTCGTAATCGCGCAATCAGCCAACGGATCGGTGGCCAACGTCCATGGCATTCAGCGGGGCAGCCTCGAGTCCGCCTTTGTGCAGTCCGACATCGCTTACTGGGCCTATACCGGCACCGGCAAGTTCAACGGTGATAAACCTATCCGCAAGCTGCGCAGTATCGCCAACCTCTACCCCGAAAGCATACACATCGTTGTGCGCAAAAATTCCGGCATTCGCGAGGTTACCGATTTGATCGGCAAGCGCGTTTCGCTCGATGAGCCCGGTTCGGGCACGTTAATCGACGCCGAGCTCGTGCTCAGAGAGTACGGGATTTCAAAACAGGATATCGAAGTCGAATACATGAAACCCGACCTCGCCATCAAACGAATTCGCGACAACAGGCTCGATGCATTTTTCATCGTCGCCGGTTATCCGGCGCGTGCAATTACCGATCTGGCCGGTGACACCGGCGTACGATTGCTGCCGATCGACGGGCCGCCGGCAAGGCGATTAATCAATCGCTACCAGTTTTTCGCGCATGACGAAATACCAGCAGATGCCTATCCGGGTGTCGAGCGCGTCGACACGGTTAGCGTCGGCGCGCAATGGCTGGTGGCATCGTCGGTCGAAAGTGAACTGGTTTACCAAATTACCAAGACCTTGTGGAATGACAGTTCCCGCAAATTGCTGGACAATGGACACAGTAAAGGCCGTAGTATTAGACTCGACACAGCTCTGGACGGGATCGCGGTGCCGCTGCACCCAGGGGCGAAACGTTACTACGACGAAATCGGCATGACGACAAAATAAAAGGGGTGGCCGTCCCGCGGACGGCATTACGACAAACTATAAGAATGAAATTGTTCA
>CP070646.1:274107-279735 GCA_020354435.1 Gammaproteobacteria bacterium
CAGCCTGTTCGCGCTGATCATGGCACTCGGCATTATCGTTGACGACGCAATCGTGGTCGGCGAGGACGCACAGGCGCATTCGGACATGGGCGAGGATCCGCTGATGGCCTCCGAGGGCGGCGCGCGACGCATGCTGGCGCCGGTACTGGCTTCGTCGCTGACCACCATTGCCGCGTTTTTACCGCTGATGCTGATTGGCGGACGCATGGGCACAATCATGATGACCATTCCGGTGGTCATCGTCTGCGTCATCATCGCCTCGCTAATCGAAAGCTTCCTTATACTGCCGGGCCATTTACGCCACGCCTTCGTGCACAGCCACGGCAGCAAACAGTCGCGCCTGAAGGAAAAGCTCAATCTTGGCTTCGAGCGCATCCGAGATCACTGGTTCCGCATACTGGTCCGTGTTGCCATCGAGTACCGCTGGACGACCATTGCCGGTGCCATCGGATTCCTGTTGCTGGCGGCCGGATTGTTTTTTGGCGGCAAAACCGGCTGGCAGTTTTTCCCGTCGCCCGAATCCACCACGGTTTATGCCAACGTGCGATTTGTCTCCGGCACTTCGCGCGAAGTCGTCGACCGCTTCCTCGGCCAGGTCGAAGCAGAATTGCAAAATACCATCGACGACATCGACGAAACAGTAGTTTCGACCTATTACCGCGTACACGCGTCGACCGTCGGCCGTGGCCGCCAGGTCACCGGCGAACGTATCGGCTCGATTTACGTCGAACTGGTCAGTTCCGACCAGCGTGCCACCGACAATCCCAGTTTCATTCGCAACTGGCGTTCGCGCATCGACGTTCCGCCCGGTATCGAAAGCTTCCAGATCACATCGCGCCAGGTCGGCCCGGCACGCCGCGAACTGAGCGTCCGGCTTACCGGCGCGACGCCGCACCAGTTGAAGGCGGCAGCGCTGGACCTGGCGCAAACGCTGGAAAATATTCCCGGCGTAAGCGCGATCGATGATGACCTGCCCTACGGCAGGGAGCAGTTGATCTACGAGCTGAGCCCGGCCGGCGAGGCCCTTGGGCTATCGATCACCGATATCGGGCGTCAGTTGCGCGCCGCTTACGATGGTATCGTGCTGCAGCGATTCCAGCAGGGTGCGGACGAAGTCGAAGTACGACTGCAGCTGCCCGATGTCGAACAGCGCCGACTCGACAGCCTGCTGTACTTGCCGATCAAGCTGCCCAACGGCGAATTCGTCGCGCTGGAAACGGTCGCCAACTGGCGTTCGGCCCAGGGCTTCGAAACCCTGCGTCATTTCAACGGCAGCCTGTCGGTAGATGTTTCTGCCGACGTCGATGCCTCGCTTAACAATACCGCCGAAATCGTTGCCGGCCTGCAGCAACTCACGCTGCCGGAGCTAGCCAGCAAGTACGGAATTCGTTACAGCATCGAGGGTCGCTCCGCCAGTCAGCGCGAGACTTTCGCCGACATGAAAATCGGCGCCATTATCGCGCTGACGCTGATGTACCTGGTGCTCGCCTGGGTATTTTCTTCTTACGGCTGGCCCATCCTGGTGATGCTGGTGATTCCGCTGGGTATAACCGGCGCGGTGCTGGGCCACTGGATGATGGGCATGAACCTGACGATCCTGTCGCTGTTCGGCTTCTTTGGCCTGTCGGGTATCGTCGTTAACGACTCGATCATCCTGGTCATTTTTTACCGACATATTCGCGAACAGGGGCTCGGCGTGCGCGCGGCGCTGGAAGAAGCAGCGTGCCAGCGATTGCGCGCGGTTCTGCTAACCTCGCTGACGACCATCGCCGGCCTCACGCCGCTGTTGTTCGAAACTTCGCGCCAGGCCCAGTTCCTGATTCCGATGGCGGTTTCGATCGCGTTCGGGCTCGCCTTCGCCACGCTGCTGATTCTGCTGGTGGTGCCGGCAATGTTGTCCATTTACGAAGATACTCGGCTTGCGCTCCGGGGTGAAACCCAGTCCCGCGAGATTACGACATGACCCAGTTGACGAGATTGCAGAGAGAACAGTTGCGCGAAGTCGCCGAGCCGATCTGGAGAAACATTATCAGCGCGGCGCGCGATCGCGATTACGCGCGATTTTCTCGAGGATTCTCCAACGAGTTGCTGGCGAAACTATCAGAAGAACATTTTCGCCAGAGCTGCGAGGATTTTCCGCTGCTGACGACGATCGAGCCGGATTTCGAATTTATCGACTCTATCCATCGCGAAAACGCGATTACCATCCTGTGGCGGCTCAGCAGTTCACGTTACGCGGGAGAGTTCCTCGGCCTGCTGACTTTGCAAAGCGGCGACAGCGGCATGGAAATCACCGCGGTATCGGTGAATTAATCGGTACCGCCTACGGTAATTTCGTCGATTCTGAGGCTAGGCTGCCCCACTCCGACCGGCACTCCCTGTCCTTCCTTGCCGCAAACGCCGATACCATGGTCCAGTTCCAGGTCGTTACCCACCATCGAAATTTTGCCCATGACTTCGGGCCCCGATCCAATCAGCGTCGCACCCTTGACCGGCGCGGTAATCTTGCCTTTTTCGATCAGGTAAGCCTCGGATAGCGAAAACACGAAGCGTCCCGAGGTAATGTCGACCTGGCCACCGCCGAAATTGACCGCGTACAGGCCCTTGTCGACCGATGCAATGATTTCCTCCGGCTCGCTTTCGCCCGCCAGCATGTAGGTATTGGTCATGCGCGGCATCGGCAGATGTGCAAAGGATTCGCGCCGCCCATTGGAAGTCGACCGGGTGCCCATCAAACGCGCGTTCAGCTTGTCCTGCATGTAACCGCGCAATACCCCGTTTTCGATCAGCGTCGTATTTTGTGCCGGCACGCCCTCGTCATCCACGCTTAGCGAACCGCGGCGATTTTCCAGGGTACCGTCATCGACGACGGTGCATAACGGCGACGCTACCAGTTCTCCCATGCGGTTACTGAATGCCGATGTGCCCTTGCGATTAAAATCGCCTTCGAGCCCGTGGCCGACCGCTTCGTGGAGTAATACCCCGGGCCAGCCGGGTCCGAGCACGACCGGCATGGTGCCTGCCGGCGCTGGTACCGAGTCGAGATTGGTCGCCGCCTGGCGCACCGCATCGCGCGCCATTTCATAGGCACGGTCGGTATCGAAGAACAGGTCGTAGGCATGCCGCCCACCGCCACCGGCGCTGCCCTGTTCGCGGCGATCCCCCTGCGCCATCAACACGGTCACATTGAGGCGTACCAGCGGGCGGATATCGGCCGCCAGGGTATTGTCCGTGGCGGCAACGAGAATGTGATCGATGCCGCCGGAAAGCGAGATGATCACCTGTTCGATGCGCTGATCCAGCGAGCGGGTATATTCATCGAGTTTTTTCAGCAGTTCGACCTTGTCTTCCGCGCTGCGACTATCGACTGGATTCTGCGACGTGTACAGCGCCGGCGCCGGCTGGTTGGCCAGCGTGATCTTGTTGCTACCCGACTGCCCCTGGCGCACGATTGCACGCGCGTTGCCGACCGCCCGGGTGATCGCGTTGCCGCGCAAGTCATCGCAGTAGGCAAAGCCGGTTTTTTCCTCCGACATCGCCCGAATGCCAACGCCTTTTTCGATACTGAAACTGCCTTCGCGCAGAATACCGTCGTCCATCACCCAGGATTCCTGCTGGCTGGTCTGGAAATAGAGATCGCCGGCATCGATATATCTGCCCTGCAGAGCGCCGAGAAAACCGTCCAGCTGATCAAGCTGAAGCTCACTCGGCTCGAGAATTTTATTACTGACTGTTTCAAGCATTGATGCCATTTCGTCACTGCTCCAATTCATCGCGATTGCCGACGACAAGTCTGATCTCGTCGGCAGCCTGGGTACCCGGTATCAAGCGAATATAATCTGAGGGCACGCCGAGGGAAATCAACCAGTCGCGCAGTTCCGCGGCCCATAATTCGCCACTATCCTCACCGGGATGACGGATAATGACAAGCGCATCGACGCCGCGTCCCCAGTAACTGACCGCGGCCCGCACCGACTCCATTTCGGGAATGATATCGCCGCTGCGCGGGCGCGCCCATTCGTCCGCGCTCAAGGTAAATATGCGCATCGTATTCGCCGCGTCAACGCCCGTGCTGAACATCAGGCCCGCGAGGCAAATACTACTTATCAATTTTCGGTAGTTCCCGTTGATTTTCATCGACTGCCTTCACCAATTCGATTTTCGGATCATCCCAGCTGCCCGTGACGCGATACTCGACTTCGACCGCCTCATCTATGGACTTTTTGAACAGGGATTGCAATAAAAGCAAACCCCAACCCACGGTGCTGCCTGCGGCTACTGCCCCGATCACAGGCAGGGTCTGCCGGATCTTGGGCGTGATCTCGATAGTCTGATCGTAACTGCGCTTGGCGATATCCGTGTCACCGTAAATCTTGATCTCGGCAGCGGGACCCTTCATTCGGCTATCGTCAGTCGTGAGTATACCTTTCTCGATACGATAGGTGCCGTAAATTTCATCGAACTCCATGCCCTCGATAAACACGTCGGAAAAGTCCAGCGACAAACGCCGCGGCAGCGCGGCCAGGCTGAACAGGCCGACGAAGCGGCCGCCGCCCGGGTCGACGTTGTTCAACACGCCGTCGTCGACACGAAACCTGGCGTCACCGACGAGATTGTCGACATCGAAAGCCACGATCCGATCCGGCCAGGTAAAGCCACCGCTGAAGTCGAGCCTGCCGCCACGCATGGAATCGCCGAATCCCATGCCGGCGAGCGCCTGCCCGAGATTTTCGCCACGAACGGTCATTGCGATGCTCGACAGGTGCGACCGGCTGACGGCATCGTAGTCCCATTGCCCCTTGCCCTCCAGCACCAGGTCGTCCTTTTGCAGGCCAAGATTATCGATATACAGCTTGTCACCTACCGGTCTGCCGTCGACATGCAGCTTGCTGAACAACATGTCGTGAAAAACGAGCGCCTTGCTGTCGAGGCGAAAATCGACCAGGTCGGCCGGTACCAGGTCGGCTTCTTCGGTTTCATCGTCGACCTTTTCGATCAGCAAATAGTCCAGATCGACGATCAGTGGATTCGCTGGCGATGGCTTCCAGGGTGCGGCGAACCTGCCGCTAACGATCGAGGAATCGATACTGCCGACAAAACTCTGCTCGCCTTGTGCCAGATCGATCGAGACGTTGGTGAGTTCGCGCTGGAACAGCAGGGCCCGGTCGAAGCTGAGGTCCACCGATTGCAGCAGCGCGGAATTGGCTCCCTCCGACCCCTTGATGAAGCGGATCCAGTCATCCACCGAAACTTCGTCGATCGAGCCATAAAGATGAAGCCCCTGACGCGGTTTCGGCTTCAACTTCGAGGCAAACGCGATGTCGAGCAGATTAAGCTCGAAATTACGTTCGGCATCCGGCACCAGCTGGCCGCGCCCGCGAATATCCGATCCGAGGCCGGCACTAAACCACACCTGTTCCTGAAAAAAATCCAGCTCGACCGAAGCCTTACGTGGGGACAAAGCTGTCTTGGCAAAGGGTTGCGGCAGATCCAGGCGCGTATTTCGCAGATTGCTGCTGGCACTGAGGCGCAGAAACGGTTTCGTCTTCGGCACCGATATTCCGGCAAAATCCAGGCGCAGCTGCCAGTCGCTCTTGCCATGAATGCCTCGATTGAGACTATCGGGCA
>CP070646.1:279835-285308 GCA_020354435.1 Gammaproteobacteria bacterium
TTGATCGCGCCGATCGCGATGGACGAGGGTCTGCGCTTTGCGATTCGCGAAGGCGGCCGTACCGTCGGCGCCGGTGTTGTATCCAAGATTATCGAGTAATAGTTATGGCAACCAATCAAAACATCCGTATCCGCCTGAAGGCTTTCGATCATCGCCTGATCGATCGCAGCGCGGCCGAGATCGTCGAAACCGCGCGTCGTACCGGCGCCAGGGTCAAGGGGCCGATTCCCCTGCCAACGCGCAAGGAGCGTTTCACCATCCTGATTTCACCACATGTGAACAAGGATGCGCGCGATCAGTACGAGATCAGAACGCATAAGCGCCTGATGGATATCGTCGATCCGACCGACAAGACCGTCGATGCGCTGATGAAGCTCGACCTCGCGGCCGGCGTCGACGTTCAAATCAAGCTGCAGTAGACTGAATTAGGGGACAGACCACGTTTTTCGCTTGCGAAAAACGTGGTCTGTCCCCTTGGTTTCGCCGACTGGTTCAGGCTAGGCAAAAAAGATGCCAATTTTTACGATAAGTACTTAACTTCCAGTAGCTTATCTGGTATAGTGCGCGCCCTCGCGGCCCGATACGGATTTCCTGTATCGGGCCGCGCGTTCGAAAACGGGGTAGTAAATCGTTCGAAAATGACGGTTTATTATTCGCTGCAAAGGGAACTGCAGCCGGGTTTGGGGACAATCAAGTTCCTGAAAACGAAAGAAAAACATAGATGGCTTATGTTTTTCGTCATTTGAAAATTCGTGGACGAATTACTCAAATGCGACAGCTTATTTTTATTTAGAGGTTTTACACATGTCTCTCGGTTTGGTAGGGCGAAAAGTCGGCATGACCCGGGTTTTTTCCGATGATGGTGTTTCGATTCCGGTTACGGTTATCGAAGTCGAGCCCAATCGGGTCTCGCAGATCAAGACGGTCGAAACAGACGGCTACGCGGCGGTACAGATTGTTATCGGCTCGCGGCGCGCCAGCCGGGTGACCAAACCCATGGCCGGTCACTGCAAGAAAGCGGGCGTCGAAGCCGGCCGTGGCGCATGGGAGTTTCGCGTCGATTCGGTAGACGAAATCGAACTCGGCTCTGAATTCAAGGTCGATTTGTTCGAGCAGGGCCAGATCGTCGACGTTTCCGGCATCTCCAAGGGCAAGGGCTTTCAGGGCGGCGTCAAGCGGCACAATTTCAGCATGCAGGATGCCACCCACGGTAACTCGATTTCGCACCGTGCAAACGGTTCCATTGGCCAGAACCAGACTCCGGGCCGTGTGTTCAAGGGCAAGAAGATGTCAGGTCACATGGGCGCCGAGAAAGTAACCACGCAAAACCTCGAAGTCGTGCGAGTCGACGCCGAACGTAATTTGCTGTTGATCAAAGGCGCGGTACCGGGCGCCAAGAGCGGCGACGTCATCGTTCGCCCGGCGGTCAAGCAATAAAGAACAGAGATTTCAGGAAATGGACATAGCGATTCATAACTCCAAGAAAAAGGTATCCGTTTCGGACGATGCTTTTGGCGCCAGCTTCAACGAAGCGCTGGTGCATCAGCTGGTCGTGTCTTACATGGCGGCGGCGCGTGCCGGCACCAAGGCACAGAAAAACCGCAGCGCGGCCAGCGGTGGCGGCGCCAAGCCGTGGCGTCAAAAGGGTACCGGCCGTGCGCGTGCCGGCACTATACGCAGCCCGCTGTGGCGTTCGGGTGGCGTAACCTTCGCCGCGACTCCACGCGACTACAGCAAGAAACTGAACAAGAAGATGTATCGCGTCGGTATGCGCAGCCTCGTCTCCGAGCTGGTACGCCAGGAGCGCCTGCTGTTGATCGACAAGCTGGGCGTAACCGAGCCGAAGACCAAACAAATGCAGGCGCGTCTCGACGAGCTGGGCGTTGATAACGCGCTGGTGCTGACAGACGGCCTCGATTCCGCGGTTTACCTGGCGGCACGCAATATTCCCAATATCCAGGTCATGGATATCGCCATTGTCGACCCGGTCAGCCTGATCAGGCCTGAAAAAGTCGTCATCGACGAAGCCGCGCTGAAGAAGCTCGAGGAGCGCCTGTCATGAACGAAGAAAGAATTTTCCAGATTTTGAAGGTCCCGCACATCTCGGAGAAATCCGCGCTGCTCGGTGACGCCGCCAATCAGGCCGTTTTCCAGGTCGCGACCGACGCCAACAAGGCGGAGATCAAGGCCGCGGTCGAGCAACTGTTCAAAGTCAAGGTTACGAATGTGCGCACCGTCAACATGAAGGGCAAGAGCAAGCGCATGGGACTGCGACATGGCCGCCGCTCCGACTGGAAAAAGGCATATGTTTCACTCGAGCAGGGTCACGAAATCGATCTTGCATCCATAGGTGGTTAATGCGATGGCACTGATTAAAGCAAAACCGACTTCTCCCGGCCGCCGCTTCGTCGTCTCGGTCAAGACCCCGGGGCTGCACAAGGGCAAGCCCTATGCGGGTCTGCTGGAGAAAAAGGCCAAAACCGGTGGCCGCAATAACGCCGGCCGGATTACCTCACGTCACACCGGTGGCGGACACAAGCAGCGTTACCGCGTGATCGATTTCAAGCGCAACAAGGATAGTATCGAGGCCGAAGTCGAGCGTATCGAATACGACCCCAACCGCAGTGCGCATATCGCGCTGCTGAAGTACATGGACGGCGAGCGCCGCTACATCATCGCGCCCAAGGGCCTGAAGGTCGGCGACCGCGTACGTTCCGGTGAAGACGCGGGCATCAAGACCGGCAACTGCCTGCCGCTGCGCAATATTCCGCTCGGTTCGGTGGTGCACTGCATCGAGCTCAAGCCCGGCAAGGGCGCGCAGTTGGCCCGTTCCGCCGGCACCTCGGCGCAGCTGGTCGCGCGCGAAGGCGCTTACGCGACGCTGCGACTGCGTTCAACCGAAATGCGCAAGGTGCTGGCCGATTGCCGCGCCGTGGTCGGTGAAGTCGGTAACGGCGAGCATAACCTGCGTTCGCTGGGCAAGGCCGGCGCCTCTCGCTGGCGCGGTATTCGCCCGACCGTGCGCGGCGTCGCGATGAACCCGGTGGATCACCCGCATGGCGGCGGTGAAGGCCGTACCTCGGGTGGCCGTCATCCGGTATCGCCCTGGGGTACGCCGGCCAAGGGTTACAAGACACGTTCCAACAAGCGAACCGACCACCTGATCGTGCGTCGCCGCAGAAAGAGGAAAGCATAGATGCCACGTTCACTGAGAAAAGGCCCCTTCATCGATCAGCACCTGATGAAAAAAGTGCTGGAAGCGGTCGAAACCAACAACAAGCGTCCGATCAAGACCTGGTCGCGCCGTTCGATGATCGTACCCGAGATGGTCGGTTTGACGATCGCGATCCACAACGGCCGTCAGCACGTGCCGGTATTGATCAACGAAAACATGGTTGGCCACAAGCTTGGCGAGTTTTCGCTGACGCGCACCTATCGCGGCCACATTGTCGATAAGAAAGCGAAGAAAAGGTAAGGCTCATGCAAACCAGTGCCAAACACCGTTACGCCAAGATATCACCGCAGAAGTGCCGCCTGGTTGCTGACCAGGTACGCGGCCTGCCGGTGGAAAAGGCGTTGACCCTGCTGACCTTCAGCAACAAGAAAGCTGCCGTCATGGTGCGCAAGGTGCTCGAGTCGGCAATCGCCAATGCCGAGCATAACGATGGCGCCGATATCGATGAACTCAAGGTGTCATCGGTTTACGTCGACCAGGGCCCGGTCATGAAGCGCATGCGCGCTCGTGCCA
This sequence comes from Gammaproteobacteria bacterium, assembly GCA_020354435.1. GTDB lineage: Bacteria > Pseudomonadota > Gammaproteobacteria. The sequence goes on from CP070646.1 coordinate 283,584, forward strand.
AGGGTCGTGGCAACCGAATTTTGAAACGCACCAGTCACATCACCGTGACCGTCGCGGATAGTTAAAGAGGCAAACATGGGACAAAAAGTACATCCAACCGGTTTCCGTCTCGGGATTGCCACCGACTGGACCTCCAAGTGGTACGCCGACAGCGGTCAGTTCGCCGATTTTCTCGATGAAGATCTGAAAATCCGCGACTTCCTGAAGAAAAAACTGTCGCAGGCCGCGGTCAGCCGCATCCAGATTTCGCGTCCGGCGAAGTCGATCGCGGTCACCATACACACCGCGCGCCCGGGTATCATCATCGGCAAGAAGGGTGAGGATATCGAGCGTCTGCGGATCGAAGTCGCGGCGCTGGTGTCGGTGCACATCAACAACGTCAAGATCAACATCGAGGAAATCCGCAAGCCGGAACTCGATGCGCAACTGGTGGCCGAAGGCATTGCCTCTCAGCTCGAGCGCCGCGTCATGTTCCGCCGCGCGATGCGCCGCTCGGTCACCAACGCGATGCGCATCGGCGCCGAAGGCATCAAGATCAACGTCTCTGGCCGCCTCAACGGTGCTGAAATCGCGCGTAACGAATGGTATCGCGAGGGTCGCGTGCCGCTGCATACGCTGCGTGCCGACGTCGACTACGGCTTCGCCGAAGCGCTGACCACCTACGGCATCCTCGGTGTCAAGGTATGGATTTACAAGGGTGAGGTTTTCGACCTGGAAAACAAGGACTCTGGCGCCAAGCAGGCGGCAAAGTAAGAGACAGCAGACATGTTACAGCCTAAAAGAACCAAATTCCGCAAGCAGTTCAAGGGTCGCAACCGCGGCCTGGCGACGACCGGCAACAAGGTCAGCTTCGGCGAATACGGCCTCAAGGCCGTCGAGCGCGGCAAGATCACCGCGCGCCAGATCGAGGCCGCGCGGCGCGCGATGACGCGCCATATCAGGCGTGGCGGCAAGATCTGGATTCGCGTATTTCCCGACGTGCCGGTATCGAAAAAGCCGCTCGAAGTGCGCATGGGTAAGGGTAAGGGTAACGTCGAGTACTGGGTGTGCAAAATCCAGCCCGGCCGTGTGCTCTATGAAATGGAAGGGGTCAACGAAGGGATTGCGCGCGAAGCGTTTCGCCTTGCCGCGGCCAAGCTTCCGTTCAAGACAACATTTGTTTCCAGGACCGTAATGTAATGAACGCAGCAGAATTACGTCAAAAATCTGAACAGGAATTGCGCGACGAGCTGCTCGCGTTGCGTCGCGAACAGTTCAACCTGCGCATGCAGCGCGGCGTCAACCCGGACGCGGTGCGTAACGATCAGATTACCAAGGTGCGCAAGAATATCGCGCGCGTCAAAACCGTTATGAACGAAAAGCGTGGTGGTGAAGCATCATGAGTGAAAAAGTCTTAAGAACCCAGATCGCTTCGGTGATCAGCGACAAGATGGACAAGTCGGCCGTGGTCCTGATCGAGCGCAGGGTCAAGCACCCTGTCTACGGCAAGTTCATGAAGAAGTCGACCAAGCTGCACATTCATGACGAAAACAACGAGTGCGGTGTCGGCGATACCGTGCAGATTTCCGAGTGCCGCCCGATTTCCAAGACCAAGTCGTGGAAGCTGGTCAAGGTCGTCGAGAAAGCCATCTAGAACGCGCAGGAACAAGTCATGATTCAAATGCAAACAGTTTTAAATGCCGCCGATAACAGCGGTGCGCGCAAGATGCAGTGCATCAAGGTGCT
>CP070646.1:285408-290867 GCA_020354435.1 Gammaproteobacteria bacterium
CGCAGCAAGCTGGCGAGCGCCGGATGCTCGAGCGTTGCCGTCGCCAGCGACTCCTGTGGCGACAGGTCGCGATCGACCTGCAACACGTCGGGATCGGCGGCGATCAGGCTTTCCAGCGAAATGCTTTGAAACCCGGTAATCCCCATTTCGGCGGCGAGGTTACGGTAACCGGCACGTTCGAACAGGTCGTTTTCGAGGGTTTCGGCGCCGATGGTAAAACCGTTGGGCGCGTAAATAATGACACTTTTCCGCGGCCTGGAGGCGTAGCGCCGCTCGATCTCGGCCAGGCGTAGACGCATTTGCGCGACCAGGGCCGAAGCACGCGCCGAATTCCCGGTCCATGCGCCGAACTGGTTGAGAACGGCGTAGATTTCATCGACCGAGGTTGCCACCGGTACCTGTTTAACCGTCACCCCCAGTTGACGCAGGAAATTGACCGTATTCCAGGCGACATAATCGCTCGCGACCACCAGGTCGGGCTGGAATTGCAGAATTTCCTCGATCGAGGCGCTATTCAGCGGGATATCGCCGACGGCGTCGATCATATAGGACATATCCGCATGCCTGGCCCAGACCGATACCGACGCGATTTGTTGCCGATCGGCCAGCTGCAGCAGTAACTGGTCCGTGCACAGCCCGAGCGAGACGATGCGCTGCGGGCTTGCGCCCATGGCCGGTGCCGCGGCGAGCACGAGCGCGATCGTATAAAGTCGGAATATTACTGCCATGAGACCTTTGTTCCCGTAAACCCGCGCTATTGTCCGGATTGGCAACCCGAGGTAAAGCGATCTGTGACATTAAAAATAAGCAGGGGTGGGCCGACAAACGGTCGAAATTAGGCTATGAGCGGTCATATGGCATGCCAAATAACAACTATGCTCTAAGCTGCACGCTTAAATAATGTGAATCGCGTCACAACCAGATTAGTCGCAATACGTCAGCTTTCGGGCACCTGCCCGCGATGTCGCAAAGCCCGAAAAAGCCAACGAGGAATACAGGAAAAACATGGCCGCACCCAAACTCGAAGTCGTCGGTTCCGCCAGCGGTGGCAATCCCGTCTACAAATCGATCAGTCGTTTCGCCCAGGATGGACTCAGCGACCTGATTCGCGTCCTGATGGAAAATGTCGACGATTCGCTGTTCGAGCTATCGGACAAGGTCGACAACGATCGCGAACGCAACATGTACTTCGAAGCGATGCGCGAAATCAGGCTGAAACGCGATGGCGTTAAAAAACATTTCGACTACGAAATGCAGAAATGCTTCGACAGCTTTATCCGTGGCAATGCGGACGACGCGGACCTGGACGACGAGGACGAACTGACGCTGGTTGAGCTCGATGACCTCGAAGACAACATCGCCATAGAGAACATGATTTCGCGCGCCAGGCCGAAGTTCGAAGACGACCTATTCGCGGTAACCGAGCGCCTCAAGGCGGTGCTGCGCCGCAAGAAAATCGACGAAGAGGATAATCCTCTCGATCCCAAGGCCATCTGCGACAGTTTTCACGCAGCCTCGGAGCTGCTCGACACCGATATCCAGGTCAAGCTGATTTTCTACAAGTTGTTCGAAAAGTACGTCATGAATAACCTGGGCCATTTCTACCAGGAGGTCAACGAGCTATTTATCAAAAAAGGCGTGCTGCCCGGTTTCAAGGTGGACCAGGAACGCATGAAACAAACCACGCGTTTCATGGCCAACCGTATCAAGAACAATCCCGCCCCGGCTGCCGGACCGGTGGCATCCATGTTGGCGCCAGCCGGAGTACCCGGCGGTGGTGTGGCGGCCACCGACGGTAACCTGTTCGCAACGCTGCAACAGGCGATCGGCGGTCTCGCGGCGACAGGATTTACCCCGAGCGGCGGCAGTACCGTTAGCGGATCGGGCGCCGGCGTCGGATCAGGTCTGGCCTCCGGGCCGGCCGGCGGCATCGTTGCCGCTGAGCGAGGAGCAAATTTCGTCGCCGCTCTGTCGACACTGCAGGCTGATAGCATCCCGACACAGCCACTCTCGTCAATCGATCCACAAAGCCTGAAAGCGCAGACGCAACAACAGCTGGTCGCGTTTCGCGAGGCAAACCAGCACCAGGTCAATAGCGCCGACAACCAGACCATCGACGTCGTATCGATGTTGTTCGATTTCTTTTTCGACGACGAAGCGCTACCCGCACCGATCAAGGTACTCATTGGCCGACTGCAGATACCGATTCTCAAGGTCGCGATCATCGACAAGGAATTCTTCAACCAGAAAAAACACCCGGCGAGAAAATTGCTCGACAGCATTTCTCGCGCTTCACTCGGCTGGAGCGATAGCCGCGACGACCATCAACCGCTGATCGACAAGACCGAGGAAGTCGTCAATTTTCTGATCAGCGAGTTCGAAGAAGATGTCTCGGTTTTCGAGGAGGCCTACATCAACTTCGAAAACTTCGTCAATGCAGAACACGCGGAAATAGAAAAGACCGATGCCGCACTGCGGCAACAGGAAAAGGCAAAAGATCAGCAAATACAGACCGCACAGGATGCCGCTGCGGCTTTACTGCATAAACTGACCAACAAGCGTGAGCTTAGTTTCGAAGTCACAGACTTTCTCGATACCATCTGGTCATCCGTGCTTTTCAATGCCTATCTGTCGCTCGGTGAGGATTCGAACCACTGGCGCAACCTGAAACGTATTTCGACGACCTTCGTCTGGACGCTGATCCCGAAACATACCGAGGAAGAGCGCAGCAAAATTATCAAAACCATTCCGGCATTGCTGCGCGCCCTGTCCAAGGGTATGGACCTGGTCAAGATTAATACCGATGTGCAAAACCGGATTTTCCAGATGCTGGCGCAGGAGCATGCCAAGATCGTCAAGCAGACTTCGAAAAATATCGTCACGCGCGTCGATGACCAGACCGTCTGGCCTGAAGACGCGGGCGCAGCCGCGCTGGCCAGGGCGGAAAGCCTCAAACCCGGAGCCAAACCTGACTTTGATTTTTCCGCCGATCATACCGGTGACATCGAAGTGTTCGAGGAAGACGTCAGCGACGATTCGATCACACTGATCGACGCCACCGACACCAGTGACGTGATCGAGGACCTGAACCAGTTCGCCACCGGCGTCAAGGAAGGCAAGATCACGGTTGACGAGGAAATTGTGCTCGGCTCCGATGAAGAAGATGACTTCGATCTGATCATGGAGGGCGGTGATGACAGTCTGGAACAGGCCCAAGCGCTCGAAATCGGGTCATGGGTCGAATTCACCGACGATAAGGATCAGGTTACGGTCGCACGTCTGTCATGGCGCAGCAACGTGACCGGCAACTTCGTTTTCGTCAACCGCCAGGGTCACAAGATACGCAACATGACGATCAACGGCTTCGCCATGGAACTGCGCTCCGGGCGTGCGCGCTGTATCGAGTCATCTTCAGTGTTCGACCGTGCGATCTTCAGCATCGTGTCGAAAATGCAGCACTAGTACCTGATTCCGGGGTAAGCGCTGAAAAGGGACGGAACCCACTGGCAACGCCAGGGTCGAATCTGTTTTACCTTCAGAGCGAAATACCATGAACGGCTGGCAACGGCCGGCGAGCCTGCTGCTATCGATTCTGCTGCTGGGCCTTGCCACGCAAACGCTGGCGGCGCCATCGGCCAAGCTGTGGCAACGCTGGAACGCATTCGACCCCGACTCGATCGCGGTAATCGACCACTCTGCATGGAATCGCTGGCTCGCAGTTTACTTAACCGGAGGCGGCGACGGCATCAACCGGGTCGCCTATGATCGCGTCAGCGCTGACGATCGCAAACAGCTCAAAGACTATATCGAAGCCCTGAGCGCCGTCGCCATCAGCGCTTACAATCGCGCCGAGCAGCGCGCCTATTGGATCAACCTGTACAACGCGCTGACAATCGATATTGTGCTCGAACACTACCCGCTGGAAAGCATCCGCGATATATCGTCGGGCCTGTTTTCCTCCGGACCCTGGCGCCTGAAGCTGGCACGAATCGAGAATGAAAAGCTGACCCTCGATGATATCGAGCACCGAATCCTGCGCCCCATCTGGCGCGATCCGCGGATTCATTACGCGGTCAATTGCGCTTCGCTCGGCTGCCCCAACCTGCAACCGCTCGCTTTCACCGCCGACAACAGCGAGAGCCTGCTCGAGCAGGCGGCACGCGATTTCGTCAATAGCGAACGCGGTGCGCGGGTGGTCGATGGCAGGCTGGAAGTTTCGAGCATTTATCACTGGTTCGAAGAGGATTTTGGCGGCGACGATGCCGGTGTGATCGCGCACTTACGGCAATACGCGGATCCGGAACTGTCCGCGGCGCTTAGCAACATCGACCGCATCGACGATCACGACTACGACTGGCGGATCAACGCCGCAAAATAGCCGAAGCTGGGCCGCGCTCGCAATAACGAACCTGAGTCAGCGCGATTGAGGGCTCCAAAGCGATAAATTAATTCGGTACAGCAATTTCCCGATCCGGGTTATGCTTGAGATTACTTGATTACCCCGGCACTGCCCCCAGATGGGTAGCAAACAAGCCTTTGCAGAGGAAATTATCCATGAGTTACACCATAGATCGCGTGATCGACAACGCCGACTTCGAAGAAGTCGATAACAGAACCCGCGCCGCGCTGGCCAATCACGGCTTCGGCGTGCTGACAGAAATCGACGTCAAGGCGACGATGAAGAAAAAAATCGATGTCGATATGGAACCTTATCGCATTCTTGGCGCCTGTAACCCGAACATGGCTCACCAGGCCATTGGAATGGAGCCGAAAATCGGCGCCATGCTGCCCTGTAACGTTATTCTGCGTGAGGTCGAAGGCGGCGTCGAAGTCAGCGCCATCGATCCGCTCGAGTCGATGCAGGCTATCGATAACGAAGCCCTGAAATCGGTCGCGGGTCAGGTACGCGACATGCTGACCGAGGTCGTAAACGAAATCTAGCTGCCTGCGGCGGAGATCGTTTTAACCTGCGCCACCAGCGCTTCCAGTTCCGAATCCTGGTTGTAGTAGTGCACCGATGCACGCACCAGGTCCGGTAGCTGACGGCGGGTGGCGTCGATCAGCGTGCTGTTGGGTGAGCTGATACTGACGTTAATACCCTGTTGTCGCAAGCGGCTTTCGATCTCGTCGGCGGCAACACCCGCAACCGAAAACGTCACGATCCCACACTGGCGTTTACCGATATCGTGCACGCTGACACCGACAATATCACGCAGCATCGTGCGTAGCTTCTGCGCCAGACGTGTCACCTCGGCTTCGATGTTGTCGAGGCCAAGGTCGAGCGCGTAATCGATTGCAGTGCCCAGTCCCAGTTTGGCGGCGTAGTTGTTTTCCCAGTTCTCGAAACGGCGGGCATCGGCGCGTAATTCATAATGCCCGGCATCGGTCCAGGTTGCCGAAAACAGGTCAATCATCGGCGGATGAAGCTGCTCCAGTATACGCTGGCTGACGAACAGGAA
>CP070646.1:290967-296353 GCA_020354435.1 Gammaproteobacteria bacterium
CGCTGTGCTGTGAAATATTTCGGCTGTATTCGGCCAGAAGAAGAGTTCGAGAGGCAAGAATTTACATTGTTGTCGATGTAAACCAACTAAAGAAGGTAAAGCGATATAAACCCGGCGCCCATCCCCTGTCTCGCTTTCAATATAGGTAACGGTTTGGCATCATGGTTTAGTGAAAAAAACGCTGCTCATTCCGTTCGTTTTCTCGCTTCAGCTAAGCACTTTTTCTTTTGCAGACTTTAACAAAGGAGTGGATGCATACAAGAGTGGTGACTATGCAACCGCACAAAAGGAGTGGGAGCTGTCGGCCGACGAAGGCAACAGCCGGGCCCAGTTCCTGCTGGGGTTAATGTATTTACACGGTAGAGGGATCAGCCAGGATCACGCAGCTGCCTTCAAGTGGATGAAGCTGGCAGGCGAGCAGGGATATGCGGCAGCACAGTTTAATGTCGGGCGCATGTACGAACAGGGACTGGGCGTCACGCGCGATCTCGAAGCTGCAATCGAATGGTTCGAAGCGGCCGCCGGTAACGGTTCCGACATTGCCCAGAGCCACCTCGGCGCCGCTTATTATGAAGGAACGATTGTCGGGCAGAACTTGGCGGCAGCATTCAAATGGCTTCAGCCGGCGGCCGAACGCGGCATCGATAGCGCCCAGTTTCTGTTAGGGTCAATGTACTACAAGGGGCAAGGCGTTCCACAGGATTTAAAATCTGCCTTCGACTGGTTTGCCCGGGCGGCCGATCAGGGATATGCGCCGGCGCAATTCAGGCATCTAGCCGAGCAAGGCGACGCCGAATCCCAGTTTAGATTGGGATTGATGCATGATCACGGTTTCAACATTGAACAGGATTACGACGCCGCCATCAGGTGGTACCTGTTAGCGGCAGGCCAGGGATATGCACCTGCGCAAAACAACCTGGGGTCAATCCATGAACAGGGCAGAGGCGTTCCACAGGACTTCCAGGCTGCGATCAAATGGTACCGGCTCGCGGCCAACCAGGGACTGGCGCAGGCCCAGCATAACCTCGGCTCTGTCTACCTGAACCTCCAGGACAGGATCCATGCGCATATGTGGTGGAATCTCGCAGCCTCGAACGGATTTAAAGATGCCTTTTTGGATCTCGACCGGATCGAAAAGACGATGACGGCCGAAGATATAAGAAAATCGCAGAAGCTGGCCCGCATCTGTTTGGCGAAAGACTACAGGTACTGCGACTAAGGCGAGCCGGCAACCAGAAAACTAGTAAACTGTCCCCGAATTAATATGGGTCAGGTGCTGCCGGGAACGGCCGATCCCTTGCGTTGGCTGACGATTTTCAAACGGTCAAGCGTCCGCCCTTGCCTGCGCATATTCTTGTATATGCTGCACGAGGCACAGGGCACATCAGCCCGTGGTTCGATATCCTCGGTTAGCATTCTGCGCGCATACTGCATTTGCTCGGAATTTACGGCTCCCTCGAGGCCGTCTTCGAATACGTTGCCATCAAAGGCTTTCCAGTAGTTGTGGCAGCAACCCCACACGCTGCCATCGAAATTGAAATTCGGCTGATCCCAAAGTTGATGGCAGATAAATTGCGTATAGCTCGAACCAAATTTTTCCTTGAATTCGGAGCGCGACGCTGCGCCGATGCCCATTTCCTTGCGCACCATGTCCTTGTCGCGAACCGGAGACCAGTTCTCATCCCAGTTGAGCTTGGTTTCGAACTCCATGCCGCGATCATGGGCCATCTGCCGGGCCTTGCCGATTTCATGTTCGTTATGGCCAAAAACCACGAACTGCCATGTCATCAACGGAAACTCGGATTGGTATTGCTTCTTGTAGGCATTGATCTTGTCGATGTTTTCGATCACCTGGTCGAAGTTTCCGCGAACCCGGTATTGTTCATAGGTTTCCTGGGACGCCCCATCGATCGAACAGCGCATGTGATAAAACCTGTACTTCACCAATGCCTCAAGCGTCGATTCGCGCACCGTGTTCAGGTTTACGCCATTGGTCGCTGAGAGTTGCACATTTTTTTCAAAAGCATACTCGATGATCCTGGGCAGATGCGGATTAAGAAATATTTCGCCGAACTTGGACAGTTCGATTTCCCTGAGTTGCGGGTTTTCATCAATGAACCGCTTGAAATTGTCGAAGCGCAGGAATCCTCGCGCCATGGTCTGGTAAAGCTCACCGGTAGCGGTTACGCAGGTAGGACACTTGAGCTGACAGTGCGTCGTGGCTTCCAGGCGGATACGCCGCGGCGAAACCTTGGCATCAGGTCGCCCGGCCTTGTTACTTACAGGTTCAGTCAATGGAGTGTCTCGAAGAGCGCCCACATGGGTACAAAATCTGCCATTAGAGAGGTTACCGTCAACAGGCGTCCCGGACTATGGCAGTTCGGCGAGGCGAGTCGCACGGAACGTGACCTGGTGTTTACTCCCTCCCTCGCGCGCTTGCCCCTGGATCCGGTCTCCGTCGATATCACCCTTGAATTCCAGGTCCATTTTACTCGCTTTTTTACCGAACATGGTGCGGGCATTGCCATGGGTGACATATTTAGCTGAAACCTCGAGGTGGTTGCCCGAGATTTGATAGCCGCCAACCGCGTAATGATTTCGTGAACCGGCCTTGTATTTGCCATCTTCCAGAAACGCGGTGGCCGTGGATTCCCAACCGTAGGGCCCGAGCATTTCTATCTTCCATATTCCATTTACATTCATGTTGTCTCTCCGGTGCCGAAAAACCAACGCCAGTATATGTCTAATGAATGACTATTTCATCAACCTCAATGGAAGGCTGGGGCGCCTGTGCAATCCGGTCAGAGTCGTTCCTGTCATTGCGAGGACCGCGCGGCCGAAGGCCGTGGCGGGACGAAGCAATCTATTAATGGCCTCCCGATTTTAAAAAGATTGCTTCGCTGCGCTCGCAATGACGGATTTTGGCCGAAGAACGCTGCCTGGATAGCGCCGGTAAGCGGCCGATATCGGCAACGTAAAAACATAAAATATTGGAACGAACAGCGAGTGTCGGCCCAATTCAATTGCTCAACCTGTTGCTATTCTCAGCGGTAGAATGGCATCAAAATCTCCAAAAACCTGATCAGTTTTCAGCAAATAGTGATGCTGTCCCTGTTTAGTTTCTTAGTCGCCGAGGGGAATGGAAAGCAAAAGCGCCACCGCTTCGGTGCCTGGATTATCATTGCCGTTGAGCTTGCCATGCGACAAATGGAATATTACCAACCCGAGTCGGTAATCGTTAGAAAACCGTCGGCTGAATTCGAGACTCGCCTTGAACTCGAGGTCACCCCCCAGGTCGATTTCTTCATCTTTATCGTAGTAGCCGGCACCGTAGCTGGGCACCAGTATCCATTCATCCGATAACCAGTAGTCGTAACGCAAATCTATATACGTATAACTTGCGCCACCTTCCTTGTAGAAAAAACCGATTGTCGGAATTAAATCCCATTTCGAAAACGGCAACATGCGATACTCGATACCACCGATCTCCGGTTCCTCGAGGTCGTCATCGATACCAATTTGACCCATGTAGGCGCCGACCATTCGCTTGGGTGATCTGACACCACTTTCTTCAGCCCCGACGTCTGTGTAAACAAACGACACGGGAAAAAGAAGAAAAATAATAATCAGAAATATTCTGGTTCTATGCATTTTTTATTGTTTATTAAGAAAGCCACGAAAGTGTTAATGACAAATGAAATCACTAACCAGTTAATCCGCCCACTTAATGCAAGCACTCGAGGCCAGCTTTATTATCTTCTATTGTTCTTTATCTACCTGACTCATCTCCCAGATCAGATTTGCTCGTCCCCCGGTTACAAAATTCAACTTCTTGTCTGCATTTTTTATGGAGGAACATTAACAAGCAATATCGCCACTATCAACCGACCCCTTCACAGTTTGATAATCAGGCTAATCTCGATAGTCGATTAATCGTTACACGGGTCCGTTTTTATTTCAGTATTTCTGCTGATCGCGACCAGGACGCGTTATTAATATTTAAAGTTTTAAAAGCGCACGACAGCGAAGACATTGTGATAGGCTGCCAGCTTTCGTAACCCGACCGGATCTTAATTACGGCCGTAAACATTGCTTTAAAGCGGGAACAACACTGCTGAGAAACCGAAAAGTTTTGTAACATGAGTGAGACCCACTGGATCAGAGTCTGGATCGCCTTTCTCGCCGGCTGTATCGGCGCATTCCAGATCGGCAAGGCGTTTGCATCGCTGCCACTGATCATCGCCGAACTCGAACTGAACCTGATCCAGGCCGGCCTGATTCTTTCGCTGTTCAGCCTGATCGCTGCCTTTGCCGGCGCGGGCTTCGGGCTGCTGTCCGATCGCATCGGCCATTTACGTACCGCGCTGACCGGCCTCGCGATTTCGGCAGCCGGCGCCTTCCTCGGCGCCACCGCGGCCGGCGTTGAAATATTGCTGTTATCCAGGCTGATCGAGGGATTCGGCTTCATCCTCGCGGTCGTGACCCTGCCGTCGCTGATCAGCGCGTCGGCCAGCGAAAAGGACCGCCCATTGGCAATGGGTTTGTGGGGCGCGTTCATGCCGGCCGGTATCGGCGCGTCGATGGTGATCACGCCGCCGTTGCTAGAATGGCACGGCTGGCGCGGGTTGTGGAACGACGTCGGTATTATCACCCTGGTCTGGGGCGCGATTTTGCTGCTGACATTTCGCGGTACGACCAAAGCGGGCAAGCTGGATCTCGGCACCCGCGACCTGGTCGCCAACGCGCTGCGGCTCGGACCGCTGCTGGTGGTCGCGGGTTTCGTCTGTTACTCCAGCCTGTACCAGTCGTTGACCGCGTTCCTGCCGACCATGCTGACGACCGAGTACGGCATGACGCTGGCGCGCTCGGCAAATCTCGGCGCGCTGGTCGTGGTTGCCAATGTCGTCGGCAATGTTTCCGCCGGCTGGTTGATCGGCCGCGGCGCGATCCCGTGGAAACTGCTGACCTTGTCGTTCGTTGCGATGGGTTTATGCGCGTCGCTGGTTTTCTCCGGGTTCACCGAGCCGGCCATGAAAACCGTCGCCGGTATCCTGTTCTCGGCCTTCGGCGGCATGTTTCCCGGTACGGCCTTCGTGCTGGCCGCACGATTCGCGATCAAGCCGTCGCACATGGCGCTGATGGCGGGACTGATGCTGCAGGGCGCCGGCATCGGTCAGACCATCGGCCCGATGATGGTCAGCTCGGTGGTCGAACTCAGCGGCAGCTGGAACAGCGCCAACGTCATTGTCGCCGCAATGGCGCTAATCGGTCTCGGCAGCGCGTTACTCCTGCGAAAGCGCAGCTGAGCGGTTCAGAGTTGCCACCCGGGCCGCGAAGCCACGCGCCTGTGTCGGCGCATCGCCGAGCTGCGCTTCGGCTTGCATTA
>CP070646.1:296453-301738 GCA_020354435.1 Gammaproteobacteria bacterium
CTGGTCCTGAAAGCACGGAAATCTTTCTGGATCGACTCGATCTGGCTTTCCTTTTTCCATGCAATGCCGTCATCGACGAAATCGAGCATCGGTTTGTAGGGCGCGGCCTCGACCCGCCAAAGTGCATCGGAGCGCGAATCGCCAAAGGCACTGAACAGATCACTGGCCGCGAGCGCGGTGATTTCATCACGCGCAAGTTCACAGTCACGACAGAATTGTTCAAAACTCTGCCAGCTGCCGCAAACTGCGCGAACCCGGATTATTCTGTCGACGCAGGATTCGGCCAGGCCGTTGACCAGGCGAAAGCCGAGACGTATTGCGTAGTCCTGTTGGCGCGGGATTTTTTCCAGTTGATGATCCCAGTTCGAATGGTTCAGTGAAATTGGCAATAAGCGGATGCCTTCGCGTCGCGCAGCCTGCAACAGCGCGTGGGGCGAATAAAACCCCATCGGTTGCGAGTTCAAAACCGAGATATAAAACGCTGCCGGAAAATGACACTTGAGGTAACAGGAAGCATAGGCAATCAGTGAAAATGAAACCGCGTGCGACTCGGGAAATCCATACTCGGCAAAACCCTTCATCTGACCCAGGATCTGCGTGGCAAATTCCGGCTTGATGCCGTTTTCGCGCATGCCTTTTTCCAGTTTCACCAGCAGCGGATTCAGATCGCGATTGAAATCCTTGATACCCCAGGCGCCGATCTTCTTACGCAGCTCATTGGCTTCTCCGGGCGAGAAGTTTCCCACCGCGATCGCAATTCGCATCGCCTGCTCCTGAAAAATCGCAATGCCGAGTGTGCGCTTGAGTATCGGCCGCAGGCGCTCGTCAGGATAGGTGACCGGTTCCAGACCTTCGCGCCGTGCGAGATAGGGGTGAATAACCTTGCCCTGGATCGGCCCGGGGCGAATAATTGCAACCTCGATCACGAGATCGTAAAAACAGGCGGGTTTGAGCCGTGGCAACATCGACATTTGCGCACGCGATTCGATCTGGAAAGTGCCGACGGTATCGGCTTTCTGAATCATCGCGTAAGTGGGTTGGTCGTCGTCCGGGATTCGATCCAGGCCCAAACGCTGACCATGGTAATGCTGCACGTAATCGAAACATTTGCGAATTGCCGACAGCATACCGAGGCTAAGCACGTCGATCTTGAAGAAGCCGAGCGCCTCGATATCTTCCTTGCACCACTGAATCACGCTGCGGCCCTGCATCGTTGCCGGCTCCTGTGGCAGCAGGTTATCCAGGGGCCTGTCAGAGAGCATGAAACCGCCTGAGTGAATGCCGAGATGTCGCGGGAAACCATGCAGCTTTTCGCTTAGCTGCATCCACAGCTTCCAGCTGATCCTGGGCGCTTCGGGATACTGCTTTTCATAATCGTTTTTCAACGCCATGACGATATTTTCGGTGCCGGCACCACGATAATATCGGCTCGAAGCAATTTTCGACATTTGAACCAATAATCTGTCATCCGCACCGAGCGCCTTGGCGACGGCGCGCAACGCGCCCTTGCCACGGAACGTGACCACGTTGGCGACCATTGCCGCACGTTCGCGTCCATAACGTCGGTAAATGTATTGAATTACTTCTTCACGTCGCTCATGCTCGAAATCGACATCTATATCGGGCGGATCGCCGCGCTCCATGCTTACGAAACGCTCGAACAGCAGTTCGAACTGGTCGGGATTGACCGAGGTAATACCGAGTACGTAACAGACACTGGAGTTAGCGGCCGAACCTCTGCCCTGACAAAGAATTTTCTGTTTGCGTGCCCAGCTGACGATATCCCAGACGGTCAGGAAATAATCGGCAAAGTCCAGTTTGCCAATCAGATCCAGTTCGTGCTCGAGCTGGCGCATGATTTTATCGGCCGGTTGATAATCGAATTTTTCCCGCGCTCCCTGTTCAACCAGTAACCGCAGATAAGATTGCGCATCCAGCCCCCGCGGGATCATTTCCCTGGGGTATCGATAGCCCAGTTGATCAAGACTGAACCGGCACGATCGATCCAGCTCACGTGAAACTGCAAGCGCGCGTTTGTATCCCGGGATCGGCGCAAACAAACGACGTAACTCATCTGCTCGATGCAGGCAGCGTTCCGCGTTGGGAAGAAAATGCTCGCGACAGGCATCGAACCTGCGATTACAACGAATCGCCTGCAGTAAATCGCTAACGCATTTTTGCTGGCGATCATGAAAAAATACGTCCTGACTCAGGATGTAATCGAGTTTGTACTGCCTTGAATGTTTTAGCGTGATGTTAATCCAGCGATCTTCGGCCGGATGCAGATGACGACTGACGACGAGAAAATAGCGCTGTGCGAACCGCTCTTTGAGCTCGGCATGCGGATAGTCCTGGTTAGCGCAACGAATCAAACCACGCATAGGCTTAAATGCAATTAGCCCGTCAACATCGCTTTCAAACAGGTGTTGCAGGGGGACGTTGGCGTAATCCTTGCCGTCGCGATGAGCAAAGCTTAGCAACCGGTTCAAATTAGTGTAACCCCGGTGGTTCTGTGCCACCAGCACCAGCGTGTCCTGCAGCAGCATCGGCAAGTCATGATCACGCTGCAAATGGATTTCGGCACCGTAGTTCAGTTTCGGACCGGTCGACTGTTGCCTGTTTAAAAAACCAAGCTCTCGATAACAGCGCGCCAGACCGTAAGCGCCGTCGAAATCGTTAATACAAAGCGACGCATATTCGAGCGCACAGGCGCGTTCGACTATATCACGCGGATGCGATGCGCCATGCAGAAAGCTGAAGTTGGTCTTGCACAGCCATTCGTTGAATTCATCGAACATGACCTGGCCCGGTTAGCTGAACTCGCCTTGTTTGAACCAGGTGTCACCCTCGGTGCGATAAACCCAGCTAGCCCTTCCGCGGCGATCCTTGATCAAGAAGTAATCACGTATCGATTGCAGCGCATCTTCGCTCAACCACCACTGGTTGGAGTTTCTCTCGAGGAAAATACGCTGCATGCGTTCTGGCTTTTCGATCGGGATCGCGGGCTGGTAACAAAACAGCGGCTTGTTCGATGCGCTGCAGGCCCAGGGGTAGCAATCGAGTTCCGCGGGATCCGAAAGACCGATGGTCGCCGTCGAAAACGATTGTTCGGGAATAAAACCGGGGTCAGATTGATAACATTCAAATGCCAGCGGCAACTTGTTCTGCAAGGCAAGGACGCGCTGGTAATCGATCGCGTCAAATTCTTCGGCAAATAAATCCCACAGCGATGGCGCCAGCATGACGCGCTCGGAAACCTCGATCCGCCAGCTGATAAACGGCATGCTGTCAGGCAGATCGAGATCGGTATCACGCGCCCTCAGCTGGCGCATCAAGTCCTCGTAGCTGTATCTCGCCTGGTACAGGGCCGTATCACAAGCGGGCGCGTCACGGTGCAGCGAGTAAGGATGGCGAAAACAGAGCTCGACCGTGATCAACTGCTGATTAAACAGTTTTATTTGCCATGACATTCGGTTGATATGCTGGCAATCGTCACGTTTAAACTGTTCGCACAGACGGTTTAAATCTTCGCGCAACAGCACTTCGATATACGACCACTGATTAACCGGATACTCGAGATCGCGTTCGACCGCAGGCCTTTGTTGCTGCCTGAGACTCTTCCACGGGAAAGACAGCAGCTCGCTGGAATCGGTAAAGCTCCATTTCCATATAAGGCCGAGCCATTTGCCGAATCGGCGCTGGATCGAATTGGCGTCAGCAGTGCTCATCTCGCTCGGGATCGAAACCCCGATGCGTTCGATAAAGCGCCGCATTTGCGCCTGCCGCGTACGTAACGAATCCAGGCGAAAACCGCGGGCATTCACCGCCAGCCAGTGCTCGCCGAGCCTGTCCTGGGCACTGAACCAGCAATCCCAGTCCAGTGTCTTGTAAATGTTGCGATTAAGCCGCCCCTGCAGCAGATACAGGCCCCGTCCCTGGTGATCTAACTGGTATTGCAGATACAACAAACATTGCCATGGGTGCTCACCGAAAACGGCGACATAATCTTCGCCATAGTGATATTGCAATAATGGATCGAACAGGTCGGTCAGCTTGCAGCGCAGTTTTTTTTTCTGCCCGAGCCAGAAACTCCTGCAATCCCCGAGGCGAGACAGAATCGTGTCCCTGCTCCATCGCATCGCCGTTGGAGACAGCACGAAAGGATTTTCGGCAATCGTGCTGTAAATCGCCGCATAGGCCGGAAAATCATCATGCCCTCGCAATTCCGCGAGATCGATGATTCTGGCCTGCACCTCAGCTGTAGCTGCCATGTTCTTCAGCAACCGCGCGGTAAGGCAGGTTAACCCTGCCGGTAGCGGCACCCTTGATTACCTGTAAGGAAAAAGAGTGCCTGCCGCTTTGCCAGGTGTTGATACGCAGGCTGGCATGGGGATTACCGTTTTTCTGGCTCAGGAAATAATGCCTTATCAGGAATACGATCTGTCCCTGGCTTCGCGCCTGCCGACTGACGAAAGCCATATCGCCATCGTTGAACTTACGCGGCGAGTCGATGATGATGCGTTTGAAAGTATCTTCGAGAAAAATCGGTCTCAGCTCGCGTACCGGATTATCCGAGCAGATGAAAAACAGGCGCTGCAGATCGACACCATGGCTAATCCAGCTCGAAGCAAACACACCGAGGCCATGATGGTGATAAATCCAGACACTGAGCGGAATCTGCTGCTTGAGCAACTGTAACGGGATCAGGCGCCCGTTGAGTCCGGGCGGAATTCCCCACTCGACCAGATCGCCGGGCCTGACCTGGCTGACACATTCGTCCAGTGCTTCGATGCCGGAATGCAATTCCTGCGACTGCTGCTGCATCTGCTGCTTGAGCAAACGGGCGGACTTGAGCTGCTGTTGTAACGAGGCGTCGGCGAATTGCGCAGGGATTGATGCCATGGCAACGTATTCAGTCTTATATCTTGCGGATGATACCGACCAGCTTGCCGAGAATTTCGAGCTGCGCGGCCGGAACTTCACGAATCGAATGCTCCGGGTTTGACGGCAATAGCCTTGCCTTGTCGCCCTTCAATTCGACACGCTTCAGCGTGATTTCATCTTCGATGCGCAAGGCGAGAATATCGCCCCTGTTGCCTTCCTGCTGGCGCTTGATCATCGCGATATCGCCATCGGCGATCGAATCGCCTGTCATGCTGTCGCCGATGACGCGCACGGCGAGAATGTCTCCACCGCCGAAATAATCATGCGTAATCGTAAACGATTCGCGGGTTTCGTCGAATACCGACAAAGGCGCGCCCGCAGGTATGCGCGCAACCAGGTCG
>CP070646.1:301838-306936 GCA_020354435.1 Gammaproteobacteria bacterium
TCGTCGCGGGTGCGCACAATGGTCGGAACATTCGGCGATATTTCGCTAGCCAGGCGGGCGATGCGTTCCGATGGCTTGGTTTCGGCGAAAGTGACCACCAGGGCCAGGGCGTTGGCCACGCCGGTAAGGCGCAGGGTTTCCGCCTTCGCGGTATCCCCGAGATAAACCGGTTCACCCGCTTCGCGGGCCTCGGTAACGATTTCGCTGCTGATTTCGACCGCGACGAACGGTATGTCCCGGCGTTTCAAAAAATGCGCCAGAGTTTGACCGGTGCGCCCGTAGCCGCATAACACGACGTGACCGCTCAGGTCCTTGCAGGCTTCGCCGATGCTCATGTCGTAGCCTTCCAGGCTGGCGGCATAGGCAGGCGCCAAGCGACGCGCAATGGCCTCGTTGTGCCGAATCAGCATCGGCGAAATCGCCATGCTGAGAATGATAGCAGCGATAATCGGCTGGCTGAGTTCGAGGCTGATCAAGCCGGAAGTTATCGCAACCGCCAGCAAAGCAAAACCAAACTCGCTGCCCTGGCCGAGCAGAATACCCGCACGGATGGCGATGCCTCTGGCATACCCGGCCCACATGGAAATCAATACAACCGCGATACCCTTGCCCGCAATCAGCCCGATCGTCATGACGGTAACCTCGAATGTCTCGATTAAGAAAATGCGCCAATCGAATCCCGCGCCCACGATGATGAAAAACAATCCCAGCAGAACATCGCGAAACGGCCGGATTTCCTTTTCGATGTGGTGCTGATATTCCGTTTCGGCGAGCATCATTCCGGCGAGAAACGCACCCATTGCGAGCGACAGCCCGAGTTTGGAGGTGAGCCATGCCGCAAGCATCGCGACCAGCAGGGCAAACAGCGTAAACAGCTCCTTGGAATGGGTCGAGGCCACGATACGTACCGCCGGCCGGATCAGGTATTGGCCGGCAAAGTAGATGACGGCAAAGGCGATTGCGGCCTTGGCCAGCGCCAGGCTGATCGGCACCAGCAGCGAACCTCCCGTCGGTACAGCGAGGATCGGAATCAGTACCAGGAACGGCACCACCGCAAGATCCTGCAGCAGCAGTACGCCCAGTGAAATATTGCCGTGAGGCAGATGCAGCTCATATTGCTGCGTCAGCAGCTTGGTGACGATCGCGGTGGAAGATATCGCCATGGCGCCACCGACTGCAAACGAGGCTTGCCAGGTCAGGCCGAAATAAAGGCCGACCCCAATGGTGCTGAGGGTCGATACCACGACCTGCACGACGCCGATGCCGAAGACGATATTGCGCATCGCGATCAGGCGCGGTATCGATACCTCGAGCCCGATCGTAAACAGCAGGAAAACCACGCCCATTTCGGCAATCTGCTCCAGTCCATGCGAGTGGTGCAGCCAGCCGAACGCGTGGTCGCCGGCGAACAAGCCTACCAGCAGGTACCCCAGCACGGCGGGTATGTTTACCCGTCTGAACAGCGCAACGCTGAATACCGAAAGCGCCAGCAGAATCAATACGTCATCGAACATGAGGAATAGGCTCCACCTGCCGAGAGACTGCATAACACACAAGGAATCGAAGTATCAGATATCGAAAAGCGAGCGAATCGATAACCGTGTCTACCCTTTACTCACCGGTTCTGATACCAAATAGCAGCAGGTGAACAAAGAATACGCGCGACATCTGGCCCGGATAGTGATCTAAATCAAATCCGACGGCTCAATCCAAAGCCAGGAAACCCGGAGGAAGCTGTTTTCAGTGGCTGGAATAGAGGCTTTCGAAAAAAGCGAGCATGTTTATGAAACGCTCTTCGCATTCATTGAGCGATGAAGAGTATAGTCACCAAAATTCAAGGTGCAGAATCGACTCGTTCAGAGACTGATAATGATTGAGTGACCTGGCTCGCCTGCAAAGGATTAACCGACCATGAAAGAATCGATAAACTCCATCATGAATGAAATGATGGTGCCCGTTAGCCTGAACGACACTGCCGAAACTGTTGAAAAAATTATGGATACGAAAAATCTTTCATGCATAGCTGTCATTAACACCGATAGAAAATGTTTCGGTGTGATCAGTGCTCCTGATCTTAGGCATTTTCACCAGGCTCGAAAAACCCTCTGGCCGAACGCGCCTGGGAAATGTGTACCCGCAGGATAATCGAAGTGACTCCGGACGTTTCGATCCGGCAAGCGGCTCAATTGATGGTTCAAAACAATGTGCATCGCCTGGTTGTGGCAGAAAATCAAACGATAAAAGGTATCGTTTCCTCAATGGATATTATTCGAGGTTATCTCTCGCGCTAGTCTTATTGCGTCTCCCTGCCACGGCAGCAAGATAGCCTGGGTACCTCGAATAGTCCGAGTCTGTTTCTGGCCGAAGATCGACACTGGTAAGGAGTTTTCCAGCCTTTGCAATGAAGGAATTATTCGGCCTTTGTGACAACAGATTCGTTTAAACGATGATCGTTCGTCATCAGGTGCCTCCGGATTCCCCGGTTTGCTGAAGGTTGTATCAGGATCTCACCATAGATTGTGACTGGATTGACTTTTAGCCGAAACTTCATAGAATACTTTATAAATCTATTATAACTTACTAAATTTAAATAAGTTATTCACAAAATTTGATTGAATCACTGGGGAGGCTCTCGGAATTGTCTAGTTCCAACGATACGATCGATCGGCGTGCTTCGACTCGTGATCGGCGTCTCTTCGGAGACCGACGCTCCACCGTTTTACCCAACCTGTCCGATGAATCGCGCCGAATCGCTGTAAAAGATCGCCGTAACAGGTTTGTCGATCGGCGAATGCAACAACAGGTGCCTGCGTCAAGGACATTTAACTGGAGAGAATAAGGCATCGCCAGGAAGTTCAATCACATGCCCATAGCACTTTTCAACGTTAGCACTGAAATGCCTGAATACATCCCGGATGCACTTATAAGTTAACTACTTTTATACAACGGATTGAATTGGATCGATGACGATTAAACGACAAGTACCCATGGGGCGTGGTTGGTTACGACGATATCTTCGCGACTGTCTGAACATGAACGTACCAGTGAATACCGACGACGATGACTGGCAGAAAATTTGCGATGAAATTCCAGCCCGGGACTGGGCACGGGTAAAGGACGCATGGCGTCGGCATCGACACAACGAAACACCCCGCTACATGCAATATATCCATGCCGCCAACGAAGACAACAAGCGATTGGGATTATTCTGGCAGCGATTGATTACCCAGGAATTTATCACTGAAGAAGACGCGTTATTGTTGGCCGAGAATTTCTTCCAGGGTTCGGGCGGATATAGTGACGAGATGGCGAAAGGCATGATCCAGAAAATCCTGGGCGAAGCTGCCAATCGGTACAGGACTAAAGCAACCACGATTCCCGCTAGCCGCAACAAGGTTGAGACAGCGCGAGACACTTGAGTATACACCCGAAGAAACGGTCAATTGATATAGATACCTGTTGAATTTGAACCAGAGGTATCGAAGAAGTTAAACACAGCGTATCCGCTTGAGCGCTTATCAATGATGACCGAATTTGTATGGAATTTGGCCCCGGCAAAAGGATTTTAGCCTCCGAACACCTGCACCCTATTCATCAAGACAACATGAATATATCCAATTGATTTATATAGGTTTCTATGGATACCGAACTTCTAATATTTAAAACAGGAAGAGGCTAAATGTGCCTGATTTAGGGGTATTTCAGGGTGCAATACTAGAAGATCAAGAATCTCGGACATGTAAAAAAACAGACCCTCAAATTTTCTCCATCAGCGACAGCTCAACGAGCGGCCGAGGAAGACCTTGGGTTATTATTCACCGGCGGAGAAGTTTAGTGAGTGTGTTGCATCGATCAATTGAAACCGCAACCCTTTGCTGCCGTTAACGCCTCACTGCGCTCGCATGAGCACGCAGCCATGTCACGCTATGCGTTGAGCCTTTTGGTACGCGGCCTCCAACCCTTGTTCGATCGACGCCGCGATGGGCGAGGCCTTCATGCTCTCAAGTCCCGCCGCCGTTGTTCCCGCATAGGCGATCATGTCGCGGACGTGCTCTCCAGGCGAGGCCCCCGACTCTGCGAGCACGACCCCGCTCGCATGAAAAAGTTGACGTATGGCGCGATCGGCGATTGCCGGGTCGATGCAGTGTTTCACTGCGTATTCCACCATGCAATCGGCAAAGTAGGCGACGAACCCCGGCACGGGACCTGTCATTGCCGTGAAATGGTCAATCTGATCCTCGTCGGGCAGCTCGTCGGTCAGGCCACAGGCCTCGAATAGCCTCCGGGCCCAATCTCGATCCTGGTCTGTCACACCGACACTCGCGCACCAGGGAGAATAGGCAAGTCCAATTTCGGCTGCGGGGTTCGATATAGCGCGCACGACTCTCTTGGCACATGTTTGCTGTTCCATCTGCTCTATGGATACGCCCGCCATCACCGAAATAATCAAACGATTCTCTGCATTGATATCCACAGACGACGCGAGATGAGGCGGCACTGAGACAAGCACGATCTGACAAGCGTCCGCGAGCTCTTGGTTGCGAGTCGTGAACCGTATACCGAGCCCCTCTTCGAATCCGGAAGTGTTGCCCGATCGGTTGGAAATCCATAGATGCTCGGGTTTTATGAACTCGTTGCGGAGCAGGCCACGAGCGATGGCGCCACCAAGCGCGCCACTTCCTCCGACGATACCTATGGAACGTGCAGTTGTCATGACGAATTGTTCTCCGTCGCTATTGGAATTCCGCGTTCAAAGCTAGTACATGGTACGTACTCGTAGAATTTGCGACCAGGCATGGCCGAAAGCAGATTTTTGCAGCTCATCCCCCGGTGCCAAATACCGCTTCGTAGCATAGCAGGTGATTATGCGACAGGCACGAATATTGTGATATGCCGCCAAATGTTCTTGTACATTTTCATAACTTTAATGCTTTATCAATGGCCGCAAAGTGCCGTAAGCAGAGGCTAAGAAATTAAATCTGAGTGACAGCTTATGGCCGATTCTGTTGAAAAACTCGAAAAAATTGGAGGGCTATTTTTCTGCAGAAAACCAAAACATTCTGAACTCAACACAGCACTCAGTATGTAAGCACACCAG
>CP070646.1:307036-312078 GCA_020354435.1 Gammaproteobacteria bacterium
GATTCCGGCGGCAAGGGCCGCTGGCTGGAAGGCCCGCAAAGCTGGCACGGCAACCTGATGCCGGAGCGGCTCGAGGCACTCGGTCTGGCTGACAAGTGGACAGTCAAGTTCGCCGGCGGCGCCGACGCGCTGTGGACCGAACTCGCGGCGGCGAAAAAAGAAGGCCGCGGCACAGTCGTATTCAACTGGACGCCGAACTTCACCGATGCCGAAGGCTTTACCTTTATCGAGTTTCCGGAGTATTACCCTGGTTGCCGCAAGGAAGACGGCGGTGACGGCAAGTGCGGCTCGCCGAAGGGCTGGCTGAAGAAAGCGGCCAACTACAAATTCCCGAAAACCCACCCGCATGCCTACACGATCTTTTCGCAGCTGTCGTTCACGACCCCGCAAATCGGTCAGATGGCCGCACTGGTCGACATCGACAAGATGGACCACAAGGATGCCGCCAAGAAGTGGCTGGCGGACAACGAAAAGGTCTGGAAGCCCTGGGTAGCAGCCGGCATGTAAGCCGCCCTTATTCTAAAGCTTGAAATAAAAGACCCCCTGGCGCGGTATCGATCCAGGGGGTTCTTTTTCAGGGTGATGGTATTTTTTGCCCGCCGAAATGTGGTAGCTTTACAACCTGGGGGAGAAAACAAGAATACGCCATGAATACAGAAGCCGAAACCTCGACTTCGGACGAACCAGTCATCCGTTGCGAATCCGTCTACATGATTTTTGGTGACAATGCGCACAGCATGCTGCAACAGGCCAATGGTGTCGTCGACGCCGCCAGGTTCCAGGAAGCCGGATGTATCGTCGGGGTCAACAATGCCTCTTTCGAGGTTTACCAGGGCGAATTGCTTATCATCATGGGCTTGTCGGGTTCCGGCAAGTCGACATTGATGCGCTGCATTTCCAGGCTGAACGAAGCGACAGCCGGGAAGATCTACATCGAAGGTGAAGACATCCTGACGATGGACAACAAGCAGCTGATCGAACTGCGGCGTAACAAAATGGGCATGGTGTTTCAGAGCTTTGCGCTGTTACCTCACAAAACCGTACTGGAAAACATCGCCTTTCCGCTGCAGGTAAAGGGCATCAGCACCCAGGAAAGCATGCAGCGGGCCAAGGAAATGGTGGACCTTGTCAGCCTGACGGGCCGTGAAAATTATTTCCCGCGCCAGCTTTCGGGCGGCCAGCAGCAGCGCGTCGGTATCGCCCGCTCGCTCGCGATCGAGCCCGATATCTGGTTTCTCGACGAACCCTTTTCCGCGCTCGACCCGCTGATCCGCAAGGAAATGCAGGACGAGTTCCTGCGACTGCAGGATGTGCTCGGCAAAACCATCCTGTTCGTCACCCACGACTTCGACGAAGCCCTGCGCCTGGCCGACCGCATAGCAATCATGAAAGACGGCGTCATCGAGCAACTCGATACGCCGGCCAACATCGTGCTCAATCCGGCCACCGAATACGTGCGCAAGTTCACCGAGGAAGTCCCGCGCGAAAAGGTACTCAAAATCAAGTCCGTCATGGATCCGTACGATCCGAACGAGGAAGTCAGCGAGATGAGAGTGCAGCAGGATGCGATCATCGAAACCGTGGCCGAGGCCGTGCTGAATGCCGGCAAACCGGTCCCGGTCGTCGACTCGGCGGGCGAGATCGTCGGCGCCCTACATGCATCCCATATCGTCCACGTGCTGTTCGGCGGCCACTCCGACAACGAAACTGAAACAGCATCATGATTGATGCGCTAAGGCAAAAGAAATATCTGCAGTTTGTTTTGCTGCTGATCGTTTTTATCCTGCTGTGCGCATTTGTGACGCCATCCGAAGGCAACTGGTTCTGGCGTTTGCCGCCGCTGATCAAGGAGTTGCCGCTGCTCATCAACGATTCGGTCAATTATATTCTGTACGACTGGTGGCTGATCGACGTCTGGGATCCGGATATCGAGGAATACGAAGAAAAGCCGCTGATGAACCAGTTCACGCGTTCGGCTTCGGGCCTGATCCTGTTCATGATCGAATTCGTGCGTGAAGTCCTGCTTGGTGGCGTCAATACAATCGTCACCTTCACCGGTTGGGACTGGGCGACCGAAAACGAGTGGGCGCGCTGGCCGGCATTGCCCTGGACCGTCGTCGCCGGTGGCGCCGCGATCCTGGGTTACGCGCTGAAAGGACCCAGGCTGGCCATGTTTGCCGGGTTTACTTTCGTCTACATCGCGATTTTCGGGCAGTGGGAACCGTCGATGGAAACCCTGTCCTTCGTCCTGATCGCCGCGCCGATTTCGGTCCTGCTCGGCCTCGTGCTCGGCGTCTGGGCGTTCAGGAACAAGACCGTGGAAATGGTGCTGAACCCGATTCTCAACGTCATGCAAATCATGCCGCACTTTTCCTACCTGGTCCCGGTTGTGGTATTTTTCAGCATCGGCGACCAAGCGGGCGCGATCGCGACGGTGATCTACGCCACCCCACCGATGGTGCGCCTGACCATTCTGGGCCTGAAAAAGCTGTCGCCCGAAGTCGCCGAGGCGGGATTGATGAGCGGTTGCAACGGCTGGCAACTATTGCTCAAGGTGCTGATTCCGACCGCGCGGCGGGATATCCTGATCGGTGTCAACCAGGTCATCATGTCGTGCCTGGCGATGGTGGTCATCGCGTCGCTGATCGGCGCCAAGGGGCTCGGACATCATTTGCTTATCGCGCTGAACCAGCTCAGAGTCGGACAGGCGATCGAGATCGGCGTCTGTATCGTGCTAATCGCAATCATGCTCGACCGGCTGTCGCTCGCCTGGGCCGACAAACAGGTCGATTACTTCGCCGACCTGTCGTTTGTCCAACGGCATAAATATTCGATCATTTTCGGGGCTGTTTTCGTGGTAGGCGTGATCCTGGCCTGGATCGGCTCGTTCGTATTCAAGGAAGGATTCAACTATCTCTACCTGATTCCGCATAAAAAGGGTATTACTACCGAGAATTTCCTGCAGGCCGGGGTTGACTGGATCGTGGATGCGTTTTTCTTCACACTCAGTGGTTTCAGCAAATGGCTGATCGTCGAGATACTGGTGCCGATCAAGAACGCCTACCTCGGCATGCCGGTCGTCGCGACTTTCACACTGGCGATGGGCATTGGATACATCGTCGGCGGGGTACGCGTCGGCCTATACGTCGGTGGTTTCCTGCTGTTCATCGCGCTGACCGAATGGTGGGACCGCGCGCTGATCACCGCTTACCTGATGACACTAGCGGTGCTGATTTCGACCTTTATCGGGATCGTCATGGGCACGCTGTGTGCACAACATCCGCTGGCCACGCGCATCATGCTGACGATTTGCGATACTTTACAGACCTTCCCGTCGTTCATCTACCTGATCCCGGCCATGATGCTGTTCGGCGTCGCTAACGATACGTCGGTAATAATCGCGATCGTCGTTTACGCCACCGTCCCGGCCACGCGTTACACGATACAGGGCTTGCTCAGTGTACCGCCGCAGTTGCACGAGGCCGGCTCGATGTCCGGGGTTAACAGAATACAGCGCTATCTGTCGATCGAGCTGCCGATGGCCTTTCCGCACATGGCGCTCGGCATCAATCAAACCGTGGTGTTCGCGCTGTCGATGGTCATCATCGGCGCGTTGATCGGTACCGACGATCTCGGGCAGTTGATTCTGAAGGCACTGTCGGACAAAGAAGGCGTCGGCAACGGCCTGACCCTGGGGCTGTGCGTCGCCTTTATCGGGCTCGCCATCGACCAGGTCCTGCGAACCTGGGCAAACCAACGCAAACAGGCATTGGGATTAGCCTAGCTCTGCGGCTTCAGTGGCTGTAGGAAGGATGGAAATATGATTGACAAGATCCTGGTTGCAAGCGACGCGTCGGCGGCTTCGAACCGCGCGTTAAATATGGCAGTTCAGTTTGCCATCCAGAACGACGCTGAATTGCTCATCGTCAACGTCATTCGTGATATGCAGATACCCTTCGAAATAAAGGAAATTCCGGAACTGGAATTCAACAAGTTCGAAGCCTTCAACGATGCGCGCGAGGAAGTCATGCGCAAGATCGCCGAAAAAATCCTGAGAAACGCCCGGGAAGTGGCGGAAAAAGCCGGCGCCAAAAAGGTTAAAACCGCGATTGGAACCGGCGATCCGGCGGCCGCTATTCTCGGCTTTGCCAAACGAAGGAAAGCGGACATGATCGTGGTCGGGACCCGGGGGCTGAGCAAGCTGAAAGGAACGGTTCTGGGCAGTGTCTCGCGCAAAATTGCCTACAATGCCGAGGCCAGTTGCCTGATCGTCAGATAATCAGCTAAAAGCAAGAATTGACCCCGCTTTTAAAATGCAGGAGCTTACCGCTCGCTCTGCTGCGTTCGCCTTGCCCCTGGCGGCCCATTTAAGTCAATTCTGCACCCTCGCGGGTCAAGCGGAATCTGCTGCCTCGATTCGATAAACCGGATCGGATCAAGTATCCTGCCCGGTCCAGGTTGCAAACGTAAACGAGGACAAGACCACGCCGAAGTTCGTATTTGCATACCATGTCGAAAAAATACCGGAAACCGAAGAGGAATGTGCAAAAGTCATGGACGAGTGGATGGCCTGGTTCGAGGGGCCTGGCGATGCGATCGACATGTAGGACCGGAGACACTCAGTCCTGGTACGCCGCATGCATGGCATGTGTCGCACCCTCGCCGAGCGCCACCGCCTGATCCTGTTCTACCTGCCGCCTTAACCTGAGATCGTCCGGTCCGAAGTTACGCAGCGGCGGGGCAACGTGAATCCAGTTATGCCCACGATCGACGCCGCGCACGAGCATCGCGTAATCGCGTTTGGCGACAATTTGCCCGACCTCAGGCGTGAGGAAACGAAACACCAGGCCGACACGATCGTTCGCGCTGTGATTCGGCCCGGAAGCGTGAAAAATACGGCCGTGATGGAACGATACCTGTCCCGAACGCAGGATCACGTCGACGGCCTCGCCTTCGTCAACCTCGACATCGACTTCCTGGCCGCGCGATAGCAGGTTGGTTTCGTCGTAGGTATCGCGATGCGGCAATATGCACTGCCGCTG
>CP070646.1:312178-317175 GCA_020354435.1 Gammaproteobacteria bacterium
GAGACGCTTTTGTGGAGTCTGCTTGGCACCGCTTTGGGTTTCCTGCTCGGTATATTGCTGGCACACGCGCTGCTGCCGGGTCTCGGTGCCAGCCTGCAAAGCCTGTATGCGGCGACGATCGAATCCGAGCTTGGCCTGAGTGCAATAACCCTGTTAAAGGCCTGGAGCATTACGCTACTGGGACTGATCTGGGCGCTGGGCTGGCCGCTTTACCGACAGCTGCGCTTATCCAGTCTCCAGGCCGCCAGCAGCGAGCTGGTTTACCGCGACGAATCGCGCACCTGCCGTCGCCTGGCATTGTCCGCCATCGCGCTGGCATTGATCGCGTGGCTGGCCTACGGTCAGGTCGCCAGTGTCAACCAGGGATTCGTCGTACTCGGCCTGATGCTGTTCGCCGCGGCCTGGATTTTACCGTTGATGCTGGCCGCGGGCCTGCACCTGGTTACGCTGCTGGTTCCACGCGGGAGACTTTTGATGCGCTGGATGGTCAGCGACGGCTGGTCGCAAATGCCCGCCTTTCGCAGCGCGATGATGGCACTGCTGCTGGCGCTGACCGCGAATCTCGGTGTCGGCACCCTGGTCGACAGTTTTCGCGACGCTTTCGTCGGCTGGCTCGAGCTGCGGCAAAGCGCCGATATCTACCTGCGCGCACCCTATCTCGACCATGAGCAACTCGGGAAAACGGCCGCAGCCGAATCCTGGCTTGCCGACAGCCACCATCGTATCGGTGTCAGCACACGCTGGCGTGGTCGTCCGGGTCTGATTCGCGGCGTGGATACGCGTGCGCCGGACAGTCTCGTGTTGCCATTGTCCAGGTGGCAGGGCGAATCGGCAGCGGCGGCGCTCGAGGCCTGGCGCGAGCAACCCGGCAAAGTGCTGATCAACGAGCAGGTGCATTTTCTCGCTGGCGTGGAGTTGGGTGAAAGTATCGAGCTCGCCAGCGATCGCGGAATAAAAAGCTACGAGGTGGTTGGCGTTTTCTACGATTACGGTAATCCTTACTTCCAGTTCTACCTGCCATACGAGGTGGTCGCGAGTAACTGGAAGCACCATTACTCGCGTGGAGTCGCGCTCTGGTTGAACCACGATGCCGATGCGGCAATGCAGCGGGCCGAGGCGAGTCTGGTGGCGCTGGGCGCGCAACCGGGAGACTGGATCTCGCAGGCGCAGGTACGCAAGCTATCCGTCGGTATCTTCGAGCGTACCTTTGCAATTACCGCGGCGATGAACGGACTGACGATGCTGGTAGCGGCGATCGCCCTGCTGGCGTCGCTGCTCGCGATTCTGCAGGAACGGCTGCCGCAATTCGCCCAGTGGCGCGCGCTCGGTCTGCGCCAGGATGAACAACTGTTGCTGGTAGCCACGCCGCTGCTGATTTTTTGCACTATTGCCTGGTTGTTGTCGCTTCCTCTCGGCGCGATGTTGAGCTGGATCCTGATCCATAAAATCAACATCATCAGTTTCGGCTGGAGCATGCCGCTGGTGTGGGAGTTCACCCCGGCGCTGCGTCTCGCCGGTATCGTTTTGTTGATCTGTACGCTTACGCTGGCACTGGTCTCGCTGCAGTGGCGACGCAAAATGCCGCAGGCACTGGCCCAGCTCGGGGAAACGATTTGAGCAGATTGCTGCTATTAGCCTGCTGGCTGGTTTTTTCCCCGCTGCTGTCGGCGCAGGACGTGCTCGGCGATTTGCGCGACCAGGGTCTCGGTTTTGCCCAGGTGATGCCGGGTAAAAAGCTCGAGTTTCCGCGCGATCATGGCGCTCATCCGGATTACCGTATCGAATGGTGGTACCTGACCGCAAACCTGAGCGATAAGGCAGGTCGGCACTGGGGCTTGCAATGGACGCTGTTCCGCCAGGCCCTTAGCCCGGGGCCGGTCGTAAGTGGCTGGGATAGTAACCAGATGTGGATGGCGCATGCCGCGATCACGACGCCGGACGGCCATTTTCACGAGCAGCGCTTTGCCCGCGGCGGCATTGGCCAGGCAGGTGTCAGTCGAATCGACGAGGACGGTTATTTCAACGCCTGGATGGATGACTGGGAGTGGCGTTCGAACGGTGCGGTGCTGTTGCCGGCGCGGCTCAGGTTCACGGTCGAAGATCGTGAAGTCGTGCTTTCGCTCGAAGCCACCGGCGAACTGGTAGCCAACGGCATCGACGGTTACAGCCAGAAATCGGCCCAGGGGCAGGCCAGCTATTACTACAGCCAGCCGCATATTCGCGTGAATGGAATTGTCAGGCAGGGTGCGGAAGAAATCGGTTTGCGCGGCCAGGGCTGGCTGGACCGGGAATGGAGTTCGCAGGCGTTGGCGCAAAATCAGCAGGGATGGGACTGGTTTTCGCTGCATCTCGACGATGGCCACAAGCTAATGGTTTACCGCCTGCGCCACGATAACGGCGAGCACTGGCTTAGCGGCACCTGGATCAAACCGCGAGGAGAAAACCGGTTGCTCGACGGTGATGCGATCGAACTGCGGTCGACGAGAGTTTCCGAGGTTGCGACCGGGGAGCGGCAGACGCGCGCGCTGCCGATGGAGTGGCAACTGACGCTTGGCGCACAGCAGCGCCGATGGCGCATCAAGCCCCTCTACGACGAGCAGTGGATGGATACACGTATTCCCTACTGGGAAGGCGTCGTGCTGGTCGAAGATGAAACTGGCTCTGCGGCCGGCGTCGGTTACATGGAACTGACCGGTTACGACTGATTCGACCTTGTGCCTTGCTCGTCTTGGGCGCGAACTTATTGTTTTGTATCATCGCAGGCTTGCCAATACAGGAGAGAGTCTGATGAATGTGTTAGTCGATATTTGCGTGGTGCCAATGGGCGTCGGGGTTTCGGTATCGGAATACGTGGTCGAATGCCAGCGCATATTCGAATCTGCCGACCTTAGCCACGAGATGCATGCCTATGGTACCAACGTCGAGGGCGACTGGGACAAGGTCATGGCCGCGGTTAAACAATGCCACGAAAAGATGCACGAAATGGGTGCGCCGCGTGTCACCTCCAGCATGCGTGTCGGTACTCGTGTCGACCGTGAGCAAAGCATGCAGGACAAGCTGCAAAGCGTTTACGATAAATTGGGGCCACAGTTCTAATCCTGTAAATAAACCGAATTGACCAAGTCATCCCCGGATCCCCGAAGTCATCCCCGCTTGCTCGGGGATGACATACCAGTATCGACAATACGTACCAGGGCTATTTGGAGTTCTCGGCGGTCAGATGTATCGATATGCGCTTCGCGCAGGCGGGGATGACCTTGTTTGATTCGAAATATTACAGCGCGTGATGCGAGGCAACCTGGATCAGGGCGGCCTCGATATCGTCAGAGAAGCAGGCGAAGATGACTTCCTCGACGTTTTCGCACTGGTGCAGCGTCTTCAGCGTGGCCTCGATGGCAATGGTCGCTGCCTGGTTGATCGGGTAGCCGTAAATTCCGCAGGAAATCGCCGGAAAGGCGATACTTTGAAGGCCGTGTTCCTCGGCCAGCAGGATGCTTTTTCGATAGCAGCTCGCGAGCAGTTCGGCCTCGTTACTGCCGCCACCCTGCCAAACCGGACCGACCGCGTGAATCACGTATTTTGCGGGTAGCTTGTAGCCCCCGGTGATTTTAGCGTCGCCGGTGTCGCAACCGCCCAGGGTCTGGCACTCGGCCGCGAGCTCCGGGCCCGCTGCGCGATGAATGGCGCCGCAGACGCCGGCGCCTTCGCGTAGCTCGGTGTTGGCCGCGTTGACGATCGCATCCACTTCGAGCTGCGTAATATCGGCTTTACGAATATCAATCTTCGGCATCGATTTCCTCCCTGTCTTCCCAGAATGCTGTGAGCGATTGTTCCAGCGAATCCGGACTGTTGCAATAGCGTGTCTGCCAGTGCCGCGGTAGACATCGTGCATAACCGGTCTGACGGAAACGTCGGTCGAGCAGCACGACCACGCCGCGGTCGGTTTCGCTGCGGATCACTCGTCCGGCGCTTTGCATGACGCGGATAAGCCCGGGAAAACGAAAGGCGTAGTCGAATCCGTCGAGTTCCAGCGATTCGAAATCCTGCTGGATCAGCTGCTGCTCCAGGTTTGCCTGCGGCAGGCCGACACCAACGATGATAGCGCCAATCAGGGCTTTGCCGCGGTAGTCGATGCCTTCGGCGAAACGTCCGCCCATGATCGCGAATCCCAGGCGCCGGTCGGATTCGAAGAAAGCGGATAAAAAGCGTCTTTGTTCGGCCTCGTCGAAATCGCGCTGCTGCAGCAGGGTCTCGATTTCCGGGTAGCTGGCCAGGAATCGTTCATGCACCTGCTGCATGAATTGGTAAGCGGAAAAAAATACCAGGTAATTGCCCGGGCGAGCGCGGTAGCAGGCGGCAATCGAATCGCAAATACGGTCGATATGGAATTCACGCTGACGATAACGCGTATCGACATAATCGCAAACTCGAACAGCGAGATTCACACCCGGGAAACTCGATTCCAGGCTCAGGCTCTTGCAGCCCTGCTCGAGCCCGAGCGCCTGCAGAAAGTATGCTGGCGGCGACAGGGTTGCGGAAAATCCGCAGACCGTCTGGAATAGTGGATAACATTGCTGCAGATACTCGAACGCATTCAGACATCTCAGCCGCATTTCGCGCCTTTTCAGCGGCTTCATACCGAGCGCTCGATGGTGTCTGGAGAATAAGTGACCGATGCTCTGAAAGCGGAATACCTCCTTCGAGAAATCCAGTGTTTCGCGGGCGATGTGTTTATTGTTAAAGATATCGAAGCCCAGCTTCTCGCCGAAGCGCTGGCTTGCGTGCAGCAGACCAGTTGGCGCGGTCTCGGCAACCGATTTGTCGGCTTCCTGTTTGCGCAGTTCGCGGTCGAGCGCCTGCTGCATGGCCTTAAGCGCCGCATCGATCGTGCGGCTGTTGTCGGCCGCGAGCGCGGTTTTGATCTGTCGCCGTGAAAGGTTCGCCGAATACATGCCACGCGCGCGATCGACCAGGTTATGCAACTCGTCGATGAGCAG
>CP070646.1:317275-322241 GCA_020354435.1 Gammaproteobacteria bacterium
GCGACGCCGCGGATACCGAGCCGGCGCGCGCTGCGCGCGACCCGGACCGCGATTTCGCCGCGGTTGGCGATCAGGATCTTGTTAAACATCACCGGGCTTCACCCAACCGGGCTTGCGTTTCTCGAGGAAGGCGGCGATGCCCTCGCGACCCTCTTGCGAAACCCGGACCGATGCGATGCGGCTGGCGGTCTCTTCGATCAGGTCCCGTTCCACCGGTTTACCGGCAACCGTGAGAATCAAATCCTTGGCGGCGGCCTGCGCCGACGGCCCCGCCTCGAGCAGGATTTCGATCAACTCGTCGAGGCGCACATCGAGGTCCTGCTGGTCGACGACTTCGTGTAACAATCCCAGTCGCAGGGCTTGTGCGGCGTCGAAACGCTCCGCGGTCAACATATACCTGCGCGCCGCTCGCTCGCCGATGGCGCGTACGACGTAGGGCGATATGACCGCCGGAATCAGGCCCAGCCTGACCTCGGACAGGCTGAACACGGCGCTCGCAGCCGCGAGCGCGACATCGCAACAGGCAATCAGACCGACGCCACCGCCGAAGGCGGCACCCTGCACGCGCGCAATGGTCGGTTTGGGCAGGTGGTTCAGTCGACGCATCAGCTCGGCCAGCTGCATCGCGTCGGCATAGTTCTGCGCCTCGTCGAAATCGGCCATGCGCTGCATCCAGTTCAGATCCGCGCCGGCAGAAAAACTCTTACCGGAGGCGCGCAGCACGACGATGCGCACCGCGCTGTCTGTCGCAAGCTGGTCCAGCTTGTCGATCAAATCGACGATCAGATCGTCATCGAAAGCATTGTGCTGCTGCGGTCGGTCCAGCGTGAGGCTGCCGACACCACGTGAATCGATTTCCAGTCTGCAGTCCGCCATGCGCTACATCCTGAAAATACCGAATTCGGTTTTCTCGATCGGCGCGTTCAGTGCCGCCGACAATCCCAGCCCGAGTACCCGGCGCGAGTCGGCGGGATCGATGATGCCGTCGTCCCACAGGCGCGCGGAGGCATAATAGGGATGCCCCTGGTGTTCGTACTGCTCGCGAATCGGCTGCTTGAAACTGGTTTCATCGTCCTCGCTCCAGGCTTCACCACGGGCTTCGAGACCGTCGCGCCGGACCTGCGCCAGCACGGTCGCGGCCTGCTCGCCGCCCATGACTGAAATACGCGCGTTGGGCCACATCCACAGGAAACGGCCGCCGTAGGCGCGGCCGCACATGGCGTAGTTACCGGCACCGAAACTGCCGCCGACCACGAGCGTCAGCTTGGGTACGCGCGCGCAGGCGACGGCGGTCACCATCTTGGCGCCATCGCGCGCGATACCGCCATGTTCGTACTTTTGCCCGACCATGAAACCGGTAATGTTTTGCACAAACACGAGCGGTATACGACGCTTCGCGCACAGCTCGACGAAGTGCGCGCCCTTCAGTGCCGATTCCGAGAACAGGATGCCATTGTTGGCGACAATGCCGACCGGTATGCCGTACAGGTGAGCGAATCCGCAGATCAGCGTGGTGCCGTATAACTGTTTGAATTCATCGAACTCGCTGTCATCGACCAGGCGAGCGATGATTTCACGTATATCGAACGGTTTACGCAGGCTGGCCGGCACGATGCCGTACAAATCCTCGACCGGGTAACGCGGTTCGACGACGTCGCGCAGAACCACGTCGGGGCGTTTATCGTGGTTCAGCGAAGCGACGATGTCACGCGCCATCGCCAGCGCGTGCTCGTCGTTGTGCGCGTAATGATCGGCCACGCCCGAGATGCGCGCATGCACGTCGGCGCCGCCGAGATCCTCGGCGCTGACGACTTCGCCGGTCGCGGCTCTCACCAGCGGCGGGCCGCCGAGAAAAATCGTGCCTTGCTGCCTGACGATGATCGACTGGTCACACATGGCCGGCACGTAAGCGCCACCGGCGGTGCAGGAGCCCATGACCACCGCGATCTGCGGAATTCCCCGCGCCGACATATTGGCCTGGTTGAAAAAAATACGACCGAAGTGCTCACGGTCGGGAAATACCTCGTCCTGGCTCGGCAAATGCGCACCGCCGGAATCGACCAGGTACAGGCACGGCAGGTTGTTCTCCAGCGCAATCGCCTGCGCGCGCAAATGCTTTTTCACCGTGATCGGGTAGTAAGTACCACCCTTGACCGTAGCATCGTTGGCCACGATCATGCATTCGACACCGCGGATGCGTCCGATGCCGGCAATCAGACCACCGGCAGCGACGTTATCGTCACCGTACATGCGGTAACCGGCGAACTGGCCGATTTCGAGAAACGGCGACCCGGGATCGACCAGGTGGTCGATGCGATCTCGCGGCAACAGCTTGCCGCGGCCGATATGTTTCTCGCGCGCGCGCTCGCCGCCGCCGCGGGATATGCCTTCCACCTGCAAACGCAAATCTTCGACCAGCGCCCGCATTGCCGCCTGGTTTTGTTGAAACTCGGCGCTGCGATTGCTGATGCGGGATTCGATGATACTCATTTTCCCGCTACCAGTTCGCGCGCGATGACGATACGCTGGATATCGCTGGTGCCTTCGTAGATCTGCGCCACGCGCACGTCACGCGCGATGCGCTCCAGCGGAAAATCCTTCAGGTAACCGTAACCGCCGAGAACCTGGATCGCGTCGGAACAGATTTTCTCGGCCGCCTCGGAAGCGAACAGCTTGGCCATGCTGGCCTGCTTCAGGCACGGTTCGCCGGCATCGCGCAGGCGAGCCGCGTTGTGCACCAGCAGGCGGGCGGCCTCGAGTCGGGTCGCCATGTCGGCCAGGCGGAACGCGATCGCCTGATGCTCGACCAGGGTTTTACCGAAACTGCTGCGTTCCCTGGCGTATGCCAGCGCGCATTCGTAAGCCGCACGAGCCATGCCGACGCTTTGCGCGCCAATGCCGATGCGGCCGCCCTCGAGGTTCATCAACGCGATTTTATAACCCTCGCCCTCGCTACCGATCAGGTGATCCGCCGGGATCAGACAATCCTTGAAAAAAATCGACGCGGTATCCGATGCGTGCTGACCCATCTTGTTTTCGATCCCGCCAACCTCGTAACCGGGGTTGTCGGTCGGCACGACAAACGCGCTGATACCCTTCTTGCCGGCCTGCGTATCGGTCACGGCAAAAACGATGGCGACGTCGGCATTCGCGCCCGACGTGATAAACGCCTTGCTGCCGTTCATCAGGTATCCGTCGTCGGTTTTCTCGGCCCGCGTTTTCAGCGCCGCGGCGTCCGAGCCCGCGTGCGGCTCGGTCAGGCAAAAACAGCCGAGCTTTTGCCCCGACGCGAGCGGTTTGAGATAAGTCTGTTTGAGAAACTCGCTGCCTGATTTGAGCAAAACGTTACAGACCACCGAGTTATTCACCGACAGAATCGTCGAACAGGCGCCATCACCGGCCGCGACTTCCTCGATCGCGAGCGCGAAGCTCAGGTAATCGGCGCCGGCGCCACCCCATTCCTCGGGGATAAACATGCCGAACAGGCCGAGTTCGGCCATTTCCCCGAGCTGCGCGGCCGGAAAATGTTTGTCCCGGTCCCAGTCGGCCGCGAACGGCGCGATCCGCGCCTGCACGTAATCGCGCACGCTGTCGCGGATCAGGCCCTGTTCTTCGCTGAGCTGCATCGCGTCTTTAAAGCAACTCGAGCGCGACCGCGGTAGCTTCGCCGCCGCCGATACACAGTCCGGCAACGCCTTTCTTCAGGCCGCGATTCTGCAACGCGGCGATCAGGGTCACGATGATGCGCGCGCCGGAAGCACCGATCGGATGGCCTAGCGCGCAGGCGCCGCCGTTGACATTGACCCTGGCGTGATCGAGACCCAGATCCTGCATCGCCGCCATCGTGACCACGGCAAAGGCTTCGTTGATTTCGTACAGATCGACTTCATCGCTCGACCAGTTGGCCGCTTCCAGCACTTTTTTCAGCGCACCGACCGGCGCGGTCGTGAACCAGGCGGGTTCCTGCGCATGGGTTGCATGCGCGCGGATCACGGCGAGCGGCTGGATGCCGCGTTTTTCGGCCTCGGTTGCACCCATCAATACCAGCGCCGCGCCGCCGTCGGAAATCGAACTCGAATTGGCCGCGGTGACGGTACCGTCCTGGCGGAAGGCCGCACGCAGCGACGGGATTTTCTCAATATTCGCATTGAAGGGCTGCTCGTCGGTGTCGACCGTAACCTCGCCCTTGCGCGTCTTGATCACCACCGGCGTAATTTCGTCTTTGAAGGCACCGCTTTCGATCGCGGCCTGCGCGCGCCTGAGCGACGCAATCGCGAATTCATCCTGTTGTTCGCGGCTAAAGCCGTACTTGTCGGCGGTAGCCTCGGCGAACACACCCATCAGCTTGCCCTTGTCGTAGGCATCCTCGAGGCCGTCGAGGAACATGTGGTCATAAACCTGACCGTGGCCCATGCGCATGCCGGCACGCGCCCTGGTCAGAATATAGGGTGCGTTGGTCATGCTTTCGAGACCGCCTGCGACCATAACCCTGTTGCTGCCGGCCTTGAGCAGATCGTTGGCGAACATGGCGGCCTTCATGCCCGAGCCGCACATCTTGTTGATCGTGGTACAGCCGGTGGCAAGCGGCAGTCCCGCAGCGAGACTGGCCTGGCGCGCCGGCGCCTGGCCCTGGCCGGCTGGCAGCACGCAGCCCATGATGACTTCATCGATATCTTCACCCTGTAACTGGCTGCGTTCGACCGCGGCGCGGATTGCGGCGGCGCCGAGTTCGGCCGCGCTGGCATCGGTCAGCACACCCTGAAAACCGCCCATCGGCGTGCGCGCGATTGCGGTAATAACAATATTTTCACTCATAACGTTTTCCTCGTATTCGATGACTGATCCGTCATTGCGAGGCGCGCAGCGCCGCGGCAATCTTTACGGAGATTGCCTCGCTTCGCTCGCAATGACGGAGTTTTGTGCATGTATCGGAATATCCTTAAGCAGTTTCGTTAAACAGTTCCCG
>CP070646.1:322341-327245 GCA_020354435.1 Gammaproteobacteria bacterium
CTGTTCGCAAGCTCGGTAAACGCGTGCGTGTTTCGGTGGAGTTGGTTGATGCCACAACCTGTCAGGTTCTGTGGAGCGAGCGGTGCGATCGAGAACTGGAAGATGTGTTTGCGGTCGAGGACGAGGTTGCGCAGGCTATAGTTAGAACCCTTGTTGCCCAGGTCGAGGATGCAATCTACCAGGAAACGCGAATCCGGGCGCCCGAAAACTTCTCGGCCTATGAATGGGTAATGCGTGGTAACCGGTATCTCGAGCGCGGCGCTAAAGAAGATTTGTTGGAAGCACGACGAATGTATGAATCAGCTATCGAGATTGACCCCGACTGTTCAGCGGCCTTCACAGGCCTGTCCAAAGTCCATATTTATCTTCATTGGGGCCTGCTCTCGGAGGATCATCATAAAGTCATTAGCAAGGCGCTTCAGTTCGGGCGGAAAGCCGTAGAATTGGATGATAAGGATAGCAGGGCTCACTATGCTATTGGGCATGCATATTTCTCCTTGGGGCAACATGACCTGGCGGAGTTTCATGTTGATAAAGCTCTGGCACTCAACCCAAGCGAGTATCATCATCTCTGCGCCAAAGGATACCTATTGGCTTGTACCGGCAGACATGACGAGAGCGTGTCGTGTTTTTCCGAGTCACTGCGACGGAATCCCCTGGCGCCCAATAGTTGTTATTGTGGTCTTGGAATGTCGGATTACCTGGCAGGCAACTACAAGGAAGCGGTGGAAGTACTAGCAAAACTTTCAAGTGATCTCCCGCGGAAATTTAGCCTTCTGGCAGCTTCTTATGCACAGCTCGGTAATGCGGGCAAGGCGGAAGAGGCAGTGCAGGAATATCTTAGTCTGATGGACCCGGGATTGGTTTCTATGCTTAGGGACGATCCAACTAAATGGCGCGAACACTGGGCGAATTTATTTTCAATTTTTGTTCCTGAGGGCCTAGAGCATTTGCTTGAAGGTCTTCGTAAAGCGGGGATGCCAACCTGAATTCAACCGGGATTAATTATCGGTTGTGAATCGTTTTCTTTAACCAGAACATTCTTGAGCTTGGGCCTTGTTTCCCGAAAAGAGACCCTGATCTTTTCGAGCCAAACTTCAAAAACCGGTCACTTTCGGGCGCTCGCGTTTACCGCTGAACTGATTAAGTCAAATCCGGACTTAAGGGATCTTTACCGAAACATTTGTCAAATCACCGGAAGCGCGTCTGACAGTAAGCTCCATCTTGTCACCGGACTGGTGTCCATCTGCGATTTCATACAAGGTTGCATATGACGCCATATCTGTCCCATCGGCTGCGACGATAAAATCCCCCTGCTTCAAACCGGCTTCGGCTGCAGGACTTCCGGCTCGGGGTTCAAGGACCAGGACATCGCCTTCATCTGCGAAAGGAATAGCTTCGACCCACGCGTTACTGAGAGTTTCTTTATTGTAGGTTGAACAAATACATAACCCGATGCCACAGCAAGCACAGGTGCATTCACAAGAATGCCCGTCATGATTCAGTTCGCCTATGACCACGTCATGCAGTAGATCACTTATTGAGCGAACATTGGCGATATAGTTTCTCATGTGCTGATCGGCGATGTCCGTTGTGTTGCCGTCACCGATTACCGCACTATCACGGGAGCGCTTGGCAATAATGCTTAACGTCGTATAGCCGATGATCGCCTCGTTCAGAGCAGTATATGCATCTTGTAAGGCAGAGGCAGCCACCCAGCCTTCAAGTTCGCCGGAATTTTTACCTGAAAGCGCGGGTATAGAAGCACTACTGTCAACCTCGCCCAATCGGTTGATCAAGGCAGATTTCTGCTCCTTCGCACTTCGAACAATATCCTCAATCAATCCCGAAACCATCTGGTTGCCTTTCAAATTCTCGTGCCTTTTCGTAAACATATCCGCAATTCTCGATTCGAGGGCGATCATGTAAGCCATTTGCTGGGACAGTCGAGGGTTTGCCATTATTCATTCTCCATTTTCTTCTTTGACTAGATTTTCATTATCTATAACTAGCAAATTTATGCCATGGCACGAATTATTCGGCTTCATAAGTGGTAAACGAGTTCGTGTAAGCAAAACGGCTCTTTTGGGGCTGACTCTCGTCACTCATTCAATGAAATTATGCGGCATCTTTGTCGATAGGAGACGCTTATAGGCAGGGCCTGGGAGACGTTCTTTGGCCAGGGGCGGACGCCCAGCACTTAAGCGATAATTCGTTATCGGACCAAAAACCTTATAATCCAGCTGTTATGCGAGCTAGACAATAGTTATTTAACGCGAAGCCAGGATTAACTGGAGGAGGCAGTAAATGAAAATTAACGGTAGTTGTCATTGCGGGGAAATCGCATATAGCGCAGAGATTGATCCAAAAGCAGTCTATTTGTGCCACTGCACTGAATGCCAATCGATTTCAGGCTCCCCCTTTCGATGGGCCGTGCCGGTACCTGAAGAGAACTTCAGCCTTCTCTCGGGACAACCTAAGACGTATATAAAGAAAGTCTCGGAGGATGGAATAGAGAGTCACCAATTATTTTGCCCTGACTGTGCCTCACCTCTATATGCAACCAACTCTAAACCAGGTCCTAAGACATTTAACCTTCGACTGGGAACAGCAGAACAAAGAGACCAGCTGAAACCCAAAATCCAGTTCTGGCATAGATCGGTTCAAAAGTGGGTGGATGATATCGATAAGATAGAAGTAGTTGAAACCGAATAACTCGCATTACAAGCACATGCAGCCGGACCAAACTATTTGTTATCTCTCAAAAACAGACGCTCCCTAGGCTCTGCTGGACTTCGATTGGCCAACAGCGGACGCCCAAATTAAATACTACGCAGGATAGGTACTACCTCGGCTGCAAGTGGACCTGGGTATCTTCGAAGTAACGGATTTATTCATACCACTGGTTTTGAAACGAGTCTAGAGACTCGTAAACGGTAATAAGTGTGGATTGATCTGTTTTTCGGTTATGCTGTGACTATGGATAAACATCGCTCCAAGCATAAATTGGCAGCAATATTTTATGCGGATGTCGCTGAATACAGCCGATTGACAGGCCGGGATGAACTGGGCACACACCAACGGGTGATGGAAGTATTGGATTTTGCCAGCAAATCGATCAAATCGCATGGTGGTGTTGTATTGCGTTATGCAGGAGACGCGATACTAGGGGAGTTTTCGAGTGTAGTAGCAGCGGTCGAGTCGGCAGTTTCGATCCAGACTGAGCTACATAATAATAGCCCTGAGATTCCCGAGGACCAGCAGGTAAGAATCAGGATAGGCGTCAACATCGGTGAGGTTCTCGAGGATCGGGGTGAAATATACGGCGATGGAGTCAATAGGGCCGCACGTTTGGAAAGTATCAGTAGCCCTGGAGGCCTGTGTATCTCGGGACAGGTATACGAGCAAGTTAGGGGCAAGCTCGATATCGAATTCCAGGATTGTGGCCAGAAGTCACTCAAAAATATTGTATCACCGGTGCATGTTTACCAATGGCACCCGGGCAAACAGAGAACTGATGCGGCAAGCTCCAGTAGTGATGCTTCGCCGCGCAAGATTCCCTCGATAGCGGTTCTGCCGTTTGTCAATATGTCGGGAGACCTCGAACAGGATTACCTGGCGGACGGGATCTGCGAGGACATAATAACAGCGTTATCCAAGATCCGGGCATTTACTGTGATAGCGCGCACCAGTACTTTCAGCTACAAAGGAAAATCCGCTGATGTCAAGCAGGTGGCAGAGGACCTTAGTGTCAGTTACGTGCTGGAGGGCAGCGTACGAAAATCGGGTAACCGGGTTCGGATAACCGCCCAATTAATCGATCACGAGGGCCTGCATGTCTGGGCGGAAAAATACGACAGGGTAATCGAGGATATCTTCGAACTTCAGGACGAGATGACCCAGACCATAGCGGCGGCTATCGAACCTGAACTGAATGCGGCCGAACGCCACCGTGCGGTAAGCAAAGCGCCTGACAATCTCGATGCCTGGGAAAATTACCAGCGCGGGCTATGGAACCTGTGGCTATTCGACGAAAATATAGAAAAGGCTCGTGGCTTCTTTCAAAAAGCCGCCGAGCTGGACCCCGGTTTTGCAGCTGCGATAGCCTACCAGGCTTACCTGAATTTCCTCCAGGTCGTGATGGGCTTTTCGGAAGACCGTGTAAGATTGCTGGAGGAAGGCAAGTGCCTGGCAAAAAAGGCCATGGAGACCGATCCTCGCGATCCCGTTGGCTACTTCGCGATCGGGCGCATCTACATGATGTTGGGAGCTCACGACGAATCAATTGCCGCCCTGAAAACCGCGCTGGAGCTGAATCCCAATTATGCGCAAGCCTATTTCGGCCTCGGCTTCGTGCAGACGCTAGCGGGCCATTTGGAAGAAGCCAGGAAAAACCTGAAAATTGCGGTCAAACTGAGCCCGAGAGATCCACTGATGATGGCTTTCACCAACATTCTCGGCGTGGCGTGCATCACGGCCGGAGACTATGAAGAAGCCATCGAATGGTCAAAGCGAAGTCTGAGGTGGCCGGCACCGCTCGGCTACTGGAATCACGCGACCTTGGCAGCCGCATATGCCAGCCTGGGTCGAATGGCAGAAGCTAAAGAAGCATTACAAGGCGCGCTAAAGGTTAGAGAGGATCTGAGTATTTCCTTTCTAAAGAGGTTATTGCCTACCCGACATGAGGATGGCCTCGATCAATATTGGAACGGAATTCGCAAGGCAGGATTACCCGAATAGACTTACTCGTTTCCCCGCGCTTCAAATAATCATATGGCAATTGGTTTTCGTCGCTGATTCATCGAGCTTGGCAGCAGTTTTCTCGGAAGCAGACCCTCATATAGTTAAGGCAGGAGGCAATCTTCGGCCTATTCTGTTGAAAAACTCGGCTCGAATTTGGATTG
>CP070646.1:327345-332161 GCA_020354435.1 Gammaproteobacteria bacterium
GAGGCCGGATATACGTTTGCAGTCGAGCCAGCTGCCACCAACCGATTACTTGCAAACGAGGAGGAGTCCACATACTGACGCTCAGCGGCATAGCCTCAGTGTCCCTGGTCGACGTTCTCTGAAGCCCGTGAGGCACAGACGAGCGTCTCCTTTAGAGAAAACGGACCCTCAAAATAGAAAATTCAGGGGCGAGAAGCGACCCAGAGCCGCCCTTTATCGCAGAGTGAAGTAGGGTATGACGATTTTCCCCGGATGCTCTTCCAGCGCTAGACTCGATAATCACTCTGAATAACATGCAATCGAATCATGCCCACCATTGGCACGGCAAGACAGGTCTGTGCCGACCGCGATGCTTTGTCCGAAAAGCGCTATCGGCCCGAGAAGACGCTTCTCCATCAATTGGTGTCGAAGCAATATCTGGTTTTCAGGCGAATGTTGGCCGAGCAAGGCCGGGGGGCTGACTATGTTCGACGGGAATTCGAAGACTACCTTAAATGCGGCAGACTGTAACATGGGTTTCTGCGGGTACGCTGTGAAACCTGCCAAGAGAAGCGCTTGGTCCCTTTGATTTGTAAGCGTTGGGGTTTCTAACCCAGTTGCGGCACACGCCGCATTATAGAGAATTCGGCCCTGCTCTTAGATGAGGTATTCTCGTATCAGCCGGTGTGTCAATAGGTGCTGAGTTTACCACTTCGGTTGTGCTTTCTGTTCGCCTGCTGCCCAATGATTACGGGCCAGGTGCAGGGCTGCTTTCGTGACTCAGTTATTCTGCCCGCTAATTTTTAAACGAGCTTCTTCACCGTTTTTTTCAAATACTGCCAAATTGGAGGCTGCTTCTTTGATACGCCAACCGT
This sequence comes from Gammaproteobacteria bacterium, assembly GCA_020354435.1. Lineage (GTDB taxonomy): Bacteria > Pseudomonadota > Gammaproteobacteria. The sequence continues at coordinate 328,200 of CP070646.1, forward strand.
CGATTCGGTCACTGCCGGAAACTAACCTGGTCGTCGAATCCGATGAGCGAGTCAACATGATAACAGGTTTTCCATCGGTCACCGCAACACCGCTAAGTCGCCACTTCTGAATAAATTCATCAGAGGGACTTAGTGACTGCTCTTTTTTGATTAGCTTTATTTCGGCAATTTCGTTCTCTGGTTTTGATTCAGAGATAGTCGAGGCCACCTTTGCACTCATCAAAATCTGTGCATCATCTTCGACGTTTTTGTTGGCCTCCCCCACGCGCTGTTCTGGCGCTGGGGGTTCAACCAGTTTGTTTGAAGTAGCGATTTCTTCTTCGGATAAAGGTGGAATCTCGAGGTCGGCTGCGGGGATGTTCTGCTCTTTGGAATCCTCCACAATGCCTGACGTTACTATTGCCGGACCGGTACCAGGTTTATGATAAAAATACCAGGATAGGCCCGACACTGTAAGCAGCGCAAGAATACTGAGCATCGCAAGCTTACGGTAGAGCCTGTGCGACTGCCGAACTACATTCGCCCTGGGCGGAGGTCGTAACAGATCCCGTTCATTGAGTGGCGTTGCAAGTCTTTGCTCCAGCCATTCAATAACGGATTCCTCTTGCTTCAGATCCTTTTTTACTCTTGATTTCGGTAATTCATAAATAGAAATACCTTCTCGGGCCGCTCTTACGTAGTTCTGGCTATCCCGAATAACTCCGATGGCGGGAATCGAGAGACGATTTAGAAATTTCCGAAGCTGCCTGAAGGCGACTGTTCGCTCCTTTACGCGAGTTGCAAGCACACCAAGACGTCGATTTTCCCTATTAGCGCGTGCCAAAACTAGCAGATCCCCAATCAGGCGGGAAACTACATGAATATCGAACTCTGATGGCATTACCGGAACGATGATGGCGTGGCTGCCAGCCGTGAATTTATATAGGTCGTCCTTTGGGATGCCGGCAGGAGTATCCACGATGACCAGATCGATTTCCGAAGGCAGAGTGATACTGAAGTCGTCAGGTATTTCGGCTTCCTCCGGGGCGGCAAAAACGCCATATATAACCGGTAGCTCAGCAGGTCTTTTGCTTAACCAGTAGGTACTGGCGCCCTGCTTGTCCATGTCGACGATTGCAACATTTCGCCCGGTGTCTGCAAAATAACCCGCAAGATTGGTTGTCAGCGTGGATTTCCCCACGCCACCTTTGGGATTAAGCACAACGATCCGACGGAGATCGGGAGAGCCCTGAATACTTAGCACGCCTTTAATCTAATCCTGGTAAGCCAGTTCAAGATTCGTGTAACAGTGATACACAAATCAAACCTTTTGAAGGATATAGGTGCGTATGTCAAGTAGCAATAGATCTGGGTCCGCTTGTGCACAATGCCGTCGCCCCGGGGGGAGCCCACACCGTCGAGCATGGACTTACGCTACACAACGACACTTGCGGCGACCAATGCCTGCGACGTCATGCCGCTCGAACGTGATCTCGGCATCGTTAATTCACGCCTGATCGCACGGGACGATGCGGCACGTTCGCTGGTTATCGCACGATCTGCCCGGCGCGACAGTCACGGTATGCCGCCACTGGGTTCAAACCCGATAGACAATGTCGGCATCAACCTGTTAACCGACTGGATCAACGGTCTCAGCGGTTGTTGATCCTGATACAGCTAAAAATGATACTTTCACCGTTACCGGCAATATTACATACTTCACACGACAAAAATGGCACCTCCGTGATTGGCCGATTCCCTCAGCTTGGCTGGAGGTCATAAGCGTCCGTTATCGGGAAAGCAGACGCATAACTTGATTAAATGGGCGGCAGTTAACGGAAATTCTGCCTCTGACCTACTAGAAATCAACCAAGCGTATCGAGTCGATACCGCCTTTTATACTTTACAACGCCTGGGAGCATAATAATGCAGCCCATCCATAACCTGAAAATATCGATAATATGTCTGAAGTTTACTCAGGCCTAGTCGATGGACAGCCATATATTATTGGCAGAGAAGGTCATATCTATATTAGCGACGGATATGTGAGCCGTCGCCATGCCGACATTCGGCTCTATAAGGGTAGAATTTTTTTGCGGGACCTGGGATCGGGCAATGGCATGTACATATATAAAAAAGGAAAATATGTAGCTTTCAAGAGAGGTTTTGTTAAAGAAGATGACCGAGTAATGATTGGAAGTGAGCGGTACTATGTGCACGAACTATTGGAGAGAATAAGTCTCGCGCGAATAAGATAAAGAAAATTCCGAGAGTCTCTTGTTGGCCGGAGACTACCTCCCACCATGACTTGACGAGCGGCAGCTTTCGGGAATCAGGCAGATTAGCGTGATCTATTCAATCTGCTTCACATGCGGGTGTTGATCTGTAGCCCACTCATGGCATAGATCATCGAGATATTGTGAGATTTCCGATTCAGGCAAGTCAGGAGGAATAACAATATCTGGCGATGAGCGCCTTTTCCCTTCGGTACCGACGTAAAAAGTAACCCAACCGTTGCTAGATGCGACGACAAGAACCTTGCGCCCAAAAACATCAAACCTAAGTGTGTTCATTGTTGTTGCTTGCTACCCGTTCCTAAAATTACTGACCAGTATATCAGCAGCGATTTTGTACGATGCCCAGGGTTTGATATTGGCCGTTCCCAGAAACCCAAAAATTGCTAACCAGCGGCTGTTTTGGGCTATCAAACTCTGAAGTTATTAAACCTACAGCCGAGAGCGACTCAACTCTGGCACCCGATTAAATATAGGCTTTCGCTTTACGCCAAAGCAACGCATTCGATTTCTACACGCCCCCCCAAACCCAGTTCTTTAACTACCACTGTAGCCCTGGTTGGCTGGTGTGCGCCAAAAAAATTCCCGAAAACCTCATTGAACTCAGCAAATTCGTTCATGTCCACAAGGTAAACATTGCATTTAATTACCTGATTTATCGAGCTCCCCGCAGTTTCTAATGCACTTTGTAAATTCTCGAGCGCCTGTCGTGTTTCAGCCTTAACACCACCTTTCACGAGTTCCAGTTTGCCGAAGACATTGCCAAGACAACCACCTACAAAAACGAATCCTCCCGCTTTTACTGCAGCAGAAGCTGAAATTTCACTTCCCAATACCCCTGTATCAAATATCTCTAATTCTTTATCAGACATATCCTCCCCCTGCATTCAATCTGAGTTCATAGCAATAATTTTAACGAAAACTAGCTAATTTCGTCTCATAGGGAACGTCCGTTCTTGGCCGCAGAGCGTCGCCTAGCTTTCGGGGATAAGCGTCAGTTATTGGGAAAGCTGAGGCATAGAAGATTTATATGGGCGAGAGAAACCAGACTGTATATCTGGTGTTCAGCATAAAAGGCGATTATTCTGGAAATCCTAACAAAAACATCCGTGGAGGTGTCTCATGGCTAAGTATCTAATTCAGGGAAACTATTTAGGTGAAGGCATAAAAGGATTACTGAAAGAAGGTGGATCTAGTCGCCGGGCAGCGATCGAAGGGCTGGCAAACTCTCTAGGGGGCAGTGTAGAAGCCGTGTACTACGCCTTCGGTGATACCGATATTTTTGTGATTATGGATATGCCGGACCATGCAAGCGTAACAGCTGCAGCACTTATGGCCTCGGCTAGTGGGGCTGTTGCCGTCAAAACCACAGTTCTAATGACGCCAGAAGAGGTTGACGAAGCAGCGAAGAAAACCCCGAGCTATCGCCCACCTGGTCAATAGGAACATTTGTTGCGATCCGAGAATGAGAATCAGTTTGCTGGATAGGTGGGTGCTTCAGTAACGTGGCGGCGCAATATATTGCAAAAGAATGCATTTTGAGGCCCCGCTTTTTGTGGGGTTCTTCTTTTTTATCGAATGTCTGCAATTGGCCTATTCTGTTGAAAAACTCCAAATTTTTCGCGGCGGAGAATTTATTTTCGATATAACGAATTCTAGAATTTGACATACGAGGGGAGACCGATAACT
>CP070646.1:332261-336807 GCA_020354435.1 Gammaproteobacteria bacterium
GAATTAACGCCCAGCTGATCGATGCCACGACCGGAGGACACCTGTGGGCAGAACGCTATGACGGATCGATGGACGATGTGTTGTCGATGCAGGACAAGATTGCCCGGGAAATTGTCGATGCGCTAGCCGTTACCTTGCTGGACCAGGAACAGGTCAGCCTGGATCAGGTGGAAACCCGAAATAGCGAAGCTTACGACGCGTATTTACTCGGATGGGATAAATACAAACGCGACACTCCGGATGATTTGAGACTCGCAGTAACCTATTTCGAACGTGCGATCGAACTTGATCCAGAGTATTCACGGGCGCGCTCAGCATTGGCGGCGGTTTACTGGAAAATCGTTTCGAAGTGGTGGTGGTATCAGAGTCTGAATCTCTCGTCGGTCAATGCACTCGAGCTTACTCGGGTGCAAATTGTGAGCGCCAGCAAACAACCCTCCGCACTGACCCATCAGATCGTCGCCGAAAGGTCAGCTTACTTTGATCGGAAACCCGACAGGGCAATTACCGAAGCCGAAAAAGCAATTGCTCTGGACGCGAATGATCCGGCAGGTCATTTGGCAATGGCGTCTGCTTTGCAGAAAGCAAACCGACCAGCCGAAGCCATAGAGTCGGTGCGCACAGCGATGCGCCTGGACCCACATTTCCCTGCCTCGTATATGACTCGACTCGGCCAGGCCCAGTTCATGCTGGGCCAGTATCAAGCGGCCCTGGATTCTCTCGGACAATCGATTGCTCGAAATTCAAGCGACGACCAGGCATTCATCTTCCTCGCGGCGACTTTTGGCAAGCTCGGACAAAAACAGCAAGCGGTGGACGCGGTCGCGGCGGCCAACGCTCTCAGGGCCGAATTCGGTTGGGACAATCTTACCCAGGCCGATATCAGAAAGTGGAGATGGATAGGAGACCACGAGGCATTACTCGAGGGCCTTGAAATAGCGGATGTTCCGAGAAGTTATTCCTGGAGATCCCTGGTCAAAAGAACAGCAACGGGGTATGAGGTCGAGGGAGCTACTGAAATCGACGTAAAAACGGCAAAACAGATGTTTGATTTTGGTATCCCGTTTGTGGATATCTCGCGTACACCTTTTCAGAATCATATTCCAGGATCGCATAGCCTGATTTGGTATCGGGGTACTTTCAGTCTGGCGATACCTCGAGATTTCAATGAAGTCCAGTTGCTGAAAATCGTTGGCAAGTCACAAGGGTTAGTCATTTACGATATCTCTGGTCGTGAAGAAGAAGTCTATGCAGCTGCCTATGCAGTAATCCGCGGTTTCAAGAAGGTTTACTTTTTGAGAGGTGGCGTGGAAGCGTGGAAGGCAGCTAAATATCCAATTGAAACTGGCAAGTAGTCAAAACTTCCCAAATTTCGACGGTATTGTCAGTACAATTTTCATATTAAACTGAGGCCAAACGATATCCAGGGTCTCAGTTGGGTCGATCTCGGAGGTTCATAATTCCTTTTTGAGCGGCGGTTTTCTCTAAAGCAGCCGCTGAAATTGCCGCGCTGGGCTGCGGGAATCGGCCACGAGCTGACTCTCACAAGACCTTTACTCCGATTGTGTTAGGATGCTCGTTAAACGCCCGCTACCAGGGGCATATAACAATGGATAAAAACCAACCGCGAAAGCTCGCTGTAATTCTCCACGCCGATGTGGTTGGTTCGACTTTGCTTGTACATCAGAACGAAACGCTCGCCCACGAACGTATACAAGCTACGTTTCACAAATTTTCAGAAATCATTAATTCTTATCATGGTATTACACACGAGTTACGTGGGGATGCCTTGGTAGCCGAATTTCCCCGGGCATCGGACGCACTGGCCGCGTCGCTTTCGTTTCAGGTCACGAACGACGCGTCTAACGCGACTTTCGACGATGATGTTAAACCGCGGGTCCGGGTCGGTATCAGCCTTGGTGAGGTGGTAATCGCGGATAACACGATCACAGGTGCGGGTGTCGTATTGGCGCAACGACTTGAACAGTTGGCCGAACCGGGGGGTGTATGTATCCAGGGTGCTGCCTATGAGACAGTCCCGCAGCGATTACCTTTTGTCTATGAAAACCTCGGTGACCAACAGGTAAAAGGCTTTGAGGAACCGGTGCGCGCTTATACAGTCAATCTGAAGCCGGGGGAACCTATCCCATCACCCGAACCAACTAGGCAAAAAATCAAGGTCAATCGCCAGGTCGCAATGAAATTCCGGCAAATTGTCGGAGCCATGGTTATTCTTGCTGCAATTGGTATCGCGGTCGTCTTGTGGCAGCCATGGACAACAATAATGGATTCCTCATCCACGCAGCAAACGGCTTCTAGTCCCGAAAAACAACCATCAATAGCAGTGCTTCCGTTTCAGACACTGAGCGATGAAGCTACCCAGGACTACTTCAGTGATGGCGTTACCAACGACATCATTACCGACTTGTCCAAGTTTTCCAATCTGTTGGTGATAGCGAGTAATTCGGTTTTCACTTACAAGGGAAAGCCGGTAATCGTGAAAGACGTCGGCCGGGAGCTGGGCGTTCGTTACGTGCTTGAAGGCTCCGTTCAGAAATCAGGGAACAGGGTGCGTATTAATGCCCAGTTAATAGATGCGGAAACGGATCATCATCTTTGGGCGGATCGTTACGATTTCGAAATCGACGATATTTTCAAGATCCAGGACGAAATTACCAGTACGGTTGTTACTTCGCTACAAGTTGTTCTTACTGAAAATGAAAAGAACCTCGAAGCGATTCATCTAACCGATTCACTCGAGGCATACGACCTTTATCTCAGAGGTAAAACTTATCTGAAGGGTACCCGCAAGGCCCATCTTGAAGCGCGCAAACTGTTCGACAAGGCTATCAAGCTCGATCCTGGATTTTCAGCGGCTCATGCCGAAAAGTCGTTTACCTTTTTCTCGAGCTTTATCATGCCCATGAGCCGCGACCCGAGAGTGGTGAAGGGAGCACTTGAAGCCGCGCTGAAAGCTGTCGAGGCAGACGACATGCTGCCATTAGCCCATGCCCGGCTTGCCTGGGCTTATTTTTCAAACCGCGAGCATGCCAAGGCAATTGCATCCGCCAGACGGGCGGTTGCATTAGGGCCCAATGATGCCGAGGCCCATGCACAATTGGGTAATATCTTGAACTGGTCCGGAAAACCGAACGAGGGCAAGCTGAACATCGAAAGAGCGATGCGATTGAATCCATACTATCCCTACTACTACCTGTTCTATCTCGGTCAGTCACACTACCTACTCAACGAAAATGAAAAGGCGATCGAGCTCATGAACCGTGTCGTCACGCGCGCGCCCTACTTCTTGCCAGTTCGCCGGCACCTGGCGGTGCTCTATGCGGAAAAAGGAATGATGCAAGAAGCAAAAGATCAAACCAGGGAAGTGTTGCGAATTTTCCCTGGCGCCTCCATAGAAGACGAGCGAGCGCGGTGTTTTTATCGCTGGGAGCCGGATTTGATGAACCGGTTTTTTTCCGGGCTGCGCAAATCCGGAATGCCGGAAGGCAGGGCCGGTGAAGAGCCGATGTCAATGTAAACCTGTTGAACCACGGGAGTAGAAAATGAAAAGAATCTTAGTAACTGCGTTTATTAGCGCATTCCTTATTACGTTGGCAGGCCCGATCCTGGCAAAAGAGGTCACGCTTGTCGTTAAGGGCAGCGTCTGGGACTCCGATTCACGAGGTTTTGCCTGGTACCAACGGCTGAGCAAGGCACAGGGCACACTCAAGGCTGCGCGTACGGGCGCACGGGTCTCGGTTGATGGCCGGCCCGATCTGTATGCGTTTTCCGGAACAGGCGGGAGATTTGAACTCAAGCTCACGACCGCCGAACCGACCTTCAGGTTGATCGTCGAAGGGGACCGATTCCCGCGCACGATCACGCAAGCCTACGAGATTCCGGAGGAAGGCGGGGAGCTTGATATCGATCGAGTCAACACGCCCCGGGCCGAGGGCGTTGAGCACACCTGGCCACTATCGATGATGGCAAACGCACTGGGTTACGCGTCTACCCGCGAAATGCTGGCCGACAACAAGGCGGCAATTCGACTCTTGCTATACGGTTCCGGTGCGGAAGGCGCGCCTGACTGGACTGAGCGTGCCCGGCTCAGCTTTCCGGGTTCAACCGCCGGTAATGCCGCCACCGAACCAACCACGAACTCGCCATTTTTGATGCGCGTTCCGCGTTCGGAGTATGTGGTTCCCTTTGACATGACTCCACAGGATACCTACTTTCAAAAGATGGAAGAGGCCACGGGAGCATACATCGTCGTGGTATCTTTTAATCCGGGTGATAGCATCGATAAGGACATCGTCATCGAGATCGAAGACACAATGACAGATGAACTGCTCGACCCACCGCGACCCTGGAAATTCAGCCCGAAAACGGTTTCGGTGCGAAACGGATTCGCAACGGAAGTTCGATACTCACCCGATATCGATCAATAGCTTGCGCCAATCCAGAAAACATATCCCCGTGCTTTGGAACAATTTTTGAGCGTCTCCTTAGGGTCTATTCTGTTGAAAAACTCCAAATTTTTCGCGGC
>CP070646.1:336907-341418 GCA_020354435.1 Gammaproteobacteria bacterium
CATGACATCGCCGGTGTACCGATTTTTATCGTGCGCGATGCAGACCTGAATATCCGCGCCTTCGTCAACGCCTGCGCGCATCGCTACGCCCGCCTGCTGTCGGATGCAAAGGGGGCGTCGAAAATTTTTACCTGCCCTTACCATGCCTGGACTTACGATTGTACCGGCCAATTGCTACGCGCGCCCTACATGGAGATGAAAGCCGAATTCGATATAACGCAACATTGCCTGCGGCCGTTGGAAGTTGCAACCTGGGAGGGTTTTATCTACGTCACGCTGGCGGCAACGCCGGCCAGGTCCCTGGCCGAGTCGCTCGCAACCTTGCGTGAAAATGTCGTCGGACGTTACGACATGGCCTGTTATCAGACCGTGATGCGGGAAAACATGCAGTGGAACGCCAACTGGAAAAACCTGATCGAGAATTTTATCGAGAGTTACCACGTGCCAATCGCCCACGGCAAAACTTTTGCTCAACACAACAAGCCACTACAGGATTATGTCTGCGGCGAAGACAGCCCGCATTATTGTTACCACCATGCGCCACAGGCTGCTGACACGGGGCCCGGTGCGGCGCATCCAGATAATCATCGTCTCGAGGGCGTATGGCGCCGCATGATGGTCGATTTCTGCGTATTCCCGAATCACCTGGTGACGCTGATGCCGGACTATCTGTGGTATATCTCGGTGCAGCCGCATGGCGTCAATAGCATGCAGGCGATCTGGGGCGTCGCGGTACCGCCTGAGATACTGTCCGAGGTGGGCGATCAGGCTTTACCGGAGTGGCTGGATCGTTTCAGACAGTACATGGATGTTGCCAATGAAGAAGACAAGTCACTGGTCGAGGCTCTGCACCGCGGCAGTGCGTCACCGCTGTTACCCTCGGGGACCTATCATCCGATCGAACGCAACCTGTGGCAATTTACTAATTATCTCGCCGCGATGTGCAGACCATGATCGAAGGCTCGCAAGTCCGCTTGAATCCCGACCAATTTTATAACAGCCTTATGACGATCGCGGTCCGGCTCGAGCATCCGGCCGCCGATCTGATCATGGGAAGTGGCGTGGTCAGGTGATCGATTCAGTTACCGCCGAACCTGGCACGTAATCTCGACCTTGCTGTCGCCGAACAGGCGCCGCGACTCCACCGTCGTGCGCGCCGGAAAGTCCTTGCCGTCGAAGAAATCGCGGTAGGCGGCATCCATGGCATCGAAATCGTCGAGGTCGGACAGGTGCACTTCCACCTTGACGATTCGATCCCTGGAAAGTTTTAACTCGTCGAGAATTTTTCCGATGGTTTGCAGAACGGCGCGGGTTTCGGCGGCGGCGTCGCCGAGCACTGCGACACCCGCGGGAAAGTCGGCCGCGACCAGGCCGGAAAGAAAGGCATACTGGTCATCCATGACCACCTGGCTGAAGGGTGCGGCCGATTCCGGAACGGCCGCTGGCTGGAATCTGGTTACTATGACAGCGCCCGATCAGGCGATCATGTTAGCCCCGATAATCAACAACACGCACAGGATGCCAAACGCGAGGAAGGTAAGCGCCATGTGCTTGGTCGTGGTTTTATCGTCTTGATCGTGGTTCATGTTGAGTTCCCCCTCCAAAAGGACAATCAATTACTATATAGTGCCGAAGCTGAATCAAAAAAGCCACCACCTATGAGCGATCGGAAATTTGCCACGCTGGCACTGGATCATCCTGCGCAATACGTGCTGCAGATCACGCTGAATCGTCCCGAGGTGGCGAACGCCTTCAATACGCAGATGGCGACCGACCTGATGCACTGCTTCGAAGACCTGAACCTGAACCCGGGCGATACGCGCTGCGTGATCCTGACCGGCGCGGGCGAAAAGGCGTTTTGCGCCGGCGGCGATCTGAAGGAGCGCGATGGCATGAGCAACGCGGCCTGGAGCGCGCAGCACCTGGTCTACGAGCGTATGATCCGCGCCATCATCGATTGCCCGCTGCCGATTATCGGTGCGGTTAATGGCGCTGCGTTCGGCGGTGGCTGCGAGCTCGCGGCGGCGGTCGATTTTGTCTATGCCTCGGAAAACGCGCGCTTCGCCATGACCGAGACCAGTCTCGGCATTATTCCCGGCGCCGGCGGCACGCAAACGCTCGCGCGTGCGCTGGGCGAACGCCGCGCCAAGGAACTGATCCTGTCGGCCCGCCGTTTCAGCGCCGAGGAAGCGCAGCAGTGGGGCCTGGTCAACGAAGTTTTTCCGCTGGATCGCCTTCACGACGAGGCATTGCAGGCGGCACAGCGCATCGCCGCGAACGCGCCGGTGGCGGTGCGCCAGGCCAAGCAGGCGATTCGCCGCGGTTTGCAAATGTCGCTCGCCGACGGCCTCGGATTTGAAATCGAGGCCTATAACCGCACCGTGCCGACCGAGGACCGGCGCGAGGGCGTACGCGCCTTCAACGAGAAGCGCAAACCGCAATTCAAAGGGGAGTGAAAACATGTCCAACGAAGTCATCCTGACCTGCGCGGTAAGCGGCGGTCACGCCAACCAGGGCAAGCATCCGAACTACCCGATCACGCCCGAGCATATCGCCAGCGACTGCATCGAGGTAGCGAAGGCCGGCGCCGCGATCGTGCATATCCACGTGCGTGATCCAGAGACCGGAATGCGATCGGGCGATCCGGCCCTGTTTCGCGAGGTAGTCGAGCGCATCCGTGACTCCGGCAGCGACGTATTGATCAACCTGACGACCAGCGAGGGCGCGCGCTTTGCCCCGGGCGAGGAAGAACCTTCGGTCGGCGGTCCCGGAACCACGCTGAAGCAGCCGCTCGAGCGCCTGATCCACATCGAGGAATTGCGCCCCGATATCTGTACTCTAGATGTCGGCACGTTCAATTTCGGCGAAACCATATTCGTCAATACACCGGCGCATTTGCGCATCATGGCAAAACGTATCCAGGAACTCGGCGTCAAGCCGGAAATCGAGGTGTTCGAGCCCGGGCATATCATGTTCGCGCACAGGCTGATCGACGAAGGCCTGATCGACGGCGCGCCGATGTTTCAGCTCTGTCTCGGCATTCCGCACGCCTCACCGGCCACGCCCGAAGTGCTCAATCTCATGAAGGGCCTGCTGCCGACAAACGCCAACTGGAGCGCGTTCGGCATTTCCCGCATGGAGTTTCCGATCGTTGCCCAGGCCGCGAGCCAGGGTGGCAACTGCCGCGTCGGCCTCGAGGATAATCTCTATATAGACAAGGGCGAGTTCGCCAGCAACCTGCAACTGGTCGAGCGCGCGGTGCGTATTATCCGCGAGGTCGGGCGCGAACCGGCGACACCCGCGCAGGCGGCAGAGCGGCTCGGTATCGGTCGATAATCATGGCCCGGCTGTACCTGATTCGTCACGCCCAGTCGGCCAACAATGAAATCTGGGACGGCAGCGATTTCCATCCGCAGCGTGATCCCGATCCCGAGATCACCGCCACCGGGCACCGGCAGGCGGAAACGCTGGCGCAACACCTGGCGCATCCACAGGCGGAGCCGCGCCAGCATCCTTTCCAACCGACTGACGCGTCGCATTATGGCCTGAACCACGTTTACTGCAGCCTGATGACGCGTTCGATCCTGACCGCCGAGTATATCGCCGGCGCCTGCGATCTCGAACTGGAGGCATTGCCGGACATTTTCGAAAAGCACGGGATTTACGACGTCGTCGAGGATGGCTCGGTACAGGGATTGTCCGGTCCCGGGCGCGGTTATTTCGAGCAGCGCTTTCCGCGACTGAGGCTGCCGGCCGAGATTAATCCCGACGGTTGGTGGAGCCGCCCGTTCGAGGAAGAGGCCGCTTTCGTCGAGCGCATGCGACAGGTAGTCGCAAGGACCCGGCAGCAATTGGAGAACAGCGACGAATGCATTGCCATGGTTGTGCACGGCGATTTCATCGACCAGTTCGTCAATGAACTGATGGGCGTCGACCGCCATCAGCACAACTATGACAATCACTGGGTCGCGAACTGGGCTTTTCACAACACCTCCATTTCACGCATCGATTTCGTCGATGGCTCGCACAATGTGGTCTATATGAACCGCATCGATCATTTACCCAATGATCTGGTGACCTGGTAGTGAAGTACGATTTGTCGTCCGATGAAGTCGAATGCTACCGGCGCGACGGTTACCTGTTTCCGCTCGATGTATTCGATGCCGACGAGGTTTCGCGGATTCAGGCTGAACTCGAACAGGCGCGTGAGGATGGCTGCCGCCAGGGACTGGAGGCGGAGTTGACCCAGTTGCTGCGCACAAACGCTCATTTACTGCTGCCGTTCGTCAACCGCGTGGCACGTACCCCGCAGCTGCTCGACCGGGTCGCTTCGATCCTCGGCCCCAACCTGCTGTTGTGGAGCGCCGAGTTTTTTATCAAGCCGGCGCAAACCGACAAGATTGTCAGCTGGCACCAGGACCTGACCTACTGGGGGTTGGGTGAGACCGATGAAGAATTGACCGCGTGGCTGGCGCTGTCCGATGTTACCCCGGAGTCCGGCTGCATGCGTT
>CP070646.1:341518-345976 GCA_020354435.1 Gammaproteobacteria bacterium
CTGCCTGCTGGAACTCCTGTGAAAACCACTCTGCAAATTCGTTCAGGCTCGGCGCACCCTCCCTCGGAAAAATCTGCAAGATGATCTCCGTGCTGGAGGGGCCATCGATGATGACATACTGCAACCCGCCCGGTGCGCCTCCATCGCTGACCTCCCAGTTATGCGGGTATTCGAATTGTACGATATCGTTCTGAAACGTTGCCGGCGGCGAATTGCTCGGCAGGTAGTCGCAGCCCTGGATGGCACTCATGAAAAGCACCGCAAGCACAGGGTTTCTTGAAAAGGTAAACATCTTTATCGGTGAAATCAGCCGATCGCAGCGGGCGAACAGTTTGAATGGATCGAGCATTGAAATGCCGAGTATCGAAAGGATGTGTTGCCGGTCGATCTTACCGTCAAGCTATACGGGTATCAAACCGGGAGATCCGGGTGACAGGGTCAGTTTCGCGTAAAAATCAGTGCAGCCTGGCATTGGCGCCGAAAGCTTTATCGATTTCGGCATCTGATGGCACTTCACCGGTCTGCAGAATACGGTCGCAAAACGGGATGCAAACCTCGATGACGAAAGCAATCTGATCCATGATGTGGAGCACTTCTCGTGCGCTCAGCTGGCCGAGATTGACTTCGGTTCCGATCATCAGGAAGCCGTTCCTGTCGTAGGAAAACTGACAACCGAGACTTCGATCCTGTAGTTCGAGCAGGAAGCGATCGAGACGCCCGGTAAATCCCGAATCGGCGAATTCCTCCGGCGCCAGGAACGAGGTGCCGAGGTAAAGCCAGTCCCCTTGCCGGTCAAACACGAATTCGGCGAAATCATCCGGCAGGGCGACGAAGACGGCGCCGTCACTGTCCTGTACGCTGCATCCCAGCGAAGTCAGTCCTTGCAGTAAGTCGTCTTTCTCGTTCGCCATCTTTTAAATCATTAGCCCGACATCATGCGGCAGCGGCACAAGGCGCGCACAGCAGATATTTTTTCGTGCCCAGCTGTTTTCCGGGAGATTGACTCGATTAATTCGGGAATCCCTCGGCTCGACCATTAGGATAGTACCGTTCCCAGTTTTTTCCGTCGAACTGTGTGATGTTCATTTTTTCGACGGTTCCGGGATCGAGACAGCGGGCATTGACGTTAACGCCGTCCGGATGTGACCTGGGAATGTAGAACGATTTGATCCCGCAATGTTTGCAGAATAAATGCTTGGCGACACCGCTGTCGAAAGTGTACCGCGTAAGGCAATCTTCGCCGGACTCGAGCGTGAACCGGTCCCGCGGGACGGTCATGCCGAGATAACCCGACTTCGAACAAATACTGCAATTGCATTCGGATACGTTGATGATTGCAGCTGCCTGCACTTCGAAGCGGACTCGCCCGCAGTGACACCCGCCATGATGTTTGATCATTTTTCCTCCCGCCGGTTAACGCCATCGATCTCGAATCATATTCTATTCCCGGGTCCTGGATCTCGAAATCTCTAATCTATCGGTTACACCACCGGTCTAGGATCGAATCCAGCCAACCAAACAATAGTCTGTATTGGATTTTTATCGGGTTTCTCAATTTTATACGCGTTGTGATATCCTGCCCGAGCCTGGTGGAGCAAACCACCCATAACTAGAGGTTATATCATGAACGAGGAAGCCAGCGGCCTTCCCGTGCGTCCGCGTATTCGTCCCGCGGACCCGCGCTTTTCTTCAGGGCCGTGCAAAAAGTACCCCGGCTGGGATCTCAGCCATTTAAACCCCCAATTTCTTGGCCGCTCGCATCGCGCCAAATTCCCCAAGCAACGTCTCAAGGACGCGATTGACATTTCGCATCGGTTGCTCGGTCTGCCGGCAGACTGGAAACTGGGTATCGTGCCCGGTTCGGACACCGGCGCCTTCGAGATTGCGCTATGGTCACTACTCGGCTCGAGGCCGGTCGACGTGCTGGTCTGGGAAAGTTTTTCCAGCGACTGGGCCAGGGACCTGCAGGCGCTCGGCATCGACGGATTGAACCTGTTGCAGGCCGAGTATGGCGAGTTGCCGGATCTGACCCGGGTCGAGCCCGCGCATGACGTGGTCATGGTCTATAACGGCACAACCAGTGGCGTATGCCTGCCGAATCTAGACTGGCTTGCCGCCGACCGCGAGGGACTGGTTTTGTGCGACGCGACCTCGGCGGCATACGCGATGCCGATGGATTTCGACCGACTCGACGTGGTCACCTGGTCCTGGCAAAAAGTGCTCGGCAGCGAGGCCGCGCACGGTATGCTCGCGTTGAGCCCGCGCGCGGTCGAGCGGCTCGAAACCAGCCTGCCGCGTTACCCGTTGCCGAAACTGTTTCGCCTGACCAGGGGCGACAAGCTGATCGAAGGCATTTTCAGCGGCGCTACCATTAATACGCCGAGCATGCTCGCGCTCGAGGATTTGCATGCGGCGCTGGCATGGGCCGAAAAAATCGGCGGTCGCGAAGCCTTGTGGCAACGCACGCGTGCCAACTTCGACTGCATCGACAGCTGGGTCTCGAGGACGCCATGGATCGACTGGCTCGCGTCCGATCCGGCGACGCGATCGCCGACGTCGATGTGCCTGCAGGTGGTCGATACCGATTTCACCCGGCTTGCGCAGGAGCAGCAGCAGGCCGCTATCAACGCGATGCTGGCAAAGCTGGAACAGGAAAATGTCGCCTTCGATATCGGCAATTATCGCAGCGCGCCGCCCGGATTTCGCATCTGGGGTGGCGCCACCGTCGAAACCAGCGATCTCGAGGCCCTGACGCCGTGGCTCGACTGGGTCTTCGCCGACTTCAAACAGAATTCACAGGAGAATTAATATGACTAAACCGAGAGTTTTGATTTCAGATTCGATGTCGAGCCAGGCGGTGACGATTTTCGAGGAACGCGGCATTGACGTGGTGGCCTCGAGCAAGCTCAGCGAGGCCGAACTTCTGGATACGATCGGTGACTTCGACGGACTCGCGATTCGCTCGTCGACCAACGTCACCGCCGAGCTGCTCGAACGGGCCACCAGGCTCAAGGTGGTCGGTCGCGCCGGTATCGGCGTCGACAATGTCGATGTCGCCGCCTGTACCAAACGCGGCGTGGTGGTCATGAACACACCGCTCGGTAACGCGATCACGACCGCCGAGCACGCGATGGCGATGATGCTGGCGCTGGCGCGACACATCCCGCAGGCCAACAGCTCGACACGCGCGGGCAAATGGGAAAAGTCGCGTTTCATGGGTGTCGAGTTAACTGGCAAGCTGTTGGGCCTGATCGGCGCCGGTAACATCGGCTCAATCGTCGCCAGAAAGGCCATCGGTTACGGCCTGCACGTACAGGCTTACGATCCGTTCCTGACCGAGGAGCGGGCAGACAAGCTCGGCATCAAAAAGGTCGAACTCGACGAATTATTGAGCGCCTCGGACATTATCTCGCTGCACGTGCCGAAGACCCCTGAAACCAGCAATATCATCAGCGCCACCGCGATCAACAGGATGAAAAAGGGCAGCATCCTGATCAACTGCGCGCGCGGCGGCCTGGTGGATGAACTGGCGCTGAAGGCAGCGCTCGAAAGCGGGCATCTCAAGGGTGCCGCGCTCGATGTCTACGAGGTCGAGCCGGCGCGCGAGAATCCGCTGTTCGAACTGGATAATGTCATCTGTACTCCCCACCTGGGTGCATCGACAATCGAGGCGCAGGAAAAGGTCGCGATCCAGATCGCCGAGCAGATCAGCGATTACCTGCTGACCGGCGCGGTCAACAACGCGATCAATGCACCGAGTATTAGCGCCGAGGAAGCCCAGTTACTGCGGCCGTACCTGCAGCTGGCGCAATGCCTCGGCTCTTTCGTCGGTCAGCTGACGCACGATCCGATCAAGTCGCTGACGGTTACCTACGGTGGCGAAGCCAACGAGCTCAACGTGTCGCCGCTGACCGTGCAGGTGGTGCAGTCGGTGCTCGAGCATCACAGCAGCTACGTCAACTCGGTCAACGCGCGCGAGGTCGCGCGCGATCGCAACATCGACGTGATCGAGGCGCATAACGAGGGCAGGGACGAATACCCGTGCCGCATCACCGTCGGTGTCGAAACCGA
Organism: Gammaproteobacteria bacterium; assembly: GCA_020354435.1. Lineage (GTDB taxonomy): Bacteria > Pseudomonadota > Gammaproteobacteria. Next base: position 345,590 of record CP070646.1, read on the forward strand.
ATCGATGACGCGCAGTATTTGCGGTACGCTGATTCAGCACCGCCCTCGCGTGATCGACGTCAAGGGCATTCCGCTCGAATCCAAGCTCGGTGAGCACATGCTGTACATCACCAACCTGGATACGCCGGGCGTCATCGGCGACATCGGCACGACCGCGGCGCGGCGTAATATCAATATCGCCAACATGCACCTCGGGCGCGATACCGAATCCGGTAACGCCATCGCCTTGCTCGAAGTCGACGAAACGCCGAGCGAGGACGATCTCATGCAAATGCGCGGGCTGCCGAATATCAACGACGTGCAGTACCTGCATTTCCCCGCGCTGCAATGACGACCGCAGGCCAGGGCGAACCGGTATGGCTGCGGCGTGAGCAGGTGTCGCAGCCG
>CP070646.1:346076-350484 GCA_020354435.1 Gammaproteobacteria bacterium
CAAAAATGGACTATGAGCTCGTTGAAACACTGGTGCAGGCAGGCCTCGGGACATTCCGAAACCGCGAGGGTGACGGTGATACTGAATGGCTGGGAGTCCATCCAGATATAGGCCGAGCTTATATGACGGCGCTCGCATCAAGTATGGGCAGCCGTGGAGCGCTTTCAGTGGTCAGTGACAATCCACATTTTGCGGTAGCCGGTTGTGGATTTCCCGTTCGACAACTGTTCGCAAACCTCATTCAAACCGACGATACTCGATTAGACGAGATTCAGGGGCCACAGGCGAAAAGCGCCCTAGGGATCGCTGCGATCGAGCGCGTATTACCAGCCGATATTGACTCTATTCCGATCGAAAAGATCATCGAGTTTCGTGAAGAAAGTATTGAGGAACGAGCAAACTATCGGGACGCGGTCGCTGAAGCAACTGATAATCTCACTGAAATCGTCGACGCCGAAGCGCTGCGACATCACTTAGAGGTTTCCGGTAATCAGATCCACGCATCCGTTCAGAAACTTGAAAGCAAGATGAACGGCCTGCTGGGCGATACAGCATTGAGTGTTGCCGGTGTATCGAAAGATTTGCCGCAACTCGCGACCGTTGGCCTGACAGCTCTAGGTATTTCTATCGCTAACCCGTTTGTTGCCGCCGCCGGTTTCGCATTTAATGTATTCAATGCAGTGCGAGACAAACGTCGTGAGAATGATGAATTACGCGAGCAGCCGTATGCGTATCTTGTCGCATTGCGGGAAACAGTTGGGGTGAAGGGATTTTTGGACCAGCTTCGAGTGGGCGCTCGCAAGCTATTGCTCGAATGATAAAAGCAGCGGTTTCGTATCTTGTCAGTCGCCGTTTTGTGCACCACCAGGTAAACGACGCACCTAGGCAATCCGATATTGGGTAACTTTTGTAGGCTGGTTACATAGACACCGCACTTGCTGATATGAGCTAAAGACTCAAGCCAACAGACAACAAAACATGCAAAGGCAGCGCTCAACCACGAATTTGCCCGCTCAGCCGACGATAATCGGTTAAATCCTGCGGTGTCGGCGGCCAGGCATTTCGCGAATCGATAAATTCCTTCAGGTTATTGAGTTGTTCGACGAATTGATCGTCGTCCTTAGGTTCGGTCATCTGCATTTGCCCAAGTAATTCCGTGGTGCTAGCCAACACCAGTTGCTCGATTTCGTCGGTGCCGTTTTCCTTGATCGTTTCGGAGTCAAGCGCTTCAACCGCACCGAGTGCAACCAGCATTTCATCGTCGATGTCGAATTCGGCAGCTTCAGCGATGATAGTTTCGGGTTCGGTTTCCGCCACCTCGCGCCGCAGGATTTGCGACCAGCGACTTTCGAACCAGTCGATAATGCGATCGATAAAATCGGGCGCTTGCTGCGGTGGACGCGCCTGCATTGCGATGTAACGAATACGGTTTTCGAAACGTTTAATCGCGCGTGGTGTCGGATTTACCGCATAAATGAGTGGATACCAACGTTTTAAAGCTAGGGTGAAGCCCTCGGTATCTTCGATATTCGTATCCGCCGGGCGTAAACGGCGGCGGATCAAAAATAGCATGATGGTCGCAAACACCAGTACCGGCGGTCCCCACCAGGTAAGAGGGGAACGCTTGGCAGCCAAGCTCGCGTGCTGCACTGGAGAAATCGGGATCAACGGAGCCGCCGCAGTCGCAGGTTCGACTTTTGTCGTATCAGCCGGTTCTTCGCGCATATTAACGACTTCTGCCGACTCGGTGGTGTCCGGAATTTCACCACCCTCATCGCGAATGGTGTCATTGCTCTCAACGACCTGTGTCTGACTCGATTCCTCCTGCTCTGGTAGTAAAGGTGTAATACCGGCAACAATAATACCTAGCAGAAATATCAGCGCGACAACCTGGACTAATCCGGTAGCCTTGTGTAACAACTGCCGCTGGCGAAACCGCGAGTCGCTTCCGACCCCTGCCTTTTCAGGTGAAAACAGGCCTGCGGCCTGTTCGGGATTGCCACGGGGCACCGCTACCTCGATGTTGATCAACTTTTCCAGATAACGTCGAGCGTATCGGCGCTGATTGTCTGTGGCATGGCTCGCGTCGTCGCCTTGTGCGTCGATGCCTGCGTCAAGATTTGCCCAATCTGCAGGATCTGCCGAGACTACGAATTTTGCCGCTGTCGCTGCCGATTTCGACTCGTTTTGCGGAAGATTGTTCGCCTGCAACAAGCCATGCTCCTGCTCTTCCATACCCTCGACAACAAAATCTTTGAAGCCGATCGCGATGCAATTTTCGACCTGACGGCGCGCCATGCCGAGAATAATGAAACAATCGCCAACGGTGGCCAGGTAGTTAACCGCCTCGAGTACTTCGAGTACGTTTTGCGGCTGGCAGCGATCGAGATCGTCAATCAGAATCACTAGGCCTGGGGTATTGCGCGAGCGCAGAGCCTTACACACTTGCTTAAATTCGCTGCCGAACTTATAGCGGAAACCGAGCTGGTCGCTGAATCCGCTGACGCTTGTTCGGTTGCCCAGCCCTGCCAGCAGCTTGGCCGGGTTTGAGGGCAAAACGCGCAGGCGAAACATGAGCCAGCCGAAAAATGCGATGCTACCGCCGATTGCTCCTGTTTGCGTGGTTAGGTAATCCCCCAATATTCCAGAAAATTCACCCAGCTTTGCGGAATCAAAGCCAAGAATTGCGTCTTGCAATTTGCCATCGGAGAATATTCGGTCGAGCAATACCAGGCCTAGAATCACAAACCCGATACTCGCTACCAGTTTGACTTCTCCCTGAATCCGCAGCCATAACAGGCGCACCCGAAACATGATGCCATCACGCTGCCACAGTTTCGGCACTGCCTGCTTGCGGATGTTTTCCAGCAAGGCGGCAAGCAAGTGTTCTTCTTTTTGATGATGCCAGGCGTTGAACCAGACCGGGCTACAGCCGTAAAGACGTAGATCTTGCATCACAAGGTTCATCATCGAACTCTTACCGGTTCCCCACGGGCCATTGATGCCGATCGTTAGTGGTGGCTCGGTATCCTGGTTGCGCAGAAAGTAAGACAATCCTTTGGCAATCGGCTTGAAATGGAGGGGATCTGGATCGTCCCAACCGATCGGCTTATCCGAGGTACCGACCGGATCGACCCCGGTAGTCTCAAGGATTTGCGGCTTCTGATAAAATACGACGAATACCGCCATCCCGAACAGCGGTATACCGATGAACAACAATAGCGGTGCCGGCAATTCACTGTAATCAACCTGCTGCCACGAGCGCCCACCATCGACCGTTTCCAGCACGGGCGGTAAATCCTCCCCAGCGGTTGCCGCAGATATCCAACCCGTATCGTCAGGTAATAAAACTACCGATCGCAGGTCTTTTCCGAGTTCTATGTTTACGCTGGTCCAGCTTTGACCGCCATCAGTTGAACGCAGGACCGTGCCGCCCTCACCGACAGCAAGCCCGTTTTCCTGGTTAGCAAAGTGCACCGCAAAAAGCGTGGCCCTGGTCGGCGCTTCTACCTGTGTCCAAGTGGCCCCGCCGTTCGAGGTACGCAATATCAGGCCCTCGTCACCCACGATCCAGCCAGACAGTTGGCCGGTAAAATTGGCCGCGTTTAATCCGACCTTACGGGCTTCTGTCAGGCCTGGGATCGCCTCCAGTAATCGCCAAGTTTCACCCGCATTTGCAGTTACCAACAATTCATTATTATCCCCGATCAGCAAGCCGTTCCGCGAGTCGCGAAATTGCATTGCCCGAATTCGCTGAGATGTGCGCTCGATCCGTGTTTGCTCCGCCGTCACCTGAGGCACCTCTACCGTGACATCCCACAGACTCATGTCAGCATTATCTTGCAATACCATCAAAACATTGCCATTGGAGTTGAATAGTAGCTGCCGGCTACGTTCGCCATTGAGATTGATCTCGGTTGCTATCTCTCGCTCGAGTCGCCCGAATACTCGAATCGGTTCCCTGTCCGCCTGCACAGCAATCAAATCGCCGGCCGGGCTCGAAGTCGCCACCATGCTGCCGCCATAAATCGGAAAACGTTCGAACTCGTCGTTTTGGAATTGCCACAGACTCAACCCACCCTTGCCTTCCTGGCCAAGCACGACGTTGTTTGAGGGTGACCAGTTCAATACCCGTGAGGGATTCCAGCCGCGCTCGGCCCGTCCTGAGAAAATATCGAAAACCAAGACTCGAGACTCATCGCGAACGATTAGGCCTGTACCATCGGCGGTAAACGCAAAGTCCTGTATTGTTAAACCGCGCTCGGCAGCAATCGACTGCATAACTTTGTTGCCATCAATGTCGACGATAATTATTTCAAAGCGGGTGGCCAGTGCAGCAAAGGCCCCGTCAGGGCTGATCTCTATACGTTCGACCTGACTGCTGATACCTGAATCGAACCGACGAATT
>CP070646.1:350584-354983 GCA_020354435.1 Gammaproteobacteria bacterium
GCGCTACTCGGATTTCAAGAACGGCCCGGCCAAAAACCGTACGCCGATGGTATACGCCGGTTCCAACGGTGGCTTCATGCACGGCTTCGATGCCAGCTCTAACGCCTTCCAATGGGGCCAGGAAAAAATGGCTTACATCGCCAACTTCCTGTTTTCATCGAATATCGGCGAAGGTCTGCATTACCTGACCGATCCCGGTTATACACACCGTTATTACAACGATCTGACGCCGTCGCTGTCGGACGTCTACGACGGCAGCGACTGGCAGACCGTGCTGATCTCCGGCGTGCGCGGCGGTGGACGCGGTATTTTCGCGCTCGACGTGACCGATCCGAGTCTATTCGACAACCCGGCCGGCAATGCCGACAAGATCGTCATGTGGGAATTCACCAATGCCGACGATCCCGACCTCGGCTACACTTACAGTCGCCCGCAGATCGGACTATCCAACGCCAGCGACGGCAGCTGGGTTGCGATCTTCGGTAACGGCTACAACAATACCGGTGACGGCAAGGCCAAGCTGTTTATCCTCAGGATTCACCAGGGCACCGATGGCAACTGGGTCGCCAACAGCGACTATCTCGAAATCCCCGCCTGGGTCAATGCCGCTGACGGTGACAACGATCCGAACACCGATTCCGACGGAGACGGGGATAACGATGACCGTAACGGTCTGTCGTCGCCCGCGCTCGCCGATCTCGACGGTAACGGCACCATCGACCGCGCCTATGCCGGCGATCTGAACGGTAAAATGTGGGCCTTTGACCTGAGCAGCTCCGATCCGGGTCAGTGGAAACTCGACTACGGCGAACCCTTGTTCACCACGATCAACAACGAGCCGATCACGGCGCAACCGACGCTGTCGCGTCACCCGTCGATCGTCAGCGACGGCAGCAACGATCCCAACGTAATGGTGTTCTTCGGCTCCGGCCAGTTCCTGGTCGACAGCGACAAGGTCAGCACCAATACCAACTACTTTTACGGTGTCTGGGACCGCGGCGATCTTGGCGGCGGCGTGACCAGTAACGACCTCCAGCGCCAGACCTACGAAAACGGTTTTGTCGATAACAACGGAGATCCGGTACGCGTGTTATCACGCAACCCGGTCAATTATATCGGCGGCGAGCGCGGCTGGTATTTCGACCTACCGGATCCGAGCGGCCGCGAACGCTCGATCACGCGACCGGTAGTGCGCGGCGACGTGGTATTCTTCAACACCTACGTGCCTGACGATGATCCCTGCGCACCGAAAGGTTACGGTTACCGCATGGCGGTCGATCTCGAAACCGGAGGTTCACCGGATGATCCGACCTTCGACGTCAACGAGGACGGTATCGTCGATGAAAACGATCGCGCCAGCAACGGTGCCGCGGTATCGACCGTGGTTGGCCTGAAGCAGGAGGGCTTCCTGCCTGAGCCGGTTTTTATCGAAGATATCGCTTATACCGCGGACACGCCGTCAAAAGTTGCTAAACTCAAGACAATACCGAAAGGCCGCTTATCGTGGCAGGAGTTAATTCAATGAAACAGTTAAAGACGCTTCTGACCCAGTTGCTGGTTATCGGCTCTCTGATGCTTCCGTGGGCCGCCGCGGAAGCATTGGAGACCTTCTCCGATGCCGGCGCGATAACCAAATATAGCTACGACCGCTTCGTGCTCAACGGCAATGTTTATCGGGTCAGCCCCGATGCCAAATTTCCGACCAGCGATCGCAGCAATTACAAGACATTCAAGGTCGGCGACGTGGTCTACATCAAGGGCAAAATCCTGAATGGAATCCGTTACGTCGACAGGATGCAGTTTTTTCCGCCGGAACCTTCCTGATGATGAAGGAGAATAAAAGTATGAACAGAACCGCGGGCTTCACCCTGGTAGAATTGATGATTGTGATCGCGCTCGTCGGCATTCTGTCCGCGATAGCGGTCAACATATTTAGCGATAACGTCATGAGGTCGAATCGCACCGAGGCACGCTCGGCACTGCAACAGGCGGCCGGAACTCTGGAGAAATGCAAGAGCCTGTACGGCAGGTACAGCAACGCACTGCCCTGTAATTATGCCGATTTCATAACCGAATCGGGTTATTACAACGTTGCCATCAGCAACCTTACCGATACGACCTTCACATTGACCGCAACCCCGGTACCGGGCGCGCGCCAGGTCGGCGATACGGACTGCACCTCGCTGACGCTGACCAACACCGGCGTCAAGAACGCTACCGGCGGCAATCCCCCAGAGTGCTGGTAACGGCACCCGGCCCAACTATTAAGACCTGAAACCGGCGGAGTCGATGTATCGACTCCGCCGGTTATTGATATAATCCCCCTTTTTAAACGAAAACCATCGCATGACCAGAAAGGCAGTCGCGCTGATTTCCGGCGGGCTCGATTCGTTGCTCGCCGCCCGGCTGATTCAGCAGCAGGGAATCCAAGTCGAGGGGATCAATTTTTACACCGGCTTTTGCGTCGAAGGGCACACTCACGCCATTCGCAGCCGCGACCGTAAGCGCGCCAAGCGTAATAACGCGTTGTGGGTCGCCGAGCAACTCGGCATCAAGCTGCACATCATCGACATCGTCGAGGAATACAAGGATGTCGTGATCAATCCCAAACACGGTTACGGCGCCAACCTGAATCCCTGCCTGGACTGCAAGATTTTCATGGTGCGCAAGGCGCATGAATGGATTCGTGATAACGGCTTCGATTTCATCATTACCGGCGAAGTCATCGGTCAGCGGCCAAAGTCACAGCGCAAGCGCTGCATGCCGGTGATCGCCAGCGAATCCGGTGCTGACGACCTGTTGCTGCGGCCACTGTGCGCGAAAAACTTGCCCGCAACCCTGCCCGAACGTGAAGGCTGGATCGAACGCGAACTTTTGCGCGATTTCAGCGGGCGCTCGCGCAAACCGCAAATGGCACTGGCCACCGAGTTCGGTTTCGACGACTATGCCCAGCCCGCCGGCGGCTGCTGCTTCCTGACCGATCATACCTACTCGGTCAAACTGCAGGACCTCTGGGACAACCGCGGCAATCGCGAATACGAGCTCGACGATATCATGCTGCTCAAGGTCGGGCGCCATATACGCCCTAGCAAGCACTTCAAGCTGATCATCGCGCGCGAGGAAGGGGAGAATAATTTCCTCTCCGGTTACAAAAACCAGTTTCAAAGCATCAAAACGGTCAGCCACCCGGGACCGCTGGCACTGATCGAAGGCGAACCTCTCGACGACTCCCAGGTCGAGCTCGCCTGCGCGATTACCGCGCGCTTCAGCAAGGGACGCGATGCCGACTCGGTCGAGCTGCGTTTCAGCAACGGCGGCCAGGATAGCCGCAGCGTCCATGTCAAGCCGCTGACTGCCGATCAAATCAAGCAGGACTGGATCATCGCATGAGCGATATTGTCGAGGTCGATGCGCGGCGCCTGTTCTGCCCGCTGCCGGTTATCCGCCTGCAAAACTGTATCAACAAGCAGATTGCCGGCACGCGCGTACGCGTGGTCAGCACCGATCCCGGCAGCATGAACGATATCCCGACCTGGTGCCGGATCAACGGCCACCAGGTGCTCGAAAGCCAGGAACGCGACAGGGAATACATTTTCCTGGTGCAAAAGGGTGACGATGGAAGCGAAGGCTGAGCAGCGTCACCGCACCACTCAGCGGGTAACCCTGGTCGGCGCGGCGGTCAACTGCGGGCTGGCGGTACTGCAGATCAGCTTTGGACTGCTGGGCAAGTCGCAGGCTCTGCTGGCCGATGGCCTGCATACGCTGTCCGATCTTTCCACCGATTTCATCGTCCTGTACGCGTCCAAGCGTGCCGCCAAGGAAGCGGATGAAGAACACCCCTATGGTCATGGCCGTATCGAAACCCTGGCCTCGATGCTGCTGGGCGTGATCCTCGCCGGGGTCGGTATCGGTATCGGCGTACGCGGCGTCGAAAGCATCCTCGATCCGCAGCGACCCGATCCGGAAGCAATCACGATCTTTTTCGCCTTTCTGGCGATCGTCGCCAAGGAAGGTCTGTACCACTACACCTTGCGTGCCGCGCGTGCGATACACTCTTCGATGCTCGAATCCAACGCCTGGCACCACCGCTCCGACGCGTTGTCGTCGATAGTCGTCGTCATCGGTATTTCGGCGCAGGTACTGGGGGTACCGCACATGGACGCCGTGGCCGCGATCATCGTCGGCGCAATGATCCTGCTGATGGGCTTTAGCCTGAGCCGCAAGGCGCTTCACGAACTCATCGACACCGGCCTCGATTTCAAACTGGTCGACGAGGTGCGTACGGCGATGCTAGACGACGCCAGCGTGGTCGGCATTCACAACCTGCGCACCCGCTCGATGGGCGGGCAGGGATACATCGATGCCCATATCGAGGTCGATTCGGATCTGACCGTATCCG
>CP070646.1:355083-359477 GCA_020354435.1 Gammaproteobacteria bacterium
CTCGCTGGCAATGCTGGCTGCGTTGGGTTACGTCAATTACATCAAGACGACGGCAATGGTCACCGCCTCGATACAGCAGTACCTGGATACGATCGTAAAGGCAAAGCAAGGCGCTTTGACCGAGTACATCGAATCGACCAAAAAGATCGGATCCACGATCGCGAAAACTGAAATCGTTCAAACCTACGTCGAGCTGGCCAATCGAAAGCTCAGCGGCAGAAACCAGGAAATGATCGCACAGCTGGAGCGACGCATCGGCGACCTGCTCTACAGCTTTCAGGAATCCCACTGGGGGCGATACCGCCACATCTTCCTGATCAATCGATCCAGCCGTATCGTTGTCAGCCCGAGTCACGGCGCCAGGGAAAAAGGTGCAGCTTCTTCGCTTCTGGATATGGATATGTCGGGAAATCCCTGGGCGATGGGGGCAATGCAGAAGGGCGTGCCGATGTTGTCCGGCTATTCCAGCCGTCGGCCGTCTGCTAGCAATCAACCGGCGCTGTTCTTCCCGGTGAGGGATGCGAGCAACCGCGTGCAGGCCGTGATCGGTATCGAGTTACAGCCGACCTACCAGCAACAGATACTGACGCAAGGTTTCGCTATCGGGCAGACCGGCCGGATCTACATGACCACCGAAAAAGGCGTGCCGATCGCGCAAAAGGGAACCGAAAACCAGCTGCCTTTGACCAGCGAGGTACTGACCGCGACAAGTTTGAACGGCACCTGGTCGGGACGGCTCGTTAATGTACAGGGTCGTGAAGTACTCGGCCTTTACTCCAAGCACCAGCAGTACCCGTGGATCCTCGTCGCCGAAGTCGAAACCAGCGAGGTGTTCGCTGAACCATACCGCTTGCAGGCGATACTGATCGGCGGACTGGCGGTGATGCTGGTTGTCCTGGTACTGCTATTACTTAACTTCACCAACGCCATCGCCAGACCCCTCCGCGAGCTGACATCATACGTGGAAAAAATCAGCCTCGGCGAATTCAACATAGAAATTCCGGACAGCCGGCGGAAGGATGAAGTCGGCAACCTGACCGAGGGCCTGCAACGGCTCGTCTTCAGCCTGCAACTGGTGGCGAAAAAGCTGCGCGAGGCAAAAGCGCTGAAAACCAAGTTATTAAAAGCCAAGTCATTAAAGAAAGCCAGCTAGGGCATTCCGGGGACACTATACCTGTTTATTTCACGCCTCCTTTTTGTCGTTATTAGTCATACTGTCCCGAAAATAATGACAGACCGTCGAAATTACTCAATCTTCTCGAAAGCAGACGCCCAAATATTTTCTATGAAGGGAAGGAACCGGCCAGTAGCGGCCGCTCGACAGCTACAAATAACCCCACACAATGGCGCAGATAATACCCTGATTTCGACAAAGATGATCTGTGTCATATGGCTTGCATCCAATTAGGTTAAGATATTTTTAAATTAATTTTGGGGGAAAATATTGTGTCTGACCAATTAGCCGATATCACAATGCATATCGATGAAAATACTACTCATGATGATCGAGAAAGGTTGCGCGACGAATTACTAAGGATAGATGGAGTGATGTCTGCATCTTACCATGACGAAAAACCCCATCTGATAGTAATGGCTTATGATCCTGATGTTGTCAATTCCTTGGCCTTTGTTAAGACAGCACAAGAACAAGGACTACACGCCGAGCTAGTTGGCCTTTAGACAAGGTACTTCAGGAACTAGTTAAGACCGCAAGTGATAAGTTTTTCAGGTTGAGGGGCTGTTTTCTCCTAAGCAGACCCTCGCATAACTAAAGCAGGAGGCAATCTCCGGCCATGAACGGTCACCGCGCCTTTTCAGATGGAGATGCGCATTTCTCGCACGTCTCAATAGCATGGTTTGTTCGTTAATATCTCCTGGGAATAATTCTAAGGGAGATTTTCAAGCATTTCTGCCGCTGATTTTCCGATCTCGTTGCTGGCGTCAATATTTACGGCGGTCGTAAGCGCATTTCGTGCTTTCTCGGTGCTTCCTGTTTGGCTATTAACGTATCCCAATGTTAGCCAAATTCTTTGATGTGTTGGGTCGATGGCCACACCTTCATTTAACCGGCGAAGAGCTTCGGTCGATCTACCCAGATAATGCAGTGTGATGCCCAAATTGTTATAGGTATTCACATTATTCGGGCGAAGTATTAGTAGCTGTTGGTACGAGTCAGCAGCCTTGTCATACTGCCCTTTGGTAAAAAACTCATTCGCCTGACGTGCTAACTCAGCCGGGTCTTCAATAGACGACCGACCGAATGTCGAAGAATCTAGTTGTGTTGAATCCATCTGCGTGACGCCGTCCGGCCAAACAAACGCGGGCTGGCGAATTTCAGTCGAATCGTTTCCGACGTTATCTGAGTCCTGGATGTAATATTGGCGTGTGATAGTAAAAATCGTTAGTCCGAAGACGATTTGAAATACCACCATCGGAATCCAAAATTTAAGATTTGGAATCATAGTTACTGTTTGATCCTCCGCATTTTTGTTAAGCGAATTAACTGAAAACGAAACAATAAGACCTAATCATTTTATATAAAGTATAAACACGAAACTGGTTTCGCACTAACTCCGGCTACATGTCCGTCGCTGTGCCTTTCGAAAGCTGTTGTCGTGGATAAAATGGAAGCATTGTAAATTATAGAGAAGGCTCTAGTTTTGCTGTTCTCGAAACCCTAAAAACTCCAGTCGAGACTTATTTTTCATCCGGAGGAGACGCTGAAAAACGACCACCGGGCTGCGGGGATCGGCCAACAGAGGACTCCCACCATTTCCACGCTAATACGATAGCGAATCAATAACCTTCTAAATCTTCCCGGCTTTCGGTACCGACCAGGATTTGAATTTTTCAATATCGGGAACATAAATCCGGAGAATAATATCCAGATTTTCGTCCCTGCGATTGATCGGTAACCAGTTTTCCTCGGGAACGCCCTCGGGCTTTCCCGCAGCGACGTATATCTCAATACCGCCGTCCGCATTGATCTTCATTCCCGCATTTTCCCCTACGCTGTATTTTTTCCGATCATTAGGAATAAAAAATCCATTTGCCGAATCGTATAAAGTCAACGACCAGAATGCTTTGGCGGGCGGTAAGTCGTCCTTTTCCATTCGAATCACGTAATCGTATTGTGCATTCATCGGGTTGCCATCTTCAGTGACCACGGGAGGATAAACTGCTTCGGTTGCAGGCAACCCGATCGGCCCCAGTACTGACTGGATTAGCAGCAGCTTTTGAGACATCTGCCCTTTGGGTTTAAACAAATTCAGGTTATGTTTCCTTGAAAAATCTGGATCCACGGCTTTGGCGAACGATGCCGATCGAATTTTTTCCGCGATCATCCTGAATCGTTTTCCATCGATGCGGGCTGCGTGCGCCTGGTCAAATTCCCTGCCCGGTTCAATCCCCACTTGTTTCATCGCCGCCAGGAACTTCGTATCAACTTCATTCTCCGGGTCGAAACTGCTGTGATTGACTACGAATTGCATGACTTCGAGGAAATTATTCTCAAACACATCCAGATCTGTCTGCCCCACAGCCGGAAATTGCACGTCATCGATAGGCTTCGCCGGCTTGCCCTGGAATTCGGACAGGGTGAAGACTTTCACCAACTTCATTTGTTCGATAATTTTGTTGAATAATGCTTTATCGTTGGCATGCGGCATAACACGAATTACCGCCGAGACGAAATCTCCCGTCATTTCGAAATTTCGATCAACATTTGCAACCTTGCTACCATCAAATCCCTCAGTGCGCGCTGTATAAAAAAGTACCTTCTCGGGTTTTTTAAAGTCACCCATGGTGACTGACAGGGGGACGTTCACATAGTGATCGTAGCCAGTCACCATTAAAGATACATACTTTGAATCAAACGCGGGTAAATCGAGAATCACGGGGTCCTTGCGCAAATCGAGCATGCTGCCAATATAAAGCGTATCGTTATTGGGTCGAGCAATATCCTGCATCGTGTGATCCTTGAGGTTGGTATCCGGAACTATATTGTGCCAGCCGTCTCGCAACGCAAACTTGTTGTTGACGTTGTACATCGCGACATACTGATAAGAGCGTTCTACGATATTTGCGATCTGCTCATCGGTAAGTTCGATAATGGTTTTTTCGATAGCCCCGGAATTGTTGGTTTGCGTAGCGTTGACCATCTCGTAGCCACCCAGCAAAAACAGTATCAACAGGCCTAATAAGCTTAAATTAAACTTGAATTTATTCATTTTTCTTTTCCTGTTAAGGCAATTTTTTATGCTTCAGAAATTGATCAGGACACTTTCGCAATTAGGAGCAATTCATTCCTTGATACCGATCAAGCGATTCATTTTATCTGCTAGATAAGTTGCATTTTACCATTGACAGCCAGACGTCCGTTTTGGGTCGATTCT
>CP070646.1:359577-363953 GCA_020354435.1 Gammaproteobacteria bacterium
AGCGAATTGGCGATCGAACGCAGCGCGCGGTCGTTCATATCGACCACCCGCTTCCAGGCGATGCGTCGCGAATCAAGCTGCGCCTGGTTGCCCCAGTAAATATGGTTGTCGATCATCGCCGACAGCAGGTTGTGCGCCGAGCTGATGGCATGGAAATCACCCGTGAAATGCAGGTTGATGTCCTCCATCGGAATGACTTGCGCGTAACCGCCGCCGGCGGCACCGCCCTTCATGCCGAAGCAGGGCCCGAGGCTGGGCTCGCGCAGGCAGACCACCGACTTTTTGCCGATTCGATTCAAACCATCGTTGAGGCCGACCGAGGTCGTGGTTTTACCCTCGCCGGCGGGTGTCGGCGTAATCGCGGTGACCAGGATCAGCTTGCCGTCTTCACGGTCCTGGATCGACTCGATGTAGCCGGGTTCGATCTTGGCCTTGGTATTGCCGTGGGGCAGGACCGCATCGCCCGGGATACCGACTTTTTCGGCAATGTCACAGATGGGCTGCGCGGTCGCCGCGCGGGCGATTTCGATATCGCTCATATTCATTACCTCTGGCTGGCAGACCAGCCTTATAATTTTAATTTGTCATTGCGAGCGTAGCGAAGCAATCTCCTGAAAATTGCTTCCATAGCAAGAGCCTTCAGGCCCTGCGGGCCTCGCAATGACCCGTTATCAGGTACCCAGTTTGGCGCCGACTTCGAGTCCCGCTTCGGCGGCATAGTCGGCCGCGGCCAGCTTGCCGGCATCGGCACGCACCTTCATTACACGAATCGATCCGTCACCGGTGGCAATCACCGCGCCGCTGTCGTCGATCGATAACACCTCGCCCGGTTCACCGCTGGCGTCGGCCTTGCGGCTGTCGAAAATCTTGAGCTCGGCGCCGTTGAACGTGGTCCAAGCGCCCGGCTGCGGATTGGCGCCGCGGATCAGGTTATACACCTGGTCGGCACTCAGGCTCCAGTCGATCAATACATCGTCCTTGCGGCACCAGCCCTCGTAGCTGCCATCGTCGGGGTCCTGCACCTGTTTCGGTGCATTACCGTCGCGCACGAGTTCGATCGCTTCCAGCATCGCCTCGACACCAAGCGGAAACAGCTTGTCGAAGTAAACCGAGCCGAGGGTATCGTCGGGGCCGATTTCGACTTCCTTCTGCAGCAGGATCGGTCCGGTATCGAGACCGTTGTCGGGCCAGAAGATCGACAACCCGGTTTTTTCCCGGCCCATGATGATCGGCCAGTTGATCGAACTGGGGCCCTTGTGCCATGGCAGCAGCGACGGGTGATACTGGATCGAACCGTACTTCGGCACGTTGAGCGCTTCTTCCGGCACAAACAGTAAAACATAGGCCATCACGCACAGGTCGGCCTGGTGGCTTGCGAGCTGCTCCCAGACTTCCGGATTCTTGTAGGAATCCGGCTGATACACCGGCAGATTCCGCTCCAGCGCGAATTCCTTCAGCGGATCCAGCGGCCGGCCTTCCTTATCGGGCGCGCAGTAAACCGCGACTACCTCGTCGACACCCTTGTCGAGGATGGCTTCGAGTACCGCCTTGCCATAGGCCTGCTGGCCATGCACGATTAATCTCATTGTCACCTCCAGTCGGCGAGCCTTGTCCACGGCTCGCTGCTTCCGTCATTGCGAGGAGCGGAGCGACGAAACAATCTTGACGAGATTGCTTCGGCCCTGCGGGCCTCGCAATGACCCATATTTAAAGACCGGCCTAGATTGCGCCGGCCTCCTTGAATCTCGCGATATCCTCGTCGCTGTAACCCAGCACCTCGGACAATACCTCGTCGGTGTGCTCGCCGAGCAGCGGCGAACGCGTGACGACGACGTCGTTGTCCGAAAGCTTGACCGGGCAGCCGACCGACAGGTAGGGCCCGCGCTCCGGGTGATCGCACTCGACGATGGTGCCGGTTTCGCGCAGCGACGCTTCCTCGGCCAGTTCCTTCATCGACAGGATCGGGCCCACCGGGATGTCCAGCGGATTACAGATTTCCATAACCTCGAACTTGGTCTTGGTCATGGTCCATTCCTCGATCGCGCCAAAGACCTCGTTCAGACGCGGCAGGCGCGCCGGCGGCGTGGCGTAGTCCGGATCTTCTTTCCATTCCGGTTTGCCGATGACATCGCAGATCTTCTCCCACACCGCGGCCTGGGTGATGAAGTAGGTATAGGCGTCGGGATCGGTTTCCCAGCCCTTGCACTTGAGGATCCGGCCCGGCTGGCCGCCACCCGAATCGTTACCCGCGCGCGGTGCTGCCTCGCCGAACGGAATGCCTTCACCGAACTGTGAGTATTCCTTCAACGGGCCGGCCTTTAAACGCTGCTGATCGCGCAGCTTGACCCGGCACAGGTTCAACACGCCATCCTGCATGGCCGCCAGCACGCGCTGGCCGCGACCGGTTTTCTCGCGCTGCAACAGCGCGGCGAGAATGCCGAAACCCAGGTGCAGACCGGTGCCGGAATCGCCGATCTGGGCACCGGTAACCATCGGCAGGTTACCGAGAAATCCGGTAGTCGAAGCCGCACCGCCAGCGCATTGCGCGACGTTTTCGTAGACTTTGCAATCCTCGTAAGGGCCCGGGCCGAAACCCTTGACCGAGGCCATGATCATGCGCGGATTGATCTGCTGGATATTCTCCCAGCCGAAACCCATGCGATCGAGCGCACCGGGGGCGAAGTTTTCCACCAGCACGTCGCACTCCTTGACCAGCTTGGTCAGCACTTCCTTGCCTTCCGGGGTCTTGGAGTTCAGTGTCAGCGAACGCTTGTTGTGGTTCAGCATGGTGAAGTAGAGACTGTCGGCGCCCTCCACGTCCACCAGCTGCTTACGCGTGGCGTCACCAACTCCCGGGCGTTCTACTTTAATCACATCGGCGCCCATCCATGCGAGTAACTGGGTACAAGTGGGGCCAGACTGGACATGGGTAAAATCCAGAATTCTTATACCGTCGAGTGGTTTAGACATTGCTTACCTCAATAAATCGTTAAAAAACCTGTCGTCATTGCGAGGCCCGCAGGGCCGAAGCAATCTTTTCACCAGTCACGTCATTGCGAGCGAAGCAATCCTCAGAAGATTGCTTCGTCCCGCCGCGGCCTGAGGCCTCGCGGTCCTCGCAATGACGGCCAGGGCCGTCACTTGTACATCGTCTGCGCCTTGGTGCCGGGCGCGTACTCGTTCGGGTCGACCCAGACGTTAACCACGGCGCACCTGCCGGTCTTGGCGATGGCCTCTCGTGCGCGCTGCAGCGCCGGCTGGATCTGGCTTGCCTCGGTGACTTCCTCGCCGTAGCCGCCGATCATTTCGCCGAACTTGGAGAACGGCACGTCACCGAGCTTGTTGCCGACGTCGCCGCGGTCCTGGCCGTACTTGGCGAGCTGACCGTAACGGATCTGGTTCATCGCCGAGTTGTTGCCAACGATGGCAAGGTAAGGCGCGCCAAAGCGTTGCGCGGTTTCCATGTCGAAGGCAGTCATGCCGAAGGCGCCGTCACCGTAAAGACAAACGACTTCCTTGTTCGGATGCGCAAGCTTGGCCGCCATCGCGAAACCGGTGCCGACGCCGAGCGAGCCGAGCGCGCCCGGATCCATCCACTGTCCCGGGTTGCGCGGGCGTACCGCCTGCGCCGATATGGTGACGATATCGCCGCCATCACCGATGTAAATCGTGTCCTCGCCGAGGAATTCGTTGATTTCGTAGGCCAGACGATACGGGTGAATCGGGTTTTGATCGGTGGTGAACATCGGCATCAGTTTTTCCAGCTTGGTCGCCTCGATGTCGCGCAGCTCGGCCATCCATTTTTGCCGCGCCTGGCGTTTACCGTCGTCGATACGGCCGGAAGCGGCCTGCTCGACCGCGGCCAGGATCGCGCCCGGATCACCGGCCAGACCGAGACTGATGTCGCGGTTCTTGCCGACCGTGGCATAACTCTGGTCGATCTGCACCAGGGTGGCTTCAGTGGAAATGCGCTTGCCGTAACCCATGCGAAAATCGAATGGCGTGCCGACGATCAGGATAACGTCCGCGTTTTTGAATGCATCCGAGCGCGTACGATCGAAGTGATGCGGATCGCCCTGCGGCAGCATGCCGCGGCTGGCGCCGTTCATGTAGGCCGGAATATCGAGCGCGCGAATCATGCTGATCGCGGCCTCGTGGCCCTGGCAGGCCCAGACCTGCTGCCCGAAAAGCACCGCGGGACGCTCGGATTTGACCAGGATATCGGCCAGTTTTTCGATATCGGCCGGATCGCCGATCGCTTTGGTCGACGCACGATAGTGACCGGGTTCCGGGATCCTGGCATTTTCGATCGCAACTTCGGCATCGAGAATGTCGCGCGGAATTTCCAGGTAGGATGGACCGTAAGCGCCGTTGAA
>CP070646.1:364053-368373 GCA_020354435.1 Gammaproteobacteria bacterium
GGCGCCGACGAGGTCATTCCCGATACGGTCGAGTCGAGCATGATGCTTGCACGGCATACGCTGGCCGCGGTTGGCGAAAGCCGGGAATCGATTAACGATTTGCTTGAGGAAGCGCGGCAGGAAAATTACGCAACGATTCGGGCCTATTTCCATAAATCGGAAAGCAGCGGCGCTGAACCGGCGGGTAAACTCTACTTACGTTCGGTTGAAATACTGGATAGTTACCATGGGGTCGGACGCAGTATCGGCTCCCTGGGACGCCTGCAGAAGGTCAGGGTGGTCGGCCTGCGGCGCGACGAGGCGACAACTGAAAATCCTGCGGAGGACACCGGGCTCAGGGCAGGGGACGTGCTGATCGTCGAGGGCCACCCGGACGACATCCAGGCGGCTGAAATTGAAATTATGTCAGGACGATAGAAAGCTTTCATGCAACGGCGAGGGCTGCAACGGTTGTAAATCAGGTTTTGTGGGGATGATGAGAGGTAAAAAACCTGTGTGGATAGCCCGACAGGCTTTTTGGATGCCCATCGTGGACACATATCGAACCATTTTCATGGCGCCTTCACGAGAAATCAGGGCTGTTTTCGAGACTATCGCGAAATCACAAGTATCCTGAATCTAGATCTTCAAGCCTGAAAAGCTGATGCTGAGTAAATTTTGATCAGCGGCTCGAACCGACCCGTTTTCGTCATTGCGAGGACCGCGAGGCCGGAGGCCGTGGCGGTACGAAGCGATCTATTAGCGGTCTCGTAACTTATAAAGATTGCTTCGCTGCGCTCGCAATGACGGTTGTTAGGATATGCCCTGTTTAGTAGGCCACCTGTAATGACCTGGAATACGGGCCGGGAGATGTGACATGGCCAGGAGAAGAGGTTATAAACGATACAGTGCCGAGTCCAGGCGTGAAACGTAAAACTTTCTTTTTCCAATTAATTACTAAATAAATTTTAGATACTTACGATGTAAAGTTAATCTATTTTCTAGAATAGGGTTACTTTACGATACCGCGAGAACTGCTCAGCACGAAGTCCACGAACAATTTTACTTCGCTGAATTCCTGCGCCAGGGGTTCCAGCTGTTGCAAAGCCTCATTGCGCGGGACACGCTTGCGTACCAGTAACTTGTAGGCTTTGCTGATTGCGTCGATGGCCTCATCTGAAAATCCCTTTCGCTGCAGGCCAATCTTATTAATTCCGTAAGAGCGTGCGTAATTACCCGAAACAATGACAAAGGGCGGCACATCGCGATTGATGGCGGCTCCCATACTGGTAAAAGCAAACGACCCGATGCGCGTAAACTGGTGCACCAGGGAAAATCCGCCCAGATTACATTGATCGCCAATCTCGACGTGCCCCGCGAGGGAGACTGAATTGGTGATCACGTTGTGACTGCCGACAACACAGTCGTGTCCGATGTGCGCATAGGCCATGATAAAATTGTCATCACCCACCCGCGTGATACCGCCGCCTTTTACCGAACCGCGATTGATCGAGGCAAACTCGCGAATCGTGTTGCGATCGCCGATGATCAGTTGCGTTGGTTCGCCTTTGTAACCCAGGTCCTGGGGAGCTCCTCCCAGTGCCGCATGTTGAAGAATTTGATTCTCGTGACCGATTATCGTCGGACCATAGATAGTGGCATGGTCGCCAATATCAGTGCCGCTTTTGATCTCTACTTGCTCTCCAACAACGGCGTAGGCGCCGATAGAGACATCTGCAGCGATTTTTGCCGCTGGATCAATAATCGCTGTGGAGTGAATCATCAGTTAAAGCTCTTAACAAATTGTGGTTGGGGTGCACGCGTGGTAGCGAAGTTTAACAGGGTTGTATTTGTGCCTGGAGCGATCTGCAAGTGGCGTTAGGTCCATTGATTTAGAGGACAGTATAACTGTTTTACCGGGGCAGGATTAAACCGCATCCGAGACTCACAAGATCACCTGTATTCAGGCTGCGCAGGGGCGATCCCACTGTGGGGACTCGCATCGAGTGCCGGCTATGTCAGCTGGCACGCAAGCGATCCACGGCACTTGAGCGGCGGCCAGACCTGTTTCTTTGCAACCCGATGGATCAGGCAGACAGGGTAAATGCGACCCACATGATTACAAACAGGACTAAAAATGTGTGTGGTTGCATAAGACTCCCACTTTAATAAAAAATGACTCGTTCTTGTAAGTGATAGATTTTATGCTTGAGCAGAGATTATTAATTCAGTTGATCTGTTAACCCACAGGAAATCCGGATGACAACCAGGCAACAACCCGACAGGCGTGAAGATTACCGTCATTTCATGATCGTCACGACGCGCTGGATGGATAACGACGTATATGGCCATATCAATAATGTGCAGTACTACAGTTACTTTGATACCGCGGTCAATCGTTACCTGATCGATCAGGGTGTGCTCGATATACATCGAGGCGAGGTTATTGGGCTGGTCGTTGAAACGCATTGTAATTATTTCAGCAGCGCGGCTTTCCCCGACGATATCGAGGCTGGCATTCGGGTAGCCCACCTCGGTCGCAGTTCGGTACGTTACGAGGTCGGATTGTTTATCGAACCTGAGGAAAGGGCGATTGCCCAGGGGCATTTCGTACATGTTTACGTCGACCGTCAAAGCCAGCAGCCGATCCAGCTTCCTGCTGCCCTGCGCGCGGCGCTGTCGGCGATCGCCTGAAACAGAACCGGGTTCGAGGCCGCCATCCCTGGCTGCGATGCCCGGGACAAGCGCTTACTGATCGACGACCAGGTTGCCGTTGTTGAGCAGATTGTCGAGGATTTGCTGATCGCTAAGCGTACCGTTTGCGGTCAGGTCGACACCGGTCAGCAGGATTTGCTGCTGCGTTTCGAACGCGCCTGAGTTGCCATCGGTATCGATACTGATCGTGGTATTGCCGCTGCCGCTGTCGTAGCTAAAGTTGAGGAAATCATCAAGCGACGCCAGGTCCTCGTTTTGCAGCATATCCGACAGGTCGAGCACGTCGCCGCCGACACCGACGGTGAAGTCGTTAATGGTGTCCACAGCCGGCGTCCCAAGCGTGCCTTCGTCACCCGCTTCGAGCGCGTAAATGTCGATGCCGGCGCCGCCGAGCAGGTCATCGCTGGCACCGCCTTGCAGGTCGTCCGCGCCCTGGCCGCCGATAAGCGCGTCATCGCCATCGCCCGCGATCGGGATGTCGTCGCCATTGCCGGCGACACGGATCTCGGATTCATCACCACCGGTAAGGGTATTACCGCTCACGCCGACAATTTCAGCGCTGCTGGTATCTAGCACGCCATCGTCATTATCGAGGGAATAGTCGAAACTACCCATCGCGGCGACGCTGTAGTCGGCATTGGACGCATCGATGGTCATCAACAGGTCGTAGTTGCCGCTATTAGCCGCATTTTGCGCTTCGATGACGATATAGTGCCTGCCGGCCGTGGTTGCGGTATAGCCGCCCCTGGGGCCGCCGGAGTTATTGTTGACCGTGGTCACGAAGTTGCCGTTGGCATCGTAGATCGACGCGTTGACCTGCAGCCCGGCATTGTCCGCGTCGAGCCAGATGTTTTCGCCCGCCGCCAGCGTTACTTCGAGCCAGTCCTGATCGCCGCCGGCGTAGATATTACCGCAGTAGGCGGCGCTGTAACCGTTGACGTTGACACCGCTCAGGTTACCGTCGTTCGAGCTGAACATCGAACGGTCGCTGAAATCAGTTGCCGTCGCCGCTGAATTGTTCTGCGCGGTGGCTTCGCCGCGGTCGGTAATGCGCTGGGCCTGGGCCACGGTCTCGAAATCGCTTTCGGCGAGTACTTGCAATGCGCTGTCTGGATCGAACACCACCGGTCCGTTGCCGCTGACGCTGCCACCGGTTGCGCTCGAGGTCGAGGTCACACCGCCGGTGTTCGGAACGCGATCGTTATGCGTCGACACGGATTCCGAAATCGGAATCGGCGTGCTCTCGAGCGTGATTTCGGAGAGGCAGCCGCCCTCGGCGCCGTTGGCGCCACCGGCACTGACCCCGGCAACGGTGATCACGTTGCTGTAGACCGTGCCGCCGTAACCGACGCCATCGGTGTCGTTGTTGGCGGTCGGCACCGCGTCGGGGACATCGATGTTGACCGTGGTCCAGCCCGAATCGAGACCGCCATCGGAGGCGATATAGGCAAAGCTGTCGGTCAGCGTACCGCTATTGCTGTGATCGAGGCTGGCCGGGGCGGTGTAGGTGAACGAACCGTCGGCGTTGACGACTACACTGCCGCCAAGCGCTGTGGCGATGGTGGTCACGCCGTCGACGACGACCGCGCCGGCGCCGGTGTTATCGGTCGCGTACTGCGCTACGTT
>CP070646.1:368473-372775 GCA_020354435.1 Gammaproteobacteria bacterium
ATCGCTCATGCCCTCGTACTCGACATACTCGCGTCGACACAGATTGCTTTTCAGCTCCTGCCCGGAAACCTCGACGAACCAGGTTTCGCAATTGAAGTTGCTGACGAGATCGCGGTCCATCTTGGCTTCGATCTGGTCCTTGTTCAGATTTTCGTAAAGGTTATAAAACTGGATCGGATTGAGTTCGTCCGATTCGAGCCAGAAATACTCGTAAACCAGTTTGCCGACGAACTTGTTATCTTCGTCGAGATAAACGTGGTTCTGGTTGGTGCAGCGAATCTGGAAGCGCTTGTAGCGTGCAATCGTGCTGAGCTTGGCGCTGTTGTCCCAGCAGCGTACGGTCGGTGATATTACACCGGGCAGGCTGAACTGGCGCAGGTCGAGGTCGGGCCAGTCGCCAGCCAGTAGTTGCTCGATATAGTTGTTTTCATAGGCCAGCACCTGGCGCGACACTTCGAGCTTGAGGTCTTCGATTTTGTCGAAATCGCCATTGTTGGCGCGTTCGATCAGGTCCGTCAGGAAGCGCGACGGCACGATGAAGCTGATGTCGTTACGTGCGGTGGCGACGTTGATGCCGATCACTTCGCCGTTTTCGTTGAAGGTCGGACCGCCGCTCATACCCGGATTGAGACTGCCGGAAAACAGTATGCGGCTGTCATCGGTCTGGTTCAGAATGCCGCCGTTGGTGCCGACCGCGATAGTCAAACCGAGGTCCAGCGGGTTTCCCATCGCGAATATCGGTGCGCCGCGCGGCGGCAGCGGGCTCATGTCGATAGCCGTACCGAGCGGTTCCTCTGCGCCGAGCAGGGCCAGGTCGCGTGCGACGTCGAGACCGAGCAGCTTCAATTCGCCTTCCTCGCCATCCTTGTCGAGATAGGAAATATAGAACACGTCGGGCTCGAGGATTACCTGGCCGATGACGTGGTAATTGGTTGCGATCTGGCTGCCGTCGCCGACGATGAATCCCGAACCGATGCTGGATTTCTTGCCGGTTTCACGGTTAAGCACGCGAATCTGGAAAACGCGCTCTTCGTTCAGCTGGTAGATTCTCTTGGAGTCGAGCGCGTCGGCAGGAGGGTTGATTAGACCCGCCAGCAACAGGATGACTGCCAGAGACCGCAACAACAAACTAGCGGACTCGCATGCCCGGTTTGGCGCCTGTATCGGGATTGAGGAGGTACAACCCGGCTTCATCGTCGCCGGCGGCGAGCACCATGCCTTCGGAGACGCCGAAGCGCATCTTGCGTGGCGCCAGGTTGGCGACCATGACCGTCAGCCTGCCTTCGAGATCCGCCGGATCGTAAGCCCCCGCGATACCGGCGAATACGTTGCGGTTTTCGCCGCCGATATCGAGCGTCAACTGCAGTAGCTTGTCGGATTTTTCGACGCGTTTGGCGGCGACGATGCGAGCGACACGAAAATCGAGCTTGGCGAAATCGTCGTATTTGATTTCGGGCGCGATCGGCTCTATCGACGGATCGGCGGGACCCTGCTGAATTTTTTGCTCGCTGGCGAGGTCGGCCTTGGTGGCCTCGATCATGCGTTCGATGAAGACCGGTTCGATACGCGTCATCAACGGTTTGAAGCGGTTGATCTCGTGATCGAGCAGGTCATTGCCGAGATCGGCCCACTGCAGGTCGCTGACGTTGAGAAATTCTTCAGCCTGGGCAGCCAGCTGCGGCAGCACCGGTTTCAGCAGTATGACCAGTTGGCGAAAACAGTTCAGGCCGATGCTGCAGACATCCTGCACCTCGTGCTGACGTTGCGCGTCCTTGATCGTAACCCAGGGCTGTTTTTCGTCGATGTACTGGTTGGCCTTGTCCGCCAGCGCCATGATGTCGCGCATGGCCTTGCCGAATTCACGGTTTTCGTAGTAGTCGGCGATAGCGTCGGCGGCCTTTACATTCTGACGACTCAAGTCATCGCTGGACGGTTCGTCCGCCAGTTTGCCGTCGAAACGCTTGTTGATGAAACCGGCGCAGCGGCTGGCGATATTGACCAGCTTGCCCACCAGGTCGGCATTGACCCTCGTGGTGAAGTCTTCCAGGTTCAGGTCGATATCGTCGATGCCGGGGCCAAGCTTGGCAGCAAAGTAATAACGCAGGTACTCGGGATTAAGGTGCTCGAGATAAGTGCGCGCCATGACGAAGGTGCCGCGCGATTTCGACATCTTCTGGCCGTCGACGGTGAGGAAGCCGTGGCAGTAAACCGCGCTCGGTTTGCGAAAGCCGGCGCCGTGTAACATCGCCGGCCAGAACATGGTATGAAAACGCGCGATATCCTTGCCGATAAAATGGTACAGCTCGGCCTCGCTGTCCCGCTTCCAGTAGTGGTCGAAGTCGTGCCCGGTGGCTTCGCACCAGTTCTTGAAACTGGCCATGTAGCCGATCGGTGCATCCAGCCAGACATAAAAATACTTGCCCGGTGCGTCCGGGATTTCGAAACCCCAATAGGGTGCGTTACGCGAAATATCCCAGTCCTGCAGGCCTTCCTCGAGCCATTCGTTCATCTTGTTGGCAATTTCGGTTTGCACGTGGCCGGCGGCGAACCAGTCCTTGAGCATGCCTTCGAAATCCTCCAGCTTGAAAAAGTACTGCTCGGAATCTTTTTCGATCGGGGTTTCGCCGCTGACCACCGAGACCGGGTTTTTCAGGTCAGTCGGCGCATAGGTCGCGCCGCAGTTTTCACAATTGTCGCCGTACTGGCCGCCGGCGCCGCAGTTGGGGCAATCGCCCTTGATGAAGCGGTCCGGCAGGAACATTTCCGCCTTCGGATCGTAGGCCTGCGAAATCACGCGCGTACGGATATGCCCGGCCTCGCGCAGCTGGGTGTAGATATACTCGGCAAAGTAGCGATTTTCTTCCGAATGCGTGCTGTAGTAGTTATCGAAAGCGACGCCGAAATCGGTGAAATCCCGCAGGTGCTCCGCATGCATGCGCTCGATCAGTTCTTCCGGCGTGACGCCCTCGGCCTGGGCGCGCAACATGATCGGCGTGCCGTGAGCGTCGTCGGCGCAGACGTAGATGCATTCATGGCCGCGCAGTTTCTGAAAACGCACCCAGATATCGGTTTGCACGTATTCGAGCATATGGCCGATATGGATCGGGCCATTGGCGTAGGGCAGTGCGCTGGTCACCACTATCTGGCGGGGTTTGGAGCTCATCAAACGGACTTGGCTGTCTAAAGCAGCGTATTTTAGGTGCTGGGCCAGACCCTGTATAGAACATTCACACAAAAACTAAGTGATATTTGATGTCTGGCTCGGGTAAAATGCGCGCTCCTGAAAAAACCCCGAATTATTTGCACAACCATGGCGACAGACAAATCACAGATTGAAGCGAAACTGGGTCAGATCATAGATCCCAACATGGAATCCGATCTGATCTCGAACAAGTCGGTCAAGTCGATCGAACAGGATGGCGACAACTGGAAGATCGAAATCCAGCTCGGTTATCCCGCGACTGGTTATTTCGAAGAGTTGAAACAGGCGGTCGAAACCGCGCTGGGTGAACTCGAAGGCATTGGCGAGGTCGAGGTCAGCGTCAATAGCCAGGTCAAGTCTCACGCCGTGCAGCAGAACCTGAAACCGTTGCCGGGGATCAAAAACATCATAGCCGTGGCTTCGGGCAAGGGCGGCGTCGGCAAGTCGACCACGGCGGTCAATCTCGCGCTGGCGCTGCAGGCCGAGGGTGCGACTGTCGGTATACTCGATGCCGATATCTATGGACCCAGCATTCCGCGCATGCTGGGCTGCCAGGGGCAGCCCGAGTCGACCGATGGCAAGAGCCTCGAACCGATGATCGGACACGGTATCCAGTCGATGTCCATCGGTTACCTGGTCGAAGAAGACACACCTATGATCTGGCGCGGTCCAATGGTGACCCAGGCGCTGGAACAATTGCTCAACGATACGCGCTGGAACGATGTCGATTACCTCATTATCGATTTACCCCCGGGCACCGGTGACACCCAGCTTACGCTGGCGCAGCGCATTCCGGTCAGCGGCGCGGTCATCGTGACCACGCCGCAGGACATCGCCCTGCTCGATGCGCGCAAGGGGCTGAAGATGTTCGAAAAGGTCGAGGTACCGGTGCTCGGCATCATCGAAAATATGAGTATTCACATCTGTAGCCAGTGCGGCCACTCCGAACATATTTTTGGTGAAGGCGGTGGCGCGCGCATGTCGGAGGAACACGACGTCGATCTGCTCGGTGAATTGCCGCTCGATATCCGCATTCGTGAACAGGCCGATAGCGGCAATCCCACCGTGGCGGCGATGCAGGACAGCCAGATTAGCTCGAT
>CP070646.1:372875-377121 GCA_020354435.1 Gammaproteobacteria bacterium
AGTGGACATTAGTGGGTGCGCGGCCAGTGAAGTACACGGGGCCGTCCTTGAGCACCAAAGACAGTGAAACCGCCGTTGAGGAGCTGGTGCTATCTGTGGAAGGGGTCAATGTAGAACCTATTGGGGTCGGCTAATTCATCTTATAAGACTAGTGAAGGTCGGATGCTTGTGTGCTGCACGACATGAGTTGATTCGTGAGTTATCAGTAGCCCCCCCAGCTTGACTATATGTTTACTCTCCGACTGTAACTTAGATGTCATTGCCAGCGTTAATTGCTTTGGTGTTAGATAGGTAAACAAATGCAGACGTCCCCCTGTGTTCATGTACGCGAACATTGTACAAGTCATGATCATGACCTTCTACCCGAAAAGGATACCAACCTGAGTGAGAGATTTCCCGTAAACTTGACCACTGGGAGGTCTCTTGATGAAGCAGAAGCGATACACCGAAGAACAAATCATTCGCATTCTTAAAGCCCATGAGGCAGGCGCCAAGGTCTCGGATCTAATCCGGGAACATGGCATGTCCGAGCAGAGTTTCTATCGCTGGAAGTCGAAGTATGGCGGCATGGAAGTCTCCGAGGCCAAGCGCCTGAAGGACCTCGAAGCCGAAAACGCCAAACTGAAAAAGCTGTTAGCCGAGGCCGAGCTGGATAAAGCCATGCTCAAGGACGTTCTGTCAAAAAAGTGGTAAAGCCGGTCGGTCGGAAGCGCCTGGTCGGCTACCTCCTGGAACATTACGGCATTAGTGAGCGGCGAGCTTGTCGGGTGATTCCGATTAGCCGCAAAGCGGTTCGTTATCACTCGAAGCGAGCGGATCGCGATGTCGAGCTGATCAAGCAGATCAAACGTCTGGGTGAGCAGTATCCGAGATACGGTTACCTGATGCTGCACGGATTGCTCAAGGCCGAAGGCGATGTCATCAATCCAAAGCGTACCTACCGAGTTTACAGCGAACTCGGAATGCAGGTTCGAACGCGGCGCCGGAAAAAGCTGATTCGTCCCAGAATACCAATGGTGCTGCCGAACCAGCCGAACGAACGTTGGTCGATGGATTTTGTGCACGATCAATTGGCGGATGGTAGGCGCTTTCGTATTCTGAACATCGTCGATGACTACTCGCGAGTCTGTGTCGGCCAGATCGTTGATCTATCGATATCCGGTGAACGCCTGGCCAGATATCTCGATCAGTTGGCGGAGATCCGCGGCTTACCCCAATCGATTGTTCTAGATAATGGCCCTGAAATGACGAGCAAGGCCATGTTTTTCTGGAGCCAACAATCTCGAGTAAAACTGCACTTTATTCAGCCTGGCAAACCGACACAGAACGCATTCGTCGAATCATTCAATGGTAAGTTCAGAGATGGCTGCCTGAATCAGCACTGGTTTATTGATTTACCCGATGCCAAACAGATCATTGATAGATGGCGAGATCACTACAACCACGAACGACCACACAGCTCTCTGAACTACATGCCGCCGGCCATTTATGAAAATCAGGCAGCCTGATATGATGAATTCTCTCTCACTGGAAGTGGGTACCCTTCGGGGGGAATGTCAATCTAGCTAATAAAGATACTTAGGTAAGTGAGCCAGTTTTCTGTTAATAGGTCTAACGCCCTCGGATACCAATTGGCATGAGAGGTATGGGAACTTTAGAATTGAATCAAGTTGAGTGAAATTTACATCCAGTTAACAAAGAACCCTTAATAATTTTTAATCGCTGGCAAATATCAGTATGATCGCAGTCAATCATGTACTTGTTGCTTACAAACAAGACTGAAATTGAATCAAAACTTTAGTTGAACCATTTACGTGAAAAGCCGCGAAGACGGAGGTATATTGGCTTGCGCCTGAATAATATATTTCAATTGAAAAAAATTGGTATCAGCATTTCTTGTGTCGCGATACCAGCGCTGATTTTTTACTCATTGTCTGTCTTTATACTCATTAACTCGGGATTCTCCATCGTGGAGATTTTGCGAGATCCGGCTCAACAAACCGGCTTGTCCAGTTTCCTAGGTTTTGTCTCGAATATCGGAGTTTGGCTCTGGGTCTCTTCGGCTACCGTCTGTTTTTTTAGCCTCGTGTCGAGTCGCTTCAAGAGTCCCAGAGGTCCGTTGGAAATAGTGCTAATACTGGGACTGTTATCGTTGCTATTAGCGGTGGACGATCTTTTCATGTTACACGATCGCCACGTGCATCAAAAAGGAATATATTGGTTTTATGCGCTTTGTTGTCTGACTCTGTTGCTACGCCATTTCTGGAGAATAATGGAAATCGATGGTTTCTCGTTTTTATTTGCCGGGCTGTTGCTGGCTATTTCCATTTATATCGATACGCACCAGAGAAAAATCCCTATGGACTATGCCCACCATCAGTTGATCGAGGAGGGTTTGAAATTTGTAGGTGCGGCGATATGGTTGTTTTTCTGCGGCAAAGCTGCCCTTTACTACTCGCATCAGGTGCCACAGAGCCAACGAGTATAACCAGGCAGGTTAATTAACGAGGGATATCAAGATGGCGGTTGCCTTTTTGCCGCCTCGGAGTCCGCTTCTGGCCTATTCTGTTGAAAAACTCGGCTCGAATTTGGATTGATGAGATAATACGCGGGTGTTGATTGCCGGAGCGATGTCCGATGATGGGCAGCAACGACAAGCCGCAAGACGAGCTGTTCTACGCGTTTAATCTGGAAGAGCTCGTTCCTCAAGATCATCTACTGCGATCCATCGATCGCTTTCTCGACTTCACCGACCTTCGCGAACACCTGGCGCCGTACTACAGCCACACCGGCCGACCGTCGGTCGACCCAGAGCTGATGATCCGCATGCTGTTGATCGGTTACTGCCTCGGCATCCGATCAGAGCGTCAACTGTGCGAAGAGATTAATCTCAACCTGGCCTATCGCTGGTTTTGCCGACTCAGTATCACGGACAAGGTGCCCGACCACTCGACCTTCTCGAAGAACCGGCATGGCCGCTTCCGCGAGTCGGAAGCGTTCCGCTTTGTCTTCGAGCAGGTGATCAAGCGCTGTATCGAAGAGGGCCTCATTGGTGGCGAGGGTTTTGCTGTCGATGCCAGCGTGGTCAAGGCGGATGCGAGCCGGCAACGGCATCACGAGGATGACGACGATGACTGGGGCGGCGGCAGCCGGGCGATCAACGAGTACCTGGATGCCCTGCACGAGGAAGGGTCGTCGATAACGCCGGCGAAGAAAGTCTCGCAGACCGATCCGATGGCGCGCTGGACCGCGGCACCGGGTGGACCGGCCTATTACGCCTACTCGACCAACTACCTGGTGGATACCGAGGCCGGGATTATCGTCGACGTGGAGGCAACCACGGCACTGCGCAACCAGGAGGTCTGGTCGACGAAGGCGATGATCGAGCGGGTTCAGGAGCGTTTTAATCTGAAGACGCAGAAGCTAATTGGCGATACCGCTTACGGCACGGCGGAGTTCCTGTCATGGATGGTCGAGGAAGCAGGCATCGAGCCGCACGTTCCGGTGTGGGACATGGGGAACAACAAACCCGACCGCTTCGGCCGATCCGATTTTATCTACGATGCCGAGACCGATAGCTACACCTGTCCTGGTGGCAAGCAATTACTACGAAGCCGGCGCAATTACAGCAAGCCGCGAACCGGTATTCCCAAGGACGGTTTTATCCGTTATCGAGCCGCGCTGCACGATTGTACAAACTGTTCCTTGAAAACACAGTGCTGCCCGAATACCAGGGTCAGAAAGATCATGCGCTCACAACATGAAAACGTTAGAGACGTGGCTCGTGTAATTGGCAAGACACCCGCGTATCAACAAACGCGCAAAGAGCGCAAAAAAGTCGAGATGCTGTTTGCGCACATGAAGCGCATCCTGAAGATGGATCGATTACGTCTGCGTGGATTGAGTGGTGCGAGAGACGAGTTTTTATTGACCGCCACGGCACAGAACCTGAGGCGGATGGCGAAATGCCTGGGGACTGGTCCGCCCAAAATCCCCGAAACCGTTCCAATTTAACCAAAATCAACCAAATGAAAGCGAACAAAAGCAATTAACGAACAAAAAATCCAGCATGACTGGAGATCGGGACTCGTCTCAGTAAAAAGGGTTAACCCTGTTCTGTTTCAGCAGGGAGTTTTTCAACGGAATAGGCCAATAGCGGACTGTCGCAGATACCCACTGAGCTGCAGCAACAGGCGAGTGCGGCTGTTCCAGAATTGATTGAATCGAATTCGTCTGTGTTTCTGAA
>CP070646.1:377221-381434 GCA_020354435.1 Gammaproteobacteria bacterium
GGGCGCAGATACTGATCGACCTGCGTGGCGCTGGCTACCGGCATGGCGAATACTTCCCGATCAAGACAGGAATCAAAAAACGTCGGCTTCGATCGCCATCACGCTGGCAGATCCCGCCTTGACCATTTGCCGCTGGGCTTCGCTGCGCGGCAGGATACGTTCGGCAAAGAAACGCGCGGTGCTGACCTTGTGCGGGTAAAAGCTGTCACTGCTGCCAGCGTCGATATGTTTCTGCGCGGCCAGCGCGGCCTTTGTCATAAGCCAGGCACAGGTCACATTGCCGGCCAGCATCATGTAGTCGACACCGACGGCGCTGCCGAGATCCGGATCCTCGGCCACGCTTTGCAGGTACCAGCGCGTCGCGTCCTCGAGCGCGTCGAGCGCGCTCTCGAATCGCGCCGCGATCGCCGCGATATCGCCCGAGGCATTTTCCAGCTCTGCACCTATGCCTTTCATCTCCTCGATCAGTTCGCCCATGGCCTGGCCCTTGTCGCGCAGCATCTTGCGTCCCATCAGATCGAGCGCCTGGATGCCGGTCGTGCCCTCGTAAATGGTCAGGATACGCGCATCGCGCATATGCTGCGCGGCACCGGTTTCCTCGATGAAACCCATACCGCCATGTACCTGCACGCCGAGGTAAGTCGATTCCTGCGCCATTTCGGTACACCAGCCCTTGACGATCGGGATAATCAGGTCGACAAGCCGCTGGTGCGCTTGCCGATCCTGCTCGTGTTCGGCATGGTGCGCGAGATCGGTTTGCGCCGACGCGTAATAGGCAAGCGCCCTGCCTGCCTCGGTGATCGCACGCATCTGCATCAGCATGCGGCGCACGTCCGGGTGATGGATAATGGTACTGCGTTCGCTATGACCGCGGGCGACGCCCTGCACCCGCTCCCTGGCAAAGGCAACCGCGCGCTGGCAGGCCCGTTCGGAAATCGCGACGCCCTGCATGCCGACCTCGAGGCGGGCATTGTTCATCATCGTGAACATGCAGGCGAGGCCATTGTGCTCCTCGCCGACGAGGTAACCGATGGCACCGTCGTTGTCGCCATAGGACATCACGCAGGTCGGCGACGAGTGGATACCCATCTTGGATTCGACCGAGACTACCTTGAGATCGTTGCGCTCACCTTTGGAACCGTCTTCGTTGGCGAGATACTTCGGCACCAGGAACAGCGAGATGCCCTTGACGCCCTCGGGCGCATCCGGCAGGCGCGCCAGCACCAGGTGCACGATGTTGTCACTCATCTCGTGCTCGCCCCAGGTGATATAGATTTTCTGGCCGCGAATACGGTAGCGATCGCCGTCGCGCTCGGCACGGGTTTTAATCGCAGCGAGATCGGTGCCGGCCTGCGGCTCGGTCAGGTTCATCGTACCGCTCCATTCGCCGCTGATCATGCGTGGCAGATAAAGATCCTGCAGATGCTTGGGCGCATGCATTTCGATCGCCTCGATCGCGCCCGAGGTCAACAATGGGCACAACGCAAACGCCATGTTCGATCCGTACCACATTTCGGCAACCGCCGAATGCACCAGAAATGGAAGGCCCTGGCCATCGATGGCGCTCGACTTGCCGATTCCCTGCCAGCCGTTTTCGACGAACTGCTGGTAAGCCTCGGCGTATCCCGGCGGACTCACGACAATGCCATCTTCGATACGGGTGCCGTGTTCGTCACCCGGCTGATTCAGCGGCGAAAAAACTTCGTTGGCCAGCACTGCGGCCTGCTCGAGCACGGCTTCGACCAGATCGCTGGTGGCGTCTTCGAAACCCGGCAGGCTGGAAATCGAATCCAGATTCGCGATTTCGTTGATGACGAACTGCATATCGCGGGTCGGAGCAATGTAATCGGACATATCAGTATCCTAGCTGTAAAATTTTACCTGTGCCTCGAGCGTGGCTCGATCGGGAACAATCCTGTTTTCCGGCAAATCCGGATTCTCGTAACCGAAAGAAATTCCAAACAGGAGTTTCATCTCCGGCTCGATGTTCAATTCGCGGCGTACCGAATCGGCGTCATAACCCAGAATGGTCTGCGGGCAGCTGCTGATGCCGTGTGCGCGCATCGTCAGCATCAGGTTTTGCGCATACATGCCAACGTCGCAGGCCTCGCGTATGCCACACCAGTCGGGCATAAATATGAAGACGACGTGGGGCGCGTCGAAAAATTCGAGATTGCGCAGAAATGCCTGGCGCTTGCCTTCACGGTCCTCGCGCGTCACGCCCAGCGCCTTGTATAACAGCAACCCGACATCGAGCTGCCGCTGCCGGTAGACTCCCTCGTATTTGGCATCGTAGGGGAAATCGAGCGAATAATTTCCGTTGCCGATGGTTTCGAGGAAAATCCGGCTCAGGCGATCGCGCATCTCGCCGGAGACGACGTAACTGTACCAGGGCTGCGTGTTGCAATTGGACGGCGCAAATGCGGCCGTTTCGAACACCTGCCGAAGAATCTCCGGCGCCACGGGAGTCGGCAGGAAACCGCGAATCGAGCGACGGCTGCGCGCGATCTGATCGAATATACGAACCGTTTCCGGATCACTGGGGGCTTGTGTCATGTTTCCGATTAACCGCTGGTCAAGTTTTGCGAACTTCATTTATATTACATCAATCTTTTCATAACCAGAGGAATTCCTATGGCGGATCAGCCAATCAGCCGTTTCCCGTTGCCGGAGCTCGCGCAATTACCGGAAGATGTTCGCCAACGCATCATCGAGGTGCAGGAAAAGTCCGGTTTCATCCCCAATGTTTTCCTCGCGCTCGCATGGCGTCCCGACGAGTTCCGTGCCTTCTTCACTTATCACGATGCATTGATGGAAAAGGAAACGCCGGGCCTCGGCAAGACCGAGCGCGAGATGATAGTGGTCGCGACCTCGGCGCGCAACCAGTGCCAGTATTGCGTGATTGCACACGGCGCAATCCTGAGAATTCGCGCCAAAAACCCCTATATCGCCGACCAGGTGGCCACCAACTACCGCAAGGCCGATATCAGCGAACGCCAGAAAGCCATGCTCGACTATGCGCTCAAGGTTTCGCGCCACGCTGAAAAAGTAAACGATACCGATCACCAGCGCCTGCGCGACTTCGATTTCAGCGAAGATGATATCTGGGACATCGGCGCGATCAGCGCTTTCTTCGGCCTGTCGAATCGACTGGTCAACATGTCGAGCATGCGTACCAACGACGAGTTTCACCTGATGGGCAGGGTGCCGCGGGAAAAATAGGTTACACTAGTTTTATTTCGAACAAACGGGATGCGTTAAGTGAACGAAGAAGTTCAGCCCAGAGTCATCAAGAAATATCCTAATCGGCGTCTCTACGACACCGAGAAGAGCAAGTACGTCACGCTGCAGCAAATACGCGACCTCGTGCTCGAGGAAGTGCCGTTCATTGTCATCGATCAGAAGACCGAGGAAGACATTACCCGCAGCATTCTTCTGCAGATCATCTTTGAGCAGGAATCGGAGACCAATCCGCTGTTTTCCAACGATAACCTGGAACGTTTCATCCGTTTTTACAACGCCGGAACGCATCTCGGATTTTCCGATTTCATCGGCCAGGGCATGAATTTTTTCCAGCAACAGCAGCGCGAGTTCGGCAAGGCGATGGAAGGCATGACCGGGCACAATCCAATGGCGTTCTGGACCGATATGACGCAGAAAAATATCGATGCCTGGCGCCAAATGATGGGCCTCAAGCCCGAAAAGGACGATTCAGATAAGGACTAACCCTCTGATTTAACTGGTTATTTACAGATTAAATCGCTTCCGACTTGACACCCGGCACATTTACTCCTATTTTGTGCAGTGCAATATATTGTTGCAATGCAGCAACTTTTTTACCACGCGGAAATGACAAATTTATGAATAAACAGAAGATTGCACTTGTCACAGGTGGAACCGGCGGCATCGGTACGGCAATTTGTATCGCACTCGCCGATCAGGGACGCAAGGTAATTGCCGGATACTTTCCGCCGGAAGCGGAACAGGCCATGGCCTGGCAGCAGAAACACAGGAACAACGATTACGAATTCGAAATCGTGGCCTGCGATGTCAGCGACTACGAATCAAGCCAGAAGATGCTGCACGATGTCGAAAACACCATCGGCGCGGTCGATATCCTGGTCAATTGCGCCGGCATCACGCGCGACAAGACGCTGCGTCGCATGACGCCCGAACAATGGGATGCGGTACTGCGCACCAACCTCGATTCGGC
>CP070646.1:381534-385725 GCA_020354435.1 Gammaproteobacteria bacterium
AGTAATACAGCACGCGCGCGCGAATCAGCGCGTCCGGCATTGCGTAACCGAAACGGGTGTAGAACTCACGCAGCGCTTCGATGCGCGCGGCATCCTCGATATCCACCCGCTGGCGGATCGATGCCGAACGCCGGGCCCATTCGCGCAGTGCCAGGTCGAGCCGCGGGTCGAACTGCGACGCGTCGATGCAGGTTTCGAAAAAGCGGAATATGCCGTCTTCCAGGCCCGCGGCTGCTGCGACCGCCTGCGTGATCGCCGCTGTATTCTTGTCTTTCCAGAAGCTGACGAGCGTATCGATCAGCTCTTCACGGTTGGCGAAGTGCCAGTAAAAGCTGCCGCGGGTAACCCCGAGCTCGTCGGCCAGGCGAGTGATGCGCACCGCGTCGATGCCTTCGTCGACAAACAGCTCGAGCGCCTGCTGCAGCCAGTCGAATCGCTGCAGCTGTTTGCGTTCGGGGCTGGCCATGCCGCGTTTGGCCACCGCTCTCAATAAACTTGTGTCTGACATGAGTTGAACCATACAGTATTGTATGTTTGAATATACAGATCTGTATGTTTAATGCAATAGCCGGGTAAAAATATGACCGAAGCAAAAGCGCCGCTGCGCGTTGAGCGTTTTTCAGGGCTGGAATTTGCGCCGCGTTTCGAGTACGGCGACATGGCGCAGGTGGTCGAAACCTGCGGCAGCAAGGACGGCAGCGAACTGGGCACCGGCTGGGGTCGGTTGACGCAGGCCTATATTCCATGGACGATCCGCTACGACGAAGTGCTGACCGTGTTCGAAGGTGAACTCAGGCTGCATGCCGACGGTCAGGTGTACAGGCTTGCAGCAAAAGACAGTATCTGGCTGCCGCGGGGCACCGAGTTGATCTACGAAGCCGAGTCAGCCCTGATTCATTTTTCGATCCATCCCTCCAACTGGCACGAATCGCAATGACAAGCAGGCAGATTTCGCTTTTACCGCAGAACGACAATACCAATGGCTGGAGCCATATCCTGCCGCCGCGCACGCCGAAATCGCCGCTGGAAGCCAGTATCAGGGCCGACTGGGTCGTCATTGGCGCCGGTTATGCCGGTCTTGCCGCGGCCCGGCGACTCGCCGAGAACCGGCCGGACGACACGGTTGCGTTGCTCGAGGCCGGCGAGGTTGGCGAAAATGCCTCAGGACGCAACTCGGGTTTCGCCATCGATTTACCCCACGTGATCGGCAGTTCCAAGGACGAACTCGACGGATCGCATCGCTACATGGCGCTCGCGCGCAGCGCTATCGATTACCATGAAACCCAGATCGAACGTTATGGCATCGACTGCGACTGGTCACAGCCGGGCAAGTACCAGACCGCGGTTTCGGACAAGGGTGTACGCGATTTTCTCGAGCCCTTTGCGCGCGAACTGGAAGCATTGAACGAATCCTATACCTGGGTCGAAAAATCCGATCTCGATCGACGCCTGGGAACGTCGCATTTCAAGGCCGCGGTTTACACGCCCGGCTGCCGCCTGCTGAACCCGGCGGCACTGGTACGTGGACTCGCCGACAATATGCCGGAAAACGTAACACTGTACGAAAACACCCCGGTGACCGGGCTCGAAACCGGTAGCGAAATTCGCGTGACCACGCGCAAGGGCGAAATTCGTGCGCCGCAAATGATCCTCGGGGTTAACGCATTTGCCGATCATTTCGGTTATTACATTCGCCAGCTGTTGCCTTTTGCCGCCAACGCCAGCCTGAGCCGTCAGCTGACGCCGGCGGAGCGCGAT
The DNA here is from genome assembly GCA_020354435.1 of Gammaproteobacteria bacterium. Classification (GTDB taxonomy): domain Bacteria; phylum Pseudomonadota; class Gammaproteobacteria. The sequence goes on from CP070646.1 coordinate 383,293, forward strand.
GCGCTGGGTTGCGAGGACAACTGGGGCGTAACGCCGGCGAATGCGTTTGCATCGATCACGATGCGCTACACCAACGATCATCGCATCCTGATTCGTAACAATATTTATTACAATCCGACCTTGCGCGAATCGCAGAGCTACCAGGATGAAATCGCGCGACGGCACAAAATGCTGTTCGACGAGCGTTTTCCGATGCTGCCCGACGTCAACATGGAGTACACCTGGACCGGTTATCTCTGCCTGTCGCAAAACGGCGCGCCGGGATTCGGCAAACTGGACGATAACGTCTATTGCTCGGTGTGCCAGAACGCTATCGGCGTCACCAAGGGTACGGCGGGCGGCATGCTCGCGGCCGACATGGCCTGCGGTATCGATAACGAATTGATCGGTTACATGCAGAACCTGGGTGAGCCGAACAAGTTAGCACCGCGCCCGTTTCTCGACATCGGCGTGCGTGCGCGTCTCGCCTGGGAGCTCTGGAACGCGCGCCGGGAAGTCTGAATAGCGGAAAAATCAGGCTGTTGCGGGATTCAGGCTGGAGGCAGCGTGAATTCTGATCGATGGCATCCCGTCCGTTTTTGCTAGTCTTGCGAACGGCTTATCTTTTTCAGTATCGCGGGCAGTTTTTTGATCGAGGCCCATTGTTGTAATGTCTCCTTGTGCGGAGCTGCCGGGTAGCCGGAAACAAACTGGTGCGAGTCGACGTCGCCAATGACGATCGAACCACCGCCGATTATGGCATGGCTGCCAACCGATACATGATCCGAAATGGCGACTTCGCCGGCGACGGTCGCATAATCTCCTATCGTGACAGAACCGCCAACGGCGGTGGCAGCGACGATGATACAGAATTGACCAATGCAGCAGTTGTGACCGATCTGCACCAGGTTGTCGATTTTGGTGCCATCGCCGATTGTTGTCGAACTGAATTTGCCTCGATCGATACAGCTGTTGGCTCCGACTTCGACACCGTCGCCAATTACCACATCGCCAATTTGCGGGATTTTGACAAGCTTCTTCCTGTCCGCCGATGGCCGATAACCAAATCCATCAGATCCGATAGCCGCATTTTGGTAAAGAATGCAGTCGTCTCCGATGCGGCATCGCTCACGCACTACAACACCCGGCCATATGACGGAACGGCGTCCCACCGTGGTTTCATCCATGATCGTAACATTGGCATGTAAAATACTATCGTCGCCGATTTCCACGCGAGGTCCCAGGTAGCATCCAGGTCCGATCGAAACGTTCTTGCCCAGCACCGCCGTGGCGTGGACCGCCGCTGTTTCATGGACGCCGCTGGCAGATTGTGGTGGGGCAGGCGCGAACAGTTCCAGAACTTGCGCTAGTGCAAGATCCGCCGAAGCAACGCGTATTAACGTACGCTCCCCCGGATCCAGTTCCAGGTCCTGATTGATCAGGGCGGCAGAGGCCTGTGACTGTTGCCACAGGTTTAAATACTTCTGGCTGCCTATAAATGTCAACTGGCCCGGTTTTGCCTGCTTTACCTGCTCTAGTCCGGTTATGAGAACATCTTGTTTACCGTCGAGCTTCCCCGATACATGTTGTGCGATTTCCTGCACAGAAATCTGGTTCATTTTTACGCTCTGTATATGTTTTACGAATGTAAAAAGATTGATTGACGTTGAATGTCGCAGTACGCGCGAAGTATACCCATTCGCGGACAACTATTTTAGCTATTTGAGTTACTGCTCGACGGCATGCCCTGCTGTTTACCGCTGTAAGTTCGAGCCGTTATCCGCGCAATGCTTACCTTCGCCACAGGATCGGGAACCAGTCTTCGCGCATTTTGTCTCCATCCTGCATGCCATGGTCGGTATACGGCGGCGAGACCTCGCCGGCACGTTCGCAATAGGTTACGTCGTTACCGAGCCAGCGCGTCGAAAATGCACGCCGGGTATGCTTGACCACCGCGTCGCTGGTGCCATGCAGGATGCGGAAGTCGAACACGATGGTATCGCCCGGCTGCAGCGTCCACGCGACGATGTCGAAGCTGTCGCGATCGGCATCGATGTCGGGTACCGGTTCCAGGCCCGTGCCCGGCTGGTCGTCGTTGAACGAACTGCCGTCCTCGAACACGCGCGGATAGTAAAGTTTGCCCCAACGGTGCGAGCCGCGCACGAACTGCACCGCGACCCCGGCGTCGGCGTGATCCAGCGAAATGTAAACGCTGGCGGTCCTGGTACCGTCGACGCAGTAATAGGGCAGGTCCTGGTGCCATGGTGTCGCGCGCTGTGTGCCGGGCGCCTTCATGAAAGCGTGCTCGTGAAAGAATTGCGCGTAGTCGGTATCCATGAATTGCCCGGCAATCGACGCAGCGTTGGCGTGCAAGACGTAGTCGAGATACTCGGGGATCAGTTGCCAGTTGCAGTAGCTGTCGAAAAACCGGCCCGGCAGGCCCGCCGGGTTACT
>CP070646.1:385825-389926 GCA_020354435.1 Gammaproteobacteria bacterium
AGTGCGGTAGGTTCTCCATATCTTTTATCGAATTTTTCCTTTGTTTTCACGAATACCTCAAACGAATCGTCGAGCCTGAATCGCATCATAAACAGCTTTTGCGGTGTGGAGCAGTAGACCAGGTTGTACTTCAACTGGTTGCCCCTGGGGCCGGCATAGGTTTGCTGTTCGTCATCGGTGATTACAAACGACTCGTTATCGGACAGGTATCTTGAAACATCAAAACGGCTCATACCGCTTTTAAAGCCGAATGCAATCCATGCCTTGCTTTGGCCGGATAATGCCAGCATGACGATCAACAAAATGACTCTTATGCTTATACTGCTGTTAATCGGGCTGTCGAATTTATTCATGAATCATATCGCGCGAATTTCGGCATCATCGAGCGAACCCATCCCACCATGATCTGGACGGGTTTATCATCGACGACAATAATTGTAATTTTATCACCGAATTAACATTTCCGGGGACGATATACTGGTCTGCCATTTGGGCAACCACGGCAAACTGCATCCGTATCAGGCTCCGATCAGCGTTTTCGGGCATGAGGCGGGGCCGCCCGGTTTCGCGCCCGGCATTCAATTTTTTGAAAACTCCAACACAATGGTTAACTCTCCCTCGAACCAGCTTTCGATGATCAGGCTATCGTCGTTCTCGATTAGCTCAAAACCGGTCTGCGCTTCCGGTTCTACCCGTTCGAGACGCATTTCCCGGTTCGGATAATGCACCGTCAGGCTCAGGTGGTAAGGGTAATAGCCGTCCAGGAACCTGCGGTGATAGGGACCGTGCTGCATAGCAAAGGTCCGCTCGGTCAAGCGTCGTAATACTTTTACCTCCGCCCGCACACATACACGTGCGCCTTTTTCGACGTCCTGCAGCTCAACGCCACGAGCTGTGACCCGGCTTCGAGCAACTTTGTCTACCCGGGTGACCTGCAAGTTTTTCATATCGCGATAGGCATAAACGACCTCGGTCCTGCTCACCGCATCGAGGTTGCGGTAACACTGCTGCATGTCTACCCAGCCGTTCCGCAGGCTGTTTTCGGTGAGCCATAATTGCGTATCCGAACTTAGTACCGATTGCCCGGGCATGGGCGCGATAAACTGCAGTCGACCTTCATTGACCTGCGACGCGTTCCAGTCGCTATCGTCTTCCAGCCAGTTTTCATCGGTCCGTGTTTCTGAGGCGCCGAGCAACAGCGGAAACAGCAAGGGCCAGATCAGATTAACGAGAAAGCCGCGCCTTGCGCGCGGCCGCACGGACAGGGTCACGTTTTTTGCCCGCTTTCCACGTCTGGCTGCCTGCCTATGACGAGGGCGTCGACAATGGTGGCGCCGTCCTGGTTGACGATGACAGGATTCAAATCGATTTCGGCAACTGAATCCGCCAGCTCGACCACGAGCGCGGAGAAACGCACAATCAATTCGACCAGTGCTTTCCGGTTCACCGCCGGCTGACCCCGTACGCCGGCCAGCAGCCTGCCAAGCCTGATCTCGTCGAGCATTGTCTCGGCCCCGGCGGTATCCACCGGTGCCAGCCTGAAGCTGCGCTCGGCGAGCAATTCGATCAACACACCACCGCAGGCGACGATCACCAGCGGCCCGTACTGTGCATCGTTTTTCATCCCCAGGGAAACCTCGACGCCGTCTTGCACCATCGGCATCAGCAGCGCGCGCTGGCCAAGCCTGGAACACAGATCGCGGTAGGCCTGACCGAGTTGCTCAGCATTTACCAGTCCGACCTTGACCCCGTTTAAATCGGATTTATGCGCGAGCCCGGGTTGTGCCGTCTTCAGCACGACGGGCCAATCGCGGGACTTCAAGGCTTCGGTCAGCTGATTTTCATTTTCGATGAGATCGAAGCCGACCACCGGAAAAGCAAAATCGGCCATCAACTCGAGTGCATCGATCTCATCCAGGCCTGCGCCTTGCAAACGCCGCTGCCAGTTCGCGATCGCCCGCGTATCGAAATCAATTGCGGGCACCTCCGGGTCTACGGATTCTGAGGGTCGATATTGCATCAGATTGCGCAAGGCGCGCAGCGCGACATCGACGCCGTTGATCACCGGAATACCCTGCCAGGTCATTTCGGCGGCGGTCTGGCCGATCGAGGCAAAGCTGCAGCTATTGATCAGCACCAGCGGCTTGTCGTTATAGGCGGCCAGCTCGCGGGCAACGTCGAACAGTTCCGGGTAGTGCGAAAAACCATCGCGAAACTCGAACTCGAAACTCAGCAGGCCGGTGTTATCGTCATCCAGCAGCGCCTTGCCGCATTCGAGGTAGGTTTGCCGCGTGTTGCGGCCGAGATCGCCCATGCCGTCCATCGGGTTGACCGCCTCCAGCCCGACCTCGAGTTGCGCACGCAACAGTGCCGTGGTTACGGGTGATATCTGCGCAAATGGCAGGTCATGATCCTCGGCCAGGTCGAGCATTTGTTCGCGCATCCCGCCGGAATCGAGCATGCTCGCAAGCTCACCCCGTTCGATCCGAAAATTCGCCGCGAACAACATTGCGCTGACAATCATTTCGTCAGTGTCGCGGCACAGGATTGCATCGTAACGCTGGCACAGCGCGACGAAGGCTTCGTGGTCGCCGATGATTGCACCGGAATGACTCATCGCCAGCTGCGCTGATTTTTCGCTGCGGCCGAGGCGCGTTATCACCACCGGAATCGAAAGCTCACGCGCTTTTTGCAGCGCGGCGACGAAAGCAGGCACATCGCGTACCGCTTCCAGCACCAGTGCGATGACCCGCGTCGACGGCTGTTGCAGCAGATAATCCATGTAATCGCCGACGCTTGCACAGATCTCCTGGGCGCTGGCGATGACGTAGTTGAAGCAGAAACGCGCGTCGTTGTTGGCCAGGTAAGTCATGCCCGAACCCGAGTGCAGAATCAGGCCGATGTGCCCTTTCGGCCGCTTCGGCGGCGGGTGATCGAAACTGACCAGAACGTTATCGTCGTAGTTGTAAAAACCCATGGAGTTGCCACCACAGACCGGAATACCGGCGGCACGTGCCTTTTGCCGCAGCCGTTCGGGCAGGCGTGGCTCGCGGTCGTTTTCGATGTAGTTGGCCGCGTAGATGACGATACCGCCGACTTCGAGCGCGAGCGCCTGGTCGAAACTCTGCTCCAGGGCGAGCCCGCTAATCGCGTAGACCACCAGATCCGGCCGCCGCGGCAAATCCGCGAGCGTGGCATAACAGGGTGAACCGTGCAGCGAATCGTAGCGCGGATTGACGGCAAAAATCTCGCCGGCATAAGCGCGATCGAGCAGCTGTCGATGGGTGATCGCACCGAGGCTGTCGGTACGCTCGGAAGCGCCGACGATGGCGATAGACCGGGGTGACAGCAGGCGGCGTAACCAGTGAGCCATGGGGTTGAATTCAACGATGAACGCGGCGCGATTTTGACATATATTGAGGCTGTAATCACAACATTTTCAGGTGCCAACATGAGTCAGGAAGTGCGCGTAGAAATATACGACCGAATAATCGAGATCACCATTGACCGGCCGCCTGCGAACGCGATCAATACCGGCGTCTCCAACGCAATATACGAGGCGCTGTCGAAGCTGCAGGACGATGACGATCTGCGCGTCGGTATTATCACCGGCAGCGGCGAGCGCATCTTCAGCGCCGGCTGGGACTTAAAGGAAATCGCTGCCATCGAGGATAACGAGACTGCCGTCGCGAGTGCCTTCGAGTGCCCCGGCGGATTCGCCGGCATCAGCGAATTCTGGGGCTTGAAGAAACCGGTGATCTCGGCTGTCAACGGCATCGCCGTTGGTGGCGGTTTCGAAATCGCGCTTGCCACCGATCTCATCGTTGCGGCCGATCACGTCGAGTTTTTTCTGCCGGAAATGCAGCGCGGATTCTTACCCGACGTCGGCGCGGTGCAGATCCTGCCACGACGCCTGCCCTACAACGTGGCGATGGATCTGCTCTATACCGGGCGCCGCATGAGCGCCCGGGAAGCCCAGCAGTGGGGCCTGGTCAATCGCCTCTGTCCGGCGGCGCAACTGATGCAGCGCGCGCGCGAACTCGCCTCCGAGATCGCCCGCGGTGCGCCACTGGCGCTGCAGGCGCTGAAGGAAGTCGTGCC
>CP070646.1:390026-394109 GCA_020354435.1 Gammaproteobacteria bacterium
GTTCCTTGCCAGGCGAGGGATACCCAGGCTCCCTGCGTGCTAAAGAAAAAGCCGGTTGAGCGTTGTGATCGAACCGGCTTTTTTCTGTTTGGCTCGCCATCGTCGACACATATCGAACTTGTTGTTTAGCGCCTTCACGAGAGGTCAGGGCTGTTTTCGAGACTATCGCGAAATTACAAATATCCTGAATTTGTATCCTCGAGCATGAAAAGGTTACGTTGAGAATTTTTTGATGAGCGGCTCAGAACGACCCGAAACGGGCCCCCGATGAAGTAGTTTCCGCAGCAAGGACTGAAGCCTTTCGGACGTGGGGCCAGTGTCATGTGGCGCTGATCGGGATGTAGAATGTGATAGTATTTTCATAATCTGTACTTGATCGGGCATTGAATGGCAAAGGGTCATCTCTCGGGAAAACTTGCTGTTATCCTACATGCGGACGTTGCCGGCTCAACACATATGGTGCAGGTAGATGAGCATTTGGCCCACGAGGGAATCCAGAATACATTTCAGCGATTTTCGGAAACCATAAAAGAATATTCAGGCCATGTGCTTGAACTTCGTGGAGATGCCCTGTTAGCTGAATTCGAACGGCCCTCGGATGCGGTATCCGCATCACTCGCGTTTCAATCCAACCAGTCCGAATTTCTATCGTCACTAGATGATCAATTTAAGCCTGAAGTTCGGGTTGGTATCGCTATGGGCGAAGTGGTGGTTGCCAATAATACGATTACAGGCCCGGGCGTAGTGATGGCGCAACGTGTCGAGCAGCTTGCCGATCCGGGTGGACTCTGTATTACTGCGGCTGTACGGGAATCATTAACCGGTCGAACACCAATCGAGATCGAGGATCTGGGCGAACAGGTTCTCAAGGGATTTGACGAGCCTGCCCGAATATTCAAGGTGGGCCTTCACGCCGACGAAACCGTTCCACTGCCGCGACCAAAAAGAAAGGTCGAGTTACCCTGGAGAAACCTGGGTGTCTTAGCCTTTCTTGTACTGGCGATAGCTGCTGGATTCATGTACTTGGTCAATAAGAGTGAGCGGCTGGAGAAGCCTGCTTCGATTAATCCTGAATCCGCGCCAGTAATCGAGAAACCCAAGATTGCCGTCCTGCCTTTCCTCAACATGAGCGAAGATCGGGACCAGGAATATTTTTCAGACGGGATGACCGAAGACCTGATTACCGACCTTTCTAAAATATCCGGGCTTACGGTTATTTCCCGCTCTGTCACTTTTGCTTACAGGGAAAAGTCCAGGGATATTCAATCTATCGCCCGTGAACTGAAGGCGAGCCATATCATCGAAGGCAGCGTACGCAAATCGGGCGAGAGAGTTCGAATCAATACGCAGCTTACCGATGCTTCGACGGGTACCCATCTTTGGGCCGACCGATACGACCGTGACCTGGAAGATATCTTTGCCATCCAGGACGATGTGCTGGGTAAAATTGTCAGTGCGTTGGCTGTCGAGTTGACGGATACAGAAGAAAGGCACCTGTCCAGGAAAGGGACGGATAGTACAGAGGCATACGATCTTTTCATACATGGAAGGCATCAGGAACAGTCGTTTAGCCTCGAGGGAAACATGGAAGCTATTAGTTATTATCGGCAGGCCATCGCGATCGACCCCGATTACGCCCAGGCTTACGCCCGTATGGCCAACATGTTTGACATCAATGTTCGTATTGGATGGAGCAACGATCCTCAACAAGACACCAACAAGGCGATCGAGTTGGCAAAAAAATCAATCGCACTTGATGCAAAAAATCCTTTCGCCTACTGGACTCAGGGGCGAATTTTTTCCCGTGTAAGGTCCGGAGGAATCAAGAACCAGTTCAAGGCAGTCGAAGCCCTTGAGCGCGCCATTGAACTGGATCCTAACTACGCGGATGCTTACGGTTATATCAGCTATTTGTACGTGGGAATCGGAAAGATAGAAGAGGCGCTTTCAGCAATCGAAACTGCCATCAATCTAAATCCCCAATACCCTTTCTGGTACATTCAGAATCGAGCTGTTGTCCGATACATGCAGGAAGACTACGAGGCCGCCATAACCGATTTGGAAAGGGCGTCGGAACGAAGCCCAACAGTTCTATTTGTACGCTGGTGGTTGGCCGCAGCTTATGCCCAAGCGGGCCGGCAAGACGATGCCGACTGGCAGTTGGAGGAAATGATGGAACTGGGATTTCATTCCACGGTAAAGGAATTACTGGAAACCTCCGTCATCCATCACCCCCCATATGTAGAGCGATTTGCCGCCGGTTTGCGAAAAGCTGGAATTCCAGAAAGCTGAATTTAAATTCGCTATCCGTATGTTTTACCCATTTTTCTAAATGTCATAAGAGCTAACTCAGGGCAAATCAAGCCTGTTGGCGAGTCTTTGCATATGACCGTTTATGGCCGAAAATAGCCTTCTGCATGGGTTTTCTGAGTGTCTGTTTACAAGAATCGACTCCTGAAGCTCCATATACAAGATATATTGAATTTATGCCTTCACGAACGACATAAATAGAATCGTTTATTTTTTAAAGCCTGGTTTCTGTATAGTGCCTTTATGCGCCGAACAGAAGCGTAAAAACAAAATTCAGAGTGGGGGACGATATGAGTGCAAAAACACCAAGCGAACTCAACGATCTGGTGCGCGGTGACGTGATTGTCGAAGGCGACGCCGATTACGATGACGCCCGTTCAGTCCACAACGGCATGATTGACAAGCGTCCCGCCGTGGTTGTAAGGGTGACGAATGCCGGGGACGTGGTGACCACGGTCAACTACGCAAGAGACAACGGCCTCGAGTTGTCGATCCGGGGTGGCGGCCACAGTGGCCCTGGATTCGGCACCAACGATGGTGGTGTCGTTATCGACTTTTCGAAAATGCGAGGCGTCCGCGTCGATCCCTCGGCGCAGACAGCTAGGGCCGAGGGAGGTACCACATGGGGTGACTTCAACGCCGCCACCCATGCATATGGGCTTGCCACGACCGGTGGCCTTATTTCCACGACCGGGATTGCCGGTCTTACGCTCGGCGGCGGTATCGGCTATTTGACCCGCGGTTTCGGATTATCGCTCGACAACCTGGTGTCAGCCGACGTGGTAACGGCAGATGGGAGAATACTGGTCGCGAACGAGCACGATAACGCCGACCTGTTCTGGGCGATCCGAGGTGGCGGAGGAAACTTCGGTGTATGCACATCTCTGGAATATAAACTGCATCCCGTTGAGAACGTTTATTGGGGCCCAATGTTTTACGAGGTTGAGGAGGCCCAGAACATCCTCGAGTTCTACCGCGAATACATCAAGGATGCACCCGAAGAGATGGGAGCGTTTCCTGCCTTCCAGATCGCTCCGCCGCTGCCCTTCATCCCCGAAGACCGCCACGGCGACATGTTCGCCGCGATTGTGGCCTGCTGGTCCGGTGATCCTGCGGAGGGAGAGCGCCAGTTCAAAGCCTTCCACGATGTCGCCGAGGTCAAGGCCGAGTTGGTGGGCCCGGTCCCCTATCCGGCGATCAACGCAGCCTTCGACGATCTCTTCCCAACAGGAATTCGCCAATACTGGAAAGGCAATTTCGTCAAGGAACTGACGGACGAGGCCATCGCAGTGCATCTCGAACACGGCCCTAACGCGCCGAACGTAAGCTCGACCATGCACCTCTATCCCATTAACGGGGCTTGCCATCGGACTGCACCCGAGGCCACGGCGTTCGGCCACCGCGATGCCAACTTCTCGATGGTGATCATTGCATGTTCGCCCGACCCTGCTGACGATAAGGCCAACACCAAGTGGGTCCGCGACTACTCCGATGGCATCGCTCCACATTCGGAGGCCGGCGGATACATCAACTTTATGGATGATGACGACAAGGACCGTGTCCGGGCTAATTACGGTGACAACTATGACCGACTCTTGGATATCAAGCGCGCTTACGACCCGGATAATCTATTCAGGGTTAACCAAAATATCGCGCCCTGATACCCAGAGGATCGAAGTCAAAGACCAATTCTGGGCGTCCGAAGTTGGCCTATTCCGTTGAAAAACTCGAAAAAATTGGAGGGCTATTTTTCTGCAGAAAACCAAAACATTC
>CP070646.1:394209-398273 GCA_020354435.1 Gammaproteobacteria bacterium
CTGAACCACGAGGCGCAGGAGTTGCGCGAGGAAATCGAGAGCACCAAGTCGGAAACCAAGTTCAAGCGCCTGTCCAAGCGCCTCAAGCTGGTCGAGGCTTTCATCGATTCCGGCAACCGACCGGAATGGATGGTCATGACCGTGCTGCCGGTGCTGCCGCCGGATCTGCGCCCGCTGGTGCCGCTCGACGGTGGCCGCTTCGCGACCTCCGATCTGAACGATCTTTACCGCCGCGTGATCAATCGTAACAACCGCCTCAAGCGTCTGCTCGAGCTGAATGCGCCCGATATCATCGTGCGTAACGAGAAGCGTATGCTGCAGGAATCGGTGGATGCGCTGCTCGATAACGGCCGCCGCGGCCGTGCGATTACCGGCACCAACAAGCGCCCGCTGAAGTCGCTTTCCGACATGATCAAGGGCAAGCAGGGCCGTTTCCGCCAGAACCTGCTGGGCAAGCGTGTCGACTACTCCGGCCGTTCGGTCATCGTAGTCGGTCCGACGCTGAAACTGCACCAGGCCGGTCTGCCGAAGAAGATGGCGCTGGAACTGTTCAAGCCGTTCATCTTTTCCAAGCTGCAGCTGCGCGGTCTCGCGACCACGATCAAGGCAGCGAAGAAACTGGTCGAACGCGAAGTGGCCGAGGTCTGGGATATCCTCGAAGAGGTTATCCGCGAGCACCCGATCATGTTGAACCGCGCGCCGACGCTGCACCGGCTCGGTATCCAGGCATTCGAGCCGATCCTGATCGAAGGCAAGGCGATTCAGCTGCACCCGCTGGTCTGTACCGCTTTCAACGCCGACTTCGACGGCGACCAGATGGCGGTACACGTGCCGCTGTCGATCGAGGCGCAACTCGAAGTGCGCGCGTTGATGATGTCGTCGAACAACATCCTGTCGCCGGCCAACGGCAAGCCGATCATCGTGCCGACCCAGGACATTATCCTCGGCCTGTACTACATGACGCGCGACAAGATCAACGTACTCGGAGAGGGCATGGTCTTCTCCGATTCGAAGGAAGTGCTGCGCGCCTATCACAACAAGGTTGTCGAACTGCAGGCTCGCATCAAGTGCCGCGTCTCCGAGTATCATCGCGACGAGGAAGGCAACCGGGTCGAAACCAAGACCCTGGTGGAAACCACCGTCGGGCGCGCGATCCTGAGCGATATGCTGCCGGATGGTCTGCCGTTCTCGCTGATTAATCAGACGCTGGACAAGAAAGCGGTTTCCAAGCTGATCGATGCCTGCTACCGCGAGGTCGGCCTCAAGGATACGGTTATCCTCGCCGACCAGTTGATGTATACCGGTTACCACTACGCCACCAAGTCCGGTATTTCGATCGGCGTCAATGACATGATCGTTCCGCAGGACAAGGCGGATCTGATCAAGGCTGCCGAGGCCGAGATCAAGGATATCGAAAAGCAGTGGGCCACCGGTCTGGTAACCTCCGGCGAACGTTACAACAAGGTGGTTGATATCTGGTCGCACGCCAACGACAAGGTCGCGCGCGCGATGATGAATGAAATCGGCAAGGAAACCGTAATCGACGCCGAAGGCAACGAGCAGGTTCAGGATTCCTTCAACTCGATTTTCGTCATGGCCGATTCCGGCGCGCGCGGTAGCGCCGCGCAGATCCGGCAGCTGGCCGGCATGCGCGGTCTGATGGCCAAGCCGGATGGCTCGATTATCGAGAATGCGATCACCGCCAACTTCCGCGAAGGTCTCGACGTACTGCAGTACTTCATCTCGACCCACGGTGCGCGTAAGGGTCTTGCCGATACCGCGCTCAAGACCGCGAACTCGGGTTACCTGACGCGCCGCCTGGTCGACGTTTCGCAGGACCTGGTGGTCAACATGGATGACTGCGGTACCGATGACGGCATCGTCTTGAGACCGATCATCGAGGGCGGCGATATCGTCGTCGACCTCGGCGAGCGCGTGCTCGGCCGGGTCCTGCAGCAGGACCTCAAGGACAACGACGGCAAGGTTGCAATCAAGTCCGGTACGCTGCTCGAGGAACGCGAGGTCGACCTGATCAACGAACTCGGCGTCGACGAACTGAGCGTGCGTTCACCGGTGACCTGCGAAGCGCGTCACGGCATCTGCGTGCAGTGCTACGGCCGTGAACTGGCACGGGGGCACAAGGTCTGCAAGGGTGAAGCGGTTGGTGTTATCGCTGCCCAGTCGATCGGCGAGCCGGGTACGCAGTTGACCATGCGGACCTTCCATATCGGTGGTGCCGCGTCGAGTTCCGCCTCGGTCAACAGCGTCGAGGTCAAGAATAGCGGTACCGTACGCTTCCACAATATCAAGGTTGTGCAGAACTCGGCCAAGCGCCTGATCGCGGTATCGCGTTCCGGTGAAGTGGGTGTCGTCGACGACACCACCGGCCGCGAAAAGGAACGTTACAAGATTCCTTACGGTTCGGAATTCTCGGTCAAGGACGGCGCCAAGGTCGAAGCCGGCGCCACACTGGCAACCTGGGATCCGCACATGCACCCGGTTATTACCGAGGTTGCCGGTAAGGTCAAGTTCACCGACTTCGTCGAAGCGGTGACGGTACAGCACCGGGTCGATGAAATGACCGGCCTGACGACGATCGAGGTTATGGACGATTCGATTCGCTCGAACGCCGGCAAGGAGCTGCGCCCGACGGTCGAGCTGGTCGACGGCAAGGGCAAGGTTTTGTGTTATGCCGGTACCAATATTCCAGTGCATTACATGCTGCCCGGCGGTGCTTTCGTCAACGTCGAGGATGGCGCCAGGATCAAGGTCGGCGACGTGCTCGCGCGGATTCCGCAGGAATCGACCAAGACGCGCGATATCACCGGTGGTTTGCCGCGGGTTGCCGACCTGTTCGAGGCACGCAAGCCGAAAGAACCGGCAATCCTTTCGGAAATGACCGGTACCGTCTCCTTCGGCAAGGAAACCAAGGGCAAGAAGCGCCTGGTGATTACCGATGCCGATGGCGAGTCGATCGAAACGCTGATTCCGAAATTCCGCCATATCAACGTGTTCGAGGGTGAGCATGTCGAGAAAGGGGAGATTCTGGTAGACGGCGAACTCGACTCGCACGATATCGTGCGCATCAAGGGTGTCCGCGACCTGACCAATTACATGGTCAACGAGGTTCAGGACGTCTATCGCCTGCAGGGTGTTGCCATCAACGACAAGCACATCGAGGTCATCGTGCGCCAGATGTTGCGCAAGGTCACCATAATCGATGGCGGCGATACCCGCCTGTTGCGTGGCGACCAGGTCGACAAGGCGCGTGTGCTCGATATCAACGACAAGGCGATCGCGATGAACAAGAAACCGGCGACCTTCGAACAGGATCTGCTCGGTATCACCAAGGCATCGCTGGTCACCGAATCCTTCATTTCCGCGGCATCCTTCCAGGAGACCACGCGCGTGCTCACCGAGGCGGCCGTCAGGGGTGCCAAGGACGACCTGCGCGGACTCAAGGAAAACGTCATCGTGGGCCGCCTGATTCCGGCCGGAACCGGGCAGACTTACCACGACGAACGCCGCCGCAAGCGCATGCAGCCGGCTATGCCGGTGATGCCGGAAACGGAGGAAACCGAGGGCGCTGCGGAGGAAGCCGCGGTATCGGAATAAGCGGTTGACAGGCGGCGGTTTCGCCCCTAAAATTCCGCCTCCCATAATAGCGGGCTATACGTAATGTATAGCCTGCTGTTCGTTAGGAAACCGTAAATGATTGCTCCCAGGAGAGTTTATTAGATGGCAACAGTTAACCAGCTGGTACGTAAACCGCGCCAGTCCAAGCGCAGCAAGAGTAACGTGCCCGCACTCGAAGCGTCACCGCAAAAGCGTGGCGTCTGCACCCGCGTCTATACGACGACACCGAAGAAGCCGAATTCGGCACTGCGGAAAGTCGCGCGTGTGCGCCTGACGACTGGTTACGAAGTCGCCTCTTATATCGGTGGCGAAGGCCACAACCTGCAGGAGCACTCGGTGGTGCTGGTGCGCGGCGGTCGTGTCAAGGACCTGCCTGGCGTGCGTTACCACGTGGTGCGTGGCAGTCTCGATACCCAGGGCGTGCCGGA
>CP070646.1:398373-402392 GCA_020354435.1 Gammaproteobacteria bacterium
AGCGAAGCAATCTTTACAAAGATTGCTTCGTCCCGCTACGGCCTTCGGCCTCACGGTCCTCGCAATGACCCAGGTTTCGAAGATTGCTTCGTCCCGCTACGGCCTTCGGCCTCACGGTCCTCGCAATGACCCAGGTTTCGAAGATTGCTTCGTCCCGCCGCGGCCTTCGGCCTCGCGGTCATCGCAATGACGCTAGTCCGGGAAACTAGCCCGCACCGTTGAAATGCACGTCGAACTGGCCCCCGATGTCGTATCCGGCCAGTTCTTCGGCGTAAGACCGGAACTCGGCTCCCCGGCAAAAACCAATCAGGGATTGCCAGGTCGGCTCGAACCACTCACGCCGGTCGACGAGGACGTCGTAGCGTTCGTCGACAACCGGCACGAAGCCAAGGCGGTGCTGACTGGCCAGCATGGCGAGACCGAATGTTGCGTCGGCGCGGCCTTCGACGACTTCGATCACCGCGTCGACTTCGCTCGGAGCCGCCGTTGTCCAGTTAACGCTGGCAGGATCGATCTGCCGCTGCTGCAGCAGGGACTCGAGTAAAATCTGGCTGCCGGCACCCGCCTGGCGCGGCACAACCGCCTTTCCAGAGAGCGAACCCAGATCGGTATATTCGCCCTGCGTTTGCGTACGCACGATGATGCCGCGCGCGCGCCTGGCCCATTCAACAAGCACCACCGGTGAATGCCCGAATCGAGTCTCGACGGCGGCTTTGTTCCAGCTGTCGGTGACAGCATCGTAGACGTGCAGGCCAGTGGCGATACCTTCCCTGTCGGCGAATCGATCGAGACCGTCGAGGCTACTGTCGAAGTAGCTGGCCAGTCCGCAACGGGAAGCGCGCAAAGCCCATTCCAGCAGCGGATCGTGGCTGCCGACCATGATTAACGGGCGCCGCGCCGGCATCGCAGGCTGGGTTACGTTACTCGCCAGCCATTCGTCGATCGCCTTGCGCGGAAACAGCAGCTTGCCGGTAGCACGTGTGCAGGGCACCTCGCCAGAGGCGACCAGGTCATAGACCTTGCGCTCCTTGACGCGTAACAGTTCGGCAAGTTCCTTGGTGGTCAGGTATTCGTTCAACAGGCACCAGGTGTTTAAACTCGCGATTCAATTTATCACAGCGCGGATAACCACAAAAGCGATCGCGCAGCGATCGTCCCGGGATTCTGATTGTCAATACTGCAGGAGATCCCCGCTTGCGCGGGGATGACGTTTGAAGTTTCGCGGGGATGACGTTTGAAGTTTCGCGGGGATGACGTTTGGATGCCGCTGGGAAGACTTTCGGGTGCCGCGGGGACGAGGTCCGGGTTTCAGAGATTATCCGGCGCCTTGAAGGTAATGACGAGCACATCGCGGAAGGCTTCGGCTTCGGCGTCGAGCTGGGTAATCGGCGTCACGCCGTGATAGACCTTGCGATCGTTGACCAGCACCATATCGAAGGGTTCACGCAGCATGAACTCTCCTACCTGGCGATTATCGAGATCAAAAATCGTGGTCGCGCCGCTGTCGATGTTGACGCGCTTGATCATGACGACGATGACAAAGTCGACGCCGTCGCGATGCACCCCTTCGGGCGTCGGCTTGCCGAGTTTACCGTCACGCGCCTCGATACGGAACTGGTGCAACTCGATGTGCCACTGGTGATTGCCGCTGACCTGGCTGAAGATTCGATTACCGAACTCGAGCAGCGCGGCCAGCGTTAGACTCTGGTGCAGATCGTCCAGTATCGGTGCGAAGTAACGCGCGACGCCGCCGTTTAGCGGGTTGTAATCGATGGTCTGGTAATGCGGTTGGTAGGGCATCAGGCGCGCCTGCTCGCCGGCGTTCTGAATCGCGTAGACCGCGTGACGGCGCTTGCGATATTTGCCGCCATCCGCCATGTACTGATCCTGCTCGAGCCGGTTCCAGCTATCGAGAAATGCCTGGTCGCCGCCAACTAGCGCCTGCGCGATGGTCGACAGCATATCGATCACATGTGGCGCGTCTATGAACAGGAAATCATCGGCAGCCAGGCGTTCCGCAATATCGGAGGTTTGCAAGATCAGCGCCCTGTTCCCGCCTTTAGACCACTGACCGGCGGCGCCTGTCGGTTAGCGCAAAAATTCGGTGCTGAAAAATTGGTCATAGCTGTCCAGCGACTTGTCAAGCTTGCCTTCGGCAACAAAAAAATCGGCCAACTGCTTGCTGTAAGCCGGCACCACTTGCCCCATCCAGCTGTCCGATTTTTGCTCCTCCACGGTCGGGAAGCGAAAACCGGTCAGCCTGCGATCAGACGCTCCCTGGCTCATTTGCGCGGCACGGGCGATGGCCGCGCGCATCGGCTCCGGATTCTTGCGCCACTGTTGATTGGTAGCCTCGACCACATCCATGAACGCTTGCACGATTTCCGGATGTGTCTCCAGAAAGGTATTCGTCACACTAATCGTATCGAACAGTCTGAGCCCGATTTTCTCCTGCTCGTCGCCACTCATCAACGGCTTGCCGAGAGTCTCGATTGCGCGTAACGCTCCCCCCGAGGCACAGGCCATGACGACCTCGCCCAGTTGCAGCGACCTCGCGGTTGCGGTGTCGTCGGCGCTAGCGACGATCTCGATCCGGGCGCGATCGACACCGAGATGATCCAGCATCCTGAGCAGGCGATAATGGCTAAGGCTACCGACCTGTAACGCAATTTTTTTACCCGCCAGCAAGCTGGCGGCGTTATCCCGGCTGATGCCGATGCCATCGCGCACAATACAATTATCGTTTCCAGGGTAGCTGACAGCGATGCCGACGACGGTCAGGTCGAGGCCCTGGCTAACGCCAACGAGAAAGGGTACATGATCCTGCGCATAGCCGATCTGCAGGTCTTGCCTGGCCATTGCCGCGTTCATATCGTTACCGCTGGCAAACGGCACCCAGTTGACCCTGAGGCCGAGCTCGTCGTCGAAAGTCTTTTTTACCTGGGCAAACTGGGCCGGCGTTGGCCACTGCAGCACATAACCGACGGAAATTTCCGCCGGTTTGTGTCCGGCAGCGCTAGCCGCTATCGAATAAAGGCCGGCAACCAGCGCCAGCATGAGGATAACACCGTGCTTCATGCGCACGGCATTATCCCCGCTGCCGGTTACATTGCAAGATTGCCGAGCGCGATATCGATCGAGTTGATGATTTCGTCGATATCGTCTTTGGTGCAGATCAGTGCCGGGCTCAGGCACAGCGTATTGTTTAGCCCGGGCAGGCTGCGGTTGGTGCGGCCGATCATGACGCCCTGCCTGAGGCAATCGGCGGCTACCCCCGCGACCAGCGACTCGTCCAGCGGCTCGCGCGTTTCGCGATCCTTGACCAGCTCGGCGCCGAGGAACAGGCCCTTGCCGCGGACATCGCCAATGACAGCGTGCTTGTCCTGCAGTTCGCGCAGGCGGTCGAGACAGTAGTCGCCCTGCCTGACGACGTTATCGAGCAGGTTTTCTTCTTCGATGATGCGCATGTTTTCCAGCGCCGCGGCAGGCCCGCCGGCGCATCCGCCGAAGGTGCTGATGTCGCGGAAGTAGTGCAGCGTGTCGCTCGGCTCGGCGAGGAATTCGTTGAACAGGTCCTCGGTCGTGGCCAGCACCGAGATCGCTGCGTAACCGCTGGCCACACCCTTGGCCATCGATACCATGTCCGGCTTGACGTTGAAGTGCTGGTAACCGAACCACTTGCCGGTGCGGCCCATGCCGCAGACGACTTCGTCGATGTGGATCAACACGCCGTATTTGCTGCAGATTTCCTGCACGGTTTCCCAGTAACCCTCGGGCGGCACGATGACACCGCCGCCGGCGGTAATCGGCTCGAGGCAGATCGCGCCGACCGTATCCGGGTCTTCACGCAGAATAACTTCCTCGATGTCCTTCGCCGCCTTGACGCCGTAATCCGGATCGTTACCGCGCGGATCGCGGTAGGCGAGGCAGTGCGGAACCTCGACGAAACCGGGCGTGAACGGACCATACTGGTCCTTGCGTTGCGCCTGGCCGCCGGCCGAGAGCGTCGTGATCGTGGT
>CP070646.1:402492-406477 GCA_020354435.1 Gammaproteobacteria bacterium
ACCGGTTCTTCGCGGATCGGCCAGTGCACGATGGCGGCAAAGATGCCGAGCGCGACACCGAGCCACCAGACGATGTCGTAGCTGCCGCTGGCCTCGAACAGGACACCACCCATCCAGACGCCGAGGAATGAACCGACCTGGTGGGAGAAAAAGACGATACCGCCGAGCATACCGAGGTAGCGCGTACCGAACATGACCGCGACCAGGGCATTGGTCGGGGCCACGGTCGACAGCCACAGGATACCGATCACGATCGAGAATATGACGACGCTGGTCGGCGATGGTGGAATCAGCAAAAACGCGGTGAAGGCGATCGAGCGAGAGATATATATCAGCGACAGAAAAATCGGCTTCGAATGACGCTGGCCGATGAAGCCGGACGCGAGCGAACCGATGATATTGAAGAAGCCGATCAGGCTGATTGCAATCACGGCCCATTTGGCGGCGATGCCGAGGTCGCTGAGGTAGGCCGGAAAATGCGCGGTGATAAACGCAACCTGGAATCCGCAGACGAAAAAACCCGAGGTCAGTAACAGGTAACCCCTGCTGCGGAAAGCCTCTTGCAACGCCTGCCTGACGGTTTGCTCCAGCTCCATGGCGGCGAGGCGGGAGGTCGCGGAATTACCGCGCAGCGGAATCGCAAGCAGCGGGATGATCAGCATGAAAATACCGATTGCGATCAAGCTGTCGGACCAGCCAAGCGAATCGATCAGCCCCTGCGATATCGGCGCAAAAACAAACATGCCGGTCGAGCCGGCGGCGGTGCCGAGGCCGAAGGCGAAGGAACGCTTTTCCGCGCTGACCAGGCGTGCGATCGACGCCAGCACGACGCCGAAGGAACAGGCGGCGACACCGAGGCCGACCAGAATACCGCCGCCGACATGCAGCCAGACCGGGCTCGGCGCCAGTGCCATCATGATCAGGCCGAGTGCATAAAGCAGCGCGCCCAGTGCAAGCACCCGCCAGGTACCGAACTTGTCAGCGATGACACCGAAAAACGGCTGGCCCAGGCCCCAGAAAAGATTCTGTAATGCCATCGCCATGCCAAAGGTGGCGCGATCCCAGCCATGATCCTGCAGCATCGGCAGCTGGAAGAAACCCATCGCCGAGCGCGGCCCGAAAGCCAGCAGCGCAATGATGCAGGCGCAGGAGATTGCAATCACGGGCACCTTGTGCCGAACCAGCGGTTCAGTAGTCATTCGATTCCAACGGATTAGTGCTAAGCGCCCGCGCAGTTTACAATAACCCGTTGACAACTGCAGGACTATCAATTGCAGCAGGAGCGGGCTTTGAGCATCAAGATATTTACCACCGGCGGCACCTTCGACAAGATTTACTTCGACGCAAAGAGCGAGTACCACATCGGCGAGCCGATGGCCGCATCGCTGCTCGAGGAAGCCAATGTCGTGTTTGACTTCGAGATCGAGTCCTTGCTGAAAAAAGACAGTCTCGATATCGACGAGGCCGACCGCGAATTGATCCGCAACGCGGTTGTCGGCGTAGATAACGAAATGATTTTAATCACCCACGGTTCCGATACCATGGTCGAAACCGCCCTCGATCTGCTCGACATCAGCGACAAGACCATCGTCTTGCTTGGCGCGATGCAACCGGCCCGCATGCGCTACAGCGACGCGATGTTCAATCTCGGTTTTGCCTGCGCTGCGGTACAATTGCTGCCGCGAGGCGTTCACCTGGCGATGAACGGCAAGGTATTCGACCCGCGCCAGGTAATCAAGAACCGGGCGGAAAGCCGCTTCGAACCTCGCGCCTAGCTTGACGCTCCCGCGTTAAAGCTTTACAAGACAGGCATTATCCTCGCAATGACCAATCCAAGATGAGTACCCGATCGTATTTCCCGGCAGCGAGCATCGCCCGACTTTGCCAAACAGCAGGGTGGTAACCAATGCAGGGTCGTTCATCGCTTAAATTTTTGCTGCCCTTCCTCGTACTGCTGGCAGGCGGCGCGATTTATTTTTCCCTGGTCAACAGCAAGACCGAACGGGAAAAACCGGCGCTGACGGAAAAGATCTGGCAGGTCGAAACCATAAGCGCAGAACTACAGCGACTTTCACCGGCGATCACGCTATACGGCAGGATCGAATCCCCGGAACAATTGAAGGCAGCGGCACCGGGCGGCGGTATTGTCGAGAAAGTATTTGTGCGTAACGGCGTTCGTGTCGAAGCCGGCCAGCAACTGGTTACAATGGACCCGCGCGATTTCGAGGCTGCGCTGCTGCAGGCGGAAGCCGACCTGCGTGACATCGATAACCAGATTGCCGAACTTAAGGTCACGTATCAGGCCAACCTGTTGGCGCTCGAAACCGAACGCAAGCTGTTGACACTGGCAGAGGCCGAGGTCGACCGACTGCTCAAGCTGGCGCAACAGAATCTGAGTGCTGAAACCGCGTTGAACGCTGCCCGCAGCGAGCTGGGAAGACAGCAGTTAGCAGTTAACTCGCGCGAACTCGACGTCGACAGTTATCCCGCCCGGCTGCAAATTCTGCAGGCGCGCCATGATCGCGGCCGGGCGCAGCTCGACCAGGCCAGGCTGGCGATGAGCCGTTCCGACGTGCGTGCTCCCTTCGATGCGATCATCAGCGAGGTTGCGGTGGCCGCCGGAGATCGCGTATCGCTCGGCCAGCTGTTAATTTCGTTGTTTCCGCTGCAGGCGCTCGAAATCCGCGCTCACCTGCCGATCAACTACATCGATTCGGTGCAACAGGCGATCGCGAATGGCAATCGGCTCGATGCCAGTGTCGTCAACCGCAGCGACCTCGGTCGCTTTCCGGTGTTACGCCTGGCGGGTGAAGCCGAGGCCACCGGCATCGATGTCTACTTCGCGATCGAGTCGATCGATACCCAGTTACGCCCCGGCGAGCTATTGCCGCTTAGCCTGAGACTGCCTGCAGAGAGCGACGTATATGCGGTCCCCTATCAGGCGATTTACGGTAATTCCCGTATTTATCTCGTTGTCGACGGCCGACTGGATGCGATCGAAGTTCAAACCATCGGCCAGACTCGCGATGCCAACGATCAGGTTCAGGTGCTAATTCGCAGTGAAAAAATCAATCCCGGTGATCTGATATCGATTACGCATCTGCCCAACGCGGTGTCGGGTCTGAAGGTGAAAACCAATGACGGCTAACCTGCTGGCCGTGTTCGCGCGACACCGGGTTGCTGCCAACCTGCTGATGGTCATGATGCTGCTGTCCGGCGTGATCGCGTTGAACAAACTCAACGTGCAGTTCTTTCCCAACTTCGAGCTCGACCAGATTACGGTCAGCACGGTCTGGAGCGGTGCCAGTTCCGAAGATGTTGAATCAGGTATCACTATTCCGCTGGAGCAACGTCTGCGCAGTATCGACCGGTTGAAAGAAATGACGTCTACCTCGGCCATCGGCACTTCCGGCATCACGCTGGAACTCGACGAAGACGCCGATATCGGCTTTGCCCTGGACGAAGTTAAAAAGCAGGTGGATAACTTTACCAACCTGCCCGAGGATGCCGAGAATCCCCAGGTGGCGCAAATGGTGCGGTACGAGTCGGTCGCCCGTATCCTGATCAGCGGACCCGATCAAATCGAAGAGCTACGCATGCTGGCAAGACAGTTCGAACGCGAACTGATCGAGGCCGGCATCGACAAGGTCGACGTTTTCGGTCTGCCCAAACAGCAGCTGCAAATTGAAGTTGGCGCCGAACAAATGCAGCGTCTCGGCGTCGGTCTCGACGAGCTGGCCGATCGTATCGACCGTGAAAGCCAGGACTTGCCCGCCGGGCTGATCGGTGAGGAAGACGGCGCGCGCGAAATTCGCAGCCAGAACCAGCGCCGCACGCCGCAGGACTTCGCCAGTCTCGCGATCGTAACCGAAGCCGACAAGCGAATTCACCTGCACGATATCGCCGACATCAGGCAACGCCATCTGCCGACCTCACCAACGATTAGCGTCGCGGGCAAGAAGGCGGTCGTTCTGGCTTTACGCCG
>CP070646.1:406577-410452 GCA_020354435.1 Gammaproteobacteria bacterium
GCGGGCCGCCAGCGCTCGTTCAGTCACCTGCTTTTTCAAGATTCCACCTGTGTGAGTCAGAAAATAAACTAGTGTGATTATGTGCGCGGTCGCGAAAAACACGTTATCCCGCTGCGCCAATCGATGATCACCAGATCAGAAATTACAAAAAAAGGAAAAAACGCGGCGTTAGGATTGCTTTATCCCTCCGCTACCTTTTTCAGGTGTTCGGGGCGGTGGAGAGTAAGAGGGGATTGTCCCAGGCTGGAAACAGTTGCTTGCTACGATATTGCGGTATTCGCTATTGGCCTTTTGCCGCTACCTGACCAACCCGTCTAACTGTTGCCCTGCGAGAAAACAGAAACTCAAACGCGGTGATTCGGACGTGAAAAGCAGCCCACGACAGGTGTTATACAGGGATCGAAATGTTTTGGCCTGCCTGAAGTTGAGCGCTAGTCGCGAAACTGGTGACAGCCGGTGCAACTGCCTGTCAGCCGGCCGAGCGCGAAGTAGTTCGGCGGTTCAGCACGGGCGTTGCGAATGGCATTGCTGACATCCAGCTTGAACTGGTCGATATGGTCGTCGATGACGAGATGATTGGTCGTGACGCCGCCGCCGAGTTCATACGTGAGGTCCTGGACTTTGTATAACAGTTCGAGGATGCGTTGCTGCTGATCGCTACTGACGGTCGGGTCTTCCAGCAGAGTTTCATCGAGGTGACGCATGTAGAAGCTTAGCAGCGCCATCTTGCTCCTGAGCTCTTTACGCTCCAGGTAAACGAAATCGTTCGGATAGGTTACCTTGCGAATCTGGGCGCAGCCGAACACTATGCCGGCACAAAGCAACGCGATTAACATCCATCGTAACTTGTTGTTGCCACCGGAAATCGGGGATATCGTCGGGTCCAGGCTTTTACGTTTCATGTCGTTGTCGCTGACTTACGGGTTGGAGGTTTCAGATCTGTAACGCTCAAATGATAGCTTACCATCTCAGTAGATCATCGCAGTATATTCATGGTATTGACCTGAATCATGATCGCGTCGATCCGCCCCGGATGATCGAATCATGGTAATGCATAAGACAATCCTGGGGTTTTCATGCTCTCCTCATTGCCGTTGGAATCTGTTCGACGCCAAGGGAATCCGCTACACTCGATACGGTCCGTTGCCGGAGAGATTGTAATGCCTCACTTTGATCTGGATAGATTTGTTCAACAGTTGTGCGAGGCTGCGGGCGAGGAAGAAGCGGTTAAAAAAGTGCGTGAAGTGATGACCGGTGCCTTTCGCGATCCCGGCTCGATCAAAAGCGCCATGCCCGAATACGAAAACGACGACGAAATCCTGTTCGAGGATGAAACCGTATCCATCTGGTTTGTTCGGTTTATGCCCGGTTTGCACCTACCGCCGCACGATCACCAGACCACAGCAATGATCGGTGTGTACGATGGCGCGGAGAATAACCATTTTTACCTGCGTGAACCTGGTCGTCTGGTGCACAAGAGCACCCGGCGAGTCGGCCCGGGCGATGTGATTTCGCTCAAGCCGGACGGCATTCATTCGGTCGAGGCGGCCGACGGCAAACCTTCCCGCGGAATTCACGTTTACCTCGCGAAATTGACCCAAATCGAACGCTCCCTGTTTGACTGGGATAGCGGTGAGCCCCGGCCTTTTACCGATGATAACTACTATGCAATGAAGCGGATAGGGCCCTGAATCTAACGGTATAGTGGGCAGCTGCCCATAAAATGCAACTTAGAATTTATTGGGCTAAAAACTTGTCTTTTTTATTTACACGGCGTAGTGTGCCATTTTCGCCTGTAATTCTGTCCAGTGAGCGGTGCTACCGAGTCATTGCTAAAAGAAGTCGAAGCCTATTGCCGCAGGGCCGGCATGGCTGAATCGACCTTCGGTCGGCGAGTGGTCAACGACGGCAAGCTGTGCTCGCGGCTTCGCGCCGGCAGGAATGTGACGCTGGAGACTGCCGACAGGATCCGCTCATTCATCGACGGTCAGGCGCAACAGCCGGTGGACGACAGCGCGGATAAATCCGCTGCCGTTAACCGGGTGAAAAAAACGGGGAGCAAAAAAGTGTCACATGTCACTGACGACCGGCCGTTTCGATTCTACGACAACCGCCAGAAGTATCTCGCTTTCGTCAATACCTGTAACGAAAAATGGAAGGTGGCCGAGCGCGCCACGCAGGAATTGACCCATATTCGACCGTTGCCACCGGCGCTGCGGCTTTTCGATGCCGGGGTCGGCGACGGCACCGTGCTCGGCCACCTGATGCGCGCGATGCATAGACGCTTTCCGACGATTCCGTTTTTTATCGTCGGCAAGGAAGTCAGTCTCGAAGACGTACGCCTGACGCTGGAGAAACTGCCCGATCGTTTTATCGAGCATCCTTCCAGCGTCATCATCGTTACCAATCTGTACTACGCCGAGGCGCCCTGGTTGATGCCTAACGATGTTGCCAAGGCGGCCGCGTTGAACTGGATCGAAATGCCGCTGCAGGGTGCTTCCGCGCACGAGTTTGGCGAACAGCTGCGCGGTATCGACAAGGAACTGGTCGACGGCTGGCAGGTCAAGGCCAACGAAAAAACCGGTAATCCGATGTACGTGCGACCTTCCGTGCTGGTGATTTTCCGTGAGGACCATCGCTTCCTGCTTGACGACGTAATTCCGAAACGCGGCCAGGCCGCCGGCGGAGATTACGACCTGGTGTTGGCGTCGCAGCCCTGGCGTTCACGCATGAGCGCCGACTTCAAGGTCAAGCACGTGCTCGCACCCCTGTCCAAGAGCCTGCGCCCGGGCGGACGCCTGTTGACGGTGCAATCCTCGGGAGACGATCCCGGCCTCGAGCTGGTGCGCCGGATCTGGCCCGACGAGGACCCTTTCCTGGTCGACCGCCACGAATTGATCAAGGTGCTGAAGGAATATCTAGGTCGCGGTGCACAGAACTACAATTTCAACGCCGGTTCGGACGCTAAATCCCTGTTCAGGTATCAAATGCATACCCTGCCGACGGAAATTGGTGACGCGATCGGTACTTCGACATTGTTCGCGGCCTGGAACGCGGCGATATACGTCGGCCAGATCGAGGACGAACGCCTCGAACCGGTGGTGTCGTCGGGCGATTATCTCGACGCCACCGCCGATATTCTGCATAAACACAATGGAATCTGGTTCAACGATGAGACCTTCGTCGTGTCGCGCAAGCGCGATACCTGAGTCGGGATATATGCGAGGATTTTTCAGCCTGCTTCTGGTGTTCGCGGTCTGCGAGGGCATCCAGGCTGATCATAAAACCGGCGCGCCGCTGGCCTGGCACATCGTATCGGGCGGGCTCGACGAGAGCCGGGTCGCGATCTACCGGCAGCAGGAACTGGTCGGTATATTCGATTTTGCCTGCGATTTGACCGATGCCGTCGACGGCGATACGCAAGAAGCCAGTGCCAGCCTGAACCTGGTCCAGACCGAATCTAATCCCGAGGGATTGCTGATCGTCACCTGCAACGTCGGCGCCCATTCGCAGCACCTCGCCGTCATCGATCCGTTAAGCAAATCCAGTCAGCCGGTATTCACGCGTAGCGGCAGTTATTTCGTCAACTGGGAAGTGCAGGACGGCGAACTCTGGATCAGTTTCGACCAGGCCTGCGACACCGGACCCACGGTCGAATGCCCCGACGGTTTCGAAACCATCTTCGTCAAGTACCCCGAGTAGTATAAATACGGTTTACGTTTGGCTCGGTCATTGCGAGCGGGGCCCAGCCCGTGAGCGGAGCGAACGCTTTGGCTGCAGCGAAGCAATCTCGCCGCCCCGCGTCATTGCGAGGACCGCGAGGCCGAAGGCCGTGGCGGGACGACGCAATCTCTATGTAACTGATCTTAAGAGGA
>CP070646.1:410552-414427 GCA_020354435.1 Gammaproteobacteria bacterium
CGGGCGCCCGTTCCGCTTCCAGTTCCTGCTGCGTTAGCGGAAATGCCAGCGGCCAGTCGCGCTCGTCGATTACCGCCTGCATGAAATCATCGGTGATCAACAGCGACTGGTTAAACTGCCTGAGATAACCGTCCTTGCGCTTGGCCTCTATAAACTCGAGCACGTCAGGGTGGCCGATATCGAAGGTCGCCATTTGCGCACCGCGGCGGCCGCCGGCGGACGAGATCGTAAAGCACATGCGGTCGTAAATTTCCATGAACGACAGCGGCCCCGAGGTGCGTGCACCGGCCCCCGAGACCCAGGCGCCGCGCGGGCGCAGGGTCGAAAACTCGTAGCCGATGCCGGCCCCGGACTTGAGCGTAATGCCGGCTTCGCGCAGCTTTTCGAGTATGCCGTCCATCGAATCGGCAATCGTGTCGGAAACGGTGCAGTTAATCGTGGACGTGGCTGGCTTGTGTGCCTGAGCGCCGGCGTTCGACATGATGCGACCGGCCGGTATGGCGCCATGCTGTAGCGCCCACAGGAAGCGTTCGTACCACTGCTTACGCAATTCGGGCGTCGCTTCGATATCGGCCAGCGCGCGTGCCACGCGTTGATAACTATTTTCGATATCCACGTCGACCGGCTGACCGAGACGGTCCTTGAGCTGGTATTTCTGCTGCCAGATATCGAGTGAAGCCGGCTGCATCGGCACGCTTCGGGAATGGATGTCGAGTTTATGCAGCGTGTCAGCCTGGCTCATGAGCGAACACCTTTATTCATTTAACAGGTCGCATACCAGATGTTGTGGTTTAAACAGGGCTTAGTACCAAAACAGGGTAGCATATTTTCCTGCAGCCGCGCATGGGCCGACATGATATAGATCAAATGGAGTCTTTGCTGAGACTCGATAAGGCGAATATTTTTTGCGGACAGGAACATAGCCGGAGCAAGATTCACCCCGGGTATCGATTCATTAAGAACCGTGCGAGGGCCGACGCGGGCTTAGCCGTCGGGCAGAATGACGGTGGTTTTGGCCAGCCTGGCGCCCTTGTCGGCGACCAGCTTGAAGTCGGTGAAAGCGATGCGGATATAGTCGAAATTCTGCAATTGCTGGCGTTTAACCGGCGCCTTGTTGACGTAGGTACCGTTGGTGCTGCCCAGGTCCTCGATGAAAATATCGATGACGCCGGACATGAGCTTGCTGGGCACCAGGTCGATGCGTGCGTGCTCGCTACTGACGGATTCTTCGTCGATTACGATATCGTTCTCAGGGGAACGGCCGATCATGATGGTGGCCTGATTGAGCGGAAAACTCTTCATGACCACATCGTCAACTAGTAACTGCAGTTCTGCCAAAACTCGGATCTCTTTTTTTGTTTAAGTACTACTGGAGTATAAACCGGGCTTGGCCGGTTTCAAGTTAACCGGTTAAAAGTTTGGACCGGTGGTCGACGAATTGCGATTAGCGGGCCGGCAGTTCGGCCGCTACCCTGATTTTTTTCGCCGGGGCTGTCAAAGTTCGGGACGATGCTGAGCCCACGGCAAGGCTTTTTCGACCGCAGCACCGATGCGCATGGCGAGCGCGTCGTCCCAACGGCGAGCGACGATTTGTGTCGCCGTCGGCAGACCGTCGGCGAAACCCGAAGGCACGGATAATACCGGGCACTGCGCGGTGTAATTGAACGGGCTGGTCATGTCCATGCAGATCAGCATACCGTGCTCGTCGAAACCCGCGAAATCCCAGTCGCGCATTTCCACCGCGGGAGCCGTGATCGCCATCGTCGGGCATAACAGGGCGTGATGATTGTCCAGTACCACGCCCAGCTTGTGCCAGTAACGAGTGCGTTCGAACTCCCACCGGCGCGCGGTTACCGCGTCGATCTTGCGGCCCGCTTCGATCAACCTCACCAGGCCTTCGCTCATGCGTTCCCGGTTCTCGTCCAGCGGCACGTCCGTAAGCTGGGCATAGTAAGCCGCCATGAAGATACCCCAGGTGGCATACCACATATCGACGATTTTACTATCCCAGCCGAGATCCACCTCTTCGACGATGGCGCCGGCGTCGCGCAGCGCATCTGCCGTGTTACGCAGGTTGGCCTCGACCGCGGGATCCACGGCGCAAAAACCGAGGGTGACGTCGAGGGCAAATTTCAAGCCCTTGACGTCGGCGGGTACCGGCAGCGGCAGATCGCAGCGGGGCAGGGACTGGATATCGGAAAAGTGCTCGCCCTGCACGGTATCGAGAAACAGGGTTGCATCGTCGATGGTTCGGGCCAGCGGGCCGAAGTGCGATATGCTGCAATACGCGGTATCGATGATATCCATCGGGATGCGACCAATGCTCGGCTTGTGACCGACGACGCCGCACAGGGCGGCGGGAATGCGCACGCTGCCGCCCATGTCCGTGCCCTCGGCGAAAGGCACGCAGCCCGACGCCACCGCCGCGCCCGAGCCGCCGGAGGATCCACCGGGAGTCCTGGCCGGATTCCAGGGATTACGAGTAATGCCCCACAGTGGCGAATCGGTGAAACCCGAGGTTGCGAACTCGGGCGTTGTCGTCTTGCCCAGCATGATCGCGCCGGCATCCTGCAGACGCTGGACCAGCACCGGATCCCGCTCCGGTACCCAGTCTTGCAACAGCTTCGAACCGCGGGTTGTTACCTTGCCGCGGGTCGGGGTAAAGTCCTTGATCGCCATCGGCACACCCTCGAGCGGACGGGCCTGCTTCGACTTCAGCGCCTGTTCGGCCGCCTCGGCCTGGGCCAGCGCTTCTTCGGGATAAGTGAAACAGAAACAGTTGAGTGTCGGATTCACTTCGTCGATGCGCGCGAGTGAATTCTGTACGACTTCAACTGGCGACAGCTCACCGTCGCGGTATTTTCGAATCAGTTCGGTGGCGGGGGTGTAGCAAAGATCCAGATCAACCATGGTAATGCACAGGTAACGACATCCAGGACTTTCATTCTAGCGGTAAAACCCAGGCGATGAAATGGCTCTGTGAAATTGCGTTTCGATCGAACAAGAACCTGATTATTGTTGACCTGTCACGGTATTCGGGCCAGCGCGGTATCAAGCAGAACCCGCCGCCTGTTACCTGACGATGGAGGACTGGAAGGCAAAAGGCGCAAGGTTAATTACAAGGGAACCTGGGAGGATTCCGATGACTAAGCGCTTTGTTACCAGCTCCCTCGCGGGGAACGACGCTGTCTCCGAATTAGCCCTATCCAGTCAACTGATCAACTACAAACTCGGCATCACGCCCAACCTGAGAGAACAAGCCCGATCCGGCGGTATGCATCCAGTGAAGGCCGACGAAATAAAAACCTGGCAATTCGGTGACACCCCGCTCATAACGGGGATACCCGCGGTCATCGAATATCGGCAGATCGATCCAGCTGAAGTCGTAGGTAAATCCGGTACCGTAGATGATGCTGCCAATGCCGGCTTTCTCCAGGTCCAACGCAGTTGTTACCGAGTCGGGACGCCAGCTAACCGGTTCGATATCGTTTTCGGGCGCCTCCAGACGGTTTTCATCTATGTACTTGTCAATCAGCGCCAATGTTTCCTGGCACTCATTGTCGATATCGTCCAGCTTTTTCTCCAGGTCGTCGGCAAAATGCGCCTGCAAACCATCGGCATCGATCATGCGACCCAGAAGCTTTACACCGTCGATCGCCATCTGGCGCAGGTCGATAGTTTGACCGCCGTCGCGACCGGTTAGATGCTCGTGAGGTTCGAATCGGATTGCACGTCCGAGGGGATGGTCGTCTACGGGAACCTCCTGAAATCCCGCATCGAACAACCATTGAATAATATCCTTTCCTCGATAGCGACGCGGAATACGTGCGGCCTTGCCCACGCAGAGATAAACCTCCCGTCCCGCGAGACGAAGG
>CP070646.1:414527-418377 GCA_020354435.1 Gammaproteobacteria bacterium
CCCGTATGGTTCTGGGTCGATTTGATCCAGCCGATCGGCAAGTACGCGGCCTTTGCCATGGTCGCGGGCCTCGCCGGATTGTGGGCGCGACGCCTGCTGGTCGATCGGGTACGCTATATTTCCGCGCCTTCGGATCACCTGATGCTGGCTCTGCTGATCGGCATCGGCCTGACCGGTCTCGGCATGAAGTATGTCGCGCATACCGACATCGTCGCGGTCAAGGCATTTTTCCTCGGGCTGATGTATTTCGACTGGCAGCCGCTGCCGGCCGACCTGGTACTGAACCTGCACCTGCTGATGGTGGCCATGCTGATGATCGTGTTCCCGTTCAGCAAGCTGTTGCACGCGCCCGGTGTCTTCTTCAGTCCGACGCGCAACCAGGTCGACAATGCGCGTGAAAAACGCCACTTGCCGACGCGCGGTAGCGCGGCCAGCGAAACGGCCGGCTGAGGCAGGATGTAACACTCATGGCCGATTTCGAAACCCCGGCATTAAAGCCCTACCCGGAGATCCCGCCGATCGAGATCGGCGTCATGGCGCACAGCAAACCCTTCGTCGCCAAGGAAGAGCACCAGCAAAAAATCGGTTTCCCGGGCGAACTGATCGACAACTGGCAGCAGGTGGCGATCGACAAGTTGGGCGAACTGGTGGACAACTCGAGAGCGCTGCGCGTATTTCTCGACAGCTGCGTCAAATGTGGTGCCTGCACCGACAAGTGTCACTATTACCTGGGCACGTCGGATCCGAAAAACATGCCGGTCGCGCGCCAGGACCTGTTGCGTTCGGTCTACCGGCGTTATTACACCTTCGCCGGCAAGTATTTCCCGTCGCTGGTCGGCGCGCGCGACATGGATCAAAGCGTGCTCGACGAGTGGTATGCCTATTTTCACCAGTGTTCGCAGTGCCGCCGCTGTTCGGTTTACTGCCCCTACGGCATCGATACCGCCGAAATTTCGATGGCGGCGCGCGAAATCATGGACAGCGTCGGCGTCGGCCAGAAATACTGCAACGAAATCATCGGCAAGGCGCAGACCATCGGCAACAACCTCGGCCTGCCGGAACCGGCGCTGGCCGATACGCTGGAAGGCCTCGAGGAAGACATCGAGGATGAAACCGGCGTCACGGTGCGCATGCCGCTGGATGAAAAAGGCGCCGACGTTCTGCTGGTGACGCCGTCGGCCGACTTTTTCGCCGAACCGCATGTCGATGGCCTGATCGGCTACGCCAAGGTATTTCACCAGGCGGGCATGAGCTGGACCCTGTCGAGTTACGCCAGCGAAGCGGCCAATTTCGGCATGTTCATCGGTTCCTACGAAAATATGCAGAAGCTGGCGCTGCGCGTGCGCGAAGCGGCGCTGGAGCTCGGCGTCAAACGCATCGTCTTCGGCGAATGCGGCCACGCCTGGCGGGTCGCCTACAGTTTTCTCAATACCCTCGCGGGACCTTTCGATTTTCTCGACCCGAATTACCCGGTACCGCAGCACGTCTGCGAAGTCACTTACGACCTGATGCAAAAGGGCGCGCTCAGGCTCGACCCATCGGCCAACGACGACATGGTGCTGACCTACCACGATTCCTGCAACGTCGCGCGCGGCTCGCGCATGGGTGACTTCGAGGGTGGGCAGTTCGAAATCCCGCGCGCGGTGATCAAGGCGAGCTGCAACCATTTTTACGACATGCCGGCGGACACCATCGGCGAAGGTACTTTTTGCTGTGGCGGCGGCGGCGGCCTGCTGACCGACGACCTGGTCGAGCTGCGCGTCAAGGGTTCCCTGCCGCGCATGGAAGCCCTGCAGCACGTGGTCGAAAACCACGGCGTTACACATATGGCGGCAATTTGCGCGATCTGCAAGAGCCAGTTCAGCAAGGTATTGCCTTATTACGGTTTCGAGATGGACCAGATCGTCAGCCTGCACCAGCTCGTCAGCAACGCGATCGTGCTGGGCACCGAACAATAGATACAGATTTTTACCAGGAGAATTATCATGGCGGCGTCAGAAGAGGATGTAAACAAGAAGCTCACTTACCGCAGATTCGAGGACGGAGTGCATCGCTGGCGTTCTCAGGGTGAGAATATTTTCAACGAAGATACCTCGCACAAATGCCCGACCTACGTACATCGCACACCGCCCTGCCAGGGTAGCTGCCCGTCAGGCGAGGATATCCGCGGCTGGCTCAACATCGTGCGCGGCATCGAGCTGCCGCCCGAGGGTGTCAGCATGGAAGAGTACGCATTCCGCCGCTCGACCGACGCCAACCCGTTCCCGTCGATGATGGGACGCGTTTGCCCGGCGCCGTGCGAGCAGGGTTGTAATCGTAACAATGTCGACGATTTCGTTGGCATCAACTCGGTCGAGCAATTCATCGGCGACTCGGCCAAAGAAGGTGGTTTCAAATTCGGCGACCTGCCCGAAGTCGGCAAACACAAGATTGCCATCGTCGGCGGCGGCCCTGCAGGTCTCGCGGCGGCTTACCAGCTGCGGCGCAAGGGTATCGCCAGCACCATCTTCGACGAACACGACGAGCTTGGCGGCATGTTCCGCTACGGCATTCCCGGCTACCGTACGCCGCGCGCATTCCTCGATCACGAAATCGACCGCATTCTCGAAATGGGACACATCGATACGCAGATGGGTACCCGCGTCGGCAGCGATGTCAGTATCGAGCAGCTGGAAAAAGATTACGACGCCATCCTCTGGGCAATCGGCTGTCAGACCGGCCGCCGGCTGCCGCTGGAGCATTCCGACGCGCCCAACTGTATTTCCGGCGTCGCCTTCCTCGAGGCCTTCAACAAGGGCGCGCTGCAGGTAACTTCCAACAGGGTCGTTTGCGTCGGCGGCGGCGATACCTCGATCGACGTGGTCTCGGTCGCCAGGCGCCTCGGCAAGATCGATGAATTACCGCAGGAACAGCGCACTGAATTCGTTGTCGGCGGATTTACCGCGCACGATTCGGCCTACGCGGCCTCGCGCCAGGGCGCCGAAGTGACCCTGACGTCGCTGTTCGAGCGCGCGCAAATGACCGCGACCGAACACGAGGTCGAGGATGCATTGCGCGAGGGCGTCACGATTCTAGACGGCGTGATGCCGGTGGAAATCATCGTCGACGACGAAGGCCGCGCGACCGCGCTGAAGATGGCCAAGTGCACTGTCGAAAACGGCGTGCCGAGCCCGGTCGAAGGCAGCGAGTTCGAGATCGAATGCGACCTCATCGTATCCGCCATCGGCCAGGGCGGTGACCTCAGCGGGCTCGAGGAAATGGGTAACGAGCGCAACCTGATGGATGCCGACAAGTTTTACCAGCACCCGGACAAACCGGGTCACTTCGTCGCCGGCGACATCGTCAACCCGCACCTGTTGACGACCGCGATCGGCCACGCGTCGATCGCCGCCGACAGTATCGAGCGCTACCTCGGCGGCGAGGAATTCGACAAACGGCCCAAGGTCGACGTACACCATTTCAACCTGCTGAACAAGCTCAAGGAAGTCGATCTCGAACCCAGCGAGTTCGAGCACCTTGCCACCTGGGGCACCAACGAGGCGAAGTTCGCGGTACACAATTACGAGGACCGCTCGGCCAACGAAATCATTTCCTCCGAGCGCCTTTTCCTCGGCCATTTCGGTTACGAGGCGCGCCACCTGCGCGAGCAGCATGGCCCCGATTCGGAACACGTGCTCGGCGATTTCGAGGAGCGCAGCAAGTGTCTCGAGCAGGAACAGGCGATCGAGGAAGCCGAACGCTGCATGAGCTGCGGCATGTGCTTCGAATGCGACAACTGCGTCATTTACTGCCCGCAGGATGCTGTCTACCGGGTCAAGAAAGACGAAAAGACCATGGGCCGTTACGTCGC
>CP070646.1:418477-422316 GCA_020354435.1 Gammaproteobacteria bacterium
CCCTGTCGGCCGAGATCGTTAGTTATCGGTCTCCCCCCGTAGGTCAAATTCTAGAATTCGTTATATCGAAAATAAATTCTCCACCGCGAAAAATTTGGAGTTTTTCAACAGAATAGGCCGGAGATTGCCTCCTGGTCTCCGACTATAAGCGGCAGTTATCGGGAAAGGCGACGCATAAATACATTGGATGACAGTCAAGAGCCGACCCAAGGCAGCCACTTAGAATTAAAAATTCAAGGGCTGACAGGTGCCCGGAATGAAGATCCGGGGATTTAATGTATTGCAATAGATTTTCAAATTTACGTGACTCGATTACGTTACTCTAATCTTCCGCTGGATCCAGATTTGGGTCACCATCTAGCGAGACTATTTGTTCATAACCCAACTCTACCCAATTATCCGGGTTAGCGGCGCCCACTGATCCCCATGACTTTCGAAGCGAGGGAGATTCCTCGCATCGAGTCCTGGGGAGGTCATCACGAATATCAAGCCAGGGCATTTGGCTTTCTACTCCTCCATGCCAGGTCGGGGCATAATCCTTCGGATTGTCCAGGGTTGTAGTAAAGACGATAATGTAATTTGCGGGCTCGGGTTTCAAACTCCGCCAGACCAAAGGAGTTCCGCACTTAATACACAATCCTCGATCAGCTATCAGCGATATTCGGAAATATTTGGGTTTGTCGCCGGTAAATTTTATTGAATCAGCCGGAAAAGCGGTCCACGCTGTCACGGGGGCTCCCGTACTACGCTGGCATATTCGACAATGACAAAACCCCGAACCCAGTGATTCCTGGTTAATTTCATACCCGACCGAGCCACAGACGCATCGGCCCGTTGCAACTATCATATTTTCAACAGCATCATCAAACAGGGGCTGGTGTTCAACACGCGCCTTGACAACATCCGTTACCTGGGTACCAAGCAATTCAGAGGATCGCAGGTGGTATACATGAACAGGTTTTTCAATATTTTTGAAATCGCGATATCCAAGATCGTCAAAATTATAATTACCCCCTGCAGCCAATTGATCAAAAACCGCACTAGACACGCATAAACTACCCGGGGATGCGATTTCCTGTATTCTCGCGGCGATGTTGACGCCATCTCCATAAATGTCACCGCGATCTTGAATTACTTCACCGAGGTGAACGCCAATTCTGAACCTGACCCGCTCATCTCCGGCCACCTCCGAAGGCCATAAAGCCATAGATTTTTGTGACTCGATAGCTGCATCGACAGCTGCTGTCACACTGGAAAACTCTGCCAGTATCGCGTCACCTGCTTCATGAACTTTGATCCCTCCATGTGTAGAAATCATTGAAGTAAGCGTGTTAAGTCCTTCGCTGAGCTGTTGGTGTGTTTGATCCTCATCCTGACCGGTAAGACGGCTGTAGCCAGATACGTCAGCATAAAGAATAGCGGCAAGCTTGCGTGGTAATTGTTTATCCATAAAAACGCCAACTAGGGATTCTGGCCTCAAAGAATACTATCGTATAAGGCTTTATCGATCGAGAGATAATCAATAATTACGGTAGCAGTTGGAGGTCCGCTGCGTGCCGGAAGCAGTAGTTTAAGGAAAAATTCCAGGTGTCCGTTCATGGCCGTAGGTCGCCGCCTGAATTTCGCTCACGAGCGGCAGATTTGGAGAAAACAGCCCCTCAACAAGTATATTTTGGCGGCGCGAGGCGATCCATAACAGACCCTGGAGTGAATAATATTTGATCTCCTTAAACTTTTTCGCAGAATGTTTGTTTCGTGTGAATCGCGGGTGAGCTATGAGAGTCCGGCATTATTGAGCCGAGCTACCAATTTTTCGAGGGTTTTAGGCTCTTTATAGGGTTGAGATTCCACAAAATCAGCAACGGAAAAATTGGGTTCTATTTCCAGTAAACTTTTCGAAGCGTAACGAGCCTCATCCTCACGACCTAGTGCAATATTGGAGGCGGCCAAGTATAAATAGGGACTTACGTCATTGCTTTTCAGGTCAATTGCCTCTTTCGAAGCAGCTACCGCCTCCTCAAATCGTTCGCAACCGTAATACGCACTGGCAAGCACTGCCGGATACATGGGAGGATGGATCGGCGTCAAGCGCATTGCATACTGCGCGAAATCCACAGCTTCGCTTGCCTGATCTAGGTAGGTCAGAACACTGGCCTTAATTGAATAAGCCGCTGGGCAACTTGGACGATCCGTCACTGCCTTGGTTGCCTCCGACATCGCCTCGTCGTACTCCTTACGGTTCAGGTGTACATGGGCCAGTACCATGTGAGCGTAACCTGTTACATCGTCCAGCCTGATCGCCTCACGTGCTAGCTCTGACGCGCGTTTAAGTGAATGTGCAGGTTCCTCACTCAAACCCGAAAGGACTTCCACCCAATAGGTTAGCGCCCCTGCCGCGTATCCCACCGGCGATTCAGGTTCCAAACTTATGGTCTCTTCAAAAAGGCGTTGTGCCTCCCGAAACTCGAGTTTCATCGTCGATCGCCACAACAGCTCTTCACCTTGGTAATAGCGTTCGAGTGCAACGGGATCTTTCAATGCCCTGCGCACGATCCGGATAGCCTCGCCACCCAGCAACTTGACATCCAGGGCGGTAACTATCTCTTCGATGACTTCGTCCTGAACATTGAAAAAATCGCCAATATCGAGAACTTCACGGTCGAAATTTTCCGCCCAGACAAATTTGCCGCTTGCTACATCCAGAAGCTCCACGCTCACGCGGATTCTGTCACCAAGTTTTCGGACGCTTCCCTTGAGCACATATTGAACATTGAACCTTCGGCCGATCTCCCGCTCCGTCATCTGTTTCGTATCAGCCATTGCCGGCGACTCGTCCTGGACATGAGCCAATCCTGATACTCGTGTTAGTGCGACACCAATGCCGGTGGTAAAGGTGTAGCCTAAACGGTCCCGTTCGGCGTCGGCACCAATGTCCTCGAAAGGTTTAACCGCAATCGAGGGCTTCCCGAATAACAGTGTATTTGGCGTCTCACCGGACTTATCCGCAGTATGTAGTGGTGCGCCTGAACTGGTAGCGTCCTCCGAAACGCGATAGGCACGGACCGGTTCTTCAATGTTTTTGACTCTGTGCTCTCCGAGAAACACGTATTGCAACGGCAACTTGTTGCCTATGGCAGTGCGCACCGCGTCGGAAATGCAAACGCTGCCAGGCTCGGCCAGTGCTTCAAGTCGCGCCGCTACGTTTACGCCGTCACCGTAGATATCGCCCCGGTCCTCGATGATATCGCCCAGGTTCAGACCTATACGAAATTGAACCTTGCGCTCATCGGGCAGATTCGCATTTCGGGTTCGAAGTTCAGTTTGAATGGTAATCGAGGTAGAGAGCGCATCCAGGACTGCGGAGAACTGGGCGAGCACAGCGTCGCCCGCATAGTGATTTACCTGCCCACCGTGTGCTTCGATGGTTGCAGATATCAGGTCAAGGTAGTCGGTTAATACGCGGTGAGTTGTATCCTCATCTTCACCTGTTAGGCGCGAGTATCCGGCAACATCTGCGTACATTATTGCAGCCAGTTTGCGCGGCAGACGATCGGTCATCTGAAGAAGCAGTCCTGATGAAAACAACTTCGCCAAATACTACCGCTAATAGATGTTCGAAACCATTATCAACAGATATCTATATGTCCGTTGATGGCCGGAGATTGCCCCATGCCTTAGCTTTATGAGGGTCTGCTATTGAGAAAACTGCCGCCCAGGTTTGATAAATCGGCGGCTATAAGCGACCCACAACGGACCTTTGGCACGGGAGAGTGATTAAGGCGACGGCTCCATTTTAATCAGCTACATCGATCCTTACACGTCAGGCCAGATCTACTTTA
>CP070646.1:422416-426242 GCA_020354435.1 Gammaproteobacteria bacterium
TAGCGCTCCTTGTTGGCAACCCAGTCGAAATTGTTCGAGTCGACGATAATGCCGCCGATGATGGTGCCATGGCCGCCGATGTACTTGGTCAGCGAATGCACGACGATGTCGGCCCCGTGTTCGAACGGGCGGCACAAATAGGGTGTCGGCACGGTATTGTCGACGATCACCGCTACCCCGTGAGCGTGCGCGATTTCGCAGATTTTCTCGATATCGACGATGTTACCCGCCGGGTTGCCGAGCGATTCGCAGTAAATTGCCTTGGTTTTAGCGTCGATCTGCGACGCCATCTCGTCCAGCTTTTCCGGATCGGCGAAGCGCACCTCGATGCCCATCTGCGGGAAGGTGTGGGCGAACAGGTTGTAGGTGCCGCCGTAAAGCGTCGACATGCTGATAAAGTTGTCGCCAGCCTCGGCAATGGTCTGGATCGCGTAGGTGGTGGCGGCCTGGCCGGAGGCTAGCGCGAGCGCGGCGACGCCGCCTTCCATCGCCGTAATGCGCTGTTCGAGCACATCGTTGGTCGGATTCATGATGCGCGTGTAAATATTGCCGAGTACCGCGAGGTTGAACAGGTCGGCGCCGTGCTGTGCATTATCGAAGGCGTAGGCCGTGGTCTGGTAAATCGGGACCGCGACGGCATTGGTTGTGGGATCGGGACTATAGCCCGCGTGCACTGCTTTGGTTTCGATTTCCATTATTATCTCCGTTGGGTTGTTATGGTTGTGTTTGAGCCCTGCTGAATTGCATTAAAACGCATGCGCGTGCCGTCTGCAACCAGGCCGGCAGCTGATTCCGGATGCAATTTACCGGCTGGAGTCGGATATTTTGCCCATGCCGCGTCTCCGCGTAGTCGGCCAGAGTAATATCCGGCTCGGGCAAGCCGCCCGGTCTGTATCAAATGCGCCACTGATTTAGCTTGATCCGACCCGTGGCGGCCACGGCGGGCTTTTAGCTTTGCCCGCCCTACACAGGCTTGTTATGCTACGCGCCTTTAGGCCCCCGGGCCTCGAAAATCCGGCACTGAACATGAGTAAGTATTCGATATTTTCCCTGGTGCGTAACGCCGTCAGTTACCACGAAAACTGGGCCGCGGCCTGGCGCAGCCCGGAGCCGAAACCCGAATACGACGCGCTGATCGTCGGCGGCGGCGGGCACGGGCTCGCGACCGCCTATTACCTCGCCAAAGAGCACGGCATGAGCAACATCGCTGTGCTCGAAAAAGGCTGGATCGGCGGCGGCAATACCGGGCGTAACACCACCATCGTGCGTTCCAACTACCTGTGGGATGAATCCGCGCACTTGTATGAAAAATCGATGCAATTGTGGGAAGGCCTGTCCCAGGACCTGAATTACAACGTCATGTTCAGCCAGCGCGGTGTCTATAACCTCGGTCACAACCTGCAGGACATGCGTGACATCCAGCGCCGCGTCAACGCCAACCGGTTGAACGGTATCGACGGGCATGTCGTAAGCCCGCAGGAGATCAAGCGCGCGATTCCCGAGATCAATATCGACCAGGGCTGCCGCTACCCGATTCTCGGCGCATCGTTCCAGCCGCGCGGCGGGGTCGCACGTCACGACGCGGTTGCCTGGGGCTTTGCCCGCGGCGCCGATAAATACGGCGTCGATATCATCCAGAATTGCGAAGTCACGGCGATCCGCCAGGAAAACGGCGCGGTCACCGGGGTCGAAACCACGCGCGGCAGTATCAAGGCAAAAAAGATCGGCGTCGTTGTCGCCGGCCACTGTTCGGTGATGGCGGAGATGGCCGGTTTCCGCATGCCGATCGAAAGCCACCCGCTGCAGGCGCTGGTGTCGGAACCGATCAAGCCGATCATCCATACCGTGATCATGTCGAACGCCGTGCATGGCTACATCAGCCAGTCGGACAAGGGCGATCTCGTCATCGGTGCCGGCATCGACAGCTATAACGGCTACGGTCAGCGCGGCAGTTTCCCGACCATCGAACACACTATTGCCGCGATCTGCGAAATGTTTCCGGTGCTGCGTCGCGTGCGCATGAACCGCCAGTGGGGCGGCATTGTCGACACCGCGCCCGATGCCTGCCCGATCATCGGCAATACACCGGTCGAGGGACTTTATTTCAACTGCGGCTGGGGCACCGGCGGTTTCAAGGCGACACCGGGCTCGGGCTGGGTGTTTGCGCATAACGTCGCCACCGGCGAGCCGCACGAACTCAACCGGCCGTTTGCGCTCGATCGCTTCGTCACCGGCTTCCTGATCGACGAGCACGGCGCCGCCGGCGTAGCGCACTAGGAGGTCCACATGTTATTGATTGAATGCCCCTGGTGCGGCGTCCGCGACGAAACCGAATTCGCCTGTGCCGGCGAAGCCCATATCGCGCGTCCGCTGGAAACCGAAAAGCTTTCCGACGAGGAATGGGCCGATTACCTGTTCATGCGCAAGAACCCGAAGGGCAGGCATTACGAGCAGTGGTTACATGCGGCCGGTTGCCGCCGCTATTTCAACGCGGTGCGCGATACCGTGACCTACAGGATATCGGCGACCTACAAGATCGGCGAGCAGCCGCCGGGCGAGGGCGAAAAATGAGCCAGCGCTTCAGAACCCGGCAGGGCGGCCGTATCGATCGCGAAACGGAAATTCAGTTTACCTTCAACGGCAAGTCCTATTCCGGCTGTGCCGGTGACACGCTGTGCTCGGCTCTGCTTGCCAACGGTGTGCATATGATCGGCCGCAGCTGGAAGTACCATCGCCCGCGCGGCATCATGAGCGCCGGCGCGGAAGAACCGAACGCGATTTTCCAGATGGAGCAGGGTAATCGCACGATTCCAAATGCGCGCGGTACCCAGGTCGAGTTGTACGATAATCTCGATGCCGTGAGCGTTAATTGCTGGCCCAGCCTGGAGTTCGACCTGCTGTCGATCAATGGCTGGTTCAGCCGCCTGATGCCTGCCGGCTTCTATTACAAGACTTTCATGTGGCCGCAGTCGATGTGGATGAAATACGAACATTTCATCCGCAAGGCCTCGGGACTGGGTGTTGCTCCGCGCGAGAACGATCCGGACCGTTACGAACATGGACACGCGCACTGCGACGTTCTGGTGGTTGGCGGTGGCGTTGCCGGACTTGCCGCGGCGTTGGCCGCCGGCCGTGCCGGAGCGCGCGTGATCGTTGCCGATGAACAATCCGAGTTCGGTGGACTCACGCTCGCGAGCAAGGCGCAGATCGACGGTGTCGACGCGGTGCAGTGGATCGAAAACGCGGTCTCGGAATTACAGGCCATGGCCGAGGTAACCCTGTTGCCCCGCAGCACTGTTTTTGGTTATCACGATTACAATTTCCTGACGATCAACCAGCGGCTCAGCGATCATTTGCCGCTGGCCGAGCGTCCAGGCAGTCGAGAAAAGCTATGGCAGGTAAGGGCGCACCAGGTCGTGCTCGCGACCGGGGCCGCGGAGCGGCCGCTGATATTCGCCAATAACGATCGCCCCGGCATCATGCTGGCCTCGGCGGTATCGACCTATGCCAATCGATACGGCGTGCAACCCGGCAGTCGGGCGGTGATTTTTACCAACAACGACAGCGCCTACCAGACCGCCCTCGATTTGAAAGCGGCAGAGGTCGAAGTCAGCGCGGTGATCGACGCACGTGCCGACTCGGCCAGCGAAATAGCCAATACCGTGCGCAGCGCCGGCATCCAGGTGATCAACGGCAGCGTCGTAGTCGATACCGCCGGGCGCAAGCGTCTGCGCTCGGTGCAGGTGATGCAGCTTTCCGCCGACGGCAGCACGGTCAGCGCTAATGCCAAATCGATTCAATGCGATCTGCTTGCCGTGTCCGGAGG
>CP070646.1:426342-430125 GCA_020354435.1 Gammaproteobacteria bacterium
CGACATCGACGTGCGGATCACTCGGTGTCAACGCGTTCAGGTCACCCAGGATCAGCAGGGATACTTCGGTTTCGGAATGCTGCAGGCGATTACTCCAGCGGGCGATGGCCTCGGCCTGCGCCAGCCGCTTGCGCCGTACGCGTTCACCGTCTTTTTCGCTATCGATGCCGCGCATCGAGCGCAGATGCAGATTCAGCAGGATCAGGCAGTTTTCGGCGAAACAGGCCTCGAGGTACAGCGGCGGACGCGAAAACAGAGGGTTAGCGTGGCTACCGAATGTTTCGTCGCGAAATAGCTGCTCGACTCTCCTGATCCCGACGTCATATCGCACCAGGTAAGCCAGATTGATGCCTGACAGATCCTGTCCCGGCAGCAGGATCAGGCGGTAGCGTGTGTGGTAACGTTTTTCGATTTGCGTCGCGATTGCGCCCAGCACGTTGACATTTTCGACTTCCTGCAGCGCGATAACATGTGGTAAACCGTAAGACTTGCCGAACTTTTCCGCCGCGGTCTCCACGCGTTGGCGAAAATCCTCGCGAGACAGAATTTTTTCGTTGTTGCCGTCGTCGATATCGTCGAAAAAACGATTCAGATTTTGCGTCAGCACGCGCAGTGGTTCGGCCTGGACGCCGTTTGTAGCCAGCGCCAGAGACAGAAACAGGGTCAGGGTAAAGGCTTTGACCGCGGTCAAAGGGTGGAACGAATCCTTGCCGCCCATAGCTCGAACAGTTCAGGATTACTGGCCGCCACCACCGAACGAGGTATCAGCGTTTGCCTGAATACGGCTTCGCCATCGAAGGTTTCGCATTTGCCGCCGGCTTCCTCGATCAGCAAGACACCGGCCGCATAATCCCAGATGCGTTCGCGGCCATGCAGCAAGAGGTTAACCCTGCCGGCGGCCAGCCAGGCCCATTCCAGTGCGCAGGTACCGATGTTTCGCTGCGACTTGTACGGAGTGTCCTGCACCAGGCTCGTACTCATGGGATTGCTCAGGCGTTTGAAATCGATAAACGCGATGCAACTGGCGAGGTGGTCGGGTTGGCGCGGGCGCGTAACTGTTTCGCCGTCTATCCAGAAGCCCTGCTGGCGAATTGCGCCGAAGCATTCGTCGCGGTTCGGATCATAGACCAGGCCGAGCACGACTTCCCCCTCGCTGATCAGTCCCAGCGAAACAGAAAACAGCGGCACGGTTGCATGAAAGTTGGTGGTGCCGTCGACCGGATCCAGGCACCAGTAGTCCGTGTCGCCCTGAATGACCCGGGTTTGTTCGGCTTCGCTGATCTCCTCGCCGAGCATTTGCACATTCGGAAAACGTTCGGCCAGGGCTTTGGTCAGCGACTGCTGCATGGCCAGGTCGGCTTCGGTGACGATCGATCCGTCGTGCTTGTAGTCGGCGGTGGAACGGGCAAAGTAAACAGCGAGGCTGTGGCGGGCGGTTTCGCGAACGATGTCCTGGATCGCGAGCAGGTCGTCGTAACTGTATTTGGTCTGCGGCAACGAGTGCTCCGAATACGGCAATAAAATTTGAATCGAATCCTGCTAAGCAGTATAAACGACGTCAGTCAAATTGCCTTAACAAATACAATAATAATAGTGTGAGCAATCCTTTCTTTCTGACCCGCCAAAGCGCCAATCTGATGGAAGATTTGCTGCGCGAACTCAACCAGGGCTCGTCCCTGTTTCTGCTTTATGGCGAATACGGGGTAGGCAAGAGTCGGTTGTTACAGGAACTGGGCCAGAAGCGTCTGGCGGATCGTGCAATTTACTGGCTGGATCTGGATTCGAAGGACGGTAGCGAGCAAACCCGCATGGACCGTAGCGCGGAGGTCGAAGCCCTGTTTGCGGCGGCCGGTAGCGGCGATATCATCGTTGCCGATCATTTCGAGATGTCGTTGAAAAAAATGCGTCATCAGCTGTTCCTGAGCTGGTCCACCGATGGCATCGACAGGCAGCTCAACCTGATCATCGCCAGCAGTACCGAAGGTTTCAACGAGTTACGCCAGTTGTCGCAGCAATATGGCGTGCGCGTGAAGAGTTTTCAGCA
Source organism: Gammaproteobacteria bacterium (assembly GCA_020354435.1). Taxonomy (GTDB): domain Bacteria; phylum Pseudomonadota; class Gammaproteobacteria. Next base: position 428,387 of record CP070646.1, read on the forward strand.
AATGCCGTTCAGCGCGGATGAAGTCCAGTCCTTCCTCGGGTTTTACCTGTTTCCGGATCAACCAACCGGCAAGCTAACGATCCCGTCGCCATTGCGCAAGCAAATCGCAGCGGCCAACGGAGTCGTCGGTCGGCTTATCGAAATTGCCGATCGTGATGGTGAACAGATCAAATCCGAACCGGTGGCGGAGGTCGAATCGATTCGCCAGGGGAGTCGCGTCATCGTTTATATGCTTATCCTGGTGTTTATTGCAGCCGGTATCGGTTGGTACCTGTTACGCGAGCCCGTGTTGCTGGAAGCACCGCCGATAACGATCAACACGCCAAAGACCTACGAACCGGCGGAATCCGCTCAACCCGCCGAAATCGCTGCGGCCAGCGAACCGGCTCAGGCTGAAGAAAGCGCCATTCCGCAGGAGCCGGACGAGACGGCGGCGACGACGAAAGCGGTTGAAGGCGTTGATGAGCCAGTAATGGACGAACCTGAAGTTACCCCTGCCGACATGGCCGAAGCCGAAACCGCGACAAAGACAGTCGTAACCCCCATCGAGGAAACGACCGTGGCGATGGAAACCGAGCAGGGCGTCGTGCCGGATAGCGAGGTCGTGATCGATGAAACCAGCGTCGATGCGCAAACGCAAACGGTCGCGGGCGACGCTGCTGGCGCTGCGGTCGCGCAGACCAGCGAGCAGCGTTTCAGCTTCGAGCTCGAGCAATCGATGCAGTGGATCAGCAAGCTCGACGATACCGTCGGCACGATCCAGATACTGTTGCTCGGTTACAATAGCTTCAATCCCGATAGTTATTACGAATATGTCGCCGGACTTGAGCTGCGCGGGGTCGACGTCGAACAGCTACACGTGTTCAAGACCCTGTCCGGCAACCGCGAGGTTTACAGCGTGGTCTACGGCGAATTTGCCAGCCGCAAATCGGCGAACGGAGCCATCGAAAGTCTGCCCGCGGTACTCAGGGACACGGCTCCGCTGGCGCGTAGCGTCGGCGGACTATGGAAGGAAATCCAGCGACTCGAATCGAAAAATTAGCTATATTGCCGAGAATCGGGGGGATTAGCTTGCATTTACACTACGACTTGATAGTTATTGGCAGCGGACCGGCCGGCAAACGCGCGGCAATACAGGCAGCCAAGGTCGGCAAGAGCGTACTGCTGGTCGAAAAAAACGAAATCGTCGGCGGCGTTACCGTGCATACCGGCACGATTCCAAGCAAGACCCTGCGGGAAACCGTTTTGTTCCTCTCCGGCTGGCGTCAACGCGGTATCTATGGCCGTAGCTACAAGGTCAAGGACCACATCAGCGCGGACGATCTCAAGCAGCGTCTGGCGACGACGCTGGGCCACGAAATCGAGATCATTCAGCACCAGTTGATGCGCAACAACGTCGAAATCGAGTACGGGCGCGCGCGTTTCCTCGACGAGCATAGCATCAACGTCGAGCAGCACGACGGCAGCACTAACCAGTTTACTGCCGACTATTTCGTTATTTGTGTCGGCACCCGCACTCGACGGCCCGAAAGCGTGCCCTTCGACGGCGAGTCGATCATCGACAGCGACGAAATCCTGCAGTTGAGCCGTATCCCGAGAAAGCTGCTGGTGGTCGGCGGCGGCGTCATCGGTATCGAGTATGCGACCATATTCAAGGCGCTCGACATCGAGGTTACGGTGCTCGAAAGCAACGATTACCTGCTCGGCTTCGTCGACCGCGAGATTGTCGACGAATTGAT
>CP070646.1:430225-434007 GCA_020354435.1 Gammaproteobacteria bacterium
CGTTGCTCATGAAGCCTCGTTGGATTTTTCAACAAAATCGTGCACGGTCTTCAGAATCTCCTTGATTCGAATGGGTTTGTAGTGAAACGCGTCGAAGCCGGTTTTCTCTATTTCGGTTTGATCATGCAGCATGGCCGATGCGGTTACCGCGACTACCGGAATGTGCCGGGTTACAGGATCGTTGCGCAGCATTTTACGCGCTTCCATGCCGTTCATGCCGGGAAGCTGGATATCCATTAATACCAGTGCCGGCAGGTCCTGTTGCGCGATGCGAATGCCGTCCTCGGCGGTTTCGCTTTCTACGGTCTGGTAACCGTTGACCTGCAGGATGTCGCGCAGCATGCGGCGATTTTTTTCATTGTCTTCGACGATCAGTATCAGTTTATTGGTCATTATTCTGGTCCAGGATCTGGCTGGGCTAGATATTCGCGGCCGTCCTCTGCCGTGCTTCGGCCTCGAGTGTTGCCGACGCTGAAATAGGCAGGTCAAAGGCGAAGGTAGAACCCTTGCCCTCTTCGCTTTCGACCGTTATTTTACCGCCGTGCATTTCGATGAATTTTTTCGTTAGCGTGAGCCCGAGACCAGTGCCCTCGCGGGCCTGGCTGCTGTCTTCGCCAACCTGGCGAAACTCTTCGAAAATATACTGCTGGTCCTCCGGCGATATGCCGATGCCGGTATCGCTGACGGAAACTTCCAGGTATGGATCTCGATTAGCCGCGTCAACCGAGATTTTTCCCCCTTCCGGGGTAAACTTGATCGCGTTCGATAACAGGTTCAGCAGAATCTGTTTGAACTTGCGTTCGTCCGCAACGATTTTGCCCAACCCGGGATCGAGCTCTACCTCGAGTGTGATGCCATGTCGCAGGCATCTTTCCTTGACCAGTGTCACCGCGTTTTCGAGTGCCAGGCCGGCATCGAATTTTTTCAAATCGAGATCCATGCGTCCGGCCTCGACCTTGCTCAGGTCGAGAATATCGTTGATCAACGATAACAGGTGTTCCCCTGATTCGTGGATGTCCTTTACGTATTCAGCCTGCTTTTCGTTCAGCTCCCCGAATACGCGTTCATCGAGCATCTCCGAGAAACCGATAATCGCGTTCAGCGGCGTACGTAGTTCGTGTGACATGTTGGCCAGGAATTCTGACTTGTGCTGGCTGGCCGCCTGGATTTCACGGTACAGGCGCCCAAGCTCGCTCGACATGTCGTTCAGGGCGCTGGCGAGATCACCCATCTCATCGCGGTTGGGTATATCGATCGTACCGGCAAAATTGCCCTGGGCGATTTCATGGAAACGCTGATTCATTTTCTCGACCGGCCCGATCAGCGACAGCGAGATCGAGTAACCCAGCACCAGCGCAATCAGGACAGCCGCGAGCGCAACCCCGAGCACCACGTACTGAGACAGCACAAATCCCTGTTTGCTAGATTCGGCGCTTGCAACCATGTTGGCTTCCGCGCGATTGGCCAGCGCATTGGTCAATCGCTCCAGCCGGTTTGCCAGCGGGATCGCATGTTTTTGCTGGTACTCCTGGGCCTGCGGTAAATTGCCTTCACGAACGAATTCAAGAATGTGCGTTCCGACCTCGATCAGTTTGCTGTAACCCGCCTGTATTTCCTCGAGGCTTTCCGCATCTTCACCACCGAGAAATTCGGCGTGCTGGAATTCGTATGCCATGTGATTGAGTTGACGCAGTGCGGCCGCCAGGATTCGGTCGTCGGTTGTCAGCATGGCGGAACTCACGGTGTAGAGCTGCTCAGTGATATTACGTTGCAGCTGACGGTAAGCGGCAATTCTATCCTGGGCCCTGATCAGGCTTTCGGCGCGCTCGTTGGAGGTATGCAGCACGCCGAGACCGACCGCGCCCAGCGCGACGAACATGACCACGATGCCGAGAAAGGCGACCAGCAGTTTGGTGTGAACCCTGGCCGATGTACGTGCGACCAGTCGCGGCAGCCAGCCAATCACGCAGGTCCATCCTCGTCGATCAACAGTTTCAGATCGTGCAGGAATTCTTGCGGATTAAATCGATTGCCAATGTACTGTACCCGCGTCGTGCCTGTGCGGTCGATAATCGAGGTCAACTGGGTATGGTCAACCTCGCCTTCTTCGCGCTTGCGTCGAAACACGCCGTATTCCCTGGCAACTTTTTGTATTTCCGGCTCTGTCCCGGTGAGAAAAACCCAGCCCCGCAGATCGCAGCCCAACGCGTCGGCGTAACGTTCGAGTACCTCCGGGCGGTCCGTTTCGGGATCCATTGTTATGGTCACGAAAAATACTTCGGCACCAAAGTCACGGCCCAGTTCATTCTGGAGCGAGACCATGGTTGACGTTAGCATCGGGCAGGTATCGGCGCATTTGGTAAAGGTAAAACTGACGGCAACTACCTTGCCCCGGGTTTGATCGAGTGAAAACCGGTTGCCGTCCTGCGCGGTTAATATTATATCCGCCGCGGGTCCGACCTCGGTCAGGCGCTCGTTGGTGCCGCCGGGATGGTGCGCTATCGAAGGCGCGGTCAGCGAAGCCAGCACAAGCGACACGACAACCCGGCTGATTACTGTAATTAGAGGATTCACGCCTTGAGCTCGCGCTTGAGTTCATTTAGGAAGCGCCAGTCGGTATGTTTCGAGATCAAGGCCTCGGGCGTGTGTTCGATCAGGCCGAGCTTGTGCATGCGCAAGGCGTAAAACCGAAACGTATCCTCCGGGTCGAGGTCGCGCCACAGCGCGTAGGGGATTTCACTGAATACCTGCAGAGCGGTATCGTATTCCGACGGGAAACCGTTGTCGATCACGGTCCGTGCGGCAAGCTCCGGTTCGAGCGCGCACAGATCCGTCGCCTTCAGCATCGCGCGTATCGCGCGCCTGGTGGCAACGGGGTGCTGGTCGACAAAATCCTGATTGCCCGCGATGATGCAGCAATAATAGTCTTTCCAGGGTTTGTCGGTGCCCGTATCGAGGATGACATGACCGATTTTCTGATTGCGATAAACCTGTGCGTCCGGAGGCCACAGGGTCAGGGCGTCGATCTCACCGGCTAAGAACAGTTCCTGCCATTGTTCGTACGGGTGCACCACCCATTCGACGTCATTTAATGGGTCGAGCCCGATATAGGTGAATAGAATCGATAACCAGGCCTGCTCTGCGGAGCCTGGCGCCAACAGCGCAAATTTTCTGCCCTTCAACTCGCGAATCGAGCGGATATCCTTCTGCGTAACGATTTCCGTGCATCCTGTATGCATGCCGCTCAGCGCGACGACAGGGCCTCCTTGATCGGCCACCAGGATGGTATCGGCCACCCAGGTGGCGGTGATGTCTGCTCTTCCCGATGCCAGGACCGGCGAATCCATCGCGACGTCGTCCTCTTCAAAGGGGGTATAATTGATATCGGTAAATCCCTCCATCTTGAGCATCTCGGTAGCCACATACTGCGGGCCGTAGCAAAGCACGGGAATACTGGGGTCGTGAACGATATTGATCGACGTGGTTTCGGGCGGCGGTTCGGCCGCGGCAATGCCCGGTTTCAGGCCTATGATTCCGGCCGCGCCGGCGGCGCCCAAATGCCCCAGAAACCGGCGGCGGCTCCAGGGGCTGGTTAATAATCTATTCATGGTATCCTCCCAGATTAGATATTCTCATTTGTTATGCCTTCAGTTCGCGTTTCAGTTCGTTCAGAAAGCGCCAGTCGGCAATTTCGGCAACCAGTGTTTCCGGGGCTTTTTTGATCAGCCCGAGTTTATGCATGCGCAGAGCGAAGAAGCGCAAAGTATCTTCCGGGTCATACT
>CP070646.1:434107-437833 GCA_020354435.1 Gammaproteobacteria bacterium
ATGACGAATCCTGAATCAAACCGGCGATATCGATAACCGGCACCAATTCCGCTGTGGTCGAACCCGAGGCGACGGGATGTTGATCGAGATCCTGTATTTCAGCGTGCATACGCGCACAAACCCTGTTCCAGTTCTTCGATGTACCACAGGTCGAACGTGGTACCCGGATTGCGATCATAACAGAAAAGGGCAAAGATGCGTTTGCGTTGGCCTCGCACCGGGCTAACAAGATGCATCGACAGATCACCCGGACGGTCGAACGGGTAGGTTTCCAGATCGATGATGTGACAAATATCGGGAGCAACCATGATGACTGCTCCAGGTTAATCGGATCGGCTCAATTATAAACAGCGACGGGTTCGCCGAGTATCGATTCAATCGGTTCGACGCCGAGCCCGGGCAGGTGATGCGCATGCATCCTGCCATCCTTGCGCGGTAGCGGATTGTTCACGGTACGATAACTCGACAGATCGCCGATATCCCAGATGTACAACAGGCGATCCGGTGCCACCGAGTGCGCCAGGTGAACGATAGCAGCCTGCGTGATACCGCTGCCGCCGGCACACTGCACGTGCATTGGGATGCCGAGCTGACTGCATAGATCGCGCATGCGCAGTGCCGGCGTCAGGCCGCCGACGCGACCAATCTTGAGATTAATCGAGTCGCAGGCACCGTCGCGCCAGCCGCGGATGATCGTATCGGCATCGAGCGCACACTCGTCCAGCGTTATCGGTCGACTACAGGCATGACGTACCGTGCGGCATTCTTCGTAGGTTGCGCAAGGCTGCTCGAAGTATGCGTCGACCCCTTCGGTCGCCAGCATCACGCGCATCGCCTGGTCGACACGCCAGCCGCCATTGACGTCGATTTTGACCGATTCGCCCGGCAGCATCAGTTCGCCGAGTTTGCGGATGAACTCGATATCGGCGTCGGCATCGCCGCTGGCCTTGGTGGATAACTGCTGGCAGCCGTCAGCGCGATGCTGGCCAATCAGTTCGTTCATCCATTCGCCGTGCTCGGACGGAATCCAGCCCGAGGTCGGCGGAAATTCGCTCAGTATCCCGCCAAACAGGGTATACAACGGTTGCTTGGCAAGTTTGCCGAGGATGTCCCAGCAGGCCATGTCGATGCCGTGTTTGATGTAAGGGTGGCCAAGCAGGTTGTTGTCCATATGGGCATAGATCACGCCCGGCTGGCTCGGATCCCGACCCAGCAGACCGGGCGCCAGCTCTTCAATGCCGGCGCGCGCGCCGCGCGCGAAGGCTTCGAGATAATTGGGTCCGAACGGACAGGATTCGCCCCAGCCGATGATGCCGTCATCGGTTTCGATTCTGACGACGGTGCTGTCCATCGCCTCCCAGCTGCGACCGCCCGACAGCCTGTAAGTACCGCGATCGAATGGCAGGTTTACCTGGAATACCGAAATCTGTGTAATCCGCATCGCTAATACCTCAGGCGTAAACCGCGAGCGCTTCGCCGAGCACATCCATTTTCGGCGTCACCCCGAGTCCGGGCTCGTGATTCAGATGCAACATGCCATTTAATACTTCGGGCGCACCATCGGCCGTCGCTGGCCGGTCATTGACAAAGGTGTAAGATCCGAGCTGCAGCGATAGCGGCGTGGCCGCCGCCAGTTGTGCCTGCGCTGCCCGCGTGATCTCGGTGCCAGCGGTATCCTCGAGACGCATCTTGATGCCGTGGCTGAGACACAGGTCGCGCTGGATTTTCGCTGGTGTTAAGCCACCGGCATGCGTGACCTTGATCACTAGTGCGTCGAGCGCATCATCGGCGATGGCACGCGCCAGTTCCTGCGGACTGTCGATGACTTCGTCGAGAATAAACGGCCGCGTACAGCGCTCGCGCACCGGCAGACACTCGCGGTAGGTCGCGCAGGGTTGCTCGAGATAACAGTCGATTTGGTTGATCTGCCCGACGGCGCGCAATGCGTCAGCCTGTGACCAGCCGCGATTCGCATCGGCCATGAAAAGATCGCCGTCGCGGCCGGCAGCAACCACGGCTCGCACTCGCTCGCAATCCTCTATCGGATCGTCGCCGATCTTGATCTGAAAACGAGTAAAACCTTCACTCTGCTTCTGTTTCAGCATCGCAACCATGTCGTCGGGAGTACGCAACGGAATCGATGCGTAGGCCGGAATCCGGCTCTGAAAGCGACCACCGAGCAGCTGGCTCAGCGGTTGCGCGCAGTGCTTGCCGAGCAAATCCCAGCAGGCGATATCGATCACCGCCTTGGCGTAGACGTGGCCGAACAGCGTCTCGTCCATGACGCGGTTGACCTGATTGATCTGGGTCGCGTCCTGCCCCAGCAGCGCCGGCGCCATTTCCTCGAGCGCGGCGCGCAGGCCGACGGCAAACGCGGGCAGATAAATCGCGCCGATCGGGCAACTCTCGCCGACACCGCTGAGTCCGGAGCGGGTTTCGATGATGACAATGGTGCTATCGAGGTGATCCGGTTTATCGCGCCCGACCCAGCGACTACCGAGTGCATGGAACGGGATCGCAACGCCATAGACCGAGATTTTTGCAATCGCGTTCGGGTTGATCGAAACAGCTCCATGCATGGTCAGCACCCTCAACGTTATGGCAGGCGACCCAATATTAGTGTTAAAAACGACACGCGGATACCGTAATCGTAAATTTTTCCAGCTTAACTTTATTGTCAGATTGAAAAATCAACCAACAGGAAGCAGCCGTATACGATCTGATGCGACCTCCGAAAACTGATGCCAGTCGATGAATTTCACTGGTTCGATAAAGGTTCGTTGACGCAGTAGGCAAGTGACTACTGGACCCGCGTGCAATGAGTCATTATGCTTCCGATTCCCAGGGTGGAAGCGAAAGCAAACCACTGTAGTTCAAAACAACCATTTCGAATCAATGATAGGACCCGACGATCCACCACCTTTTACGATTATCAACGAACAGGGTCAGGGCAAGGTCCTGCTCGTCGGCGATCATGTCAGCAACGAGATTCCAAAGTCGCTGCATAACCTGGGTCTCGATGCGGAATCGTTAGAGCAGCATATCGCCTACGACATCGGCACGCGCAAATTGATCAATCACCTGTCGCAACACCTCGATGCGCCCGCGGTGCTGGCGGGTTACTCACGCCTGGTGGTGGACCTGAATCGCAGTCTCGAGGACGACAGCGTGATGCCCGAGGTCAGCGACAATACGGTTGTTCCGGGCAACCAGGACATGTCGGCGGAGCACCGAAACCAGCGCATTCACAGTTTCTACACTCCCTACCGCAAGGCGGTCGATTCGATGCTGCACCGTTTTCGCGACAATGGAATCGTACCGGCGTTTATCTCGATCCACAGCTTCACCCCCGAGATGGCCGGCTTCGCGCGTCCGTGGCATGTCGGTATCCTGTGGGACAAGGACCCGCGCATTCCCGTGCCGCTGATGCAAAACCTGCGCGCGCATCCCGACGATTTCAATATCGGCGACAACGAACCCTACTCGGGCAAACACCCGGCGGACTACACCATCGACCATCACGCCGAGGCTTCCGGCATTCCACATGTTTCGATCGAGATCCGCCAGGACCTGGTCAACACCGAGGACGGCGCCGAATGCTGGGCGACGATTCTCGACGACGCGCTGCGCGACATTCTCGCCGATGCGGAACTGTACCGGGTCTGGCAATCTATCTGACTGAATTTTCGTGTGCCAGTTGCTCGGTTTATCTTCATCTGACCCGGT
>CP070646.1:437933-441600 GCA_020354435.1 Gammaproteobacteria bacterium
AGGTACGGCCTACCCTACCGCACCAGCGCCTGTAATGCGTCGAATGCGGTCGATGCCCAGGCAACTTACGAAACCGAGATGGCGCTGTGGAGCGCGGTCATGGGACATGGCAACCTGATTTACCATACCGCGGGCTGGCTCGAGGGCGGTCTGGTCGCATCGTTCGAAAAGCTGGTCATCGATTGCGAAATGCTGCAGCACATGAGCAAGATGCTGGAACCGATCAAGATCGACCTCGAGGAAACCGGCCTGGAGGCGATGCGCGAAGTCGGGCCGGGCGGTCATTTCCTCGGTTGTGACCACACGATGCAGCGCTACAAAACCGCGTTTTACGATCCTTTCATCAGCGACTGGCAAAACAGTGAAAACTGGGTCATGGCCGGCAGCAAGGATGCGACCATGCGCGCGACCGAACTGTGGCCGAAAATCCTCGACGAGTTCGAGCCACCGCCAATCGATCCGGCGATCGACGAGGCACTGGGGGCTTACCTGGACAGACGCAAACAGGAGCTGGGGGGTGACGAGCCCTTGCTCGAGCCGACCGATTAACATCAACCCCTTGCAGGATCAATCCGGGTAAATAGTGTCGGGTATCATCATCTTGCTGATGCCGGTCGTCAGGCCTCCAGCTGGAAATGTCCGGCTGGTACCTTGCGGATATGTTTACGCAAGTAGGTTTCGTCGTTGTGTTCGCTTGCAAAACGGCGCAGGCTGAAAGGTTGCACATCGATTGCGGGATCACCATCGAGAATCCAGCGTGCCATTGCCGCCGTCATGCCACCGGAGCGGGTCACACCGGTCGAACTGAGGCCAGCCAGAACGAAGTAGTTGGACAGCCCGGGCGCCCGGTCCATGTGCGGTTCGGCGTCCAGCGTGAAAGATTCGGGGCCGTTGACCAATGAGCGAATACCGGCATTGGCGAGCGCGGGGATGCGGTGGATACCCTGCTCCAGGTAAGGGCCGAACTGATCCCAGTTTTCGTTCAACAGGCCGAATTCAAAAGGTTGCGGCAAATCGGCCAGGCGTACGGGGATAGCGTCCCGGTCAAAACAGCCGAGCAACAGGCCGCCAACCTCTTCTCGACCATAAATCAGTCCGTCGGGATCGCGAAAGGTCGGCATATTCGGCTGGACGCCCGCGATTGTCTCTGTCAGCAGGTAAAAATGCTCGACCGCATAAAGCGGTATATCGACGCCGTTGCGTAAACCGAGTTCACGCGCCCACATACCGGCGCAATTAACCACGACTTCACAATCGATTTCACCCTGATCGGTGAGAACGCCGGTGATGCGGCTGCCGTCCTGCAATGCCTGTATCACCCGAACTCCGTCGATAATGCTGACACCCGCATCGACGGCTTCGCTGGCAAAGGCCGAGACCAGTGCCGCCGGATCGACACGACCATCACCCGGGCTCCAGATAGCACCCGCGATATCGTCCGTATTCAGAATCGGCAGCTTCTCGCTAATGCTGACTTTTTCGATGATTTCGCAATCGACCCCGAGCCGGGCCAGCGTATCCTGGATGCGATCGAATTCCCGCAATCGCTTGTTATTGCGGGCGAGCATGATGCGACCGCACTGCCGCCAGCCAAGGTCATGGCGCTGACTCAACTCGGTGATGACGCGCTGACTTTCGCTGAATATCTGCACCGTCCCGGGGTCGGTATTCATGCGGATGATGTTGCCGGCCGAATGCCAGCTGGTGCCGCAACCCGGTTGGCCCTGCTCGAGTACAACGACGTCGGCGCAGCCTGTACGGGCCAGTGACCAGGCGAGGCCGGTGCCGATCACCCCGGCGCCGATGATGACGATTCGAGTCGAACCAGGGAGTTCGGCCGTCATCGGGCACTGCCGTCAATCGGCCAGCAGCCGGTTCTCGAACGGGTAGGAGATCAGGTTTTCGAAGCCATTCTCGGTGATCAAAACCTGGTCTTCGAGCTTGACGCCTTCGCGACCGTTTTTACGCCCGCAGTAGACCTCGACACAGATTACCATGCCGGGTTCGAACACACCGTCGTAACCGTAGCTGTCGTAGTCCTCGCGATAGCGAATTGCGGGATACTCGTCGCACAGGCCGACGCCGTGCATGACGACGCCGTAGCGGTTCGGTACGCAATCTTCAGGCAGGCGGTGCGCCTTTTCGGTAATTTCGCGAAAGGACACGCCGGGCTTGAGTAATTCCATGTTGGTCATGATGTGCTCGTGGGAAATCCGGTACAGCCACTTCTGCTCGGCGGTCGGCTCGACGTCACCGCACAGCCAGGTGCGTGAAATATCGCAGCACATGCCGTAGGTGCCGACCATATCGGTATCGAGCGCGAGCAGTTCACCTTCGCTGACGATGCGTGGGCCGGATTCCTGGAACCAGGGGTTAGTGCGTGGACCGGAAGAAAAAATTCGCGTCTCCAGCCATTCGCCACCGCGCTTGATATTGCCGGCGTGCAGTACCGACCAGATTTCGTTTTCGCTCTTGCCGGCCTCGATCGCAGCCTCCATCTCGTACATCGCCGCTTCGCAGGCGGAAACCGCGCAACGCATGGCCTTGATTTCGTCCGGGCCCTTGATCACGCGCGCAATCTCGGTGACGGCCTGGCCTTCGAAAACCTGCAGGCCGATTTTCTCGAGCGCACGCAGCCCGGCAATCTCGATCTTGTCGACCGCCAGCCGGCGGTTGTTGCCGGCATGCTTGCGCATCAGTTCGTCGATTTGCGCGGCAAAACCGTTTGCGTGTTCCTCGCCGCGTTCGGCAGATTCGAAGTAAAAGAAAGATGCTCCGCTGCGTAACTCACGCACCAGAGGCAGGTGATCGGACAAGTGCTCGCAACTGTGAAAATCGAACAGCACGATGTATCCATCTGCCGAAACGAAACAGGCGCGAGCCGGATTGTGAGTAATCCATAGCTGCATGTTGGTGGTGTCCGTGGCATAACGTATATTGAGCGGATCGAACAGCACGATGCCGCCATAGTCGCGACGCTGGAGTTCCTGTACCAGTCGTTGCAATCGAAATTCGCGCATGCTCGGCAGGTGGGGTGCTTCCAGTCCGAGCGCGGCCCATTCTTCGAAGGCAAGTGCGGTCGGACCGATTTCCACCCGATCGTTATCGTCAGGACTGCCGTCGGGTTTCAGCGCGGCGCCGGGATTGCGAGACGGATCGATTTTGCGCTTGCTGCTATCGATTGAATACGGATTGGCAGACATCAGGTAAAACTCGTTTGGGGATCGTAAACAAATGCAAGAATACGGTATCAGAGGTGTTAAGATAAACCATTATATGATGAATTTTTCTGATCTCCTCGAACATAAAGTTCTATGACCGATAGTGATATGAAATCGCTCGAAACCAGTCTGGCGCAGGCCTGTCATTACATCGATGAGGTCACCGGCGGCGTCATCCCGCCGCTGCAGTTATCGACGACCTATTCCCGCGACAGCAACTACGAATACATCAGCCAATACAGTTACAGCCGCTCGGATAATCCCTCCTGGGAAGTGCTGGAAAAGGTTTGCGCCGAAATCGACGGCGGCGCCGAGGCCAAGTGTTTTGCCTCGGGCATGGCCGCAGTGTGCGCGGTTTTCGAAACTGTCGACTCGGGCGAGCACGTGGCAGCACCGCGCATCATGTATCACGGCGCGCAGGACTGGCTGCGCCGTATTTCCGAGCG
>CP070646.1:441700-445343 GCA_020354435.1 Gammaproteobacteria bacterium
GACTTCGACCTGCTTGTGGAATTGCTTCTGGCTGTTGGCGTGACTGCAGTCGACCATCAGGCGCGGATTCATGCCGGCCGCCTTGAGCCGCTCGGTGGCTTTATCGACACTGACACGATCGTAGTTGGGCCGATCGCTGCCGCCGCGCAGAATCACGTGGGTGTACTCGTTACCGGTGGTCGTGAATATCGCCGAATGACCCTGCAGCGTGATCGAAATGAAATGATGCGAGCCCTGGGCCGCGCGCATTGCGTCGATCGCAATCTGTACACCGCCGTCGGTGCCATTCTTGAAACCGACGGGACAGGACAGTCCCGACGCCAGCTCGCGATGCCCCTGGCTCTCGGTCGTGCGCGCACCGATGGCGCCCCAGGAAACCAGGTCGGAAATATACTGCGGGCTGATCAGGTCGAGATACTCGTGACCGGCCGGAATCCCCTTCTCGGCGAGGCTGAGCAACAGTTCGCGCGCCTTGCGCACGCCCTTGTTGATGTGGAAACTGCCGTCCAGGTCGGGATCGTTGATCAGGCCTTTCCAGCCCACCGTGGTGCGCGGCTTTTCGAAATAAACCCGCATGACGATGACCAGGTCGTCCCGCAGTTCATCGATCATTTTCGCCAGCCGGTCGGCATATTCGTGCGCGGCTTCGGTATCGTGAATCGAGCACGGACCGATAATCACCACCAGGCGGTCGTCCTTGCCGTCGAGCACATCGTAGATCTGCTGGCGCGCCTCGGTCACTGTTGTCGCGGCTTTTTCGGTCAAAGGCAGATCCCGCATCAAATCCTCGGGTGACTGGATTTCCTTGGTGCCGCTGATGCGCAGGTCTTTGGTTTGTTGCATTATCATTTCGCTTGCTTTCCGGACGGCGAGCTATCTGGTTGAAAAAAGGCGGTATTTTTAACGATTGACGGGTTAATTACCAGCCTTAAATGATTTCAGCAGCGCCCTGGTCTGTTCGCTCTTGAGCCGTGGACCGAAGCGGGTGACGATCTCGGCCGAGGCCATCGATGCCAGGTCACCGGCCCGCTGAAAGCTCATGCCCTCGGTCAAGCCGTATAAAAAAGCACCGGCGAACATATCGCCCGCCCCCAGTGTATCGATCGCCTTGACGACTTTCGGCGGTACCTCGATCAGTTTCTGCTTGTCGAACAGCAGCGCACCGTCCTTGCCGCGGGTAATGGCAAATTTGTGCGATATCTTTTTGAACAGCTCGACCGCATCATCGAGATTGTCGCTGCCGGCGAGCTCCATGGCCTCGTCCTCGTTGGCGAACAACAGGTCGACGCGCTCGCCGATCATCGCCTCCAGCGATTCGCGGAAAAAACGGACCATGTTTGGATCCGACAATGTCAGCGAAGTCTTGATGCCCCGTGCTTCGGCGATTCGACGGGCTTCGATCGCGGCGTCACGGGTATTCTCCGCGCTCGCCAGGTAGCCTTCGATGTAAATGTACTCGGAATGCCTGATCGCATCCCGGTCGATATCGCTGGCATCGAGCTCCGCGCTGACGCCGAGAAAGGTATTCATCGTGCGGTCGGCATCGGGCGTGACGAAGACGAGGCATTTACCCGTATGGCCGTCCGGCAGGGGTTTGAAATCGAGGTTGGAGTTGACTCCGGAATCATGCAGGTCGCGTGCGAAAACCTGCCCCGTCATATCGCTGGCGACGCGGCAATCGAAATGCGCTCTGGCACCCATTTGCACCATTGCTATAACAGTATTGGCCGCTGAACCCCCGCAGGCCATGCTTTCGTGCGCATCCTCGAGCTGGGCAATCAGGCTGTTCTGGCGCTGTTCGTCGATCAGCGTCATGACACCCTTGTCGATCCCCAGTTCAATCAGTTTGTGCGGCGTCGAGTGATACTCGATATCGACCAGCGCATTGCCAATCGCATAGACGTCAAATTTCTTCATAAATGTCCTTCAATCAGTAGCTTAGTCGGGGCATCTTACCCGCCTTGTCAGCTTGTCGGGATAATCTTTTGATTCACGGATGGAAACAAAATTAAATACGGAATACTGCCAGATATTGCTTTTCAAATCAGCCTAAAAACTATATATATGTGACTCGTTTGAAAGGACAAGGGAGGAAGTGGATGTATCGCATTGAAACGACCGACCCGATTACCGGCAAAACGCTCAAGCAACTCGTCAATATGCCCTACGTGATCGAAAACGATCACGACGACAGCCTGGTCATATACTTCGAGTCCGAGTACAACCGTGACCTGTACCTGCAGAATCCGGATGAATACAGGCCCGCACATCACGCGGCGAAACGGTCTTGAAAGGCCGTACAACGCTACCGGTAATCAGCGCGATGATTGATTTCGAAGCCACCCCCGGGTGGCTTTTTTGTTTAAACCCAAATATAGTTTCAATCAATCAATTATATAAATAAAATTAACTTCATTTATATATTGAGATTGGTAATATACGCCACTCACAAAGTTACTCACATACAACTGGAGGCAACATGTCCCTTAAAGGATCTCAAACCGAACAAAACCTGAAAGACGCTTTCGCCGGCGAATCCCAGGCCAATCGCCGTTACCTTTACTTCGCCGCCAAGGCCGACGTGGAAGGATTCAACGACGTTTCCGCAGTTTTCCGTTCTACCGCCGAAGGCGAAACCGGTCACGCTCACGGCCACCTCGAGTACCTCGAGGAAGTTGGCGATCCGGCGACCGGCCTGCCGATCGGCAGCACCGAGGACAACCTGAAAGCCTCGATTGCCGGTGAAACCCACGAGTACACCGACATGTACCCGGGCATGGCCAAGACCGCGCGCGACGAAGGCTTCGACGAAATCGCCGACTGGTTCGAAACCCTGGCGAAAGCAGAGCGTTCGCACGCTAACCGCTTTCAGAAAGCGCTCGACAATCTCGACTAAACCTCATCCGGGCCGCACGAACCCCTGTTTTTGCGGCCCGGATGCACTAAATTCTTACCGCCATGTCTACTGCATCCCGTGAAGGCAGTCTGGAAGCCCCTACCCGTCATCCGCTTGGACAAAACGAACCGGGATTCTACGACGAGGCCGCCTTATTCGAAGAACTGGAACGCGTTTACGATATCTGCCACGGCTGCCGCCGCTGCGTCAGCCTGTGTAACGCCTTCCCGACACTGTTCGACCTGGTCGACGAGTCCGATACCATGGAAGTCGACGGCGTGGCCAAACAGGACTACTGGAAAGTAGTCGACCACTGCTACCTGTGCGACCTGTGCTATCTGACCAAATGTCCTTACGTGCCGCCGCATGAATGGAATGTCGACTTCCCTCACCTGATGCTGCGCGCCAAGGCCATCGGTTACAAACAGGGCCGCGCCAAAATGCGCGACAAGATCATCACGTCGACCGATACCATCGGCAGTTTCGCCAGCATTCCGATCGTTAGCGGCATCGTCAATGCGACCAATCGAAACGAACATACCCGTGCCCTGCTTGAGTCCGCACTCGGTATCCACGCCGATGCGCGCCTGCCGGAGTATCACAGCAACACGCTGAGCAAGCGCAGCAGAAGCCATCAGCCGGGCGAATACGAGGTCAGGGCGACCGACAGGACCCGCGGCAAGGTCGCAATCTTCGCCACCTGCTATGGCGAGTACAACGAACCGCAGGTCGGCGCCGATCTGCTTG
>CP070646.1:445443-449077 GCA_020354435.1 Gammaproteobacteria bacterium
GCAGTACCTCGACGCGGGCAAGGTAATAACTGTTACCGCTGATTTCATCCAGCAGGCTGTCGGCAGAGATCGAGCGTACGATTCCCTTGATCTGTGGAAGATTGCGC
The DNA here is from genome assembly GCA_020354435.1 of Gammaproteobacteria bacterium. Taxonomy (GTDB): domain Bacteria; phylum Pseudomonadota; class Gammaproteobacteria. Next base: position 445,551 of record CP070646.1, read on the forward strand.
TGGGCGAAGGCAAGTAAGTGCACCCGTGCCTGCTGTTCGGGGGCGATCGCGTCGATGTCGACTGGCCGCACCTGGGCATCGATCAGCAACTTCGCATCCTGCGGGACGATATCCAGGATCGGCTGGCCCGGTCCGACCACACCGCCGGTAGTGTGAAATCGCTTTTGCATGACCACACCGGATACGGGTGCCGCCACCAGCGTTCTTTCCAGGATGTCCTGCTGGGCGTTCAGGCGTTCCTCGACCGAGGCCAGTTCCAGCCGGGTTTCGGCCATTTCCGAGACGATATTGTCCAACCGCACTGCATCCTCGTTGACGACCTGAAGTACCGTTTCCCCAATGGACTGCTGGGTGCGGGCGATATTGGCCAGATTCTCCGCCATGTCGCCTTCGATCTCGGCCATCAGGCGCAGCAGGGCCAGGTAGTCCGGGCGCGGCAGCAAACCGCGATCGAGCAGTTCCTGTTTGGCATCGATTTCTTCTCTGAGCAGTTTCAGCTGCTCTTCCTGGCTCTTGATCTGCGACTTCAATCCGTCGATCTCTTCGCGCATCTGGTCGATGCGCTTGCTGCCGACCGCCTTGCGCCCGCTGTGCAGCTCGCGCCGGGCCTTGAACAGGTCGATCTGCGCCTGTAGTACTTCCTGGAACCCGGTACCACCACCAACCGGCTTCGAATCGAGCAGCCATTGCGGAAAGGCGATCCGCTTCTTGCCGGTCTGTTCGGCGAGCAGGCGAGCCAGCTTGGCGGCGAGCATCTGGCGCTGACCCTGCAGTACCTCGTACGCTGCCCGCGCCTGGGTTTCCTGCAGCATGACCAGGTGATCCCCGGCCTCCACCAGGTCTCCGTCTTCAACCAGGATTTCAGTGATGATGCCGCCTTCGAGGTGCTGGATGGTCTTGCGGCTGCCCTCGGGGCTGACTACGCCGGTGGCGATGACGGCGCTGGCGATCGGGGCCATTGCCGCCCAGGTCCCGAGCCCACCGAAAAACAACAGCACCACGATATAACCGGCAACAACCGGTCCGCGCAGCAGTTTGCCGGGCGTGCTGGCTTCCCAGCCTGGATCACTGACATCGTGCTCGGAAGTTTCGGCCATGGTAGTCAATATTATTTCTCCCCGATCCTGGTGTTAAAGCGGTTATGAAGTCTGGCCTGGCACCGGCGCGGCACTGGCGACGGTGAATTTCGAGCGTGCCGCCGGCTCTGCCCGGTCGTTGCCGCCAAGGCGAGCCAGCACCTCGTCCCTGGGGCCGAAGGCTGCGATACGGCCTTCCTCGATCAACATCAGCTTGTCGGTGTTTTCCAGTACGCGGGCGTGATGGACGACCATGATGACCGTGGTGCCGTTTTCCTGCAGGGTTTTCAGTGTCTGCTGCAGGGCATTTTCGCCCACGCGGTCGAGATTGGAATTGGGTTCGTCGAGCACCACGACCCGCGGTTCGCGAAACAGTGCCCGGGCAAGGCCGACGCGCTGGCGCTGGCCGGCGGAAAGCATTGCGCCACCGACACCGATCTGGGTATCGTAGCCGTTTGGCAGCCGCAGCACCATGTCGTGCACGTCGGCCAGCCTGGCTGCCGCGATAACCTCTTCGTCATCATGGGTTTCTTCCATGCGCGCGATGTTTTCGCGCACCGTTCCCGAAAACAGCTCGACGTCCTGGGGCAGGTAACCGACGTAGCGTCCGAATTCCTCGCGGTTCCAGCTGTGAATCTCTGCCGAATCCAGTCGCGCCGAGCCGACGGTCGGCTTCCACACACCGACCAGCAGACGACAGAGCGTACTCTTGCCCGCGGCCGACGGGCCGACGATGCCGAGCGTCTCCCCGGGAGACAGGGTAAAAGTCAGTCCCCGCAGGATGGGTTTTTCCGCCGTCGGCGGCTGGAAGCCGAGATTATCGACCTGAATCAAGCCCTTCGGCGGCGGCAGCACGATACCCGGCGGCGGTTCGGGCATCTTTTGCAGCAGTTCCTGCAGGCGACCGTAACCGCTGCGGGCGGCAAGGAAGTGGCGCCAGGCGGAAATCGATTGCTCCACCGGCGCCAGCGCGCGTCCCAGCAGAATCGAGGCCGCGATCATTTGCCCCGGCGTCAGTTCTCCCGATAGCACCAGCATGGCGCCGAGTCCCAGTATTGCGACCTGTACCGAAAGCCGCACGAAACGCGACAGGCCGAGGAAAGTGGCGCTTCGCGAACCGGCGATGCCTTGCTGGGCCAGCGCGCCCGCGTGCAGCTTGTTCCAGCGCGCGAGCAATCCTTTCGACATGCCCATGGCCTGGACGACTTCCGCGTTGCGCAGGGATGTTTCGGCAAACTGGTGGGCCCTGGCCTGTTCCTGGTTGGCAGCCTGCTGAGGCTCTCTTGTCGATAACTCGTTCAGCAACGCCAGGATGAACAGGACGATGGCGCTGATCAGAGCCAGTCCGCCCAGCCAGGGGTGCATCAGCCAGATCACGGCGACGAATACGGGCACCCAGGGTGAATCGAAAAACGCGGTAATTCCCTGGCCCCCGATAAAGGTCTGTAACTGCCCGAGCTCGCGCAACGGCTGGGCGCCGGTGCCGCTGCCGGCAAGGGTGCTTTTGAGACTGGCGGCGATCAAGGGTTCGCTGAGCGCACCGCTCAACCAGCCGCTGACACGCCCCAGGATCCACGCCCGAATTGTGAACAGCAGGCCGAGAATCAGCAGGGCAAACAGGGTCACGATGGTGAGATAGAGCAGGGTGGGCAGATGGCCGCTGCCCAGCACGCGCTGAAAGACCTGCAACATGTACAGCGGCGTGGCCAGCATCAACAGGTTCAGGAAGAAGCTGAACACAGCGACAGCCATAAAACCGCCACGTACCTTGACCAGTGCTTGCTGCAAGGCGGTTGATTCGTTATCGGACTTACTGGCGTGCATTGGTCGATTCCCTAACGCGGCTGCTGGAGCCTGTAAAAATGACGGCTGACGGTTGCGATTGACTGTGAATATCAGTACTGGAATTTGATTGGCGCACAAATATACCCGTGCATCGCAGGGCGAGTCTGTGACCTGGTTGTTAATCCGTGTATTTAACGGTGAAAATGATTTTCCACCGATCTCATGCTGTTGCAGCAAATACGGGACTCCCGTGCTCCCCGGTCATTGATTACTTAGGGTAATTTAAAGCTGGTATATCAATCGATGTAAACCCCCGGATTGACTGCATTCCCGCGAGTTCATTTTCCCCGGCGGCCAACGGACCGCTCCGATTTTGAGGTAATTTTGAGGTTGGTTTGATTTCGTTTTGAGGAAGGTACAGTTGTATTTTTGGAGGGGCCACTGAAAGATAGCATAACGAAAAAATCTGCTTCGAACGCAACGGTCAGAACGTTTCTTGGGGGTCAGGAGATAACGTTGCGTTGAACATTATTAATAGAAGAAGCATCAATCCGAATTAGGTGAAAACCATGGCAAATACCTTCGATCTGATCTTATGGACTGACAAGCTGGACTATGCACCGGGCGATACCGCGACCTTCACCGTCGAGGGTGTGACGATTGGCG
>CP070646.1:449177-452805 GCA_020354435.1 Gammaproteobacteria bacterium
CGGGCACGTCCGGGCGCGCGATCTTGGCGCCGAGGATCGACGGCAGGCCGTAACCACAAGGGCCGAACAGGCCCGGCGCGAGGTATTTGCGGCCTTCCTCGAAACTCGGGTAGGCGTTGCCGATGGCGCAGTTGTTGCCGATGTCGGACGACATCATCGCGTTCTCCGGCATTGCCTTCATGATTGCCTGCCAGGCCTGGCGCGGCGACATACGCTCGGGCTCGCGATTACGCGCGCGTTCGTTCCAGGTGATGCCTTCGTCGGTATCCTCCTCGTGGATCATTTCCGCGAGTTCGCGCCGCCAGTTTTCCTTGGTCTCGGCGATCAACGCCTTGCGCGCGTCGCGGCCCTTGTCGCCGGCACCGTCGGACAATTGCGCGAGGATTTGTTCTGCTACCAGTTTAGCGTCGCCCTGGATGGCGACGTCGACCTTCTTGGTTCGGCCGATGCGGCCGCCGTTAATGTCGACCTGGATGATCCTGGCGTTCTTCGGCCAGTAATCGATGCCGTAACCGGGCAGGGTCGAAAACGGATTCAGGCGCGTGCCGAGAGCGAGTACGACGTCGGCTTTCGAAATTAATTCCATAGCCGCCTTGGAGCCGTTGTAGCCGAGCGGACCGGCCGCCAGCGGGTGTGGACCCGGGAAGGCGTCGTTGTGCTGATAGTTGCAGCACACCGGCGCGTCGAGGCGCTCGGCCAGGTTCTTGCTGGCTTCGATACCTCCGGACAGGATCACGCCGGCGCCGTTCAGGATGACCGGGAATTCAGCTTCGGACAGCATCGCGGCGGCTTCGGCGATTGCCGTCGGACCACCCGGAGAGCGCTCGATGTTGATCATCTGCGGCAGCTCGATATCGATGACCTGGGTCCAGTAATCACGCGGTATGTTGATCTGCGCTGGCGCCGAGCCGGCCCAGGCATTCTGGATAACGCGGTTCAGTACTTCGGCGATACGGGTCGGGTCGCGCACTTCTTCCTGGTAGCAAACGCAGTTTTCGAAGATTTCCATCTGCTTGACTTCCTGGAAGCCGCCCTGCTCGATGGTCTTGTTGGCGGCCTGCGGCGTGACCAGCAGTAGCGGTGTGTGGTTCCAGTAAGCGGTCATGATCGGGGTCACGAAGTTGGTGATACCAGGACCGTTCTGCGCGATCGCCATCGACATCTTGCCACTGGCGCGGGTGTAACCGTCGGCGCTCATGCCGGCGTTACACTCGTGCGCGCAATCCCAGAACTTGATACCCGCCTGAGGGAAAAGATCCGAAATCGGCATCATCGCCGAACCGATAATTCCAAACGCATGCTCGATGCCGTGCATTTGTAAAACCTTGATGAAGGCTTCTTCGGTGGTCATTTTCATAATACTGTCCTCTCAAGTCGGGTCGAATTTTGCTGGCCGGCTAAAATAAGGTACCAGCAGATTCACGGTAGTACCAGTTGGGGTCTATCTTTAATACCAGTTATCCCGTCTCAATTGGGTCAATTGGGGACAGACCACGTTTTTCTGCCACAAGTGGCAGAAAAACGTGGTCTGTCCCCTTTCGAAATGTCCCCTTTCGAAAAACGTGGTCTGTCCCCTTTCAACCCTTTCAAAGCATTTCATGGATCAGTGCGGCGAGTTTTTTGATGCCGGGTTCGATCTGGCTGGCGGCGATCGACGAGTAACCCAGGCGAATAAAGTTCAACGGCGGCTTGTCCTGGATGAAGCAGATGTCGCCGGATTCGATCAGGATGCCGTGCTCGCGCGCGTTGTCTTTCAGCTTGCGCGTGTCCAGGCGAGGCGGGCCCTCGACCCAGTAAGAAGTGCCGCCGAAGGACGGGATGCGTGACGATTCCGGCAAGTGCTTGTTGAGCGCTGCGCCCATGACCTGCCAGCGTTCCTTGTAAGTCTGGCTCAGGCGGTGAATCAGCGAGTCGTGGTGTCCCATCGACAGAAACAGCGCGACGATGCGCTGGTTGTTGGCCGGGGGATGGCGCACCATCAGGCGCCGCAGCGCGCGTGCTTCTTCGATCAGGGGTTTCGGCGCCACCATGTAACCGAGACGCAACCCTGGCGCCAGCGTCTTCGACAGGCTGCCGACGTAAATTACGCGCTCGGTCGAATCCAGGCTTTTCAGCGCCGGCGTCGGCTCACCGACGAAATTAATTTCGCTTTCGTAGTCGTCCTCGATAATCAGGAAATCCCGCTTCTCTGCCTGTTTGAGCAGGTGCTCGCGCCGCTCCAGCGGCATCGTCACCGTGGTCGGCGACTGGTGGCTCGGCGTGGTATAGACGATTTCGCAGGAGTTCAGGTCCTTGCCGGGCCTGACGCCGTTATCGTCGATCGCGAGCGGCACCATCTTCGGCGACTTCAGTTCGAAGATGTTGCGCGCGTCGGGATAGCCAGGATTTTCCATGCCGACGCGCGTACCCTTTTCGATCAGCAGGTCGGCGAGGATGTACAGGGCCTGTTGCGCACCCATCGTGATCAGGATTTCGTCGCGTGCGGCCCAGACGCCGCGGCGCGGCAGGATGCGCGCCTGGATTTGCTCGATCAGCAGCGGGTCGTCGGTATCGATGCGGTCGGGCGTGACGTCTCGGATGTCGCTGACGGATAGCGCCTGGCGACAGCATTCGCGCCAGTCGGCGACCGGGAACAGGTCCGGGTCGAGCTGACCGAACAGGAACGGGTAGGGGTATTTCTTCCAATCCAGCGGCTTGATGATATTGCGCTGCTGCGACGGGTGAAACTTGATGTGCCGCTTCCAGTCGGGTGGCTGATGCTTGCCGTCGAGTCTGACCGGTTCCACGCGCACGCGACCATCGAGCATTTTCTTGTCGATGTAGTAACCGCTGCGCTCGCGCGCAACCAGGTAACCTTCGTCGATCAACTGCTGGTAGGCCAGCACCACGGTATTGCGCGCGATGCCGAGATGGCGCGCGAGTTCGCGCGACGACGGTAGCGGCACCTCCAGCGGCAGCTTGTCGTCGAGAATCGCGCTGACGATCATTTCGCGCAACTGGCGCTGGTAGCTAACCTTGCGCTCGCGCGACAGCCGAAACAGCTGGTTCCACATCATGTTGTCGCTACGATTTTGCACGCCGATAGCGGTTGGCCTCATCAATAGGTGTTATCTGGCTCTATTGTATCCTGTTCCATTCATTTTAGCCTCTGTTTCCCTTTACCCTTTGCGAAGTCGCCCGTTGGCGCGGAGAGTGCGATGAAACCTGAAAATATCAATGAAATCGTAGGCAGCGACCGGAATCACCTGTGGCATCACCTGGTGCAGCACAAACCCTGGCAAACCACCGATCCAATGGTCATCGTCGAGGGCAAGGGCATGCGCGTCAAGGACGCCAACGGCAAGGAATATCTGGATGCGGTTTCGGGCGGCGTCTGGACGGTTAACGTCGGCTATGGCCGCGAAAGCATTGCCGATGCCGTGCGCGACCAGATCGCCAGGATGTGTTACTTCGCCAACTCCGCAGGCAATATTCCGGGCGCCCAGTTTGCCGAAAAGCTGATCGACAAGATGCCGGGACTGTCGCGCGTTTACTACGCCAACTCGGGATCCGAGGCCAATGAGAAGGGCTTCAAGCTGGTACGCCAGCTAGCCGCGCTGAAGAACGACGGCAAGAAGCACAAGATTCT
>CP070646.1:452905-456525 GCA_020354435.1 Gammaproteobacteria bacterium
CAGCACGCTTCCAAGGCCGGCAACAACCCGTCGATCAACCGCATTGTCGGTACCGAGGGCAGCTACGGCGAAATGATCGGACTCGACAAGAACTGGGCGGTACGCGCGATTTCGGCGGTAGGCAACTACGGCGAGATATTCGAGCGTAACATCGGCGTCAATACACCGCTGGGCCTGGCGCGCGGACTCAACGCGCAGTGGACCAACGGCGGTATTCTGTACGCACCGCCGGCTCGCTAGAGTCAACTGTAGTACCCGGAACCGGTGGTCAGGCCACCGGTTCCGGCTTCTCATTCGGGTTTACCAGATGATCGATAATTACAATAGACCGGGGAGGGGACGATCGTGGAAGCAACGAGTCAATCGACAATAGGGCAGAAACCCCTGTGGTACCGGATCGTCAACGACAAGGAGACGCGTTCGGTTGCGCTCCAGGTCCTGACCCTGGCCCTGCTGTTCGGATTTTTCTTCTATATCATTCGCAACGCAGTCATTAACCTCGAAACCATCGGTAAGGGTTACAGTTTCGATTTTCTGTGGGAGCCCGCCAGTTACGACATCAGTCAGCGCCTGATCGAATATGATTCGCGCAGCCCGCACTGGCGCGCCACGTTAGTTGGTATCCTGAATACCCTGCTAGTCGCGGTCAGCGGGGTCATCATCGCTACCATCGTCGGTTTCGTCATGGGCGTCCTGAGGCTGTCCAAGAACTGGCTGATCAACAAGGTCGTTTACTGCTACATCGAGTACGTGCGCAACGTGCCGGTGCTGCTGCATATCCTGATGGTGCACGGTCTCATCATCAACACCCTGCCGCGACCGAAAAATGCGATCAATATCGACGATACGTTTTTCCTGAGTAACCGCGGATTTTACGTCCCCAAGCCACTGTTCGAGCCGGCCATGTGGGCTGTGTTCATCGCTTTCCTCGCCGGCATCGGTTTTAGCTGGTGGTTTACGCGCTACGCGCACAAGGTCCAGGACGCCACGGGTAAAATTTATCCGGTATTCTGGATCAGCCTGGGCGCGATCATCGTATTTCCAATTTTGGTCTATTTCATCGTCGGGCAACCGATTACCCTCGAATACGCTGAGCTCAAGGGCTTCAATTTCAAGGGTGGCATGGTACTGCGGCCCGAATACCTGGCGCTGACCTTGGCACTGGCACTGTACACCGCGGCATTCATCGCTGAAATCGTGCGCGCCGGAATCCAGGCCATCAGTCACGGTCAGACCGAGGCCGGGCGGGCGCTAGGTATCAAGGAAAGCCGGATCATGTCACTGGTCATCATCCCGCAGGCGCTGCGCGTCATCATTCCGCCATTGTCTAGCCAGTATCTGAACCTGACCAAGAATTCATCGCTCGCGATCGCGATCGGGTACATGGATATAGTCGGGACCATCGGTGGCGTCTCGTTGAATCAGACAGGGCGCGAGATGGAATGCATGACCATCGTGCTGGCCTTGTACCTGTCTTTCTCGCTACTGATATCGGCGTTTATGAACTGGTACAACAAGAAAATGAAACTGGTCGAGCGATAAGGGGGGAATGACATGAGTGAACAACAAAGCTACGCTCCGGGGACTCATCCCAGCCTGCCGCCGCCGGCGAGTACGGTCGGGATTGTCGGTTGGGTGCGGGAAAACCTGCTGTCGTCGACGACCAATATCGTCATCACGATACTGACCATATATTTCCTCTGGGTGATCATACCGCCGAGCCTGAACTGGCTGTTTTTCGACGCGGTTTTCCAGGGCGCGGACCGCAACGAATGCCGCGCGATCATGAAAGAGGCCGGCGCGAACGGCGCCTGCTGGGCATTCATCGGGCACCGCATCGAACTGCTCGTCTACGGCTTTTATCCCGAGGCTGAACGCTGGCGCGTCAACCTGTCGTTCTTCGTGATGCTCGCGGCGCTGGTGCCGATACTGTTCGACCACGTGCCTCACCGTAAAAAGGCCCTGTGGTTTTCATTGGTCTCGCCGGTGATCATCTACGTGCTGCTGAGGGGTGGATTCGGGCTCGAGCCGGTGCCGACTGCCAACTTCGGCGGTTTCATGCTGACGATGGTGGTCGGCGTAACCGGCATCGTCGTTTCGCTACCGCTCGGCATCTTGCTCGCGCTGGGGCGTATATCGCATTTGCCGGCGGTGCGCATCGTCTGCGTGACCTTCATCGAGTTCATCCGCGGTGTACCGCTAATCACGCTGCTATTCGTCGCGTCGACCATGTTGAACTACTTTCTGCCGCCGGGCACCTCATTCGATCTGTTGTTGCGGGTATTGATCATGGTGTCGCTGTTCGCGGCGGCCTATCTCGCCGAGGTCGTGCGCGGTGGCCTGCAGGCCATCCCCAAGGGTCAACAGGAGGCAGCCGACGCAATGGGTCTGAAATACTGGCAGTCGATGCGGCTGATCATCCTGCCGCAGGCGCTCAAGATATCGATTCCCGGCATCGTCAATACCTTTATCGGCCTGTACAAGGACACCACGCTGGTCATCATCATCGGCCTGTTCGATTTGCTCGGCATGGGCAAGGCATCGCTGGCCGACGTCAAGTGGCAGGGTCTGTCGACCGAGGTGTACGTCACCGTCGCGGTGTTCTTCTTCATCTCCTGTTTCGCGATGTCGCGCTACTCCCTGTATCTCGAAAAGAAACTCCATACCGGACATTAACCCAGGTATAAAACTATGACTGAACAAGAGCAATTAAGCGAAGAAGAAATTGCGGCACTGGAAGCCGTGGCCCCTGAACTCAAGGTTTCCGATGAGTTGACCATCAAGATCAAAGGAATGCACAAATGGTATGGTTCGTTCCATGTCCTTAGGAATGTCAATCTTGACGTCTACAAGGGAGAGAGAATCGTCATCTGCGGGCCGTCCGGATCTGGAAAATCGACCCTGATCCGTTGTATTAACCGGCTCGAGGAGCATCAGCAAGGGGATATCATCGTCAATGATGTCGCGCTGACCAATGACCTGAAGAACATTGACATGATTCGCAAGGATGTCGGCATGGTATTCCAGCATTTTAATTTGTTCCCGCATTTGACGGTGTTGGAAAACTGTGCGCTGGCGCCGATCTGGGTCAAGCAGGTACCTCGCGCGGAAGCCGAGGAAACCGCGATGAAGTATTTAACGCGAGTTAAGATTCCCGAACAGGCCGAAAAGTTTCCCGGCCAACTCTCTGGTGGTCAGCAACAGCGGGTTGCGATTGCGCGCTCGTTGTGCATGAATCCGGAGATCATGCTGTTCGACGAGCCCACCTCGGCGCTCGACCCGGAAATGATCAAGGAAGTGCTCGACGTCATGATCGAGCTGGCGCAGGAAGGCATGACCATGCTCTGCGTAACCCACGAGATGGGCTTTGCCAAGACGGTAGCGAACCGCGTTATCTTCATGGACGGTGGCGAGATCATCGAGGAAAACGAACCGCACGAATTCTTCGACAATCCGCAGCACGATCGCACCAAGCTATTCCTGAGCCAGATCCTCGCGCACTAGCGCTTTTTTCAAAGGGGTCAGTGTCGATTGATTTCAAAAAGTCGGGGACAGTTTACTAAAGAAGTCAAAGGGTCAGTGTCGATTGATTGCAGTACGAAACACCAATAAAGAGCAAA
>CP070646.1:456625-460208 GCA_020354435.1 Gammaproteobacteria bacterium
GGCATGTCGGCGCTGTTGATTGCCACGCATGCGCTGTTCAGAAAGCGCTTCCCGCAAAGCGGCCCCAGTTTCAGCAGCATCTTCCAGGGCGCGACCCGGTTTCATGGCTTCGTCGCCATCGCCGTCATCGGGCCGCTTTACGGCGACGAGGGCATCACCCTCGCGGCTCTGGCGCTGGCGATCATGGTGCCGCTGCTGAACGTGACTTCGGTCATCGTGTTGTCGATTTACGGGCACAGCGAGGTCAAGCCGGCAGCCAGCGCGGTGGCGCGTAAAATCCTGACCAATCCCCTGATCATCGCCTGCGTCATCGGCTTGCTGTTTAACTGGTTCGGCGTGCCCGATATCCTGTTCTCCAGCATCGATATCATCGGTGCCGGTGGTCTCGGTCTCGCGCTTCTGGCGGTTGGCTCGGGTATGAAACTCGGCCACGCGGCCCAGTACAAGCTGCTACTAACAATCGGCGTATTGACCCGGCTGATCGGCATGCCGGCCATCATCATCGTAATGTCCTGGCTGGTAGGGCTCGATGGACTCGCGCGTACGGTCGCGATCATCGCCGGCGCAGTGCCGACCGCGGCCTCGTCTTACGTCATGGCGCGCAAAATGGGCGGCAACGCAGCGCTGATGTCGAGCATCGTCACCTTTCAGGTCATCGTCGCTTTCTTCACGCTGCCGATGTTCATCTATATCGCCGAACAGCTCTGACGCCGCCGCCAAATTTCACCCCGGGCAAAATCTGATTACGGCGGAAGCAGGACGAAATTGCCGAAGTGTTCCTTTTTGAGGAATTCCTGTTGCGCCAGCGCGATGTCTTCGAGGGCGAAGGTTTTCGCCAGCAGCGGCCTGATTTCACCCCTTTCGATATAACCGATCAGGTTCGGGAAGACCGGTTCATCCCAGGAGGTGCAGCCGATCAGTAGTAAATCCTTCAGGTAAAAGTCGCGCATGTCGAAATTGACCATGGGGCCGGCAATGGCGCCGGAAGAAGCGTAGCGACCGCCCCGCCTGAGCAGTTTGGGCAAGGTTTCGAAACCGGGGCCGGCGACGTTATCGAAGATCGCGTCGACGCTATCGGCGCCGAGTTCGGCCAGCAGATCGACGTCACGGTCGAGTACGCGGTCGACGCCCAGAGGGGCAACCTCGTTGGCTTTCGACTTGCCGGCTACTGCGCTGACCCGCGCGCCTCTGCGTTTGACCAACTGTACCACCGCCGAGCCGACGCCGCCGGAAGCGCCGGTGACGAGCACGTGATCGTCGGCGCCAATGGCGGCGCGATGCACCATGTTTTCCGCGGTGCCGTAAGCGCAGGGTATCGTCGCCAACTCGGCATCGCTCCAGTCACAGTCGACCGCGAACACCTCGCTGGCCGGAACCTTTACATACTCGGCGAAGGCACCGTCGAAATCCGACGCCATCCAGATGTTTTCCAGCGAATCGAAACCCTGCAGGCGCATACAGGCGCGCACCAGTACGCGCTTGCTGCTCCAGTCCCCCGTGACATCGTCTGCCTGCGCGACGACTTCGCCGCAGCAATCGGTGCCCTGGATAAACGGAAACGGCGTGGCTTCATTCCAGCCGCCGTCTGCCACCTTGCCTTCCTGCGCATCGCCGGCGTACTGCTCGGTGCCGCTGGTGACATTGGAGGAGTACCAGCCGAGCCGCGTGTTGATCTCGGTATTGTTGACGCCGGCGGCGAGCACCTTGATCAGCACTTCTCCGGCAGCGGGTTCAGGAATCGGCACATCGCGATATTCCAGTCGCTCATAACCTCCGTTACCCGTGGTGACAATTGCCTTCATACTCGGTTGACCGGGCTGCAGGTCGAATCGCTGCGGTTTCGGCCGCCGCAGATATCTCAGATCTGGCACTATTCCAATCTCTCGAAGAACAAAGCCGGCAGCATAGCCGCGGGTCGCGTAAATGTCGACCGACCTGGATCGTAACCGGCTATGCCTGGCGTCCCCTGACCTGCACTTCGTAACCCGCTTCCTCGGGTTCATCGTCGATCATTTCCGGCGGGAAACCGGGCGCCAGGATATCGACCTGGGCCCGCTCTTCCAGCCGCTTGATGATATTGGGCGACAGTTCCCGCGGCCCGTAACGCTCCTGTCCTTCATCGAAAATCTGCTCCATCATCGGTGCCAGCTCGAGTTCGAGCCCGCCGCGCTTGGCAACATCGTTGAACAAGCCGATGTCCTTGCACACGAGGTCCATCGTGAAGCTGATATCACGACTGCCGTTCAGAATCACCTGGCTCTCGGTTTCATGCACGAAGGAATTGCCGGAGGAAATCCGAATGGCTTCGTAGGTGGTGTTCAGATCCATGCCGGCAACCTTCGCCGTTACCAGCGCTTCACACAGGCTCAGCAGGTTGGCGGTAGCGAGGTAATTGGTCACAACCTTGAGCACCGACGCCGAACCCAACTCACCGGTGTGCAGGATGCGGCGTCCCATCGTCGTCAGCAGCGGCAGCATGGACTCAAAGGTGGCACGCTCACAGCCGGCGAATATCGCAATATTGCCGGTGGCGGCGCGGTGACAGCCGCCCGAAACCGGGCAGTCGACCGGCTCGGCGCCGGTGGCTTTGACCTTGTCGCCGAGGCGCATTACTTCGTCCTTGTCGGTCGTGCTCATTTCGGCCCAGATCTTGCCCGCCGACAGTCCCGCGAGTATCCCGTCCTCGGCCTCCATGACGGCCGCGCTGGCGGCGGGGCTCGGCAGGCAAGTGATGACGACGTCGACATTTTGCGCCATTTCCCGGGGGCTGTTCGCCCATTTGGCGCCACCATCGAGAAAAGGTTGCGCAACCTCGGTATCGAGATCCCTGACGGTTAAATCGACGCCATTGCGCAACAGGCTGCCGGCGAGTTTGCCGCCGACGTTGCCGAGTCCAATAAATCCAACTTTTAGCATGAACACCCCTCCATCCGGATTAAAACTGCGCGGCATTCTACGCCCCATTCGGAGCCCGGGTAAACAATATTTTCAGGCCGGCGTAATCGGCAAATTTGATACTGGATTTGATTCGCGGGCGTCTTTATACTCGCGCAGCGTCGTAACACTGATTTTTATTTCCGGGAGCTGTCCGATGGCTAAACTCACCACCGTCTACTGGCGCGATATCCCCGCCCAGGTCATCGCCAAGGAACGCCGCGACGCGGCTAAAATCGTGCTCACGGAACGTTTTGCCGAGGCCATCGACAAGGCAGCGATGCGCGCGCAGATGGCCGGCACCGATGCCTATCTCGAGCAGTGGCGGCGTGAAGTCACGAACTGCGGACCCGACCTGCAGGCCGTGGTCGATGCGGCCGCCGACGAACTCGAACAGGCCTACGACGATAGGCGCCTCGACTCGCTGGTCAAAAACGGCGGCCTCAACCCCTGAAAACTCGGGGACAGTTTACTACTTTCGCGAACGAAAGTAGTAAACTGTCCCCGAGTTTTATTGCATTGGTTTGATCAGGTCAGGGCCTTCGTTGCGGGAATTGCTGACCGCGCTGTTGACCGCGTAATAGTCGTAATCCGGCGCGGTATCGCGCAGCAGTCTATCGGCTTCGTCGGTTTTATCGGAAGAGCAATC
>CP070646.1:460308-463878 GCA_020354435.1 Gammaproteobacteria bacterium
GACGAGATATCGAGGCTAGCCTGACTGACTGGTGATATCGACGTAAAGCTTGAGTTTCTGCCCGGGCTGCAGGTACTTGCCAACCCGGTTCCAGCGTTTGATGTCGGCAACCGTGATGTTGAATCGATCAGCGATACGGTACAGTGAATCGCCTTTTCTGACGGTGTAACGCAACGCGTGCAGCGCGTTGCTCGGTCGCGTCTGATTGATGCTGACTTTCTGCGACAGATTGCCGCGGGTCCAGAGCACCAGTTTCTGTCCCACCCGCAGCGTATCGATGGGCGCCATGCCGTTCCACTTGGCCAGTGACTGGGTACTGACGCCATAACTTCTCGAGATACTCCAAAGGCTTTGACCGGGGCGCACGATGTGAACCCGCTTGGTGCCCTTGCGATTCGTATTCTGCAGGCGCGCGATACGAGAGTTCTGGCTCAGCGTATAGCTATTTAACGACTTGGTCGCGGTCGGCACCATCAGGTACTTGCCGGCTCGAATTCGGCTGCCGCGAATGTTATTGACATCCTTGATCAGCGCAACCGAGGTGCGGTACTTCTTCGATATATGGCTCAGGGTTTCGCCATTTTTGATCTTGTGGCGAACCCAGTTGATGCGCTTGCTCGGCGGCACCTTGGCGACCTCGGCGCGGAAGCGCTCGGCCTTGCCGCGCGGCAGCAACAGCCGATGCGGACCGTTGGGCGCCGTCGCCCAGCGATTGAATGCCGGGTTTAACTGGTAAAGCTCGTTGACCGAAATTCCGGCAAGATCGGCAGCGAGGGCAAGATCGATCTGACCGTCGAGCTTGACGATTTCATAACTGACCTGGTTGTTAACCGGCACCAGATCCAGTTTGTATTTATCCGGATTGGCGAACAATTCGCGCAACGCGAACATTTTAGGAACGTAGGCGCGTGTCTCCTGGCGAATCCTGGTCAGGCTCCAGAAGTCCGTCGGACGTTTGCGCTTTTTGTTATAGCGTACCGCATTGCGAATCTTGCCCGGTCCTGCATTATAGGCTGCAAGCGCAAGTTCCCAGTCGCCATTGAACTGGCGCGCGAGACTGTCCAGGTAGTTAATCGCGGCGTGGGTCGATTCGATGATGTCGCGACGACCGTCATACCACCAGTTTTGCTTGAGCCCGAGGAAGCGGCCGGTAGACGGGATAATCTGCCACATTCCGGAAGCGCGACCGTGAGAATAGGCGAAAGCCTGGTATGCCGATTCGACGATCGGTAGCAGCGCCAGCTCGGTTGGCAGGTTACGTTTTTCGAGTTCATCCAGCACAAACGGTAATATCGGGCGTGCTCGCTCCATAACACGCTGCAGGTATCCGGGGTGGTCGAGATACCATTTGAGCTGAGCGCGAACGCGAGCATTGTTGACCGGCTTTAACTGCATGCCGCTCTGCAGTCGATACCAGGCATTGTTCTTTCTACGGATTTCCTGCAGCGATGCCTTGATCGCGGCAACAACCGCTTCCTCGGCCTGATGTTGCTGCTGCGCCGCCAGTTCCGCCTGCTCCGCCTCGATTTCGATATCGAAATTCATTGACGCCCGCACCTGCGGTTGTATCCAGGTGGACTCAGGCTCATCGAATCGATCGGCTTCGCCTGCCGCCAGCTCTTCCGCGGACGCAGAAAAATCATCGTAAGCCAGATTTTGGCCGGCACTAGTATCGGACTGGTCTTCGGCCGTAGCCAGCGGAATTGCGACCGCCGCCGTGGGTTCAACGGCTTCGCCGGGTGCGCCGGTAGTAATATTGGCGCATCCGCTCAGTGACAGCACGATCAATGTCGCGGCCAGTAAATTCCGCTCCCCGTGACGGGGCATTTGCCTTAGAAACATTAGTAACGATTGAACTTAGTGGCTAGAATATATTGATTGTAACCCCGGATTCGTAAGTTTCAAATGAGATTTAGGCGACAACCCACTGAACAAAAAGGATTTGCCAGTATGGATGACTGGTATCTCGGCGAAACCGGCCAATCCCTGTTCAAAGAACTGGAAAATCGAATTAGTCCGATTCTGTCTACCACCTTCGGCTATTATTCGCTGCAAATCGGCTGCCCCATGATTGCCGAAAGCCTGCAGCATAGCTGTCGCGTCAAGCATCAATTCACGCTCGACGATATTCGATTACCGGCAAAAGTGCATGCCAATCCATCGATGCTGCCAATCGCCACCGACAGCGTCGATCTGGTCATTATGATGCATCACCTTTCCAATACGACTGAACCGCACGCGGTTTTACGCGAAGCCTTTCGCATCCTGATTCCGGAAGGCAAGCTGATCATCATTGATTTCAATCCTCTGTCGCTCTGGGGCCTGCGCAATTTCTTTCAGGCCTGGCTTGAGCATGTGCCGTTCAAGGGCCACTTTTACACCGCTCGTCGGATCGACGACTGGATGCGCCTGCTCGGTTTCGATCAGGAACGAATTTTTCGCGTCGGTTATCTGCCGCCGATTCAGAAAACCTCCGTTACGCGGCATCTGAGCTGGCTGGAAAAGGGCATGCGCAACTGGCTGCCTGCGCTGGGTGCGATCAATCTAATGGTTTATACCAAGAATATTTCTCCGCTGACCCCGGTACGGCATCGCTGGGTGACCCGTAAAATACTGCCCGGCAAGATTGCCCGTCCCACTGTCGGACGCGGCATGAAGTATGATCGTTGAGTATTGAATGAACGCCAAAGTTGTGATGTACACGGACGGCGCCTGCCGCGGTAATCCAGGGCCGGGGGGCTGGGGAGTCGTTTTGAATTACCAGGGCAGTCGCAAAACCCTGCACGGTTATGCCGCGGAAACCACCAACAACCGCATGGAGTTAACCGCGGTCATCGAAGGATTACGTGCGCTAAAGCGTGCCTGCGCGGTCGAAATTCACACCGATTCGAAGTATGTCATGCAGGGCATTAACGACTGGATCGAGAACTGGAAGCGTAACGGCTGGAAGACGGCGGCGAAAAAGCCGGTCAAAAACCACGACCTGTGGCAACAGCTTGACGCCGAGGTTGCCGGCCATGAAATCGAGTGGAACTGGGTTCCTGGTCATTCCGGAATCGAGGGTAACGAACTGGCCGATCAGCTCGCCAACGACGCGATAGACGCCGGAGTTTCCACGTGAGACAGATCGTGCTCGATACGGAGACCACCGGGCTCGAGGTAAGCCAGGGTCATCGTATCATCGAAATCGGCTGCATCGAGCTGGTCAACCGCCGCGTTACCGGTAATCACTGGCACCATTATGTAAATCCCGATCGTGAAATCGATAGCGGGGCTTTCGAGGTTCACGGGATCAGCAACGAGTTCCTGCAGGACAAACCCCGCTTCGCCGAACTCGCCGAGGACTTTATCAGCTACGTTGCGGGCGCGGAGCTGGTAATACATAACGCGCCGTTTGATGTCGGTTTTCTCGATTACGAACTTGCCTTGCTGGAACAGCCGGTAGCGCCGTTGCAGGAAAGCTGCACGATACTCGATACCCTGTTGCTGGCTCGACAAAAACACCCCGGGCAAAAGAATAACCTCGACGCTTTGTGCAAACGCTACGATATCGACAACAGCCATCGCAGC
>CP070646.1:463978-467505 GCA_020354435.1 Gammaproteobacteria bacterium
GGCCGAAATCTGAACTCTAACTGAGCCTAATAAAGCGTCCGTTATCGAGAAATACCAAGCGTAACAAGTAGATTGATCTGACTGCCCGCGCTTGTCAGGTGGCTATTGTGACTCCGCTCTGCAGGATGTAATTTCATTTACATCTTCCGAAATGCCAACTATCGCTATCACTCTGGCCACCGCATCGACATGTGAATTTGGATGTTCAGCCTTGTCGATTGGTGAAACAACCATTTGGAGTGAAAATTTTACTTCGCCTGATTTATTTGTTTGTGAATTTCTGTAGTAGTCAACCAGGGTGTCAAAGGCTATTCCTCCATCTAAGGACCAAACTTCAGTACTTTGGCATGGGAAGAAAACACTTTCGAAATCAGTTCCTTCAAATCGCTGGTAATTTCCATTAATTATTTGCGCTGGATTGGCAGAAACTGTCCACGAGAGAAAAAACACTAATATTGCCAGGATCTTCATTGCCGTCTAACTGCTCAGTTGCGATTATTTTGACTCGATAAGCTATTATCGCGAAATCTGTTTTCGTCCGCTATTGGCCGGAGATAGCCTCCTGCCTTAGCTTTGCGGGGGTCTGCTTATGAGAAAGCTGCCTCTCAATCCCAAGTGATCAGCTGCGATAGGTGACCCAATATAGATACTCACACCCTCTATGGTGAGAACTATGATCCGTTTCTTGTTACACTTGGTTCGCTGTCAATTCTCAGCAATATACTAAATGCCTGCCGACCAAGTCACAATGATATTGGTGGTGCTCCTGAGCATCGCCATGCTCATGACGGGTATTTCGCAAAAGATTCGACTGCCACATACAATTTTACTGGTTGTTACGGGCATCATACTCGGCCGTATCGCCGAAACCTGGCAGCCGCTGTCGATTCTGACCGATTTTCGGCTCGGCCCGGAAGTCATGCTGTTTGTATTCCTGCCAGCACTGATATTCGAATCCGGATACAGTATCGATACACGTCAGTTACACCAAGATTTGCCGCCGATACTGATGCTCGCGATCCCGGGCATGCTGCTGTCAACCTTCATCGTAGGCTTCGGGATTTGGTGGTTACTCGATATAAAGCTGATTGTCGCCCTGGTCTTCGGTGCATTGATATCGGCTACTGATCCTGTTGCGGTAATCGCATTATTCAAGGAGCTGGGGGTACCCAAACGACTTTACGTGCTGGTCGAGGGCGAGTCGTTGTTAAACGATGCCACCGCAATCGTCGCGTTCTCGATTCTGGTCGGCATCGCGGTGGCAGGTGGCGGCATCGGCTGGGGTGATTCGGGAAGCATAATCGTTGAGTTTGTGCGCGTATTTATCGGCGGAGTTATCGTCGGCAGCCTGCTTGGCTTCGCGGTTTGCGAAGTGCTCCACCGCATGCGCAGCGAGCTGCCGGTGATCCTGACCACATCCATCATCGTTGCCTATGCCAGTTTTGTTTTGTCGGAGCATGTATTGCACGTTTCCGGGATAATGTCGGTGGTCGGTTCGGCGATCGCGCTGAAGCGTTACAGCATTCTCAAATTCGGACACGACGCCACGCATGCGATACACAGTAGCTGGGAAATGATCGTGCTGTCGATGAACTCGCTGCTGTTCTTATTGGTAGGCTTGAGCGTTCGTTTCGAAAATGTTCCTGCGATGATTGGTGCCACCTTGCTGGTGGTGATTTTGATTCTGCTAGCTCGCGCAATTTCGATCTATAACATGCTGCCACTCGCTACCCGGTTATTTCGCTTGCCGCATGTGAGCAAGGCCGACCGTCATATTATGTGGTGGGGCGGACTCAAGGGAGGGCTCGCAATTGCAGTGGTACTGTCGATCCCGGATTCACTGCCAGAAAAACAGTTCCTGTTTGATCTGACGATTGGCGTAGTTATGTTCACATTGCTGGTGAGTGCTCCAACCATACGTCCTTTTATGGAGCGGCTCGGGCTCAATCGGCTCACCGAAGGGGAAGATCTCGAGCTGCGTAACACACTCATTAGCGCACGCAAGGATTCAGCAAGCTGGTTAACCGAACTGATGGAGCACTCGTTGTTATCGAAGCAGGCACGTGAGGAATTGATGATCAGGATTCGTCTGGCATTTGGTATCGGTATGTACGACGAAGGCAGCGAAAAACACGAAGATGATGAATACATAGCAATATTTCGCACTTATCAAACCGAGCAAGTGGTGCTCGATTCACTATACAAGGCAAGGGTGATAAGTCAGTACGTTTACCTGCGTATGAATGACGCGCGCCTGGATATGCAGGAAGCCCTGCGCATGGGTAAAACCGCGCACAAGGCATTGCGCGAAAGCAACCGCAAGAGTCTGTTCGTGCGTTTCGAAGGTTACCTGTTACGCTATTCCAGGGAGAATCCGTGGCTGGCAAAGCTGTTCTCCCGTTACCAGTTACTGCGACTGGTGCAACAAATCGAACGCCACATCGCAAAGGTCATCATCAGCAATAAAATTATCGAGATGCTGAGGCAGCAGGAAGACCTCGACTTGGCGGCACGTGAAGAATTGATCGAAAATTACAGCACACGTAACCGTTTTTACCGCAAGGAACTGGATACCGCGCAAAAGCAGTTTTCAGGCTTTTACCAACGTCACATGGAACAGACAGCGCATCGATCGATGATTCACCGCGGTTGGCAATATGTCGAAAAACAGTTTGTTCACGGCGACCTTAGTGCCAAGGGTTACAATATTATCAAGAACAAGGTTGACCTCGAGCTTCAAGGTATTAGCAGTTTTCGTGCAGTCAGGGCACCCGAGAGCAGTGAATCGATTAGCGATCTGGTAGACCAAGTGAGCCTGTTCGACACGCTTGGCAGCGAAGACCGGCAAGATCTGGAAAACCAGGCCACCGATATTACTTTCCTGGCCGGCGACACCATCGTCGGAGAGTCCGAGCGCGGCGACAATTTCTATGTGTTAATCCACGGCACCGCGGCGGTTTTAAAACTGAACGAAGATGGCAGCAGTCAGCAAGTTACCGAGTTTCACGATGGCGAGATAATCGGCGAGTCATCATTGCTCGAGGACGAGAAAGGCAGACATCGTCGCAGTGCGACCATCGTCGCACGCAGCGCCTGTAACATGCTCTGTATCACGCGCAAAGCAATGCTAGGTATTGTCGATAAGTACCCCGAAATTCGAGAACAATTACGAGCAATCCACGACCAACGAATCGGTGACGCCGCAGATACCTAACCCGATCGATCAGGATGAACAGTAACTCAAGCAGGAGCCCTTCCACCCCCATCGTGAATTACGAACGGTACGCATTGAACTAACGGGATCGTCCCTTACCAATTGACGAGCGTAATATGTAAGGTCTGATCTTACTACGCGGGCGTTTAAGCCCAGAAAACTGGATTGCTTTGACGGAAACCAGTGTTTTATGTGTCTGGCGAGTGTCCGAAATTGGCCTATTCCGTTGAAAAACTCGAAAAAATTGGAGGGCTATTTTTCTGCAGAAAACCAAAACATTCTGAACTCAACACAGCACTCAGTATGTAAGCAC
>CP070646.1:467605-471109 GCA_020354435.1 Gammaproteobacteria bacterium
ATGCGCTCCTTGGCGACTTCGTCGCGCATCGCGATCAGGCCATCGACATCGACCTCCTGTTCCTCGAGATCCTTGACGCGCTTGTTGTAACTGGCAAGCGTTTCCTCGTCGACTTTCTTGCCGGCCTCGAGGCGGTCGCGGACCTGCGCCACCAGGCTCAGTTCGAACAGCGTGTCTTCGTCGAGCCTGGTGAAGGGGTCGTCGAACTGCGCCTCGGCCGGCACCAGGTCGTCCCAGGTGATTTCACGCGGCTCGGCCGCAGCGGCGGTGAAACTGATAAACAGGCCGGTAATCAGGGTTAAAACGGACAGTCTCAAGTGTTTGCTCATTTCGGGTTCGTCCTGTTGGTTTCAAACGCGAACGGTCATGCCGTCGACCAGCGAATAGCGATACATGCGGATGCCCGGGATCAGCCCGATCAGGCAGCCCAGCAGTGCGACCGCTATAACGACATAGACCAGACTCGGAGTCAACAAGTTCAATTCGACGAACAGCCCGAAGGAACGCGCGATCCAGTCCTGGCCAAGCAGGAACAGCGTGTAAACCAGCAAGACGCCGAGTCCGATGCCAGCGAGCGTGATGGCGATTGCCTCTCCAAGAATCAGCCCGAACACGTGCCCGGGACGCGCGCCCATGGCACGCAGGATTGCCATTTCGCGGCGGCGTTCGTTGATGCTCGTCATCAGCACGATCAGCATCGACGACAGGCCGACGATGACGACGAAGACCGAGATCGCCAGCAGCGTATCTTCGACCAGGCCGACGATTTCCCACAGCTCCAGCAGCGCGACGCCGGGCAGGATCGCGCTCAGTGGCTCCTCCTCGAACTGGTTGATCCTGCGTTGCAGGCCAATCGCCGCGGCGCGTGATTCGAGGCCTAGCATGAATGCACTGATGGCGTACTCGTCGCCGTGCTCTGCATGCTCCTCGTGCTCGTCTTGTTCCGAATGCGCTTCGTGTTCGGCATGTTCGTCGTGTTCTTCGTCAGCAGCGTGTTCCTCATGTTCTGCATGCTTGCCGTGTTCATCGTGCTCTGCATGCTCTTTGTGTTCAGCGTGACCCTCTTCTGCGGCGGGTTTGACAGCAGCGGTCAATGCGGCCAGAGGATCGTGTCCGTGCTCGTCATCGCCTTGCTGAAAGGCTTCGTGCATGTGGTCGAAACCCTCGAGGCTGACGTGCACGGTGCGATCGACCGGGGTGCCGGTGGCGGCGAGGATGCCGACCACGCGAAAAGGCGCATCGTCATGCGTAATGAAACTTTCATCGCCGGCGCCATGGGCGATGACAACAGGATCACCGAGGCCGTACCCGAGGCTCGCGGCGACCTCGGCGCCGAGCACGGTTTCGTCTTCGTGTTCGAACCACTCGCCTTGCTGTAACGCCAGACTGCGGTCGCGGGCATAACGGTAATGCTCGAAATAATTGCCATCGGTGCCGACGACGCGAAAGCCGGCGTGGGTATCTCCCATCGACAGCGGGATGCTCCACTTCACTCCGGGCAGGCTGCTGATCTCCGCGTAGCTGTGCCAGTCGATATTGTTGGTCGGGTTACCGATGCGAAATACCGAGTACAGCAGCAGGTTGACCGAACCGCTGCGCGCGCCGACGATCAGGTCGGTGCCGGACACGGTGCTGGCGAAACTGGACTTGGCTTCGTTACGCAGGATTTCGACACCGAGCAGCAGCGCGACGCTGAGCGTAATCGACGCGATCGCGAGCCCGACGCTGAGCTTGCGGTTGCGAAAACTTTTCAGGGCCAGTACCGCGACACTCATGCCGTCACCTCAACGCACCACCTGCAGATTGGGCCGCGCTTCGGCCGCAGCGAGATTGAGCTCTTCGAATTCGACGACGCGATCGAACGGCGTCTGCAGGCCGTGATCGTGGCTGACGAACAGCAGCGTCGAGCCGCTCTCTTTGCACTCGCGGAACAGCAATTCGATGAATGCGGAGCGGCGATCGGCATCCATCGACGAAGTCGGCTCATCGGCAATCAGTATTTCCGGTGCGCCGATCAACGCACGTGCTGCGGCAACGCGCTGCTGCTGGCCGACGCTCAATTCGGTGACCGGCTTATGCACGAGATCGTCGTGCGCCATGTCGAGGTGCTCGAGCAGGCGCAGCGCCTCGGCCTCGGCAGTCGCGCTGCGCGAGATCGCCTTTTGCCGGCGTAATTCCGAGAAATGGCAGGGCAGGGTCACGTTTTCGATTACGCTGAGATACGGAATCAGGTTGAACTGCTGGAAAATGATGCCGAAATGATCGGCACGAAAGTGATCGCGTGCCGCAGCACTCATTTCGTCGAGCGGCTGGCCGAGGATTTTGATGACACCGCCCTGCGGCGCCAGTACGCCCGCGATCAATCCGAGGAGCGTCGACTTGCCGCTGCCGCTCGCGCCGTGCAGGAATACCCGTTCGCCCGGTGTCACGTCGAGACGCGCGATCCGCAGCAGCGGCTCGGGTTGTCCGGGCCAGCCGAAACGTAGTGTATCCAGGATGATTATAGGTTCAGACAATGTCTATTCCGCGAGGCGTTCAGGCCCGCAAAATCTACCAGAAATCAGGATTACAGTTAACTTAATTCGTCAAGCTATGGCAAAACAATGCCATTGTTTAATTGATCCAGATGCTAAAAAATAGCGTATCCCGACTGTGGGCCCGATTCAGTCTTGGCCTCGATCTATCGGGGATGCAAACATTCCAGGAATATTCCGGAGAAGGAGTCAATGAAATTCAAATCAATTATTGCCGGCGCAATTGCGCTCGTTGCGACCCTGGTGCTACCGGCATACGCTGCCGACAGGGACTTACCGCAAACCCTGTTCAAGAACGTCAATATCTTTAACGGCACCGAAGACAAGCTGTACGAAAATCACCAGGTCCTGGTCGAGGGTAACCTGATCAAGGCGATCTCGGCCGGCGAGATCGAAACCCGCGCCGGTGCTACCGTGATCGACGGCGGCGGGCGTACGCTGATGCCCGGCATGATCGATGGCCATGCCCACGTGATGATCAATGCGAATTTCGGGGATATTGAAAGGAATATGGATATCACCGATATCTCGTATCGCTCAAAAACGGTTGTAGAACGCTTTCTGCTCGACGGTTTCACGGCCGTGCGTGATATGGGTGGCCCGGCATTTGGACTGCGAAGGAATATAGATGCCGGCATGATTCGCGGCCCGCGCCTTTACCCATCGGGCGGCTTCATATCACAGACATCAGGGCATGGCGACTTTCGTGATCGCGCTGATGCTGGCTTCAGCATTAAAGATGCCGGTGATCTGTCCAATTTTGAACGCATGGGTATAGGTGCCGTGGCTGATGGTGTGCCAGAGGTGCTGAAAACAACCCGTCTGAATCTGCGCAACGGTGCAACCCAGATCAAGATTATGGCAGGCGGCGGCGGTTCTTCTCGCTTTGACCCGATTGATACGACGCAGTTTTCGATGGATGAAGTCTGCGCCGTTGTCGAAGCCGCCAGGGACTGGGGTACCTATGTCG
>CP070646.1:471209-474709 GCA_020354435.1 Gammaproteobacteria bacterium
GTTGGCGGTCTGGCCTACCCTGACGGCGATGATGGGACCGACTCTCGCGACGACCTCGGCAGGCCGGTTGAGCGGATCCGCGGCCTGTGCGTCGACATCGCCGCCCTGGCCTCCGCCGCAACCGACCAGCATGAACAAAAAAAGGCCCGCGAAAAGAAAGAGGCCGGTTGCGCCAGGCCTTCTTTGTTTCATTTTCGTGAGCATGGAGTTCAACTGATTGATTTCCCTAATGTTTTATTTTCGTCCCTGATATTTTCGTCCGCTGCCTGTGGTTACTTCGAAAAATGAGAGCCTTGACGAAAATTGGAGAATATTGGGAACAATATCCCAATTTGAACAGAAAATTATGTGAATAATGCGCTTTTTTGATTGTAAATAAGTACCTCGCTTTGAGCGTCAAGACTGTCTACCGCTCGCGGGTAAAAAAAAACGATCCGTCAGTCGGATTTCCGGCAATTTCGGCGATTTTTAATCCGGCTGCCGGAGAAGGATTGCGTTCAGAAGAAACGGGCATAGCCAAGGTAGAGTGAATAGGCCGTCTGCTGGTCGAAGTCCGGCAGATCGAGGTCAGAATGCTCGATAATCAGATCGGCTTCGAAGTTCAGTTTTTCCCCGGCACGGTATCGCAACTTGATCGACGGCTTCACAATGGTCTGATCCACGCCGTTGCTGCTTTGGCGAAAATCAAGTTGAATTCTCGGGTCGTAGGTAATCGCAGCATTGCCCCGGATTCTGCTGCGAAATCGAAACGACTGGGTTTCGCTGATATCCGAATCCGACAGCCGAATGCCCATCGAAGAGTAGTCGCGGGACGAAAACAGGTTCCTGATCGAATAGTCGAGTGAAATCGACATGTCACGGGTAGAGGAAATGGCTTCGACGCCAGCGGATGCCGGCATTGCATCGAGCTCGAACACCGAGAAATCCAGGTTCAGTTGTCGATCGTTATCGATGGTATAGATGCTGGCGAAATAGAGTGACTCGCTCTTGCCGGTGCGGTCCTGGGCCAACTGGTAGATCTGATCGTCGGTATAGATATCCTTCAGGTCTTCGATCGAATCAACCGCCTGACCCTGAAGCGCGTTGATTGTCGAAAGCATCGGCGAATTAACACGGTCGAGAGTCAGGTTGAAGGTCCATTGGCTGCTTTGGCGGTAACTCGAACTGAGGTAGATGTTGTTCAGGTCTTCGTAAAACACATCGTAGTCGACGATACCGTAGATGAATCCTTTATCGTTGCGTATCTGGAACTCGCTGCCGATCGCCTGTCGGTCGGTAAGCCCCGATATCTCCTGGTGGACCAGGTAGAAATTCACGTCGAGCCAGTCGTAGGGACTGAAGTCGATATTCAGACCAATCAGCGGATGTTCGGTTTGCGGGCTATCGTAGGATGACTGGGCCAGGGTGCCGGCAAAATAACTCAGCTGAAATTCGGATCTCGCCAGGTCGACGTAGGTAAGGCCGTCGAAGCGACCGTAAACACCCTTGATCGTGCGATGCTGGCGACCGCCGATAATTCGGAAATGGTCACTGGTATAACTCAGGTTGGCCCGTGAGACTCGACTGTCGGTGCTGTCTTCGGCCAGGTCGGCAAGCAGTCCTGCGTCGATTTCGATGGACAGGCTATTCGTCTCCGTGCGGCGCTGGAGCAGCAGGTCGATATCCGTTGCCAGTACCTGGTTGACAGACTCGGAACCCTCATCCGGACGCTCGATCACGTCTTCCCGATAATACTGTTGCAACACGCCTCTAACGATCCAGCCGTCTTCTTCGGATTGTTTCCCGTTTGCTGCTAGCCGCGCCTTCGGCTCGATACTCATGGTTCGAATACCTTCCATGCGGGCCTCGACTCTGGATGCTGTTTCCTCCGGTGGATCGGTGTCGAGCAGGGTTTCGTACAATGCCATGGCCTGGGCGTACCTGCCTTGCCTTTCGCGCGCCGCGCCGGCGAGCTCGAAGGCGGCGCGGGACTGCTCCGGGTTGCCCTGCTGGATTACCCGGTTGGCGAGCGAGACCGCGCCTGCAAAGTTTCCATCCAAAAACGCCTCCCTGGCCTTGTTCAACTGGTCTTCGACGGTCTCCGCGACAGGTGCAGCTGCGGGCGCCTCGATTTTGCCTGCTGGCGTTTGCAGGTGACTGGTCAGTGCCTGCCGCTCGGCCGCGTTACGCTGATAAATCCACGCATCGGCAAAAATCGGTCGGAGTTTCCGCAGGTGCCTTTGCGCCTCGTCGGGATCGCTGAAATTACCGACCGCGAGGCGGAAGTAAGCCGTGCCGTCGACCCTGATCCGGGTCTGGTAGACAAAATAATCTTTCAGGGCGTTTTGCATGTTGCGCGGCAGGCGCTGGAAACGCTGCCGGCTGGAGGTCACGACGATCGCGCGCGGCTGGATCTGGCGCTCGAGGGGCTGGCCCTGGAACACGCTTTCGAGTGCCAGAAACTCGTAACCGGCGGCCTCGGCGGTAGCCGGCAGGGCCGGGCAAAGGCCGAGCAATATCGCGGCAAGCCAGAGGCAGCTGCGCCTGCTGCCGACGTCACCCCTCGAGGCTGGGCTGTTCGCTTCGCACACCGCTCCGGATCCGTTACGGGAAGGCCGGGGTCCAGCCCGTTACCCGGTGGCAAAGCGCGCAATCGTTGCTCGATGGAACATGTGCCGGGCCCTTGCCGCGCGCGATGACGCCGTTGTGACAGCTGAAACAGGTGCCCAGAACCGAGTTGTGGTCGACCCTTGTGACCGGGCTCCAGTCGGAGGTCCGGTGGCAATCCTCACAGCCGTTGGTCGACGTGATATGGCCTGGGTTTTTACCCTCGGCGGTCGTTCCGTCGTGGCAAAACACGCAGTTACTGGAAACGTTGACATGGTAGAACTTCCAGTTGTAGGTCGTGTGGCAGTCGTCACAGGTATTGCTGCTCGGCACGTGTCCCGGATGTTTTCCCGTCGAAACGATGTTGTTATGGCAGCTTATACAGCTGCCGACGACGACCGAATGATCGACCCGGGGGACGTTGGTCCAGTCGTCGGCGGTATGGCAGTAATCGCAATCGCCGATAACGCGAATATGGTTATTGGGTGCGGCGCTGGCCTTGATCCGGCCGGTATTGGAGTGGCAATCGACGCAACGTCGTGGTGTGCCGACGAATACTCCCTGCAGGTGGCAGGATTCGCAGGGTTCGAGGGCGTGTTTGAAGTCGAGCGGGAAACTGGTTTCGTCGTGGTCGAAATCCGATCCGAGGTCCAGCGCCGAGGCCGCCGGTAGAAAGCTGCACAGCAGTACGCCGATCGCTGCCCAGCATGTCAATCGAATGCGCCGGTGAAGGCTGGCGGCGCTGCGAGATCCGTGTAGCGTCGTCACTGTGGTGTATCCTCGCGCTTGCCGCTGCCGGGCGCGCGCAGCGATTCGATATCGATCCGGTCGAAGCTTTCCTGGTTGTGACAGCGGTTGCAATCGTTGCCGAATTTGCCGTCATGAATATCGTCCCGCCGGTGACAATCGACGCA
>CP070646.1:474809-478234 GCA_020354435.1 Gammaproteobacteria bacterium
AAATTGCCGAAATCGCGGCCGAACACGCCATTTGGCTGCACGTCGACGCGGCCATGGCCGGCAGCGCGATGCTGCTGCCCGAGTGTCGGCACCTTTGGGACGGCGTCGAATCCGCCGATTCGATCTCGTGGAATCCGCACAAGTGGATGGGCACGATTCTCGACTGCTCGCTGTTTTACGTTCGCGATGCACAACACCTGGTGCGCGTGATGTCGACCAATCCTAGCTACCTGCGCTCCAGCGTGGATGACGAGGTACGCCAGTATCGCGACTGGGGCATTCCGCTGGGGCGGCGCTTTCGCGCGCTCAAGCTGTGGTACCACCTCGCCATCGACGGCGTCGGCGAAATCCAGGCCCGGCTGCGACGGGACCTCGATAACGCGCAATGGTTCGCCAACCAGGTCGAGACGAGCAAAAACTGGCGTGTCCTGATGCCGGTCAAACTGCAGACCGTCTGTATACGGCATGAACCCCCGGGGATTACGGCAGACGCTCTCGACCGACACACGCTGGCCTGGGTCGATGCGATCAACCAGTCGGGCGAGGCCTTCATGAGCCCGTCGAAACTCGACGGCCGCTGGATGGTGCGCGTTTCAATCGGCGTCGAGGCGACCACAGGTGAGCACCTGGAACGGCTCTGGCAGCTGCTGCAACAGTGTACCGCCGAGGTCGCCAAGGGGTAAAAATCCGGCCAAATTGAAAAGACATTAACGCGAAAAAAGGATACATTACGCGGTTTTTAACCTCCTGGTACGAACGAAAGCGATGGCGAACATCACCTGGAAAATGGAAGACGGCAGCGAGATTAGCGTTGACGTCAAAGACGGTCTCAACCTGATGGAAGCGGCCACCGCGAATAACGTGCCGCACATCGAAGGCGAGTGTGGCGGTTGCCTTTCCTGCGCTACCTGTCATGTGTTTGTCGATCCCGAGTGGCTGGCCAAAACCGGCGAAGTCGACGACATTGAAGACACCATGCTGGAAATGACCGACGTCGAACGCGAAGACAACAGCCGCCTGAGTTGCCAGATCATCGCAGCGCCGGAACTCGACGGCCTGGTGCTTTACGTGCCCGAGCCCGAGTAAGTAATGACCGCGCCCATCGTCATCGTCGGCGCCGGGCAGGCGGCGGCTTCTTTTATTGCACGTCATATTGCCCTCGGCAATCCACAGGCGTTACTGCTGGTCGGCGACGAACCGCACCCCCCTTACCAGCGCCCACCGCTATCGAAAAAGTACCTGCTCGGTGAGCTGGAACGTGAACGCCTGTTTATCCGCCCGCTCGAGTGGTATGCCGACCAGGGCGTCGAAACCCGCCTGCAAACGTCTATCGTCGAAATCCGGCGTGCCGACAAACAGGTCGTCAGCAGCGCCGGCGAGGTCTTCGATTACGATAAGCTGATTCTCTGCACCGGTTCGCATGCACGTGGTTTGCCGGCCGAGATCGGCGGCGAACTGGATGGCGTTTTCACGCTGCGCAGCATCGCCGATATCGACCGCATGGCGCCAGAATTTAAAGCCGGGCGCCACCTGCTGATCATCGGCGGCGGCTACATCGGACTCGAGGCGGCCGCGGTCGCGCGCCAGCTCGGTCTCGAAGTCACGCTGCTCGAGGTGGCCGAGCGCATTCTGCAGCGCGTCGCCGCCGAGGCCACTTCGAGTTTCTTCCGCAAGCTGCATAGCGACCACGGCGTCGAGTTGCGCGAGTCCACGCGCCTGATCCGATTGCGCGAATCCGGCGGCAAGGTCGTCGGCGCGGAGCTGGCGTCGGGAGAAAGCATCGACGCCGACCTCGTACTGGTCGGTATCGGCGGCAGCCCGAACGTCGAACTCGCGGCTGCGGCCGGACTCGATTGTGACAACGGCATTCGCGTCGATGCAACCTGCAAAACCGCAGATGCCGATATCTTCGCTGCTGGCGATTGCAGCAATTTCGACCGCAACGGCCAGCAGATACGGCTCGAGTCGGTACAAAACGCGGCCGACCAGGGCGACCTGATCGCACACGTGCTGGCTGGCCAAGACGTGACCTATACCGCGTTGCCGTGGTTCTGGTCGGACCAGTACGATTGCAAGCTGCAAATCGTCGGCCTCAACCTCGGCCACGATCTGACCGTAATCCGTCCGGGCTCGAGCGAAGCAAGCCTGTCGGTGTGGTACTACCGTGGCCAGCAGCTACTCGCGGTCGACGCGATGAACGAACCCAAGTCTTACGCCTTTGGTCGCAAGATCATCGAGGGTGGCAAGAATCCGGCGCCGGAAATCGTCGCCGACCCGGCTACCGACCTCAAGTCGCTTGCGATGAAATAATTTCAGATAAAGCGGGGACAGTTTACTTATTTCGTAAACGAAATAAGTAAACTGTCCCCGAGTTTCGCGACATCGCGGCTCAGGGCGAGATAGGCTTCGAAACGTTGCCGAATATCGCGCACGTAGTTGACCGGCTCCCTGCCGTTGACGTAACCGTAGCGGGCTTTTTTCGCGTAATGTCGCTTCGACAGCAACAGCATCGCTTCTTCGGTATGTCCGAACCATCGATTCGGATCGAGGCCGATTTGACCCGCGAGCCGGCGCGCATCCTGCACATGACCGGCGCCGGCATTGTAGGCCGCGAGCGTAAACCAGGTACGCTCCGAGACCGGCAGGCTCGCGTCGAAACGATCGCGCAGCCAGTCGAGATACTTGACGCCGCCGCGAATACTGCTGGCCGGGTCACTGATATCCTCGATTCCCATGGACCTGGCCGTGCGCGGCATAAGCTGCATCAGACCGCGGGCACCTACCGGCGATTTCGCCTTCGGATCAAATCTGCTTTCCTGGTACATCTGTGCGGTCACCAGACGCCAGTCGAAACCGTAGCGATTGGCGTACTTGCGCACCAGCTTGTCATAGGGCGAGATTTGCCCCTTGAGCGCATCGATCACACGCCCGCGCGCGAGGCGCTGTACCGATCGCCGACTCTTGAAATACTTGTTGTAGGTAACGTTATAAAATTCACCCTTGTAGATGCGCTTGACGAATTCATCGAGCATTTGTTTCAGTTTTGGATTGCGTTTACGCAGCGCGATCGCGTGCGGAATCTGTTCTTCCAGGGCAAACGCGGAACGCACCGGAACACCCTTGGCCAGCTCGATATCGAGCAAATGTTCGTCCGCCAGTGTCGCCTTGTACTTGCCGCGCGACACCATTTGTATCAGCTGCTCGGTTTCAACCTTGTCGTCGGTCGCGCGCAGACTGAAACGCGCGCCTTCCTGCTGCAGCCGCGACAACCGCTCCCAGTAACGACTGTGATGACGGACGAAAATAGTACGATGATCGAGGTCGGCCAGAGATTGTGCCGGATCGTCCTGGTGCACGACGATATGCTGTTGCGCGTAGTGATAGGGCCTCGAGTAGGCCACACCCAGGCGCCGCTGCTTTTCGTC
>CP070646.1:478334-481737 GCA_020354435.1 Gammaproteobacteria bacterium
GGCCAGGCTAGCCTGGCCTGGGCCGAGGGCATGTACCGCGACATGTTCTACGCCTAGCCTGCCTGTGTTACCGTTTTACGCCGGCCGCAGCAGGAAATCGGTGACCTATAAGGTCGCGTTCACTCGATCACGATCAGGCCGCGGTGCACGTCGCACAGGCGTTCGCCACCCGCCTCGGTGACGACAAAGGGTTCCGACACCGCGGCACCGAAATTCTCCAGCCAGACGCCGGACTGAAAATGAAAACACATGCCGGGCTGCATTTCGGTTTTATCGCCGGGGCGCAGGCTCGCGGTACGCTCGCCCCAGTCCGGCGGAAAATTGAGTCCGATCGAATAGCCGACCCGGCTTTCCTTGCGATAGCCATTCTGCTTCAACACCTGCTGCCAAACCGCTTCCACCGCTTCGCAGCTGGCGCCGGGGCGGGCAGCCTCGAGCGCGGCATCGACGCCATCGACGATAACGCTGGCGAGACGCTCGATTTCGGCGGGCGGTTTACCCAGGTGCATGGTTCGCGTCAGCGGCGCGTGGTAGTGACGTCGAGCGGCACCGATTTCCATTACCACCAGTTCGTTTTCGGGCAGCGGCTCGTCACTCCAGGTCAGGTGCGGAGTACTCGTACCCTCGCCGACCTGGATCAACGGACACAGGCTGGTATAGTCGCCGAACTTGCCGTCGAGCCCGAGCACCTGGGTTTCATAAACCGCGGCGATGATTTCGTTCTGCGGCACCCCGGGACGCATCATTTCGATCACGCGGTTCATCGCGCGGCTGCAGATCTGGCCGGCCTCGCGCATGTAGGCAACCTCCGCCTTCGACTTGACCAACCTGACCCAGTTGACCAGTTCGCGATTATCGGCGATGCGCGCCGCCGGTAAACCGTCGACCAGGTGGCGATGCGCCCTCGCGGTGTAGTAATGCGCGTCGAGTTCGACCCCGATCGACGAATCGGCCCAGCCGCGCTCGCTGATCAACTGACACAGTTCATCATAGGGATGCCGCCTCGGGTGATGCACCAGCGGCTCGGAAAAGGAAACGATATTCGCCGTCGGCAGATCGGTCGTAATCCGTGCGGATCTGGCATCCTGCGCGCGCCCGAACCAGATCGGTGACGGCTCGTCGACATGCACCAGCAGGCATTGCGGCGTGTAAAACGACCAGCCGTCGAAACCGCTGAGGTAACACATGTTGGCCGGATCCTGGCACAGGATCAGGTCGAAACCGGCCTCGCGCATGCGTGCCTTGACCCGCGCCACGCGATTTTCGTACTCCGTCAGAGCGAAAGCTTTCTGATAAGCCACCTGGATACCTCCCGAACGTTTCAGCGCCATGATAGATGAAACGGGTACGCCGTGATATCGGCTTTTACCGCAAACGTCTCGACCAGCCTGCTCTCTGTTCGATGGTTTAAATTCTCAGAATCAGATATGTATTGCCGGCCAAAACGGTTATGCTGTGGTTTTCGGGCGCTCGCAAGCACCAGCTAAAACGGGCTTGAAAGCGAGCCGTACGCGGGGGACACATGGCAGCGGCAACTCAGGATCAGAATCTGGCAATCTTTTGCGATTTCGAGAACGTGGCGCTCGGCGTCAGGGACGCGCGGATCAAAAAATTTAACATCGGCCTGGTGCTCGAACGCCTGCTGGTGAAAGGCACCGTGGTGGTCAAGAAGGCGTACTGCGACTGGGATCGCTACCAGGAATTCAAGGCGGTCATGCATGACGCCGCGTTCGAGCTGATCGAGATTCCGCATACCCGCCAGTCGGGCAAAAACTCGGCCGATATCCGCATGGTCGTCGACGCGCTCGATCTTTGTTACACCAAGGAACATATCGACACCTTCGTCATCGTCAGCGGCGACTCTGATTTTTCACCGCTGGTCAGCAAGCTGCGCGAGAACAACAAGACCGTTATCGGCGTTGGCGTCAAGAGTTCGACCTCGGACCTGTTGATCAACAATTGCGACGAATTCATTTTCTACGACGACCTCGCGCGCCAGGATGAATCGAGCAGGCAGCGCAAGCACAAACCCGCGGCAAAGAAAAAAGCCGCCGGTAAATCCGGCGCCAAACCGGCCGACAAGGCCAAATCCGAGGAAGAACGGATCGACGATGCGATCGGCCTGGTAATGGAAACCGCCGAGGCGCTTTACGCCGAACGCGGTGACCGCGAAAAACTCTGGGGTTCGATGGTCAAGCAGGCGCTGAAACGCAGACGGCCCGGTTTCAACGAGAGTTACTACGGCGTACGCTCGTTCAGCGATCTGCTCGAAGAAGCTCAATCGCGCGGATTGCTTGGCCTGTCACTTGACGAGCGCTCCGGCGGCTATGTTATCGAAAAGATCGAATCCGGCTAGCCAGCTAGATTCTTATCAACCACTGCAGCGGCGAGCGATGCCAGACCAGCTCGACCAGTTTCGAGCACAATCTTTCGTAGCGCAGTAACAGCGGGTGCAACAGTCGCGGCCAGGAGTCCAGGTCGCTGACGAAGGTGCCGGTTTCGTCCAGCGGTTCGAAAGTTTCCAGGACTTCGGTGGCCTGCATCGCGGCAAGATAATCGGCGGGTACGGCGGGCATTTGCCGGTAGGCGTCGATGAGGTAATCGAGATATTCGCGGGTCGGCCTGAGGCCGCCGACCGTACGCGTGGCGCGGTAGAAAAAAAACCTGAAGTCGCCATCCTGGCGAAACACCTTCTCATGCACGCCGAAACAGGGCACGCCTTCGAAATAATCCATGCGCACAGCGTCGCGCTCGAGGATCAGGTACATTCGGCCATAGACTACTTCACCCTCCGCGGCATCGGCGGACGCGTAACCGTGCCCGCGGTAGAAACCGGGCAGGCTGAAACACAGGCTGGCGTCGTCGAGCACGTAGTCGAAAGCGTCGAAGACCTTGATGCAGCGCTTTTCCAGCACCTTGCTGCAAAGATTTGCACCGAATGCAAAATAGTGAATCTTGCGCTCGTGCCGTGGCCACAGGGCCCGCTTCAGATGGGCCAGTTCGCAACCGATTTTCCATAGAATGACGCGCAGCAAAGACCAGTTCCTCCAGGTTAGCGGTTAACGTGGCTCGCTTCAGTGGCATCACAGATTAGCTCTAATCCGCCGGAATGCAAAAACTTTGATTGCGCGGAGCTTGACCGACCGGTCTTGCTCGTGAGGAATGTCACCAGAATTAACGGAAACTCACAACCTGGCGCCAGACTGGGTATAATCGCGATTTTCAAAATGGAATGCCCGCAATGTCCCAATCGCAATCAACCTACGAAAAGGCCCTGGATCTGATCGACGCCGCCAACAGCGCCGATCCCAACCGTGTTTCCGCCGACGGCAGGGAATGGCCCAAGGAATTGCTTTACTCCGAGCGCATGAGTGACATGCTGCAACGTTACGCACCGGAGGCC
>CP070646.1:481837-485166 GCA_020354435.1 Gammaproteobacteria bacterium
AGATCGACGATGACCGGCCGGTTATTGGCATCGAAATGGGTGTGCCTGGTTCTTGCCGAACATCCCTTTTCCATCACATCGGCAAACGAACAGGGATGGTCCGGTTGCATACAGGGTTCGTCCAGGCCGTGCGATACCTGGTAACAATACCTGTACTTTCCCGGATCCTGGTCCGCCGGAATCAGGCTTCTGGCCTGGCGGTTCATCAGTGCGATGGTGAAATCGGGCCGGATTACCATCAGCGGATTGGCAATTCCGTCGATGACCGATTGCAGAAAGTTCCGCGCATGGTCCAGTTCCGCGGTGCGTTCCTCCACGCGCTTCTCGAGATCGGCGTGCATGGTCTTGAGTTCGTCCAGATAAGCCTGCCGCTGCTGACTCTGCGTTTGCAACTGCCGATGGGTTCGAAGAAAAATCATCGCCAGACCGAGATAAAAAATTGCCAGAATCGTGGCAATCCACCAGAACATCGCGCGCTGCCGGGCCTCGACGTCTTTGACCACCTCGAAGACATTGAGGTAAGTCTCGAAAACCCCGATTATTTTGCCCGTGGTGTGAGATTCGATCGGTACATATTGCTGGTGCAGGGCCTCGAGCTCGATTACCTGGTCAAATTCATTCATGTGGTGGGGGTCCACCTGGCCCGAAACGGCTATACCGTTCAAGGCCTGCCGAACCGCGTCGTTATGCTCGGCGCTTTCGCCGATTTCCTCGGCCCTGCTCGAAAAAAGCACCGTCGAGTCAGGGCCATAAACCTTGATCTTGACCACCGGAACCCATTTCAATTCCTGCTCCAGTGTCGATTCAATCAAGTCCAGCGCATCCCTGGACAAGGTCTTGCCACCGGCAAGTATTTCCTCCTCCAGTCCACTGGCCATCAACGAGTTGCGCAAAACCAGTGCCAGATTCTTGTTATGCGAATCCAGGTGCTCGCGCAGATATTCTTCACCCAGTTCGATATGAAAATAAATCAACGCCGCCAGCATCAAGGTGATGCCGACAACGCTGATAATCATGTACTGGCGAAGCAACCAAGTCATAGTCTGCTGTTATCCCGTGTCAGGTCATTCGATCGGGCTGAATTTACCAATCCCGGAAAGCATAACAACAACAAGCCGAAAATGCTCATCAGGACGATACAGATCAGCCTTTTAACAATTAAAGGAAATTAAACGGTACCGGGGCTGACTGGCTGTTCCAGTTCGTGGGTTCCAGGACCATAACCGTCAATCAGCGAGGTGATAGTCGACCCCAGCCTGTTTCGCGCGGTACATATTCTGATCGGCGATCTTCAATAATCCGGCCTCGGTATCACCATCGCACGGATAGATTGCGCCACCTATGTTAACACCGATTTCACTGGTTAACTCGCCGAGGTGAATAGGTTGCGATACGCTCCTTGCCAGCGTTGCCGCCCGCTGTTGCAGCAACCCGCGATCGGCAAGATCAGCAAGCAATACCACGAATTCGTCACCGCCAAGCCGTACCGCGGTATCCTGCGATCGGATTTCAGTCAGCAGACGCCTGGCAACGATTTGCAACACTTTGTCACCGGTTTCGTGCCCGTAAGTATCGTTGAAAGGTTTGAATTTCTTCAAATCGAGAAATAACAGGCCAAAGGGACTCGAGGTTTGAAACGCCGCCTGCATCGCGCGCGACAGTCTAAGACGGTTACCGATTCCGGTTAACGCGTCGGTCTCGGCTTGCGCATTGGCATCGGCAATTTGCGAATGCAGGTCGCCCGCATCACGCAATACTGCAATGGAATAACGCTGCCCCTCGAGATCCAGGTTTGCAATCGATATCGAAATCGGTTTCTCGTGGCCTGATTTGTGCAGCGCACTTAACAAAGGCCTTGCGCCCATGGCGGTAGCCTTGCCCTGATCTCGAAATCGGAGTACATGCGATGCATGCGCATCGCGGAAATTC
Organism: Gammaproteobacteria bacterium; assembly: GCA_020354435.1. GTDB lineage: Bacteria > Pseudomonadota > Gammaproteobacteria. The sequence continues at coordinate 483,767 of CP070646.1, forward strand.
TCGGGAATGAGAATTCCGAGCGGCTGATCGACCAGTTCATCGGCAGCGTATCCAAGCAATCCATTTACTGCCTCGTTGGCAAACACGATATTGCCACGGCTATCCACCATGATCACCGCATCCGGCAACACATTGAAGAATTCGCCTAGCACCAGTTCCGTGTTTTTCATTTACGTGCTTTTTCGATAGCCAATTAATGTTTATTTCTAGCATCCCGGATTACATTTTGCCAATCCCCATGTCATCAACCGAATCGATGCCCTGGCAGCTTTGGCCGGAAACTTATCCCGGTTTATCGTTTTGATCAGGTTTTTACTTTCGTCGGCACGGCTTGTCTTTTAAGATTTGCTGCAACCCGTTTCGAGAGACCACTGAAAATGGAATATAAAGTCCTGTTCACCGTATTCGCGGCCGTTTTCGTTGCCGAGCTGGGCGATAAGACACAGCTAGCGACAATGCTGTTTGCCGCCGACAAGGAGGTCAGCAAGATGACGGTTTTTATCGGCGCATCACTGGCGTTGATCGTCGCCTCCGCAATCGGGGTGCTTGCCGGCAGCGCCATTTCGCATTACGTCAGTGAAAAACACCTGCATTACATTGCCGGAATCGGTTTCATCGCCATCGGAATCTGGACACTGGTCCGAGCCTGACGGCACGATATGGAGATTCTACGGCGCAAGAAAACCGAATCCGCCTGCAGGAAACGGTTAATAGATTATGTTTCGGCCCTTCCCGTCATATTGTTTTGCCTGATTTTTGCAACCGCAACCAACCCAGGCCTGTCACGGGCCAGTGAATCCTTAATGACGAAGGAAATGCAATTGCTGGGTGCCGCGGCCAGCAACGATGCGGCTGGTATAGGGGCCACGCTGGCCGGGGGTGCCGACATCGAAACCCGTGATTCGCAGGGGCGCACCGCCCTGCTCGTTGCCACGCATCACAATGCGATCGAAGCCGCGCGAGCATTGATCGATGCCGGTGCCGACGTTAATGCCAAAGACAATATCAGTGACTCACCCTATCTTTACGCAGGCGCCGAGGGACGCCTGGAAATCCTGCGCCTGACGCTGGCAAACGGCGCCGACCTCGGCAGCGTCAACCGTTACGGCGGTACCGCGTTGATACCGGCCGCGCATCATGGCCACGTCGAAACGGTGCGCGAATTGCTGCAGACCGGCATCGATATCGATCACGTCAACAACCTCGGCTGGACCGCATTGCTGGAGGCGATTATTCTCGGCAACGGCAGCCATACCTATATCGAAATCGTGCGCCTGCTGATCGAGGCTGGCGCCGACCTGAACCTGGCCGACGGCGAAGGGATTTCGCCGCTTGCGCACGCGACGTCGCAGAATTACACGGAGATCGCCAGTCTGTTGAGGCAGGCCGGCGCCAGGTAG
>CP070646.1:485266-488589 GCA_020354435.1 Gammaproteobacteria bacterium
GGAAGTCCCACGCATTACCAAGATCACCCTCAACATGGGTGTCGGCGAAGCCTCGCAGGACAAGAAGGCCATCGAGGGCGCCGTCCAGGACCTGTCGCTGATCGCCGGGCAAAAGCCGGTAGTAACCGTGGCCAAGAAAGCAATCGCGGGTTTCAAGATTCGCGAAGGCATGACCATTGGCTGCAAGGTAACCCTGCGTCGCGACAAGATGTACGAGTTTCTCGATCGCCTGATCAATTTCTCGATTCCGCGAATTCGTGACTTTCGCGGTTTGAGTCCGAAGGCTTTCGACGGGCAGGGCAACTACAACATGGGAATCGCAGAGCAGATTGCATTCCCGGAAATCGACTATGACAAGATCGACAAGCTGCGTGGTCTGAACATCAGCATCACCACCAGCGCGGGTACCGACGAAGAAGGTCGGGCGCTGCTGTCGGCTTTTCAGTTTCCTTTCAGAGGTTAGACGAGAAATGGCAAAAAATTCCATGGTACAGCGCGAACTGAAACGTAGCCGCCTGGTGGCGAAGTACGCGCAAAAACGCGCCGAGCTGAAGGCGATTATCAAGAGTGCAGAAGCAACCTACGAGGAAAAAATGGCGGCGGTTGCCAAACTGCAGCAGTTGCCGCGCGATTCCGCCGCCGTGCGTCAGCAAAACCGCTGCCGCATCACCGGAAGGCCCCATGGCGTTTACCGTAAATTTGGCCTGTGCCGTAACAAGATCCGTGAAGCCGCGATGCGCGGTGATATTCCGGGCCTGGTTAAGGCCAGTTGGTAAGAGGATAGAAATGAGCTTACAAGATCCGATCGCAGACATGCTGACCCGCGTGCGCAATGCGCAAAAGGCGAACAAGGTCAGCGTTGAAATGCCCTCGTCGAAGCAGAAAGCCAGAATTGCGGCCTTGCTCAAGGACGAAGGTTATATCAATGACTTCAAGGTGTCCGAAGGCAACCTGAACAAGCTGACTATCGAATTGAAGTATTACCAGGGCAAGCCGGTTATCGAGGAAGTGAAACGCATCTCCCGTCCCGGGCTGCGCATTTTCAAATCGAAGGATGAATTGCCGTCGATCAATGGCGGGCTTGGCATCGCGATTATTTCGACTTCGAAAGGCGTCATGACCGATGCCCAGGCACGCGCCGCGGGCCACGGCGGTGAAGTCATCTGCTCGGTGGTTTAGGGTTAACGAAATGTCCAGAATAGCGAAGAAACCAATCGAATTGCCAAACGGCGTGGAGTTCAGCGTCAACGGCCGTGAAGTATCCGCCAAGGGACCCAGGGGCAACCTGACGGTTACTTTGCACGATGCGGTCGAACTCAAGCAGGAAGAAAATGTCGTAATGCTGTCACCGAAGGACGATCGCCAGTCGTCGGTAGCGGTTACCGGCACCATGCGTTCGGTGGTCAGCAATATCGTCGAAGGCGTATCCAGCGGCTTCGAAAAGAAGATGCAGCTGGTTGGCGTTGGTTACCGCGCCCAGGCGCAGGGCAGGCAGTTGAACCTGTCGTTGGGTCTTTCTCACCCGGTTAACTACCAGGTGCCGGAAGGTATCGAAATCGAAACCCCGGCGGCGACCGAGATAGTCGTGCGCGGTTGCGACAAGCAGAAGGTCGGCCAGGTGTGCGCCGAAATTCGCGCCTACCGCCCGCCGGAGCCTTACAAGGGTAAGGGTATTAGATACGCGGACGAGCAGATCGTCCGCAAAGAAGCGAAGAAGAAGTAGCACTATGGATAAGAAACAGTCCCGTATCAGGCGTTCACGTCGCGCACGTGCCAAGATTGCATCGCTGGGGGTTAATCGTCTCAGCGTGCATCGCACGCCGCGCCATACTTATGCGCAGGTTTTTTCCGGTGAAACCGGAAAGGTGATTGCGTCGGCATCGACCCTGTCTGCCGAAGTCAAAAAGGCAACCAAGTACTCGGGCAATATCGAGGCCGCGGCAGCAGTCGGTAAGGCGATTGCCGAAAAGGCGCGGGCCGCCGGCGTCGAAGAAGTCGCATTCGACCGCTCGGGCTTCAAGTATCACGGCAGAGTCAAGGCGCTGGCCGACTCCGCGCGTGAAAACGGTTTGAAATTTTAAGCGCGCGGATCCAGGAGAATCCAATGGCAGAACCCAGAAATACACAGGCGGGCGACGACTTGATGGAAAAACTGGTCGCGGTCAATCGCGTGGCCAAGGTAGTCAAGGGCGGGCGTCAGTTCGGTTTCACCGCGCTGACCGTGGTCGGTGACGGCAACGGCCGCGTCGGTTTCGGTTACGGCAAGGCACGTGAAGTGCCGCTGGCGATCCAGAAGGCGATGGAAAAGGCGCGCTCCAACATGATCACCGTTTCGATCAAGAATGGCACGCTGCAGTACCCGCTGAACGCGCGTCACGGCGCGGCCCGGGTCTACATGCAGCCGGCCTCCGAGGGTACCGGTGTTATCGCCGGCGGCGCGATGCGTGCCGTGTTCGAGGCGGTTGGCGTACACAACGTACTGGCCAAGTGTAATGGCTCGCGCAATCCGATTAACCTGGTGCGCGCAACCATTAACGGCCTGAAGAACATGAAAGCCCCGGAACAGATTGCCGCCAAACGCGGCAAGACCGTGGAAGAGATTACGGGTTAAGGTAATGGCTGACGAAGAAAAGACAGTTAAGAAAGCGGCAAAGAAAACTGCCGTGAAAAAGGCGGTGACCAGGAAGGCCGCGGCGAAAAAGGCTGTCGCCAAGAAAGCGGCACCCAAGGCTGCGGCCAAGAAGGCTGCGCCGAAAAAAGAAGCTGCGCCGAAAACCGAAGCCAAAAAGGCCGCGCCGAAAAAGGCCGCCGCGCTGAAGACCGAGGCCAAAAAGGCCGCGCCGAAGGCGGATGCGGGCGTCAAGAAGCTCACCGTCACGCTGGTGCGCAGCAAGAATGGCCGGCTCAAGTCGCACAAGGCCTGCGTTGCCGGGCTCGGACTGCGTCGCATGCACCAGACCGTGCAGGTGATCGATACGCCGGAGAACCGCGGCATGATTAACAAGGTTCAGTACATGCTGAACGTCGAGGAAGTCTGATGCACCTGAATGATTTAAAACCCGCGAAGGGTTCTACCAAGGCAGCCAAGCGCGTTGGCCGCGGTATCGGTTCCGGCCACGGCAAGACCGCCGGGCGCGGTCACAAGGGCCAGAAATCGCGTTCCGGTGGTGGCGTTCGTGCCGGTTTCGAAGGCGGGCAAATGCCTTTGCAGATGCGCCTGCCGAAGTTCGGTTTTACCTCGCGCAAGTCGCGTTACTCGGCCGAGGTTCGGCTGAGCGAAATCGAACTTTCCGGTCTCGACGAGATCAATCTGAAGGCATTGC
>CP070646.1:488689-491998 GCA_020354435.1 Gammaproteobacteria bacterium
GCACTGGCGAAAAAATACGATGCATTGATTACCGGGCTGTTCGTCGTGCCGGACTATGTCGTGCCTTCCTACGTCGAGGCTCAGATCAGTGTCGACCTGATCACCGATGTCACCGAGAAGGCGCTCGCCCGCGCCCGTGAAACCCTGACAGACTACGAGAAAATGGCCGATGACGCCGGCGCACGCATGGAAGCCCATGTACTGGAAGGACAGGTGATTCCGATTCTGCGCGAACACACCAAGTACGCGGACCTGCTGATGCTGGGCCAGGATCAGCCGGACGATCCCGACAACGCGAGTTACGGTCTGGCCGACGCCCTGCTTTTCGAAGGCGCCTGCCCCTGCATGATGGTGCCGCACAGCGGCAAGCTCGCGGTGCCCGGCAAGCGGGTATTGCTGACCTGGAACGCCAGCCGCGAATCGGCGCGTGCGCTACGCGAGGCCATGCCGATACTGGCCGGCGCCGAGGACGTGGTCGTGCTGTCATCGGAACCCGACAACGCCGATGTCGAAATAGCACGCGGGCATCCGCATGCCGACGAACTGGCGCGTTTTCTCGAATCGCACGGCATCGAGTCGGTCTCCAGCGGGATTGCCGACCTGGACGTCAGCACCAGCGACGCGATCCTCGGCCAGGCCGCCGAGATGAACGCCGACCTGATCGTCATGGGTGCCTATGGCCATGCGCGTTTGCGCGAAATCATTCTGGGTGGCGTCACCCGGGACCTGCTCAAGCAGTCGCCGGTACCGTTATTCCTCGCGCACTAGCCGGCAAATATCTTCAGCAGCTTAGCGCGGCTGGCGCAAAACGCAGCGTGAAGGTTAACCGTTTGCCTGCTGGTCAAAGAAGGAAGCGCCGGACGGAATTTCCGGGTTTTCCATATCGAAAGCTATCGAGCGAATGCGGCCCGGGTTCCGGCCATGGACCACGCTACCGGCGTATTTACTCGGTACCGCACAGGGTGCGAGCGGTATTGCGTCGGCCGCGGTCAGCGTTGCGATATAAAGCGTACGCGGCCGCCTGGTCAGATTTTCCGACGACGCGTGCAGAGCGCGCGTATGCATCAGGCACAGGCTGCCCACGGGACCGAGACACTCGACCGCCTTTTGTTCGCACTGCGCCGCGATTTCGTCCGCCACCGCCCCGGTAAATACCTCTTCGTGCCATAACGAGTAGAGGGGCCCGCGATGCGAACCCGGTACCACACGCGCGGGCCCGATATCCGGGATAATGTCATCGAGAAACAGCATCGCGGTAACACAATCGTCGTTGCTGTGCGGGTCGAAGGTGAAATCCTGGTGCCATTTTACCGTGGTGCCGCTACCCGGCAGCTTGCTGTTGAGCTTGGCATGATGAAAGCGAAGATTCTCTCCGAGCAAATCCACCACCGCCATCAGCATCGGCCCGCCTTGCAGAATATCGAGGTATGCCGATGAAATTTCCTCCGGCGATGCAACACGTCGTAGCGCCGGCTTTTCCCGGCAATGGCCCGGTTCGACATCGAAGCGCGGCCGCCCGTCAGACATCTCGCCGAAGGGCCCGTCGTGGTGCCGCGATTCCTCGATCCAGCGCCGATGCTGTTGCAATAAAGGTTCCAGTTCGTGCGCCGAGTAAGCCGACTCGACCACGACTACCCCACTCTCCCAAAACTCGGAAATCTGCGCCTGGCTCAACATAAGCCCGTCATTGTAATCCCGTTCACGTAAATTTGCCGCATTCAACCCGCTATCGGATTATCGGTGGATTCTGGCAGGCGGCCTCTTCGCCATCGTCATAGAATGCGGCCGCAGACCGGCATTCAGAAGATCGGGCCGATGCATCGATCCATACCGGGTTTGCCGACGTACAATGCATAAAGAATTACTTCAATGTACGATTTCAGAATTTCGATAATCTCGAAATGAATCCACTCAATCGAGGTGAACCCAATGAAACTGCACAGGAAAGGATCTGCTGAATGGCTTGGCACAGGCCTGGAAGGCAATGGCATACTTAGCTCTCCCAGCGGCCTGTTGAAAAAAACCCCGTATACCCTGTCCAACCGATTCGAAAATGAAAATGGAGTGGCGGGTACTAATCCGGAGGAGCTTATCGCGGCAGCACACGCCGGTTGTTTTTGTATGGCGCTCAGCTTCCAGGTCGTAGGCGCAGGTTTTACCCCGACTCGCCTGTCTGCGGAAGCGGTCATTCACATGAAACAGGAAGGATATGACTGGTCATTCGAAAGTATCGATTTGAATCTCGAAGCTGAAATCGAGGGGATTACCCCAAGTCGGTTTGAAGAGATTGCGACCGTTGCAAAAAATACCTGCCCCGTTTCGATGGCGTTATCCGCGGTTCCGATCAATTTAAATGCCAGGTTAATCTAGGGTCTTGCCACGAACACGGCGTACGAGGCAGCCAAATTCAATCACGCAGACTGTCGCCCGGATGTGAACCCAGACCAACAGAGTGGGTTTGCTTTCCATGCACAGGATCCTGATTCCAGGCATGGCTGTTAGGTGCTTTGTCGATGGCAAGCAGAATACCTGGATCACTTTGGGTTGGCGGGGTTCGTCTACAATGGAAAAATCATGTCCTGGCCGCTGGTACCAGACAGCCGGCTTTGGCTTTAGGAATCCGTTTTACGATTCGCATCGAGCATACGCCTGATCTCATCTTCCCCGAGTGGCTGTTTGTGCTTTACCTGCAGGCTATCATTCCATTCCCGGGCAAAATCACGTTGTAGCCGGATATTGATCATGGCAGTGATTGACAATGCAGTAAACGCGCCCAGGCTGGCGAGTGCCATATCCTTGTGCGCATCCCAGATGTCACCCTGTGTGCCCAGGTAGGCCATGCCGAGGTCACCACCAACGGTTTCTGCAACTACCCATTCGAACAACTCGAACAGCATCGACGTAGACATGGTAACGTCAAGCGGCAAAAAGTAACCCCAGAAACCACTCACGTTTGCGATACGCAAAAATACTTCTCTGATCGGATAGGCGAGTAACAAGCCATAACTGAAGTGTATTGCGCGATCGAAATGATTGCGTTCGAATCCCAGCATCTCGTTCAAACCGGTGCCGAAGAGGTTCTGAAACCACGCGTCATAAGGAACCTTGGCGTATGTATAGTGCGCGCCGATTTCATGCAGTAGCAGGAACACGAAAATCAACGTGTACGAGACACGGGAAAGAGGGAAAGAACGGAAACTTAGTGCCAGGAAGGCTGCAAAAGCCACAACCAGCACATTTTCCAGCGCCCAATCTGCACGGTCGTAGGGCTCGATCGCCAGGATGATCCACCAGATAGCGAACACCAGG
>CP070646.1:492098-495399 GCA_020354435.1 Gammaproteobacteria bacterium
AGTACCGATATCGAACAGGTATTTTTCGCCGTTTCCGGCTTCGATCAAAAAGCAGGTAGCCGCCTGGCTTCTACGCGCGGCCGGCAGGCCGGTGCCGCAGGCAGTAACCCTGATTTCGTCTTTTGCAAGCGGTTCGGTACCCGGGTAATAAACATATCGGTCCGGCGCTATTCCGTTCGGGTCCTCGACCACGCCGCCGGCAGCCTGCACCATCGACATGCCGAAGACGACAATTAATGGCGCGCATAACAGCGCGACAATTTTTCGGGGATGTGTGTGCATTTTGGTCCCTCCTGATTCTGGTTCCCGCGAAGCTTGTATACTAAAACATATGATGTTAAATTTCCATACATTATTGTATGGTAAGTACATTAATGCATGGAATTTATGAGATAACGCTCGAATTTTCTGTCCGAAATTCACTCGGTTGTCACAAGCTTCCACAACCCAAAACACACATGGAAACACGGTATAACGTCGACGACTGGTTGGAGGGTGCGCTCGAGGCACTGGCGCAAAAAGGCCCTGAAGCGATTTCGATCCAGCGATTATGCGATTACCTTGGCGTGAGCCGCGGCAGTTTTTACTGGCATTTCAAGAGTCGCGATAGTTTCCTCGAAAAACTGGGGGCTTTCTGGCTCGACAAAACGACTAACGCGATTGCCAGCGCGGCAATGGAATTTGAAGGCAGCCCGGCAGACAAGCTGCTTTTCCTCGCGCACCACATCATCGACAAGGATGCGACGCGATACGATATTCCGATCCGGGCCTGGGCCGAAATCCACCCTATTGTGGCAACCGCGGTCAGACGCGCGGATCGAGCGCGCTACAAAGTGGTCAGGAAATTGTTTGCGGCGATCGGATTCAGCGGCGAGGAACTGGAGATGCGAACCCGCACCTACATGGCCTATTACGGTTTGGAAAGGGCGATAACCGTCGAAGAAAGCAAAAAGGACCGGCTGGCGAGAATCGAACTACGACATAGGATGCTGACGCGATCGAGTTGATCGGGGAATGGTGGCGGCCGCATTTTTTTTGTAGACCGCATTAACGGTAAATCAGTCAGCACAAAAAGGGGAGCAGGTATATGATTTTCGATATCTTAGCGTTAATTGTCATTGCGGTTCTCGTTGCCGCGACGATTGCGATCGTCGTCCTGCTCGGCAACCTGCCGGGCAAGATCGCGCGCCAGCGCGCCAATCCGCAGGCCGATGCGATCACCGCCCTCGGCTGGGTCGGCATCGCGACGCTGGGACTGGTCTGGCCCATCGCCCTGGTCTGGGCGTACTGGCGCAGCCCGGAGCAGCAGACGCAGGAACTGTCCGCGCGCATCACCGCTCTGGAAGCCGAATTGGCGGCGCACAAGGCCGGCGGAGGTGAAGCATGATAGCGTTTATTTCGCTGTGTTATGCCTCTTTCTATTTCCTCGTGTTCGGCAGGGGTTGGATAAAAAAGACCGCGCGCAACGTGTCGATTTTCGTCGGGGTCGGCGTCGTGCTCATCGGCACGATCGTCTTCATCTGGCTGACCGTGGCGCCGACAACCCAGGACGGCCGTGTATTCCAGTACGTGGTGCCGATTACGACCAACGTTTCCGGCGAGGTGGTCGAGGTGCTGGCCGAACCCGGAAAGACGCTGCAAAAAGGCGATTCCCTGTTTCGCATCGATTCGCTGCCATTCGAGGCCGAGGTCGAGCGGCTCGAAGCGTCGATCGAGCAAACCAACGCGCAGCGTCAGCTGGCTGAGGTCAACGTCGAACGCGCGAGTAAGCTGGTTGGCGTATCGGCCGCCGCGCAAGCCGATCTCGACCGCTGGCAGGCCGAGCTGGACGTCGCCATCGCCGGCATTCGCAGTTTGCGCGCGCAACTGCGCAATGCCCACTGGGAACTCGACCAGACCACGATACGCGCGCCGGGCCAGGGCAATCTGGTGAACCTGCAGGTGCGGCCCGGCACCGCGGTTCGCAGCTTCGCTGGCACGCCATCGGCGACGTTCATCGATCACGACAGCAAGCTGATCGCCTCGAGCTACAGCCAGAGCAGCGTACGCCGCATCAAGCCCGGCGATCCTGTCGAGATGGTGTTCTCACTCTATCCCGGCGAGGTCTTCTCCGGCACGGTGAGGCGGGTCGTCAGGGCGACCGGCACTGCGCAGATGCAGGCCGGCGGCAGCATTCCGACGCTGAGCGGCGCACCGTCGAGCGGGCGCTATGCGGTGCTGATCGATATCGACGGCGAGGAAGCAGCAGCGCGCCTGCCGCAGGGCGCCGCGTGCAGCGTAGCCGTGTATACCGACGCCGGTAGACCGTTCCACGTGATCAGCAAGGTCGTCATGCGCATCAACGCGTGGATGGGCTACCTGACGAGCCCGGCCTAGGGGTTAAAAACAACGAGACCGGCGGGCGCCGGTCTCGTCGTTCGTATTATCTCCAAGCCTACTAGTTTGGCTTGTACCAGGGCTTTTGCTTGCGCCAGTCCTGCTCCTGCAGGTTGTATCTTTCGGCATGCTCGTCGATCATATAGTTTTGAGCATTGAAGGCCGGTCCCCACTCGCCCTTCTTGATGAAATCGCTCATCGGATTCGGCGTCCCTTTATCCGGTGATCCCTGGCGGGTTGGGCCGGACACGCCGAGTGCGCGATCCGTTGAGACGGCCATGCGCTCGGTCACTTTATCCTTGGTGATATTCCACACCATCATATCGGTCGCAACAGACAGCGGGCCGTCATAGGTCACACGAATGCTTTCCCGAAGATCGGCATGAAACTCCTCGAAGGTGTGGTACGCGACAGCATGGCGCGGCTTGATTTCGCTCATGATCTTACCAAAGGCCGGGCCGGAGGTATGGAACTCGCAGCAGGCGCGCCAGGCCAGTTGAGGCGGCTGGCCATATTCGACGAAGGATTGCGGCGTCGCGAACGCCTCGTGGATCACAAAATCCGAGTCCTTGGCATGCTCTATAAACCACTTGTTCGGAGAGGTGTCACCGCCAAACACCAGCTTCATACCGGCGTACTCGATAATGAAGCTGACCGGACCATCGCCGATGTGGATGGCCGGGATAGAGCGCACCTTGATACCGTTTTGGTCGTAGATAACCTTGTTGACTGCCTTGAAATCGAATTCGTGCGCGGTGATCTGGCCCGGTATGGTTGTAATCTTGTAGGCGCGGGTCTTGTAATCCCAGTTATAGGCCTTGAGGAAATGCTCGACGGCATACTTTGTGCCCATGTCCTCGGTCTGGCCGCTCGGTCCCCAGACCTCCAGCGGCACCGGCCGTCCCGACGTCCAGCCACCGGCCCA
>CP070646.1:495499-498727 GCA_020354435.1 Gammaproteobacteria bacterium
ACGTCGCGCATCTGCGCCATGATCATCTGCAGACTTTGCACGTCGTCATCGAGCACCAGGATACGCTGGCGCTCAATTTGCTCGCCGATGACCGCTGCAGGCTGGTCCGAAACCATCGATCCGGTTTGCAGGAAGGCGTCGAGTTCGGGTTCGAGCGGAAACCCGGTCACAATTTCACCGGAACCGCTTATCAGAACCGGAATACTGTGATCGAACTCCGGATTGCTGTCCCAGGCGTCCTGCCAGGTATCCAGCTCGGACGCACGCAGCGCAGCCTCATCCGGCGCCACGATCTCGAGATCCTTCAGTAATTGATCTAGTACCCTGGCATCCGAGATATCCTCTCCGTTAATCCAGAACGCCTGAAAAATATGCCGGCGCAGTTGCACCGCCTTGATCGGATTACTGCCGTGAATGGCGTTGACCAGGGCCGACGCCGCGCGCGAATTCGGCCGGAACAGCGGCAGGTTGATCGGCACCGACGGAGCGCGCCGGCGCAACTCGGCAATCTCGCTGGCCAGTTCGCGCAGAATTTTAAAATCGACCTGGCTGCTGGATACCGTTGGCGCGTGCTGAACCGGACGGAACTCGACCTGCAGTTCCAGATTCATCGCGTGCAGCCTTTCGTTTAATGCGTAACAGAAAGGACAGTTGAAATCGGCGTAAACGATGAAACTCCGTGCATTGTCTACGTCCAGCTGCTCCCCCGTTTGTGATGCATTGCCCATGCCCAGGGTTCCTGGTTTTTTGATAGTTCTGTTTTTATTACGATTAAATCGCGCTTCTACGCAGGCGATTATATGTCATAAAGCCCTGCTTTCGAAGCCCGATGATTCAACCGCTGCCAGGGTTCGCCTTTGCACAGGAAACGAAACCTTTACTGTCGCAGTAAACAGCTCCGTGATAAGGTTTACCGCGGACACTAGACGCTGACGCATCGAAACGATGAAATCCCGGCAACTCTTTTTTTCGATCACGATAGTCCTTTTGTCGGCACTCGCACTTTATCTGCTGATCGCCTATCACCTGCTGCAGGACCCAAAAACCCCTAAATCAGGAATCGTTACAGTGCCATCGGCAGCGGAGGCGTTAGAGGATGAAACGGCTCCAGCGGAGCCAACCGAGGTAGCGATTACAGCGCACCAGTCAGCCAACGATAGCGGACTTGTGTCCGGTGGCCGCAAGCTGCTGGAGATATTCGGGCGCGTAACCGATAACGACAACCGGCCAATCGAAAATGCATTGATCACAGAGGAGCGTTACTTCGCCTCCAGCCGCAGCGACAGCAACGGCACCTACCGTTTGCTGCTGGACCTGCCTCGGCATCGTTATCCCACGCTGCATTTTTTACGCAACGGCTACGACGGCCAACGTATCCGGCTGGGTAAAAAAGAACTACAAAGTTCGCTCATATACGAGCTGGACGTGAGTCTCGCGAATGCGCTCGACTCGGTCAACCTGCAGGGATGGGTCGGCAATGAAATCGGTATAGGGCTCGAGGGCGCCCGCGTCGAACTCGCCGCGAGCTACACGCGTAACCGCGAGAGCTTTTACCTGACCGAATTCACCGACAGCAACGGAAATTTCGAATTCGAAGGCGTTCGCTCGGGAGAAACCTACAAATTTTCGATTCACCAGACGCCTGAGTACACCTACCACGAAGATCCGGATTTTCTCGTTACGCAAAATCCCGGGGCGATCAACATTGTCTTGCGTAAGCTAAACTTCGTCGATATCGACGGCATGATCGTGGATCGTCGCTCGACACCGGTACCAAATTACGAGATGTATGTCAGCAACGTCACCACCGGTATGCATACCCGCAAAATCGTCAGCGATTCGTCCGGGTTTTTCACGCTGCACAATTTTCCGCCAGGCGAACTGAACCTGACCACCCGGGGGTCGGAATTTTTCAGGATTTCGGGGTTGCAGCTCAACGATAACAGCTTTCAAAACCTGCAACTCGTCGTCGATCGTGGCAGCCACTACCTGTCCGGTTGGGTCAGCGACGAAAACGGAGTCGCGGTCGAAAAGGCCATGGTTACGCTTGACCGCAAGTTCATCGACGGCAAGGTCGAGCATAGCAGTTATCGTTCGCAACGTACCGACCGCAACGGCGGTTTTGCCTTCGCCAATCTCGGTGATGGCAGCTACCACGTCACCGTGTATGCGATCGGCTACGAAAAGCAGGATTTCAGTCACCTGTTCGACGCCCAGTCGGGCGAAATTTTCATCACCCTGAAACGCGACTGAGTAGCACAGTGCTTCCATCCAGGTGGTGATCGTCGCGACAGGCTAGCACGTATAGATCAGCATGAGTCAGTCAAGGAAGTTCACAACGTGATTGTTTCGCGTCACTATCAATTCGATTTCGATCATCCGGTCGACAAGCTCTGGGCGGTGGTTTCCGATACACCGCGCTGGGGTGAAGCCTCGGGTTTGCCGAAGTACCAGGCCAGCGAAGAACTGCAGCCCGACGGACGCGTGACGGTTTACGGCAAGCTCGAAATCGCAGGCATGACGATTACCTGGGTAGAACCCCCGGTCAACTGGATCGCCGAGCGCTGGTTCGAGCAGCGGCGGCTGTTTACCCGCGGGCCATTTAACAGTATGACCACCAGCGCCAGCCTGACCGCCAAGGGCGAGACCAGCAAACTCGATATCGAATTAATTTTCGATAGCCGCAACCTGATCGGTAACTTTCTTGCGCGTCGAATGCTGGCTTCATTCAAGGACAAGATTCACACTCTGCTGAATACCGCGGACCGACTGATTCGGGCCGAGCAACCAGACCTGTTCGAATCGAATTACGATCCACCGGCGGCGGCAATCGAGCGGGCCGCGAAAATTAGCGACAGTATTGCCGAGACGCCCTATGAACACGGGCTTTCCGGCAGGCTGGTGGACTACATCAACCACAGCCAGGAGGTAGACCTGTGGGCAATGCGCCCGATTTCGATCGCACGGCGCTGGGGGGTCAACGAGCGCGACACCATCGAGCTGTTTTTACAATCGGTACGTTCGGGGCTGCTGGAGTCACGATGGGATGTGTTATGCCCACGCTGCCGCGTAACCAAGTCGATGACGCCCAATCTCGGCGAGCTGCCACGCGGCGTGCACTGCGATGCCTGCAATATCGATTTCGATTCCGATTTCGCCAGCAACGTCGAACTCAGCTTCAGCCCGAGCCCGTCCATCCGTCCGGTGGAATACGGCTTTTTCTGCCGC
>CP070646.1:498827-502045 GCA_020354435.1 Gammaproteobacteria bacterium
AGACATTCACCAGAACCGGCTCAACGCGGTTGCTCGACAGCTCAACGAGCGGCCGAGGAAGACCTTGGGTTATTATTCACCGGCGGAGAAGTTTAGTGAGTGTGTTGCATCGATCAATTGAAACCGCAGTCGGTTCGAGCCGCCCAGCCCATTTTCCCCAGCGTCCGCTTTTTCAAAAATTCTGCAGCACCCCAGCCCAAATTTGCTGAAGGGCGAAAGTAATCCTGGTGAGGCACATGAGGTGCCGGTTGGGTTCGGTTCGGGCGGTTCGGTCCAAAATCAGTCGCCACGGTAGCAATAACTTGTTGACGAAATTAGGAATTTTCACCCAAAATCATCGAATCTGGGCATCAGTTTCGGCAGTTCTAAACAGGGTCGAGTTCGGGGATATTTCGGGCACGGAAGCCAGGCCGCAATAATACCTAGAAAAAAGCGCTACGCTTCTTGAACTTTCTTCATATAAATCAGCCCGTTAGGTGTATTTTCAGTCCTCTGCTCTACCGACTGAGCTACCTGGGCTTTGAGGGCGGAAGTGCGTACTAAATAGGCGCGCGCGGCCTGAGTCAAGTCTAATCGGGAGCTTCGCCGAAAAATCGTCGATTAGCCGGGAAGATCGCATATACAGCGCGGTTTAGCGGCCAAATACTACCGTATATCCCCAGCCAAAAGCATAACTTGACGCAGTTCTCCCTTGAGACTCGGCGTATCGGCTAGTATTTCACCGATTTTAACAGGAATGGCTTCCTGCCGAAGTCGGTACAGGTCACCATTCCAGAGAGTGAAATTATATAGGAACTAACTGATTTTGTTGGAAAAATTACTACAACCATTCCTGGCACTGGCGCTCACAGCAGCGCTCGCGGCCTGCGGCACTGATTCCGGTTCCAGCGGGGGCAGCAGCGGAACATCCGATGGAGACGGCTCCGGCTTTTCACTGCGCCTGACCGATGCCCCGTTCGACGATGCCGCGCGCGTGGACATCACTTTCACCGAGGTCAGGCTCAAGAAAGTCTCCGGCGGCTGGGTCACTATTCCGGTTAATGCGGCAAATCAAAAGATAAACCTGGCGGCTTTACAGGGCACCAAAAGCGAGGCCCTCTTAAGCGGTGAGGATGTCGACGCCGATGACTACGAAGAGCTGCGTCTTATCGTTTCCACCGCGGCCATGGCAAATACAATCGAGCTCTCCAGCGGCGGCGTGGTCGAACTGAAGATCCCAGGCGGCTCCTCCGGGCTCAAGATTAATGGCAATTTTTCCATCTCCGATATGCGCCCAACCTCGATGGTGGTCGATATCGACCTGCGTCAATCGATTATCAAGGCCGGCCCCAATTACATCATGCGACCGGTGCTGCGCCTGATCGACGGCGACAACTTCGGTCACGTCCGCGGCAAAGTCGACTCCGCGCTGCTGACTGCGCCAAGCTGCTCGGACGCGCAGGTGGATACCTTTAACGCGGTCTACGTCTATGTTGGTCACAATGTCAGCCCGGATGACATCAACCAGCGGTCAAACCTGAACGTCGACCCGATCACGACCACCAATATCACCTACGATACGACTACCTCGGAATACATGTACGAAGCCGCATTCCTGCCGCTGGGCGACTACACCATCGCGTTTACCTGTAACTCCGACCTGGACGATCTCGACGCCGACGACAACCTGCAATTCTTCAACATCCAGAACGTTACCGTGCAGGTGAACGACACGATGTTTCTCTGACCCGGAACCGGTTTATCCGGTCTATACTCAATAAAGGCCAGCGGAGTTGGTGCAAGGCTGTATGAACCCGGGAACAAGAATAATTCACCTGATTACCCTGCTGGTGCTCTTCACCGGCAGCTGCGCACGTGCGCAGGATTCCACCGAGCAAGATGAACTGAACCAGTTCATGCAACTGCTCGAGCAGCAAACCACGCTGGCAACGCAGACACGGCTGAACGCGGATTTTGTGCCCGGCATGTTAAGCGTACTCGAAGACGATCAGATGCAGCGCCGCGGTTTTCGCACCGTATGGGAAGCCCTGGCATCGCTCCCCGGAGTGCGCACCGTCATGAATGAAACCGGCATGCGCAGTATCTCGGTGCGCGGTCTCGGCGGCCTGTTCGAGCCGAGCAAGGTAAAATTGCTGCTAAACGGCAGGGCGCTGAACGCATCGGCGAGCGCAATCACCGGTACGCTGTACGATACCCCAATAACCCAGGTTGAGCGCATCGAGTTTATCCGCGGTCCGGGTTCGGCGATTCACGGGGAATTTGCCTACGCCGGCGTACTCAATGTCATCACGCGCAAGGAAGGCGAATTTTACTCGGCCGGTCTCGAAACCGAGGACGGTATTAACGTCGGCGCTCTCTACAGTTATTCGAATCCCGACAAAGACTTCAAGTCGAGCCTGAACTTCAGCGCCAGCGAAACCGAGGGTGAAGACATCGTTTCCGGGGCAGACCGTTCTCTTGCCGGCAATCCGAGCTATGCACCCGGCCCGATCAACAACAAGCGCGACTTTGTTTCGGCAATCTTTAGTATCGAGTCCGGTAATCTGGCTGCACTGTTACAGTTACAGCAGGCCAACCGCGGCGACCACTTTGGCACCAATAACCTGCTGCCACCGGACGATCGCCAAACGGTGATCTCCGATACCGTTATCTCGTTCGACCTGACACAACACTTCGATATTGACCAGCAACTCTCAGGGGCATGGTCGCTGAACCTGCTGGAAAATGATACCGAGCAAAATGAACTCTTCCTCGGCCTGCCCGAAGCCTTTGGTGGCCTGGGCAACGAGGGCGACGTCGTCGCCGATACACGGCTCAAGGAGCTGCGCGTCGAGGCCAGCGCCAGCCTGCAGTATCAAATTGACGCACACAAGCTCTACGCCGAACTGGTGTTCACCGAAATCGACGTCCGTCAAAGCGAGCAATTCATCAATCTCGATCCGAACACCAACCTGCCGACGACGACCCCGAACGAGTTTCCGGGGCCGGTGGATGAATCGGCGGAGCGCAGCGCGATGAGTCTGGTGCTGCAGGACGAGTATGCTATTGACGACAGGCTGACGCTGACCGCCGGCCTGCGCTACGATGACTACGAGGATATCGACTCGAACCTGTCGCCACGTCTCGCGCTGGTCTGGCGTCGCAGCGAACAGCACATTTTCAAGGCCCAGCTCGCGCGCGCATTCAAACCGCCGTCCCTGATCGAAAGCGGCGGCTCG
>CP070646.1:502145-505284 GCA_020354435.1 Gammaproteobacteria bacterium
TCGCACGAATCCGTGCTCGACGATCCCGAGCCCATAGTGCGGGTGCATGAACTGGGTGACTCATCCGTGAATTTCGCGGTGAGGCCATGGGTGAAAACCGATGACTACTTCGAGACCTACTGGTCGATTACGCGCGCGGTCAAGATGCGCTTCGACGAGGAAGGCATTTCGATTCCGTTCCCGCAAAGGGATGTGCATTTGTACAAGGAGTGAGGCGGGGCAGGCGTAGTTGCGCAACCGATCGGTCAGCGAAGATCGGAGCCGGTAGCCGGAAACCCGGCGGCGCCGGGGCAAACTTTCCCTGAAGCATCGAAACCAGGCCTTACTGCGGCAGGACCGACTGGAAATGCATGACGCCGATGTCGCTGCCCAGGCGCAAGATCATATGATCGCCTTCGATCTCGACGTTGATCGCGTTATTCAGATCCGTGATAAATCGGGAATCGATCTTAGAGGTTTCGCAATCATCGGCAACCGCGGTATCGAAGGTTGTCGATAAATCTTCCTGGCTCAATTCGTACGATCCCCGCCCTTGCGCGCAATGGGTATTCAGTTCGACGGAAGCGTCGGCCTTCGGGCTGATGGAGTAAGACCGTATATGTGTTGCTTTAGGCCGCAACCAGTCGCCGTTCGCATACTGCGTGCCGACCCAGTACCAGGTATAGCCCAGCAGGCCGGCGGTATAGTCCTGCTCCAATACTCTTTCATCCGCAATATCCATGCTCACGGGCGGCCAGCTGAACTCGGCGGTCTGCGTCCATAACACCTGGATGCTGAACGGTTTGGCTTCCAATCCGGTTCTGACGAAATAGGCTCTTTTCAGCTCGTTGTGCAGGGTTTCGACGGACAGGGGTGGATTCGGGCCGAGCAGTTCAAGGAAGATGATACGCTGTTCCTCGTCGATTTGTACGGCGTCGATCAGCAATTCATTTTCTTTCAGCCAGGCCTGCAGTTCCTCCGTCTGGTTGGCCTTGTAGGTAGCGTCATACCAGACCTCGGTGCTGAAAAAATACAGCGGAATCGAGACACCGACAACCAGCAGGAAAAAGGCCGTCAGGTAGTTTCGGATGGAGCGGGCCGAACGGGTTCTGGTCTTACGCGGCGAGATACCGAGGTAGAGAAAAGTCAGTGTCGCTGCCAGTACCATTGCGGCAAAGTTCGTGAAAAACAGGATGAAAGCCTTGAGCGCGAGGTCGTTTTCCTGAAACACCAGCAGAATGCCGGTCGATGCCAGCGGCGGCAGCAGCGCGACCGCCATGGCCACCCCCGGTATCGCGCTGCTTTCCTTGTGGGTCATGGTATAAGCCCCGCCGCTGCCGGCGGCCAGCGCGATCACGAGGTCGAAAAACGTCGGCTCGGTACGGGCCATAACCTGGCCGGGTATTTCGATCAATTGCGGGGATAACTGGGCAAACAGGGCCGCGATGCCGACTGCGCTGAGCGCCATGGTCAGCGTCAGGACCAGTGCCTGATAAAGATAATGGCTCCAGCCCAGCGTGATCGCAGCCGCCGAAATCATGACCGGGCGCATCATCGGCGCCACCAGCATGGCGCCGATCACGACGGCCGCCGAATCCGCCATCAGGCCGCAACAGGCGATAATCGTCGATACGATCAGCAGGTAAGCCATGCGCTTGTAAAACGGTAGCTGATTGTCCTTGCCGAACACGAACAGTTCTTCCAGCACTTCGCGTCGTTCGGTCGGGGTGAGGTCGGCGCCGGCCATGCGCCACTCTTTTAGTTTTTCCCACATGATATCGCCAGCAGAAGTCATAATTATCGGCAGGTATACCTTATATCGTTGCCGGGTAACAGTCAGGTTATCGATCCAGGGGGTTTGCTGTCGATTGTCTTGTACTGAGTGCCAGGGTCCGGAAAATGAACGGTTATCGCCAGGATCGGATAGTGGCAGACATTGATTCTCGTTCGTGTAGAATACCTTCGACCATTAAATTAGTGCGCGAGTGCACCAAAACCAGGAATAAAAATGAACTCTCGATTCACAAAAACCTGCATCCTGATTATCTCGACCTTGTGCCTGTCATTTACCGCCGCGGCACAGGAAACCGGCAAACCGCTGGCCGAAAAACTGAAACAGGGCAAGATTACCATTAACGCCTCGGTGAAGGGTTGCGGCGAAGACATAAAACAGCATTGCCCGGGTCTCGGGAATAATTCGGGTAAAGTCTTCATGTGCCTGTCGGCCTACGAGGCGCAGTTAACGCCCCAGTGCAAGCAGGGTATTGTCGAAGCGATGCTGGCGATGAAAACCGGAATTGCCGCGATCGAGTATTCGGTCAGCGCCTGCGAAGCGGATGCCGATAAGCATTGCCTCGACGTTCAACCCGGCGAAGGCCGGTTACTCAAATGCATCAAGGCCAACGAGGCCGACGTCAGTGCGCAGTGCATCACCGCGCTCAAGGACACCGGCTTGTGGGAGACCGTCCCCTAGCGAGGAATATCGGGGACAGTTTACTTATTTCCCGAAGGTAAATAAGTAAACTGTCCCCATCTATTGCGCCGACTGATTAAAACAAGTTAGCGGAGTGGTTCAAATGATGAAGAAAAGTATTTTGCTGTCGATTGGCGTTTTAATACTCGGTGGCTGTGCAACTTCGAGCCCGGATAAACCGATGCCGCCGGCGGGTGCAACCCTGTGCGAGGATCCGCGCCCTGAAGTTTGCACCATGGATTACCGGCCGGTGTGCGGCACACATCAGGATGGCTCGGTCAAGACTTACTCCAACGGCTGCGGCGCCTGTTCGAATCCCGAGGTCGTTTACTGGACCGAAGCCGCCTGCCCTGAGTAAATCAGCCGAATCGAGTCGATGAGACCAGTAAGGTTTCTGTTACCTGGTTTGCTTTGCTTCCTCCCGGCCGCTTTCGCCGCAGATTTCTCGTCCGCGCAAAAGACTTACAAATCGAATTACGATAACGAGGCAGGATTTGCCGGACCCGGCTCGACCGTGAGTCAGCTCGAGGAAGACGACGAGGAAAAAACGCCCGCGTTTCGTTTCGAATCCTTCGATGAAGCGCTGGCGCCGTGGTTCGAGTACAAGAAACGGCTGAACGAGCAAAGTGGACTGCAGCTCGGATTCGCCTATACCGTGTTGCACCAGGAAATCGACGAATCGCTGGG
>CP070646.1:505384-508465 GCA_020354435.1 Gammaproteobacteria bacterium
CCGGCGAGCCGCAAGTTCGAAACCTTTTCCTATCTGCCGGAAATGACTGCCGAGCAGATTCGCCGCCAGGTCGAGTACATCGTTTCCAAGGGCTGGAACCCCGGCATCGAGCATACCGAGCCGGAAAACGCGAGCAGCAACTACTGGTACATGTGGAAACTGCCGATGTTCGGCGAGGCCGATGTCGATACCATCATCAACGAGTGCGTCGCCTGCCACAATGCGCATCCCGGTAACCACGTACGCCTGCTCGGCTTCGACAATTATGCCCAGTGTGCCGGCGCGTCGATGGTCATTTACCGCGGCAACCCGGTCTAGGTCAGAGTCATGGCCGAGGCGGCAAGTCAGATGCAAATCGTCGAATCCGATCGCGACCAGTACCTGGTAAAGCAAGAGCCCTACTACCGGGCGGTCGCGAACGAGGTCGACAACTACCAGGCGGCTTACCAGGTCCGCATGCCGGTGATGCTGAAAGGCCCCACCGGCTGCGGCAAGTCGCGTTTCGTTGAATACATGGCGTGGAAGCTGCAGAAACCGCTGATCAGCGTCGCCTGCACCGAGGACATGACCGCTTCCGACCTGGTCGGGCGGCATTTGCTCGATATCAACGGTACTCGCTGGCAGGACGGCCCGTTGACCGTGGCGGCGCGCATCGGCGCGATCTGTTACCTCGACGAAATCGTCGAGGCGCGTCAGGACACGACCGTCGTGATTCACCCGCTGACCGACCACCGGCGCGAACTGCCGCTGGAGAAAAAGGGTGAGCTGGTCAAGGCGCACGAGGATTTCCAGCTGGTGATTTCGTATAACCCGGGATACCAGTCGTTGATGAAAGACCTGAAGCAGTCGACCAAGCAGCGCTTCGGCGGGATCGATTTCGATTACCCCGAGGCCGAAGTCGAGGCCGAGATCGTCGCCCATGAAGGCGGCGTCGACCTGGAAATCGCGAAAAAACTGGTACAGGTCGGCACCAGTTCGCGCAACCTGAAGGGTCACGGGCTCGACGAAGGCATGTCGACGCGCCTGCTGATTTACGCCGCGCAGCTGATGGCGCAGGGCGTCGATGCCGCGGCCGCGTGCCGCATGGCGCTGGTGACGCCGCTGAGCGACGACCCCGACATGCGCGATACGCTCTACGCCGCGGTCGATACCTACTTCTGATGAAAACGCCACGACATCCCCGCGCAAGCGGGGATGACATTCGCTACTGACCATGCATCCGGAACTCGCCGAATACCTGCAGTGCATCGATCCCGACGACCTCGGTAACCTCGACGCGATCGAGGCCTCCTGGCTCGAGGCGCAGCGCATCATGTCGCCGCAGGGGCTGGAGAATTATCTCGTCGGCATCAAGGCCATGTGTACGCTGGGCAAGGGTCAGGACCTGGTCATGACCTACGTCCAGGAAATGCCGGTGGTGGCGAAGGAAGTCGGCGAGGATATCGTGCCGGATGCGATCGAAGCGATCATGAAGCTGTCTTCGCTGACCTCGGGCGCGGTCATTACGCTGATTCTCGCCAACCTGCCGCTGGCGGCAACCCGGCTCGGCGATGCCGACCTGCTGCGTGGTTATTTCAAGCTGCTGCATCAGCTC
Source organism: Gammaproteobacteria bacterium (assembly GCA_020354435.1). Lineage (GTDB taxonomy): Bacteria > Pseudomonadota > Gammaproteobacteria. The sequence continues at coordinate 506,979 of CP070646.1, forward strand.
GCCGGCAAGGCGCCGCGCGGGCTACGCCCGATGATGGAATCCCTGAGCGCGCTGCTGTCCAAGCTGACGCTTGGCGGGCTGCGTCGCTGGGCCCTGTGGGGCGCGCAGGCTTACCCGCGGGATTTCGAAGGGCAGAGCGCCTATTTCGGCGTCGCCACGGAAACCTCGAAGTCGGTGCTGCAGCGCGAACGCCGCGGCACCTTGTTCGTCGATAATCATCGCAAGCTGAACTTTTACCTGCGCGCGTTATGGGGCCGCGCATTCTTCATGCGCCCGACCGCCGACGACTTCGAAACCCGGCAGGGCAGCCGGCCGCACATAGAGGGTTTCCTGGTGCACCTGCCCGATGCTTTCGACCGTTACGACGGCATCGACGGCATCGACGTCTACCGCGCCGCGGCCGCGCACGCGGCGGCGCACATCGTCTATACCAGCGAGGCGCTCGGTGGCGACGATCTGAGCCCGGTGCAGCAGCTCGCGATCGAAATCTTCGAGGATGCCCGGGTCGAATTCCTGGCCTACCGCCAGTTCCCGGGGTTGCGACGCCTGTGGCTTCGGTTTTTCGAACACGCGCTGGAAACCGCCGCGCCGGATCTGCATCCGGCCGCCGCTATCCTGCTGCGGCTGAGCCGTGCGCTGCTGGACCCGGACTACAGCGATGCGGAAAACTGGATCAACGACATCGTCAGCCGCTACCGCAAGTTGCTCGCGGCGGATGCCGTGGACCGGCCGCTGCTGCGCGAATTCGGCATCGAATGTTTCGAGCGTATCGTCGAGACCGAGAAAATTCCGTCTCTGCGCCTGCTGCAGGAGTCGATCGTGCCGTATCGAGACGACAACCGCTATTTCTGGGATTTCGACGAAGCCGGTCTCGCTGCGGCCGATTACGAGCGTCTGCCGTGGCGCCAGCCGACGCAGCGAAAATACGTCAGCGTCATGGAGATGGTCAACGAGATCGATTCCGAGCTCGAGGACGGCAGCCCGCAGGAAGTCTGGGTGCTGCCGACCGAACTGTTCCCGTACGAGGATAACGGCGTCAGCTACAACGAGCTGGAAGGCGTCGAACCCATGTCGGAACCGTTCCATTACGACGAGTGGGATTACCAGGTGCAGCTGGCGCGCCCTGAATGGACCACCGTCATCGAGCGCCGCCAGTCGCGCGAGGATCCCGAAATCATGGACCAGATCCTGCAGAAACATAAACCGATCGCGAGCCGGATCAAGCACCTGATCGATGCGCTGCAGCCGCAGGGTATCGTGCGCAAACGCGGCTACGAGGATGGCGACGAGCTCGATATCGATGCCGCCGTGCGTGCAATGATCGATATTCGGCGCGGCATCATGCCCGATCCGCGCGTCAATATTCGCATCACGCGTCATCTGCGCGACCTGTCGATGATTTTACTGATGGATCTATCGGCTTCGACCAACGATCGCATCGGGGACTTGCAGGAAGACGACGAAGGTTACGCCGAGAATCCACAGTT
>CP070646.1:508565-511625 GCA_020354435.1 Gammaproteobacteria bacterium
CCCTCCAATTTTTTCGAGTTTTTCAACGGAATAGGCCGTACGTCGCCTCTACTTGAGTTGTTTTGAGCGGCTGCTTTGCGGAAATCAGACTCTTAAATCATAGGGACTAATTGCTGAGGCCGAAACGAACCTGCTTTTGCAATCTACCCTCAATTCACCTCTCTTCCGGTGACAAATCGGTACGAGTCTTGAACCAGTTGGAAAACGACATCCAGTTCGTCAGCCGAGCTAGGCGTGTAAATCATGACAAACCCCTCCCATCCCGGTCGTCGTTTCGACCAGGGATGGAACACAGCCCAGCCGGCTTCTACCGCCGCTCTTGCCGAGTCGGGAGAGAGCGAAGCGTGTAGGCTTCCGTCCGGGTGCACATGGGCAAATTCCCGGCCACCGACAATTACATCGGGGCGCGCCAGCGACAGATCATCCACCAACCAGAAGCCTTTCGCGCCTGGCAAGGAGATTACGGTGTTGCGAATTTCGACTCCGTGGAGACCATCGACTCGCCGAAGCAATTCAGCGGTTAGTTCCGGCACCGGTTTAATACCGATTTGAATATGAGGCACGCCGTCGGTCGTCATTGGCCTGGGCGTGGTACGAATGGGCCATTGGACTGTCTCCGCCAGGGAAGGAATCGCCGAGGCAATGGCGAGGATTGCAAAAGCATATCGAATAGTTCTGGTTCCAAATCTCATTCTCTTGTCTCCATTAGCAAAAAGAGCTTAAAACTGGACCTTGCTTTAGATGAGTCTATGTAATTTGAGGGGCAGTATACCTAAATTACCGAAGCCAACTTATTTCTCCAATTTTCTCGGCATCAGCACATCGCGGCAAATCGCAATCAGCCAGGCGTCCGTAATTGGCCGTAAATTGCGCCCTGGCCTCTAATTATAAGCGTCTCCTATCGGGAAAGCTGACCCATAAATCGATTAAATTGCGACAAGCATTCGACACAGGAGCGATGTTCAGTTGGTAATTTCGCTCTGAATCATCGATCGTTCGTCCTATAACGAAGCAGTGTATTGCCGGTTAGCGCCAGCCATGAAATTGCCCGCATTTTCGGCGGCACCGTGACCTTGATAACTACTGGTATTAGGCAGGAACAACCGGGTTTCGCCACTTTCGCAAAGCTCGTTATCGATGCCAGGATGGTCTGCCGGAACTCGATCCACCAAACCTATCCCGCCTCCTGGCGGGATAGATTCAGTAGTGTGATGTTGGCAAGCCTAATTGAAAGCTTCGTCGAACAAATTAGTGACAGCTTTCCAGGCCCGAGCGTCGGCACGTTTGCTGTATGCGAGGTTCGGGATGCCTCTGCTGTCGGCCTGTGGTGTGGTAAAACTGTGGCGGGTATTTGAATAAACGACGAGCTGATAGTCCATATCGACCCCCGAACTACCAGCAATAAATTTTTCGATTTTTTCTGGTGCGGTAGATTTATCGTCGGCGCCAACAAAAATCAGCATCTTGGGTTTGACTGACTTTGTACCCTCTGGTGGTGGCGCCATCATTCCCGTTGCAATACTGACAGCAGCCTTAACGTCCTGTCCCCAATAAGACATCTTAATTGCGGTCGCAGCACCGAAACTGGAGCCTATTACGCCAAGATTGCTACCATCGACTTTTTTGTCGGCCTTGAGAATATCCAGGCCTAGCTGTGAGCGGCGACTCCACAGTTTCTCGTCTGAAATCACGGCCTTCATCCACTCTCCAGCTGTTTTTGGGTCGTCGGTTGTCATACCGTCGCCGTACATGTCTGCAGCGAATGCGACATAACCAGCAGACGCTAGTTTCTTGGCGGTGCCCTTCGCCCAATCAGTCAGTCCCCACCACTCGTCAATGACCAAAATGCCCGGGCGTGGCCCAGAATGACTGGTATCCCATGCCAGGTGACCGTTCAGAGTTGTTTCGCCATCTTTATAGCTGACGGCTTTCAACATGACCTCAGCTAGTGCATTGGTTGAAAACGTAAAACAGGAAATAGCAAAAAGTAATACAGCTACGTAATTCGATTTGAACTTGGTATTGTCTTTCATTGTTTTTCTCCTCTTTTGTTTTCGTGATTAATCCAAACAAATAAGGAAGATTAGATATTTCAAATCTTCGGTTATTTTAAATGTCCCTCTTCCTTCAATTTGTTGATATCTATGGTCATAATCACAATACAATTAACCCCAAATTATTTGAGGTTAATCTAGATTAATCTTTTAAATAAGCAAACACAAGAATTGATCATGAAAGCTGCCGGTCCTTTTATCGGGCGTCACTGTCAAGCCCCCGTAATATCTAGGTTGTTAGATTGGTGAGGGTCCGAAACTGGCCGAAAGTCGAAGTCCAACTGAGCCTAACAAGCGTCCGATATTGAGAAAAGCTTAGTTTTTAGTAGTCTGTACAGGCTTGTTATGTTTATGGTTGTGTGGGCAACTGCGGGCGCCAGCTAATAAAAAAAGACGGGCCTTGAGTGGCCCGCCTTTACAGTTTGAATTTTGTTATTTTTTAGACAGCAACAATATTTTCAGCTTGAGGCCCTTTTTGTCCTTGCGTGACATTGAACTCTACTTGCTGTCCTTCGGCTAGCGTCTTAAAGCCTGATCCAACAATTGAGCTATAGTGGGCGAACACGTCGGGCCCTGAATCTTGCTCGATAAAACCAAAACCTTTTGACTCGTTGAACCATTTAACGGTTCCTTTTACGGTATCTGACATTTGTAAATATCCTGTATGTATAGAAATGGATGTCTCCTAAAGAGGAGACCCGTATAGCGGGAAAAATTGACTTAATTTTGAAACTACAGGACGAAGAACTACGGGGGTGCTACGAAACTGAGAATTAAAAATAGCTATCTTTCTAGCTGGCGCGCAGGTTAATGGGTAAGAGGGAGGTAGTCAAACGTTATTATCAAAAAGCACATAGGGCAGGATTAAGACGTTTTGATCTTATGCCAAAATATCACTTGGTTTTGGGCGTCCGAAACTGGCCTATTCTGTTGAAAAACTCCAAATTTTTCGCGGCGGAGAATTTATTTTCGATATAACGAATTCTAGAATTTGACCTACGGGGGG
>CP070646.1:511725-514768 GCA_020354435.1 Gammaproteobacteria bacterium
CCCATTGCGGGATGTTTCGTCTAAATGGATTTTTAAGTGGTAGCTCCTGGCCGATTTCCGTAGCCCGGCGATGTAATATCTGTGCCAGCTATTAAGAAAACCGCCGCTCAAGTCGCGCGGTAAACTTGAGGTTACTTCTGGTAGAGAAACTTGTCGAACATTGCCTGCAATTCCGGGTTTGACTGCTTCCTACGTTCGGTATCGCTACCGACCGGTTCGTCGCTAGAATGCTCGGCCGGCCCATATTTGAGTGCCGTGGAAACACCGGTGACCGGACAGCGCTCAGTTTTGTTCTGCTGTCCCAATTCATCCCAGTCTGTATGAGTGGTATCGGTGTCGATATATTCCATGGTAATAGCCCCCAGTTAATGAACCTCGTACTATTTAATCGTAGCAGCGCCGGATTTTTGTGACTCGATCGACATCGAATGACGGGGAGACCAAAAAGTTGAACTTCCTGCGAACACAATCACAATTTTCGAATCATGGCGTGTTGAGACCCTGTCCTGGGTCGGGCGGTGACGGGGTAGCGGCAGGACAGTTCCCTTCCTATCTGGAACAATGTTACCCTCGAAAATAAGGCTCGTTGCCCGATACTCGGGGTCTGTTCCTGGCCGACTCCGCATCCTGGCTGGTGCGTTTCAGCGCCTCTTTTGGAGAAATCAAGCGCCGAAAATATCCGCTTCAGCAGCAGACTTGAATCGATTATTGCCTGGCTAATTACATCTCCCGGCCGGCACTTTCATAAAAGTCTATATATTCTGAAACAGTGGCAAACTCATGGGTAACACCCTGGTTGTCGATAAATTTAACTACCGTGTCGCCACCATTTCGGTCCTGTACCGTATCTGCGCGGCATCCATCATAATAAGGAACACTTCCGTACGCGGCAGCTCCATCTTTGACTTCGCAAACAATTGCATAAACGGGCCCTACAACCTCGCTGTTCTGGCTATTCCGGCTGCGGCAAGTGGTCCAGTGAGAGCTCTCTATAGGTACTTCCCTCAAAGTGCAATTGCTGCTACTCGCATCGAAATAACAGCAATTACCGCAATGTCCCGTTCCTCCATTTGGCATAAAACCTCCCGGGATAATCTTTCGGACAGATCACGCAGTATTCTGGATTCTCAGGCGATAATCAATTCAAAGCCAGGCGTCCGCCTCTGGCCGAATTACGAAGCTCATGACTGGCGATTGAGCGTCGCCCCTGGAGCCAGCCATTGCGGCGCTGTTGGGCGGCCGTTATTGGCCGAACCACGAAGCCTGATTTAATCCAACAGGCGTCCGTTATTGAGAAAAAACGAATATAGCGAGCGTTTTGTCCTCGATTGCATTCGCTCGCCAGAAGTGAACCTTTTTCCCGGGAATGGTTTGTACCCAGAGGAAACCGATCAATCTATGATTCTAACTTCTCCGCCTGGGTTTCATGAATAAGAGCCTCTAGCTCCCTCAACTTGGCCACGACTTCAGGTTCGCCTGGTTTTGCTGAGGATTGACCAATTTCTGCGAGTATGTCGTCCGGAGGTATCGGACCGTTAGAGCCAAGGAAAGTAGCGCAAACGTAACCGGTGGCAACTACTCTGCCTTTTCGCTCAAAAACCTGCTTAAAGTATCCAGTTTTTTCATCCCACCATACGATTCTCGTTCTCAATTGATATTTTTGAAATGCTTTCAGCGGATAACGAAATCGAATCGTGTCGAATGTTGCTAACGGAACCCATTTGTTTTTAAACATTGATTTCAATAAGCCTGAACGAAAAGCGATATCCATTCTTCCCAGGTCCATGAGCGCAAGGAAGCGATCGTTTGATAATTTCCTTACATCAATATCGTTGGGTAACACTCTCAGATTCAGAACAGACTCATCCAACAATTTTATTGGCTTTCTCCAAATTGAAGAAATCAGCAACAGTAGAAGCCTGAGTCTTAGTCTCACGAGGTATCTCGATATGTATGTTTAGTGTTACTGCTAACAGCAGAATTATAAGGATTTTGACTTGAGAACGAATTATTGCTTCGCGAGTCGAGGGGCATAAAAGGGCCGTTTTTCGTCTCCTGCCCTCAAAATTTAAGCGTCTCTTATCGGGAAAGCTGACGCAAAAAAGAACTAGACGGGCGGCGAGAAACGGCTGCGGCTTTGTTTTGCGTGTTTCAGGCAGGTGTGGTCAAAAAATAGGAATTCTTTTTGCTACCACTATATCCCCTCTTTCGAGTGGATTTTTTTACCTCGTCAGCCGGTCGCATTCGCTCTTGTGGGCCTTGCCTGCTAATCGATACCCCGGAAACAGCTCATTTGCATTATTTCAGGTTCCACAGGTAAGTCGCGCCGACGAGCGATCCCGAGTTATCGGTTTGATCACCGTTCACTCCCGTTGCCAGGCTTTCTTCCTTTTGCGCACCGACAACCAGCCGGTTTCCACTATCATCCATCGATACGCTGGTGCCGAATTCATCGCCGGCATCCGTGTTGGTCGCCTTGATGTATTCTTTTTGCGTCCAGGCGGGTGGTGCTGCCAGATCGCGTTCGAATAGATAGGCCGCCCCTGCTTGAGGCGCGAGTTCGTCCACTGTGCTGCCGAAGCCGGTACCGCTGCCATCTTCAAACGAAGCCCCGACCAGCAACTTGTCGCCGTTATCGTCGAGCGCAACCGCGATACCGAATGCATCATCGGCTTCCGCATTGGAGGCAATCACTTTAAATTCATCGATCCAGTCTGTCACCGGGACAGCGTCACCGGTATACACGTAGGCCGCTCCGGTAAAGCCCCCCCCGCCGAGGAAATTACCAGGCGCGCCGACCGCCAGCCGAACGCCGTCATCGCTCAGGCTGACCGAAACGCCGAACCGGTCTTCGGCCGCCCCGTCTGACGCCACAAGTTTTGTAACAGCGGTCCAGTTCGCAACGTTACGTGTAAACGTGTATACAGCGCCCTCTTCCGCTGCCAAACCATCTTCCCGCCATGCCCCCGCCGCAAGGACACTGCCGTCCTGGTTCAGCGCAACTGAAACACCGAGGCCGGCGCCTGCCGGCGCGGGCATGAAA
>CP070646.1:514868-517895 GCA_020354435.1 Gammaproteobacteria bacterium
TCCATATCGGTGTCGAAGCCCTTGAGTTCGAAATAAGATTTGAGACTGGCCACCAGTTGTTCCTGGCGTGGTTTCAGCAGGACGTTGTTATCCTCGTAGTCGGCGGCAAAACGGGACCAGTCCGGCAACACCATTCGATAACCCCGGGTAGTCGACAACTCTTCGGAGACATCGAAACGGCAGACACCGGTCAACACGATCTCGATACGGCAATCGCTGGTTTCACGATACTGCGTTATGCGCCCGGCGCAACCGGTACGACACAGGTCGACATCGTTATCGCCCGACGGATCGGGTTGAATCATGCCGATCAGGCGATGGTGACTCAGCGCATCCTCGATCATGTTCAGATAGCGCGGCTCGAATATGTTGAGCGGCAGCTCGGCGCCCGGCATGACGATGGCGCCGGGCAGCGGAAATATCGGCAAAGTTTCCGGCAAGGATTCATAGGCCGTGATGAATGGATTGGTACTCATCTTGATCTCCTGGCTAACTGTTTATCGACCCGGGTGCCGGCGAATGGTTCAGCGCCGGTGGTAAAAGTTGATAAAAGTCATCAATCCGTCATTTTATCCTGTTGAAATGTGGAAAGTTTTTCGCGTTTGTTATAGGTTGGGGAGTCTGCTTATCTAATTTCGGGGATGAAATCGTGGCAAAAAACAAAGATGCCGAAGAATCCAGCAAAAAGCAAACCAAAATCTCGAACAGGGAATACGAGAAGGAACTCGCGAATCTGCAGATCGAACTGGTCAAGCTGCAGGAATGGATTAAGGAAAAAGGCCTGAAGGTCGTTTGTATTTTCGAGGGTCGCGATGCCGCCGGCAAGGGCGGGGTCATCAAGCGCATTACCGAAAGCCTGAATCCGCGCATCTGCCGCGTGGTCGCGCTCGGCACGCCCACCGAGCGGGAAAAGACGCAGTGGTATTTTCAGCGCTACGTACCGCACCTGCCCGCCGCCGGTGAAATGGTGCTGTTCGACCGCAGCTGGTATAACCGCGCCGGCGTCGAACACGTCATGGGCTTTTGCACCGAGGAAGAGTACCAGGAATTCATGCGCAGTTGTCCCGAGTTCGAGCGCATGCTGGTGCGTTCCGGCATCATCCTGATCAAGTACTGGTTCTCGGTCAGCGACGAGGAACAGGAACGTCGTTTCCAGGGGCGCATCAAGGATCCGACCAAGCGCTGGAAGCTGAGCCCGATGGATCTCGAGTCGCGCAAGATGTGGGTCGAGTATTCGAAGGCCAAGGACCAGATGTTCGCCCACACCGATATCAAGCAGGCGCCCTGGTTCGTGGTCAACGCGGATATCAAGAAGCACGCGCGCCTGAACTGTATCAAACACCTGCTGAGCATGATTCCCTACGAGGACCTGACCCCGGAGCCGATCAAGCTGCCGCCGCGCGAAAAGGCCGGCGGTTACGTGCGCCCGCCGATGGGCGATCAGACTTTCGTGCCCGAACATCACTAAATTCTACTGCTATCAGACACCACCATGGCAACCACACCTAACGTTAAAGAGCCTTTAAAGGTCGTCCCCGGCAAGAGTAAGAAATCAACCGGGACCGCGCCGGCGGCTCAAGAAACCGCGCTCGAGATGAGCACCTCCGCGTCCGCGCAGGATTATACCGATCTGACCTCTGCCGAGCTTTATCTCAACCGCGAGTTGACCTGGCTCGAGTTCAACAAGCGCGTGCTGTACGAGGCCAAGGACGAATCCAATCCGCTACTGGAGCGGCTCAAGTTCGTCGGTATCGTCAGTTCGAACCTGGACGAGTTTTTCATGAAGCGCATCGGCGGCCTCAAACAGCAGGTTGGCGCGGGCGTCATGGACTACAGCGTCGACGGACGCCTGCCGGCGCAGCAAATCGAGGAGTGTTACGACAAGGTGCGCGAAATCGAGGACGAAAAGTCCGAGCTGGTGGCGAAACTGATCGATTTGCTGGCGCAACAGGAAATTCACATCAAGCCTTACGAGGAACTCGACGAGGCCGACCGCGAAACCATTCGTACCTATTACTTCGAAAACATTTATCCGCTGGTTACTCCGCAGGGCGTCGATTCGGCGCACCCGTTTCCGTTCATTTCCAACCTGTCGCTGAACCTGCTGGTCACGCTGCGCCACAGCGATGCCGAGGACGAGTTGCGCGCGCGCGTCAAGGTACCGGTGGGCCTCGGCATTCCGCGCTTCCTGCAGGTGCCGGACAGCCACACTTTCGTGCCGCTGGAAAGCGTCATGGCACAGAACCTCGAAGTCCTGTTCCCGAAGATGGAAATCGTCGCCTGTGAAACCTTTTACGTTACGCGCAACGCCAACACCGCGCGCGACGAAGACCGTGCCGAAGATCTGCTGGCGATGATCGAATCCGAGGTGCGCCACCGCCGCTTCGCCAATATCGTGCGCGTCGTCGTGCAACAGGGCATGGATCCGACCCGCCGCGGCATGCTCGCCGCCGAACTGGGGCTGGACGAAGCCGACGTGTTCGAAAAGAAAGGCCTGTTGTCGACGCGCGATCTGCTAAGCCTGATCGATCTCGAGATACCGGCGCTGCGTGATCCGCCGCATCACCCGATCGATCACCCCAAGCTTGCGCATATGCCGAATATCTTCCATGCCATTCGCGATCACGGCTCGATCCTGGTGCATCACCCCTACGAATCCTTTTCCACCTCGGTCGAGCGCCTGCTGCGCGAGGCCAGCCGTGATCCCAAGGTACGCGCGATCAAGATGACGCTGTACCGCACCTCGGCCGACACCAAGGTTATCGACTACCTGGTCGACGCGGCGCAAAACGGCAAGCAGGTCGCGGTCGTGGTCGAGCTGAAGGCGCGTTTCGACGAGGCCGCCAACATCCGCTGGTCGAGCCGGCTGGAAGAAGCCGGTATTCACGTAACCTACGGCGTCATGGATCTGAAGACTCACTGCAAGCTGATCATGGTCGTGCGCAACGATTACAGCGGCCTGCGCCGCTACGTGCACATCGGCACCGGCAATTACCACGCCGGCAACGCCCGCCTGTATACCGATCT
>CP070646.1:517995-521011 GCA_020354435.1 Gammaproteobacteria bacterium
CTGGTGTGCTTACATACTGAGTGCTGTGTTGAGTTCAGAATGTTTTGGTTTTCTGCAGAAAAATAGCCCTCCAATTTTTTCGAGTTTTTCAACAGAATCAGCCAGAAACAGACACTCGGATTAGTTTAACGAGTGTGTCTCGTTGCCTCACGCCTCAACGGTTCCTCGCCAAAATCACAGCCCGTGGGCCGTTTCCTCGATCAACATATCAACCACATGGCGAAGTGCATCTGCATCTTCCTTACCTGCTTGGCAAGCTTCCTGCCAAGCCGCGACCTGCTTGTGGGCGCTCGTGCCTCGTTCTAGAATTTCTCGGGCATGTTCAATTTCGGCAACGCAGTCGAAAAATTCTGCGTCCTCCCGAATGAGCGTGATTAGCTCTTCGAGCAACTCGGGAAAAGGAACGATCCTGGCCTTACCGAAGTCGATTAGCCCCTCATCAAAACCATAACGCGATGCTCGCCAGCGGTTTTCCGCAATCATGAACCGATCGTATTGACGCCAGCGCTGGTTGTTACGACGAAGTCGCCATAGCATGCGCAGTAAACACCGATAATAGGCGGCAATGCTGATGGCGTCCTCCATCCGGGTACAGATATCAGTCATTCGCATTTCAAGAGTCGGGAACTTATCGCTTGGACGAACGTCCCACCATAGCTTGGTCGCATCTTCGATTACCCCCGTGCTGACAAGAATTTCGACCAGTCGTCGGTATTCCCCATAGCTATCGAACTGCGGTGGAAGGCCCGTGCGCGGCATTTCGTTCCAAACCGCCATGCGATAGGATTTGAGTCCGGTCTCGCGACCGCGCCAGAATGGTGCGGATGTACTGAGTGCCAGTAAGTGTGGCAGGAAGTAGCTAACCTGGCCCATCAGATCAACTCGCAGGTCATCGTCCTCAATGCCGACATGAACATGCATACCACAGATCAGAAGTCTTCGCGCCACGGTCTGCATACTCTGAGCAAGGATGTTATAACGATCCTTTTCCGTATGCTTCTGCAAATCCCAGTCTGCAATTGGATGGGTGGATGCGGCGATCATTGCAAGATCGTGGGCCTTGGCCACTTCACGGATGCAACTGCGTAGCGTACGGAGCTCTTCTTTTGCTTCGGCAATCGAGGTGCATATTTTTGTTCCAACCTCAATTTGGGAGCGCAGGAACTCGGGAGTAACCTGGTCGCCGATCCGTTTTCTGCACTCCTCAAGGATGGTTGTGGGTGGATCGTGGGCAAGGTTTCGCGTTTCGGGATCGACTAGCAGGTACTCTTCTTCAATTCCGATCGTAAAACTTGGGTCTTGGTATGAACTCATGGATTGAGTATAGGGATTTCGTTCGCCAGTGTCATTTGTTGGTCAATGTGCGATCTGTCACTAGTAAAGTAGAATCTGATTTCCCGAAAGCAGACTCTGAAATCCGCTTCGCGGACTTCTTAATTCGGCCAACTGCTTCGGACGCTGGAACTCTAAAGTGACGATGCGTTATTAAGCCAAAACCTTATAATTACGCTGTTTGATGTTCACGTACATACAAGAACCAATGCAGTCGTTATCAATCACATGGCAGCGCCTTGTCGACTCGAATGGAAAGACCTGTGATCGCTGTGGGTCAACATACGAAGAACTAGTACACGCCGTGAATAAACTCAGGGTAGCCCTCAAGCCTCTGGGTATTAAGCCTATTATTGAAATCAGAGAGATAGACACAAAGACTTTCACTGCTGACCCCTCGCAATCGAATCGAATCTGGATTGATGGTAAACCGCTCGAAGAGTGGTTGTCCGCAAGAGTCTCCAGCAGTCAATGTTGCAACGTATGTGGAGACTCGGAATGCCGGACAATCGAGTTCGATAAGCAAGTTTTTGAAACGATTCCTGCTGAGCTAATAATAAAGGCGGGTCTAATTGCCGCTGCAAACATGAATGAAATCGTTACTGGGGGAGGTAAGCAGTAATCCTTCTTAAATATGGCAGACATAATTTTTGAATCAACTCTCACTTGCCCGCATTGCGGGTACAGTAAGACCGAGATCATGCCGACTGATGCCTGTCAGTATTACTATGAATGTGAAGCCTGCGGTACGTTGCTCAAACCCAACGCAGGCGACTGTTGTGTTTTTTGCTCTTTCGGAACCGTAAAGTGTCCTCCGATTCAGGCAGGGAGTGGCTGCCATAGTTGAGCGTCTCAGTGCGTCGCGCATCTAAATCTTTTAGACGTTAGTTTTCTCGATAGGAGACGCTTATGGGCAGACTCCTAGCTGCGGGAACCGGCCATTAGCGGCCTCCGAGTTTTTTAGTAACAATAAAATTAAAAATTTGGCATGTGATAGTATCTCCAGACCTAAATTTAGTTCGGGCTAATAGTGAAAATGGAGCACTTATCCGGCACTTTAGCCGTTATCTTGCATGCTGATATCGTAGAGTCGACGTCACTGGTGCAGCAAGATAAGCGGTTAGCCCATGAGCGAATTCAGACCAGCTTTCAGCACTTCGGCGAGGTTATAGAAAAATTCCAAGGGCGGGTACTTGAGCTTCGGGGCGATGCACTCTTGGCGAGCTTCAAGCGTTCCGCCGACGCAGTGTCCGCTGCGCTTGCTTTCCAAGTTGATCATACCGATTACAACGCACAACTTCAGGATGATGTCCGGCCTATCGTTCGTGTAGGCATTTCGATGGGTGAAGTCATTATTGCCGACAATACCGTGACCGGAACAGGGGTAGTTCAGGCGCAGCGTGTCGAACAACTGGCGCATCAGGGCGGGGTATGCATAACTTCGGCAATATATGAATCACTTTCAAAGCATTTACCGTTTAATTTGGAAAATCTGGGTGAGCAGGTATTGAAAGGATTCGATGATCCAGTACGTATTTACAGAGTTAAGTTAAATCCAGGATCGAAACCTCCGGCACCGCTATCAGACGATCAGTCTGAAATCCTCTCCGGGGTGACAAAAAGAATTATATCGATTTCGGTTTTGTTGCTACTTATCGTCGGGGGAACAATTTATTGGTTCAGG
>CP070646.1:521111-524042 GCA_020354435.1 Gammaproteobacteria bacterium
GACCGCAGGGCTCTCCGTAACCGGTAATCACGTTGATGACACCAGGCGGAAAACCCGCTTCATCGGCAATTTTGGCAAACTCGAACATCGGCGCCGGCGCTGCCTCCGAAGCCTTCAGCACGACCGTGTTGCCGGCCGCTAGCGCCGGCCCGAGCTTGGTCGCGGTCAGAAACATCTGCGCATTCCACGGCACCACCGCGGCAACCACGCCGATCGGTACGCGCCTGGTATAAACGTGCATGTCCGGTTTGTCGATCGGCAACGTAGCGCCCTGAATCTTGTCGGCGAGACCGGCATAGTAATAGTAATAATCCGAAACATAACCGGTTTGCGCGCGCGTCTCCTTCGCCAGCTTGCCGCTGTCGATGGTTTCTATTTCACCCAGCATTTGCGAGTTCTCGCCAATCAGGTCGCCCAGCCGTCGCAGCAGTTTGCCGCGCTGGGTTGCGTTCATTTGCGCCCAGGGGCCGGACTTCAACGCGCGATCTGCGGCAGCGACCGCACGGTTCACCTCGGCCTCGCCGGCGACCGCCGCGGTCGCCCAGACTTCGCCGGTGGCGGGATTGATCGATTCCAGTTTTGCCCCGTCCTCGGCGTCGCACCATTCGCCATCGATATACATTTGGTAGTGTTTCATTGTTTTGTTCCAGTTACTCGACCTGCGCCAAGCCTAGCGTCAAATCCGGCCCGATTAAAGCGAAATCAGGCGAATCCGGATAAACTGTCGCTCATGAACGCATCCAACCCGTTGCAAAGATGAGTGGCGACGACAGGCGTAATCGTCCGAACCCGGCCACGGCCGCCGCGATAGCGCGTCATGTAGAAGCCATCAGGCGCACCCTCGTCGATCACAGCTATGCCTACGACAGTGCGGGCTTGCTCAACGAGAAACTCGAATTCATGGCGGCAAACTGCAACCTGGTACTGGACATTGGTCAGTCGACGCGCGAGCGCTTCGGACTGTTCCAGCGCGACAGGATCGAAACCATGAACGTCAACCTGGAAACACACCCGGCAGACATCATCGACGATATTTGTGCGCCGAGCAGTCTGCGACCCGGGAGTTACGACGGTATCGTCTGCCTGTCTGTACTGGAGCACGTTTACGACCCCTTTGCGGCGATCGAAAACATTCATGCCCTGCTAAAGCCCGGCGGCTATTTACTGCTGCACCTGCCATTCCTGTTTCGCTATCATGCACCGCCGGATCTGAGCTTTACCGACGGATACCGATTCAGCCGAGATGGCGTGGCCTGGCTGCTGCGCGACTTTGCCGAGGTCAGGTTGTATTCGATTCGTGGCCCCTACTCGTCGATCTTCAACCTGCACCGGTTCTGGAAAAAAGGCGTCGAGAAACACCTTGGCATGAAGCCGGCACGCTGGCTCGACCGGTTTGGCCTGCTTCTGTTTCGTCGTCCGACCAGTGAATTACAGGTTTCGGGATATTACGCCTGGGCCAGAAAATAAAGCCCGATATCCGCGAATTTTACCCCGCCAGGTAAAATATCCGGCCCCGCGGGAAGGGGCAAAACCTTGAATTGTGCTTACGCCCGTGCCAATCTTCACTCATTAACCGTGGTAAACGCGCCGTTTGCGTCTGGAGCACCGCTCTTGGATCTTGCAGAAGAGACAGACTTACTTCGAAAAATCCCGATGTTTTCGAAAATGGAAACATCGAAACTGAAGTTATTGGCCTTTGCCAGCGAGATCGTTACTTTCGAAGATGGCGACGTCGTCTTCAACAGTGGCGAAAGCGCAGATTTCGCCTACGTAATCATGCAGGGCGCGGTCGACATCGTTACCGAAACTGACGCCGGCCTGGTCGTTTCCGACACGCTGTCGCAAAATCAACTCATCGGTGAACTGGGTTTACTCAACAACGCCCCGCGCAACGCGACGCTGGTCAGCAAGGGGCAGTTGCGCGTGATGAAAATCACCGGCGATATGTTTTTCCGTATGCTGCGCGAGAATTCCGATGTCGCTCTCGATGTAATACGTATGCTCAGCGATAAACTTAGCCGATCGCATGCGCGGGTCGAAGCCCTGCAAAAGCAGGTCGCTCAGCAGGGCGATGGCTGATGACACCCGCCCCGACCGCAGCAATCAGCGGTCCTGATCGTTTCCAGAAGCTATGGCGACGCTGCCTCATCGACGGCGCCAACGACGATAGTGCAAAAATTCATCGACTGTTAGTGGACGCCTACCGGGAACCGCAGCGCCACTACCATAGCCTCGCGCATATCGAGCAATGCATCGGCATGTTCGACGCCTGTAAGTCGCTCGCGACCAACCCCGACGCGCTCGAACTCGCTGTCTGGTTTCACGACGTTATCTTCGAACCCGATCAAGCCGATAACGAAAGGCGCAGCGCAGATCTTTACCTGCAGCTGTCGGACGGCGTACAGGCCGACGAGCTGCGCGGCCTGGTCGAACGCCTGATCATGGCGACGCTGCACGATGGCAACTCGCTGCAAGATCCTGACACCGTTTACATGGTCGATATCGATCTGTCCAGCTTCGGACTGTCGTGGGAGGAATTCCTGCGGGACAGCGAAAACCTGCGCCGCGAGAGCGCTAGTCTCAGCGATGCCGAGTACTTTCGCCGAAAAAAGGAATTTCAGAACTGCCTGCTGGACAAGGAACGTTTCTACCTGTCCGACTTTTTTGCCGAGCGCCTGGAGAACCAGGCGCGTTCGAACCTGTCGCGCTATTTCGAATTCGTCGATCAGCAGCTGTAAGCACTGCCCGCAGCCGCGGTTCGGCATAAGCCATTCGATTATCAGTTGTGGCAGCCCGTCGAATGACGCCGGTCGCGCCGCTTCAGCCTGTTGCCTGGTCGACCGTGTAAATTCGGACAGGCCGGTTGAGGCCGCGCACCGAAACCTCGCCCAGCTCGCGAAAAGAAAATTCTCCGGCCGGAATTTTTTCCAG
>CP070646.1:524142-527059 GCA_020354435.1 Gammaproteobacteria bacterium
GGTAATCCACCGAAATATCGCCGCAAGAAATTTCCTCCATTTCACTACTTCGCGCTTCCGGAAAATCTCACCACTAGACTTTTGACAGTGCAGCTTTTATGCTCGACCGACTCGATTCTTCACAGCAAGTGCCTAGCACAGGAGGTTTCCTATGCAGTACCTGCAGTTCAAAAATGCGAGTCTCAGGCAAGCGCTCGCAGGCGCATTTATCATCGCGTCGTTCATCGTGACCGGACCCGCGCATTCCCAGTCATTTCCCCCGTTCCCCGAGCCCGCGGTCGGGCCGTTCCCCGACACCGAGAATATGCGGCTTCTCGACCAGCTGTTGCCCGCAGAAATCGGTGCAGTAACCCCGCGTTCCGGGGTTTTGCTCAACGACATCTGGGGCTGGACCTCGCCAATGGGCGAGGAATACGCGCTGGTCGGCACCGGCGACGGCATGTCGATCGTGCGCGTCACCGATCCGGATAATCCCGTGTTCATCGGTATCATGCCGACGCCTGAACCCGATGACTTTGCCAATTTATGGGGCGATATCGGGGTATACAACGTCGGCGAGCCGCGTCCGGAAGATGATAATGGCGATGATGGAGACGACGCCGGGCGCCATTTTCCGTGGTATACCGGGTACGCCTATTTTACCACCGAGGCGACCGGCGCCGGCATCGGTATCCTGGATTTGAGCCAGCTCGACCATTTCGGCCCTGCGCCCCACGATGGCTTCCAGATCCCGCCGACCGCCGTATTCGAGGAAGGCGGCTACGAGAGCGCGCACAATATCTACGTGAACCAGGAAACCGGGTTCGCGTATGTCGTCGGTGCCGAACTCGCTGACGATACGGCAACGGCCTGCGACGATCACCCGTTTCACCCATCGCGCTTCAATACCCTGATCCTTGACCTGAAATCAGATCCGCTGAATCCGGAGATCGTCTCCTGCCTGGCCGACTTCGGCGAGCACGATATTTACGTGGTCAATTACCGGGGCCCCGACCGCGATTACCGCGGCCGTGAAATCGCCTTCGTCTTCGACGGCCGCGACAAGGATACAGCCAGCCGCGGTGGGCAGCGGGTAGACGATACCCCGGGCGAACTCGGCGGCGGCACCACGGAAATCTGGGACGTGACCGACAAGAGCGATATCAAGGTCATCTCGTCGTTCACCGTGCCCGGGATCTGCTTCTCGCACCAGGGCTGGACCGCGTCAAACCGGCACGAGTTCCTGCTGATCAACGACGAACTCGACGAACTCCGCGACGCCGAGGGCGAGGACGGCTTTTTCCGAAACTTCTTTTGCGCGACCGACAATCCGCCCAATACAATCAGTAATCCCGGCATTTACGTGGTGGACGTCCGCGACCTCGACAACCCGGTGTTTCAGGAGCGCTTTAGCGTCGATTCGCCGGGCGATAACGATCACAACTTCATCCGCGAGGGCAACAAGCTCTACTGGGCTGTTTACAACACAGGCACCCGGGTGCTGCAAATATCGCGGCAGGGCCGCGAACTGAAACTGCAGGAAATTGCGCGGCTCGACTCGGAACCGCGGGACGTTCCGGCGTTCTTCGGTCAATGGGGCATCTTCCCGTTTCCGCACAGCCGCACGATTGTCGCTAGCGATATCAACAACGGCCTGATGGTGATGCGGCTCGACCGCAGCCGCGGAGACGAGATGAAGTCGACGAAGGCGAAAACGGCGCCCAACGCGGCCGCGATCGCGCGGCAGCGCGCATCGACCCGCAGCGCGTTGACCGAGTATTACCGCTCGCGCATTCGCTAACTTACAGTGCCGGTCCGTCTAAGCACGGACCGGCACCGCGAAAAATAACCCCGCCGGTGTTTGATGCAGGCGTACTTCATTTCGGTTGCTTGGCAAAGTACGCCGTGGCTACCTTTAGGAAATAACGCTTTTCCCAAAGCCGCCACTCAGGATAAGTAATCAGGCTTCGAATTTCGACCAATATCAGACATTGTACGTTTGGCGTTACAAGGATAAGATTTCGATTCTCGTAGCAGAAAAATGATCTCGCCGTGATGAGTACTAATTTAAGAAATCTAAATCTAACCGCCGATGAAATTGAGTTCATACGAATGATCAAGGAACTGTCCGAAGGTCTTGAGACGCTAGATTTTGGTGACCCGCTCTCGACAAAGGCTGAATTTTTACGCGGCGAAATTGATAAGCTCGAAGAAAAGCTAGATCAAGCAAGGGACAATACGTTAATCAGATAATCCTGATTCAATTAATCCACTATTTTCTCCAAAGCGGCCGCTGAAACACGGCTGCCCGACCGCTGCAAACGGCCAGAAGCGGACGCCTAATAGCAGATAATATATTATCAGGTTAATTTTCTTTTCATTATGTTGTTATTTAGCAGATACGACATGAAAACAACGAAGCAAAAAGTCGAGGAAGCTTATCAAAGCAATGCTAGATATTACGATCTTGCGGTAAAGGTATTTTATCCGTTAATCGGCTTGAGGATAAATGAGTACCGAAGAAAAGCAGTTGAACATCTAGACCTGAATCAAGGCGATTTTGTTATCGATCTCGGATGTGGAACGGGCTTATGTTTCCCCCTGATTATCGAAAAAATCGGGCCTAATGGTAGGTTGTTAGGCCTCGATATCAGTAGCGAAATGCTATCTATTGCTGAAAGAAAGGTTAGAACTGCCAACTGGAAGAATGTCGAACTGGTTCGATCAGATATAGATAAGACTGTGCTTCCATCTGGAGCTAAAGGCATAATATCTACGGGAGTGTTTGGATATTTGGAAAATCCTGAAGAGGTTCTTAGAAAAATTCACGCGTCGCTTGTTGACGGTGGCAGGATGGTAATTGTAGACGGAATGAAACCACAAAAATGGCCATCTTTTATATTCAAAATTTTTGTGAAACTTTCCAGTCCTTATGGAT
>CP070646.1:527159-530024 GCA_020354435.1 Gammaproteobacteria bacterium
GCCGGCACCGGCGGCATGGGCAGCCGGGTCAGACCGCTCGTGTTTGGCGAGAAATACTGGCAGCGCTGGGTGCGCAGTTATCCCGAGATTGCGCGGAAATACTACCCCGATCTTATGCGCTAGCATTCCGCAACGGTGCTTTGGCTGGATGCCGAGGGCCGGCAGAAGATTTTATTTTTTCGGACGTACCCAGAACCAGCTGGCGACAACGAGTCCGCCGAAAGCCGTGTAAAGCAGGATAAACACCCAGTCGGGAGCACGATAGTAAAGCAGCTGTTCGATCCAGTGGGCGATGAACGAACCGGCGTAAGCCTGCTCGCCGGCGCGTGCGCGTAAATCCATTTCCCAGATTGTCAGCGGGCAGATCATACCGAGCCAGGATTGCAACACGACGATGGCAATGGCGACCAGGTGCGCGAGCCTGAAGCGGTAGTTTCGCACCCAGGTCCAGGCGCGCCATTGACCGATGAAAATCAATAACAGGCCAATAACGACGAAACAGACGAACAGGAAGTGCGTGACCAGGATGGCGTCGGCCGCGAGCAGGTAAACCAGCCTGTCGTTCAACGGCGGACTCTATTACAGGCCGGCGAAAGCCGAATGGTAATGCATCTTGCCGGCCTTGTCGGTGAGCGCTCCGGGATCGAGTTCGAGCGCCATGAATGCCTCGTCGGGTACATCGTAGACGGAACTTATGCCAAAGCGCGATGCCGGCAGGAAACCGAAACGGGGGTAGTAACGGGCATGTCCGAGGACGAAAACGGCAACGCAGCCGGCAAGCCGGCACTGTTCGAGGCCGGCCCGTACCAGGGCAGAACCAACGCCCTTGTTCTGTCTCGCGGGCAATACCGCCATCGGTCCGAGCGCCATCGCCCTCAGGTTTGCGTCCGCGGTCACCAGCGCCGGAGAAAACATGATATGCCCGACGATTTCGCCGGCCTCCTCGGCTACCAGTGAAATACAGGGATCGGCCTGCCTACGCAATGCGTCGACCAGGTCGGCTTCGGCATCAGATTCGAACGCGGCGCGGTTGAGCGCACGAACTGCAGCCCGATCCGCTCCCACTTCTGCGCGAATCTCCATCGCCCGCGGAACCCCGGTTATCGTTTGTATCCCTGTTTATTCATGCAGGTATCGATTTCCCGGTAAACCTGCCGCCTGATCGAGTCGTACTCTTCCTTGGCCAGCATTTTCGACTGGTTGGTCGAGGATTTTTTAATCTTGTCGTCCCTTTCCGCTTCGGCTCTTTCGACTCCAGCAAGTTTTATATCGATGCGGCAGGCCTTGCGCGCCTGCTCCAGCCGGGCTTCGTCGGCGCTGCTGCCGTCCAGCCGGGTCCATTTCAGGCCTTGTTGACAGCCGCCGAGCAGGATCAGCGTCAGCGCAATGGTAACAATCGGCAATAATTTCATGGTTATACTATGCTGATGGTCGGGCCGCTATTTTAGCCGCTTTTCATGCGATAGCCCCGGAATTCTTCGCCGGTGCTGCGCCCGCCTGTCGTAACTCGACATTCGTCTGTCTAGATTTCGATGCCGACATGGTTGAGCAGGCTGACCATTCCCCAGTAACAGCCGATGGTAAGCAGGATCGATAAACCCATGCTGAGATAAAAATTGAATCCGTGTCTGAGCAGTAGCGGCAATGCGATGAACAGCGCCAGCGACGGCAGTACCAGCCAGAATATGCCGGAGGCTAGAGCGGCGACCTTGTCGCTGTCGCGGGTGTCGATATACAGCCAGATCATCGCCAGCACGGACACCAGCGGCACCGAGGCCAGCAAAGCCCCGATTAACGAGCTGCGCTTCGAGATCTCGGCGATGGCGACGATCAGCAGTGCCGAGAGAGCAACTTTGACAACGTAATAAACCATTTGTCTGCCTTGATGTGTACCTTAACGTCAGCGCATTGGCACGAAATGTCCTAGGTGCGCGCGAATCTGATCGACGATCTGATCCAGCTTCTTGCCATGCAGGGCGGAGAAACCCCGCGTTAGCGGAATAACGCTATCGTCGTCGAGAATAACCACCAGGCGATAGGCGTATCCCAGTCCGGCGGATCCGCTCGACTCGAGGCTCTCGCGCCGAACCTTGACGACTCGCTGTAGCGGTACCTGGCCCTCGCGACGACGAATAAAATTATGCCATCTCCAGCGGAATACATCCTGCTCCAGCGAAAAACTGAAACAGGCGAACTCGGTCAAATAGTAGGCGCCGAGCAGCGGCAACACGATACCGATGATCAGCCCTGCCAGGTCACTGGCATCGATGCTGCCGTCTAACAGACTCGGACCGTGCTCGTACAGCAGCGCCGGCGGAATCAGCAGCAGTAGCAGCGACAGAAAATAACTGCGGTAATACACGCGATAAGTTGATTCGTCCTGTTCGGTGGCAAGCATTGGGCTGTCTTCGACAAAGCCTGCCTAGCATAAATCGCAATGGCTGCGATCGCCAGTCCGGCCTGGATTAAAATCCACCTTCGCTGTCGCTGGCCGAATGAAAGCTGGTTGCGCGTGCGCTGGGACGTAGTTGCATCTGCGAAAGCCATTCCTGCAGCCGCGGAAAAGATGCCAGCATGGCTTCACCTTCGCCGGTTTCGATGAAGTAACGCAACATCGGATAGGCATATAAATCGGCCAGCGTAATCGCGTCGCCGACGAGGAACTCACTGTCGCCGCGCCACAGGTCGATTTGCTGCAGCGCCGTTTGAATTGTCGGCAGGGCGGTGGCAATGAGTTCCTCGTCGGCGCGGCCGCCACTGCCGGGTATGACAATGCGCTGTACGTAAACGTCCCACACCATCGGTCGGTAGGTGTAACTGTCGAAAACGCTGATGATCTGGTTCATGCGCGCGCGCGGCGCTGGT
>CP070646.1:530124-532981 GCA_020354435.1 Gammaproteobacteria bacterium
AAGCGCTAAAGCCGTTGCCCAAAGGGTCTGCGTCTTCGGAAATTATCCGAGGAATCGACGCCAGGCGAGCCGATGATCAAGCCGATCCAGTCCGTATTTACGGGCGAGATCGAGTGCCTGGCTGAATTCCTCTTCGCTTGATGGACGATCGAGGGGTGGATTTTCGTCGGCCCGGTAACAGGGCCGGTATTGGTCCATCAGGTTTAAATAAGTGTGTTTTGATATCTCTTTGCTGAGGAAGGCGATGACCGCTTCGCTGCCGGCAAGATTGTCCGGTAGCACCAGGTGCCGAACCAGCAATCCACGTCGTGCGATGCCCTTCTGGTCCAGCTGCAGGTCGCCGACTTGCCGATGCATTTCCCGAACGGCGGCAAAGTTTGCCTCGACATAGTCGCGTACCCTCGAGAATCGATGCGCAATCGTGGAATCGCCGTATTTCATATCCGGCATGTAGATGTCGATGATCCCGTCCAGCAATGCCAATGCCTCCGCACTGTCATAGCCGCCGGTGTTGTAAACCAGCGGCAGGTGTAATCCCTGCTCCGCGGCAATCCGAACGGCGGCGATAATCTGCGCCACGACATGGCTGGGCGTGACAAAATTGATGTTGTGGCAACCTTGTGCCTGTAACTGCAGCATCATGTCGGCCAGCGTTTGCGGGGTTACTTCATGCCCATGGCCCTTTTGGCTAATTTCCCAGTTCTGGCAAAATACGCAACGCAGGCTGCACCAGGAGAAAAATATCGTGCCCGAGCCACGAGTTCCACGCAGCGGGTCTTCTTCGCCGTGATGGGGGCCGAAACTGTGCACCACAGCCGCGCTCCCGGTGCGGCAGACGGCGCCTTTGATCGTTTTGAAGCGGTCGACATGGCAATAGCGAGCACACAAATCACAGTCTGCCATATGCTGGTATGCCTGCTCGGCCCGTGCCGCCAACTGATTATTCTCCAGTAGTGCCAGATAGGCGGGTTCGAAATTTCGCCGGGCGTCGGGTTTGTGCATGCGCTCTATATCCCAATCGAGTCGGGGCTGATAAGGTTATCGTTATAACCTTTACCAGCACATTTTCGCCATTATATCCGGGAACCTGTTGTGATGCGGGATGATGAGTGCATACAGTTTCTGCAGTGGGCCTTGCCGCAGCTGCGGCTACGCTGGCCGGGCTTTCGCAAGGTCCGGGGCCAGGTATGCAAACGGATCAGCCGGCGTATGGCAGATTTGAGAGTCGATGAAATTTCGGCTTATCGCGACTATCTCGGCGAGCACGAGGATGAATGGAATGTTCTCGATCGACTGTGCCAGGTGACGATTTCCCGTTTCTATCGTGATCATCAAATGTATCGATTTCTCGCCGGCGAGGTATTGCCGGAGCTGGCGCGTCAGGTTCGGCGACAGGGCGGAGATGAATTGCGGATCTGGAGTGCGGGCTGCGGGTCGGGAGAAGAGCCATTTACGATTTCGCTTATCTGGAGGATGCAAATGCAAGCGGATTTCCCTGATCTGTCGTTGTACCTGCTTGCCACGGATAGCAATCCAGCGATGCAGCGACGTGTTGCCGACGCCCGCTATGCCTACAGCAGTGTCAAGGAGCTGCCGGCAGGCTGGCGCGATACCGCGTTCACGCGGGATGAGAAACATTACTGCCTGAAACCGGAATTCAGGCGCGCTGTCCGTTTTAGGCAGCAGGACGTGAGGCAAACCGTCCCGGCAGAATCATTCGACCTGGTGTTATGCCGAAACCTGGTGTTCACCTATTTCGACGAAGACTTGCAGCGCAGCGCCCTGGAGCGTATATCGGCCGTGATAAAACCGGGCGGTGCCCTCGTGATCGGTGTGCATGAAGACTTGCCCGAAGATGTTGGCGGATTCGGCGAATGGTCTGCCAGGTTACGGATTTATCGCAAGGCCGATTGAAAAACTGCCCTTAACGCTCGCACTGGGATTGCCGGAATCGATGCAAATGCCTGCCTTAACGAGCCTTCCCGAACTGTGAAAATTCGTAGGCCAGGAGTTTTTGATACAGTTTCTCCTCGAAATTATCCGCCTTGTCGAGCTGCATTCTCCGCAGGTATTTAACATAGGGTTTCTGATCGGCGGGCAACAAAAAGGCCTTCAGTATGGTCGCGATCATCGTCATCGGATTCTGTTTTTTCTTTTTCAGAATTTTTAGCGCCCTGCCAATGAAAATTTCCTCTTCGGTCAGATCCGTGCCGAAGGGAAAGGTATTGAACAGGCCGCGCTTCTTGTACTTTGCGAGCTTGTCTGAAATCTCGCCGACACGGTTTTGCGCAAATGACGGGTTTATCGAGTAATCGCTCCTGATCTTGCCGTTTTCTTTGGCCGTATCGACCAGCTCCTGCTGAAATCGCGAATCGGTAATCTCGAGCAGCCGTTGCATGACTACCTGGTCGGTTTTACCCCGCAGATCGGCGATGCCGAACTCGGTCACCACGATGTCGCGCAAATGCCGCGGAATGGTCATATGCCCGTAATTCCAGACAATGCTCGAAGTCTCACCCTTGCCCGTTATTCGCGTACTGCGCAGGTTCAGAATTGAATGCCCGTCGGGGAGCGCATGTGCCATGGCGACGAAGTTATACTGACCGCCGACCCCGCTGATCACGCGATTATTGTCGAGGCCATCGCTGACCGCCGAACCGCTCAGTGTCATCATCATGCAGGTGTTGACGAAGCGGGCGTCCTTTCGATGCAGCCGGTCGATTTCCTCGTGTCCGTAGAGTTGATTGATACTCTGCACGCTTTTCATGTTGATCAGCCCGCGGTCCTCGTCACTCAGATTTTTCAGCCAGTCATAAAACTTCTGGCAACCGAGGAAAAAACCGCCGTGAATGACATC
>CP070646.1:533081-535934 GCA_020354435.1 Gammaproteobacteria bacterium
CCATCACCCGCAAGGGCAGCTGACGCGTCAGCGTCACTTTAACGCTTTGGCGTGATAATCGAAATGATCCTCGATGAAGCTGGCGATGAAGTGGTAGCTGTGGTCGTATCCCGGCTGCAGGCGCAGCGTCAGTGGCTGGTTTGCGGCGTTACAGGCAGCCTGAAAATTGTCCGGCAACAGCTGGCCTTCGTGCAGGAATTCGTCGGCGTCACCCTGGTCTATCAGGATATCGCCGACGCGCGCACCGCCTTTCACCAGGCAGGTAGCGTCGTAGGCTTCCCAGCTCTCGGTGTCGTCGCCGAGGTAAGCGCCGAAACAGCCCTGTCCCCAGCCGCAGTTGAGCGGATTGGTGATCGGCGCGAAGGCCGATACCGAACGGAAGGCTTCGGGTAACCTGAGCGCGCAGACCAGGGCGCCGTGACCACCCATCGAATGCCCGCTGACCGACTTGATACCCGCTTGCAGCGGCAGGTTTTCCTCGATCAGCGCGGGTAATTCACAGGTGACATAGTCGAACATCTGATAATGCGGCGCCCAGGGTTGCTGCGTCGCGTTGACGTAGAATCCCGCCGCCTGCCCGAGATCGTAGCGTTCGGGTACGTCGGCGACATCATCGCCGCGCGGACTGGTGTCGGGAAACACGATGGCGATACCGTGTTTCGCGGCAAAACGCTGAAAGCCGCCCTTGGTCCGGGCATTGTCGTCGGTGCAGGTCAGGCCGGACAGCCAGTATAGCGCCGGTACCTTTTCATCCCGCGCCCGCGGTGGCAGGTACACCGAAAACGTCATCTCGCAGTTGCAGCTGCTCGAGTCGTGGGTGTAGCGGTTGAGATAGCCGCCACTCTCCTTGATGCTCTCGATTTCTTTCATTCGTGGTGTCTCAATATTCAAATGTCATTGGGAGCGAAGCGAAGCAATCTTTTTTGATTTGGGAGATTGCTTCGCTGCGCTCGCAATGACGCTAGATAATGCTTCGCGCCTCGCAATGACGCTGGATTTTTGCTTCGTGATGCTCGTAACGACCGGTAAAACACGGATATTTAAAAATGGATCACAGACTTGATGCTTTTACCTTCGTGCATCAGGTCGAAGGCGGTATTGATTTCCTCCAGCGGCATCGTGTGGGTCACCAGCTTGTCGAGTTCGATTTGCCCGCCCATGTACTGATCGACCATGCCCGGCAGTTCGCTGCGGCCCTTGACGCCGCCGAAAGCGGTACCGATCCAGCGGCGGCCGACGACGAGGTTGAACGGCCGCGTGCGAATTTCCTCGCCGGCGCCGGCGACACCGATGATACAGGACGTGCCCCAGCCCATGTGCGTGCATTCGAGCGCGTCACGCATGACCTGAACGATACCGGTGCAGTCGAAGGAATAATCGACACCGCCACCGGTCATCTCCTGGATATACTCGGGAATCGAGCCGTCGATCTCTTTCGAATTGATGAAATCGGTGGCACCGAGCTGCCTGGCAATCTCCTCCTTGGCCGGATTGACGTCGATCGCGAGAATACGCTCGGCGCTGGCCATGACCGCGCCCTGAACCACCGACAGGCCCACCGTGCCGAGGCCAAATACGGCGACCGAGGAGCCCGGCTCGACCTTGGCGGTGTTCAATACCGCGCCGATGCCGGTGGTCACACCGCAGCCGAGCAGGCAGGCCATGTCCAGCGGCGCTTCCTTGCTGATCTTGGCCAGCGCGATTTCCGGCACGACGGTGTATTCGGAAAAGGTCGAACAGCCCATGTAGTGGTAAAGTTCCTTGTCGCCCGCCTTGAATCGGCGCGTGCCGTCCGGCATGAAGCCGGTCCAGACCGTGCCGGCAATCGACTGGCACAGGTTATTCCGGGTCGTACTGCAATACGGGCAGGTCGGTTCCTGGCATTCGGGTATGTAAAGCGGAATGACATGGTCCCCGGGCTGCAACGTGGTGACGCCGGGGCCGCATTCGAGCACTTCGCAACCACCCTCGTGGCCGAGGATTGCCGGGAACGCGCCCTCGGGATCTTCACCCGACAGGGTAAAGGCATCGGTATGACAGACGCCGGTCGCATGGACTTTCAACAGGACTTCGCCCGCTTTCGGGCCCTCGACCTCGACTTCCTCGATGACTAGTGGTTTTTTCGGTTCCCACGCGACCGCGGCTCTGGCTTTCATGACTCCTCCTCCGGATTTTATGATGTTATTCGATGGCCGCAGACTAAATAGATTGGACATATGAGTCAAGCTGGCAACAGTCCCGCCAAAAATCGCAAAAAAAAGTTTGAATTAATTCGATTATTTACACTCAAAGCATTAATACAGGGTAGGGAGGTCAAAATGTCTTTCATACCATCGAAAAAGACCGGCACGCTGACGCTTTTGGGCCTGCTTGTCGGCATAATGGCATACAAGTTCATCGGCCCGGCGGGTGCGACCAACGGTTTCGATTTATCCAATTCGATTCTGCCTCAGGATCAGATTTTACAGGGCGGTCCGCCACGTGACGGCATTCCGGCCCTGTCCAATCCGAAACTGATCAAACCGGGAAACGCCAGTTACCTTAAACCGGGCGATCGCGTTATCGGCATTTCGCTGCAGGGACAGGCACGGGCCTACCCGATCGCGATCCTGAACTGGCATGAAATCGTTAACGATGAAATCAACAACCAGCGCTTTGCGGTAACCTATTGCCCGCTGTGCGGCACCGCGGTCGCCTTCGACGCAACCGTCGGCGGCAAACCGACCGATTTCGGCGTATCCGGCCTGCTGTACAACAGTGACGTACTGCTGTACGACCGCGAAACCGAGTCGCTGTGGTCGCAGATCATGAGCCAGGCCATTTCCGGGCCCCGGGTCGGCACGATGCTGACGA
>CP070646.1:536034-538878 GCA_020354435.1 Gammaproteobacteria bacterium
GTCGTGCAGGACATGTTTCTGACCGAAACCGCGGCCTTCGCCGATGTCGTGCTGCCGGCTTCCGGCTGGGCCGAGAAGGACGGCACCGTATCCAACACCGACCGGCGCGTACAACTCGGCCGCGCTGCGGTGCCGCTGCCGGGAGAGGCGCGCCAGGATCTCTGGATCATCCGCGATATCGGCAAGGGTATCGGGCTCGACTGGAGCTATCAGCACGTATCCGAGGTTTACGACGAAATGCGCGGCGCGATGAAGAGCATTACCGGCATTACCTGGGATCGCCTGAACCAGCATTCGTCGGTAACCTACCCCTGCGACGATGCCGACGATCCGGGGCAGGGCGTCGTCTTCAAGCAGGACTTCCCCACCGCCAACGGTCGCGCCAGGCTGGTGGCGGCGAAATCGATTCCGGCCGACGAGCAGCCGGACGAGGAATTCCCGCTAATCCTGATCACCGGGCGCCAGCTCGAGCACTGGCATACCGGCTCGATGACGCGGCGCGCGAGTGTGCTCGACGCGATCGAACCGGTACCGGTGGTTTACGTGAATCAGCAGGATCTCGATAATCTCGGCGTACAGGCAGGCGGTGAAATCATCGCCAAAACCCGCCGCGGCGAAATCCGCGCCTTCGCGCGCCCCGACGGGGCGCTGAAGAAGGGCGAGGTCTTCATTCCGTTCTGCTACCACGAAGCCGCCGCCAACCTGCTGACCAACGAGGCGCTGGATCCGTTCGGCAAGATTCCCGAATTCAAATTCTGCGCCATCAAACTCGAAGCCGCCTGAATAACGGCAATGCCATGCCGGGTCAGGCCCGGCATGACGGCTTTGTCAGCATCGATTTTCCCGACGGATATTGGGGTACAATGCCCCGAATATCTGGTAAACGGCATCTGAAACTTCATGGGCAGCAAAGCTTCGCAAACGGATAACGGAATAGAAAACCTCGATCCGATCGCGATCAGCGAGGCGCAGTTCGATCGCGCGGCACGGCTGGTCAAGGGATTGAAACGCGGGCTGGTCGATTTCCTGAAAAAACCCAAGCGCGTCAATATCGTCAACTTCCCGGTCGAGATGGATGACGACAGCGTGCAGAGCTTCCAGGGTTTTCGCGTGCAGCACAACCGTGTCTTTGGGCCGAGCAAAGGCGGCATTCGCTACCACCCGGACGTGACCATGGAAGAAGTGATTTTGCTGGCCGAGCTGATGACCTGGAAATGTGCGCTGGTCAACCTGCCTTTCGGCGGCGCCAAGGGAGGACTGGTCTGCGATCCGAAGCAACTGAGCGAGCGCGAACTGCGCCGCATTACGCGGCGTTTCACCTCCGAGCTGTTCGACGAACTCGGGCCGCACCAGGATATTCCCGCACCGGACCTGTACACCAGCGAGCAGACCATGGCCTGGATCTTCGATACCTACGACAAGCTGCATCCCGGTTTCAACAACCGCCCGGTAGTCACCGGCAAGCCGATCGAAATGGGCGGCTCCTACGGCCGCTACGAGGCCACCGGTAACGGTTGCCTGTTTGCCACCCAGCGGTTTTTGTCCAAAGGACTGATCCCCGATTACAAGGATGTCGCCGGTATGTCTGTCGCCATTCAGGGATTTGGCGATGTCGGTGCCGTCGCCGCGCACGGCTTCCACCGCGAGGGCGCCAGAATCGTTGCCGTCAGCGATAGCAAGGGCGGTATCTACGATGAGGCCGGGCTCGATCCCGCCGAGGTCGAGGCTTTCAAGGGCGAGCGCGGCACCGTGGTCGGCCTCGCAGATACGATGACGATTACCAACGAAGAGCTGCTCGAACTCGACTGCGATATCCTGCTGCCGGCGGCGCTCGGCAACCAGATTCATGCCGGCAACGCGGCCAACGTCAAGGCCAGGATCGTGGTCGAGGGCGCGAACAATCCGACCACGCCGGCTGCCGACCGCATTTTGCAGGAGCGTAAAATCCACGTGTTACCGGATATCCTGGCCAACGCCGGCGGCGTCACCGTCAGTTACTACGAGTGGGTGCAGAACCAGATCAACGAGCAGTGGGATTACGACACGACCACCGAAAAAATGCGCCGCAAGATACACGAGGCGATGGACGATGTGTTCGACCGCTGGGAAGCGTTCGTCGTCGGCGAGGAGACGCCGCGCAATAGCTTGCCCGATTTTCGAACTGTCGCGCTGGTGATTGCGATCGAGCGCGTCGCGCACGCCACGCTGATGCGCGGCATCTGGCCTTAGCCCCTGAAATCATTCACGTGCAAGCCTGCGCGGTCCGTCGGGAATCTTGTTGCACCTCTGGAGATCCCCGCTTTCGCGGGGATAATTCGCTGAATTCGAGAGTGCTGGCCTGGCTCGGAATCAAGCGGGAAAGTATTTTTCGATGCGGTCGAAGGCGAGGTTGATCGTGTCTTCGTCGACGCAATAGGCCAGGCGTACGTGATTTTCGCCCGACGGGCCGAAGGCGCTGCCAGGGGTGACGGTGACCCTGGCTTTTTCCAGCAGCTCGATGGCAAAAGACCTCGAGTCGGCGTGATCGACCAGAATCCGCGGGAACATGTAGTAGGCGCCTTCCGGCTGCTGCCAGGAAAATACCTGTGGAACGTTTTGCAGGCGCTCGACGATCAGGTCGCGTCGCTTTTGCAATATGGCCGCGAATTCCTGCCTGTGATTCGACGGCTGTCCCAGCGCGGCGATACCGGCCAGCTGTGAAATCCGCGGAGTACAGATCATCGTCGCATCGTGTACCTTCAATGCTTCGCGCTTGAGCTCTTCGGGCATGATCACGTAGGCAAGCCGCCAGCCGCTCATCGCGTAGGCCTTGGAAAAGGTATACATGTAAACCACGTGCTCGCG
>CP070646.1:538978-541820 GCA_020354435.1 Gammaproteobacteria bacterium
TGTCATTGCGAGGACCGCGAGGCCGAAGGCCGCGGCGGGACGACGCAATCTTATAAGATTGCTTCGCTGCGCTCGCAATGACGTTTTCATTATCAACCCAGGAATTCATCCTGCCAGGCCTGATACTGCTCGTCGCGGGTCAGCTGCTTGATTAGTTCTGACGACGCAATGCCGTCGAGTTCGGATGGCGCAGTACCGTCGCGCAACGCTTTCAGAGTAGCGTACATCGCCTGCACCGCCGCCATGAACGGCTGATGCCCCTGCAGCGAAACGCGCACGCCACGGCTTGAAAGGTAATCTCGTTCCTGCAGCCCGGCGCCAGAACCGCCGAGCATGATCGGCGCATCGATTTCGGCGGCAATCGCATCGAGCTCGGTACGAGTCTTGATACCGACAAACATGATGCCGTCGACGCCGGCATCGAGATAGGCGCGCGCCCGCCGAATGCCGTCCTCGACGCCGTTGACGCTGACCGCGCTGGTACGCCCGAGCACGATCAGCTGCGGGTCCTGGCGACCGGCCAGCGCCGCTTTCATCTTGCCGACGCCCTCGTCGATCGACAGAAACTCGGTGCCCTCGCCGCCGAAACGTTTCGGCAGCAGCGTATCCTCGATCGTCAGGCAGGCCACGCCAGCGGTCTCGAGCTCCTCGACACAGCGTTTGACGTTGAGCGCATTGCCATAGCCGTGATCGGCATCGACGATCAACGGCAATTCGCCGGCACGACAGATGCGGTGCGCCTGGGCAGCGAACTCGGTCAGGGTCAAGACAATGAGATCGGGTGCGCCGAGTACGGTGAAGGAGGCGATCGAACCGGCGAACATGCCGGCCTCGAAGCCGAGATCCTCGGCCACGCGCGCCGAAATCGGGTCGTAGACCGACCCGGGCTGGATGCAGGTATCACCGTTAAAAACATCGCGCAGCCTTTGCCGCCGGTCTGTCGTATTCATGCCCAAACACGCCCCGATTTCTGTTGAACGACGGATACTAACATCCCGCGATGGAATGCTGCAGCAACCATTCCTCACACTACCTTGATCAGGCCTTCACATAATCTTCACATCGGTCCGCCGATGATGCACAGGGTACCAAGCTAGTTGCCGTTCATGTAACGCAGTGACGTCCCCGCGTAAAAGCGGATGTTCGGCGGCCCGGTAACCAGCGGTTTGTCGAAGAAGCGTTCGTCGTCTCTTGCGTCTTCGATGATGAAGATTTTATTTCCGAGGATGGCGTGTCCGCAAAACGTGATATCTCTGCCGGTTTCGCAGGCATCGAGCCTGACTTTCGACTTGAACCACTGCCGGTTTTCGTCGACCAGGCTGACGAGTGCGATATCAACATCGATAATCCGCTTGGCCATGCGCGTGAGCCGGTCGAAACGTTCTTCGGGCCTGGTATCGAGAATATTCAGCGAACGCAAATCCTTGCGACGTTCCTTTTCGTTAGCCGGGTTATCCGGTGATTTCATGGTTATAGTCTGTCGGGTCCAAGCCGGGTCAAGCCCGCTACCGGCAGGCCTTGCAGATATTTTAAAATAATCGGACCAGATCGAGTCCCGGCCCGGACTCCAGCTAGCGCATGCCCAGCCGCACCGCCCTATCGGGCGCGGGGAATGCGT
Organism: Gammaproteobacteria bacterium; assembly: GCA_020354435.1. Lineage (GTDB taxonomy): Bacteria > Pseudomonadota > Gammaproteobacteria. The sequence goes on from CP070646.1 coordinate 540,597, forward strand.
CGTCGAGCTCGGCCATGTCCTCTTCGCCGAGCTCGATCGAGACCGCGTCGAGATTTTCCTGGATTCGCTCCGGGCGCGAGGATTTCGGAATCACGACCGTATCCGGTTGATGCAGTAACCAAGCCAGCGCGACCTGCGCCGGCGTAACCGAATGCCTTTCGGCGACGGCAGTGACAGCAGAGGAACTCAGCAGCGAGCTTGCCTGGTCGAGCGGAGAATAAGCCATCACCGGTATGCCGCGATCGCGGCACCAGGCCGACACTTCCCACTCCACCTCACGGTGTGCCAGATTATAGAAAACCTGGTTGCAGCCAAGCCTGGTCTGATCAGCCGCTGGAATCTGTTGCAACTCGGTCAGATTGAAATTGCTGACTCCGAAGTCGCGGATTTTGCCCTGTTGCTGAAGTTCGTGCAGCGCCTCGAAGGTTTGCTCTGGCGGGACACTGCCCGGCCAGTGCTGCAGATAAAGGTCTATATAGTCGCAATCCATTCGTCGCAGGCTGCGCTCGCAGGCCTCCATGACACCATTACGGCTGGCGTTATGCGGATAAAACTTGCTCACCAGGAATACGTCATCGCGTCGTCCGCGAATTGCCTCACCGATGACTTCCTCGGCACCGCCTTCACCGTACATTTCGGCGGTATCAATCAGCCTGACGCCCATATCGAGCGCGGCGCGAATGGCATCGGCCTCTTGCTGGAACTGATCGCTGTGCTCGCCCATACGCCAGGTGCCGAGTCCGAACACCGGCATGCTGTTTCCTGATGGCAGATTTAGATTTCGCATAATTTTTGCTATCGATTGCTATATATTTAGCTCAAATTTCATATAGCTCAAATTTTTGCGCCTGTGGTATGCCAGCGAAGATGCAGTTACCGGCGCAAGCGCGGACATAATTAACCGCAGCGGTTTCAGTATCACGATTTTCGAGGGTTTCGGCCCATCGTGACAACCCCGTTTTTATCACTCGGGATTAGGTATATCATCGCCGCTTTCAGTTTAGAATGTCGCGCAAGATGTTACGCCCCTTCCTGGTTATTCTACTGCTGGCAATGCTCCAAGGCTGCGCCAGCCTGGTCGCCGAGACACCCTCAGAGCGCGCCATCTACCCGGTGCAGGTGTTATATGCGACCGACCGCGCACCACAAGAGTCGGAGACGGGTGGAGCCGACTATGGCAGCAAACGTGGCAGGAAAATCCACTACGGTATCGCCACGATCAAT
>CP070646.1:541920-544736 GCA_020354435.1 Gammaproteobacteria bacterium
CTGACGATGCAACAGCACACGGTCATAGGACACTCGATACTGTCCAACAGCCAGTCGCGGTATATCCAGACCGGTTCGATTATCGCGTTGAATCACCACGAGCGTTTCGACGGCACCGGTTATCCCAACGGTCTCTCCGGCAAGGATATCCCGCTGGTTGCACGCATCGTTGCGGTTGCCGATGTATATGACGCGCTGGTATCCACGCGACCGTACAAACGCGCCTGGGATCCCGCTGATGCACAGGATTATCTGCACAAGCATGCCGGTACCCAGTTCGACCCGATTTGTGTAGAAGCTTTTTTCGAACGTCTCTATAACATTACCGCTATCCATACAAACTACAGCGACGACTGACAATCGTTGCGGCTTTGCTAAGCATGGCAACATCAGAAGCAAAAACCGGCCTGCTCGCCAGGCTCAACAGAAGGCTCAAGGGAACTGGAGATTCTGAACCCGAACAGGCCAAGTTGCGCCTGGCGATAGGTTTCATTCTCGTTATCTACCTGTGCTTCCCCTGGGGATCGGAGGAGAGTTTCTGGGAGGTATTCAGCTCGCGTGCCAGTCTGATTATCCTGCTCTACTACAGTTGTGCACTGGCCATTTTCAGCGCGATCGTCGTCAATCCCAGGCCCTCACAAATTCGGCGAATTTGTGGCTCTGTACTGGATATGGGATCGCTGTCGGTTCTGTTTTTTTACACCGATGCGCAAACCGTACCGCTGTTCCTGTTATATCTGTGGGTAATTCTGGGGAACGGCTTCCGCTTTGGCCTGACCAATCTCTATGTTTCACAGGTCATCGCAATTGCCGGATTTTCCGCGGTAATCCTGTGGGGTGAATACTGGCAGGATCATCGCAGTTTTGGCGTCAGCCTTTTACTCATGCTGTGCCTGCTGCCGCTGTACGCGGCATTTCTGATCAAAAAACTGCACGCTGCCGTAGAGTCGGCCAAACAGGCAAACCAGGCCAAGAGCCGATTCCTGGCGAACATGTCACATGAACTGAGAACACCGTTGAACGGGGTAATCGGGATGGGCGACCTGTTGCAGGAAACCAAGCTCAATTACGAACAACAGGAACTGGTCAACACGATGCACAGCTCGGCCAATACGCTGCTTGAGCTGATCGAAAACGTGCTCGATATCGCCAAGATTGAAGCCGGTAAAATTCTGATCGAATCGAAGGATTTCGATCTCCACGGCCTGGTCAATTCGGTCATCTACATGCTTGCTCCGATGGGTGATAAAAAAGAGCTGACCGTATCCTGCACCTTCGATCCGGAAACTCCGTTCGCGCTCAAGGGTGATCAACAGCATTTGCGACAGGTCCTGATCAACCTGGTAAACAATGCAATCAAATTCACCGAGAAAGGGTCGGTCATCCTGGCGGTCAGACTGGTGGGCGGTACAGAGTCGACACCACGCATCCGTTTCGAAATCACCGACACTGGAATTGGCATCGCCGAGGAAAACATCAACAAGATTTTCGATGATTTCACGCAAGCAGATGCAGGAACCAGCAGGTCTTTTGGCGGCACGGGACTGGGTACGACTATTTCCAAGGAACTGGTAGAACTGATGGATGGCGAAATCGGAGTCATCAGCGAACTCGACAAGGGCTCGACCTTCTGGTTCGAATTACCCTTTCTTGCCAGCAGCAATCCTCAGACCAGCATATCGGAAAACCACGTTCTGTTACTGGCGGGCGAGGATACCGCGAGCATCATCAGACCCGCCCTCAAGTACTGGCAGGTTAATTTCGACTGGGTGCGAACTTCCTCTCGTGCTTTATCGCAGCTGATCCATGCCAATGACGACGCCAATCCTTATGAAACCATCGTCGTCGACCAGGCCTGCCTGATCGATATTAACGCGGTGCAGTTTGCGCAAATGGTCAGGAACGAGGGATTACTGGAAAACACATCGATGGTGTTAATCAACTCTTCCGACACCATGATCGATGCCAACAGGTCGAACCATTATTACATTTCGACTATCGCAAATCCCGAGGAAAAGCGACCGCTGTTCAATGCACTGCATGCAGCGCAAAGCGTCAATCTGAACGACAGCAAGATCGTTACCATGGCCGAGCACTATGCCAAACAGGCGGGTGCAAGTGCTCTAAATATTCTCGTCGCTGAAGATAACCAGGTAAACCAGCAGGTCATCGAAGGCATACTGCGCAACGCCGGGCATAACGTACGAATCGCCGGTACCGGCGACAAGGCACTCGATATCCTCAGTGATGAACTGGATAAGATCGACATGCTAATCCTCGATATGAACATGCCCGAAGTTTCAGGCGTCGAAGTGGTCAAATCCCTGCGTTTCATGGACACCAGCGCTCAATTACCGGTAATCATGCTGACCGCCGATGCCACACCGGAAGCCAAGGACGCGTCTCTCGGTGCTGGCGCCAATAGATTTCTGACCAAACCCATCGATGCCCGGGGTCTGCTCGAATGTATTGCTTCTCTGTCGAAAAATATTCGCAAAGCGCAGGCTGGAAAATCAGCGGGTCAGAAAGAGAAAAGAACGCATCTGCATAGCAACTTCGCCGAATCCGAATGGTATGACAATGTAGTGCTGCACGAACTGGACTTACTGGGCGACGATCCCGATTTTGTTAAAACCCTACTCAAGAACTTCGAAAAGGAAGGGGCGCAGCATATACTGAATTCGAAGAAAGCGATGTATGACGACTATCTCGAGTATCGAGAAAACCTGCATGCCCTGAAAGGTTCAGCAACTGAACTTGGCGCTAACCGCCTGGTTGAAGTCTGCACCGAAGGCGAGGCGATAAAACCCTATGAC
>CP070646.1:544836-547644 GCA_020354435.1 Gammaproteobacteria bacterium
AACTGAAGTGGCTGGATGGCACCAGTCCGGAGGTGCATCTCGATGCACCAAAGGGTACGGCTATTGTAGGTGATATCCTCTATGTGGCTGATATGGATAATGTGCATCGCTTCAAGTTACCTGGGGGCAAACAGTTGTCGAGTGTCAATATCAAGGGCAGCGTGTTTCTTAATGGATTGACTACTGGTGAAAATGGATCTGTCTATGTGAGTGACAGCGGGATGACCTGGAGTGTAGGAGAGGGTGGCTTTGTTTCCACAACCACCGATGCGATCTACCAGGTTCATCAAGACAGCACCTACAGCGTTGTATACCAGGACAAGGATATGGGCTGGCCAAACGGTTTGATCAAGCATGAAAATGGCGAGATGACAGTCGTCACCTATGGTACTGGCGAGGCTTTCCGCCTGGATAAATCAGGCAAACGTCACAATCTACCAAAACCGCCTTCCGGAGCACTTGATGGTTTGGTGGAAATGGAAGACGGCAGCTGGATTACATCAAGTTGGTCGGGTAAAGCCATTTATCGATACAAGGATGGAAACTACAGTATTGTTCTGGATAAGGTGAAATCGCCTTCGGATATTGGCTATGACCCGAAGCGCAACCGCTTGCTGATTCCGTTGTTCATGGTTGGAAGTGTGCTGATCTATCCGCTGTAAACATGAATGATAAGGCTTGGAACTTCCTGCTACCTTTCGGGAACACCACCCTTTATGAGCCCGTCTCTCAAATGCTGTAATGCCTCCTGTGATTTATAAGGCAGTCGATTGCGCAGCGCACTCAGCGTAAAGGGCGGTAAATTATCCGATTTCAAAAGATTGTTAAGCTGATTCAGGGCGAGCCCTGCGTAATCGGTATCTCCAAGATGTCCATAAGCCGCGATCTGATAAATCAATGATTGGGTATCGTCGGGAATCGCTTGAAGAGCCTTATCGAGGGTACGCAGAGCGCCCTGGTAGGCCCCCCTGTCGAAAAGCGCACGTCCTTCGACCACCAGATAGGTGCCAGGCAAATTTGGATCCAGGCGTTGGGCTAGTTCCACATTGTATATTGCCTCCATATGTTCACCGCTATACGACAAGGCTTCGGCAAGCACCAGATGACCTTCCGCGCTGCCTGGATTCAAAGCCACCGCCTGTCGTGCTTCGCTTATGGCTTTTTCGTGACGCCCCTTAAATAACTCAAGCGTTGAACGCAGGCTGTGTGTCAGGGAATCCGGATTACTCATTGCCGCCTCCAAGTGCAACTGCGCACGATGCCAGCCAGCCGATTGCAATCCGGAATCCTGGTGCCAATCCTGCTGCCAGATCTGCATGTACAGTAATGCCAGCCCCGCGTGGGCGCGGGCGTATTCGGGATCATATTCGAGCGCCTTTTTGAAGTGTTGCTCTGCACGGGCGTAACTTTCGCGATTGATACGCCAACGCAACTCCCAGCCCTTGAGAAACTCATCATAAGCCTTGGGGCTGGCCGTATCAGATTTCAACAGTTGCGCCTCATCTTGCGGTGAAAGCTGCAGCGATAACGCTGAAATTATTTTTGCGGTCATCCGGTCCTGCAGGGCGAAAACATCATCGTAAGTTCCATCGTAGCGATCGGCCCAGACATGACCACCGGTGGTGGCATCGATCAACTGGGCATTGATACGAACCTGATTACCGGCCCGGCGTACACTGCCTTCGAGCACATACCGAACCCCTAGTTCTTCGGCCACCTGACGCACTTTTACCTGCCGGTCCTTGAATGAAAAAGAGGAATTACGTGCGATGACGAAGAGCCCCGAGATTTTCGACAAGTCGGTGATCAGGTCTTCGGTCATGCCATCTGCGAAATATTCCTGGTTGGCATCGTCGCTGAAATTACTGAATGGTAAGACCACGATGGATGGTTTATCCGGTAGTGGATGAGCCATTCGAGATGTCAAAGCCGGCTCCTCGGGCGGATCGTCCGGAAAAACGAAGTAAAGGATGCTGACTAGAATTGCCAGTACAACGACGATCACAAGTCCCAGCGAGAACCTCGATATTTGCGGCGGTTTTGATCGAATTCCGGCTTTCGGCGGAGGTATTGGCACGCCTGGTTTAGGCCTCACCCGGTATACTCTCACCGAGTCATCGAATCCCTTCAGGTCGTGTTCTCCCAGGTTTGCCAGATCGAACGGCATGCGTCTGGGCAGGGCCTCGTGCACTGCGGAGGAAATACAGACGCCCCCCGCATCCGACAGTTGTTCTACTCGTTGTGCCAGAATCACACCGGCGCCCGTGACTGTACCATCGGCGATAACAACCTCGCCCAGCGCGACGCCCACACGAATTGCGGGTTTTAAATCGTCATCCAGACAGGAAACGAACTCGGCATGATCGAGCTGGAAAGACAAGGTTGCCGAAACGGCATCGGAAGCACGCTCGAATTCGGCTATCAACGCGTCACCGCGCAACTCGAGCACGCGACCCTGATAGCGCTTGATGTGTTCGCCGAATCGGTTAAATGCCTGCTGGAAGCGTTCGTGGGCCAAATGCTCGTCCTGATGGACCAGTTGCGTTGAACCGGCAACATCCGCATGCAGGATGACCGCAAGTTTGCCCGACTGACTATCCATCGCCTTTGGTAGCCCGAGTTGATTTTATTGGGCAGATATTACCACAACCACTTTTCTAGTCAGGATTAGGAAGATTGTATTAGCGGGTCCACTTCTGTCAGCAGGCCGTCGCCGCGAGGTGGCAGATAAACTGGCCGAAACGGAAAGTCGCAGACCGATCGGCATCGAGTTGCACGAGGCTTACCATCAGGGCGAAATAGTCGATG
>CP070646.1:547744-550530 GCA_020354435.1 Gammaproteobacteria bacterium
GGCCAAAACCTGCACGATCATCTCGAGGTTCACGTCAAGCACCGCTGCGCATCGGGCCTGGCCAAGAATCGTTTGCTGCGCCGGCATCGCATGCTGCTGGCCGGGATACAATGGTTCCTGTTTAAAAACGGTCCGGCGGCGACCACGCACAGCCGCGTCGGCGCCTTCCTGCGTACCGACGACACCGTCGATTATCCCAACCTGCAGTTTCATTTCTGGCCTTTTTATCTGGAAGGCTGGTCGCCACCACCGCACAAGGATGGCTACTGTTTTGATGTTGGTCCGGTACGCACGCTTAGCCGCGGCTGGGTCAAACTTGCGAGCGCCGATCCGCTGGCGCCGCCGAGCATTCAGCTGAACGGCCTGTCGACCACGCGGGACCTCGAGGAATTCCGTCGGTGTATTCGGTTGACGCGAGAAATCGCGGCGCAGTCGGCGTTCGATTTTTGTCGCGGTCCCGAGGTTTCACCCGGTCCCGACGTGGTTTCCGACACCGATATCGACGCCTATGTGCGCAGCAACGCCAATAGCGCCTATCATCCCTGTGGCAGCTGCAAGATGGGCGTCGACAAGATGGCCGTGGTTGATCCGCAGCTGCGTGTGCATGGCATCGAAAAGCTGCGCGTCGCCGATGCCTCGATCATGCCCGCGATTACCAACGGCAACATCAACGCCCCGTGTATGATGATCGGCGAGCGCGCGGCCGACCTCATCCGCAAGCCGTGATCGATTGCGGCGGGTGACTGCTGCCGACAACTCAGCTGTTCCTATGGCGTTGAAAACCCCGCCGGAAACATTACTTAGAGTTGTTAGGCACATTTGAAAAAAGGCATGAACACAATAACCGAGAAACAAACCCTGCAGGTTCGAGTACGCGACTGGGTGGAACAGTCGAAGGTGCAGCGTTTCATCATGACGCTGATCGTGATCAACGCGATTATCCTCGGCCTCGAAACCGAGGCAGCCGTCATGGCGAGTTACGGCGAAATCCTGATAGCGGTAGATCATGTCATTCTGAGCGTCTTCGTGGTCGAAATTCTGTTGCGCATCTTCGCCCATCGGCTTGCCTTTTTTCGCGATCCCTGGAGTATTTTCGATTTTATCGTGGTTGGTATCGCGCTGGTGCCTGCCAGCGGTCCGTTCGCGGTGTTGCGCGCGCTGCGGGTACTGCGCGTATTGCGTATCCTGACGATAGTGCCGTCGATGCGACGCGTGGTCGGTGCGCTGCTGGCGTCGATCCCCGGTCTGGGTTCCATCGCGCTGGTACTGATGCTGATCTACTATGTGTTCGCGGTCATCGCCACCAATCTTTTCGGCGCGACCTTCCCGCAATGGTTCGGCAGCATTGGCGAATCGCTATATTCGCTGTTCCAGATCATGACGCTGGAGAGCTGGTCCATGGGTATCGTGCGACCGCTGATGGAAGTGCATCCGAACGCGTGGATCTTTTTCGTCACCTTCATCCTGATCGCGACCTTCACCATGCTGAACCTGTTCATCGCCATTATCGTTAACGCCATGAACAGCTTCACCGAGCAAGAAACCCGGGAAACCCGGGATACGGTGATCGAGGCGCGCGATCACATCGAGAAAGACCTGCACCACGAAGTTGCCGCCCTGCGAAGCGAAATCGCACAATTACGGGATTTGCTGAGGGCGCGGGCGGATTGATAACATAAGCGGGATCGCTGGAGGAATGTTTTGAGCGTCGAACCAGCCAACCTGTTATTTATTCTCGGCGAGAGCCATGCGCCCGACCTGCTCGGTGCACTCGGCAATCCGTATATCCACACACCCAATCTCGATCGCCTGGCGCGGCGCGGCACTCTATTCGAGTCGGCTCATTGCGCGAGTCCGCTGTGCGTGCCGGCGCGCGCGGCGCTGGCAAGCGGACGCTTTCCGCATCAGACCGGTTACTGGGACAGTTCGCTTGCATTCGACGGCCGCTTCGATAGCTGGATGAAACGCGTGCGCGAGGCCGGTTACCACACCGTCGGCATCGGCAAGATGCATTTTCGCAGCGACGCGGACGACAACGGCTTCAGCGAGTTTCGTGAAACCATGCACATCGCCGAGGGTAAAGGCGACCTCGTCAGTGCCCTTCGTTTCGAACAGGCGGAACCGGCTTATCCCGGTTTGTGGGACCTGTGGACACGTCAATACGGTGCCGGTGACGCGGATCCTTACCGCCAGTACGACGAACGCATCATTGCCGAGGCGACCGGCTGGTTGCGCAGTGAGGCGGCGCGCGGCGAGCGTCCCTGGGCGCTCTCGGTGCACACGATTGCCGCGCATGCACCCTTTACCGTGCCGCGCGAATACCTCGAACTGTACGATCCCGAACGGATACCGCCGCCGGTTCGGTTCGGTGGCGACGAACGGCCGCGGCATCCCTCGATCGAACACCTGCGCCGAATCGTCTGTCACGAATACGGCTACTCGCTGCAACAGGTGCAGCAGATTCGGGCCGCTTATTTCGCGACGGTATCCTACCTCGATGCGCTCATCGGGCGCTTGCTCGATACCCTCGAGGCGTTGGGCCTGAGCGAATCCACTCGCGTCGTCTACACTTCGGATCACGGTTTCAGTTGCGGGGATCACTACATATTCGGGCTGTTTCACCTGTTGCAGGAATCGCTCGGTGTACCCCTGATCATGGCTGGACCGGACGTGCCCGAGGGCTGCACCAGCAGCGTTCCGGTGTCGCATGTCGACCTTTACCCGACGCTGCTCGAAAGTTGCGGTGTCGCCCTCGATGAACGCGATAGCGATTTATACGGTGACAG
>CP070646.1:550630-553409 GCA_020354435.1 Gammaproteobacteria bacterium
CTACCGCCATCGCCTACCTGAACAAGATCGAGGAAACTTGCGGTGTTCCGATCGATATCGTCTCGACCGGGCCGGATCGCGCCGAAACCATCATCCTGAAGCATCCTTTCGACGGTTAAGACGGAGATTCCACTAGTTGCCAGTCGCGCTGGACGGGATCGCGGCATCAACAACTCCGTCGCGACGATCGATAACGAGATATACGGGCCGATTCATTGCTTTTCGCCGATTTTGTGCCTAAATCAGATATCTAGGAGTCAAGGTAAATGCAAAGAAACGTCAAGGTTTTATTTGCGGCCACAATTCTGCTTTTAATCTGGAACGCACAAGCTGCGGCCGGGATCTGGCGGGATGTCTCGCCGGCTCAGCCGGGCGCCAGGGCCGCTGCCAAAGTCAGCTTGTTCCAGGCGGACGACCAGGCGTTGCGCGCTGCACTGAGCGATGCGCCGCATGAAACCAGCGGCCGACGGGACCATCTGCTACCGATACCGATGCCCGACGGCAACCTGGTCCAGTTCAGCGTGCAGGAATCTCCGATCATGGCACCGGGCCTGGCGAACAAATATCCGGGAATCAAGACCTTCAAGGTCTTTGCTGTCGATGACGATCATGCCAGCGGACGCATCGATGTTACCCCGCGGGGTTTTCACGGCATGATTCAGACTTCGGCCGGGCGTATCTTTATCGATCCCGATGATCCCTATTTGCAGGACCATATCTATCGTAGCCGTTTCGACAGCAGCGAGCCGCGCAGGACATTCAACTGCGGTGTCGAAGGGCATTCTGTTTCGACGACACCGCTGCCCAGGACAGGCTACAGAACTGCCGCCCGCGTACCCGGCAGCCTGCTGCAGTACGATCTCGCGGTCGCCGTGACCAACGAATATTATGTCGCTGCGGGCAATACCGATAACCTGGCGACTGCGGCTATTACAACCACCATCAACCGTGTCACTTTCATATACGAACGCGATCACGGCATTACCTTTAACCTGGTGGCGGATAACGATCAGCTGTACGAATCCGTCGACAACGGCTTGCTCAACAACGAAGACGAATTCGATTTGATCGCCGTTGTCGACGACTGGATCGATACCCGTCTCCCCGGTGGCGATGCCGCCTACGATATCGGTCACATGTTCAGCAAACCGGCTTTCGTCGGCGGTGGCGTCGCCTTTATCGGCGCGGTTTGCAATGACAGTATCAAGGCCAGTGGCGTTTCCGGTTCGCCAAGCCCCAGCGGCGATGCTTTCGACATCGACCTGGTTGCGCATGAAATAGGCCACCAGTTCAACGCCGAGCACAGCTTTAACGGCACCACCAGCAGCTGCGTCAATCGCAATGCTTCCACCGCCTACGAGCCCGGCAGTGGCTCGAGCATCATGGCTTATGCCGGCATTTGCGCCGGGGAAAATCTGCAGTCCAACAGCGATGCCTCGTTTCATTCCGGCAGTATTGCCCAGGTCAATGCGTTCGTTTCGGGCAATGCCTGTCATACCACGGTGGATACGACGCCCGCGGGCAATAACGACCCGGTCCTCACCGCAATCGCCAATACCACCATACCGGCCAATACGCCGTTCCTGCTGGACGGCAGCGCCACCGATGTAGATCTCGACATGCTCGAGTATCGCTGGGATCAGCGGGACGCCGGTTGCCCGACCGATAACGTCAGCTTCGGTACCGATAACGGCAGCAACGCGCTGTTTCGCAGCTATACGCCGCGAGCGGACTCGTGGCGTAACTTTCCGGCACTCGGCACGCAGATTCAGGGGCGGTATGACAAGGCCGAAGTTTTGCCCTGCCAAAACCGGGCGCTCGATTTTCGCCTGACCGTTACCGATGGCCGTAGCGGCCAGGATTTCGAAGACGTTCGCGTCAATGTGACCAATGCCGCCGGCCCGTTTGAAATCACTAACCTCGATCCGGCGCCGCCGATCGTTGCCGGTACTCCATTTGCAGTAACCTGGGATGTCGCCGGCACCGATGTGGCACCGATCAGTTGTGCCAATGTCGATATCGATTTGCTAACCTTTAGTGTGACTTACTCCAGCTACTCGATCCATTCACTGGATACCGTCGCCAACACCGGTAGTGCGATGGTCACAATTAATCCGCCAGAGTCCGCGCATCCACGCGCGCGCGTGCGGGTCAAGTGCAGCAACAATATTTTCTATGATATTTCAGATGTGGATCTGACCGTGACCGAGGGCGCGGCTCCGGCAGTGACGATGGACGAAGACGATTTGACCGCGCGAATATTCGCCAATGCGGCGATTACCAGCGTTACCGCGCCGGCCTGTGGCCCGGTCGTCGATTGCTCTCCGACAATACCGGTGGACGGCGGCTCTCGCAACGGCGACGCCTCGGCTATTGGCTATCTCTGGCTGCTGCTGATGGGAAGTCTCGCCGCGCTGCGCGGATTGCGGCGTCGTCAGGGCTGACAGTGGGTCTTGATGATGGCGTTGTACTTTAACGCGTAACTGCGGGCTTTTTGCATCAGGCGCAAATGCTCGTCGCTGCGCACTACATCCGAGATGCCCTCGATTAACTGCACGCCGCAGGCTTCCTCGTATTTCAGGCTTTCTTCCTGGCTGACGCCCGGAATCGTCACCGATCGCGTGGCTATTCCGAGCAGGCGAAAGTCCCCCTTTTTAATCGCCTGGTTGGCATCGGCCTGCGGGTCGGCGGCGTCGAGCCATTGCAGTTTTTGTACGTAGGGGTCGATGGGGCCGGATGAGGATGCGCAATTGGCCAACAGAAAACAGGTTACGGCAAT
>CP070646.1:553509-556272 GCA_020354435.1 Gammaproteobacteria bacterium
ATTCAGCGCGGCCTGCTGACGGTCGAGAAACAGGGCAAGAAAAACGTCTTCTCCGGGCGCGTGCTCGAGATCGAGGGCCTGCCGCATCTGAAAGTCGAGCAGGCATTCGAGCTGTCCGATGCGTCGGCAGAACGTTCGGCCTCCGGCTGTACGGTCAAACTGGACAAGGAGCCGATCATCGAATACATGAACTCGAATATCACGATGTTCAAGTGGATGATCAGCGAGGGTTACGGCGATGTGCGCACGATTACCCGTCGCATCGAGGAAATGGAAAAATGGCTTGCCAACCCGGAGCTGATGGAAGCCGACGCAGGCGCCGAGTATGCCGAGATCATCGAGATCGATCTGAACCAAATCACCGAGCCGCTACTGGCCTGCCCCAATGACCCGGACGACATCAAACCGCTGTCCGAGGTCGCCGGCGACAAAATTGACGAGGTTTTCATCGGTTCCTGCATGACCAACATCGGCCACTTCCGCGCCGCCGGCAAGCTGCTGGAGAAACTCGAAGGGCCGGTCGTGACCCGGCTGTGGATTGCGCCGCCGACCAAGATGGACGAGGCGCAACTGACCGCCGAGGGTTACTACAATATCTTCGGCCGTACCGGCGCGCGCACCGAAATGCCGGGCTGCTCGCTGTGCATGGGCAACCAGGCGCGGGTCGCGGAAAACTCGACCGTGGTGTCGACCTCGACACGCAATTTCCCGAACCGGCTCGGCAAGGGTGCCAACGTGTACCTGGCGTCGGCGGAACTGGCCGCGGTGGCATCGATACTCGGCAAGATTCCGACCATGGACGAGTACCTGCAGTATGTCGACGATATCAACACCATGGCCGATGACGTTTACCGCTACCTCAATTTCAACGAAATGGAAAGCTATACCGCGGCGGCCGAGTCCGCGTTCCCGGTCAAGGTAGCGTAGCGATCCCCTCGAAAGCGGAGATCCTGAGAAAGAACGAGACAAAAAAGGCGGTGCCTTCAGGCGCCGCCTCCGTTTTGTTATTACCCGAACTCGTTATCGAGAAGGTTTGCGGGTTTATTTCGGCCTTTCCGCCAAAGCCTTATACCGTTTGAGATATGGGCGCTCTAGCCCCGATGGGTTTAATTGATCGGTGTCATGTTCGCGCGGATAAATACTTTCATGATGTGATTACAGATTTTTGGCTTTTTATCAGGTGTAAAAAATGAAACAACTTGTATGGCTAGGGTTATTGGGCCTGCTCAGTGGGCCGCTACGGGCGATAGAGTTACCCGGACCGCTGGTCGGCGGCGAATGGCTGGTGGAAAATCGCGACGAGGTCGTTGTGCTCGACGTGCGCAAGGAAATCGGCACCTTCGCCAGGGGGCACATCCCTGGAGCGGTGCCTGTCGATGTCACCAAAATCCGCATCGAACGTGAAATCGACGGCAAGAAACTGACCCGCATGCGCCCCGATGCGGAGAGTTTCGAGAAATTCATGCGCGCCCACGGCATCAACAACGACAGTGTCGTCATTATCAGTCATCCGGGCGACGAGCCGGGGCAGGTGGCCGGCGCCGCGCGGCTTTACTGGCACCTCAGGTATTACGGCTTCGATCGTGTCGCACTACTCGACGGCGGTAATCACGGCTGGGTTGATGCGCTGGAAGATCTGGTCACCGAGGTCGATGAGGTGCAACCGGGCAATTACCGGGTCGGCCGGGAGAGGACGGAAATTGTCGCCACGATGGCGCAGGTCCGGGCGGCGCTGGACGACGGCTCGGTGTTCCTGATCGATACACGCGATCTGCGCCAGCACATCGGCCTGAAGAAAAAAGATTACGTCTTTGCTCTGGGTCATATTCCGGGATCCGATCCCATGCCTTACAAGTTCCTGCATCCCGATAAAGGCAGTGCGAGATTTCTCGATCGGGAGGCGTATACTGGTTTGCTCGATACGCTGGGTATCGACGCCGCCGGCAGCCTGATCGTTTACTGCAACAGCGCGTACGAGGCATCGAGTAGCTGGTTCGTGCTGCACGAACTGCTCGGTATCGAAGACGTTCGCCTGTACGACGGTTCGCTGCACCAGTGGACGCAGTATGTCGAAAATCCGATGACCAAACGCCTCAACGACTAACCTAAAAGGGGACAGACCACGTTTTTCGCTTAGCGAAAAACGTGGTCTGTCCCCTTCCTGTTCTTAGCGAAAAACGTGGTCTGTCCCCTTCCTGTTTACCAGGGAATGGAGAACGTCTTGACGTTGGTATAGGACTTCATCGCCTCGATCACGCCTTCCTTGTAGCCGAGGCCGGAATCCTTGATGCCGCCGAAGGGTGACATCTCGATGCGGTAGCCGGGCACTTCCCAGATATTGACCGTGCCGGTTTCGAGTTCGTTGATGAATCGCACGATGTCGTCCATGCGGTTGGTGCAAACCCCCGACGACAGGCCGAAGGCGGTCGAGTTGGCGACCTCGATCGCGTGGTCGATATCCGATACGCGGATGATCGGGATCGGCGTGCCGAAGGTTTCCTCGCGCACCAACTCGCAGTCGTAGGGCACGTGGTCGAGCACGGTTGGCGAATAAACCGCGCCTTCGCGGACGTGGCCGTAGAGCAGTTTGGCACCTTTCTCAATCGCGTCGTTGACGCGGGCTTCGAACAGTTTGGCCGCGTCCTCGTTGATCACGGTACCGACGTCGGTGTCCGCATCCATCGGGTCTCCGTACTTGAGCCTGGCCGCCTTTTCCGCGACCAGCGCGGCGAATTCGTCGCCGATCGAGTCGATCGCGAGCAC
>CP070646.1:556372-559129 GCA_020354435.1 Gammaproteobacteria bacterium
GTACAAGCATATCGAATCCCTGTTCAAGAGCATGGCCCTGAGTCATCCGCCGGTGGCTTTCAGGCTGATTCATAACCAGAAAGTGATTTACCAGCTGCCATCGGTGCGGACCGCCGAGGATCAACTGCGGCGGCTGGCGACCGTTTGCGGCAAAAGCTTTGCCGACAGCCTGGTCGAGATCGACGCCGGCAGCGATAGCCTGCAGCTGCAGGGATGGGTCGCCCTGCCGACCTTCAATCGCAGCCAGGCGGATATGCAGTACTTTTTCGTCAACCAGCGCATGGTGCGCGACAAACTGATAAACCACGCGGTGCGCCAGGCCTACCAGGATGTTCTGTTTCACGGCCGTCATCCGGCCTACGTGCTTGCATTGACCATGGATGCGCGCGAACTCGATGTCAACGTGCATCCGCAAAAGCACGAAGTGCGCTTCCGCAATTCGCGTTCGGTTCATGACTTCCTGTTTCGCAGCCTGCACCAGGCGCTGGCCCAGGTTCAGCCGCAACAGCAGCGTGAATCTCACGGCTTTGCGCTGACTGAGCGTCTGTCCGTGCCAGCGCCACAACAGTCCGGGCTCGCATTTCAGCAGGCCAGGTACGGCGATCGTTCGCCCACCGTGCGCGAGCAGATGCAATCCTATGCCGCGCTGTTGACGCCGGCGCTGGCGACCGCTGAAGCCGAACCCGAAGCGCAGACGGTGCCGCCACTGGGTTACGCCATCGCGCAGCTCAAGGGCATTTACATTCTCGCCGAAAACAGCGATGGCCTGATCGTCGTCGACATGCACGCCGCGCACGAACGCATCGTCTACGAACGTATGAAACAGAACGCCGAAAGCGAAGACGTGATCGCGCAACCGCTGCTGGTACCGATAACCTTCAACGTCAGCCAGGCCGAGGCGGACCTGGTCGAAGAAAACCAGGATTTTTTCAGACACCTTGGATTCAACCTCGAACGGCTCGGCCCTGAGCAGATCAGACTGAGAGCCGTGCCTGCATTACTTAAAAACGCTGACAGCGAGCAATTGCTGCGCGATGTGCTGGCCGATTTCATCGAGCACGGGCAATCCAGTCGCATTCAGGCGTATCAGAATGAAATGCTGGCAACCATGGCCTGCCATGCATCGGTGCGTGCTAATCGGCTGCTGTCGATTGATGAAATGAACGCGCTGTTGCGTGATATCGAAAGCACCGAGCGCAGCGGCCAATGCAACCACGGCCGGCCGACCTGGAAGCAGCTCAGCCTGGATCAGCTCGACAAGCTGTTTTTACGCGGGCAGTAGCATGCCGGCGCCCAGCGTGATTTGCCTGATGGGGGCCACCGCCACCGGCAAGACCGATCTTGCCCTGGCCATTGCCGATTGTTTCGACGTGGAAATCATTAGCGTCGATTCGGCGCTGGTTTATCGCGGCATGGATATTGGCACGGCCAAACCGAATCCCGTCATCCTGCAGCAGGTGCCGCATCACCTGATCGATATTATCGAGCCCAGCGAAGCCTTTTCGGCCTGGGATTTCGTTGAGCAAAGCCGGCAACTGATCGATCAGATCAGCGCGCGCAAGCGTATACCGCTGCTGGCGGGCGGCACGATGCTGTATTACCACGCCTTTGAACAGGGCCTCAATCGTCTGCCCGAAGCGGATACGACACTGCGCCGACAGCTTGATCAGGAAGCACGACGGCTCGGTTGGCCGCGCATGCATGAAAAGCTGGCCGAGGTCGATCCCGAAAGCGCGTGCCGCATCAAGCCGACCGATGCGCAGCGCATTCAGCGCGCACTCGAAGTGTTCGAACTATCCGGCGAGCCACTGTCACGGCTGCAGCAGCAGCGTTCCAGCGGCTATGCCGGTTCGATAGAAAAAATCATTCTCGCCACCGACGACCGCGCGGCGCTGCATCGGCGTATCGAGTCGCGTTTTCTGCAGATGCTCGAGCAGGGATTTGTCGACGAGGTTTCGCGGCTGCGGCAGCGCGGCGACCTCGATTTGTCGATGCCGTCGATGCGCTGTGTGGGTTATCGCCAGATCTGGCAGTATCTCGACGGTGATCTGACGCGGCAGCAAATGATCGACAAGGCAATCGCGGCGACACGCCAGCTGGCCAAACGTCAGATTACCTGGTTGCGCAAACAACCCCGGGAAAATGCCTTCGATTGCCTGAATTACCGTAAAGATGATATATTTCGGCGAATTGAGGCTGCTTTTTCGCGGTCTTGACCGGAACGTTTTTAGACGAAGGGAATCTTAGACTCTACTAATGGTTAATTTCGCTTTCCGCGGTAGATTTAGAATAATAAATTTAAGGAGTATTGAATTATGTCCAAAGGGCAAATGTTACAAGAACCCTATCTGAACGCTTTACGAAGAGAGCATGTACCGGTTTCAATCTTCCTGGTTAATGGAATCAAGCTGCAGGGGCAGATCGAGTCGTTCGACCAGTTCGTCGTGCTACTCAAGAACAACGTCAGCCAAATGGTGTATAAACACGCCATTTCCACTATTGTTCCCGCGCGCAACGTTCATATCGAGCATCCCCACGCGGATGAGAGCGAGGGTAATCGTTAACGGTGACTTGCGCGATATGACAGGGAACGGAGGCCTCGTTGTTCGAATTTGAGCGGCCACGGGGAGGCGAACGAGCGCTTCTGGTCCATATCAACTTTCCGCAGCAGGCAGATCAGGACGATCTCGACGAGTTCGTCGAACTGGTGCGCTCGGCCGACGTCGACGACGTCGACCTGATCGTTGGCAGCCGCCA
>CP070646.1:559229-561980 GCA_020354435.1 Gammaproteobacteria bacterium
GCGTCAGCCTGAAGCTGTCGGTAATGGCGCGGGCGCCGATTGAACGCATCGACGTGCTCAACGCGATGGACGAGGTTGCGACGCTGTGCAACCCGGCGAATATCGAAGACTCCAACCGTCTGCGCGTGTTATGGCGCGGTGCGATGGTCAAGGGTCGCGGTGCGCGCGCGAGCTGGCAGGGCCAAGCGCGCTTCGACAATTGCAGGATCCTGCAAACCCGGGAGATCAACGCCTGGAATCCGGACCGGGTGCTGACGCGCGACAGTGAGAATACGCTGAGTTGGGAATCGGTGACCGCTGGCAATTTCGGCGCTTTCGACGTCTGGCTCGAAGAGGGCAGCAACGCCGCGGTTCATCTCGAAACTGGCCACGCCGATGCCAGCGTCGCGCTCGCCGAGATAGATCGCGACGACTACGTTATCCCGGCGGGTGGCCTCGATCTCGAATTACGCCTGTTCCGCCTGCCTGCTCAACTACAGCCCGGGCCGATCGAGGCCACGATCGACGTACCGCTGCACCACCGCGGCGACAACCCGATCTGGATACGGGTAACCACGGAAGACGGTTTCCAGGCCTGGACCAGTCCGGTGTACCTGTTCAGAGACGGGTGAATAGCTCCGATGGAGCAGCACTCGATCAGGGATCGACACCGGACCGTCGGGGCTATCAGCTTCGGTCTCGATGATTTGACCGGCTGCCTGATCCACGGCGGGTATAACGCCGTAAGTAACCTGAACCGAAACAACATGATCAACAGACCGGGGCAGCACATGGCGTAAAGCCCCTGATTACCGAGGAACAGAAACGTGTTATCGCATCAACACAGCGCAGGCCGGCTGGCCAGCATCTTACTTTTCGTTTTCACGCTTGTGCTGCTGACGACCGCGAGCCCGATCGCGTTCGCTGCAGGTGACGGACAGACGATCTTCAAACAGGTTCCAACCCAGTACATCGCCGCGCTCGGCGAGCCGAACGCAAGCTCGGGCAACAATGCGCAAGACTGGGGCCTGTGGCGCGTCGATCCGGGCCCGCGCGGCGTCAGGCTGAAACACTACGAACAGCTCGAGGCAGCCGGTGGTGTCGCTCCGGCGCAATGGCTGTTCGACAGCAGCGACTGGTGGCTCGAGGAAAACGGATTGATCATGGAGGCGCCGGAATTCCCGCTGCTGCCCGGCAAATACATCGTCACCGGCGACCGCGAAACGATTACGATGCTGACCGTGCACGCCGCCGACGCGAACGGTAACCAGCGCTGGGAACTCGACGATGGCGCGACGCTGCACGATGTCACCCACCTGGGTTGCCGCTCGGCTCGATACACGCCGGCTTCGAACGAAACCGCCTGTTCGCCGGCGCAGGCACCGCAATCCGCCTTCCGCGTTTCCGCGGGCGATCCGATGCCCCCGGTCGAAGGCTGCAACAAGCAGGACTACGCGGTGTTATTCATCATCGCCGTGGCCACCGATAGCTAAACCCAAATCAAAGGGGTCAGCGTGTCGGCTGGTTGCGTTTGGTTTTGCGTGTTGCCACCGCAACCAGCGGATCGTCGGGCCAGGGATGCTTGGGATAACGCCCTTTCATTTCCTTTTTGACCTCGTGATACGACGTCCGCCAGAAGCCGGCCAGGTCCTGCGTGATCTGCAGCGGCCGACCCGCGGGCGACAGCAGATGCACCACCAGTGGCACGCGCCCGTCGGCCACCGCCGGCGTTTGTTCACAACCGAACATTTCCTGCAGCTTGACCGCCAGTACCGGTGGCGACTGGCCGTAGTCGATGGCAATCGACGATCCCGAAGGTACCCGGTATCGCGCCGGCGCCAACTGCTCCAGCCGCCGCTGCTGCTCCCAGCTCAACAGACTCTTGAGGATCGACGCCAAATCGAGTTTTTTGAAATCCTGCAGCGAACTGACTTTATCCAGGTAAGGTCCGAGCCAATCGTCGAGACTGGCCTGCAGCGCCGAGCGGCTGAGATCGGGCCAACCCTGTTGCGGTTCGATCGAGTGCAGCAGGTTGACCCTGGCACACCATTGATGCAGCTCCGCACTCCAGGCCAGCGGTTCGAGATTTTCGTCCTGCAGATACCGGATCAGGGCTGCCGTTTTTTCCTCGACGGGGACTTCGTCGAGGGCCTGCTTTTGTAACACCAGCGACCCGATATGCCGCCGCGCCTCGGCGACGAAGCGCTTCGCCTGTTTGTCCCAGTCGACGAAGGTTTCGTCGTGAACCAGGTCTTCCAGCGCGGTATCGAACAGCTTCTCGTCGAGCGCCGCGGCCGAACGAATCACGTCGCCCTTGCCGCCGACGACGGCGCTGACCTCGGCCACGGCGAGCCAGCGATATTTATCCAGACGGGTCGCATCGGCAAAACCCGCGCTGCGGCCGTTGGCGAGCTGATAACCACCGGAATGGCGCCGGCGGGCGATTCGGTCGGGGTAGGCACAGGCGAGCAGGAATCCGCTAAGTTGATCCTTTTTCAGCAGGTAAGCCACATCGGCGCCGGTGCTTTTGACACCGGCAAGCTGCTGCTTCAACTGCGTGGCCAGTTGCCGCGTACGCGCCTGCCAGCCCCGTTGTTGCGGTGGGCAGGCAATGTCACCCGCCAGTATCTCGAGCCGGTATTCGATCTCCGGATTTTCCTGGCTGAACGGATCACGCTCGGATAACAGGCTGGCGAGCCAACAGGCCTCGGCGCCGAGCCCGCAGGCGGCACCGCGCAGGAGTAAATGCGCCAGCCGCGGATGCACCGGCAA
>CP070646.1:562080-564810 GCA_020354435.1 Gammaproteobacteria bacterium
GTTTGGCCGGAGGCATACAGGTAGGCATCGTAGCCATCCTCGCCCAGCTCCTGTTTGAGCGTCTCCTCCCTGTCCTGCAGGGACTGCATTTCCTCGCGCAACCGGCCCCGCTCCCAGCTTTCGCGGGCGGCACGGTCACGCAGGTAGAGTCGCTCCATTTCCAGGGTTTCGAAAAACAGTTTCAGTTGCTGCACCTGGATGTCGTCCATGCCGCTGTCGAGCAACGCCTGCTGGTCGAACCATTGCCGCTCGCCGGCCGCTGCCTGGTCGAGATAATCGTCGGCGGAATTTTGGCTATCGGCACTCGCCGGCGGCCCGGATTTGCCGCTGTCGATAGCCGCGACCCGGCGGTTGAGGGCTTCGAGTCTTTGCGCGAGTATCTCGCGCGCGCGAATTTCGTCGCGCAGCAGGCGTTTGAGCTGTTCGATCTCGGTATTCGCAGCCTGGCGAGCCGGGATCGGCTCGGCCGGCGCTTGCGCGGCCTCGCTAGCGCTGCCTGCGGCCGCCGGTTCGGGCGCTGGTGGCAAAGCGGAACGCTCCGGCAGCATCGCACCGATGGCGATTCCCAGGATCAGCGCAAGACTGACGCTTATCAACACGGGACGCATACTGATTCCCCGCAAACAGGTTCGATTAATCGTTCAAGTTTAACTGACATCGCCGCCGGCCGGGAGTTTCCCGGTATGTCTTCTGTGCAGGCCGAATCAGCCGCGAGCCCCGTCCGGCAGCGGGCTCAGCTCGACCCGCGCATCCCAGACGCGACGCCAGACCAGGCGCAACAAAGCTAGGTCGCGTTCGGCTTCAAGCTGCACCGGCGTGACCGGTTTCGGGTGCGGATTGCCGATTTCCCCGACCTTGAAGCGAAACACGTAGCTCGGCTCGAGCCCCATCCTGAGATCGCTGATGACGACGTCCTGGCCCAGCTGCGACACCGAGTAAAAGCCGCGGCTGAACCACTGCAGCCGCTGCACCGGCCAGTAATCGGCGATTTCGGTCAATAAATCCTCGCGACTGGGGTAGTGACGGAAGCGAACCGGGGCGTCGCCATCGAATAGCGAATAGTATCCTTCGTAGTATCCCGCCTGGTCGCGTACGACCGCGCGCCAAAGCAGCGTGTTGAACGGTGCCGGCGTCGTAAAAATTCGCTCGTAGGCGATACCCTGGTCGCGCAGCGCATCCCTGAAGCTGGACTCGACGACGACCTTGGCCACCAGCGTCCAGCCCAGGTAGAGGCTGCTCAGGATCAGGCCGTAACGATTGATCAGGTGACCGCGATCGCTGTCGCGGGTCATCAGCAGCGCGGCGATCACGCCCACCAGCAGCGGCAGGGTATAACTCGGATCGATAATAAAGACCGTCGACAGCGACACCGGCGTACTCAAGACCGGCCAGAAAATCTGCGTGCCGTAGGCAGTCAGGCCGTCGAGCAGCACGTGGGTTGCGAACACCAGGTAGATCGTCAACATCCAGCACCGGCGCAGCTCCCTGCTACCGGCATGGATTTTCGTGATCAGCCACACCAGTAACGGCGTCAGCAGCGCCAGCACGAACAGCGAGTGGCTGGCGGAGCGGTGATAGGTGAAGTCCCTGACCACGTCACCCAGCGGCACGAAGACATCGAGATCCGGCAGCGTACCGGCGACAGCGCCCCACAGCAGTGCGCGATTACCGACCTTGCGGCCGATCGTGGCTTCGCCGACCGCGGCGCCGAGCAACATTTGCGTGACCGAGTCCATTCCTTTCCTATCGAGCTTTCGTGTTCATGGATTAGCTTACGTGCCGTTAAGCGGTTCGGATCGCCTGATATCCTGCCACAATGACATCGGCTAGACAGTTCAGGCAAGCTTGTATACTATCGGCTCCCACTATTTTAATAATCAATCACAAACAAAAGTAATACAACTGGAGGAGCATAATGAGACTCGGTAAATACCTGGCCGGCAGCGGGATTGCCCTGGCCACCATGGCGCTTTCCGCCAACATTGCTTACGCGGCCTGCGCCACCGACGGCCTGCCGTCGTCGGCGGATAAACCCGGCGGCTACCCCGCGCGCGCTTTGACCATGATCGTGCCTTACGGCCCGGCCGGCGGTTCGGGCCAGGTGGCCCAGGCCATGGCGCAGGCGGTCAGCGACCTGACCGGCGTATCGATCAACCGCGATCACAAGCCCGGCGGCTCCGGTACGGTCGGCATGACCGCGTTCATGGCGACCCCGGCCGACGGTTACACCGTGCTCGAGCATATCGACGATGCATCCAGCGCGCACGCGCTCGATTCGACCCGCCCGAACCCGGCCGACGACCTGATCCCGCTGGTGACCTCGCAGATCACGTTTTCGCAGATCTACATCCGCACTAACGAAGACCGCTACAGCGACTGGGATTCGTTCGTCAAATGGGTCAAGGCGCAAAACGGCAAGGCCACGATCGCGAATGTTTCCAAGGAAGGCTCTATGGAGCGCGTGACGATGAAATTCATCACCGACGCCACCGGCATGAAAATCCAGCAAATCTC
Source organism: Gammaproteobacteria bacterium (assembly GCA_020354435.1). GTDB lineage: Bacteria > Pseudomonadota > Gammaproteobacteria. Next base: position 564,595 of record CP070646.1, read on the forward strand.
GTTCGACAAGGGTGCTCCGCGCTACGGCGCACTGGCTGGCGGCCAGGTCGACGCGTTGTTCGAGCAGCCCGGCGATGTACGTAAATTCCTCGATGCCGGCAAGTTCAAGCCGATCCTGACGATATTGAAAGAGCGCCCGGCTGCTTTCGCCGACGTGCCGAGCCTGACCGATGCCGGCCTCGATTTCGATCCGCTGTTCCGTTTCCGCGGCTTCTA
>CP070646.1:564910-567632 GCA_020354435.1 Gammaproteobacteria bacterium
AGCTGTGATACTTGGTATAAGCGTAATCCATGCGTAAAAACACACTGTCGCCTAATGGGATATCCGTACCGATACCATAACGGGTACCATCGACATCAAAGCTCTTGTCAACAGCATTTTCAGGTTCATTATTCAAGCTGTATTGAGTATCAAATTCAGCATCGGCTTTACCGACCCGGGCATAGAGTAACGATCCGCTTTTAACGACGTGGCCGCCGCGCAAGCTGACTGCATAGCTTTCCACATGATCAACCTGGAAGGACAAACTGCTCGCTTTGTCCTTTGTATGGAAGATGTCCTGGTCAGCCCGATCCGCTTCCACTTCCAGTCCCAGGTACCAGCGATTCCTGTTTATACCGTAGCCGGCAAACAAACCTGCGCTGGTACCTGAATTACTAAACTCGGCAGTATCCGTTCCCTCGCCTCGAGTACCTGAAGTCCTGGTCTGGGTCGCACCATGACCAATCTTGCCGCCAAGGTAAAAACCACCCCAGTCATTTTTTGATGTATTTAATGTTTCCCATAACGGTGTTTTACCGAAATCGGCATCGTCGACCCTGAACAGGGTTGAATTTAAAGTCAGCATTACCTGCTGGCGCACGTAGTCCTCCAGGTACTGGGGATTTGCCGGGTTGTCCACTTCGATCGATTGATTCGCATCATTCAATAACAAGCGATAGTCCAACGCCATGTAGAATTCAGGGGTTAGCCGGCGCTGCCACTCAAAGCTGGCAGAATAGATATCCTCTTCCAGTTCTGCATCCTGATAATCAGCGATGCCGGCACTGAACGTGGCGGTTAACGTGTTGCGGTCGCTTAGTTGGCGAAGTCCCTGTAGCGACAGGGTGCTGGACAGGTACGACGAGGCATCTACCAGAGTCGTCTCTTCTAATGATTGATCCACTATAAGGCTAAATTTACTTCTTGCGCTACTCAGGTAACTCACTTTGGTGTAAAACGTGGGGGTATCAACATCATCAAAACGGGAATCGTCAAACTCCTGGTATATTTGCCCCACGTAGGTTTCGGCGCTGAGGCGATTGCTGTAGCGCCCTTTGAATCCAAGCGCCAGGCGATGACCCGATGAATCACGCTCAAAGCCGTTATCGTCGACATCGGTCTTATAATCCCGTTCATCACTGATGGCCTGAACGAAAACCTCGCGATCGGGCGAATATAAATAGCTGGCTCTAAATCCCAGGCCGTATACCTCCCGATCGCGATCATCGTTATTGACGGGTCCGCTATCGTCAAAGTCGAGCTGCTCGAAAGTACCACCGAGACGAAACTTGTAATTACCACTGCGGTGCGCAAACCCGACATGGGCCTGATCGGAATCAAAGGAGGTCGGGAAAGTTCCAACGACAGAAGGCGTACCGCTTTCTTCATGATCACGGGTATGGTTCACTCCGCCGAAGACGTTGGTCGTGTCGCTAAAATCATAACGACCCTGTAAATCTATCCAGTAGTCATCGTAATCCTCGGATGAATAGTCGTGATAGCGCCCTGCCTCCCCGCCAATACCCAGTTTGAGAAGATGTTCTTTCCAGTTGGAGAACAGCAGAAATGACGGTTCAATGATTAACAGGGTATCTTCGATCTCGTCGTCTCGCAGAGCAAAAATGTTACTGTCGTAACGCTCCGAGACGGCCAGTTCCGGACGGAACAAAAAACTACCTAATACGACATTGTAGGGGTTGGTTTTTACAGCTTCCGTCGGATCGCTTTCGCTCGATAATTCGGTTTCGGCAGAAGTTTGTGGTATTTCCTGGGCCGGTAGTGAGCTGCTGTAAAGCCATACCAATATGAGTGAACTCACTAAACAGGTATAGAAATTATTATTCATATATCAACACCACAAATTATCACCATGGACCTTAAATTGATGGAAGGGTCAACCTGGGTTGGCTTGTAAATTAGTCGGTTTTTTATTCGGCGAATTGATTCTGATCAACTTTTGATAGTTTTGCCCGGGCTAATCTGGCCACCTGCAAATTAGGTATATTGAGACCTGACTTGAAAAATGATGATGTCGTTAAGCAACCTCTTTATGACAGGACCGGGAAACCCAAATGAAAATCGTAGTGGTTTTTGAAAAATATCTTCGTGAATTGTTTTTAGCGGGCATCTACGTGCTGGGAATTCTCGGCATCGTCGCCAGCGGGGGGGGCAGTAGTGGTGGATTTGACCGTGTAGTCGGCGATACCGCGAAGCCGCCCGAATTCTATTTCAAGGCCTCTAATGCCGAGGACGGTGATCTTTTTGCCAGGGCAGTGGCCCTCAGCGGGGATGGATCTACCCTGGCCATCGGTGCCTGGGCCGAGGATGGCGATGGCATTGACGAAGGGGATAACAGTTTTGATGCAGCCGGAGCCGTCTACGTGTTCAGGCGCAGTGTTTCGGCCAGCGGTGAGGTCAGCTGGAGCCAGGTAGCCTATGTCAAGGCACCCGCGCCGGCGAGCGGGGAGAATTTTGGCTACTCGGTCTCGCTGACCGAAGACGGGAGCAGGCTCGCGGTTGGTGCGCCAGATATCGGATTGGCGACACCGGGCAAGGTCTATGTCTACATAGGGCCAAACTACGATACGGCACCTGATGAGATAATCGACCCCAGTGCGACAAATGGCGACCGCTTTGGAGAAGCGGTGGCCCTGAGTGAAGACGGATTTCGCCTCGCCATCGGCGCGCCGGGCGACGACAATGCCGCTGCGGATGCGGGTGC
>CP070646.1:567732-570446 GCA_020354435.1 Gammaproteobacteria bacterium
GATCTCGGTCGCCCGGATCGGCTCATCATCGCGATGACTTACTACAACTTCAAGTCGATTTTTGCGTGGAATATTTTCCTCTACACCGGCTTCATTGTCATCGTGCTGGCCTATTTATGGCTGATGATGGAACGACGCATGCATCGCTGGAGCAAACCGGCCGGACTGCTCGCCTTCGTCTGGCGCCTGATCCTGACCACCGGTACCGGCTCTATTTTCGGTTTCCTGATCGCGCGTGAAGCCTACGACAGTGCCCTGCTTGCGCCGATGTTTATCGTCATGTCTTTTTCCTTCGGTCTTGCGATCCTGATCCTGTTACTGATGCTCAGCTTCGGTCTCGATCGGCGCGAACTCGACGCTTCGCATTTGCAGCGCCTGCGAAAGCTGTTAGGCATATTTGTCGCCAGCGTGTTTTACTTCGTTGTCGTATTTCACCTGACCAAGCTGTACGGTACGCAAAACCATGAGTTCGAGGCTTTCATCCTGATGGATGGCGGTATCTACACCTTCCTGTTCTGGATCGTGCAGATCGTGATCGGCAGCCTGCTGCCGCTGGCGCTGATTTACGCGCCGCGCCTGCAGGATTCGAATACTTCGCTGGTTATCGCCTGCCTGCTGGTTATTGCCGGCGCCTTCGCCCAGCTCTACATCATCATCATCGGCGGCCAGGCTTTCCCGCTCAACATCTTCCCGGGTTATATCGTCGAAAGCGGTTTTTACGATGGCGTGGTCAACGCTTACACGCCGAGCCTGTGGGAATTCCTGCTCGGCTTCGGCGGCGTCACGGTGGCCCTGCTGATCGCGATGCTGGTTCTGCGCGTGCTGCCGATCATGCCAACCGCTCTCAAGCCCGAGGCGGATTGACATGGGCTCATTGTTACTGTCCGCGGCCCACAAGTCTTCGGGCAAGACAACGCTTAGCATCGGCTTGTGCGCGGCCCTGAAGGGGCGCGGTATCGATGTGCAGCCGTTCAAAAAAGGCCCGGACTACATCGATCCGATCTGGCTCGGCATGGCAGCCGGCAAAGCCTGCTATAACCTCGATTTTTATGTTGCCGGCAGGCAGGAAACCATCGACGACTACTGTCATCGCGGCCGCGAAGCTGAAATCTGCGTCATCGAGGGCAACAAGGGCCTGTATGACGGGCTCGATCTCGACGGCAGCAATAGTAATGCGGCGTTGGCAAAAGCACTCCAGAGCCCGGTGCTGCTGGTAATCGACGTGCGCGGCACGATGCGCGGAATCGCCCCGCTGCTGATCGGTTACCAGGTGTTCGACCAGGAGGTCAACATCGCCGGCGTTATCGCCAACATGACTGGCGGTAAAAGGCACGAATCAAAGTTACGCGCGGCAGTCGAGGAATACACCGATATTCCATTTCTCGGTGCGCTCGAAAACACTCCCGAACTGGGCCTGGACGAACGCCACCTGGGCCTGATCCCCGGCTACGAGGATCCGCATGCGCGGGAAAAAATCGCCACCATCGCAAGCGCCGTGGCAGACAATATCGATCTCGACCGGATGCTCGATATCTCTCGACAGGCCGGCATCGTAAAGCCGGCCAGCCAGCCGCTGCAGGCCAAAGCCGAATTTACGGGATTGCGGATCGGCATCGCCCGCGACCGCGCCTTCGGTTTTTATTACCCCGGTGACCTGGAAGCTTTCGAACAGGCCGGCGCCCGCCTGATCCCGATCGATACCCTGCAGGATAAGATGCTGCCGCAACTGGACGGACTGTTTATTGGTGGTGGTTTCCCGGAGCGGCACGCGGTCGAACTGGCGGCCAATACCGGTCTGCGCCAGGCCATTAAAACCGCGATCGAGGCTGGCCTGCCAACCTATGCCGAGTGTGGCGGCCTGATGTACCTGTCACGGGGCCTGAACTGGAACGGCGAACGCCATGAAATGGTCGGGGTGCTGCCGGCCGAGAGCATCATGCACCGTCGGCCGCAGGGGCGCGGCTACGTCAGGCTGGAGCAAATCGATGACCATCACCCCTGGCCGGTATCCGCGTCCGAAGCGCCGGTTTTGCATGCGCACGAATTCCACTACTCCTCGCTCGAAGGTCTGCCCGACGCCAGCCGGTTCGCCTTCGAGATGCAGCGCGGCACGGGCATACAGCAGCAACGGGACGGGCTGCTGCTGCACAAATTGCTGGCAAACTACACGCACCAGCGCAACACGCTCGCCAATCCCTGGGTCAGGCGCTTTCTCGGCTTCGTCAAACGTCACAGGCGAGCGTCGGTCAGCGAGCTCAGAAGTCACCGCTCGGACCGATGATCAGCCTGACCACATCAGCCCTCGAGCAGTTCAAACTGTCGGCCGAACAGAGTGACGCGGGATCGGCGCCGATTCGCATCGCAATCAAGGAACAGGACGACGGCAGTTTTCATTACGCCATGGGTTTCGACGAGCAACGCCTGCCGGGCGACAGTTTTCTCAATTTCGAAGGTGTCGACCTGGTGATCTCGGTCAGCAGCAAGGACCTGGCCGAAGGCATGACGATTGATTACGTCGAGCTCGAACCGGGCAAGCACGAGTTCATATTTCTGAATCCCAACGACCCTACCTATGTGCCGCCTCGCAAGTAACTTTCGACGGCGAAAGCTTCGTTTACCGCGTTAAAACGGTATACTGACGCGAATCAGAGAGCAATGAAACCCCCGGGTTCTATCGATATTCGCGCTATGCCGGAACACGATCCCAGACTGCA
>CP070646.1:570546-573220 GCA_020354435.1 Gammaproteobacteria bacterium
ATCCAGGTCACCAGCACCACGCGGTCCGGGTCGACCCCGGACAGCAGCGCCAGGTCTTCGTTATCGGAGTAGGCGCGCATGGCCTTGCCGGTACGGGTTTTCTGCAGGAACCAGAACAATGCGACCACCAGCAGCACCGCGATGACGATGGTCAGTCCCTGCGAAACCTTGATGCTAAGGCCCTCGGAAAGGCCCGTCATCGCCTTGAAATCGCGTGCGCGCACGATGAAACGCTCGCCGTCGAGGAAGCGCTGGTCGTTGGGGCCGATGACGAAGCGCACGATGCCGTTGGTCATGAACATGACGCCCATCGAGGCAATCATGAAAATAACCGGCACCGACTTTTTGTGGCGATAGTACTTGTAGACAGTCTTGTCGGTAATCACCAGCAGCACGATCGTCAGCAAAATGCCTGCCGGTAGCGCCAGCAGGGCGGTCGGTAATGGTCCCAGACTGATGCCCTTCGATTGTAGCCACCACGTGACCAGGATCACGATCATGGTGCCGAAGGCCATGGTGTCGCCATGCGCAAAGTTGGCGAAGCGCAGAATGCCGAACACCAGCGTGATGCCGAGCGCGCCGAGCGCGAGCTGCGAGCCATAGGACAGTCCCGGCACAACGATGAAGTTGAGCAACAGGACCAGCGCGCTGATGAAATCGGTAATCGCTTCCATTCAGCCTCCGAGGAATGAGCGGCGCACTTCGGGGTCCCCCAGCAGCGCTTCGCCGGTGTCGGTGTGCCGGTTTTCGCCGACCACGAGCACGAAACCACGATCGGCAATCTGCAGCGCCTGGCGCGCATTCTGCTCGACCATCAGGATCGCGACCCCGGTTTGGCGTACCTCGAGAATGCGGTCGAACAGTTCATCCATGACGATTGGCGATACGCCGGCGGTGGGCTCGTCCAGCATCAGCACCGCCGGCCGCGACATCAGCGCGCGTCCGACCGCAACCTGCTGACGCTGACCACCGGAGAGCTCGCCGGCCAGCTGATCTTTCTTTTGCCTGAGGATCGGGAACAGTTCGTAGACCTGTTCGACCGTTTCGCTGATATCGTCATCGCGCAGAAAGGCGCCCATTTCGAGATTCTCGTAGACCGTCATGCTGGTAAACACGTTGTTGGTCTGCGGCACGAAGGCAATACCTTCGGCAATGCGGTCCTGCGGCGTCAGGCCGGAAATATCCTTGCCGCGAAAGGTAATTTCACCCTGTTTCAGGTCGAGCATGCCCAGCAGGGCTTTCATCGCGGTCGACTTGCCGGCACCGTTAGGGCCGACGATGACCGCGATTTCGCCTTCGTTAACCTCGATGGTGCAGCCCTTGAGGATATCGGCGCCGCCGTAACCGCCGACCATGTTGGTGCCGCTGAGAAAGCTCACGCCATGGCCTCCTTGTTTTTGAGCCCGCGGCCGAGATAGGCTTCGATGACTTCCTCGTTGTTTTTGACTTCGTCGGCGGTACCCTCGGCCAGCACCGCCCCCTCGGCCATGCAGATTACCGGGTCGCACATTCGGCCGATGAAATCCATGTCGTGCTCGATCATGCAAAAGGTGTAATTCTTTTCCTGGTTGAGCTTGATGATGGCGTCGCCGATTTCGCGCAGCAGGCTGCGGTTGACGCCGGCGCCGACCTCGTCGAGAAAAACGACCTTGGCGTCGACCATCATCGTGCGTCCGAGTTCGAGCAGTTTCTTCTGCCCGCCGGACAGGTTGCCGGCAATTTCGTTGGCGACGTGTCCCAGGTTCAGAAAATCGATCACTTCCTGCGCGCGCTGGTGGATTTTTTCTTCTTCGCGCGCGACCTGTTGGCGGCGAAACCATGCGTTGATCAGGTTTTCGCCGGACTGCCCGGCCGGCACCATCATCAGGTTTTCGACCACCGACAGGCGCGAGAACTCGTGCGCAATCTGAAACGTGCGCAGCAATCCCTTGTTGAACAGCTGATGCGGCCTCAGCCCGGTGATGTCTTCGTCATCCAGGTAGACATGACCCGAGGTTGGCGCATAGAGGCCGGCAATGGTGTTGAACAGCGTCGTCTTGCCGGCCCCGTTTGGGCCGATCAGGCCGGTTATCGAACCTTCGGCAATTTCCAGCGAAACATGGTCGACCGCCTTCAAGCCGCCAAAGTGCTTGCAGACGTCGTCAACGCGGATCATCGATTAAAGGCTTGAGCAGCAGAAATGGCAAAATGTAAGTTTTAGTTTTGTGCAGCGGGTTCAATGTTAGCGAATTCACGGGGCAAAGGCGAAACAAATCGATCGGCTTGCGGCGGCTCCGGGTAGCACGAACGAGTGCCTGGCTGGACGGTCGCCGGCGTTGATGCGGATCATCATGCCGATCGGGGCATTGCGCTGACATGCATCAAGGCATGCGGGTAGCGGGTTGGTATTCTGTGCAAAGGAGTGATCGTGATGCGGATACACATTGGTACTTCGGGCTGGCATTACAAAGATTGGCGCGGAAATTTTTACCCGCAGGATATCGCCTCGGCCGACTGGCTCGAGTTTTACGCCGGGCATTTCGACTGCGTCGAGATCAATCACAGTTTTTATCGCTTCCCCAGCAGCGACGTGATTGAAAACTGGCTTGCAAAAACGCCACCGGGTTTCCTGTTCGCCCTGAAGGCCAGCCGTTACATAACGCACCAGAAGAAACTCAAGGATTGTCGTCAACCG
>CP070646.1:573320-575972 GCA_020354435.1 Gammaproteobacteria bacterium
CCGCTGATCAGCTTCGGCAGGTACTTCTGCTTTTGCTGCTCGTTGCCGTTGCGGTTGATCTGGTTGACGCACAGGTTCGAATGCGCGCCATAGCTCAGACCCACCGAGGCCGACGCGCGGCTGATCTCCTCCATCGCAACGATATGCGCGAGGTAGCCCATGTCGCTACCGCCGTAGGCCTCCGGCACGGTGATGCCGAGCAGACCCATGTCGCCGAGCATGGGCCAGAGTTCGTTGGGGAATTCGTTGCTGCGGTCGATTTCGGCAGCCCGTGGCGCGATTTCGGCCTGCGCGAATTCAAAAACCGCGTCGCGCAGCAGGTCGACGGTTTCGCCGAGATCGAAATTTAACGAGGGCAGGTGAATCATGGAAAACTCCCGGATCTTAACCGTGTTTGAGTTTGCGCTGCGCCGACCGAATTTCCCGCAGCGCCGCCTCGGCATTGGCGTTGATGCGCTCCAGATCGGCCAGTGCGTTGTCGATATCCCGCCTTTGAGCGTTCAGCATTTCGCGCCGTTCGGCCAGTTTTTCCAGCATCAGCTCAAGCTGGGCTTCCTCACCGTGACTCGAGTCATACAGGTCGAAAGATTCGCGAATTTCCGATAACGACCAGCCGAGCCGCTTGCCGCGCAGAATCAATCGCAGGCGGACACGGTCACGCTCGCGGTAGATGCGCCGGGTACCTTCACGCAACGGATTCAGCAAACCCTCTTCCTCGTACAGGCGCAGTGCACGCGAGGTAACGTTGAACTCTTCGGCCAGCTGGCCAATCGTATAGGTTTTAGTGCCGCTTTTACTGGTGCTCATATAACTCTCGAAATTCCTCTTACAAACGTTCCAAACGCCTATTCCGGATATACCGCCATCAGGGTGCCATGCATGGTCGCCACCAGCTTGTCGCTGCCAGCGGCGCTGGCGAAAAGTTCCGACTCGGCGACGAACACGCTGCGTCCCGGCTTGCGCACCTGACCCACGGCACGGAATACTTCGCCCGAGGCCGGCGCCAGCAGGTTGATCTTGAACTCGATCGTCAACACCCGCGCTTCGGCCGGCATCAGTGAAAACGCGGCGTAACCACAGGCGCTATCCATGATGGTCGATGAAATTCCGGCATGAATAAAACCGTCCTGCTGGGTCAAATCGGCGCGATAAGGCAGTTCGACGACGACACGGCCGGGATTCACCTCGGCAAGATGCGCGCCAATCGTCGACATCACCGCCTGCTCGGCGAAGCTCTGGCTTACCCGCTTTTTGAAATCGGGATCTCTGGGCTCAAACTGGCTGCTCATATCGGCGATGACCGGGAAATCGACATTTATAATCTGAATATTACAGATAGATTAGTTGACGTTAACGTAAACGTAAGGTAATTTATCACGCCGCAGATTGCAACCCGATTTATCCCGTTGAGGCCCTTGTATGAGTTCCGCCCCGGAAAAGGTAGTTAATATCCCTTCGAGCTCCCAGGAACGGCTTAAAACCCGTTTTGTCACCGCGGCCAGCCTGTTCGACGGGCACGATGCCGCGATCAATATCATGCGCCGAATCCTGCAATCTTCCGGCGCCGAGGTGATCCACCTGGGGCATAACCGCTCGGTGGCCGAGATCGTCAGCGCGGCGATTCAGGAAGATGCACACGCGATTGCGATCAGCTCCTACCAGGGCGGACACGTCGAGTACCTCAAGTACATGGTCGACATGCTGCGCCAAATGGGGCGAGCGGATATCCGTGTTTTTGCCGGTGGCGGAGGCGTCATCGTGCCGGACGAGATTCGCGAACTCGAAGGCTATGGCGTAACGCGGATTTACTCGCCCGAGGACGGCCAGAAAATGGGCCTGCAGGGCATGATTTCAGATATGCTGGAGCGCTGCCAGTACGATCCCGGGCAGCAGGCGCCGACTTCTCTCGAACCGTTAGCCGAACACGATACCGGCGCGCTTGCAAGCCTCATTACCGCGCTCGAGAACGAGCAGGTCACGGAAAAACTGCTGGCGCAGATCCGACAACAGGCAAAACAGCAATCGACACCGACGCTCGGCATTACCGGAACCGGCGGTTCCGGCAAATCGTCGCTGACCGACGAGATCATTCGTCGATTTCGACTCGATCATGGCGACAGCCTCAGGATCGCAATCATCGCGGTCGACCCGACCCGGCGCAAGACCGGCGGCTCACTGCTTGGCGACCGTATTCGTATGAATGCGATCAATCACCCGAATATCTACATGCGCTCGATCGCGACGCGCGACTCGGTCGGCGAGATTCCCGATGTCGTTGCCGATGTCATCGCCGCATGCAAGCTATGCGTTTTCGATTTAATTATTGTCGAAACCCCGGGTATTGGTCAGGGTGACGCTGCGATCGTACCGCTAGTGGATAAATCGCTGTATGTGATGACGCCTGAATTCGGTGCGCAAAGCCAGCTCGAAAAAATCGACATGCTCGATTTCGCCGACGTCGTCGCAATCAACAAGTTCGATCGCAAGGGAGCCGAAGACGCTTATCGCGACGTCTGTAAACAGGTACAGCGTAATCACGAGGCCTTTGCGCAGGCGCCCGACGAAATGCCGGTGTTCGGTACCATTGCATCGCGTTTCAACGACGACGGTACGACCGCGCTATACCAGGAAATCCTGTCCACACTGCAGCAA
>CP070646.1:576072-578704 GCA_020354435.1 Gammaproteobacteria bacterium
ATATAGACCCGCAGGCTGACGACCTCCTCGTTGACCTTCATGCGGTCCTCGTCGAAGAAACGCTCGAAATCCATCTCCCGGAACAGAGGAATCATCTCCCCACGACCGAACACGGCGCTGGCAAAGAGCTTGGACCGGAAGAATATCCACTCGATGATCGGGATGATGACGAGCGGCATGAATGCCATCAGCAGTGGCGAACGCTTGGTAAATGCCGACACGAACAGGAACCAGCCGATAAATGGTGACATCCAGATTGCGCTCGCGAGGGTAACGATCAACGCGGCCGCCCAATTGTCGAACAGTGGCACCGAGCCCCAGATCAGGTGTGCCGCGTTGCCGCCCCTGACCATGACCCAGACGGTCGTAATGACCAGGTTGACGAGGTGTGTGACGATGACCGCGCCGACCGTAACCAGCGGCAAAACGACGATCGCAGTGAGCAGCTTCGAAATCACCGTTTCCGCATCGGTGACCGGCAATGAACGCCAGAACAGGATGCTCTTGTCCTTGCGTTCGGCATACAGGCAATCGAGCGTGTAAAACGTCATCAGGATTGCGAGCGCAAACAGGAACACCCACGATGTGCCGAGAAAGAAGACCGTCAGGGCAGCGCGCCGCTCGGCCTCTCCGGCGATGTTCGAGGCCCCGAACAGCGCCATGTTGACTTCTTTGTCGAAGGCGGAGACCGTGACCATCCCGGCGAGCGAAACCAGGGACACGATTACCGCGATCGCGACAGGTGTCACGTAGATCGAGCGATGCTCCCAGATTTCGCGCCTTATCAAAGCCAGTTGGTGCCCGATCATGCTGCAGCTCCTTTGACCTTGGCGACGAACAAATCGGCGACCGATGGCGTGTGAAGCTCGCCCAGCGCCCCAAGTCGTTGCCGATCCGGTTTTTCGAACAGCATCACCTTCTTACCGAAAATGTCGCGTTCCGCGATCGGACCCAGGCTGCGAGCTCGGTCCGCCTGCTCGCCGGCGGTGAGAAGCTCCACGTAATCTTCGTCCAGGGATTCCATGGTTGCATCCAGGATAATCCGACCTTCGTTAATGAACATGATGTCAGTGAGGATGTTCTCTATCTCCTCCACCTGGTGCGTCGTAACCAGGATAGTGCGCTCCTCGTCGAAGTAGTCCGACAGCAGGTTTGCGTAAAACTCCTTGCGAAAAATGATGTCGAGGCCGAGCGTCGGCTCATCGAGCACCAGCAACCGCGCATCGATAGCGGCGATGATCGCAAGATGCAGCTGCGTAACCATACCTTTCGAAAGTTCGCGGACCTTTGAATCTCGCCGTGTGTGCACCTTGGTCTTGGCGAGCAATGCTTCGGCCTTGTCACGCGAAAAATTGGGATGCGTGGATTCGACGAAGTCGAGCAACTGCGACACTCGTATCCAGCGGGGCAGAACCGCGACGTCAGCGATGAAACAGATGTTCTGCATGAGTTCCTTGCGCTGCCTGAAGGGATCCAGACCGAGCACGGAGAGGTCGCCCTCGCAATCGGTAAGTCCGAGAACGGCCTTGAGCAAAGTCGTCTTGCCCGCTCCGTTCGGGCCGATCAGACCCATGATCCTGCCTTTTTCGATGTCGAAGCTGACGTTATCGACGGCGCGAACCTTGCCGTAACGCTTTGACACTCCGCGAGCAGCTACGAGGCTAGTCATCGCCGTTCCCTTCTTCACCGGATTCTTTCGAACTGGACAGGAGTTCTGCCGCGTCGAGCCCGAGCCGATCAATCGTTTCGAGCACTTTCGGCCATTCTTTTTCGACGAAGCGCTGCCGCTCGTCCTTCAACAGGCGCTTGCGCGCGCCATCAGTAACGAACATGCCGCGCCCACGCTTCTTCTCGACGAGACCCTCATCGACGAGTTCCTGGTAACCCTTGAGCACGGTGAGAGGATTGAGCCGGTACTCCGCCGCGACGTTGCGAACCGATGGCAGAGCATCGCCGTCGCCGAGTACGTCCTCCAGGATCATCTCGACCACGCGATCGCGCAGCTGACGATAAATCGGTAAGTCTTCGCTCCACTTCGGATCCATCGATCTCTCGCTATTCGCCATCATGAGGCGTCATCAAAGCGCCCATCGGCTCGCAACAAAAAGAGCGCCGGCCTGCAGCTGCACGCCGGCGCAAGGACTCCGTCGCTACTTTACTCGCCATGGTGACGGAAAATGAACCTTCTGGAAAAATCACAGCATTATTCGTCGCCGGTCGCACGAACGGACTGATACGGAATCCGCTCGGAACGGTCGTCGGCGCCGATCGACATGGGTGCCGCCTGGCCGGCGACCAGGGCAATCGCCATCAGTAACATGATCGCGATGCTCACGATTTCGTTCAGGTACTGGGCTATACGTTGTTTCACTGTGGTTCTCCGTAAGCAGCTCTTACTGAGCTGGTGTTATAGTCAACTATAACACTATTTAGACGATTTGCAAGCCTTTCCGGCCAAAAAAACTAACCCCGGCGGCACAGCGACGCCGTTTATATAGCCGGATACTGCCAATAGGCTATGAAAAACAATGACTTGCTACCTCCACCTGGGCAGGTGACCGCGATGAACGTCGGTTCCCGGTTACTGCGCCTTGCGCCGCGCGCGCTTTCCCAATCGGCGAGCCTGGCCTAT
>CP070646.1:578804-581433 GCA_020354435.1 Gammaproteobacteria bacterium
CGGCGATCGCCGATGCGACGATAACAGCCAGTATGGCGATGACGAAGGTGGCCAGCTTGGCGGCAAACAAGCCGTAATCAAAAAAGAATTCAGTCACGCTTTAATCTCCTGTGAGGCGAGTAGTTTTCGGTATTTCCAGAAACCTGATCTGGGGTCTCTTTATCGATTATCTAACCATCGGTTAGGGAAACAATAAACCTTAATAAATGGGTAATCATCCGAATCTATCCAAACCGAAGCGCTCATTGCTGCCACGTGGGGGTAAAGATCAACTTGTTGAATCTTATCTTGCCATCGTTCAAGGCCGGCCAGTAATGTCAATTAATCTTTTATTTTTCAGTAAGTTATGACCCATATACAAACTGCCATCTTAACTATACCCGGGTGGACATTACATTAACGGCCGTATATTCTTGATCGACCTGCCTGGGCAAGGGGGTAACAGATGCTTCAAGATCGTCTGGTAGAACCGCAAGGATCAGCACAATTCGAGCTGATCCCCGCACCCCGCCTTTTGCCCGCGTTTTCTCCCAGCCGTACCTCAATCCTAATCAAATATAACCCTCGCGGGAGGTTGCTGTGGATTCGTTACCATTCCAGCCCTGGAGTCGCCGTAAGTTCCTGGGACATTTGACAGCTGCTGGTGCTGTCGGGCTGACAGGCCTTCGGCCAGGGGTAGCTGCGGCCGAACCACCGCCGGAAACGACCTCGATCAGGATCGTTTTCGACCCGCGCGTGCCGCTTCTCTGTTATGGCCCGCAATACGTCGCGACCGAGCTATTGCGCATGGAAGGATTCACCGAAATCAGCTACAGCCCCTTCCTCGATGATACGATCAACGACGCCAAGGTCGTCGGCGCCGACAAGGCCGACATCACGGCCGCCTGGGTCGGGGACCTAATCACGGAGGCTGAGGCAGGAAAACCGGTGGTAGGTTTGTCCGGTATGCATATCGGTTGCACCGAAGTCTTTGCGCACGAGAGCATCAAATCGTTCCGCGACCTCAGGGGAAAAAAGGTTGCCCTGTTTACCTCTCAAGATTCCGCCGAACGGATGTGGTTTTCGATCATGTTTTCCTACATCGGACTCGACCCGGACCAGGATATCGAGTGGGTTATCCGCCCGTACGAGGAATGGGGGGAACTGCTCGCTGCCCGCGAAGTCGACGCGGTCATGGTGTGGCCGCCGGACGCGCAGCGCTTTCGCGAGCAAAACATCGGCCACGTGATTTTGAACACGACGACCGACCGGCCGTGGAAAGATTACTTTTGTTGCCTCATAACCGGCAACCGCAAATTCGTCAACGAAAACCCGGTGGCCACCAAGCGTGCGCTGCGGGCAATGCTGAAGGCAACCGACCTGTGCGCGCTGGAGCCCGAGCTCGCTGCCCGCAGCGTTATCGACAATGGATTTCCGACCGATTACGAACGTGCGCTGCAGGTATTTCGCGAAGTTCCCTACGCGCAGTGGCGCGAATTTGACCCGGAAGACACGTTGCGCTTTTACGCCCTGCGCATGCACAAACTAGGGCTGATCCAGCGTCCGCCCAACACGCTGGTTACCTGGGTTTCGGACTGGCGATTTCTGAACGAACTAAAGCAGGAACTTAAAGCGTAAAAACTATATTAGGAGGATGCCGTGAACACGTTTATGCATAAATCCTTGAGCCGACGCAGTTTCCTGAGCCAATTGACAGCCGCCAGCGCCGCGGGATTGATAGGCTTGAAGCCAGGCATTGCGGCGGCCGAAGCGCCACCGGAAACCACGTCGATTTCAATCGTCTATGACCCCAATTTCCCGATTCTCTGCTACGGCCCGCAATACGTGGCGACCGAGCTACTTAAACTGGAAGGATTCACGGATATCAGTTACTCACCCTATCCTGAACATGGGCCCAGCGACGCCTACGTGATTGCCCAGGGAATGGCAGACATCAGCACTGTCTGGGCCGGTGACCTGGTCATGATGGCAGATCAGGGAGGGCCGGTTCTGGGCCTCAGTGGTATGCATCTCGGCTGTACCGAGATTTTTGCCCACGAGAGGATCAAGTCGTTCCGCGATCTCGCGGGAAAAAAGATTGCGCTGTACGCGGAAGGCTCCGCCGAACATGTCTGGTTTTCGATGATGCTGGCTTATATCGGGATCGACCCAAACAAGGATGTCGAATGGGCGTTGCACTCTTACGAGGAATGGGGCGACTTACTTGCCGCCGGCAAGGTCGATGCGGTAATGCTATGGCCGCCGGATGCGCAGGTATTCAGGAAGCAAAAAATTGGCCACGTGATTTTGGACACAACCACGGATCGGCCATGGAAAGATTACTATTGCTGCGTGGTTAGTGGAAATTCGGACTTTGTGGAGAAACATCCGGTGGCCACGAAACGGGCGATGCGGGCAATATTGAAGGCAACCGACCTGTGCGCGCTCGAACCTGAACTCGCCGCGCGTACTGTACTCGACAATGGATTCCCGACCGAGTACGAAACAGCCCTGCAGGTGTTCAGCGAATTACCCTACGCTCAGTGGCGCGAGTATGACCCGGAAGATACTTTGCGCTTCTTCGCTCTGCGCATGCATAAACTCGGGCTGATCAAAAAAGCCCCGGAAACACTGGTTGCCGAAATTGCCG
>CP070646.1:581533-584112 GCA_020354435.1 Gammaproteobacteria bacterium
TTCGGCGGTGAGTTCAACTGATCGACGCAACACTTTATCTTCAAACGAAAAGATGAGGTGTTGGCATGTTACGAAGCAAACGAAGATGGTACACGTCGGCGGAAAGAGCCGAGATGTGGGATCGTTGGCAGCGAGGCGAGTCTCTTAATGCGATCGCACGAGCCTTTGAAACCAGTCATTCGGCGATTTCCAAAAACTTTGGTCGCTACGGTGGCATCCGCCCGCCTGACCGACAACGCTCCAGGCTGGCGCTGACCCTTTCAGAACGCGAAGAGATTTCGAGAGGGATCGTCAGTGGGCTTTCCTTGCGTACTATCGCCCGTCAACTGGATCGTGCGCCCTCGACGATTAGCCGGGAAGTCAACCGCAACGGTGGTTTGAGGCGTTATCGTGCCAATCAGGCGGATCAAGCCGCCTGGGATAGAGCGCATCGCCCAAAACCCTGTAAACTGGCCGGGAACCTGCCACTCAGGCGCCTCATTGCCAGCAAGCTTAAACGCCATTGGTCGCCGGAGCAGATTGCAGGTTGGCTCAAGAAGGTCCATGCCGGTAACGAGAAGCTTCAGGTGTCGCACGAAACCATTTATCGCAGTCTGTTCATCCAGGCCCGAGGAGCGCTAAAAAGGGAACTGCTGCAGTATCTTCGGAGCAAACGGGTCATGCGTTATCCGCAGAAGAGCAGTTTGAAGGAGCAAGGACTGGGGCAAATCACCGACGCCGTCTCGATCCGGGAGCGGCCAGCGGAGGCCGAGGATCGTGCCGTGCCGGGTCACTGGGAAGGCGATCTGCTGTTCGGCAGCAACAACAGCCAGATCGCAACCCTGGTCGAGCGCCACACGCGCTACGTCATTCTGGCCCGAGTGAAGCGCAAGGACACCGAGACCGTGATCACTGCTCTGATCAAGCAAGCACACAAGTTACCACGGGAACTCTACAAGTCGCTCACCTGGGATCGTGGCAAAGAGATGGCTGATCACCAGCGGTTTACCTTAGACACGAATATCCAGGTCTACTTCTGTGATCCGAAAAGTCCATGGCAACGCGGCTCGAACGAAAACACCAACGGTCTGCTACGGCAGTACTTCCCGAAAGGAATGGACCTGTCGGACATTAACCAGAACCGGCTCAACGCAGTTGCTCGACAGCTCAACGAGCGGCCAAGGAAGACCTTGGGTTATTATTCTCCGGCTGAGAAGTTTAGCGAGTGTGTTGCGTCGATCAATTGAAACCGCAACCGATCAGAGACTATTCGACAGAAACTTTTCAGGCTTCTCGAGCGACTGCTTAAGCTCAGTGAGCTGACGACTATTGACTGAAGTGGCGATAGGCCAAAGGGTGCCCCGCCAATGCGGGAAATTCTATCGACCGGCTGAGCTTACCACCCTTTTCAGACTCTTTCCCCTTTGTAGCACTACCACTTGCTACAGAAGTGTAAGTAGCATTCATCGATTCAAAATGATCCGAAAGAGTAATCTTTTGATGGAGAGACCTCAGCACCGACCGGAGTTATCTGACATAGCCGATTACCGACACGAAATGACTGACAGAACCAGTAAGCACGAATAAGTGCCAGATAC
The DNA here is from genome assembly GCA_020354435.1 of Gammaproteobacteria bacterium. GTDB lineage: Bacteria > Pseudomonadota > Gammaproteobacteria. The sequence goes on from CP070646.1 coordinate 583,111, forward strand.
CGTGGGCATGGGTTAACCGATTCATTTTGTCGAGAATATAAAAAACGACGCCCGCGGTGTAGGCAATACCGCCCGCGGTCAGCCACCACAGTCCCATCTCTGGTAACGCGAGCTTGAGGCTGGCAAAATCGAATGAGCAGGCCCAGCCCATCCCCAGGTAAATTATCATCTGGCCTATCTTGACGGCACGGCCGGACAACAATACTTCGCTCAGAATACCCGCCAGTGCAAGCGCCCAGATTATGCCTAATATCAGAAATCCGTTACCGTCTCGCAGACTGACCAGCATGTAGGGCGTATAAGTCCCGGAGATCAGCAGGTAAATCGCGACATGGTCGAGCACCTTGAAAATCCGTTTCAAGTGCGGCGGGTGGAAACTGTGATACAGCGTAGACATGGTGTATAGCAGCACCAGGGTGCATCCGAAAACGGCAAAACTGAAAATAATCCAGAAGTCCCGAATTTGAACACCGACGGTCAGTAATGCGCCGAAGCCGACAAGGGCCAGTACCGCACCGACCAGGTGACTGATGCTATTGAGTTTTTCGCCGTAATACATGATTGGCGCACATCATTCACCTCAATAAGATTTGTTTCAAGTAGAAGCTATTTGAAAACGCTGAAGCAGAGTGAAAAAATAGAACGGATACTACCGCCATGGGAAATATTAACAGCCTGATTTTCGTTGCTGATATCATCGATCAGATAGGCTGAATGACCGCAATGGTGCGAACGCGGTCGGGGACGACGCGTAAGATCTAATGGTCGCTGAGTGCCGATCAGGGACTACTTGATGGAAACGATTTGGGCATAGCCAATGACTGCTCTGGCCCAGTAAGCTGTCGATTAAACACAGAGATGGTGTTCGTCTCAAGAGTGCCCAAGGAGGCAATCTCCAGTTTCGGACACTCGTTGTCAGTTAAAAACCCGACGCCAGGAACGGTTAGACAGCTCATCTTTCAAAATCGAGCGACGCAATAATCTCGTTTAACTTAAATTGCA
>CP070646.1:584212-586779 GCA_020354435.1 Gammaproteobacteria bacterium
AACGCGCAGAGTTCGCGCTACTGGCGCGTACTCAACCCCAACGTGAAAAACCGATATGGCGATCCGGTCGCCTACAAGCTGCTGCCGGGCGCCAACAGCTTTCCGTTTCAGCACCCGGATTCGTCGATGGGTCAGCGCGCGGCCTTTATGTACAAGCACCTTTGGGTCAGCCGTTACCATCCCGAAGAAATGTATCCGGCGGGCTGGTTTCCGAACCAGCACGCCGGCGGCGACGGCCTGCCGCGGTGGACCGAGGCCGACCGCCCGATCGACAACGAAAACATCGTGGTCTGGCACACGTTGAATTACCACCACTGGCCGCGCCCCGAGGACTGGCCGGTGCAGCCGGTGGTGTACGCCAACTTTCACTGGATGCCGGACGGTTTCTTCGACGAAAACCCGACCATGGACTTACCGCGCCGATAATTGCCGCGCAAAATCGGTAACGCCTATGCGACGACAACGAGTACTGATAGTGTCTGCGATCGGGCTTGCGCTGGTGCTGGTGGTGCTGGTACCGAATTGGCCGACACAATCACCTCCCATAACCGGTTCCAATACTCGCGCACCCGGGCAGGCGGTTACTCCAGGCAAGCAGTCACCGAAATCGGTCCGGGACGACAGCCCCGGCGAAGCGGCCCCGAAGCCCGTTATTGTCGTTAGCGAGAAATCCGCCGAACCCGGTATTTCCCTGCGAGGCTGGGTTGGCGATGTCGACGGCTCGGGAGTGGGCGGTATCGAGATCGAAATCGAAAGCCGTGGACTCGATGGCGAGCAGATCGTTACCCAGCGCGCCAGGACGACTGACAACGGCGATTTTCTGTTGCAAAACGTGGTTCCCGGACGGCAATATAAACTCCTGATAATGCCTCAGCGCGATTATGCCGCGCACAGCCTGGATTCCTTCACCACGGACAACGCGGCTGCGCTGAAAAAAATCGTCCTGCAAAGAATTATCCTGGTCGACGTGGAGGGTATGATCGTCGACACCAGTATGGCCCCGATTCCCGACTTTGAACTGATGGTGCGCAATCTGGCCGTGGAGTACCCGGATCGCGTCATCCGTAGCGATTCGACCGGCTATTTCCGCTTACCGGCATTTCCCGCGGGCGAGCTCAGAATTGCGACCAATGCGTCCGATTACTACCGTATCAAGGGCATTGAATTGCGCCCGGACGAATATCGCAATCTGACCCTGATGATCGATCGGGGTAATTATCACCTGTCCGGCTGGGTCGGCGACGAAAACGGCGTACCGCTGGCGCAGGCGCAGCTCACCCTGAAGTCGGCCTTCGCCAAAGATGGCTACCACTCCAATTCCTACCGCACGGCCGTAACCGACGACGGCGGCAACTTCGAATTTTCCGGGCTCGGCGGTCATCGCTCGACGCTGGGGATTTATGCCCGAGGTTATGAATCGCAGACCCGCTACCACGATTTCGAATCCTTTTCAGACACCCTCGAGATCAGGCTGCAGCGCCAGGACTAATCCTCTCGGCTGCAAAAACCTGCCCAGCGACCAAGTTTTAGGATAAACTTATCCCAATTGAATCCGCCGAAGAGCGGAGCAGCCAGACAGCAATCCTGGTATTTCTGGCAATATCATTGTGATGTTCACCAGCACATTGCCGCGATTATTCTGTAGGGACTGTTCGGCCTGAATCGAGGTAACGTATGTCTATTGAAGGTTTTTTCGAGTTTTCGCTCTGGGGCTACATCGGCATCGCACTGCTGTTGACCCATGTCACCATCGCCAGTGTTACGATTTTCCTGCACCGTCACCAGGCGCATAACGCGCTCACGCTGAATCCGGTGATCAGCCACTTTTTCCGTTTCTGGTTGTGGCTCACAACCGGCATTGTTACGCGCGAATGGGTCGCGATACATCGCAAGCACCACGCCCGTTGCGAAACCGAGGACGATCCGCACAGCCCGCGCATCAAGGGCATACTGCGGGTGCTGTTCGGCGGTTATTTCCTCTATCGCGACGAAGCACGCAACCTAGAAACGCTGGAAAAATTCGGTCACGGCACGCCGGAGGACTGGTTGGAAAAACATGTATACGCTGCCCTGCCGTGGCTCGGTATTACGCTGATGGCCGTGATCGACCTGATCCTGTTCGGGTTACCGGGATTGGCCATTTTCGTCGTGCAGATGCTGTGGATTCCTTTCTGGGCAGCCGGCGTCATCAACGGCCTCGGGCATTATTTTGGCTACCGCGGTTTCGAAACCAGCGACGCTTCCACCAATATCGTACCCTGGGGCATACTGATCGGCGGTGAAGAATTACACAACAATCATCACGCCTATGCCGCATCGGCGCGTCTGTCCAGTAAATGGTGGGAAATCGATCTCGGCTGGATCTACATCCGCGGCCTGGCGATATTTAAACTGGCGCGGGTCAAACGCCTGGCGCCACGCGCGACCAGCAAGAGTAGCCGCCAGCTAATCGATAGCGATACCGTACGCGCGGTCGTCAGCCAGCGTTTTTACATTCTCAAGCGATACAGCCAGATCGTCATTCGCCCCGCCCTGCGCGAGGCGCGCCGCAATACCGACGCCATGGG
>CP070646.1:586879-589436 GCA_020354435.1 Gammaproteobacteria bacterium
CGACGCCGCCCATCGCCGCGCCGCCAGTGCCCGTAAAGCCCGAACAACTGGTGGTTGAGCCGACACTGCTGGTGAAGGTTGCATTCAGGCTTTCGCATCCGTTGGCCAAAGCGTTACCCGACAGTCCGAGCCCCGCGATAACCGCAGAAATGGCCAGCCATCCCTTCAAATTGCTGCTGTTTTCTAACATCTCACTAGTCTCCTTGGTTATGCCTGGTCAGGTTACGCGTTGAACACGTTTTTATAGTTACAGGCATTTTTTTAGGAACCGCCCGGCTGGTGTTTTATATTGACCGTTCGTTTCAAAGGTAAAAAGTAAACAATTCATTTATCTCTAACTGTGATCGCCCTCTCAGAAGTTCAGGGTTACCCGTGCCATGACCGTCCTGTCCGGGATATACGGCCCGGTCGATGGTTCGTCCTGGAACTCGCGGAAGCTGTCGTCCTGGTACTCGAATTCCTCGTCATCGACATTCTGCACCGACAGGCTCGCAATTCCCATGCGCTTCGGAAAGCGATAACCAACGAAAACATCGATCAGGGTAAAATCACTCTCACCATCCTCATAGGTCGCGATGTCAGAGCGTTCGACTTCCTGGTCTACCTTGGTAAGGCCGCCACCAGTAAAAAATCCGCTCGGATGAAAATACTGCACGCGCAGCGGATAGCTGTAGGTCCGCAGATCTAACGGGGTGTTATTCAATACCGTATCCTCATCGCCCTCGAATTTGTCGTAGACCACCTCGGCACTGACACTCCAACGATCGGCCGGTGTCCAGTAGGCATAGGCTCGGTGGGTCCATTCATCCCACTCCAGGTAACTGACGTCCCAGTCTGACGTACTTGGCGGGGTAAAGGAAAATTCGGGTGTTTTCAACTCGCGCCGGCTGAGTTCGGCACCAAGAAATACGTCCTGGCTCATTTTCCAGTCCAGGGCGGTACCGATTCGCTCGGAACGGGTCGCATTGGTGTCATCAAAATACTGGTTGAAACCGGCAACCTGAGTCGGTTCGAGGGTGCGATTACTCGCCAATGCGGGTTTAACGACCTTGAACCAGGCCGCCCTCAGGCGCAGGGAATCGGTTATTGCCCACTGCATGCCCAGCTTCGGGTTATAACGGTCAAAGTCAATGTCATCCTCGTCGTAGTCGTGGTAACTCATACCCAGTGTCCAGGTGACCTGGGTTGGCATATTAAAATTGCCATACACGTAAACACGCGTGTCCTTGACCGTAGGTTCGACGCTGAATGTGTCGTCGATAACACCGCCGGGCGGACCGATTATGTTGGGAGGGGTAAACGTCAGGTTATTGATAATTTCGAACTCCTGATCCACCTCGGCGTAGGTCGCGCCGGTAACGATGTTCATTTGCTCCCGTTGGTAAATGTACTGGAACTCGTATTGCTCTGAGTCTTCGTCCGCGCTGGTTACCTGCGAGGAATCGATCGTCACGGGAACCAGCGTCGGTATCGGGGGCAACGGAGGTGGTGGGAAAACGGGTATCGTTACAACCGACTGGGTAACGAACCCTAGCGTATCCTGCTCGCGTTCACTGTAAATTGCCGAGAATAAAAGGTTCGACCTGGGATTGGGGGTATAACGCAAACCGAAACGACCGATATCCTCTTCGAAGTCGCGTTCGAAGGTAGAATCGAAATCATCCTCGCCGAAATTTTGCGCCAGATCACCGTGTTCAGTTTCGCGGTGAGCGAATTCGGCCTGGATGTTCAGTTCGGGCGTGATCGCCATCTGCCCGTAAATGTTTTGAATCTCGTGGCTCAGCTGGTTGTTGTCGCGAAATCCGTCGGTATCGAAGTCGAAGGCACCCGCACTGAACGAGTAACGGTCGAACACGCTCGATAGCACTACCTCCCCGCCATCGGTCTCCCCATCATCGTTATCGTTTTCTCCGGTAAAACCGCTGATGTTGAACTGGATCTTGTCACGTTCGAACAACGGCGTAAATTCATTGAATCCAGCATTTGCCGGACCACCGGCGGTTACGATATTCAGGTTGGTGGAACTGACACTGGGTTGAACCGGATTAATATTGTTATCCTGCATCATCTGAGCCTGTAAAAGCTCGCTGACACGCGCCACCTCTCGCCGGCGGACATTGCGATAAGCATCCGACAGGAACCGGTGAGCCGACGCATTGGCCGGATCCAGCATCAGCGACCGGCTCGACTCGTTCACGCCGAGTTGTGAGAAACCCAGGTCGTTGTAAGCCCTGGCCAGGCTGGTGCCGCGCGCGGCCCGGTCCTTGTCGAGTAATAATCGCCCGCGGTAGGTAGCGCGGTTATCGTTGAGTTCGATCGACTTGCCGAGTGCTTGGGCCGCTTCCACCGGCTGATTTTGCGTCTGCTTGGCGATACCCTGGTAGAGCCAAGGAGTCGGATCCATGGGATCTAGCTGGCTGGCAATTGCAAACTGATCGCTATCCAGCGGCGCGCGCTTTTCCTCGAAGTATGCCTTACCCAGATAGGCGCGCAACAGCGCATCGTTGGAGCCGAGGGCAACCGCGACCTCGATATCGGCTCGACCCTGCTCCAGCTC
>CP070646.1:589536-592091 GCA_020354435.1 Gammaproteobacteria bacterium
ATCAGGAACAGGTATCCGCAGTAAAGCGCGCCGGCGAGCCCGAAGAACCACAGGTACCAGATCGGCTCGGCTTCCCCCCAGCCCTGGAATAACGAGTAGATACCGCCGCCGCACATGACGACCCAGGCGTTGGTGAAGGCTACCTGCGATGACGGGATGTGATGCGGTACATAGCGAATCGCAATGTCGCGCAGGGCAACGAAAAAGGCGCAAATGATCGGAAAGATGACCGCCCAGGAGGCCGATTCGGCAAACGGGTTGGTTATCAGCATGACGCCGCCAAAGCCGATCAGGATCACGAGCCAGCGATCGAGACCGACATTTTCCTTGAGCAACACCGCTGCCAGCAAGGCGAGGAAAATCGGCGACGCGAAGCCCAGCGTCGAGGCCACCGCGATCGGCAGTAACGACAAGCCCGTCAAAAAGGACAGGGTTGCGCCGAGTTCGAAAAGCGCGCGCAGCAGATTCCAGCGGTGCAGCGTTTGCCGGTTGAACACCGGCTGCCGACGCCATCGCATGATGCAGGCGAAAATGATGCAGATTAGTGCGCCGCGCAGAAACATGATCTGGCCGACGTTGAACACCTCGGTGAGGTGTTTGACGATGGCGTCGTTGGTGGTAATCATCGACATCGCGATGACCACGAACAGCGCCGCTTTCAGATTGTTGAATTCCACCGGCGGAGCGTAGCAGCAGTGTTGAGCGATTGCACTAATCTGGAACCTTAAAGCGTGCGGGGCGGGGCAATTTTTTAAGGATTGCTTCGGCACTTCGTGCCTTTATGCCCCGCGGGTATCGCAATGACGGATTAAGAGATTGCTTCGTTGCTGCGCAGCTCGCAATGACGCATTTATCCTGTTTGCTCGAGCAGGAAATCTCGCAGATGCGGCAATACCTGGTCACTGGCCTCGATCATCAACGAATGCTTGAGTCCGTCGAGGATGACCAGGCGGGAATTCGGCAGTTGCTCGTGCATAAAGCGGTTCAGGCGCGGATTGCAGCCGCCGTCGAGTTCGCCGGTCAGCACCAGGGACGGACATTTGACCTGGTGCAGCCACGGCGCCATTTCGGTGGTGGCGTAAATCCAGAATACGCTCAGGAATACATCCGGCGGGGTATCCTGTACCTGCTGCAGGCGTGCCTCGACGACTTGCGGGTGGGCCTCGATGAAGGCATCGGTGAACCAGCGCGCGACGAAGGTGCCGAGCGTCTCGACGATGCCGTTTTGTTCCATCGCCTCGCCGACCGCCCGCAGTTTGGCGCGATCTTCGTCGCTTCGCCCGGCCGCGGTGCTGAGCAGGCCCACGCTCAGGACGCGTTCAGGACAAGCGCGCGCATAGGCCGGGCCGATCATGCCGCCGAGCGAATGCCCGGCGACATGTATCTTGTCGTGACCGAGTTTTTGCCGCAATGCTTCGAGATCTTCGACCAGGTCGTCGAGCGAGTAGGGCGTCGGCGGCAGCGGGCTGTCGCCGTGACCGCGCAAATCATAGCTGACACAGGTGAAGTCGTTCTTCAGCCCGTCGATCAATGCATCCCAGGTAGTCTTGCGTGAGCCAATGCCGTGCACCAGGTAAAGCGCCGGTCCCCGGCCTTCGACCCGGTAACTGACCTCGACCGCCGCCACTCGCGGTTACCCGGTCTGCGCGACCGGCTGGTCGCTGAAATGCGGCATGACTTCCTCGGCAAAGCACTGGATCGACTCCAGCACTTCGCTCTGTTGGACGCCAAAGTTTACGTTCATGATAAACCGATCGACCCCGGCCTCGGCGTAGGGCGCAAGCTTGTCGATCATTTCCGACGGCGTGCAAATGGTCAGGTTTTCAGCCGTCTGCTCGAGCGTCATTTTGCGCGGCAAGGTCTTGATCATGCCGGCTTCGACGATGCCAGGACCGGTAAACACGTTGTCGAAACGGCTGTAGTAGTCGTGCGCCATCTCGATCTTGCGCTTGCGGTCGGTTTCGTTATGCGACAGGAAGGTGACCCTTGAGAGCGACAGGGTCTGGTGCGCGCCGGCGGCGCCGAGTTCCTGCTTGCCGCGATTGAATGCGCCAACCTGGTCGAGCATATGCTGGTGATCCCCCGACAGCGGCGTGGTCTGAATGTGGAACCCCCTTTTGGTGCAGGCATAAATGGCCTCCGGTACCAGCACCGCCATCATCAGTGGAATTTCGCTGCTCGGACGAGGCATGATCGTCAACGGCTCGAACTGGTAATGCTTGCCGTTCCAGGAAACCTCCTCCTCGGTGAGCAGTGTTTGCAGCAGGTTGAGCGATTCGTCGAACTTTTCCCGGCTGGTTTCGAGCGGCACGCCCATGCGCTCCATCTCGAACGCGAAAGCGCCACGACCGACGCCGACCATCAGGCGGTGATCGGTGAAAATATCGGCGCAGACCAGTTCACCCGCAAGCACGCGCATATCGTGTAACGGCAGCACCGAGACCGCGGTAATGATTTTGACGTGGTCGGTCTGGCTCGCGATCTTGACCGCGAACTGCAGCGGTGCCGGCATCATCAGGATGTTGATCAGGTGATGCTCGGTAATGGCGACGGAT
>CP070646.1:592191-594735 GCA_020354435.1 Gammaproteobacteria bacterium
GAGTTATCCGATCTGGACGGCGTGACCGTTTTTCTGGCGTCGCCGGCTGCTAACTACATCACCGGACAAATTATCGCTGTCGACGGTGGATTTACCGCAAAGTAGGGGTCAGATATGAAAGCACTGGTTTATACCGCCAACGAGGAAATGACATATCGGGACGAGCCCGATCCCGATCCACAGCCGGGCGATGCGCTGATCGCGATCGAGTCGGTCGGCATTTGCGGTTCCGACATGCATGCCTACCTCGGCCACGACGAGCGCCGCGTGCCGCCGCTGATTCTCGGGCACGAGGCGGTCGGTACAGTACTCGAAGGCAGCAAAGCGGGTCGGCGCGTCGTGTTGAATCCGTTAATCACCTGCGGCGTATGCAACGAATGCCTCGGCGGTCGGCAAAACCTGTGCGCTGAGCGCGACCTGATCGGCATGTACCGCGCCGGCGCCTTTGCCGAAAAAATTGCGATTCCCGAACGCAACCTGATCCCGGTACCCGATGGCATGCCGAGTGCGCATGCTGCGCTGACCGAGCCCGGTGCCACTGGACTGCACGCGATTCTGCTTGCCGAGCGCGTCCTCAGCCGGCCGCTGAGCGAGTCCCGTGCGCTGGTTTTGGGCGCCGGTTCGGTGGGTCTTTTGACGGCATTGCTGTTGCGCGACAAGGGCGTAGACGAGGTCGTCGTCGCCGAGACCAATCCGCTCAGACGCGAACTGGTGTCACAGCATTGCGATTTCGAATTACTGGATCCCCTGCAGCAACAGCCGCAGGAGATGGGATTCGATTGCGTGTTCGATGCGGTCGGCGGCGAAGCCACGCGCGCGCAGGCGATCGTCTCGACCCGGTCGGGTGGCGTCATCGTGCACATCGGACTGATGGATAACCGAGGATCGATGGACGTGCGCGCGATGACGTTGCGCGAAATTACCTTCATCGGTACCTATACCTATACTCCAGTCGATTTGCGAGCGACACTGGCGAAACTGAACAGTGGTGCCCTCGGCGGGCTCGGTTGGCTGGAGCAGCGACCGCTCGAGGCCGGCGCCGAGGCCTTTGCCGAGTTGTTGCAGGGCCGCTGCGCGGCGCCGAAGGTCGTACTCGGCATCGATTCCTAGTGTCAGTCCATCTGTTAAATCGATGCATGTTATCGATTTAAATGGTTATCTTTGGCTGAAAAATTGCCCTAGCATTCGACGGGTCTCTGTTAACCCAGGATGCAGTCTTGTTCGATCGGCGCCCCGCGGCGTTACTGGTAGTCTCCGGCACCGCCGGTGAATCCTTTGCACGCCTAAATGCGCTAGAAGGCATTGCACGCTCGCTGCTGGTCGGCGTCATCCCGCTGCTCGCGCTCGAGGTGCTAGGCTCCAAGGAACTGGTCACCCGGGCTTACCTGTTCGCGTCGATTCTGACGCTCACGATCACACTCAATTTCGCCGCGCTGGAGCGGCTGCTGCAGCGACGCTGGGTGGTCACGCTCGGGGCCGGGTGCATGTTGGCGGCATTGCTGATCCTGCTTTTCGGCGACAATATGGTCATTGCCCTCGGGGTGGGTCTGCAGCAGGCCTCGGCCTCGCTGTTTTCGGTTTGTCTGTCGCTGTACATCATGGACTATATCGGTAAAAAGGATTTGATCTACGTCGAAAGCCGTCGCATGTTGTACGCTGGCATGGTATGGATGATCGGTCCAACCGCGGGACTCTGGTTATGGGAAGAGGTTAGCGGCTGGGCGCCGTTCCTGTTGACCGCCGCCGGGTCGGCCGGCATGCTTTTTTATTTCTGGTACCTGCGTCTCGGTCATGGTCAGGGCATACAACCGGCACGCTCGCACTCGGTAAACGTATTCAGGATCATACCGCGTTATTTTGGCCAGCGCGCCCTGCGTATCGCCTACTGGGTAACGCTGACACGGTCGATATTCTGGGTGACCCTGTTTATCTATGGCCCCATTTATGTGGTCGAGGCAAAATTGCCGACCTGGGTTGCGGGCGTGCTGCTGTCGCTGACGAGCGCACTACTGCTGATCAGTCCGTTGATCCGCCGGCTTGCGGGACGGGTTGGCACGCGCCTGACAATTATCTGCGGGCTACTGCTGGTCGGCAGTTCGATCCTGATGCTGAACATTATCGGTGACGCAAAACCGATTGGATTGCTGTTCTGGGTCAGCGCCGCGCTCGGTGGTGTCACGCTCGATGTGCTCGGCAACATTCCCTTCATGCGCATGGTCAAGCCACGCGAACGAACAGAAATGACGATGATATTTTCGACCTGGCGTGAGGGCTCGCAGCTGCTGACACCGCTGCTGGTATCGATGGTTTTAATATTCGCACCTTTCGAGACCTACTACGTATTGCTGGCACTTTTACTGTTTGGTGCCGCGATAATGGCAAGCTTTCTGCCGCGCAGGCTTTGAGTACTCGTATTAGCCACCGGTTTTAACTTTGATGACCGCCTCGTGCCAGTCGGCGAGCAGCAGGTTGCGCTGGTGCATGTCCATTTCGGGATCGAATTCGCGCTCGGCCTGCCAGCGCGCGGCGATATCGCCGACCGAT
>CP070646.1:594835-597285 GCA_020354435.1 Gammaproteobacteria bacterium
TGCACGCGAACGCCATCGCCGAGCCCGGCCTCGAGCGCGGCGATCAATGCCTCGCTGCCGGCCATTTCACAGCTGACCGAATCGCACACGCGCACGGTCAGGGCCGGCGGTGCCTGCTCCCCTTCGCGCACGACATCGAAGTGATGGTAAAAAGACGCGACCTCGTAAACCTCGGTGGTCGCAAGTTTCATTTCGTGCGCCAGCGCGGTCAGGTGCGCCGCAGACAAATGACCGTGGTGGTCCTGGATCTTGTGCAGATGCTCGATCAGCAGATCGCGTTGACGCGATTCGTCGCCGAGTAGATTCTGCACTTCCAGCAGCGCATTTAAATCGACGACCCGGCCCTTGGTCTTGCCACGGCGGCGCTGCTTTCGATTGTCGACCGCGTCGGAATTGAGTTCAGGCTGTGACATAGGTTTTCTCGATTCCCGGATTATTATCGAAGAAGACTCCCCGCCCGCAGGCGGGGGAAAAGTCTAACCCAAGGAGGAGATAACAAAAACACGGGAAAACGCCATAACAGTGCGTCAATGCGCCATTACGGTAATGATATTGGTGTTGGCCAGCAGATGGCTGGTGACACCGCCAAAGAATCGCTGACGGGTACGGGTGTGACTGAAACCGCCGACGACGAGAAATTCGGCGCCGATTTCGCCACAGGCCGCGAGCATTTTCTTGCCGACATTACCCCCGCCGCTGATGAGGTGGTAATCCGCCTTGCAGCCATGTCGCTTGAGGTAATCGACCACCTCGCCGACACCGGCTTCGCGTTTTTTCGAAACCAGCACGGTTACTTTTTTCATCTGTACCAGCCACGGCAGCGTCATGCCCAGCGCACGGCTGGCCTCGACGCTATCGTTCCAGCCGATGGCGGCCCGATCGGCGCGATGCGCCTGCCATTCGCTCGCGGGTGGCACGATCAACACCGGCCGCCCCGAGTGCAGCATCAGCGATTCATGCAACTCACCGACGCCGGGTCCGCCGATGCGGTGTTTGGTCGGGCGCGACATCGCGATAACATCGACCAGGCGCGATTCACGATCGAGTACGGCCTCAGGATTGCCTTCGTGGATATGCAGCGAGGCTGAAATCTCCCTGGCCGCCGACGGCTTGCGCGTAACCTTGATCTTGTTTTCCTTGCAGAAGCCATTGAACTGCTGCTTGACCCGGTCGACGACCTCGTCGACCGCGCGGTTGCTCACCTTGGCGTACTCTTCGCGATAGGCCGCCGGCATGCCGCTAAACATGAATGGCTCGCCGGCGCGCTCACGCACGTGCACGACCTTGATGTGCGCGTCGAAACGTTTGGCGATTACCAGCGCGGTATCGAGCACTTCGGCACTGCGCTCACTGCCATCTACGGGAACCAGAATTATTTTGATCATTGGTTTCAACCTCTCAGTTTAGAACAGTCCCTGAATCAAGCCTGCCTCGTCGATATGAATGCTGTCGGCGGCCGGAACCCGCGGCAAACCTGGCATCGTCATGATTTCTCCGCAAACGAACACAAGGAAGCCGGCTCCAGCCGACAGACGTACTTCGCGAATCGGCACAACGTGACCGCTGGGCGCGCCCTTCAGGTTTGGATCGGTGGAAAAGCTGTACTGGGTCTTGGCGACGCAGATCGGCAGGTTGCCAAAACCATTCTCCTGGAACTGGTCAATCAGCTCGCGCACCTTCTTGTCGGCAATGATATCTTCGGCACCATAGATGCGCGTCGCGATGGTGCGCATTTTCTCCCAGATCGGCAAATTGCTTTCGTAAAGCGGCGCAAACTGAGCCGTGCCCGAATCGGCCAGCTCGGCTACGTGATGCGCCAGCTCCTCGGTACCGGCGCCGCCGTCGGCCCAGTGGGTGCAGTCGATGGCGGTGACGCCGTACTGATCCGCAGCTTCGCGCACCCTGGCGACCTCGGCGTCGCTATCGGCGGTGAAACGGTTGATCGCGACCACCACCGGAACGCCGAAGGATTTTACGTTGCGGATGTGCCGCGCGAGGTTGCTGCAGCCGGCGGCGACTGCTTCGACATTCTCTGCGCCGAGATCCTGTAAGGCGACGCCGCCATGCATCTTGAGAGCGCGAATGGTGGCGACAATGACGCAGGCATCCGGGTCCAGGCCGGCGCTGCGGCACTTGATGTCGAAGAATTTTTCCGCGCCGAGATCGGCACCGAAGCCGGCCTCGGTGACGACGTAGTCGGACAATTTGAGCGCCGCCTTGGTCGCTATGACCGAGTTACAGCCGTGCGCGATATTGGCGAACGGACCGCCGTGGATGAACGCCGGGTTATTTTCCAGCGTCTGCACCAGGTTCGGCGCAATGGCGTCGTTCAACAGCACCGCCATCGCGCCGGGCGCATTGACCGCCTCCGCCGTGATCGGCTCGCGCTCGCGTGTGTAACCGATGATGATCTTGTTCAGACGCTGCTGCAGATCCTTCAGGTCTTCCGA
>CP070646.1:597385-599830 GCA_020354435.1 Gammaproteobacteria bacterium
CACCCTCGCGAGCGTATCCTCGATATCGACCGGGTTGACCGGTGTGTCGCCGAGGTCGGCGCAATTGCATAGCTCGAACGGCTCGATACCGGTTGCGTGGTGCGCGTTGCGCGCCATCGTCGACAGGTCGCGAATCTGTCGCGGGCCGTGACGCGCACCGGCGCGGTTGGTTGTACCGCCGTCCCAGGGTACGCCAATCAGGCCGATATCGACCTCGTCGGCGTCGGCTGGAGCCACGCAGGGAAGACGCATGAAGGTGGCAATGCCGGCAAAGCGCGGCAGCACGTCCCCGGGGATCGGTTTGTAGGAATCGGGTTTCGCACTCATCGGGTTACTCCAGCCAGTGTTGTCGTCATCGCGAGGCGCCAGGCCCGCAGGCCGGAGCAGGCAGCGCGGCGAAGCAATCTTCGTGTTATCAACTGAAGAAAGGCTGCTTTGCTTCGCTCGTAATGACTCATGAAATCGATTTGCATATTACTATACAGGCAGGATTGACGCCGAGGTAGAGCTGCCACTAGAGTTTAATATCTGGACTCGCCGTAATCCCGGATTAGCTTGGAACGATCAGACCTGTTCAAACCGCCGCTGCACCTGCGCAACGCGCACATCCAGACCGTGCTCAACAGCCAGGGCCCGCGCAAACTGCGCGCGCGTAAAATTCAGAATCGCCTGAAGACCGAGCGCCTGATCCTGCAGGCCAGGGACGGCACGCGCCTGCTCGCCGAACTCGATCGCGCGGTGGTACCGAGGCTGGCGCTGGTCGTGCTGTTGCACGGATGGGAAGGCTCGAGCCGTTCGTCTTACATGATTACCACGGCCGACAAGCTGCTGGCACAGGGTTACGACGTGTTACGCGTCAACCTGCGCGATCACGGCGATTCGCATCACCTCAACCGGGAACTGTTTAATTCGACGCGTTCGCCGGAAGTCGCAAGCGCGCTGCAGGACTTCGTCGATCATAATCCTTATGAACATGCCTTTATCGTTGGATTCTCCCTCGGCGCCAGTTTCGCACTGCGCATCGCTGCCGACGATGGCGTAGCAATCGGCCTCGATGGCGCGGTTGCGATATGCCCGCCGACCGATCCGGCACGCGTTATGCACGCGCTGAACCACGGTTTTTTTGTCTATGAACGTTATTTCTTTCGCAGGTGGTATGGCTCGCTGCGGCGCAAGCTCGAACTGTTCCCCGATTATAACTACGGCGAAGAGCTGGCGAGTGCAAGGTCGCTGGATGATTTGAATCGGATCTTCGTGCCACGGCATACGATCTACGAGGAAGTCGGCGACTACTTCGCGGCCTACGCGCTGGTCGGCAAACGGCTCGCCGGCCTCGAGGTGCCGTCGACGATTATCGCCTCGAAAGACGACCCGATTATCCCGGTCGACGATCTCGAGCGTATCGATCCGGTCGAGACCCTGCAGATCGAGCGGCATCGTTACGGCGGACACTGCGGTTTTATCGAGAGTCTCGGAGCGCAAAGCTGGGTCGAGAATCGAGTGCTGCAAATCCTGCGGCAAGAACCGTGAAGCCGGTTTGAACACTGATGCACTGTCTGCTGGCGGCTTTTCGTCGCCACCGTGGCGGTATTCGTCCTGAGTCGCTTTTCGGTTCCGTCGTCAGTCAGTCGGAAAACCGGCGAGATCGGAGCCGGGCAATCAGTTGTAGCCCAGAATTACGACATTTTCGGTACCCTCGTCATCGATCTTGTCGCGTTCGATGTGCTCCAGACCGTGTTGCTCCTTGTCGACGAAGCGGGGGTCGCCGTAATAGGAATTGCCGGTCGGCTTGCCCCAGGGAGACGAGATCAGAGATTCGAATTCTGGAGCCCTGATTTTATTTTTCATGAGTTTCTAGCCCTTTACACAATAAGTTAGCAAATACTTTTATCAACCCACATGTAAAGCGGAGCATAACTTTCTGATAAATAAAAACAAGTGTAAATTAATTCGCTTTCTGAGCAGGCGGTAGCTTTTGCTCGCCGAGCGGGCCGTTTTCGAACAAATCCATCTGTCCGCTGCTGTCGGTCAGATCGATTAAACGTGCGCCGATGCCCAGCAGGCGCACCGGAACCTGGGCGCGCTGCCAGGCTTCCTCGCACAACATCGCGTAATCGTCGTAGCTGGGTTCGGTTTGCTGCCGTTCGACCGTGGTCTGATGGAAATCGTAAAATTTCATTTTAAGAAAACAGTTGTGAATGCGGTAATCGTCGTCTAGTCGCTCGAGGCGCTTGTGCAAGGATTCGAGTAGCGCCGGTATTTTGCGCTGGCAGCTTTCGAGGTCAGGCAGGTCCTCGGCATAGGTATTCTCGACGCTGACCGATTTGCGCCGCCATTCGGAGATGACGGGCCGATCGTCGATACCGCGCGCGAGCTTGTGGATGTGCTCGCCGAACTGGCCGAATTTTTGCACGAACTGATAGATATCGTAGCGCCGCACGTCAC
>CP070646.1:599930-602363 GCA_020354435.1 Gammaproteobacteria bacterium
GCCGGCTTCTTCCCGTACACCCCGGCGACCAACCTGCTTTACGCCCTGCGCGAAGCGCTGCGTATGCTGTTCGAGGAAGGTCTCGATAAGGTGTTCGCACGGCACCGCCGTCACGCCGAGGCAACGCGGCGCGCGGTGAAGGCTTGGGGACTGGAAATTCTGTGCCTCGATCCGCAGGAATACAGCGATTCGCTGACCGCGATACTGCTGCCCGAAGATCAGGATGCCGACCGCTTGCGTCAAATCATCCTCGAGCGTTTCGACATGTCGCTCGGTACCGGCCTCGGCAAGGTCCAGGGCCGCGTCTTTCGTATCGGCCATCTCGGCGATTTCAATGACCTGACGCTCATCGGCACGCTCGGCGGCGTCGAGATGGGACTCGCCCTGGCAGGGATTCCGTTCAATCGCGGCGGTATCGGCGCAGCGCTCGATTACCTCGCCGGCGCGGATTGACGCTAGCCCGAGGATCGCCGCGTCACAGCACCAGCAGCCAGGCGCTGACGCTGAATACCGACAGCGCGGTTGCCAGCAGCACCGAGCTCGCCGACGCACCGAGCGAGCGGTTGTACATGCTTGCAAAAAGATAGGCGTTAAGCCCGGGCGCGACTGCCGCCATCAGCACGATCGACTTTACGGTTTGCGCGGGTAACGCCAGTTGCGATGCGGCCAGCAGGGTTAATCCGGGTTGCAGCAGCAGCGACACGAACGCCACCGTGACGGCTTCGCCGAGCGATTTCGACATCGTGTAGCGTGTCAGCACGCCGCCGAGCGCAAACAATGCCACCGGCAGTGACGCGCGTGCTAACAGATCGACAGCGCCGGTTAACGCCGCCGGCAGCGGCAAGCCGGTCAGGTTGACGAAGAAACCGAGCCCGATACCGATCATCAGGCTATTGCGAAACATGGCCCTGAGCACAACCCTGGTGGTTTCGACAGCATTGCGGCCGTCGGCGCGCAGAAATTCCATGGCCGTAATACCGATCAGGTAGCATATCGGCGCGTTAACCGAGACCAGCGCGAAGTTCGGCGCCATCGTGTCGACGCCCCAGGCGCGTTCCGAAATCGGCAGGCCGAGTAACACCAGGTTCGAAAACAGCGCAGCGAATCCGATCGCGACTGCTTCGCCCGGGCGACGCTTGAACAATTTACGTGCAATCAAATAGACCAGGATAAAACCCGTTATCGCCGCGCTGTAATAGGCAACCAGAATACGCCAGTCGAACGCAGCGGCGAGGTCGATGGTCGAGGTTGCGCGGAACAGCAGGCACGGGATCGCGAAGGTAATCGCGAATTTCATCAGGTGATCGATCGGATCGGCGCCAACGATACCGGATTTGACCGCGAGATAGCCCGCGCCGACGACCAGGAAAACCGGCGCGACGATATTCAGAATTTCGATCAGCATGATGGCCGCTAGCCTAACAGATACAACAGCGGGACGCGCCTATCGCATCATTCCCGCCTGCCCACTCGTCATTGCGATACCCGCGGGGCATAAAGGCGCGCAACGACGAAAATTACCGTCATTGCGAGGAGCGAAGCGACGAAAATTACCGTCGTTGCGAGGAGCGAAGCGACGAAAATTACCGTCGTTGCGAGGAGCGAAGCGACGAAAATTACCGTCATTGCGAGGAGCGAAGCGACGAAGCAATCTCCCCACTTGCGCGGGGATGACGTTAGTTACCGTCATTGCGGCGAAAGCCGCAATCTATTATTAAGATGACGACAGAGAGAACAGGCAAGCTCTTCGCGCTTGCCTGCGATTTGCGCTACCAATTTAAAAATGGATTGCGGCGCAAGGCCGCAATGACGGGCATAAAATCATTGCGCGCGTAGCGAAGCAATGACGAACTAATCGCGACGACTACGCTCGGCATCGAGCAGCGCGCGCTTGCGCTCCAGACCCCAGCGATACCCGCCGAGCCCGCCGTCGCCGCGCAGGATACGGTGACAGGGCACCAGCACGGCAATCCTGTTGCGCGCGCAGGCCGAAGCCGCCGCGCGCACCGCCCGCGGCTTACCGATTGCCTGCGCGACCTCGGTGTAACTGGCGACCTCGCCCTCCTTGAGGCTCAGCAGGAATTCCCAGACCTTGATCTGGAATGCCGTCCCCCTGAGGTCGAGCGGCAACTCCGGGCGCGGCTGCTTTTTCTGCAGATAAGCATTCAGCGCGTCGATCCATTGATCGAGCTGCGGCGAAGACTGGGCATCGTAAGGCTTCAGCTCGGCGCGCGGAAATTCCTGTGCCAGTTGCGTCAGCAGCGAATCCTCGTCCTCGCCGAACTGGGCAAAACAGACGCCGCGCTCGGTGGCCGCCATCAGGATCGGACCGTAAACGGTGCCGCGGCAGGCCCAGGCAATCACTTCCCCGGCACCGCCGGCGCGATAAGCTTTCGGCGTCATGCCGATATTGTGCAGGGTCTGCCCGTAAAC
>CP070646.1:602463-604819 GCA_020354435.1 Gammaproteobacteria bacterium
TCGAAACTATCGATGAGGCGCTGCACGAAAACGGCCGGGTCATTGTTACCGGCTGCCTCGGCAGCCGCGCGGATATGGTCAGTAAGCGATTCCCGGAATTGCTCGCCGTAACCGGACCAGACGCAAAAGACGAGGTCATGCAGGCGGTGCACCGGCATTTGCCGGCACCGCACGATCCCTTCATCGATCTGGTACCGAAACAGGGTATCCGCCTTACTCCGCGGCATTATGCTTATCTGAAGATATCGGAAGGCTGCAACCATCGTTGCAGTTTCTGCATTATTCCGTCACTCCGGGGTGACCTGGTGAGTCGCCCGATCGACGAAGTGATGCACGAGGCGCAGACTCTGGTCGATGCCGGAATCCGTGAAATCCTGGTCATTTCGCAGGATACCAGCGCTTACGGCGTCGATTGCCGCTACGCGACCCGGTTCTGGCAGGGACAACCGCTGCAAACCCGCTTTGTCGACCTTGCGCGAGCGCTGGGCCAGCTTGGTGTCTGGGTGCGCCTGCATTATGTCTACCCCTATCCCCACGTCGACGAGGTGATACCGTTGTTGGCCGAAGACGGTCTGCTGCCCTATCTCGACATACCGATGCAGCATGCAAGTCGCGCAATTCTAAAGGCCATGAAAAGACCCGGAGACCGCGACAAGATGCTCGAACGCATCCTGAAATGGCGTGAAATTTGTCCTGAACTGGTTATCCGCAGTACTTTTATCGTTGGTTTTCCCGGCGAAACCGACGCGGATTTTGAACAACTACTCGACTTTCTCGAAGCTGCCGAACTTGACCGCGTCGGCTGTTTCACCTATTCCGCAGTCGACGGCGCGGCCGCCAATGCTCTGCCAAACCCGGTGCCGGAAGCGCTGAAAAACGAACGTTATGCGCGTTTCATGCAGAAACAGCAGCTGATCAGCGCGCGCAAACTTCAACAGCGGGTCGGCCGGCAAATGACGGTGCTGCTGGAATCGGTAACGGAGACCGGTTATATCGCCCGCTCCTATGCCGACGCGCCCGAAATTGACGGTGTTGTACATATCGATACCGAACAACGCCTTGTGCCGGGAGAATTCTGCCGCGTCGAGATTAACGGCGCCGACGAGTACGATCTTTACGCGTCACCGAGCAGGTAGATATTTCCGCTATCGACTCTGATCGGCAGCGGCTCGAGGCTGGCCCCCGGACAGGGACCGAAAATGCATTCTCCGGTATCGATCAAAAACCGCGCATCGTGCACCGCGCACTGGATCAGCGCTCCCTCCAGATCGAGAAACTGGTGTTCGACCCAGTCAAGCGGGGAACCGGTATGCGGGCAGCTGTTGACATAGGCAAAACACTCGCCATCACGCCTGACGACGAAGCCATTGACGTGTTTTCCGCCAGATTCCAGCGAGAATCCGTAAGATCCGGGGTCAGAGACCCGCTCGAGCGGGCAAATCAGGATTAATTTTTCCACTATCTTGCTAATGATTTGTCGCTCCTCGCCGATAACTATGATGCCGCTGTCACACGGCCAGAGCGGGGGCTGAACCCGGGTTTGCTCAGATAAGTATCCAGAAATCCGTATTGATGCTGCACAAGCTGGAAGAAAATACCGACTGGAAGTCGAAATATCAAGACGTCGTCAGGGATCTTGAGATACGCGACCGGGAGTGGCAAAAGATCGAATCCCCGTTGCGCAAGACCCTTGGCCGCCTGAGCATTGCCGGCCGTGACCTCGACAGCCGTCTCGACAAACAGCTACGCATCATCCAGGAACTACCGCGCGA
Organism: Gammaproteobacteria bacterium; assembly: GCA_020354435.1. Taxonomy (GTDB): domain Bacteria; phylum Pseudomonadota; class Gammaproteobacteria. Next base: position 604,236 of record CP070646.1, read on the forward strand.
AAAACGCGACGAAAAACTCGCCGCGGCACTAACCCATTTGTCGGACGTGGTCGCATCGTTGGAAGACACCCAGACAGGCGTTAAGAAGCAACGCCGTTCCGACCCGATCATGCTAATGCTCGAATTGCTGCCAAACATCCATTTCGATGCAGCGCAACGCGGCCAACTCAAGGAAATCTGCTCGGAACTGTCAGTTTATAGCCGACTAGCCGAGTTCGGCGGGAGTCTTCGCGACAATGGTCAAAGCGTGTAACTCACCCGAAGCAATCTGCTCATGAACGCAGGCGTATACGAGCTTGTGGCGCTTGATTGAGGTCAGCCCCTCGAAAGCATCACTGGTGACATTGGCGACGTACTTGCCTTCGCCGCCGCTGACTTCGACCACGGCGTCGGGCATTTGCGCGGCGATTAACTGCTGAATCTGTTCGGGGGTCATGAAAAGTAAGCTTCCGGATGGTGAGTTGCTGACGCAATATATTACAAGAGGTCTCAGCAAATACCATGAAAAATCTGATTCTATTCTCGCTGACGATACTGCTCGGCCTTGGTCATGCTTAAGCAGCCGACGAAGAGGAAGTCAAAAA
>CP070646.1:604919-607272 GCA_020354435.1 Gammaproteobacteria bacterium
CGTGAAGTAAATCCCGACACGGCTATTCGATAGCGAATTGGCTCCTCCTTTTCGTTGATCACGATGCGGGTATCGTGGCCCGCCAGTTGAAACCGCTGGTTAGCCTCCAGGGCGGCTTCTTCGGAACGAGTCGAAAACAGATAAACCGTGTAAATGGAAGAACCGCTTGCGGACTGGTCCGTCGTCTCGTTCTCCGCAGTCGCAGTTTCGTCGGCGCTTTCCAACTGGCTGGGTTCCTCGGCGGATGCAGCGATTTCCTGTTCGGTGATGAACGGTTGTACGTCGAGGGTGGCGACCGGTTCACCGCTGCCGGGCGGCAGCAGCTGGTAGGAGCCGTCATCGGTCAGGCGGAAACCGATGCCCGCTTCGCTCAGAATAACGAGCCCCGGCTCGATTGAATTGCTGATCTGTACGCTGCCTGCCAACAAGCCGAGGTACGACAGGCCCTCGCGACGAAACACGCAGACATGCGCGGATTGATGGATCGTAACCCGCATTCGCATATCCACATTCAACTCGAAATTTCTGCCCGACCGGGTTGGCGGGCCTGATTGCAGGCAGATTTTGCCGCTTTGCAGGAACAGTTCGGCGGTAATTTGATCAGCTGTCTCGGCGGAATTTTCCGCTGGCATTAGTCTGATTTCAGATTCGGGGTAAAGCCGCAGAATCACGTCGGACCACAACTGAATCTCGGCGCGTCCACTGGCCCCGGTCAATATCCGGTCGTCGATACTGATGTCGTTAGCGCGATCGAGTTCCGAGACGATATCGTCGAGTTGAATCCAGGCGGGCTGAGCGACCGCAATGACGCTGGCAACGGTGGATGCCCGGGCAAAAGCGCAGCAGGCCATGGCTGCAACCGCGACGAGACCCGGAACTGTCTTTTGCATAGGCGCGAGATCGAGGCTAATGAACGCCTTGTCTTATATCACATTCGCCTGCGCAAACCTACGCTATCGACCGCTGGTGGCGATTCGATCATCGAATCGCCACCATGATGAAGTCAATCCAGGTCTTTAAGCAACGAGGCGCGGGTTTCGTCCTCGATCGACAATGCGTAGCTGTAGACCGGATGCTGCACGCCGGCACGCAGTTCGGCCCCGTCTTTCAGCTCTTGCGCCATTTCATCGCTAATCTCGAAGCGCAGGAAGTGGACCGCCGAAGTCTTGCTTTCGGTGGAACGTTCCAGATCCTCGTCGGCGATTGCCCAGATCTTGTCGTGGCTGCCGATCTGTATCCAGACCAGGTCTTCGATACCGACCATTTTTTCGAGCTGGGCGGCGCGCACCAGTGGATTGGGGTATTCGATCATGAAAGTAGCCTTGAAGTTGCGGCCGCTCGGAATCAGCGGATTATAAGCCTCGAGCTCCTCGTTGATGCCGTCGGCCTCGAACACCTTTTCGATACGCAGCATTTCCTGGATCTGGTACAGCAGGGTCAGGCGGTCCTCGAAATAGAGGGTGGCGTTGGGGCCAAGCGGGACCTGGCGGTATTTCTTGTGCTCGAGCACCTGCTGGCGAAATTCACCGCGTTTCTCGGCATATTGCTCGAGGCTCATCAAATCGTCACGGGTAATAGGCTGGCTCATCATTTTTTACTCCCTGAATCTAAATGCCGTAGGCCTGGCGCAGCAGGCTGATCGGATGTTGGGTACTGCTGCCGTCATCGAGGCCGGCAGCAATGTGATGTCCTGCCATCGGGCAGTCGCTGGCATAGGCATCGGCCTCGGCTTTTTTGACTCGGTTCACCACCGGTTTGACGATCTTCATCGAGACGTCGTGGAACTCCTGCTTGACCGCGTAAGTGCCGTCGTGGCCAGAGCAACGCTCGATGGCTTCGACCTCGGTACCGGGGATCAATTCGAGGATATCGCGGGTTTTCAGGCCGATTCGCTGTACCCGCTGATGGCAGGCGACGTGGTAGGCGACCTTGCCGATGCCGTTTTTGAAATCGGTGTTCAGCAGGCCGGCTTTCTCGCGCAGCGCCAGGTACTCGAACGGGTCGAAGAACGCCTGCTGTACCCTGGTTACCTCGGCATCGTGCGGAAACATCAGCGGCAACTCCTGTTTGAACTGCAGCGTGCAGGAAGGTACCGGTGAAATAATATCCCAGCCTTCGTCGACCAGCCTGGCCAGCAGCGGGATATTGTGGTTCTTGAGCTTTTCTACCGAATCCAGGTCGCCCAGCTCGAGCTTGGGCATACCACAGCAAACCGTGTTCCTGACGACCATGGTCGGAATCTGGTTGTGCTCGAAAACCGCGAGCAGATCGGCGCCGACCTGCGGTTCGTTGTACTCGCCATAGCAGGTGGCGAAGATTGCGACCTTGCCGCGGGTCCTGTCGGTCGCCCTGA
>CP070646.1:607372-609719 GCA_020354435.1 Gammaproteobacteria bacterium
GGAAGTATTCGTATTTGACGTCTATACTGGAAAAGAAGTGAGAAATAATCGAAAAAGTGTCGCTTTGGGCTTGATTTTACAGGACTTTTCACGCACTCTAGTCGACGAGGACGTGGAAAATATAGTAGATAAAGTCCTTGCACAACTAAAAGAAAACTACAACGCTGTTTTGAGGGAGAGCTAATGTCACTGACCAAGGCTGATATGGCCGAGATGCTATTTGAAGAGCTTGGTCTCAACAAAAGAGAAGCTAAGGAAATAGTTGAGCAATTTTTCGAAGAAGTAAAAGTAGCACTTGAAACCGGCCACCAGGTAAAACTATCTGGTTTCGGGAATTTTTTGACCCGGTCAAAGGCTGAAAGGCCTGGCCGAAATCCCAAAACTGGCGAAGAAATCCCGATTTCAGCCAGAAAAGTGGTCACTTTCAGACCCGGTCAAAAATTGAAGGTAAGAGTAGAAGCGTATGCTGGAACCGAGCAACAATAACGAATTACCGGTAATACCAGGTAAGCGTTACTTCACCATCGGTGAAGTTGCCGAGCTCTGCGATGTCAAACCCCACGTATTACGCTACTGGGAACAGGAGTTCCCGCAGTTAAAGCCAGTCAAACGGCGCGGTAACCGCCGCTATTACCAACGCCACGATGTTTTGCTGATCCGCCAGATTCGTAGCCTGCTGTACGATGAGGGTTTTACCATTGGCGGCGCCCGTCAGCGGCTCGAAGGCGAGGGTAACAAGGACGATGTCAGCCAGAGCCAACAGATCATTCGGCAGACATTAATCGAGCTCGAAGAGCTTCTGACCTTGCTAAAACGCTAAATCTAGCGTCAAATACCACTTTCAGACAAACGGGGCGTAGCGCAGCCTGGTAGCGTACCTGCATGGGGTGCAGGTGGTCGGAGGTTCAAATCCTCTCGCCCCGACCAATTCACACAAAAATTTTAGGCCTCTTACGAAAAGTTTGAGGCCTAAAATTTTTGTGTGAATTGGGCGGGAAGCTGGAACCGAACCCGAGGTTCACAAAACGGCAGGGACTGCCGTTTTGCACAGCGCACGAAGTGCGCTGCCCCGAAGGGGTGCGCGCCACGGATGGCACGCATGAAATCCTCTCGCCCCAACCAAATTCCAAAAAAAATTGGCCTCTTACCTCCGGGTTCGAGGCCAATTTTTTTGTGGAATTTGGGCGGGAAGCTGGAAAAAGCGAATTTTTTCACAAAGCAGGCATTCAGTAGGAAGAAAATCAGCAATGGCTCACAAAACCGAAATTTTACCTTTTATGGGGGAAATAAAAATAGATGCAGCCACGATAAGATCGATTAATTAAAAAAACGGCCCGACAAGTTACAACAGAAATGTGGCGTTTTGTGAGGTCGATAGGTGAAAAGGTTACGTGTAATGAATGGAGTTGCTTGTCAGCAGCACAAGCTTGGCGCGAATGGTTCAATTGCCTGGTGTAGATAAGAATCCGGGCCTCGCCTGCTACCAGAGACCGAATCCTCAGATCAGCAATCCAGACGGCAGAACATTTGCGAAGCTGAATCTGCCGGGGGAGCGGACCATCACATGTGCCAGCCACCAGGATACCCCGGCGGACGGGTGTGCTAAAGCACCACGATATTCGTCCGTTGCAGAGGTGCTAACCAGTGTCGTTATCGCCAGGAGAGTAAAGAATGGAAACAGTTTTAAGAGCGAGAGACAGAGAGAGCTGCGTGCGTAGAGCCCCCAGGTTAAAGATTGCATTACAGTCTGGAGTTCAAAAACCAGATATTGTCAGTATTGGCGACCCCATGCTGGATGCAGACCATTTAAATGAATTGCTGGAACAGGAAAACCTGCCGAGCGGGTATGCCAGGCCGGGCAGGATATTCGAGCAGGGATCGGCTAACTCCCAGAAAATCGTATTAATCAATCTACAGCATCTGACCGTGGCGGCACAGGAAACGATCCGCATTGCAAAATCAAAATTCGATGCTCCGGTGATTTGCCTGATACCCGCCGAAGACGCCGACAAGATCGGCCTGATTGCATCGCTCGGTATCGACGATTACTTGTTTAAACCGTTTAATCCGAAGGAATTGGCCTGCCGCGTCAAGGTCCTGGTAAGACGCGCCGGTGCGCAAAACACCTTTGCCGGTATTGAGCGACGCTCGCGGGGTCGACGGGCTGAAGATCGAAAGCAGTTGCACGACCGTAGTGAGACCGCAGGTAGCAGGTTGCAAATCGACAGAGACAAGAAGCTGGTCTGGCTGGATAATCGAAAGATCAAGCTAACCCCGAAAGAATACGCATTATTCTGTTTGCTTGCATCAGACCCGGAGCGCGTGTTTTCGCCGCAGGAAATCATTG
>CP070646.1:609819-612161 GCA_020354435.1 Gammaproteobacteria bacterium
TTTTCGAGACCGTTAACGATGATTTTAACTCCCGATGCAAAGAACAGGAAACGCGCGAGTGCATGCGCTGCGCGCCAGCGCCATTTGAGCGTGGGTAACAGCATTACGCTTAGCCAGGTAACAGCGGTCAGAATCAGGAATAATGACCACACATAGAGCGCATAGGCGCCGCCGACGAATTGATGCAGCAGCCGGCGCATCTGCGGCAAGGCCGATTTGGCAACGGTCCGCGTCACCTGCAGCCAGAACGATCTGGCTGTCTGGCCGAGCCGGTTTTGTTCATAGAGTTCGCGGCAGGCTGAACGTCTGATCTTGCCGCTGGAGGTTTTCAGAACCGTGTGCGGTGGCGCAAGAATCACTTCATCCGGTGGTAAACCGATCAAGTCCCTGGATATTTCGTTGATTTCGTTTTTCAGCGCCTGCTGGATTTTCTGGTCGGTGATTCTGGTTTCCGCCAGTATCACCAGCCGTTCGGTGGAATAATGCCGATCCCTGGCGGCAAATGCCGCGACACAGCCTTTACGAATGCCGTCCAGATTTCCAACGGCTTCCTCGACCTCGGGCGGGTATACATTGCGGCCTGCGCGGATGATGAGATCCTTGTTTCGGCCGGTAATAAAAACGTCGCCATCGGCCAGGTAGGCGAGATCTCCCGAATCCAGCCAGTCTCCAACAAACAGGGATTGCGTTGCTTGGGCGTTACGATAGTAACCCGATGTCGTCGAGGGGCCGCGAAACAGCAGGCTCCCCTGCTGCCGTTCGGGCAATTCCTTACCGTCGATGTCAACGATACGAATCTGGTGCCCGGGCAGGGCATGACCGCAGGCGACAAAATGCAGTGCATTTATATCTGCCGGATCGGCGGGTATGGCATGCCCGCTTTGGCTGAAATCATCGCGCCTGATCCGGTCGATGACCGGCTTTCGATTCAAGGGAGGGAACGCCAGTCCAACCGAAGATTCGGCTAAACCGTATACCGGCATCATGGCTTCGGCCTTGAAACCGAATGCCTGAAAACGCTGGATAAACCCGTCAATCGATTCGGCGCTCACCGGTTCTGCCCCATTGAATGCGAGACGCCAGCAGCTTAAATCGAGCCCGGCGATCGCCTCATCGTCGAGTCGTAACAAACAAAACTCAAAGCCAAAATTCGGGGCTGCCGACAAGGTGCCGCGATATTGATGAATTGCCCACAACCAGCGTTCCGGCCTCGACAGGAAACTTAACGGAGACATGACCACCAGCAATATTGCAAAATACATGCTGCCCAGCCAGGCGCCAATCAATCCCATATCGTGGTAAAGCGGCAACCAGCTGACAAAAATGTCATCTGGCGTTGCCGCCACTGCCTCGCCCATGGCGCGAATATTCGCGAGTAAATTTTTATGCGTTAAAACCACGCCCTTGGGATTGCCGGTGCTGCCGGAAGTGTATTGCAGAAACGCAATATCGTCGGGGTTTATCGACGGTCGTATATAGGCTGCGGAAACAGAACGGAGATCGTCTAGCGTTACCACTTCGCGCAGGCTCAGTACCTGCGATTTCAATAACCTGGCAACCACTTTGGCTTCCGGCATCGTGATTAGCAGGGTGGCGACGCAATTGTTCAGAATGCCGCCATGCCGCTGCAAATGATCTTCCAGCTGGCTTCGTCTTACCGGCGGATAGATCGGAACCGGAACCGCCCCGGTGAGTAAAATACCAAAGAAGCTGAAAAAATAGTCACGCCCGGTGGGCAGCATGATTGCCACTGCTTCGCCAGCCTGAACGCCGCTTTGTTGCAGGCCGGCCGCAACCTGCCGTGCACCCTGCCACAGCTGCCTGTAAGTCAGGCTCTGCACCTCGTCATCGTCACCCAGAATGTTGATGTGCAAGCGTTCGGGATTGTTCTGCACATGCCATTCCAGTACCTCGACCAGGGTTGCCGCCTGATGGGGCAGTTCTCCAATCTTGCCCACTGCCCGTTCGATTACCTGCCTGGAAGGTAAGGCTTTTTTAAGACCGTGTGCATTGATAATGGAGCGCAACAGGTCGCGCGGTGATTCAGCCTCGGCGAAGTCTCTTTGTGGAAGGGTGACATTAAAATGTTTCTCGATGCGGGAAATCAGCTCGACGCGCGCCAGGCTGTCCAGGGCGAGATCGTCATCGAGTGAGCTATCCAGGCTAATCACGAAGCCTGGAGGCTTGCCGGCATGTAACTCGGTCACCAGATCTTCGATCAGCAGCAGCAGGGTTGCGGCCAGTTTGTCCTGATCATCTGGTGTGAAACCGGCCGTCATAGTGTTTTACCTGTGGCTTATCAATCCCCGATTCAGCTGCCTTGTATACGATACTTTCTTACC
>CP070646.1:612261-614565 GCA_020354435.1 Gammaproteobacteria bacterium
GTAACAATCTTTAACCGTACCACGGTCTTCGGCTACTACGATCACAATGTTATCGGCGCAGTCGAAAGGGTCAGCGACCACCTGCCGGTGCCGCCGGCCGGTCATCCACGCCAGCGCATGTGGACCTTTTACCCGCAGCGGGTCGTGCTCGCCACCGGCGCCACCGAACGGCCACTGGTGTTCGGCAATAACGACAAGCCCGGCGTCATGCTGGCATCGGCGGCGCGCACCTACGTCAATGCCTACGGCGTCAAACCGGGTAAACGCGTGGTCGTCGTCACCAACAACGACGATGCCTACCGTACCGCGATCGACCTGCATCGCGCCGGTGCGTTTGTCATCGCGGTAGTCGATTCACGCGCGCATCCTGATTCCCCATGGGAGGATGAACTGAAGAATCTGGCGATTCGGCTGATTAGCGGCAGTACCGTCGGCGCAGCCGAAGGTGGCCAGCGTGTTAAATACGCGCAAATCGTCAGCACCCAGGGAGAAACCCTCGACCCGATTCGTATCGATTGCGACCTGATAGCCTGTTCCGGCGGCTGGAATCCCAACGTACACCTGCACAGCCAGTCAGGCGCGAAGCCGGTCTATGACGATACGATCCTGTCCTTCGTGCCCGGTGAATCGCGTCAGGCAGAGGTTTCGGTTGGCGCCGCCGCGGGCAGTTTCGCTTTGCAGGATTGCCTCGACCAGGGTCTCGCGGCCGGTCTCGAAGCGGCAAATCTGGCCGGTTTCAGCGGTAACGGCAGCAAGCCGGCAAAAGCCGAGGACGAAGGCGCTTACAGGCTCGAGGCGTTATGGATTTCACCGACGCCGTATAACAAAACCTACAAGCAATTCATCGATCAACAAAACGACGTCAAGGCCAGCGACGTCGAGCTTGCCTCGCAGGAAGGCTACGATTCAGTGGAACTGCTGAAGCGTTATACCACGCAGGGCATGGCCACCGACCAGGGCAAGACCAGCAACGTCAACGCGCTCGCGATCCTCGCCTGTCAACGCGGCGAACCGATTCCGCAAGTCGGCATCACCACCTTTCGCCCACCCTATGTGCCGGTCGCCATGGGCGTTTTTGCCGGGCACACCGTCGGCGCCGACTTCATGCCGGTGCGCCGGACCGCAATTCACGACTGGAACGAGAAGCAGGGCGCGGTCTTTATCGAGGCCGGATTATGGCTGCGCGCGCGATATTACCCGCAGAAACCCAGCGACACGATGTACGACTGCTACGTCAGGGAAACCGAGGCCACGCGCAATAATGTCGCCCTGGTCGACGTTACCTCTCTCGGCAAGATCGACATCCAGGGGCCGGACGCGCCCGAGTTTCTGAATCGCCTGTATATCAACAACTGGCTCAAGCTGCCGATCGGCAAGGCGCGTTACGGCATCATGTTGCGCGAAGACGGCATGGTTTACGACGACGGCACGACTTCACGTCTCGGTGAAAATCATTTCTTCATGACCACGACCACGGCCAACGCGGCCGGTGTGCTCGCGCACATGGAACAGTACCACCAGACCGAATGGCCTGATCTCGACGTCGTCTTTTGCTCCGTGACCGAGCAGTGGACCGGCATCGCCGTGGCCGGCCCCAACAGCCGCAAACTGCTGCAAGAGGTTATCGATATCGATATCAGCAACGAAGCCTTCCCGTTCATGGCTGTCGGTGAATGCATGTTGAACAACATCCCTGCGCGGCTGTTTCGCATCTCCTTCTCGGGCGAGCTCGCCTACGAGGTCAACGTGCCGGCCGACTACGGAGAACAGGCCTGGCTGGACCTGCTCGAGGCCGGCAAGGAAATGGGCGTCAGCGTTTACGGCACCGAGGCGCTGGGTACGATGCGTATCGAAAAGGGCCACGTCGCCGGTTCCGAGCTCGATGGCCGCACTACCGCCAGCGACCTTGGCCTCGAGGGCATGGCCAACCGCGCCAAGCATTTCATCGGCAAGCACAATTCCGAACGCCCGGCGCTGGTCGGCGAAGGCCGGCTGCAGGTGGTCGGACTGAAATCGCTGGAGCCGGGCCGCAATCTGCGTATTGGCGCGCACCTGGTAGACCCCGATACCCGCCTCGACAGCGTCAGCCAGTCGCAGGGTCATGTCTCGGCGACGACCTACAGCCCGCAACTCGATTGCGGCATAGCGCTGGGGTTGCTGCGCGACGGTGCCTCGCGCCACGGTGAGCAGCTCGAAGCCGTATTCCCGCTCGATGACGAAAAACTCAAGGTGGAAGTCTGCCATCCGGTCTTCATCGATCCACAAGGAGAACTCGTCCGTGCCTGATAAAAATACACTGCCACC
>CP070646.1:614665-616966 GCA_020354435.1 Gammaproteobacteria bacterium
ATACCGAGGCGGCCCCGGATCCGGTACAGGCCGCGCTGGAGCGAGTCAAGCAGCGCAAGCAGGCGGCAGCGCAGGAAGAAACCGGGTGACCAGCGTCATCGTTTCCTCACCCTATGTCGCGCCGGGTAATTCGCTCAAGCGGCTGATGATACAGGTCATCATCGCGCTACTGCCCGGCACGATTGCCTATGCCTGGTTCTTCGGGCCCGGCGTTATCGTCAACATCGGGCTGGCTATCGTGTTCGCGCTGGCTTTCGAAGCCGCCGTTCTGAAACTGCGTTCCAAGCCGGTGATGCCGCACCTGACCGACTTCAGCGCCGTGGTCGCGGCCTGGCTGTTCGCGCTGTGCCTGCCGATGCACGCGCCCTGGTGGCTGGTAGTGGTCGGCATCGGCTTCGCCATGGTGGCCGGTAAACACCTCTATGGTGGCCTCGGATTTAATCCATTCAACCCGGCCATGGTCGGCTACGTCGTGTTGCTGGTCTCGTTCCCGCGGGAGATGACCACCTGGTATCTGCCCGGGATGATCAGCGGCGAAACGCTGAGCCTGACCGAGTCGCTGGCCTACAGTTTCGGCAGCACCGACATCAGTCAGTGGGACGCGCTCAGTTCGGCGACACCGCTGGACCGGGTCAAGACCGGCGTCGGCCAAAACATCCCGATCAGCGAAATCCGCCAGCAGCCACTGTTCGGTTACTATGGCGGCAAGGGCTGGGAATGGATTGCTTTCTGGTGGTTTGTCGGCGGTGTATACATGCTCGTAACCAAAACCATTCGCTGGCACATCCCGGTGGCGCTGCTGGCTGCGGTCATGACCCTGTCGCTGATTTTTTACCTGGTCGATTCCGAGGTCTACGCCTCGCCGCTGTTTCACCTGCTTTCCGGCGCGGTTGTCATCGGCGCCTTTTTTATTGCCACCGACCCGGTCAGTGCCGCCACCACCGACCTGGGACGGATTTACTACGGCCTGCTGATCGGCAGCCTGATCTATATCATCCGCGTCTGGGGCGGCTATCCGGACGGTATCGCCTTCGCCGTGCTGCTGGCCAACATGTGCGTGCCGCTGATCGATTATTACACGCAACCGCGGGTCTACGGTGAAAAATGATCGCGGCGAGTAATCGGCAAATCCTGTTATCAGGCGCCTTCCTGTCGCTGTTCGCGGTCGTTGGCACGACCCTGGTCGCATTGACCGAGTTCACTACGGCCGAGACTATCGTCGAAAACGAGCGTCAGGTTTTGCTGCGCAATCTACACGCGCTGCTGCCGCCCGAGCGTTTCGATAACGATATCGCCAGCGATATTCTCGAACTGTCGGCATCGCCGCTACTGGGTACCGAGGAAATCTCCACGGCCTACCGCGCGCGCCTCGCCGGCGAGCCGGTCGCGGCGATTTTCAGCAGTATCGCGCCAAACGGCTATAGCGGCAGAATCCACCTGCTGGTCGGCTTATACGTCGACGGCAGCGTGGCCGGCGTGCGCGTGATCAAGCACGCCGAAACCCCCGGGCTCGGCGACGCTATCGAAATCAGGAAGTCACCCTGGATTACGGTTTTCGACGGCAAATCGCTGGATAACCCGGACGCCGACGGCTGGCGCGTCAAACGCGACGGCGGCGAATTCGATCAGCTCACCGGCGCCACCATCACGCCGCGCGCAATCGTCGCCGCGGTGCGCAACACGCTGCTGTACTATCAACAGAACGCTGATATGATTTTCGAAAAAAGACAAGGTCATGACGAGCAATAGCGAGATAACCCGGAACGGATTGTGGAACAACAACGTTGCACTGGTACAGTTGCTCGGCCTGTGCCCGCTGCTCGCGGTCACCAGTACCGTGGTCAATGGTATCGGTCTCGGCATCGCAACCCTGATCACACTGGTATTGTCGAATACGATCGTGTCGTTGATCCGTGACTTCGTGCGCAAGGAAGTGCGCCTGCCGGTGTTCGTGCTGATCATCGCTTCGCTGGTGACGATTATCGAGCTGGGCATGAAAGCCCTGTTTTACGACCTCTATCTCGTACTCGGAATTTTCATTCCGCTGATCGTCACCAATTGCGCAATCATCGGCCGCGCCGAGGGTTTCGCCTCGCGCAATCCGGTGGGCCCGGCCGCGCTCGACGGATTCATGATGGGTTCGGGTTTTCTCGTCGTGCTCGCGCTGCTCGGCGGTATCCGCGAAGTCATCGGTTTCGGTACGCTGTTTGCCAATGCTGAGCTGATGTTCGGCGAGGGCGCGCAAGTGCTCACGATTACCATCAACGAAGATTACGGCGGCTTCCTGCTGGCGGTGTTGCC
>CP070646.1:617066-619365 GCA_020354435.1 Gammaproteobacteria bacterium
TGCCACCGCGCGGCCACCGGCAATATCGCGATATTCGCCGGCGGCAAACGTGATGCTTTCGAAAAAGTACTGCCGTTATTGACCACGGTCGGACGCAACGTATTACACACCGGCGAACTCGGCAGCGCGTCGATCATGAAGGTCGCGACGAATTACCTGGCCGGCGTGCAGCTGATTTCCACCGGCGAAGCCTTCATGGTGGCGAAAAAGGCCGGCATCGACTTAGGCGTAGCTTACGAGGCGATCCGCATATCGTCGGGCAATTCCTTCGTCCACGAAACCGAGGGCCAGCTGATCCTGAACGGAAGCTACAACATCAACTTCACCATGGATCACGAGGTCAAGGACCTGACGTTATTCGACGATCTCGGCAAGAAGTACGACTTGCCGCTGGAGCTGTCACCGCTGGCGCTGCAGATCATGCGCGATGGGCTCGCCAGGTACGGTCCGCGGGCCTGGTCGTCGATGGTGGTCAAGCGCCTCGAGGACGCCTGTCACGAGGATTTACGCGCTCCCGGTTTCCCCGAGTACCTGGTCGATGAAGAGCCCGAAGCAGTGGGACAGGAGGTGAAACCGCGCGGGGCTTAACCACTATAGCAACTATCCCTGGCTGGAAGATCCCGCGACGCCGGACCGCCGCTTTCGCGGGGATGACGCATTAGGGGGTCATTCCCGCGCAAGCGGGAATCTCCCAAATCCTGGCCTGCAGGCCTTCAGTTTTCAGGCAGGTTGATTCGCAGGTGTATAAATCCAGGCGTCGCGAGGCTCGATTTGAAACTGTGAATAGCACCGAGTAACATCGCCTGATATGGGCACAGATTATAAAACCCTAAGGGTAATCCCGGTCAGCCCGGCACTGGGTGCCGAGATCAGTGGCGTCGACATCGCAGCCGGCATAGACGACGAGCAGTTTGCCGAACTGCAGCAGGCATTCATCGACTACAGCGTAATTTTTCTGCGTGACCAGGAGATTACGCCCGATCAGCATGTCGAGTTTGCGCACCGCTGGGGTGAAATTAACATCAATCGATTTTTCCAGGCGGCCGAAAGCCACCCGATGATTGCCGAGGTGCGAAAAGAAGCGCATCAAAAGGCCAATATCGGCTCGAGCTGGCACACCGATCATTCCTACGATCAGATCCCGGCGATGGGTTCTATCCTGTATGCACGTGAAGTGCCGCAAGTCGGCGGCGATACGCTGTTCGCCAGCATGTATGCGGCCTACGATGCGTTGTCGGACGGAATGAAGGCGATGCTGTCACAGATGAATGCAGTGCATTCCAGCCGTCACGCCTTCGGCGAGGCTGCCTATGCCGGCGTCGACATGAACGACCTGGGCGGCAGGCTCGGTAACACCGGGGCCGCAACCCAGGACGCGGTACATCCTGTCGTGATCCGGCATCCGCTGTCGGGCCGGCCGGCGCTTTACGTCAACGGTGATTTCACCGTCAGGTTCGATGGCTGGACGCGGGAAGAATCACAACCGTTGCTGGATTTTCTCTACGCGCACGCGTGCCAGAACGAGTTCACTTGCCGCCTGCACTGGCGTAAGGGATCGATGGCGATCTGGGACAATCGCGCCACGCATCACTGCGCGCTGAACGATTACCACGGCGAGCGGCGCCTGATGCACCGCATCACCCTCGAAGGAGTTCCACTGCAGGCGGCGGCCTGACGGCCGCCTGGCTATGCGCAACTAACCGACTGCTTTGACCTCGTGCATATACACATCCTGTTGCGGGTACGGGATGCTGATGCCGGCTTCGTCGAATTTTACCTTGATGTTTTCCAGCAGGTCGGCGCGTACCGCCCAGTAGTCACCGGTGTTTACCCACGGACGCACGTTCAGATTGACGCTCGAGTCGGCGAGTTCGCCCACGGCTACCGCGGGCGCCGGATCTGCGAGGATGCGCTCGTCGGCTTCCATCACGCCCATGATGATGTCGCGCGCCTTGCCGATGTTGTCTTCGTAACCGATGCCGAAGACGAGGTCGACGCGGCGTGTCGGCAGCGTGCTGACGTTGGTGATGTTGCCACCGAGAATGGCCGAGTTCGGCACGATGATGCGCTGGTTGTCGCCGGTATGCATCAGCGTCGCGAAAAGGCCGATTTCGTCGACTACGCCGGCAGCGCCACCCGCGTCGATAAAATCGCCGATCTTGAATGGGCGAAAGATGATGATCATGACGCCGGCGGCAAAGTTGCCCAGCGAGTCCTTCAACGCCAGGCCGACGGCAAGGCCCGCGGCACCGAGTATTGCCATCAGTGAAGTAACATTGACCCCGAGCGTATCGATCGC
>CP070646.1:619465-621741 GCA_020354435.1 Gammaproteobacteria bacterium
TTCGGCCAGTTTCGGACACTCAACCAAATACTATTGTCCTCTAATTGCCTTACCGGTGTGTGATATTATCGTTCGAATAAGAATCAATTGGGCTGCCAATGGCACAAGATAGTCTCACAGACAAACTTGCCGTCATACTGCACGCAGATGTTGCTGGCTCCACCCAGATGGTGCAACAAAATGAGCATCTGGCCCATGAGCGCATACAACAAACTTTTCAAATATTTTCTACCACGATAGAAAAATGTTCTGGCAAGGTTCTCGAACTGCGAGGCGACGCATTAGTGGCTGAGTTTGAGCGACCGTCTAATGCTGTAACTGCTGCTTTTTTGTTTCAGGCCGATCACTCCGATTATCTTGCATCAATTGATGATGAAATGAGGCCAGAAGTCCGTGTCGGCATCGCAATGGGAGAAGTAGTAATTGCTGACAATACTGTTACAGGTGCGGGCGTCGTGTTAGCTCAACGTGTTGAGCAACTCGCCGAAGTCGGGGGACTTTGTATCACGGCAGCTGTACATGAGTCACTCTCCAGACGATTGCCTGTTGAATTTGAAAACCTGGGCCAGCAAGTAATTAAAGGTTTCGGAGAAACTATCGGGGTCTACAAGGTAACAGCCTCGGCAGACTTCGATATCCCACTGCCCGAAACAAAACCAGCAACTGCTCGATCATCAGCTCAATGGAGGCTGATTGGGAGTGTGTCTTTGGTGGCATTGATTGTGGCAGGAGTTTTTTACTGGGTTTACCTAGGTAGGCTCTCGGAATATACCCCATTCTCTGATTCGTTACAGGACAAGCCTACTATTGCCGTACTGCCGTTCGCGAATATGAGCGACGACCCAGAACAGGAGTATTTTGCTGATGGCATTACCGATGACCTAATCACGGACCTGACCCGCTTTGACGGCATTCGGGTGTTGGCAGGGACCACCACCTTCAAGCTGCGCGGACAAAAGATCGATTACCGGCAACTGGTTGACGATCTCAAGATCAGCCATGTGCTCGAAGGTAGTGTGCGCAGGTCGGGCGACAAGATGCGAATCTCGGCGCGCCTGATTTCGGCGCGGGATGGCGAGAGTCTATGGGCCGAGCGTTACGACAAACCGCTCAATGACATTTTCGATGTGCAGGATGACGTATCGAGCAACATAGCCGATGCTTTGTCGGTGCAACTCACCGAGCAGGACAAGCTGGCGTTTGAGCGCCCGACCACCAGTAGTTTCGAGGCTTACGATCTCTACCTGCAGGGCCGCCGCCTGCTGGATCAAAGAACCCGCGAAACCAACCAGATGGCGCTGGAGTTGTACCAAGGTGCGATCGAGCTCGATCCGAATTTCGCACGTGCCTATGGTGCAATCGCGGTGGCGCTGATCCGAAGCGTCACTGGAACCTACAAAGACAATCCTGAGCAGGCCAAGGAAAAGGCATTGTTCTATGCGCGTAAAGCGGTGGAACTGGGTAAACGCTCGCAAAACACTTATTGGGCGCTGGGATTCACTCATCTGTTTCGCGGAGAATTCGAGGCAGCGGAAACCGCGGTAGCCGAGTCGCTGCGGATTGCACCGAATTATGCCGATGGCATGGCCTTGATGGCCCTGCTCAAGAACTACCTGGAGCAACCACGAGAAGCGATAGACCTCATTGAAAAGGCCATGTTACTCAACCCTGGTTACTCCTGGGATTACCCGTACAACCTTGGTTATGCTTACTACCTGCTGGAAGACTACCCAAGAGCCATCGAGTATCTGACATCGGCGCTGGAACGCAATCTGAATGCACGACCTCCCCGGCTTCAATTGATTGCCTGCTATATGGAAATCGGGGCGATCGACGATGCTGAATGGGAAATGGAGCAGATGTTGACCCAGTATCCGGATTACACGGTCGGCTACATGTTAAAAGGACTGCCGATGCTCGACACGCCGCGTACGAATCGATTCATTGATCTACTACGCCAGGCCGGACTGCCTGATTGAGTTACTCAACGCTTCACGCGATCCAGCCTCATCATTGGTCTACAGCCGACCTTTGATTCCCCTGTTGAAAAGCGCTTGTGAAAAATCAAAGGCTTAAACTTGATTGAAGAAATAGCACGATAGGCAGTAATGGGTCGCCTATCGCCGCTGACTCGTTAGAATTGAGCGCCGGTTACCTCGTAAGCAGTCTCTCGTCAGACTTGTGTAGGAGGCAATCTCCGGCCTATTCTGTTGAAAAACTCCAAATTTTTCGCGGCGGAGAATTTATTTTCGATATAACGAATTCTAGAATTTGAC
>CP070646.1:621841-624116 GCA_020354435.1 Gammaproteobacteria bacterium
TTGATCAGGTTGTGCACCAGTTGGCGCAGGCGCACGTCATAGGCCTCGATCGCCGGCAACGATGGCTCCAGCTGCAAATCGATCACCACGCCGGCGTTATCCTCGTGATACAACACCGCGATTTCCTCGAGCATGGCGTTAAAATCGATCAACTGCGGCTTTTGCGTCGGCGAGCGCGCATACTCGGTAAAGGCGTTGACCATTGACTTCATCGCTTCCACCTGCTGCACGATGGTATGCGTGTAGCGATCCAGCATCGACTGTTTATCGGTGCCGACCTCGCCGCTAAGCTTGCGCTGCAGGCGTTCCGCCGACAGCTGTATCGGCGTCAGCGGATTCTTGATCTCGTGCGCCAGGCGGCGCGCCATTTCGCTCCAGGCGGATTCCTTCTGCGCCTGAATCAGTTCGGTCAGATCGTCGACCACGATCACCTGCTCCTTGCGATCATCGGTTTGCGACAACAGGGTCGTGCCACGCACGCGCAGAATTTTCTTGCCGTCCTGCATGAACATGGTGATTTCTTCCTGCCATTCGGTGTGCTGATCCAGGTGCTCCCTGACCGCGTCGAACAACGGCAACAGCACCGGGTACTCGCGCAACACGTCGTCGATGTAGAGTTCGGAGAAAAATTGACTATCGACATCGAAAATCGAGCAGGCAGCCGGGTTGCCGCTCTTGATGAAACCGGTCTCGTCGATAGTCAACACGCCCGAGGTGATATGTTCCATCACCGACTCGAGGTAATTTCTCTGCAGGGCTTCCATACGCTGGCTTTGTTCGGCGACCGCGCGGCTGCGTGCTATCTTGCGTGTCATCGTATTGAACGAACGCAGCAGAAATCCGAGTTCGTCGCTGCCCGACGGGGTCAGCTGCTTTTCGTAGTCACCGGCGGCAACCGCCTTGGTACCCTCGACCAGGTCGTTGATCGGCGCCACCAGTTTGCGCGCGGCGACGAAAGCCAGCCAGATTGCCGACAGCACGCTGAGCAACCAGATGATCGACAGCGCCAGCGTGAAACTGGTTTTTAACGGATCGCGCAGAACCGCCAGTTCCTTGTAGCGGTCATAGGCATTCTGTACCCCGACGGTCAGTTCGTTGAGGCGGTCGGTAAAGGGATACTGCGCCTGCAGCGTTCGTGCCGGTTCGGTTGCGTCGAGGCTTTGCACCAGCACGACGACCTGCATTGCCAGGCCGTAAACCGGGTCCTCGAGCAGCTTAAGGTAGGGACTATCGACATCGAGATCACCGATATCGGTCAGCGACAGGGCTTCCGGCAGATCGGTCGATTCGATACTGCTCGATGCGACGATCGCATTGTTGTGATCGTACAGGGTCAGCTCGTTGGCGCCGGATTGTTCGCGCGCATCATCGAGATAGACGATCAGCAATTCATTGTCGATCTCGGCAATCTCGACGGCGATACCGCGAGTCTTCTTGAGGGCGTCGCGCTTGCGCAGATCGATCGCGCCGCGGCCGAGCTGCAGCGAATCTTCCAGCGCGGTTTCGATACCGACATCGAACCAGCTGTCTATACCGCGATGCAGAAAGCTCAGTGAAAAGTAATAAACCACGCTGACCGGTATAATGGTCAACAGCACGAATACGCCGATCATACGCGCGGTCAGCTGCGAACCAATGGCCTTCAGCCGGTACTGCACGACCAGTCTGTATACGTTGTAGACGATCAGCCCGAGCAGCACGACCAGACCCAGTGCGTTGAAAAACACCAGCCAGTTGTAATACTTGCCAAAGGTCGACGAGTGCGACGTCGCATCGCCGATCGTGTACAGCGAGACCAGCAGCAGCACGACCAGGGCCAGAATCGAGGCGGTATTGCGAAACGTGCTATTCATGATTCGGGACGGACGACCTCCCATTTAAACCAATCGCTCTTCAGGTCCCAGTCATTATCCCACAGCGAGCTCGACTTTAAAGGCAGCGGCAGTTCGTCGCTGTCGATGCCGAATCGTACGCGCGCGTAGTATTCCTTGCCCGGTGCCAGGTTGTTGATGTCGAGCATCGGGTAATTGTAAACCACTTCGATGAATCGCACCGCTGCTTTGCGACTATCGAAGTAGTGGCGTTCCGAGGTATTGACATCGAGTACGACGAAAGAGTCCAGCATCGGCAGGTGATGCAACAGGTATTGCTGCTTGAGCGAGACGACCCGATCGTCGAACCAGTAAGGTCTGCTCGAACGGATCTCGACCTCGAACATCATCGGCACGGCAAACCCCTGGTCGACGGCGATCAGGATATAGTCGGGTATCTGGCT
>CP070646.1:624216-626461 GCA_020354435.1 Gammaproteobacteria bacterium
TAATGAAAGGGAGCCATTTCCGCGCAGACGGTATATTGTTAGACGGGTTTTTTATTGGCTTCTGGATACCCGTTTTCAGGGTCCAACGGCTACGGGCGAACGTCGCCGGGATCGGTTCATGCTTGTGCCTGCACGCTAACAAAGGATAGCCGGACACCTGCGCCGGTATCATTGTCTCAGTTTTCGACCAGCAGCTGGCTGGCGCGATCGTAGTCACCCTCGTCGAGGTAAATCATCGCCAGGTTTTTACGCGGCTCGGGTAGCGCCGGATTATCGTCGATCAGGGCACGATAAAGTGCGATGGCCCTGTGCTTTTGTCGCTTCGGCAAATTTTTCCTGCGCAATCAGCTGCTGTGACTGCTTTATCGACGTGGACGCGGTGGCCGTCTGCGCCAGCAAAAGGCAATACAGGATGATGATGCAAAACGTCGCATCATTGATCAAAGCCGAACAAAATTTTTGCGCGATTATAACAAACAGCGTTGTAAAATCTTTATTCATCAGTTGCAATCCGCAGATTAGTCAATGCGTCTGTTCCTGGTCGATTCCAGCATCTTCGTCTTCCGCGCCTGGTATGGTCCGGAGCCCGAGCGGGTTAACCTGCAAAATCAGCCTAACCAGGCGTTTGTCGGTTTTAGCGATTTCGTCTATCGCTTGCTGACCGAGCAGGCGCCGAGTCGAATCGTCTTCGCCTTTGACGAAAGTCTCGCGCAGTCGGCGCGCAAAAGCATATACCCTGATTACAAGGCGAATCGCAGCCCGGCGCCGGAAGAGTTGAAGCGTCAGTTCGGCTGGTGCCGGCAATGGCTCGAAGCGCTCGGAATCAGTTGCGTCAGCAGCGATCGCTGGGAAGCCGACGACCTGATCGGTTCGCTCGCGGTCTTTCACCGCAGGCCGGAATTGCCGCTTGCCATTCTGACCGCGGACAAGGATCTGGCGCAGCTGATCGCCGACGGCGACTGGTGGTGGTCCTACCTGGACGATAAAAAACTCGATTACCGAGCGGTCTGCAAAAAGTTCGGCGTGCGTCCCGAGCAGATCGCTGCGCAGCTCGCGCTGACCGGGGACAAGGTCGACAATATTCCCGGAATACCCGAAATTGGTCCCAAAACTGCCGCCCGCCTGTTGAAGAAATATGACACGCTGTCCAATCTACGCCGGCATCTGCACGAAGTCGGCGAAATGAAATTTCGTTACGCGGCGCGGGTGCAGCGATCCCTGATCGAGCACGAAAAGCTGCTCGATGTCAGTATCGAGCTGACTTCGATCAATTGCTCGATCGACGAGATGCGCCGTGTGCGTATCGATCGTGGCGAGATCGATCCCGCGGAACTCGAGCGCATGATGCGGCAACAGAGCTTCGACGCGGCACGACGACGGCGCTGGCTGACCTTTGTCGATGAGCCGCCGGCCCGGGTCGGGTAGATGTCTGTCAGGCTGTTGTTCAATAAACCCTACCGCGTGCTGAGCCAGTTCTCACCCGAGCCCGGCAAACACACGCTCGCCGATTATATCGACGTAGCTGGCGTTTATGCCGCCGGCAGGCTCGACTACGACAGCGAAGGCCTGATGCTGCTGACCGATGACGGTGCGCTGCAGGCGCGGATTTCGCATCCGCGGCACAAGATGGCGAAGGTTTACCTGGCGCAGGTCGAGGGTTTGCCCGATCGGGCGGCACTGCAGGCTTTACGCCATGGGGTGCAGCTGAAGGACGGCCGCAGCAGGCCGGCCAGGGTAGGTATCGTCGACGAACCGGACTGGTTATGGCCGCGGGATCCGCCGATTCGCCAGCGCCGGCATATTCCGACGCAATGGCTGGAACTGGAAATTCGCGAGGGGCGCAACCGCCAGGTACGGCGCATGACCGCCGCGGTCGGACACCCGACCTTGCGCCTGATAAGAATCGCCATCGGCGAGTGGCAGCTGGATGGTCTGCCGCCGGGCGAGTACCGGAGGTTGTAATGGACTGGCAGTTACTGGCTGAGCGCCTGGCACGGCAAACGGGATTGCGCAGCGGCAAGGTCGAAGCAACGCCCGTAAGCGGTGGCGACATCAACCGCGCATGGCGGCTCGAACTCGATGGGCAGGGGTTTTTCGTCAAGCTGAATCGTGCCGCGCTATTGCCGATGTTCGAGGCCGAACGAACCGGCCTGCAGGCGATCGAGCGCAGCGCCGCGATACGCGTGCCGCGGGTATACCTGACCGGAAACCAGGAGGGTGAAGCCTACATCGTGATGGAATACAT
>CP070646.1:626561-628795 GCA_020354435.1 Gammaproteobacteria bacterium
GGTTTCGATCACCTGACCTTCGTGCTCGCGCTGCTGTTAATCGTGCGCGGCGCTCGGCGCCTGATCGTCACGGTGACGTCGTTCACGCTCGCGCACAGCATTACCCTGGCCGCGGCCACGCTCGGTCTTTTGTGGGTGCCGGGACCGCCGGTCGAAGCCGTGATCGCGTTATCGATCCTGTTTCTCGCCAGCGAGCTGGTCAAGGTCAACCGCGGCTTGCCCAGCCTGACCGCGCGCAACCCGTGGATCGTCGCCTTCGCTTTCGGCCTGCTGCACGGCTTCGGTTTCGCCGGCGCGCTCGATGACATCGGCCTGCCGCAAAACGAAATCGCACTGGCGCTGCTGATGTTCAACGTCGGCGTCGAGATCGGACAACTGATGTTTATCGCCGTAATTCTCGTGCTTATGCTTGCTCTGAGCAGGTTGCACCGGGGCTGGCCGGACTGGCTACGGCAGGCGCCGGCTTACGGCATCGGCGGCATCGCCGCGTTCTGGTTGATCGAGCGCGTCGCGGGTTTCTAATCGTCGGCCCGTCCAACCCTATGGTGCCCCCTTGGCGCCTGCCTCCTGGGGTCGGTGACAAATGCGCCTCATTCTTAAACAATCCGGACTTAAGGAATAAACTCTCATCATGAGATACGCAGTCATCATTGAAAAAGGAGAAGATGGTTACGGCGCGTATGTGCCTGATTTACCTGGATGTATTGCCGCGGGAAAAACCAGGGAAGAAGTCAAGAAACTCATCCGGGAAGCCATCGAGTTCCATATAGAAGGCCTGAAAGAAGATGGGATATCCGTTCCGGCACCTGCCTCAAGCATTGAGTTCATCGAAGTCGCCGCATAACAAGCGCATGTAGCCGGACCTCGCAACCGCCAAGCGAAAACTCGGCCGCTGATGTGAGGTGTTATCTTAAATTGTGAATGTATTGAATTTCTTGAATTCTGGTACGCGTTACCCATGCGACAAGTTTTAAATTAAAAAACATGTTCTGCGCGGGCAGTCGTCAAGCAAAAGCCAAAAGATCGAAAACTGTCACCTTCTCCAGTTGAAACTGATGGACGCGAACACGATGTCGTTGGTCTTGTAATCCCCCGCGAAGCCGAGGGCGTCGATCTCGGCATCGCCGTAGTCCGCGTAAACGAGGCTACCGCTCACTTCGAGCCCGCTCGGCAGCGTGCGGGTCACCCCGAACGCATAACGTACCTGGCGGTCGAGCGGCATGTCGGCGGTGCGGTCGTCGCTATCCACCGGGCTGGTATCGTAGCCGATCCCGGCCTGCCACATCCATTCGGCATCGATGCGGTAAGTGCCGCCGACCGCGACGTGGTAAGTATCATCCCAGTTGCGATCCAGCACCGCCGAGTTCGATTGGGTCGAGAGGTTAACCGCGTCGAGCGTGCTCCAGTCTTCCCAGCCAAGCGTGACATAGCCGGTAAGACTGTTGTCGAATTCGTGCGATACACCGATTCTGAAAAACGCCGCCAGCGCCAACTCGGTATCGATGCCGACCGCGAGCCCGGGCGGATCGATCGACCCGTCGCCTGAGTATTCGGGCTCGAGCTCGCTCTGGTAGATGATACCAATTCGCGTCTTGTCGGTTGGCTCCAGCAAAACGCCGACACCGTAGCCGTAGGTGGTATCGTCACCGTCGATGCTCGCCTTGCCGTCGGGTCCTGACGTCGGGTTCGGCACCGCGACATCCATTTCGAGCTCGGTGTAGCTGAGCACCACGTTGGCACCGATTGTTACCCAGTCGTTGACGCGGTAGCTGACAACTGGCACTACGCCGAACAGCAGGATCTCGACATCGGTCGCCTGGTATCGCCCGGCCCAGTCGTCATCGTAATCTAGCACGGCGCCGGTCAGGGCGTAAACGTTGGTGCCGAAGTGCCAGCGGTCGTCGAGCGGCCGCGCGTAGAACAGGCTGGCCGCCGGTGTCGTCGATCCCGCGTCGCCGCCGTCTTCGGTGCCGTTGAGCGGGGACCCCCTTTCGACGTCGAATTCGACTTCCGACGAGATGATACCACCGGTCGCCATGATCTGGGTTTGGGTCGCGCGGCTCAACGCGGCCGGATTGTAAAGCCCGGCGGCGGCGCTGTCCTCGCCCGTTTCCGCACCCGCGGCGGCGCGGCCCATGGCCGGCGCGCCGAACTCGAATATCCACAGCCCGCCAGCGTGACTGCTCTGACTGAACAGGCACGATAGGGCCAGTGTAGTTGCAATCAGTTTGCCC
>CP070646.1:628895-631111 GCA_020354435.1 Gammaproteobacteria bacterium
AGCAGCGCCTGTCCGCGAGCATGCGACAGGATTTCCTTTAATTGATCGTCGAGCGCGCGCAGATCGCGTTCGAGCGCGGCAAAATTGAGTTCGATTTCGGCTTGTGCCTGCGGGCGATTTTTGATTAGCGCCTGCGCGATCGCCTCCGCCTGCAGTAGCGCCTGGCGCGGATCGAGCCAGGTCGTAAACGCGGTGCCGGCGTGCGCGTGCTCGTCACCGGCGCCGTGGCTGTGGGCGATTCCGCTTTCGGTTTTGATAAGCCGCTCGGCGAACGCGGCCGACGTGTTCACCAGGCGCCGGCGCGGCAGCGATACCTGGCCGACCCATTTGGCGTAGTTGGCGCCATTGAGCAGGATCAGGTCGGCGCCCTGGTAAGCGCCGATGGTGACCGTATCCGGTTTCCAGAACGCCGGATCGACGTCTGCCGGCGTCGGAAATACGACCTCGGCATGTTCACCGGCGATACGCTCGGCGAAATACTTGAGCGGGTAATTGACCGTGTAGACCGTCAGGCGCTCGGCTGCGGCCGGGGTTACCCATATGAAGCACAGGCAAAGTCCGATTACCCTGAAAGCGTGCTTCATCGAGGCATGCTCCTTGCGTTCAGATCGATTGTTGAATAACCCGCAGGACAAGGCATTCCCATTGATCAGGGATTCATCCCTGCGCCCTTAAAAACAAGACGACATCAGGGCTGCAAGGGTGCTATTCGAAGTACTTCGCCCGAGAGAGGATCAACCTGAAGTATCAGGCCACGAACGCCAATCGCTACCGGCCTGGGCAAAGTTAAACGCATTACAACATCGTCCTCATCGATATAAACCAATTTGGTCTTTACCCCAACGTTATCATCCACCCCCTGCGCTTCCAGGACTTCATTGATGGCTAACGCACGGGTAAACGCATTCGTATTCTGAGTGATAGTAATTTCATCGTCTTCTGCAGCATCCACCCTAACTGCTGCTTGCTCCTGCCCTGTTTGATCACCTTCCTGCACCGATTCCGTGGTTGCATCCTCGTCACCGTCCTCATCTTCCGCCGGATCGGTTTCGATAGTCGCTTCAACATCTTCGGGTATATCCAGGTCCAGCTCCCCGCTTAACTTGATATCGAGGCTTTGCATATACAGAATTTCGCTAATAACGTGCAACAGGACAGGCTGCGTACCATCTGTTGCCACGGCAGTGAGATTACGCCAGTACTGTTTCTTTAGCGTAACAGGGCCAATGTCATCCGAGCCGTCATCCTGCAGCCAGTTCAGAATATTATGCAAGGGCTGGCTATCGATGCGGCCTGCAGTGGGACGCATACGGAAGGTACCATCCTTGCTCAATATATTAGAGGGCACTATTTCAATGAGATCACTGCTTTCCCTGCTGCCGACCGCAACGAAAGGCAAATCAGCGAAATCGAGTTCTCTCTGCTGGTCAGCTATCTCCTCTGGCACAATACTGCCTTCCCATTGCTGACGTTTCATCATTCGCTGCAGCCGTTCCTCCGCGCTTTGCGCTTTTTTATTATCCCAGGTTAAAAATATATCACCCACTTCGATATCACTGCGTGACGGAATGACAGCGACAAAATTGATTCTGGCCAGACTTTCATACCAGGCTATCATCGATGCATCCAAATCTAATGCCAGGGGCGAATCGAACTCGTCGTCTGCGTTATCGGCGCCGGCATCCGGGTCAACTGGTTTTAGCATGGCGCAGCCACTGACGTTGAACAAAATCAGTGACAGGATTATGAATACATAACGCATGGTGTTCCCCCCGGTTTTAATTCGTGTTGTTTATTTCGATTGTACTGCAAGTTCAAATCGAAAAACATTACCTCTTCGGCCGGCTCAATTGATGAACAGTGCGCGCACGATATCGCTGCTTTGCGCATCGACGATAAAAACCGCCGCCAGGCACAGCACGCCGGCGGCAAGGCCGATAATCAGGATTTCCGCGGCCAGCAGGTAGGCGGTCGTCGCGCGGCTGCAGCCGAGCTTGAATATGGTTTGCAACTCGCGCTGGCGCAGGCGCAGCGACAGCGCGAACACCAGCAGCAGCGCCAGCAGCGTGGCCGCGCCGACGATGACGATCACCGCGTCGAGCACGTTCTTGATCCGAAAGATATTCTGCAGCAGGCCGTCGATGACTTGACTCGGCACGATGATCTGGCGGGTCGATTCGCTTTCGAGGTAGCGCCCGCGCAGGATCGTGCCCGCC
>CP070646.1:631211-633419 GCA_020354435.1 Gammaproteobacteria bacterium
CGTCTTCGGCCGATAGAGTGGATCTCTAGACTACCGATGAGTTCGCCTCTCCCCACAGCGCATCACAATGAAGCGGCTTCTGAATTGGACCATTGGCGGCTTCGGCGAGGCCGACATATCGCCCGGCGTGCCTGACATAAGACTCGTGTAAACGCGGGTCGCCCGGGTGCGGCAATACCTGGTCGATACCGCGCCCGGTCATGATATCACCGGCCATGAACAGGGTAATTGAAGGACTGGACGACATGTTGGCAGCATACGCGACTGCCGGCGACGCTGCAGCAACAAACAACAGCAGCAAAACCCGGCGCCAGTAAATGCGTGCTTCGACGCGTTTCGGTTTAGCTGTCACGACGACGCCCAATCCCCGGCACCGGATAATGCTTCCAGCATCTTTTCGAGCCCGTCAACAAGAGGGACCATCCTGTCGTAGTCGACCTTGTCCGGCGTATCCTGTGCCGTGTGGTAATGGGGATAACGATACAACGCGGTGTCGGTGATCATGACTGCCGGGTAGCCCTGCTTCCAGAACGACCAGTGATCCGACCAGTTGATCCCGGGAATAAAAGCCGGTGCGGCTAACCCCTCCGACGGGAATGCCGCGTATGCCCTGAAGGCGCGGAGCGACCGCCTGACCAGCCCGCGCGAGCGCAGGTTACCGACAAAGGCGATAAAATTGCCCTGCTTCGGATAGAAGAAATTGAATGGTGGCGGGTAGTTCTGGCTGCCGACATTGTCACGGAAATAGCCGATGGTTTCGAGAGAGTACATGGCGACGATGTTTTCCTGCCGCTCGGCAACCTGCCTGGCGTAGAAGTCGCTTCCCATCGTCCTGGTCATGAAATGCGGCGGTTCTTCGTTGACAAATGCGACGAAGCGGATCGTGCGTGGCAATTCCGCCTGCCGGAATCGATCCGCGAGTTCCAGCAGCGCCGCCACGCCGGAGCCGTTATCGTTCGCGCCCGGTGCGCCGATGACGGCATCGTAATGTGCGCCGACAATGATAATCTCGTCAGGATAAACCGTGCCCGGCCGGGTTACTTCGATATTGGCATAGTCTTCACCGGCGACCTGGTATACCCGGAACTCGACCTTATAGCCGTAAGACTCGAGTTGCGCGGCAATATAGTCCCTGGCGAGAGCCAGTCCTTTCTTTTCGATATGATTTCTGCCCGCCGGGTGGCTACACAGTGCGCGGACATGACCCTCGAGTCGCCGCGCCACCGCCTGGCCGTCCTCATCCAGCGGCGCCAGAGCGGCTTTGTAGGAATCACCCGGCATCCTGATCATATAGATAAACAATAGGATCAGGCCGACAACTACGACGATATAAAAAGTCATCCTGCACATCACTGGTATCGCGTCAAGTATAAGCACCCGGGATTAGTGATTCCATCAGACGAAGTATTTATGGAAAAGTCGGGCCGACTTGATGAATTGTGCTGGTTTTTCGGCATCATCTTTTTTATCTTCGTCATAAGTATACCGATTAAGAGTAGCCACGGATGAAAACGGGATATCTTCATGCAACCGTCATCTTGATGTCGCTGCTGCTGTTTGCCTGCACCAAAGCGCCCGAAAACCTGTTCCCGCCGGGGCCCGATGAACCTTCCAGAACCGTTTATCTCGTCAGTCACGGCTGGCATGCCGGAATCGTTGTCAAACGCTCGGACATTCCGGCCGGCATCTGGCCCCAGCACAACGAACTGCCGGAGGCGGAATACCTGGAGGTGGGCTGGGGCGACCAGGATTATTACATGACGCCGAATGCAGGCCTCGGCACTACGCTCAAGGCCGCATTGCTGCCGACGGCGAGCGTGTTGCACGTTGTCAGTTTCCCGGGTCCGGTAAAAGGCTATTTTCCACGCAGCGAAGTGATTCGGATCGATCTCTCCGAGGCTGGTTTCGAGCGACTGTGCCGCTATCTCGAGAAAAGTTATGCTCTCGACGAAGCCGGACTCAGTCAGCCGCTGGGCCCATCCCTGTACGGCGATGGCCAGTTTTACCAGTCGCGGGAAACCTACCATGCCTTCAATACCTGCAACGCCTGGACGGCAAGAGCCATGCGCGAGGCCGGGATTCCGATAACACCCGCCGCCAACCTCCGGGTCGAAACGCTGATGACCAACATGTCGAAATTTGGCAGCGTGATTCAGAAAGGGCAGTGAGTTGCGCAATTACCTGCAGCCTGGACTGCCCCGATATTCG
>CP070646.1:633519-635725 GCA_020354435.1 Gammaproteobacteria bacterium
CCGCGCGCTTCACGCGTTTTGTCACTTTTAGATTCAGGAAATCCAATGAAAAAGATTATCAAGTTTATTTTTGGCGCTTGCTTGCTGATGCCGATGTTTTCCGGTGTGGTACAGGCGACCGAAAGCATCGACATTCCATTCGAGTTGGCAAGGGGGCAACTACTGTATGAAAAATACTGCAGCAGCTGCCATGGTCTCGACCTTGCCGGTTCTGACGAGGGCCCGCCATTGTTGCACCCTTATTACAAACCGTCGCATCACGGTGACAAGTCCTTTTATCGCGCCGCGCTTCAGGGCGTCAAGCAGCATCACTGGAATTTCGGCGATATGAAACCGGTCGAAGGGATGACGCCAAAAAAAATGGACCGCGTCGTGCCATACGTGCGCTATTACCAGAAACAGAAAAAACTCTACTAGCGGGGTAATTGATTATGAATGTGAAGAGTTTATTCCTGCTGGGATTGGTGCTCGTTGCCGGGCAGGCATTCGCCGCGCCAGCCGAGCGCTGGTACAGCGACGAGCAGGTGGCGCAGGGCGAAAAGCTTTTTCGCCAGAATTGTGCAGGCTGTCACGGGCAAAATGCCGAGGCTACGCCTGACTGGAAGAAAACCGATGCCAATGGCAATTACCCGCCGCCGCCGTTGAACGGCAGTGCGCATACCTGGCACCATGACCTCGACCTGCTGCGGCGCACGATTCGCGAGGGTGGCGCCAAGCTGGGCGGTCAAATGCCGGCCTTCGAGGGTGTGCTGAATGCCGAACAAGTCGATGCGGTGATCGCTTTTTTCCAGTCCAAGTGGTCGGATGAAATTTATCAGCGCTGGTCGGGGCGATTCGTCAGCGACGATCTTCCGTCGCTGAACGACATCGTCGTCGCCAATAAAAATCCATTGACCCGATTGTTGCGTCAACGTATCGGCAACGCCCCGATCGACGATGTCTCGGAGACCTCGGTCGCGGACGTCTGGCAGGTTCAGATCGGAAACCAGTATGTCTACCTGCTCGACAACGGCAAGTATGCGCTCATGGGTGATCTCGTCGATCTCGAAAGTGGACGTAACCTGACCGAGATATCGCGCCGCGTGACCGTGGTCGAAACCATATCCGAGTTTAATGATAAAGACCTGATAATTTACCCGGCCCAGGGAGAGGCCAGGGCCACGCTCAACGTGTTTACCGATACTTCATGCCCTTATTGCCAGAAGATGCATGGTGAAATCAGCCAGCTGCAGGCGGCCGGGATCACGGTGCGTTACCTGCCGTACGCCCGCGGTGGACAAAATGGACCGGGTTACGAAACCATGAAATCGGTCTGGTGCGCCGACGACAGGAACCAGGCGATGACCGATGCCAAGAGCAATCGCTTCGACGATTTACCACAGGGAGACTGCGCGCAGGCGGCGATGATCGACCGCGGTTACCGGGCCGGCAACCAGGTGGGCATTCGCGGCACGCCAGCCCTGATCAAGAGCAACGGCGAAAAAATCGAGGGTTACGTGCCTTATCGCGAGTTGATTCCGATGCTATTGCAGTGAGTTCGTAAGCTCTCTTCGGCAAAACCGTATTCGGCCGTGGCCGGTTGTGGAAAATGGCGTAAAATGCGTACATACTATGCCGCTCAAACCAGATGCCGGAATAGCTCAGTCGGTAGAGCAACGCATTCGTAATGCGTGGGTCGGAGGTTCGAATCCTCTTTCCGGCATAACCTTTTTTCTTATGAATCAATTAATTATCTATTTCGGGGCAAGGATTCCCGGCTTTGAGCCTTCACAAAACTATAATCACATTTTCACACGTGCGCTCGTGACGTCCATTCTGCCGGTTATGCAGTGTCCGACAGCACAAAATCCACATGTACCTGGTCATACGGGAAAACGATTTTGTTGTTTTCCTTTTCCAGCACGCCAACATTTAACAGGGCGGTAATATCGCCATGAACGGCTTTAACGTCCCGTCCAACCAGGCGCGCGGCTTCTCGAATAGATACCGGTCCTTTACCAGTTAATACTTGCAGGATCTCCCAGCGCTTTGCGGTCAGCGTTTTGAACAGCAAATCCGGCCCATCGAAACTAATGAAGTTGCCAAATCTGCCACCATGCATGGCTTCCACGAACCTGGCATTAGCTTCGGCGCGGTCAGATAATCCGAGTGTTACAGTCTTCATATTAGTTTCTCCACATCCTTCCAAAAGTCTTCAATCAGCTTT
>CP070646.1:635825-637998 GCA_020354435.1 Gammaproteobacteria bacterium
AGTTGCTACTTGGCCTCGAAATGTCGCCTTACCTCATTCTGATCCTGGTAATGGCACTGATCTTCCTGCTGGGATGGCCACTGGAGTGGGTGCCTATTGTCCTGATCGTTGTGCCGATTTTGCTGCCGACAGTCGAGGCGTTGGAGGTCCACGGGCTGGCTCGCTACGAACTGATGGTCTGGTTTGGCATCCTGGTCGCGGTGAACCTGCAGACAGCCTGGCTATCCCCACCGGTGGCCCTGTCGGCCTACTTCCTGAAGGGGGTCGTGCCGAACTGGGATCTCAAGGACATCTACCTGGGCATGATGCAGTTCATGATGATTCAACTCTTCGGTCTCATCCTGCTGTTTCTCTTCCCGCAACTGGTGCTGTGGCTACCCAAAATAATGTCTGGTGGATAAATTATGATGCATCTCCTTCGATCTGCCTTGTCACGGGCAAGCGCACGGCATGCTGATATCTATCCTGGCAGTTGTCGTTGGCCTGGTTTTACTGGTATGGAGCGCTGACAAGTTTAGGGTTGGACAAACCAGTGAAACGAGAACGCGGATCCACAATTCATCGAGTCCTCGATATACTCGACACGGTGGCGGCGTCGCCCAGGCCCTTGAGCGCTACCGAAATCAACGAGGTGCTGGGATTGCCCAAGGCGACCGCTCATCGCCTCTGCGCCGAGCTCGAGGCGCGCGGCTACCTGCTCAAGCGCATCAACGGCAAGAGTTACGTGCCGGGCAACCGTCTTTACGACGTTGCCGTCGGGGTGCTGGCGAATGCTCGTTTTAGCGCCACCCGCCACGCGATTCTGACCGCGTTATCCGAGGGCGTCGGTGAAACCTGCAACATCGCCTACCCCGACGGTCTCTACATGGCCTACTCCGACCGGGTTGAAACCAAGGCACCGCTGCGCCTGCAATTCCCGATCGGCATGCGCGTGCCGCTCTACTGCACCGCCAGCGGCAAGCTGTACCTGAGCACATTGGCAAGGGCGCGGCGCAAGGCGATCGTGAAAAAACTTAAGCTCGAAAAACACGCCAAGAACACGATTACCGATCCGGACCGGCTACTCGAAGAAATCGAAAAAATCGCCGAACTGCAAATTTCAGTCGACAACCAGGAGCTTTACGACGATGTGATCGCGATCGCGGTGCCGATCGAGGATAAGAACGGACGTTTTTACAGTTCGCTAGCGATTCAGGCGCCGACCACGCGCGTGTCGGTAAAAGACCGGGACAAGTACGTGCCGCTGCTGCGCGAGGCCGCGCGTGACCTGTCATTGCTGGCGGAAGAATCGGAATAGCGCATTACTCGTCCGGCTTCAGGTACGGCGCGCACCCGACTGCGCCAGTATAACTCCGGTGGCCACCACCGCGGCGCCTGCCGCCTGCCACCAGTTCCAGCTTTCACCCAGAAACAGCACGACGATGACCATCACGTAAAACGGTACCGCGTTCATGTGCAGCGAGGCCAGCAGTATGCCGAGGCCGGAGGCGCCGCGGATCCACAGAAACTGCGCCAGCGATAACGATGCCACCGAACTGAAAATCAGCAGCGCGGCGGGCGTGGTTTCGAGCGAACCGATGCCGGTACCGGGAATACCGATTAACAACATCATCAGGTACAGCAAACCAATGACCAGCAGGCTGCCCGCCAACGTGATCGTGGTCTGCCCGACGAAGGAGAGCGAGCGAAACTGGTTGGTGGTGGCGCGTGTACCCCAGGCGAACAATACCACCGAGAACAGACATAACAGGCTGCCCCAGCCAAAGTTGGCTTCGTCGATGCGCGAGCCGGTTGCCATCAACCCGCCCAGCAGCGCGAGCGAGATGCCGAGTAACAATCGCGAGTGCATGCGCCGGCCATCCAGGCTAACCTCGAGCAGCGCACCAATGATCGGCATCATCGAGGCGGCGATCGCGGGCGTCACCGCATCCGACAGATACTGGCCGACGAGGAAGGTGATAGAACCGAGACCGAAGCCGATACCGCCGACACCGATGCCGCGGCGCCAGTCGGCAGCGACGACCCTGATCCAGCCGTCGGTCCACAACCAGAACAGGAACAAAGTGCCGACGCCGATCAGCTGGCGCGTCATCACCAGCGCCACCGTACCCCAGCTTTGCAACAGCACCTCGGCGATCGGAAAAGCAAAGGCCCACATCGCCATCGCGGAAAA
>CP070646.1:638098-640264 GCA_020354435.1 Gammaproteobacteria bacterium
TTATCGTTTCTCGGCCTGATCCTGTTTCCCGTAGGAGTTATTCTCGTAATCGTCGGTATCATTGAGTTGATATTCGCGAGACTCAAAGACTGGATAAAAAGACGCTAGCGAATCGAAATTCATTTCTGTTTCGTCCTGGATTCGCTTAGTGCAGCGAGTTTCACCTCATACATCTTGCGGGCCGACGAGCCAACTGCATTAGTCAGTGCCTGTTCCAGCTCTTGCTCAGCCCTTTTCATATTGCCAAGCTGATAATACGCTCTGGCAAGACCAAAGTGTCCTTCGTGCAGGTAAGGTGCCAGTTGAACGCTTTTTCTGAACAGGCCTATCGCTCGCGTGAACTCTCCGTCCCTATAAGCTTCCTGTCCCGCATATATCCAATCGAACGGATTCGGTTCATCCTGCTCAGCCAGCATCGCATCTACTTCTTCGGCTTCGGCAGTCCTTCCCTCCCGCCTCAGGAATATGCCGTAGTTTCTCAACAGGCTCACCTGTCGCTGAGCGTGTTGAATGCCATATTTGTAGATCTCCTCGCTCTTGCTCCTGTCACCCGCACGATCAAAAACGATGGCCAGCATGTTCAGCGATTCAGGGCTGTCGGGTGACAAATCAAGAGACTCCATTAAAAGCCAATAGGCCTTGCTGAGGTCCTGGTCTTCGATGGCATTGGCAGCGATATTTCGATAGTACATTGCGAAATACTCTTGCTCATCGATATTTCGAACAAACCGCATGAACCTGCTCGGGAAATAGTCGACGGTAATGCCGGGGCGGGACCAGACCAAGAAACCTTCAGGGGGCACCCACGTCGGATCAACAAGCAAGCTTCTCACATGGAGGCTTCTCCTGATGTGATTGCCGCGTGATTCGAATACCGGCGCAGAATCGATCAACTGATACTCGACTTCGACGTTGGCCAGCTCTGCCAGCGCAGTTGTAAGAATTGCGAGAGCGAGACAATTCCCGGCAGAGTGTTCCAGTGCTTCGCTAGCAGTATACGTCTCCCCGCGGTAGTTAAAGCCTGCCGTAATTGATACAAGATAGTCAGAAACGCGCTTGTGCGGTGCCGTACTCCGGTTCCGTGAGTCATGGAAGTATCGTTGAAACTCGAAACGCTGTTCATCCGACAGTTCGTGGATTTCAGCAGTCGACTTGACTGACGGGGGCTCCCCGAAAAGGTCACTTTGCAGAACCGTCGCTAATGACTGATCGCTCGTGCTATCAACCGCCGTAGTGCTGCAGGCGGCCAGCAAAGCAACGATTGTGAGTACAACGATCAACGAAGGAAATTTCATGTTTCTTTCCGTCGCCATTATGAGAGCGCGAAGGCGATATCTGTATGTTACTACGATCCGCCAAATTTTCACTATGGTAAAGAAGCAGTCATCGGGATGGCCCCAATTCGCACAAACCCGGTGTCCGCCAAACGTCTCAAGGCCGTCATTGAGCTAGAATCAGTCTGAACTATCGCGACCGGCCCGAAGCGATCACACTGACTACTCCTCCGGCGACGAATTCATGGAACCAGCATCGTTTTTTTCGGCTCTCGAGTCAGTTAACGAGAAGCCCCGTCCCTTCTCGGTTTACACGGCGAGCGAGCTGTGGACCGACGAGCATACGTCTGAGCAGATGCTTGCTTTTCATCTGGATGGCGAAATCGATGTATCGTCCCGGCGCACGGATTTTATCGACAAATCAGTGCGCTGGTTAAACGAGCATTTCGAGCTGTCCAAGGGTGACCGGGTGATCGACTTTGGCTGCGGGCCCGGATTGTACACGTCCCGGATCGCCAGCCTCGGCGCGGACGTTTTCGGCGTAGATTTCTCGTCGCGGTCCATAGCGTATGCGAGGGCGCGAGCAGAAAGAGAGAGCCTGGAGATTAACTATATCGAGGCCGACTATCTCGACTTTCAGCCCAAAGGCACATTTGATCTGATCATTATGATCATGTGTGATTATTGCGCACTGTCGCCAAAGCAACGTTCGACGATGCTGGCGAAATTCGAGGGGCTGCTGTCCGACCAGGGGCGCATAGTACTGGACGTATACTCGCTAAAGGCGTTTGACGAAAAGCAAGAGGGGCTGGTCTGTGAGAAGAATCAGCTCAATGGTTTCTGGTCAGCGGATCCGTACTACGGCTTTGTCGCGAGCTTCAAGTACGATGAC
>CP070646.1:640364-642504 GCA_020354435.1 Gammaproteobacteria bacterium
CGTTAAATCGGGTTACTAATGACCAGTTCGACCGTTTCAGCGAAGTTCGAAGGAATGGAATCCGATAGCTGCTCGTAATCACCCTGTCGTCTTTCGGGGTTCCCCGATGGCGATATCCTGGCGCCCACGACCACGTTTTCCGCGTCCGATAGCTTCAGGTTCGGCATCATGGCGTGGCTATCGCTCAGCGTTATTTCGAGCGGCAGTTCGGCTACTTTTTTGCGAACGACGGCTAGCGGCGGACCCGGGTTCTCGACCGCGCGGACAAAAATATAGACGGACGATTCTGGTTCGAGTTGCGGCCTGAGTGACGGGTCGAGCGATACCTTCAGTCTCAACCGGTTCGACGCCATAGCGCCCGCCGGGTTGTATTCGCTGCCCCGGTTTTGGCTAATCCCGTCGTTGTCGACACCGTGCGAGTAGCCGAAACTCTGCGAGATGCTCTCGGTTCCGGGCAAAGCGTCGATACGAGGTAACGGTTGCCAGTCGCCGGCGTAGCCAAGGGCGACGGCCCGGTCGAAGCTTTCTTTTGCTTCTTGCAGCCGATTCAGATGGTAATAGGATTTCGACAGCAGGACCCAGCCCTGAACGTCGTCCGGTTGCCGTTCCAGGCGCTGTTTCAAACCCACCAGCATTACCTCGACCGGAGCGAGATCGGCCGTTGTCGGCTGTTCTGCCGGGGCAGGGGTGGTCGATCGGGTGGCGAGAAACTCGGACATCAGATCCGGTTGCGCGGGCTCGGAGTAATGCACGGCGGTGAAATAACCGCCGAGCGCGGCCAGCACCAGGGCGGCCGTTACAGAAAGCTTAAATTTTTTCGAGGTGTGCGTTTTCATGGCTTCGATCGTGATGATGTCTGGCAAAAGGGGTTGCATATACGAAAGCGGGCGTGTTCACACTTCGCGCGAGATTGAATAGCGGCGGCCCGGGTGGCAATGTCAAAGGTATGCGGCGTTGCGTGGCCACGCTAGAATTCGCTGTCTGTCACGCTGTGGCATCCGCTGCCGCCGCAATTACGGTTCTGCGCGACGGTACCGTTCTGGCCGCCGATGTGCCTGTCCTCGCGTTCGAAGTCGTTTGCGTGACAGGCCGCGCAGTCGGGTGCGTACTGCGGCCAGCCCCACGGAATGACGGCGCTGATGGTCGGGCCGTGGCAACGGGTGCATCCTGGATCGCGCCGGTGATCGCCCGGATAATTTCCATTGGGATCGTGGCTGAAGACGGTCGGTGCCCAGCCGTTGGTGGTGTGGCACACGTCGCATTGTTCAGTCGTCGACAAATGCAGGTTCGATTTGGCGGTTGCACCGCCGCCCGGCGAATGGCAGCTATCGCAGTTGCCGGCGCTGCCCGCGTCGTGAACCCAGGAACCGCCGACGAAGGTTGCGGTGGTATGGCAGAAGTGGCAATCCAGGCTGGTCGGGATGTGTGCCGGCACTGCATCCGCCATGCCGGTGGCGGTGTTGCCGTCATGACAGGAAGCGCAATTATCGACGATACCGGTGTGGTCGAAGTTTGCCGGGATAAAGCCGGCCGGGGTATGACAGATTCCGCAATCCTGGTTGGTCGCCACGTGATTGACCGATTTGGGCGTGGCGAAGCCCGCGTCGTGGCATGAGGCGCAGTTATCGACGATGCCGGTGTGATCGAAACTGGCGGGCCTGAATCCGGTTGTCTGATGGCAGTCCGCGCAATCGCCGTTAGTCGGAACGTGGCTGGCGTGCTTACCCTGTACGGTGATGCCGTTATGGCAGGTCGCACAGTTGTCGACGATGCCCTGGTGGTCGAAAAAGGCCTGGGCAAAGGCGGTTGGAATGTGGCACGCCGAACAATCCTGGGTGATCGGGATATGCGGCGGGTTGGTCTTGGCGGCCGTGCCGGTGGCGATGACGCCGTCGTGGCACGAGGCGCAGTTGTCGACGATCCCGCTATGGTCGAACACCGCCGGCAAAAAGCTGCCGCCCGCCGTGTGACAGACGCGGCAATCCTCGGTCGTCGGCACGTGCGCGGGGACTGCATCCATCTTGCCCGTCGCGCTAACGCCGTCGTGACAGGAATCGCAGCGGACGGCCAGCACCGCGGGATCGCTGTGGTCCACGAACACGGCCGCGAAATCGGTCGTATTATGACACAGGGCGCAATC
>CP070646.1:642604-644730 GCA_020354435.1 Gammaproteobacteria bacterium
TTCCCAGCCGAGCTCGCCGGTATAGGTCACGCGCAGCGCGCGCACGTTAGCGACGCCGGCGACGGTGATGTGCTGCGTCGACAGCCAGCGAAAGCCTGCGTTGTCGAGCGCGGCATCGCTGCAGTGTGCCAGGATTTTACGCGCCTCCGGCCCGGCCAGCATGATAACACCGTAATTCTCGGAGACGTTGTCGAAACGAACCTCCTCGCCCGCGCGAACCTCTTCTTGCATCCAGTTCAGCAACGCCGCTTCACGCACGGCCGCGTACACCATGTAGTAATTATTCTCATCGAGTTTGACGATTGTCGCCTCACCCTCGATACGGCCGTTTTCCATCATCAGATAGGTCAGCGTCACGCTGCCGATGTTCTGCGGCACCCTGTTCGACTGTACGCGTTCGAGGTAAGACTCGGCATCGGCACCCGAGATTTCGATCTTGGCGAAGGCGGTCAGATCGGCGATACCGGCATGTTTACGCATACCGCGCACTTCGTTACCGACGATGTCGAACAGATCGCTGCGGCGGAAACTCTCGATGTGCTTCTGCGCGACACCGCCGAGCGCGTACCAGTAGGGACGCTCCCAGCCATAAACGTCCTCGTAGACCGCACCCTTGTCCTTGAGGGTCTGGTACAACGGCGAAAGCTTCGAATGCGACGGTCGCAACGCCGGTCGATCGAGGTGTGGAAACGGAATCTCGTGACGCAGCAGGTAATCTTCCTTGGCCTTGTCGATGCGGTACTCCTCGTCGATACGCGCGCCGAAACGACGCGGATCGAAACTGCGCATGGAAACGTCGGCGGCGCCGTGCACCATCCATTGTGCGAGGTATTTACCGGCGCCCGGACCCCAGGCGATGCCGACCTGCGAGCCGCAGCACAGCCAGAAGTTCTTCACCCCCGACGGACCGAGCAGCATGTTGCCGTCCGGCGGGTGCGTAATCGCGCCGTGAACGACGCTCTTGATGCCCTTGTCGGCGAGGATCGGCATGCGCTCGAGCGCATTCTCGAGCCACGGCATGATGCGATCGTAATCGGGTTCGAACAGTTCGTTTTCGCTCTCCCACGGCGTGCCGTCGTCCCACACCGACGTGGCGTTGGCCTTTTCGTAAATGCCGATCAGGCCGGATTTTTGCTCCATGCGGATGTAACCCGACACCTGCGAATCGTCACGAATAACCGGCAATTCCTTATCCAGCGCCTCGAACTCGGGCACGTTGTCGGTGATCAGGTAATGATGCAGCATGTTCGCGATCGGCAGGTCGAGCCCGACCCACTGGCCGATCTGGCGCGCGTAGGTACCGCCCGAGTTGACCACCAGGGCGGCCTCGATATCGCCCTGCTCGGTATGCACGACGAAACTTTCGCCAGTGCGCGTGATCCCGGTGACGCGGTTGTGACGGATGACGCTAGCACCCATCATGCGCGCACCCTTGGCCATCGCAAAGGCCACGCCCGCCGGATCGACGTGACCGTCGTGCGGCGTGTAAAGCGCGGCCTTGACGCCATCGAGATTATAAAACGGATGCAGCTCGGCGATGCGTTGCGGGCCGACGATTTCCATGTGATGGCCAAGCCCCTTGCCGACCGACAGGGTGTACCTGATCCAGTCGACTTCGTCCTGGGTGTAGGCGATGCGCAGCGAACCACTGCCGTGCCAGGTGCAGGATTGGCCGGTTTCATCCTCGAGCCGCGGGTAAAGCTCGGTGCCGTAAGCCGCCATCTTGGCCAGGCTGTAGTGGCTGACCGAGTGCGTGATTTGCCCGGCCGCATGCCAGGTCGAACCGCTGGTCAGTTCCCCCTTTTCCAGCAGCACGACGTCGGTTTCCCCCTCCTTGCACAAATGATAGGCGAGCGAACAGCCCATGACCCCGCCGCCGATGATGACGATTTTCGCCTTCGATTGCATCGCGTTGACTCCGATATGAATTTGTGAATTCAGGTTCTTTCGGTCATTGCGAGCGAAGCGAAGCAATCTTCCAGCCAGATGCCAGGTTTGCCAAAGATTGCTTCGTCACTGTGTTCCTCGCAATGACCAATTACCAGTAAATTCCTGTTGCGTTGAAAGATTCGAGAATGATACACTTGTACCATTCTTGAAATCAAGCAAACAATTGTCCCAATGAC
>CP070646.1:644830-646935 GCA_020354435.1 Gammaproteobacteria bacterium
ACCACCCTGGTTGACGTGCCGCTGGAGACGCCGATCGCGACCGCGATCCACCAGATCCGCTCTAGCGGCTGCGTATTGCTCGAACTCGAGACCGATCAGGGCCTGGTCGGCGAAAGCCTGGTGTTAACCCTGAACGGAGTACGCCTGGGCGCCCTGCATGAAATGCTGCTCGGTTTCAGGCATCAGGTCGTGGGCCACGATCCGCACTCTATCGGCGATATCTGGCAGCGCATCTGGAACGAGATGAATCCGATCGGGCACAAGGGATTTTCGATCGCGGCGCTCTCCGCGATCGACACCGCCTGCTGGGACCTGGTCGGCAAGGCCGCCGACCAGCCCCTGTACAGGCTGTTCGGCGCCTGCCGCGATCGAATCAAGATCTACGCCAGCGGTGGCCTGTGGCTGTCGCAGTCGATCGACGAACTGGTCGACGAAGCGGCGCGTTTCGTCGACGCCGGTTTCCGCGCGATGAAAATCCGCCTCGGCAAGGCGGATATCGCCGAAGACATCGAGCGAGTCAGGGCGGTGCGGGATGCGATCGGGCCAGAGATCGAATTGCTTGCCGATGCCAACCAATCGCTAGACGTCAAACACGCGATCCGGCTCGGCCGTGAACTCGAAAACTTCGACCTTGGCTGGCTCGAGGAGCCGGTGGTTTACCACGATCTGCGCGGATGCGCCGAGGTGCGTGGCGCGCTGGCCATGCCGGTCGCGGCTGGTGAAACCGAGTACACGCGTTACGGTATGCGCGATATTCTCGAAGCGCGCGCGGTTGACGTGCTAATGCCCGACCTGCAGCGCAGCGGTGGTCTCTCTGAAATGCGCCGCATCGCCGCCCTTGCGGCGGCCTACGATGTGCCTGTATCGACCCATTTCTTTACCGAGTACAGCCTGTGTTTCGCTGGCTCCGAGAGCAACTGTATTTCGGTCGAGCACATACCCTGGCTTGAGGCCCTGTTCATTGAAAATATGGAAATCAGCGAGGGTAAAATCAGTATTCCCGATCGAGCCGGTACCGGTTTCAACTTTGACAAGGCGGCAATAAAACGTTTTAGTATCTGACCTATGGCTTTATCCAATGGTCAAATACGAGCTGCTGCAATGCCTGTACGGCTGTTGCTGTTACTGCTGGTGATCTGTTTTGTCGGGCCGGCGCAGGCCTATATCAACCGCAGCTACAGCTCGCTCGAGCAGGCCAGGGTGTTCAACGGCGATTTCACCGGTATCCTGCGCCAGGGCAAGTTGCGCATCCTGTTGACGCGTGATTTTACCAGCGCTTCCTACCTGCCGCGGCGGCGCTCGCCGTTGGCGGAACAGCAACGCATCGCCGAGGAGTTCGCGCTATCCCATGGCCTCAAACCCGAACTCGTTATCGTCGATAACTTTTCCAAGTTGATACCGGCGCTCGAATCCGGCCAGGGCGATATCATTGTCGACAACCTGACGATCAACGATTTTCGCCTGGACAAGATTGCCTTCTCGGTGCCGGTGGATCACGTTTACGAACAGGTCATCGTCGCCAAGGACGACCAGTCGGTGCAGCGCGTGCGCGACCTCAACGGCAAGTCGGTCATGGTCAGCCGGGATTCGACCTTCTGGCATGCGCTCAAATGGTTAAAGGAAAAGCGTTATCCCGATATCGAGATTGTCGAAACGCCGGATGGCGTGCAGATCGAGGATGTGCTCGACCTGCTGGCCGCGGGCAAGATCGATGCCACTATCATCGACAGTAACCTGGTCGAAATCTACGGCACCTACCGCGATGACTTCAGGATTGCGGTCAATTTCAGCAAGCAGCGCGATATCGGCTGGGGCGTGCGCAAGAATGCGCCGCAACTGGTCAGCGAGATCAATCGTTACCTGCAGCTCGAACTCGGTGCGGAGGATCATGGCAAGCGCTTTACCGGCGACTTCGATCAGATTCGCAAGCGCCGCGTGTTGCGCGTGTTAATGCGTAATAACGCGGCTTCGTATTTTCTTTATCGCGGCGAACTGATGGGATTCGAGTACGAACTCGCGCGCGAGTTTGCCGATTACCACGGTCTGCGCCTCGAGGTCGTGGTACCGCCGAGCTATCGCGAGCTGACCACCTGGCTGCTCGAGGG
>CP070646.1:647035-649132 GCA_020354435.1 Gammaproteobacteria bacterium
AGCGCCCTGCCATCCCCGCGGGTAGACTTCGATTAAGGCCGCATCAGCAATGACATGCTGATTGGTCCAGACTTCGCAATTACTGGTCGAAACCAGGACACCGGAGCCGTTGTTGACATCCCAGACCGAATCGCCGAATTTGTCGACGGTTACGTGGGACATGGTGCGAATGGATACCGAAACATCGAGCATGGCTTCGGTATCGATCTGGTTGTGTCGTTCGAGCACGTTGATACCGAGCGGCACCATACTCGCAAAAAGGCCTATCACGGCCAGTCGCCATAAAATCGTACTCTTCCTGTTCATGCGTCACCTCGTTTAGTACAGGTGATGCCTCCACGGTTACGGCTTTTTTGTTAACTTGTCTGTTGAGTTATTCAGAGCAAATTTCGCGCCAATCCTGCGTAACCCGGTTTGGAACTTGTTGCCTTTCTTTATTAATAGTACAAAAACTCATTTATTGCAGTATCACCGCGGATTCCGTTCACATTGATCGCCATCGAAGCCGCGGCTTTGGTAGCCGTCTCGGGAATCCTGGTGCAAATCTTCGCCTGAAAGCCGGGGATTTTTAATCTGAAGCCGGGTCAGCAAGGATCCGGGCTGTTGGATCGAAACCGCGGGGGCCAGATGACGCCAGGAGGTTCCGGCAACCTCACTCCAGTTCGAGCCTGTACTTGACCACGCGGTCATTACCCGAATCCGAAAGCCAGAGTTCGCTGCCGCGCACCTCGACGCCTTCCGGAGTTCTGAATCGATTAATCCCCCGGCCCGCCTTGCCGTCACCCATGACGTGCACGAGGCTGCCGTCGGCGGCGATAAACTTGACCTGGTGATTGTTTTTGTCAGCCGCGATGATCATGCCGTCGTCGGTCAAATCCAGGTAACGCACACCGTTGAAGTCATACTCACTGCGCCCCAGTTCTTTCTTGATTTCGAGATCCGGCGACAGCAATAACAAACGGCTGTTGCCGGCATCGGCGAGCCAGATGTCGCCGCCTTGCGCGAGTTCGAGGTCGTGCGGCGACGACAGCCCACCCAGTTCGGCGACGACCTCGCCGTCGCGATAAGCGACCACGTTACCCGACCAGGCGCCTGCGACATAAAGCCGGCCGTTTGGGTGCAGCAGCACGCCCTCGGGTCCGCGAATGCGCGCGCCGACCTCGTCGACGAGACGCGCGTCGGTACCGTTGATCTCGTATATCGTCACGCGATTATTATGGGTATCAGCGACATAAACCCGGCCATCGCGATCGAAGTCGACGTCGTGGGTGCCGCCCTGATGGTCGGCGCCGAATTCGGCAACCCATTCCAGCGTCTCCGGGTCGAGTATCGCGACGCGATCGTTGTCGACGTCGGATACGAACAGGTATTTGCCATCCGGCGACAGCTTGAGATCATGCGGATTACCGAGTGGCGCGGTACTCGCGCCGATGAAAGTCAGCCGCAGGTCGGCCGTCTGTCCAGCCGTGGCCAGCGTCACTGCCAGCAACAGGACCAGCGTGCGCTTCATCGATTAGTCCTCAGGTGCCAGCGGCAGATCGAACAGCGAACCGTAATGGCCTAAACGGTCGTCGATGCCGGCGAGTCGCAACGCGTGCCAGGCCATCGCGTGATTCGACGAAGTCAGTGGGATCCCCAGATGTTGCTCAAGTTCGGCGCAGGCCTCCATCAGGCGCACCGAGGTGCAGGAAACGAAGATTGCATCGAACTCGGCGTGCCTGACCAGTTCGCGCACACCGTTCTCGATCGACTGCGGATCGATGCGCGCGACCACGGTGTCGCGATCGGCATTGAACGAACCGAACACCGGCACCTCGTAACCGCGCGCGCTGATGTAATCGGAGACGATGCGGTTGACGTCGGCGGGATACGGCGTCAGCACGCCGATGCGCTTCGCGCCGAAAGCCTCGAAGGCGGCAAAGGCCGCGGTAATCGGCGTGGTGCAGCGGACATCGGGTTTTGCCTTGTGAATATTCGCGAAAACGCCCTCTTCGCCGATCGCCATCGACGCCGAGGTGCAGCCGTAAGCGATGACGTCGACCGGCGTGTCCGGCGTAATCACGCGCGTGCACTCGACGATGCGCGGTTCCATCGCGC
>CP070646.1:649232-651324 GCA_020354435.1 Gammaproteobacteria bacterium
CCCTCGCTCGGATAAAACGGGGTTGCCTCGCGCGCAACATTGCCGTGGGCGACGATAACCCGGTTGCCGCCCTCGGCGGGAGCCGTTGCCAGCAGCCGTCGCGCAGTTTCGACAATAGCATCTCGGCCGCCAAAGAACCGCGCCGCGCGCAGGTTCATGACGTCGGTTGAAGCTTCGACAGGCCCCAGATCCATCAGGGTGGCGGTTTCCATCGTGCGGCAGTAAGGGCTTGCCAGAACCTGGTTGACCGGGATTGCGAGCTTGCGTATCGCACTACCGACAGTTACGGCACTGGCTCTGCCGGCATCCGACAACTGGCGCATGCGCGCCGGGTCGCATTGCAGCCAGTCATCCGGTTTTTGCAGGTCATCCGACTGTCCCCAGTCGGTCGCGGCGTGACGAAAATAGATATTGTGCCCACCGGCGCGTAATGCCTCGACCAGGTCAGCCCCGGTCAGTTCGGTCGCCGGCGCAGCCTGGATGCTTGCGAGCAGGACAAGACCGACCAGTAACAGGCGGGCCAGGTTCCTGATCGGGGCATAAGCGGCCATGGCGACTAGCCTACTTCCTGCCGATGCGCATCGACAAAATCCGCCATGCTGTTGAATTCCCGTTCGATCGTGTACTCGCCCTCGGGTGGCGCGGTTGCGCCCAAGCCTTTCTGATCGTGGCGACGGTTGATCCAGACCTTGGTCATGCCCATGCTGGTAGCCGGCACCATATCGTGCGTCAGCGATTGCGCGACGTGCAGAATTTCGTGCGGCATCACGCCGAACTGACGCCGGGCGTGCTCGAACATGTATTCGAAGTTACGCAGGTTCGGTTTGTAAAAACCGATATCCTGGGCGGTGTAAATCGCGTCCCACTCGATTTCGAGCCGCGCATTACTGCCCATGTAGCTGATGCGGTCACAGTTGGTCACGGTCGCCATCAGGTAATGCCGGCGCAGGTAGTTCAATGCTGCCGGTGAATCGTCGAAGGCCGGCCAGTGTTTGACCGATTTACCGAAGGTAATGGCTTCTTCGTCGCTGAGCTTGATCTGCCACTTGTCGGCGATGGCGCGTGCGACATCGGCCAGCAGCGAACTGTAGATTTGCGAAGGGTTTTCGGCCTGCTGTTTTTTTTCGAATTCGGCAAACAGCTCGAGCACTTCGTCGCGATGCAGCTTGACCGGCACCTTGTCCAGCAAGGGTTCCAGCGCGTTATAAATTCCGCCTTCCCAATCGATCAGCGTGCCATAGGTATCGAAGGTCAGCATCTTGAAGTCGGACAGTTTCATATTCTTCACCGAAAAAATAACTGGGATTATTCATTACCATCGTAATCAGTTCGGGAAGTTTAATACGAGACCCGACTTCCTGTCTTTGGCGATACGGTGAAATAATTCGGCTTTCAGGCACAGGCGACCCGCCTGTTACGCCGCCGCTAGTTGCGATAACTGG
This sequence comes from Gammaproteobacteria bacterium, assembly GCA_020354435.1. GTDB lineage: Bacteria > Pseudomonadota > Gammaproteobacteria. Next base: position 650,675 of record CP070646.1, read on the forward strand.
CCGGCAATTCGTAATGATCGCCAAGAAAGTCGCCGAAGACCTCGGACACCTCTGGATTCAGCAACGGCTCCCCCGATTCGTCCTGCAACAGGTTTTGCTCGGAAACATAGGCGTGATAGGCATTGCTGTCGTTTTCCGCCAGCAGGTGATAAAAGGGTTGATTTTTCGGCGGACGCTGGTCCTCGGGGATCGACTGCCACCATTCCTCGGTGCTGTTGTATTCGGGATCGACATCGATAATCACGCCACGGAACGGGTAGTGACGGTGACGAACCACCTGGCCAATCGTGAATTGTGTACTTCTGATATCCATGCGATCTATATGTGTCTCGATCGCGGCATTTCAATACTCATAATATTAGGGGCTCTTTTTATTTATCAGAGATTTCACCTATAAATCAATAACTTCCAATATTTACGGATGGGGTTGCGTCCGGTGTGTGGGAGAATTGCGGGCATGAAAGTCGGTTTCCGAGACAAAAGCTGACGCTCAGAAATTCTTGATAGGCTGCAGGAATCGACTGCGGTTTCAATTGATCGATGCAACACATTCACTAAACTTCTCCGCCGGTGAATAATAACCCAAGGTCTTCCTCGGCCGCTCGTTGAGCTGTCGAGCAACCGCGTTGAGCCGGTTCTGGTGAATGTCT
>CP070646.1:651424-653462 GCA_020354435.1 Gammaproteobacteria bacterium
GTCAGCCGGTGATCGGCGATGGCGCCGAATACGGCCTGCACATCTCCAGGCTCGACGTGGCTGCGCCCGTGCATCAGTGCCCAGGCTTTACTGGCGTGGATGGTCGCCAGCGCCGCACGCGGCGATATGCCGTAGACGAACAAACCAGGATTACGCGTCGCCTGGATCAGGTCCTGCACGTAGTTCAGTAATGCGTCCGAGCAATGGATGTTGTCTACCGCGGTCTGGATGGAAAGGAAACGATCGACACCGACCACCGGTTGCAGGCGATGCATCAGTTCGCGCGGGTTGTCGCCCGACAGCAGTGCGCGCTCGGCGGCCTGGTCCGGGTAACCCAGCGAGATTTTCATCATGAAACGGTCCAGTTGCGATTCCGGTAGCGGAAAGGTGCCGGACTGGTCCAGCGGATTCTGTGTGCCGATAACGAAAAAAGGTTCCTCCAGCAGGTGGGTGGCGCCTTCGACCGTGATCTGCTTCTCTTCCATCGCCTCGAGCAGTGCGCTCTGGGTCTTGGGTGTCGCCCGGTTGATTTCGTCGGCGAGAATGAAATGCGCAAAAACCGGTCCCGGGTGAAAACGGAAAGCCTGCTGCTCGGGATCGAAAATGGAAACGCCGAGAATGTCGGCCGGCAGCAGATCGCTGGTAAACTGGATGCGATTGAATCCGAGGCCAAACGCGCGCGCAATCGACTGCGACAAGGTCGTTTTGCCGACGCCGGGTAAATCCTCTATCAGGCAGTGTCCGCGCGCAATCATGCAGCAGACCGCCAGTTTGATCTGGTTGGTCTTACCCAGGATGATGGTTTCGATCGCGGCAATGGCCTTGTGCACGTCGGCCTGAATCCCCGAGATCGAGTTATCCGTCGAATCCAGCATTCGAAATTCCGGTGAAATCATAAGTATCGACTAATTCTAGTCGAAATCGTTTAATTGTTCCGTGAATTTAAACACGATATACCCGGTTTTCGTTCCCGACACTACTTAGGTGCGAATGGTATCTCCGTCGCGGGTATTCGGTGGTAATACCTTGCCATGACCGATGGACTGTGCCTCGGGGATGCCGCTACGCACCGGTTCCGGGTTTGTAGTCACTATAGAAAACGAATTGAGAACTTTCAGGTCAAACGGAAATCCACTCCCGCCCATAGAAAAGACAATCGATAAAAAAGGGCTTTTTGTCTACTCTTTAACAGTCAGATCAATTATAAATAGTGAAAATCCGCGGGTTTCAGATAAAAACTAATGAGTCAGAAAGCCTTGATACTCTGTGTCGACGATGAACCGGTCAACCTGTTGATCATGGAAGAATTGTTACAGGACAACTACGAGTTGCTCACGGCCAGGTCCGGCGAGGATTGCCTGCAGCAGGTCAGTATGCAAATTCCGGACCTGATCCTGCTCGACGTCAACCTGCCCGACATGGACGGGCTCGAAACCTGTGTCCGCCTGAAATCCGATCCTGAAACCGCCGAAATACCGATTATTTTCGTTTCGGCACTGGCTTCGCAGGAAGAACTCATGGCAGGTTACGAGGCCGGTGGCGATGATTACATCACCAAGCCTTTCAGCGAAGAAATCCTGCGGAAAAAGATCGAGATCGTACTCGCCAGCCAGAAACGCAGGCAGGAGTTGAAAAATATCTCCGACCAGGCGGTCGAAGCCCTGATGAACAACCTGAGCACGACCGAGGAACTCGGTATGGTGGTCAAATTCCTGTACCAGTGCCAGAGTGTCGATACCCTCGACGAACTGGCCAGGAAGGTCTTCGATACGCTGCGCGAATTCGAACTCGACAGCAGCCTTTTGATTCTCGATCAGCCGGAAAACCGTATCTGGTTCAGCGACGACATCGATCGGCCGATGGAAATTCAGATCCTCGAAAGCCTGCGCGGCCAGGACCGGGTCGTCAGATTTGGCACTCGCCTCGCGATCAACACCGATCACGCGACCATACTGGTACGCAACCTGCCTTCCGAGGTAAACAAGATCGATCGCGTGCGTGAGCATCTGTCGATATTGATCGAAGGTCTGGATACACG
>CP070646.1:653562-655577 GCA_020354435.1 Gammaproteobacteria bacterium
CAGTCGCCCGGCAAGGTCGATATCGATCTGCAAACAATGAAGGTAGACCTGATGTCGCTTTGCGCGCACAAGATTTACGGTCCCAAGGGTATCGGTGCGCTCTACGTGCGGCGCAAGCCGCGGGTGCGTATCGAGGCCCAGATGCATGGCGGCGGTCATGAACGCGGCATGCGTTCGGGTACGCTGGCGACGCATCAGATCGTTGGCATGGGCGAAGCCTTTCGCATCGCCAGGGAAGAGATGGCGACCGAAAACGAGCGTATTCGAATGCTGCGCGATCGTCTCTACGACGGCTTGAAAGACATCGAGGAAGTCTACGTCAACGGCGACATGGAACATCGCATCGCCGGTAACCTGAATATCAGTTTCAATTACGTCGAAGGCGAGTCCCTTATCATGGCGCTGCGTGACCTCGCGGTTTCATCGGGTTCGGCCTGTACTTCGGCCAGTCTCGAGCCCTCGTACGTACTGCGTGCGCTCGGCCGTGACGACGAGCTCGCGCACAGCTCGATCCGTTTTACCATCGGCCGTTTCAACACGGTCGAGGAAATCGACTACACCATCGATCTGGTGCGTGGTGCGGTCGAAAAATTACGCGAATTATCGCCCCTTTGGGACATGTACAAGGCGGGCATCGATTTAAATTCTGTTGAATGGGTGGCGCACTAGCGCTGTCAATTGAGGTGTAACCATGGCTTATAGTGAAAAAGTACTCGATCATTACGAAAATCCGCGCAACGTCGGCGTCATCGAAGAAGACCAGTCGGTCGGTACCGGCATGGTCGGTGCACCGGCTTGTGGCGACGTCATGAGGCTGCAAATCAAGGTCGGTGACGACGGCATCATCGAAGACGCCAAGTTCAAGACCTACGGCTGCGGTTCGGCCATCGCTTCGAGCTCGCTGGTGACCGAATGGGTCAAGGGCAAGAGCATCGACGAAGCGGCCGAAATCAAGAATACGCAAATTGCCGAAGAGCTCGCGCTGCCGCCGGTCAAGATTCATTGTTCTGTACTGGCCGAGGACGCGATCGCGGCCGCGATCGACGATTATCGTCAAAAGAACCAGTAACGCGGCGACCCGCGATAAAAGCCCGCTTTCGCGGGCTTTTTTTATCCCCCATAGTGAGGATTCAGTAATCCTTTCGCGCAGCTTATAATCGCGCCCGATACTGAACTGGATTGCGATGAACTTTCTGCCCGTTTTCTACGATATCAGGGACCAGCATTGCCTCGTTGTCGGCGGCGGTGCAATCGCCGCGCGCAAGGCCGAACTGCTGTTGCGCGCCGGTGGCAAGGTGTGCGTGGTCGCACCGCAGATCGGCGAACGGGTTCTGGAAATGGCCGAAGATCACGCTCTCGTGATCGAACAGCGTGAATTCGACGAGAGCGATCTCGACACGGCGGTCTGTGTCATCGCCGCCACCGACGACAAAGCGGTCAACGCGGAAATCTCGCGCCAGGCAAAGGCGCGCAAGATCCCGGTGAACGTGGTCGACAATCCCGGGCTGTGCAGCTTTATCATGCCATCGATGATCGACCGCGAGCCGGTACAAATCGCCATATCCACCGGTGGCGTATCGCCGGTGCTGGCGCGCATGTTACGCTCCAAGCTCGAAAGCTGTATTCCGGGTGCCTATGGCGAACTGGCCAGGCTCGCCGACGAGTTTCGCGGGGCAGTTAAACAAAACCTGCCGGACGTCGAAACGCGCCGCCGCTTCTGGGAAGACATACTCGATGGCCAGGTTGCCGAGCTGGTATTTGCCGGTCGCATCGAAGATGCGCGCGAGCAATTACGACAGGAGCTCGATGATTTCAATCCGGGCAACGTCAGGGGCGAGGTCTACCTCGTCGGCGCCGGTCCCGGTGATCCCGATCTGATTACCTTCAAGGCGTTACGGTTGATGCAGCAGGCCGACGTCGTTGTTTACGATCGCCTGGTTTCGCAACCGATTCTGGATATGGTGCGCCGCGATGCGGAAAAAATTTACGCCGGCAAGGCGAGCTCGAACCACAGC
>CP070646.1:655677-657689 GCA_020354435.1 Gammaproteobacteria bacterium
CCGATTTCGGTACAGCCGAGGATTACGCCGTCGATCTGTTGCTCGGCCAGGCGATCGATGATCGCCAGGTATACCTCCCGTGATTCGGCATCGATCTTTCCAAGACACAGTTCCTGGTAAATTATATCGTGCACCATTTGACGATCGTGTAACTCAGGTACCAGCACTTCGATACCGAAGTTATCGCTGATGCGGTCCTTGTAAAATTCGAGCTCCATCGTGAACGCCGTGCCGAGCAGGCCGATGCGCCTGACATTATTCTGCTGTAATACCGTGCCGGTAGCGTCGGCGATATGCAGCAACGGAATTTCGACCGCGGCGCTAACTTCGTTGGCGACGCGATGCATGGTATTGGTGCCGATCAGGAAAAAATCCGCCCCGCCTGCCTCGAGCCGGCGCGCGGCATCGATCAGAATTCGTGACGCGCCGTCCCAGTCACCGCTATGCTGCAGCGCTTCGATTGGCGCGAAATCGACGCTGTGCATCAATATTTGCGCCGAGTGTAACCCGCCCAGTCGTTGCTTGACATTTTCGTTGATCAAACGGTAGTACAATGCACTGCTTTCCCAGCTCATGCCGCCGATCAGGCCTATGATCTTCACCGGATTTGGTTCCCGGACAAAAATTGCACTATAACAGGAAAGCCATGCATCGATTCGCTATTAATATGGCCTTGTCAGCAGAAAAACCCGCTAGATTTAAGAGGGACAGGCGCGTTACATCCTGGTGGAAACCGACGAGGGCCCTAGACTGCAATTGCCGGCTGCCAATTTCCGCGAATTCGTAACCGCAAACGGCATTCACGGACAATTCTGTGTCAATATCGACGCTGAACATAAAATACTAGAGCTGCACCGAGACTAGTCGCTTTGCGCCTGGCGTGCTGCCTGTTTCTCGAGCTTGTGCTGCCTGGCATGAGTGGCAACATCTGCGCCGATATGCACTTCACCACGCTCTCTTGCGAGCCTGACCTGTTTTTCGCGTTCACGAAAACGTTCACGTTCGGCTTCGCTCTTCTTGTCATAGCATGCGGGGCAACTAACGCCAGGCTGATACAGCTCGCTGGCTTTGTCGGCTTCGGTAATCGGCATGCGACAGGCGTGGCATTGGTCATAACCGCCTTTCTCGAGCGCATGGTTGACGCTGACGCGATTATCGAAAACAAAACACTCGCCGTGCCACATCGATTTTGCCTCTGGCACCTGTGCAAGATAATTCAGTATTCCGCCTTTGAGATGATAAACCTCGTCAAAGCCCTGTTCACGCAGGTAAGCCGTCGATTTTTCACAGCGGATGCCGCCGGTGCAAAACATCGCTATCTTGCGATGTTTTTTCGGATCCAAGTTCCCTGCAGCATAGGCCGGAAAATCGCGAAACGATTTGGTATTCGAAAAAATTGCATCGTCGAAACTGCCGATTGCGGATTCGTAGTCGTTACGGGTATCGATTAGCGTGACCTCGGGATCACTGATCAACTCGTTCCAGTCGACCGGTTCGACATAAGTGCCAGCGTTAGCAGGATTGATGCCATCAACCCCCATGGTTACGATTTCGCGCTTGAGCTTGACGCGGGAACGGTAAAACGGCATTTCGTCGTCGTAGGAAAATTTGCAATCGAAGTCTCGCAGGCGCGGGTCCTGGCGCAGGTAATCGAGCAGCCTGTCGATACCCTGCTGGCTGCCTGCGACGGTGCCATTGATACCTTCTGCGGCCAGCAGCAGTGTGCCGCGCACTTTGTTGTCGAGCATGCAGTCAAGCAGCGGTTGACGCAAATCAGAAAAATTGTCGAGCTGCACGAAACGATACAGCGCAGCGATAACGATACGTGATGCCATCGAGCCTCCTGGAGCGTAAATCCAGAGCCATGTTTAAAAAAAGGGGGTGTATTCTAGCCAGACAATCGGCAAATGCAAACTGCCGCAGCGGTCGCCTGCGGCGCGAATCGCGCTTACTCGGTATTAGTCGTCGACCTTGCCGACAACCTCGATGTGATGGTCGATGAAATCGATCTG
>CP070646.1:657789-659771 GCA_020354435.1 Gammaproteobacteria bacterium
CAGAAAACCAAAACATTCTGAACTCAACACAGCACTCAGTATGTAAGCACACCAGTGGCCCTGTCGGCCGAGATCGTTAGTTATCGGTCTCCCCCCGTATGTCAAATTCTAGAATTCGTTATATCGAAAATAAATTCTCCGCCGCGAAAAATTTGGAGTTTTTCAACAGAATAGGCCAATAAGAGACACTCAAAATTAAGTTCAAATCAATCGATACTGATCCCTATGATTTGATTAATCGAATCTGCTTTTCGGGTTGTACTGTCTGGGTCGACGTTCTAGAACCACTTTTTCCACCAGACGAAGGCAAGCAGTGCCAGCGCAATTATACCCATGCCGATGGCGACAACGTTAAATGCGTTCGGATTTTCCATTCCCGGCAAGCCGGCGACGTTCATGCCAAATACACCGGTCAGGAACGATAGCGGCAAAAAAATCGTGGCCACGATCGAAAGCAGGTACATACGTGAGTTTTGCTGCTCAGCAATATTGTTTTGCAGTTCGCCATGCAAAACCAGGGCACGCTCACGTGCAAGATCAAGGTCTTCGACGTAGTGTGTAATGCGATCGGTTTGGTAACGAATCGCATGACGATCGTCTTCTGACAGATGCAGGCCCGAACGATAAAGCTCTGCCAACGCCTCACGCTGTGGAGCCAGGTAGCGCCGGATCGCGGCGGATTGCTTGCGCAAAACCGACAGGCGTTGCTGTATCTGGCGCACGTTATCCTTTCTTTCTTCAAGCGCGGTTTCGACGCTGGTCAATTCGTCGTCGATCATATCAACCACGTCGCCAATTCGGTTGGCCAGTTTCTCCACCACCGCGCTGACTAGCTCGGCCGGGGTTTTCGGCCCCTTGCCCTGTTCTATGCTCTGGCGCACATCTTCGATCGACAGCAGACGGCGCTCGTGCTTGCGGGCTGAAATAATGATTTCGCTGTTAAACCAGATACGAACCGCGACCATATCTTCCGGATCAGCGCCGGGGTTGGTGTTGACGCCGCGCAGATTGATCAGCACACCGTCTTCGAGCAATTGCATACGCGGCCGAGTCTCGGTCGCGCTCAGAGCTTCTATCATCTTTGGATCGAGGCCGAGTTCGTGCATGTAATCGACTGCGCCGGGATCGTCGCTGCGCAAATGCAGCCAGTCGAAACCCGGCTTGTCTTCGTGTATCGCCGGATGCCGCGATTGCTGCTGCCCCCCACCTTGTCCGTCAAGATGATAATTCCAGACGATCGCCGTTTTGACCGAACCAGATTTCACGTTTAATTCCTCCACGACTGCCACTTTTCGTTATTATACCGTCGGCTGGTTTAGCAGCGTCAGGCTGCCGTCGAGATGCACGTCCCGTTGCGGAAAGGCGATGACGATATTGTTGGTCTCGAACAACTCAGAAATGCGAAAACGAATATCGCTGCGGATTGCTCGCAGATCACGTTCGCCTACCGCATTAATCCAAAAGAAAACATCGAACACCAGCGCGTTGTCGCCAAAATCTTCGAATAACACCAATGGCGCGGGATCGTCAAGCGTAGCCTCTTGTTCTTCGGTGGCCTGCCTGATCAACTCGGCCACTCGTTTGACCGGCGAGCCATACGCCACGCCTACCCTGACCTTAGTGCGTGCCAGATCGTCTATCAGGGTCCAGTTGACAACCGTATTTTCGAGTAATGCGCTGTTGGGGATCAACATATGCACGCCATCGGTACGACGAATCAAGGTCGAACGGGTATTAATCGATTCAACCGTGCCATAAGCATCGCCCACCTCGAGAAAATCTCCAATGCGAATCGGCCGCTCCCACATCAAGATCCAGCCGCTGATGAAATTATTGATTATGTTCTGGGCACCAAACCCGACACCAATCGCAATCGCACCGGAGACAAAGGCAAAGGCGGTTAAAGGCACATTGAGTAAATCAAGTGTTGTAATGGCCAACACCACGAGTGCAACGATATAGAAAATTCGCCTGATTAAATG
>CP070646.1:659871-661852 GCA_020354435.1 Gammaproteobacteria bacterium
TGCATCAGGCCCGACAACCAGGGTATTGCCATACTGGCGGCTGACGGCAGCGAGATCGGCAGGTTTGCCGAGGAGGTCGAGAAACCCCGGGCTATTCACGTTGGCTGGCAATCGGTGGCGGTACTGGAAAAGAACCGCTTGCACGCGTTTTCGCATGACGGCAAAAAACTGTTTTCGATTGGGCGCTACGGAACGGCTGACGCCGCATTTCAGACCACGGGCGACGTGTTTACGCGCTACGGCAAGTACTACGTTACCGACAGGGGAAACAACCGCATCCAGGTGATTTCGCATGACGGATTGTTTCTCGAAGCGATAAATCCAGAAAAAGACGGCGAACAGCTGTTTCACCAGGTCGGTCCCATAGCGGTAGACAGCCAGGAAAATATTTACATTGCGGATGGCGCTTCCGGGGGGTTGATACAGGTCATCGATAAGCATCGCAGGAAAATCGCTGCCATCGGCATCGAAGGTAAATCCTTGCACAAATTCAGCCGCTTCCATGCGCTTGATGTCGATCAACAGGACCGGCTTTACGTGTTGGCGGCATCGGATTTCAACGATTACTGGGTTCAGGTATACGAGAACCAAAAACCCTACCAGTCGTTTGGTGCCGCCGGTAATAACGGAACCCTGGCGTACTTCGAGGAAGCATCATCGATTTCAGTGTCCTCGGGTTCGGACAACCGCATTTATGTCAACGACAGCGAGCGTCAAAAGCATTTTCGCTTTGATCTGCTGGAGCATCCCGATTCGGCTTTTGACCTGAACATTAGCGCCAACCGCGATGCGATCAAGCTGTTATGGAGCAGCACTAAATCTCCGCTTATCGAAAAATACGAGATCCAAGCCGCTTACGCGAAAGACGGCCCCTACCAGGCGGTGTCGTCCAGCTCCGATCTCGGGCAAACGCTGTCGCTCGAGACGGCCGGCCAGTTTACCTGGTTCAGGGTTGTATCGATTAGCGCTCACGGACTGCGAGCAACCCCGTCGGCGCCAAAGCAGAATCGATACAAAACGCTGACCAGCTTCTATCAAGAGGGTAATTTTGATGGGGCGGTAAAACTGGCCGACAAGATGCTCAAGATCGCGCCGGGCAACGCGGATGTCAGAGACTTGCTCGCCATGAGCCTGTTTAAGCTGGGTAATTACACGCGTGCAATCGACGAGTTCAGGCAGCTGGCGGAGGTGGACTCTTATCGTGACGAGGCGATCCGCTACCAGGTTCGGTCGCTGGATGCACTCGGGCAGTATCTCGAAGCCCGCGCCCTGATCGACGAGGTGCTGGGACAGAATCCGGACGACGTGGAACCCTATTTAACCTGTACCCGCTTGAGCCTGCATCTGGCGGATGCGCTCGGGGCAGTTAGCTGCGCCGAGGATGGTCTCGCCAGGCATCCCGAAAACGTCGAACTACGCTATCTGCTGGGCCAGTCCTATATCGAGGCGGGCATCGTCGAAGATGGCCTGCGTGCCTACCGAACGATCGTCGAACGCCACCCGGACGACTACGCCGTCAGGCTCGAAATCGCGCATGACCTCTACCAGATGGGTAAATACGAAGCGGCACTCGGGCATTATGCCGCCGTAGCTGCGGCGCGCCAGGATTCGGGGGCCGCCGCCGTCGGCAAGGCGCGTTCGCTGCTGCAACTTAATCGCGATGAGGAAGCCAAGGCGGTAGCCGTTAAACTATCGGGTAGTAAGGAAAGCGGAACCGAGGGCTATTATCTGCTGGGTAAAATTGCCGCCAAGCAGGGCAGGCACAAAGAGGCGATTTTACGCTTTACACGGGTTGGCAAGGACAACCCCGAACTGGTTGACGCGTGGCTTTCGCTGGGGCATTCCTATGTGGAAATGAAACAGCCCGATAATGCCCTGAAGGCTCTCGAACAGGGCATTGGGCACAATCCCGAGGCTTTCGAGCTGTACGCGCTCGCGGGCCAGGTCGAGTTCGAACGTGAACAATACAAGAATGCCAATG
>CP070646.1:661952-663903 GCA_020354435.1 Gammaproteobacteria bacterium
AGCGCCAACGTGCAGGGTAAGCGGCTCGCCGGCGCGCACCTGATTTTCAATGTCGTCACCGGCGTGATTGCGATCGTGTTTATCAGCCAGTTTGTCTGGGCGGTGGATGCCGTTAGCAGCAGGGTCGGTATCGGCGCGGACAATTACACGATGAAACTGGCCGTGTTTCATACGCTGTTCAATGTGACCGGCGTCATCGTCATGGTGCCGCTGATGGCCAGGCTGGCGGATTTCCTGTTCAAATATTTCCCCGAACGCGAGCTCGATGTCGCCGAGCCCAGGTATCTGAGCGATGCCGCCTTCGAATTTCCCGAAACCGTGCTTAAATCGGTCAAGCAGGAAGTCTGGCACCTGTTCGATTCCGCATTCGAGCTAATCGCGCACGGCTTGAACCTGCATCGTACCCAGATACTGGAATCGCCGGACCTGAAAAAAACCATTTACGAGAATCGTGAGGTGCATGAATTCGACCTGGATGAAATGTATGAAACCAAGATCAAGGCGCTCTACAGTGCTATTGTCGATTTCATCGCGCGTTCGCAAACCGAGGTGCCGAGCATCTTCGCCGAGGAAATGTTCCGCTTGCGTAATGCCGCGACCGAAATCGTCGAAAGCGTCAAGCATGTAAAACACCTACGCAAGAATACAACCAGGTACATACTTTCCGACAACGAGCATATTCGTCATGAATACAACCGCCTGCGTTACCAGATCGCGATGTTGTTACGCGAAATTTACCGGGTCAGGGAAGAGGACAGTTACGACCACCAGCTCGCGGTCAAAGATTTGAAACAAATGAAGAAGCAGTTAAGAGTCAAGCACGACGAGTTGAATAACCGAATAGCCGAAGTGCTGAAAGATGATCAGATTACGCCAACCATGGCGACATCACTGTTAAACGATTTCAACTACTCCGACGGGACCCTGAAAAACCTGTACGACTGCGCCAAGGCATTACTGTCCTCGCACACTGAATTGGTTGCCGATGCGGCCGAGGAGATAAACCTGGAGGATGATATCGCCGGCGCCACTACCTGAAAACAGTTTCGGATGTCACCGACTGGCAGAACGGTATTGGGCGGCTTGCAGCCATAATGGCCGGTAGAGCGGAATAGTCGCTCCATGAATCGAAACCAGGATTTCGATTATATCGTCGTCGGTGCCGGCTCGGCGGGTGGCTTCCTGACTTTGCGCCTGTCGGAGAACCCGGATGTGCGCGTACTGCTGCTCGAGGCAGGCATTAACGCCGATCACTGGAGCATCCGCATGCCGGCCGCTTCGCGCAACAATTACACCGGTGGCCCGCGCAACTGGTGTTTCGAAACCGAGCCCGAGCCTTACATGAATAACCGGCGCCTGTTCCAGCCGCGCGGTAAGTCACTGGGTGGTTCGTCGTCGTTGAACGGCATGGTTTACGTGCGCGGCCATGCGCGTGATTTCGACGGTTGGGCCGAGAGCGGCGCCCACGGCTGGGCTTACCGCGACGTTTTGCCGTACTTCAGGAGCCTCGAAACCTACCGGCCCGGCGCGGATGAATATCGCGGCGGCGACGGGCCGGTCGTAGTCGAGCGTCTCGGTAATCATCACCCGATCGAGCAGGCGTTTGTCGACGCTGTCGGGCAGGCGGGTTTTGCGCGGCCGAAAGACTACAACGGCGCCGAACAGGAAGGCGTCACCGCGTTCGATGCGAACCTGGACCATGGATTTCGCTCGGGTACGGCCGCGGCCTGCATCGCGCCCGCGGCACGGCGGCCGAACGTCAGCGTGCAAACGCAGGCGCAGGTGCTCAGGGTGCTGCTCGACGGTCATCGCGCTATCGGTGTCGAGTATTTGCACAAAGGCGAGGTCAATGCCGCTTTTACCGATGGCGAGGTGATTCTGAGTGCCGGTGCATTCCAGTCGCCGCAACTGTTGATGCTCTCCGGCATCGGTCCGGCCGACGAGTTACGCA
>CP070646.1:664003-665932 GCA_020354435.1 Gammaproteobacteria bacterium
TGTTGGTCACTTATTATTCGAGAATTGTGATCTGCTGCCACCTTTACGCTGAAAATCCAGGAATTGGCTTTCCCATTGATATCCGGAGCCAGCGGAGGGACCGTCCACAAGGACCGGCTCGAAACTAAAGGTATGCCCAGATGAATGCAGTTTGCAGTAAATCCCTCCTTTCATTGATATTCGCCTTAATATTTTTCAGCGTTTTAAACAAGGTTGTGCTGGCCGGCGTTAACCCCGATTTACAGGCCCGGATCGATTCACTGCCCCTGCCGGAAAACATCGAGGGTAAACCCGCACGCTTCGGTTCCGTTCGCAAGCTGCTCGAAATTTCGTCCGGCGCCAGGCAGGTACTCGAAAGCGACAACCCGGAGGCTCACCAGGCCTACATCGAGGCGCGCAAATCCTACCTGGATGCGGCCGCGGATCCGGATAACACCAGGGTCAACGAGTTGCTTAACAAAACCGTCAAACTGATGTACCAGGCCATCCGCGCGGCATCGCCCAGGAAACTGCAGGATCAGAAAAAACTGCGTGATTACAAGCGCAAGTTGTTGAGTGTAAATGCCCTGCTCGAGGCCCTGGAGCGAATTTCGATCGAAAAGCACAACGAGGACGATACCAACAGGCTCAGGGCCAAGATCAACCAGATCGTCGAGTCATCGGACAAGCAGGTCAAGAATGGCGATATCGATACCGCGCGCGAGCAGCTGGATGAAGCCTATCTGCTGGTTAAGACCGGAATCGACAATATGCGCAGCGGCGACGTGCTGGTACGCGAATTGAAGTTTGCTTCCAAGGAGGAGGAGTACTCCTACGAACTGGATCGGAACGATACGCACCAGATGCTGGTCAATTTACTGCTTGAAAAAAAGCTGGCTGGAAAACCGGAGGCCTACAAGAAAAGCATCAAGGACAGGGTCGATAAAGCCCTCGAGATTCGCGCGACTGCGGAGAGCATGGGAAAATCCGGTGATTTCGAAGAAGCCATCGCGGAGCTCGAGAAATCCACCAAGGAGCTGGTGCGCGCAATCCGTATGGGCGGCATCTTCATTCCCGGTTAGTCATGTGGATCAGAGTGACGCTAGAGAAAAACAGATAGATCATCAAAGGTGAAATCTTGAGCGAACAACGGCAATCCTCGATAGAAAATATCATATCGGCAAGCGAAATAAGTGCGCTGCAAAACAGGGTTCGGCGGCGTATTTCTTTTTTGCTTTTTGGCGTGCTGGTGGTACTGCTGACAGCGGCTCTTATCAGTTTTCAGGTCGTTGCCGAAAAGGAAATGGACAAGGCGGCCATGACATCGAAGGGGCAACTCGAGGCCATTCGCTCGCTGCAGCAAAATGATCTGGTATTTTTGCAAACACTTGTTTTTCAGCTGGCCGCGGATACCGGGCTGCAGAGCTTCGTTACAACTCCAACCGACCTGTCGCGGGAGTTGATTCTCGATAACTGGGTGCATGTAGCGGAGCGCGTTTCGTGGATTTTTCAAATCCGTTTGATCTCCAACTCCGGTTATGAAATCCTGCGCGTCGATTATGATCGCGAGAGCGGATTCGCGCAGAGCCTGGATAGCAGGCAAAACAAGAGCGAACGCGATTATTTCAGGCAGGCAATCGGGCTCGCCGAGGGTCAGATCTATGTATCGCCGATCAATCTGAATCGTGAATACGGCGAATTCAGTTATCCGCTGACGCCGGTGCTGCGCATGGCGGTGCCGGTGATCCAGCCCTCCGGGCAATCCTCCGGTATCCTGGTAGTCAACTTCTTCGCCGACAAGCTGCTGGACGTGCTGGGCCAGGTGAGCGCGGATGCTCCGGGCGAAACCTTGATGCTGAATCGGGATGGCGAGTTTCTGCAAGGTTATTCCGGATCAGACAGCTGGTCGCATGAATTGACGCCTGATAAATCGAATCGCTTTATGGACCT
>CP070646.1:666032-667925 GCA_020354435.1 Gammaproteobacteria bacterium
CATGAAATCGACCACCGGCACGCTCAACAGATCCGCGCGGCTCAACGTACGGATGATCAGCGCCGGCAACAACAGGTAAAAACAGATGTGCTCGATCGCCGACCAGACCGATTCCTCGACAACGCGAAAGCGGAACAGCAGGTAACCCGTGGCGATGATCAGGAAAATCGGCGTGATCGCGTTGAGCGTGGTTAACAAGGCGGTTCCCGGCTGGCAAATTCGGCGCAGTTTAACAAAAACAAGTGTGTCGAGCCCGCATCGGCGTCATCCATAGCAAAAACCCCCCAACCACCGTCATTGCGAGCGCAGCGAAGCAATCTCCTTAAAGATTGCTTCGTCGCGTCCGCTCCTCGCAATGACGCAGGATCAGGCAGATGCAGTCAGTTCGTCTTCGTAACTGCAGGGTACCGAGCGCGGCTGCAACAGCTCTGTCGGAACGGTCGATTCGAAGGTTTTGACTTCCTTGCTGTGCACGTCGTAGCGGCCGACGCGGATCATGACGCCATCATCCTCGAGCCCGAGGACGATGGCCGCAAACTTGATCGGGGTACCGTCCTTGCCGGTGTACAGGTAGTACACCTTGTCGCCGGGTTGCATCCTTACTGTGGCGTCATTCCGCGCAGGCGTTCGCTGCGCCGCCGCAGTAGCTCGAGTGTCGTCAGCAGGATGACCGAGAACAATACCAGGATGGTTGCCGCGGACAGAATCGTCGGGCTGATCTCCTGGCGGATACCGGACCACATTTGCCGCGGCAGCGTGTGCTGATCGGGTCCGCCGATGAACAGGATGATGACGATTTCATCGAACGACGTGATGAACGCGAACAGCGCACCCGAAATCATGCCCGGCGCGATCAACGGCATCTGCACCTTGAAGAAGTTGTAGGTCGGCGTGCCGCCGAGGTTGGCTGCTGCACGCATCAGGCCGCGATCGAAGCCAACCAGGGTCGAAGTCACGGTGATCACGACAAACGGCATGCCGAGAATCGTATGTGCGAGTATGATGCCGGCGTCGGTGTTCGACAGGTTAACCTTGGCGAAGAAAAACGCCATGCCGGCTGCAGTGATGATCAGCGGTACGATCAGCGGTGAAATCATCAGCGCCATGATGGCGCGCTTGGCCGGCATGTGCTCGCTGGATAAGCCGAGTGCGGCCAGAGTACCGAGAAAAGTGGCCAAGACCGTTGCCGCAACCGCGTAATACAGGCTGCGACCTGCGCCGGTCATCCACTTGTTGTGGCACATGGTCGAGGCGACATCCTGGACGTCTTCGCACATGCCGAACAGGCTCTTGTACCAGCGAACGGAGAATGCGTCTGGATCGAGCGCCAGCATCTCCGGGGTAAAGTTCAAAAACGGTGTTGCGGTAAACGATAATGGAATGACCGCGACAAGAGGTGCCACCAGGAAAAACAGTACGAAAACGCAAAACGCCATGTAGCAGTAATGCCAGATGCGTTGTCCCGGGGTTGCATAAATTGGTAAAGCCATAGCGCTAACCCATCTTCATGTTGTCGATGCCGACGATCTTGTCGTACACCCAGTACAGGATCAGGATCACGACCAGCAGGACCGTGCCCATGGCCGCGGCGAGCCCCCAGTTCAGCGAACGCTGCATATGGTAGGCCACCATGTTGCCGATCAGTCGCCCATCCTTGCCGCCGACGAGTTCCGGCGTGATGTAGTAACCGATGGCGACGATAAAAACGAGAATACAACCGGCTCCAACGCCGGGGATGGTCTGCGGCATGTAGACGCGGATAAACGCGAGCGTCGGCGTCGCGCCGAGATTTTGCGCCGCCTTCATGTAACTCGGCGGAATCGTTTTCATGACGCTGAATATCGGCAGAATCATGAACGGCAGCAGGATTTGCGTCATGACGATGACCGTGCC
>CP070646.1:668025-669849 GCA_020354435.1 Gammaproteobacteria bacterium
GAAGCGCGGCAGGAAAATCATCGAACCGCCGCAGATCAGGATGATGTTGGTGGCGACGAACAGGCCGTGGGTATGGAATATCGGCAGTGCGTGCAGCAGCACGTCGTCGGCACTGAAACGCCAGCAATCGACCAGCGTCAACGCGTTCGAAAGCAGGTTGTCGTGGCTCAGCATCGCGCCCTTGGACAGGCCGGTGGTGCCCGAGGTATACAGGATCGCGGCCAGGTCCTGCGGTCCGCGCTCGACGTTGGCGAATTCGGCCGGCATCGACGCCGCGGCCGCCATCAGACTGCCAACGCCATCGCCATCGAGGGTAAAAACACGAGCCGCGATATCGTCGTATTGCGCACGGCGTTCGCCGGCGCAAACAAAAACAGCCGGTTGTGCGTCGTCGAGAAAATATCCGACTTCGGCGCGGGTATAGGCGGTGTTGAGCGGCAGAAAGACTGCACCGGCACGCACCGTGGCGAGATACAGTGCGATTGCCTCGACCGACTTTACTACCTGCACCGCGACGCGGTCGCCGGGTTCGACCCCTTGCTGCAGCAGCAGGTTGCCGAGGCGGCCGCTCAGTTCGACCATTTGCGCATAGGTCCAGCGATCGCCGCCGGGTAACCGCAGCAGCATTCGTGAATCGCTTTCACGCCCGTCGAGCAGGCCGTCGAACAGGTAATTGGCCGGCATCAGATCACCGGTACCGGTTTACGCCGCAGGCCGCTCAAGGCGTTGCCGGCGATCGCCAGCATCAGCACCGTGCCGCCGGCGAGCGTGTAAAAATCGGCGGTTTCGCCGAGAAACAGCCAGACCCAGAAGGGTCCCAGCAGCACTTCGGTCATCGACAGCAGCGCCAGCTCCGCGGCCGGTACGACTCTCGAGCCGATGGTAAACACGGTCAACCCGAGCCCGACCTGGAACACGCCCAGCGAAAGTACGATGACGATATCGTTTGCTGAAATGGTGAAGCCGTAATCCCGGCCCCAGCAAACCAGCGCCGAGGTTGCGATCGCGAATATGCCGCCCATGAATACCGCCGGCAGCATGTCTTCGAGCCTGCCCCAGCGCAGCGCTATGGTAAAGATCGCGAATCCCATGGCCGACAGGATGGCGCTCAGGTTACCCGCCATGCGCCCCGCCGAAATACCGTTGACGACCATGACGAGAATGCCCAGCAGCGCCACGATCATCGCGATCCAGGTCGCCCGGCGCACGCTTTCGCGCAGGATAATCCAGCCGAGAAAGGCGGCCAGGAACGGTGCCGAGGCGAACAGGAACATGGCGTTGGCAACGCTGGTAGTCTGAATTGCGTAAATGCCGCCGGCAAAGGCGATTACCAGGCCGGCACCGCCGATGGCGCCGGCGATCCCGGCTCGCCTGATGGTAGCAACGGGCCTGAATCCCGAGCGAAAAGCGATGATCACGAAGAGGAAACTGGCGAGCGCGATCGACCGGTAAAACAGGATTTGCCAGACGTTGGCGGCCTCGATCATGCGAATGCCGAGGCCCATCGATGACCAGAAGACGCCGGCCATCAAAACCAGGATGACCCCGTTGACGTAACTCAGGCCTGTTCTTTGGATTTCTGCTGTCAGGGTTTCGGACATAACAACCGCGCCGGTTTGTGCTGCTGCACGAGATTAATCGAAGGCAATCGGAAAACAAAGCACTGTTTTGTCTCCCGAGGCCGGTTTTACAGCAATCCCGCTTCGGCATAAACTCGACGCCGAAGCGGGAGAATCGTATGCAGCAGGGTGATCAATTCAATCAGATAACCGTCGACTGGCGCCGGCCGGGAGTTGCCATCGATGCCGGCGGACAAACGGCTTT
>CP070646.1:669949-671760 GCA_020354435.1 Gammaproteobacteria bacterium
GCGCCGTGGATAAGGTGCAGGATTATGAACCGGGGAAATTTTATCTGCGGGAACTACCTTGTATCTTGCGCCTGCTCGATGCGCACGACTTTGCGCCGAAGACGATAATTATCGATGGGTACGTTTATCTCGGTGAGGCGTCCCGGCCCGGGCTCGGGATGCATCTGTATAGCCAGCTGCAAGGCCGGGTGCCGGTTATCGGGGTCGCCAAATCGCGCTTCAAGGGAACGCCTGCCAGTACTGAAATCTGGAGGGGGCGAAGTACCAGGCCCCTGTTCGTTACAAGTGTCGGCGTGGAACTCGAAACGGCCAAACGTAATATACTGGCGATGCATGGCCGGCACCGGCTGCCCGACCTGCTCAGGATCGCGGATCGTGCATGCCGGACCAGCACAGCGTGAAAAGCGAATGCAGGATAGCTTCGACAACCTGGTCCGGTTGCCCCAGCCACCGGTCGTTTAATCTCGAGCGCGGGAACGGGAAACAGTGCTTACCATCGATGGAGAAACAGGGGAAGGCGGTGGGCAGGTGTTGCGCACCTCGCTCGCCCTGTCCATGTGCCTGGGAAGGCCAATTGAAATCCGGAATATACGGGTTAAACGAAAAAAACCGGGGTTGCGGCCACAGCACCTGGCCGCGGTGCAGGCTGCGACCACGATTTCGAAGGCCCGGGTCGAAGGCGCGGAAATCGGTTCACGCCAGTTAAGATTCAGGCCGCAAGGTGTTTTCCCGGGGAAATACGATTTCGATATCGGGACTGCCGGTAGCACTACGCTGGTGGCGCAAACAGTTCTGCCGGCACTGATGCTCGCAACTGCACCCTCCAGATTAACGATTCACGGTGGTACGCATAATCCGCTTGCTCCCACTTTCGATTTCTTCGACCAGGCCTTCTGCACCCAGCTTAATCGCCTGGGTCCGAGAATCCGTGCGACCCTGGAGCGCCCGGGCTTTTTTCCAAAAGGGGGCGGCATCATGCATCTCGATATCCAGCCGGCAGATAGGTTGCGGCCGCTGGGATTAATGGCAAGAGGTGATGTGCAACTGCAGTGGGCGGAAATACTGCTGGCCCATTTACCGAAGCACATTGCCCAGCGAGAGCGTGATACCATTAGCGGCGGATTGGCATTAACCGACGATCAGGTAAACGTCCGCCTCGCCGATACTTCTTCCGGGCCGGGTAACGTGGTCACCGTGTTTATCGAAAGCGAACACGTGACCGAAGTTTTTAGCTGTTGCGGCCAACGAGGCATGCCGGCGGAAAAGGTGGCCGCGACGGTCGTGGGCGACACGCTGAGCTATCTGCGTGCAGAGGTTCCCGTCGGCTTCTACCTGGCGGATCAGTTATTGCTGCCTCTGGCGCTGGCTCGCAGGGGTGAATTCGTAACCAGACGGCCGAGTTCTCATACGACGACCAACATGACCATCATCAATCTGTTCACCGGGATAGAATTCGACTCACGGCAGATCCGAGAGGGCGCCTGGCGCATTGGAATCGATTGAATGGTGGCAAGGAGAATGTATTTACCTCCTGGGAAACAGGGGATGTCGGCGGATCGTCAGGGCATGGAGCAAGCGGTTTGCCGGAAATGACGACGCATGCAGCGTATTCCCGAAAACAACCGCAATGGCCCGCGACATGTCGGTTCCATCCAAATCAGGGTTCTGAATATAGTGTGATGGATTTCTCGCTGTAAATTCAATGATTTAGCTAAGCTGGCCTGATAATAAATTCAGGATTGCAAGCTTTGACATATGAATCGAGTTGTTTCTAAAGAATTTACGCCCTCAATGACCAGGTCAGACCTGGT
>CP070646.1:671860-673650 GCA_020354435.1 Gammaproteobacteria bacterium
GTCCTGCCCGTTTTTCGTTTGCAGGGTGCGGCCACCACCATCGGACCCCGGTGTCTGCGGCGGCCTCGGCGGCGCCGCCATTCACCGAGGCCAGTAGCAGGCTCAGGCCGGGGCGATATCGCCACGGCACCGCAGCTGGCCGTGCGGCGCATTCGCATTGCTCTGCCATTCGCCAGGCCGGTAGATCCACGCCAACCCGGCAAACCACCGCTAAACGCGTTCCCTCTCCGGCTACACGGCCGCATGCCTGGGATGCTCAGTCGCCAGATGATGTCGCACCCAATCCGTCGCTGACTAAAACCGCCGCGATTTACCGCCCGGGGGCTGCGAAAATCGAATCCTGTTGAACCTTGCCCTGGCCCAATCAAGGCGCGAAGGATGCCTGTACCTTGGTACAGGTTAAAACCATTCTTAGGAGAGGAACCGTTATACAGCGGGTATCGTGTTACAGGTATAACCAACGGGATTTACCGTTCGTTTGGAAATTAAATAATGGGCCGGCTCGCCGGATCCCGAATGTTAGCAAGAGACGGGCGTGGATAGCCCGCGTATCGTCAACAACCAATTGGAGATGAGCAATATGAAATCAACAAGTTCGAAAAGAGTATGGGGTATCGGCCAGTCGCTGGTGCTGGCGATGCTGATCGCAGTGGGCTCCTTTGCCGGCGCGCAGGCGGGTGGCAATAATGGCAAGGGTAAAGGCAAGCCGACAGACCCGGTAGTGGATGAACCCGATACGGCCTCAATCATCGGAGACGCCAACGTGGTTTGCGATTTGGCTATAAACCATGATGTTGAGACGGAACAGGAACTCATCGAGACCGCTTGCCGGTTGATGGTAAATACCGATGGCAACAGGGACGGGAAGGGTCAAAACTGCACCCCTGATACAGAGGGCAATCCCGAGGTCCGGTACACGGGTAAAAATTGTGACAACAACGAAGACACGTTGCGCCGCGACGCGGGCAGTGTCGTCACGTCGCTGGGCGATGCCTTCATCGAGTCCCCTGCCGAGGGTGACGATCCCTGTCCGAAGCTCGAGCAAGCGTCCATAAATATCGATAGCTATATCTATACCTACGATGAGCTGACGGCCCTCGAAGAAGGCGAGGATAAAGCGAAACTGACTGACAACGCTGAACCTACGCTGGAAGACGATGCCGACACAATTGCATGGGGTATTGCGATTATTTACTCGGCAGAATGCGTGGTGGACTAGACAAGCTTTCAGTTCGATAGACAGGATCAAATCTTGTTGTTGCGCGCGCCCGGCGAAAGCCGGGCGCGCGTTTTCGTTATACCTCGGACTTAATTTACACGGTCCTGGAGAACTTCACTTTTCCTTTTGATCTGGCCAGAATTCATGCCGTTGCCTGGCATTCGTTCACGGGTATCGGCACGTAAGTATGACGTCGTTCGACTGCCGTGACGACGACTCGGTCAGCGAACTATAAATCCGGCGTCAGGCTAGAACAGCGCGTTGATCGATACCAGCGCCTGGTACTTGTGGTAGCCGGAATCGTCGTCGCTCGAGTCGTTGTCGGTGTAGGTCAGCTCCGCCTGCGTGGTCCAGGTGCGGTCCAGCTCGTAATTAGCCTCCAGCCGCAGGCGCGAGCGCTCGTCGCGGCGGGTATCGGCGGAAACGCCGCCGTAGTCGGCGTCGCGGTATTCGAGGCTGGCGCCGAGCTTGACGCGCTCGGTAATGCGCTCGAAGCAGCGCAGCCGAAACCGGTGGTAGGTCGGTGAAAAGCTCTCGTCGTCGGTGTTTTCGCGGTCGTTGACCTCGTAGG
>CP070646.1:673750-675530 GCA_020354435.1 Gammaproteobacteria bacterium
GCACCTATTGTATTGACCGTTTTGGATTTTATGACCTGATGGGGGTCGGCGTAGAAAGGAGAGGCTTCACCAAAAAAAACATCCTGATATTCGTACTGGATGTTTCCACCGTAAGGATAATTAACTTCCTTGATCAGGTGGTGCCAGTTCTGGTAGATGCTGCTCTCGCCCGGCACGAGTTCCTCGGTGTAGTACTGGTAAACCCAGTCTTCGCCATCAGGGCGCAC
Source organism: Gammaproteobacteria bacterium (assembly GCA_020354435.1). GTDB lineage: Bacteria > Pseudomonadota > Gammaproteobacteria. Next base: position 673,978 of record CP070646.1, read on the forward strand.
TACCCGGAGAAGGTGGTAGTTATCGAAATCCGGGTAGCTTAAAAATCCATCGAGAGCACCCGCAGCATCGTTGTAATCGTATATGCTTTGATACTCGTAATTCCAAAGCTGAGTGCCTGAATCGATCAATTCAAGCCTGATGTCGTTGGTATTGACATCGGTGTAAGTAAAATTGACGGCTCTACCATCCTCCGAGTCATATACCGAAGTTATATAAACAATTGAGGCGGCATTGGTTGCGTAGTCAATCTCAATTGAATTTCCATTGGGGTCGGAAATTTTTGTGACATAGAGTTTGAATCGACCGGTGATATCGGCGACTGGTGACTCAAACCCTAACTCATATCGCATGCCGTCAGGGCTATAAACGACCCATACATTACCTGTAGCAGGAAGTTCTGCTGGCTCACAGCCCAACTTGTAACGACCTTTTGATACAAGTATCGCGTCGGTTGCGCCCCCCATTGAACCGTCGTTATCGACCATCATCTCGCTTGCGCCTTCGGGCGTTATAAAAACAGGGTTATCTTTGGTGTCGAACAGGCCCGCCGCTGTAGTGCAGTTATCGGAATCGAGCACATTCGCAGTCGAATATCTCAGCTCACCGTATGAAATATCCCATCCATAGCCGTAGACCTGTTTAACTCTCCGGTCTTCGACTGACGACTGGTATCGCCGGGTGACACGAATGTCCATGCCCCCGTTTCCAGGAAGATAGATATCGGTGTTGGTAAATTGCAGAATTCCATTGAACGGAGATATCGATTCGTTGAAATTATCGTTTATGCGTTCCTCGAACGGACTTAATCCCGGCGTCGAGTAGAAATCCTTTACGACCGTTGGATCTGCTGACTGCGCCAGGGTGGAGACTGGAATGGACAGAAGTAGGTGCCAAACAATTACTATAAAAATTAAAGAGCCAGTGCTAATTGATTTATTCCTGAATCTCTTTCGGGATTCGAACCTGAAAATAATCTGAGCGTAACTGACGGGAATGGGTAAACTGAAAAGAAAACCGAAAACCGCGGTTTTGACAGATGAAACAATTTTCTTCATTGACCCCATTTCTCCTTATCGACATATAAATGATCGAATGAAGCCCCATATCGGGATGACTAGTATGGTTTTACCTGAGCCTTGGTTCGCTGAGTCGTTTAAGACTGTGCGAATTCTTGTTGCATCATTGTGAATTAATCGGGTCCGGATTATTAGCGAATGTAACGAAAGATAATGTAAGAAAAGTCCTACAAAAGGATTATCAAGTTTCTACGAAACTCTTCCGAATCCAGGCAAGTCTAGAGCTCTTATTTCATGAAGTGCCGCTATGACTACTTCCCGGCAGATTGGAATTTTCAAGGCAGATGGGCAGGCCTACCCTAGTCCGTCGCATTCCCAACGCTAAACATCTGCGAATTTGGTCCGGTAGGCGTGGGCAGCGCTTCGCGCTGGATAAACTCTCGATTAACGGGCTTGCCATCGACTTCGATTATGGGATACGGAACGGTGAAATCCGCCAGGTCCCCGCAGTGCGTACAGCGATGCTGCCATTTGTG
>CP070646.1:675630-677402 GCA_020354435.1 Gammaproteobacteria bacterium
GCCAGCGAAACTTTCTGATCGATTGCCTCGGAGCACATTTGCTTGACCCGCGCCTGGGCCTGCGGCCGCGGCATGATTTCGGCAAGCCTGAAACTGATCGCCTCGGCGTAGACCAGGCCCTGCCCTTCGCTCAAGCGCGCTTGCATCGCGTCGGCATCGGGTTGCAGATTTTCGACGAGTTCGAGCGCGAGCTGCAGCGCCCGCGCGGTCGCCATGCAGACCTGCGGCAGCGCATGCCATTCCAGCGACCAGGCCACGCCGTCGCGCTGCTGGCGGTGCAGCATGCCCAGGGTCATCAAGCCATCCATCGCCGCGGCGAAGTGGAACAGGCTTACCAGCATCTCGGCCTCGACCGGGTTTTTCTTTTGCGGCATGGTCGAGGAACCGCCGCCCGCGGTAATCAATATTTCGCCCACCTCCGGGCGACTCGCTTCGATGTAATCTTCGCCGACGCGGGCGAGACTGGCGCCGACGCGGGTACATAGCGAACTGAATTCCGCCAGCGCGGTGCGATCGCTGTGCCAGGGCTGTTCCGAATCGACTAACCCGAGCGCGGCCGCCAGCGCGCCGCGCAGTTCGGCGGCGCGTTCCCCGAGTGCGGCCGAATTACCCGAAGCACCTGCCAGGCTAACGCGTAACAGGCGCGGCCTGAGCCGCGCCAGCGCTTCGAGCTGGCTCAGCAACGGTGCGCCCCAGGCAGCGATCACCGCGCCAAAGCTGGTCGGTGTCGCGATTTGCGCACGCGTGCGTGCCGCCAGCGGCAGTTCGGCATGGGTTTCGGCCTGGCGCGCCAATGCCTGCAACAAACGCATCAGGCGATCCTCGATGATCAGGCAAACATCGCGCAGGCGCAGCATCAACGCGCTGTCCATGATGTCCTGCGAGGTCGCGCCATGATGCAGGTACTGGGCATGCTCGGCCGATGGCACCGACGAACGCATGAGTTCGACCAGCGCCGGCACCGGTACACCGTCCCTGCGGGTACCCGCGGCCAGCCCGGCCGGATCGATTTCGATCTTAGCGGCGGCCTGCCGAATGGCTTTCGCACTCGCGGCGGGAATCAGGCCCAGTTCGCCCTGTACCTGCGCCAGCGCGACCTCGACCTGAATCATGCAGCGCAGTTCGGCCTCGTCGCTGAACAGGGCCGCGGCTTCCGTATCGCACAGCAGTTGGCGATAAATTTGCGAATCAAAAGGTGAAACCGCCACCGGTCAGGCCTGCTGCTGCCCGCATGCGGGCTCGATCCGAAGACAATCGATAACGGGCGACCGAACCATTGCCGTCACATATCGAAAAAGATGGTTTCCGCCGCTCCCTGCAGGCGGATGTCGAATCGATAGATCCCGGCCGATTCGCCTTTCGCGATCAGCGTATCGACGCGCGGCCGATGCTCGACGCGCAGCAACACCGGGTCCTCGGCATTCGCCTCGGCTTCGTCATCGAAATACAGCCGCGTGTGCAGGCCGATATTGATACCGCGCGCGACAATCCAGAAGCTGATATGCGGCGCCTGCATGCGCCCGTCCGGGTAGGGCACTCGCCCCGGCTTTATCGTTTCGAAAACGAACTCGCCGCTATGCATATCGCCCGGGCTGCGCCCCCAGCCGGTGAAATTCGGATCGGCCTGGCCGCGGGTTTCGTGCAGAGATGGATACAGGCCGGCCGCATCGGCCTGCCAGATTTCGACCAGCGCATCTTTCAGCGGCAAATCGAGGCCATCGTAAACGCAACCCTTGATCGTAATGCGATCACCGAGCGTTTTATCGTTGACC
>CP070646.1:677502-679260 GCA_020354435.1 Gammaproteobacteria bacterium
GCGAAAAATGGGATGGCGCCGATGATGAACAGCGCGTTGGCGATGGTGGTGTGGGTGAATGCCTGGATGAAACTGAGGCCTGCACCGGCCAACAGCACACCGGCGAGAATCCCGAAACGGCCGACGGATAACAACGTGGCGAAAAACCGGCCGCGGTTTTGAATCGCGACGATAGCCGCGATCGCTGCTATCAGGCCGAGCGAGCGATAAATATTGATTTGCCACGGGGTGGCGACCTCGATATTACGCAGCACCAGCCCGCCGAAACTGATCGCGACCGAGCCGATCACCATCAAAAGCATCGCATAGCCGTGGCGGCTGTCGACGGCATGTGCCGAGGGTATAGTTGCCTGATCCCGCATATTCGATCTCGGGCCGAGAGGAAACGAATTAGTCTTTCACGAAACCAGCGCGCGATCCAACGATAAATCTTGGTCGAAGAGATCGTTAAGTTAAATGGATTTGTCGGCCCGGTACGAAGCAGCCCTTGAATTTTAAATCTGCCGTGAAGCCCATACGAGATGTTTCGATTGCGCACTCCGGCATGGTCGAAACTGCTAGCAGCGCCAGGTCTGCCTAAAATAATTCAGCGCGGACTCCTGTCGGATTGCCACCGCAAGTATCGTTCATGTCCTGCGGGCATGCGGATATGACTATGTAACTATCCATTTCGATGCGCAACGTCATATTGTCGCCGGCCTTTGTCGCCGGTGTTCGTATTTCAAAACTACCATCAGGATGCAGGAAAAAATTGGTGAACAAGTTCCAAGGTTGCGGCGTAAACGGTAATTCCAGTCCCAGACTGGCTAATCCCCTGTGAAGATTGTCCTGGCAATTAGCGTGGTAACCATCCTTGGCTTCGTCCCAACCCAACTGTCGATATCGGTAGACATCACATGCAGCGAACTGCATATCATGCTGTCCCGGCGAGTTATCCTCGATCAAGGTGACAACCGCACGGCGGTGGTTAGTGTAGGCCGAGTCACCGAGACGTGGATACACTTTTTCAATCGCCGGCTTGGTGTGCTCACAAGATAAGTATTCATAGATATCAGCACGGTTAAAGGCCCAGAAATCGATCGGCTGCGCGCCCTCGAGATCTGTGAAACGCACCGCTTGCCCTGCATCGGCGGAAAATGCCGCGAATCCTCTGGCGTCGACATCAAATGTAGATATCGTATCTTTTGACATATTAACCCCCTTGCCTTCGATGCAAATCATCAAGTCGTGCCGATTAGCCTGTAGCCCTTCACGAACCAGATTGCCAAGCTTTGGCATTCGCATCATATCAAGTAATGCCAGGTGCAACGAAGCAGCCGTCACAATTAAAGTACCAGGCTTCTCGATTGGGTCGGCTCGAGCGACTTCACAGCCCACCCCATTTGAAAACATTGCGCAGCCATTCAGTTAATGCCTGGTCTTCGCTGTCGTCCAGTTTTTCGGCTATTGCGGCCCAGTCCATGAACTGCTTTTTGAGGGCCTGGCGCAGCAGTAAATCAATTTGCTGCGGGTCATCAAAAACCTTGTCATCAGGCAGCCCGTGAAATTTCCTGGCAACGCTGGCCAGGGTGGATTCGTTAAACATCAGTCTCGCGCCTCGCCTAAATTGTTTTCACGCTGCAGCACCGCATTTAACTCGCCAGAGATTCGGCCCAGCTCGTCGTAGATGCCGCGCATATCGACGATATCATCACACCGAATTGAATCGGCCAGCTGCTGCTCGAGAATCAATGCCTGTTTCGCAGCCACTACAATTTG
>CP070646.1:679360-681082 GCA_020354435.1 Gammaproteobacteria bacterium
TCGTCACTGGCGGCAGGCAGAAACTGCTGGTAAGCCTGCGCCGCGTTCGGCGAGTATTCGGTGTTCTCGGGATTGGCCGCGGCCAGGCTGAACCACAGGTTGGCTTCGGCGGCATCGTAATACTTTTCCGGAATTCGATCGATGGCGCGAGAATGGAATATGCCGAGGTTGCGCTGCGCCAGCGCATCGCCCTCCTCGGCGGCGGCATGAAACCAGTAATGCGCCTCTTCGTAGTTGAGATCCACACCCTCGCCGTGAAAAAACATGTATCCCAGAAAATTCTGGATGGCGGGATCGCCGGCTACCGCCAGCGGCAGAAAGCGCTCATAAGTCGTCCGTGGGCGCTGGCTGGAGGAATCGATACTGCCGTCGGTCGGTTCGGCAGCGTTCAGCGACATCGAGGCCAGCAACATCCAGAGCAGGTTGGAAAACAGGTGCGCACAGGGGAATCTCATCTTAGTAATCTGACCGATCTTAACCGTGCAGCTGGTCATTAATTCAGTTCTCATCGTAAGAACGAGCTGCATTTAATGTGCCAACTTTCCAACCAGCGGATTATTCGTAGCGTTGCTCCTGCTCGGCGTCGAGCGGCAGCACCACGTGTACGCGGGTACCTACACCCTCCTCGCTTTCAATCGTCAAACTGCCCTTGTGTGCGCGCACGATCGTATCGCACAGCGACAGACCCATGCCGCTTCCCTCGCCGACCGGCTTAGTCGTGTAAAACAGTTCCATCACGTGCGCGAGTGTCTCCTGCGACATACCGATACCGTAATCCTGCACGCAGACATGCACGTGATCGCCCTCGAGTTCGCTGGTTAACCGAATACAGTCCTCGCGGCTGTCGTGTGCCGCGCATGCATCCATGGCATTGATCAGCAGGTTCATGAACACCTGGGTGAGCTGGTCGGCGACACCGATGATGGCCGGTAAATTCTTGTCCAGCTCGAGCGTAACGCCGATCGAGCCGAATCGACGATCGTAGGTCAGCAGTTGGGTGGTACTGCGCAACAGGCCATTCAGATCGAACAATTCGCGTTCGCGCGGCTTGGGCGATGCAAAATCGGCAATTTCGCGAGTGATCTTGCCGAGCCGGGCAATCTGCTCTTCGATCAGTTCAATGTTGCGGTTAACCGCATCGTCCACGTCGCTGGCGGCATGGGACTGTTTGACTCCGTCGACCGCTCCGGCAATCGCCGCAATCGGATTTCCGACTTCGTGCAGAATTCCGGCCGCGAGCTGTCCGATCGCCACCATTTTATCGTGATGAAAATATTGCTGACGCGACGAATCGAGTTCGCGCTGCGCCTGAATCCAGCTGGTGACGTCGCGAATCACGACAATCAGGCTGGGATTACCATCTCCAACACGAAGCGGACCGATCCACATATCGGCCGGAAACTCGCTGCCATCGAGACGTTGCAACTGGGTTTGCTGATGCATTGACTGCCCGGATTCAAACACCTCGAGGCCACCCGCTTCGAAAAAGAAATCACCCAGACTCCTGCCGACGAGCTGCTTCTTGTCGCCATTGAACAGGCTGAGCGCAGATCGATTGGCGCTTTCGATAACGTATTCCCGGCTGCAGGTCAGGATGGCGTCGGGAACATTGTCCATGGTGGCCTGCAGGCGGGCCTCGCTCGCAATCAGGCCGGATTGCATCTGAACTATCTGGGTAACGTCGTGCTCGACTTCGATAACACCCTCGAATTCGCCATCTGC
>CP070646.1:681182-682885 GCA_020354435.1 Gammaproteobacteria bacterium
TCGAGATAATCCTCGATCGCGAGCAGCGCCTGGTTGCCCGCCGAGACCACGTGCGTGATCGGCACCGAGCGGTCGTTCATGATCATGTTGGCCGGCAGCATACCGCTTTGCATGACCAGCGCGACGCCCTCGTGGCAGCGATGGTTGCCGGCGCCGAAGGGCCAGAGTATTGCACCATTGGTAAAATTAACCAGGCCGTAGCAGTTGGGTCCGACCAGTGCCATTTCGCCAGCCGCGTCGATCAGCTCGGCCTCGGCGCGCTGCCCGGCCTCGCCCAGCTCGCCGTAACCCGCGGTGAAACAGGCGACGCCGCCGGCGCCGATAAGCGCCAGTTGGCGCACGGTTTCGGTCGCGGCCGTGCGAGGCGTCGCCAGGAACACCGCGTCCGGTGCTTCCGGCAAGTCACCGACGCTGGGATAACAGGGCACTCCGCCGAGTGTTTGCCGTTTCGGATTAACGCCCCAGACCGGGCCATCGAACTGCGCGGCGCACTGGCGTGCACTGAACTCGGCATCGTTACCGCCGATGAAGGCAATGTGCCGCGGCTTTAGTAACCGCCGCAGATTGGCACGCACTGCCGACATCAGGCTTCGTACTGGCGCAACAAGGTACGCGAAATGATGTGGCGCTGGATCTCGGAGGTGCCGTCCCAGATACGATCGAGGCGCGCATCGCGCCACAGGCGCTCGATCGGCAGCTCCTCCATCAGCCCCATGCCGCCGAATATCTGGATAGTGTGGTCGGCCGCGCGGCCCACCGCCTCGGAGGCAAACAGCTTGGCCTTGGCGGCATCGTCCGGTTGCATGATGCCCTGGTCGGCCCTGTCGGCGGCGTGCATGACCAGCAGGTCGGCAGCCTGCAGGTCGGTCGCCATGTCGGCCAGTTTGAACGACGTGCCCTGGAACTTGCCGATCGGCTGGCCGAACTGCTTGCGCTCTGCGGCGTACTCGGTGGCCAGATCGAGCAGGCGCTCCATTTTGCCGCAGGCGGCCGCGGCAACCCAGACGCGGCCCATCTTGAGCCACTTGTCGGCAAGCTCGAAGCCCTGCCCTTCCTCGCCCAGAATCTGGCCCGGGGGTACGCGGCATTGCTGGAACGACAGTTGCCAGGTGTGGTAGGCGCGCTGTGCCGCGCAGCGCGGCCCGCGCCGGATTTCGAAACCGGGCGTCCCGCGGTCGACGAGAAAGGCAGTCACCAGCTTGCGCTCGCCCTTTTTGGTCTGCTGCACGCCGGTCCAGGCAAACAGGATCGCGAAATCCGGGATCACCGGGCTCGAAATGAAATGCTTGGAACCGTTAATGACGAAATCCTCGCCGTCGCGCTTGGCGGTGGTCGACATCGACAGGATGTCCGAGCCCGCGCCGGGTTCGGTCAATGCGAAAACTTCCTTCTTTTCCCCGCTGACGCAGGGCTTCAGGTATTTCTCGACCTGCTCGCCGGCGCAGGCCATCAGGATTTCCGACGGCCGATGGATGTAGCCGTGCAGCCCGTAACTGGTCTTGCCGAGTTCGCGTTCGAACAGCGCCAGCGATTTGTAATCGAGCCCGCCGCCACCGATTTCCTCGGGCAGGTTGGGCGCGTAAAAGCCCATCTCTATCGCCTTCGTCTTGATGCGCTCGCCTAACTCCTCGGGGACCTCGCCGATGCGATCCACCTCGGCCTCGTGTGGCTCGAGTTCCTGTTCGCGAAATGCGCGCAGCGAA
>CP070646.1:682985-684683 GCA_020354435.1 Gammaproteobacteria bacterium
AATGCCGGGTACTGGACCGCACCGGACTGATCCTGGATATTTTCGCGCAGCGGGCGCATTCGTTCGAGGGTAAGCTGCAGGTCGAACTGGCCCAGCTCAAGCACCTGTCGACACGGCTGGTACGCGGCTGGACTCACCTCGAACGGCAAAAGGGCGGTATCGGTCTGCGCGGGCCCGGCGAAACCCAGCTCGAAACCGACCGGCGGCTGCTGGGTAAACGCATCAAGTACCTGAACAATCGCCTGGCCAAGGTCTCGCGCCAGCGCAAACAGAGCCGTCAGGCGCGTACCCGCGCCGAAATTCCGACCGTATCGCTGGTCGGTTACACCAACGCCGGTAAATCGACCCTGTTCAATGCGCTCACCGATGCCTCGGTTTACGCCGCGGACCAGCTATTCGCGACGCTCGACCCGACCCTGCGCAAGTTAAAATTGAGCGAGCAACAGGATGTTATTCTGGCCGATACGGTGGGATTCATACGCCACCTGCCGCACGACCTGGTGGCCGCGTTCCGCGCCACCCTGCTGGAAACCCGCGAGGCCGACCTGATTCTGCACGTGGTCGACTGTTGCGACGAAAACCGCCAGGAAAAAATCGAGGCGGTAGACCGGATTTTGCACGAAGTTGGTGCCGGCGATCTGCCGCAACTGCTGGTTTACAACAAAATTGACCTGCTGCAGCTAGAACCCAGGATCGATCTGGATGAACAGCAACAGGCCTGGCGTATCTGGCTGTCGGCGAGCGAACGCGTCGGTTTCGAGGATTTGATCGAAACACTGGGCAAGCGTTTCTGCGAGCAGACGGCCTGCTACCGCCTGCAATTACGGGCCGACGAGGGGCAGATACGGGCCTATCTGTTCGAATCGGGCGCGATCGAAGCCGAAAATTTCGAAAATAATGGCGATATCCGCTTGAAAATACGACTCTCGCCCGCATTATTAAAACGTTTGCAACGTAAGTTCGAGATATCCCCCGAGCGTTTCGAAATGCTCGCGGATACGCTTGCAGGAGCGGCCTGATAGCCATTACAATCCGCAATCTTTGTGCGTCCACAAGTCACTGAACATGATTTCTGCTTTCGGAGTTGATTATGCCCTGGAATGAACCGGGTAAAGACAAGGATCCCTGGGGTCAACGTAGTAACGATGGCCCGCCCGATCTGGACGAGGTCTTCAAGAACCTGAAGAACAAGTTCGGCGGTTTGCTCGGCGGCGGCGGCAAGGGCAAGATCCCCAGGGTGCCGGGCGGCTCGAGTAACCTGTCCGGCTTCATCGGCTTCATCGTCGTCGCGCTGCTGATAGTGTGGGCGCTGACCGGCATCTACATCGTCGATGAAGGCTGGCGTGGCGTCGAAACCCGTTTCGGCGAACGTACCGTCGTGACTCAGGCGGGGCCGCACTGGCATTTCCCGTATCCGATCGAAGACGTCGAACTGATCAACGTCGCCGATATCCGTACTGCGCGTAAAAATTCCAAGATGTTGACCTCGGACGAAAACATCGTCGTCATGAGTATCGAGATACAGTACAACGTCAAGGATGCGCAGGATTTTGCTTTCGAGGTGTTCGATCCCGACCTGACCCTGCAGCAAACCGCGGAAACCGCGATTCGCGAGGTCGTCGGTAATAACGACATGGACCTGATCATTACCGAGGGCCGTGCCGTGGTCGGTAGCGCGACCAAGGAAATCATGCAGGA
>CP070646.1:684783-686469 GCA_020354435.1 Gammaproteobacteria bacterium
TACGTGCCGTTCTACGAGGAAGGCACCTTCAAGGGTGAGCAGCCGACCACGATTGCCGATTTCTTCAACGTCAAGAAATTCCCCGGCAAGCGCGGCATTCACACCTGGCCGAACGCGCTGATCGAAATGGCGCTGCTGGCTGACGGCGTTGCGGTAAAAGACGTCTACAAGGTCATGAGCACCGACGAAGGCATCGACCGCGCATTCAAGATGCTCGACAAGATCAAGGATCACGCCGTGTTCTGGTCTTCCGGCGCCAAGCCGCTGGAACTGGTCAAGTCTGGCGAAGTCGCGATGTCGCTGGCCTATAACGGCCGTATCGGCGCCGCGGTCCTGTCCGAAGGCGAGAAATTCGTTACCGTCTGGGACGGCCAGGTTCTCGAAGAAGAATGGCTGGTCATGGTCAAGGGTGCACCGAACAAGGAAGCCGCGATGGACTTCCTGATTCACGCCTCTGCGCCCGAGCAGCAGGCGGGTCAGGCCAAGTACATCAACTATGGCCCGATGCGTTCATCTGCGTTCGAAATCATGAAGGCCGGCGAGCCCTGGTTCCACAATGGCAAGAACATTATGGAGCACATGCCGAACCGTCCTGAAGTCATGGCACGCTCCGTGGTTGCCAACCCCGAGTGGTGGGCCGACTACGGCGATTCCATCGGCGAGCGTTACACCGCCTGGATGGGTCAGTAAAAGACCGGGGGGGCAGACCTATGGTCTGTCCCCTTTTTTTAATCCCGACAAAGAAACGATCATGGCAAGCACAGCACCCACCATCGAACCAGGCCCGCTGTTAACCGCCGACGGCGTCCCCCTCAAGGAAAGCCTGCAAAAATCCCTGCGCCAGGCAAAGCTGCGCGCGGTGATGCTGGTGGGACCGCCATTGCTGTTTCTGATATTTCTGTTCGTTATCCCGATTTACAACATGCTCGAGCGCAGCGTTGATGACAATCTGATCAACGACGTCATGCCGAGAACCTTTGAGGCATTCGAAGCCTGGGACAAGGTCAGCGATCCGGACGAATCCATGTTCGAGGCGATCTACCTGGATTTGAAAGAAGCTGACAAGGTCGAGCGCGGCAAGGTCAGCGTGCGCATGAATTACGCCAAGCCCGGCTGGCGCAGCCTGGTCAAGCGTACCGCGCGCAAGGTCAAGAAAATGGAACCGCCTTACAAGGAAGCCTTCCTCAAGGCCGACGAGCGCTGGGCCGACAAGGAATTCTGGCTTTCACTCGGCATCATGAAAGACCGCACGACGATGGGCTATTACCTGAACTCGATCGACCGGACCTACGATTTCGACAAAAACGTGATCCATGTCGAAGAGGAGCGCAAGGTTTATAACCTGCTCTGGTGGCGCACCATTCTGGTCAGCTTCATCGTCACCATCGCCTGCCTGATTCTCGCTTACCCGGTGTCTTATCTGCTGGCGACGCTGCCGATGCGTATTTCGAATTTACTGATGATTTGCGTGCTGATGCCGTTCTGGACCTCGCTGCTGGTGCGGACCTATGCCTGGCTCGTGCTGCTGCAGAAGAACGGCATGCTCAACGATTTCGCGATTTACATCGGTTTGTGGGAAACGCCGGTCAAGCTGGTGCACAACATGACCGGCACGCTGATCGGCATGGCGCATATCATGCTGCCGTTCCTGGTGTTGCCGCTTTACGGTTCGATGCGCAAGATCGA
>CP070646.1:686569-688244 GCA_020354435.1 Gammaproteobacteria bacterium
CGATGCGCTGCTCGTGCCCGAGCAGGAAGGCCTGACGCTTGAAGTGCAGCAGCAGCTCGGCGACGGCATCGTGCGCACCATCGCGATGGGTGCCTCCGAAGGTCTGCGCCGAGGCCTCGAGGTTAACAATACCGGACAGCCGATTACCGTACCGGTAGGGCAGAAGACTCTCGGTCGCATCATGGACGTGCTCGGTAACCCGATCGACGAAAAAGGCCCGATTGGCGAAGAAGAGCGCATGCCGATTCACCGCAAGGCGCCGACCTACGACGAGCAGGCCGCGACCACCGAGATCCTGGAGACCGGCATCAAGGTTATCGATTTGATCATGCCGATCGCCAAGGGCGGTAAAATCGGTCTGTTCGGTGGCGCCGGCGTGGGCAAGACGGTAACCCTGATGGAGCTGATCCGTAACATCGCGGTCGAGCACTCGGGCTTCTCGGTATTCGCCGGCGTCGGTGAGCGTACTCGTGAAGGTAACGACTTTTACCACGAAATGACCGAGGGCGGCGTTATCGACAAGGTATCGCTGGTTTACGGCCAGATGAACGAGCCGCCGGGTAACCGCCTGCGCGTCGCGCTGTCGGGCCTGACGATGGCGGAATACTTCCGCGACGAAGGCCGCGACGTACTCATGTTCGTCGACAACATTTACCGTTACACGCTCGCGGGCACGGAAGTTTCGGCGCTGCTTGGCCGGATGCCGTCGGCGGTAGGTTACCAGCCGACGCTGGCGCTCGAGATGGGTGTGCTGCAGGAGCGCATCACGTCGACCAAGACCGGCTCGATCACGTCCTTCCAGGCGGTATACGTACCGGCGGATGACTTGACCGACCCGTCGCCGGCGACGACCTTCGCCCACCTCGACGCGACCCTGGTACTGTCGCGCCAGGTCGCGGAACTCGGTATCTACCCGGCCGTGGACCCGCTCGATTCGACCTCGCGGATTCTCGATCCCAACGTCGTCGGCAACGAGCACTATGAAATCGCCCGTGGCGTGCAGGGTACGCTGCAGCGCTACAAGGAATTGAAGGACATCATCGCGATTCTTGGCATGGACGAACTGTCCGAGGAAGACAAGCTCGTGGTCAGCCGCGCGCGCAAGATCCAGCGCTTCCTGTCGCAGCCGTTCTTCGTCGCCGAGGTATTCACCGGTTCGCCCGGTAAGTACGTCTCGGTCAAGGACACGATTTCGAGCTTCAAGCAAATCCTCGACGGTGAAATGGATCAGTACCCGGAGCAGGCCTTTTACATGATAGGCGGTATTGAAGAAGTCGCCGAAAAGGCCAAGAGCCTGTAAGGTAACGTTATGGCCACTATCCAGGTAGACATCGTCAGCGCCGAGGAGCAAATCTTTTCCGGCGAGGCGCACATGGTGTACGCGCCGGCGGTGATGGGTGAAATCGGCGTGGCGCCGCGGCATACGCCGCTGATTTCGCCGTTGAAGCCGGGCGAGGTGCGTCTCGACATGGGTGACGGTAAAGAGGAATTCTTCTTTATCTCCGGCGGTATCATCGAGGTGCAGCCACACCTCGTGACCGTGCTGTCGGATACCGCGATTCGCGCGCATGACCTCGACGAGGCCGCTGCGCTGGAAGCGCAGAAGCGCGCCGAGGATGCTCTCGCCGACCAGCAGTCGGATCTCGACGTGGCCAAGGCCAAGGCCGAACTCGCC
>CP070646.1:688344-690003 GCA_020354435.1 Gammaproteobacteria bacterium
GACCGTGCGCGTGTGCGATTCGGTCAGCTGTGAAATGGCCGGCAGCGAGGCATTGATCGCCGCGCTCGAGGCCGGGCTCGGCGATGGCGTTCGCGTGCAACGCGTACCCTGCGTCGGCCGCTGCGACAGGGCGCCGGTGGCGGTGGTCAGGCAGTACACGGTCGACAACGCGACCGCCGAAACGGTGAAATCCGCGGTCGACGCCGGGCAGTTCGAGCAACCGATGCCGCAGGACAGCATCGATTACGAAGCCTACCGCGCGGACGGCGGTTACGCGCTTTACGAGCGCCTGCTGGCGGGCGATATCAGCGGCGACGACATCATTAAGACGCTCGACGGCACGCAATTGCGCGGTCTCGGCGGAGCCGGGTTTCCGGTCGGGCGCAAGTGGAGTATTTTGCGCGATCAACCCGCGCCACGCATGTGCGCGATCAATATCGACGAGGGCGAGCCAGGCACCTTCAAAGACCGCTATTATATGCTGTCCGACCCGCATCGCTTTCTCGAAGGCATGCTGATCGCTGCAAAGGTCATCGGCATCGATGCCTGTTACATCTATATCCGCGACGAGTATCCGTCGGTCATCCAGAACCTGAAGAATGCGGTCGACGACCTGGTGATAAAATCCGGTTACGAACTGCCGCCGATCGAGATTCGCCGCGGTGCCGGCGCCTATATCTGCGGCGAGGAATCGGCCATGATCGAATCGATCGAGGGCAAGCGCGGCATGCCGCGCCTGCGCCCGCCATACGTCGCCCAGGTCGGCCTGTTCGGTCACCCGACGCTGGAGCACAACTGCGAATCGCTGTTCTGGATCCGCGACGTCATCGAAAAGGGGTCCGAGTGGTTCGATTCGCAGGGACGCAACGGCCGCAAGGGCGTGCGCAGCTTTTCCGTATCCGGCCGAGTCAACAAGCCCGGAGTGCACCTGGCGCCGGCCGGTATCACGATCAAGGAATTGATCGAAGAGTACTGCGGTGGCATGCTCGACGGCCACCAGTTCTACGGTTACTTCCCGGGCGGCGCCTCGGGCGGCATCCTGCCGGCAAGGCTGGGCGATATCCCGCTCGACTTCGATACGCTGCAGGAGTACGGCTGCTTCATCGGTTCCGCCGCGGTCGTGGTGCTGTCGGACCAGGACAGCGCGAAGCAGGCGGCGCTCAATTCGATGAAATTTTTCGCGCACGAATCCTGTGGCCAGTGCACGCCATGCCGCGTCGGCTGCGAAAAGGCGGTCAGCATCATGCAGGGCGGCGAATGGGATATCGAGCAGCTGCAGGACTTGTCGACCGTCATGGTCGATGCATCGATCTGCGGCCTCGGCCAGGCGGCACCAAACCCGATTTTATCGGTCATAAAGTACTTTCCACACGAACTGGGTATCGAGGAGGAACAATAATGGCAGCTATCCCTGATTCCATCTTCGAAACCATCGAATTTACGCTGAACGGCAATAGCGTCGAAGCGCTGCCGGGTGAAACCATTCTGCAGGCCGCGCAGCGTACCGGTACCGAGATTCCGCACCTGTGTTACAAGGACGGCCTGCGCGCCGACGGCAACTGCCGCGCCTGCATGGTCGAGATCGACGGCGAACGCGTGCTCGCGCCGAGCTGCTGCCGCAACCCTACGCCGGGCATGGTGGTCCATTCCGACAACGAA
>CP070646.1:690103-691747 GCA_020354435.1 Gammaproteobacteria bacterium
GTATAGATCAAGGGCACGTTAATGCCTTTTTCACTGAGTCCGCTGGTGCCGTCGAAATCGGCCAGCACCTCGCTGTCGGAGACGTCCAGCCGCAACTTCATCGTCACCGGCGCATCGTAACCATCGACGATCACTTCATTGTCATACGAACCACGCGGCAACTCCTTCAGGTGCTCCAGCGTTGCCGCCAGGCTGTTGTCGAAAATAAAATCACGCAACTCCTGCAGATCGTCAATTGCGAACTCATCCATCATATCCATCAAACGCTGATGGCCGGTGTCGTTACAGGATGACAGCGAATAGAGATCGCCGATCACCTGTTCAGACTCGCGCACGTTATTGCGGATGATGTTGACCAGCATCTGGTTGACTTCGCCACGTTCGGCGAACTTCATGATCGGGATCAGGATACCTTCCTCGTAAACCTCGGTCGCGTCCGGGCCGAAACCACGTCCACCGACGTCGACGACGTGCGCGGTGCAGGCAAAATAACCGACCAGTCTGCCGTTGCGAAAAGACGGATTGACGAAGGTGAAATCGTGCAGGTGACCGGTGCCTTTCCACGGGTCGTTGGTGATGTAGGAGTCACCCTCGAAAATATTTTCCTCGCCGATGTCGTCGATGAAGTTACGTACCGCCGCCGCCATCGCGTTGACATGCCCCGGCGTGCCGGTAACGGCCTGCGCGATCATCAGGCCCTCGCGGTCGAAGATACCGGCGGAGACATCGCCGGCCTCACGCACCGAGGTTGAAAACGCCGTACGCACCAGCGTCAGCGCCTGTTCCTCGACGACCGCGATCAGGCGATTCCACATCACCTGCATGTGAACGTTGGAAATACCTTCAGTCATGTTCCTTCCCCTTCAGCCTGAGCAGCAGGCAACCGTCGGACTGCTTGATCGCCTGATAGCGATTGGTGACGATGGTGCTGGTTTCGCGTTCGATGATGACAGCGGGGCCGGAGATCAGATCCCCGCTTTCGAGCTCGTCGCGCTGAAATACGGCGGCATCGACGAAAAGCTGCTCACGCGCATCGAAGATACGACGACGTTCGTCGCTGTAGCAGGGCTTTTCAGCGGCCACCGCTGCTACCGCAGCCGGCGGCGTCAGCTTGCTGCGCACCTGCACCGACCAGGTCATGATTTCGATATCGAGGCCATCTAGCGCGCGTCCGAACAGGCGCGCGTACTCATCCTCGAAACGGCGCCGAATCTCGGTCGCGTCGGCGGCGACGAAGTCGCGGTCGGGTAAGGTGACTACGATCTCCCAGCCCTGCCCCTGGTAACGCATGTAGGCCTTGATTTCGCGCTCCAGCTCGAGCTCGGCAGCACCCGCCTGGGCAAAGCGTTGCGCCTCGGCGTCGAGCTCGGCGATCAGTTCGTTGGTCCAGTCGGCATCGAATTCGGACAGGCGCAAAAAAGCACCCCGTACCGCCTCGAAGCCGAATGGCGCGCGCAGGAATCCGATCGCAGCACCGACACCCGCACCCGGCGGAATCAACAACCGATCGATGTCGAGCTTTTCGCACAATCGGCTGGCATGCAGCGGTGCCGCGCCGCCGTAGGCGATCATCGTGAAGTCGGCGAGCTCCTTGCCGTTTTCGACCGCGTGCACGCGCGCGGCGTTGGCCATGTTTTCATCGAC
>CP070646.1:691847-693488 GCA_020354435.1 Gammaproteobacteria bacterium
CACCGTCAGAGCCTGGTTCCAGGCGATGGCCTTGTCGCGTTTCACCCAACCCGCGATCCGGCCGAAGCTGTCGTAACCCACCTTGAGCCAGTCGTTGTCCCTTTCATACACGTAGAGCACGCTGAAGGGGATAATCCTGCTGGAAGTCGCGCTATCTTCAGGCTGTTCGTAGAGATGTGCTTCCGGCACGCTAAGTACCCGCTGGTAAAGCGTTTTCTTGCCCTCCATCAACAGCGGCTTGTCGCTGGCCTGCACCGCCCCGGTCAACAATGCCAGCATAAAAATCAGCAACCATCGGGCCGGCATTTTGCGAATATCAGTTTTCATCGCGTTCACCTGTCAAAATTGAGGAGTAGTTGTCGGGCATGCGGATTGCCGGTTTCCGCCTCGGCGATCGCCCACTGCTGCAGGCTATCGAGTCGCTCGCTCGCAACCTGATGTCCCAGGTTTGCGGCCATCCGGTACCACTTGTATGACTGAATGACATCGGCGTGATCGAGCAGTGAATCCTCGGCCCGAAACACCGTTGGATCGGACATTTCACCCATGCGCATGATGGCCGGCAAATGCTGCTCGCGCGCGGCGAAGAAGTACAGCAGGTGGGCATCGGCAAGACTGCCTTCCTGCAGGTATTGATGCGCCCGGTCGAAAACCTCCGACAGCGGATAGGGCTTGCCCTGCTCGCGTATCTGTTCGATATACTGGCGCGCGCGCATGCCTGGCGGTACCAACAGGCTGCGATCGATACCGCCGGTTGTCGCCTCATCGTCGACCGGCTGCTCTTCGACCGGCTGCTCCTCAACCGGTTTTTCGACGGTCATCGAGTCACGGCGATCCCCGCTCATGAAGACAAAAATGATCAGGCCGATAACAGCCAGGGCTATCCACAATAAGGGATTCTTGCGCGATGATGCTGCCGGTTCGTTCAGTTCAGACATTTTATTTTTCGGTGATTCATCACCCGAATGCAGGCTTCGGATTGCCCGTAGCTGCCGGGACTGGAGGAGATTATAAACGCTTGGCATCGGCGGGTAAATTTCGGCGCCACATTATAATCGTTGCAACTGGAAAATTAGCTGGTTGAACAGCGCCGCCTCGAGATCCTCGACGACATTTTTTCTCTCTACGTCCGACGACAGGAGATTATCGTCATTGAGTACGATGTCTTTTTGCCGCTGCAGCGTTTTCGCCGGCAGCAGCGGCTTGCCGTCGGCGTCCTTCAGGCTGAATTCCAGGCCACGGGTCACGCGCTCGATAATCTTGCCGTTGCTCGCGCTGGTGACCAGGCGACGGTCGGGCAGAGTCAGCAGACGCACGCGCAGCTGCACCGCCTGGTCGTTCGCTTCTGCGACAATCTCGGCACCGGCAAGGCGCAGTCGCTGGAGCAGAACATCGCGTTGCCGCTTGTTAAACTCGGTGGTAGTCAGATGGATTTGGGACAGTTCCGGCGGCAAACTGGCGGTGCCCGCGAGCCTGAAACCGCAGCTGCCCAGGGCGAGCGCTAGGAACACGATAGCAAGCCGGCGGGTCAGGAATAGAGCCGGCATCGGTTCAGACGACAATATTTACCAGTTTACCCGGCACGACGATGACTTTCCTGATCTCGCCATCGCCGATAAATCGTTTTACCTGCTCGTTTTC
>CP070646.1:693588-695229 GCA_020354435.1 Gammaproteobacteria bacterium
TCTGGCGCCGTTGACGATCGAATTTCACTAGTCTTCCCGTTGCTCCGAATCCGAAAGCCTGGGTCCCGCCGAAGTCTTTTCCATTTCCTCGTCGTAGGGTGCATCCCAGTCTTCGCGCTGCATTTCGGTTCCGACCGGGTTCAGGTCATCACGCTCGATATTGTCGATCGGACCGGTCCAGTCCTCGGGCGCCGCCACGGGTTCGACTTCCATGGCGTACCAGGTCGTGAATTCGAATTCGTCTATAGTGCCGTCGAAATACTGGATTTCGATAGTCGCTGCATCATCATCGATCGCGGTGACATGAAATTTCTGGGCCTTTTGGGGATAGTGGTACCACTGGCCGATAAACGGATCTGTGCTTTTGGTCATTTCGATTCCCGTCAATTATTCCGAAAAAAGCCTTGCCTCGCCGAATGGGCCGATTTGGGCAGAATGCTATGCGGTCCCATGATCGGCCTCCTGCGGCTGCAAACTCACGACGCCGTCCAGGATTGCCTGAATTTCGTCGGCTTCGAGGGTTTCTTTTTCCAGCAACCCCTGTGCCAGTGACTGGAGCTGGCCACGGTGTTCTATCAGCAGATCGGCGACCTGTTTATCGATGTTCTTCAGCAAGTCGCTGATTTCATCGTCGATAATCTGCGCCGTATGCTCGCTGAAGTCGCGCTGCTGGGTCATTTCGCGGCCGAGGAATATATGCTCTTCGCCTCGACGAAACGCGACCGGGCCGATTTTTTCACTCATGCCCCAGTGCGTTACCATGTGGCGCGCGAGCCGCGTCGCCTGCTTCAGGTCTTCCTCGGCACCGGAACTGACTTCGCCAAACACCAGCCGTTCCGCGGCTCTTCCGCCGAGCATCACGCCGATGCGATCCTTCACGTAGCTTTGCTGCAGGTTATAGTGTTCTTCTTCCGGGATTTGCTCGGTGCTGCCGAGCGCGCGGCCGCGTGGAATGATACTGACCTTGTCCAGCGGGTCGGCTGTCGGTAAATAACTGGCAACCAGTGCATGCCCGGCCTCGTGATAGGCTACCAGGTGTTTTTCTTCGTCGCTGATGATCAATTCCCGTTTACCGCCGAGCACAACCTTGTCGCGCGCGTTTAACAATGATTCCATATCGACCTTGTCGCGATTCTCCCGGCCGCAGGCCAGGGCTGCCTCGTTGACCAGGTTTTCCAGGTCGGCGCCGGAGAAACCGACGGTGAGCGCGGAAATGCGATCGAGATCGGCGTCATCGCTCAGGGGTACCTCGCGGGTGTGTATTTCGAGTATTGCCCGGCGCGCTTTCTTGTCCGGCAGGTCCAGCGTTATCTTGCGGTCGAATCGGCCCGGCCGCAGCAGCGCCGCATCGAGCACATCCGGCCGGTTGGTGGCGGCGAGAACCACGACCGCTTCGTGTGGATCGAAGCCGTCCATTTCACCGAGAATCTGATTCAGCGTCTGTTCGCGTTCATCGTGACCACCGCCAAGGCCGGTGCCG
Source organism: Gammaproteobacteria bacterium (assembly GCA_020354435.1). Classification (GTDB taxonomy): domain Bacteria; phylum Pseudomonadota; class Gammaproteobacteria. The sequence continues at coordinate 695,069 of CP070646.1, forward strand.
CGCGCGCGTCCGACCGAATCGATTTCATCGATAAAAATAATCGACGGCGCTTCCTTGCGCGCGCTCTGGAACATGTCACGCACGCGTGATGCGCCGACGCCGACGAACATTTCGATAAACTCGGAACCGCTAATGCTGAAAAAAGGCACGTCGGCCTCACC
>CP070646.1:695329-696947 GCA_020354435.1 Gammaproteobacteria bacterium
AGCAGCGGCAATCCGTGGAACACGATCAAATCGCGATTTTTCATCAGGCTACCTCGAACAGGCCGGCCGCACCCATGCCGCCGCCGATGCACATCGACACGACGACGTAGCGGGCGCCGCGTCGTCGGCCCTCGAGCAGGATATGTCCCGTCAGGCGTGCTCCGGTCATGCCGTAGGGGTGGCCGATCGAGATCGAACCACCGTTTACGTTGAAGCGGTCATTGTCGATGCCGAGGTGATCGCGGCAGTAAATCGTCTGGCAGGCGAAGGCTTCGTTGATTTCCCACAGGTCGATATCGTCGATGCCGAGGCCGTGTTGTTTGAGCAGCTTCGGGATCGCGTAGATCGGCCCGATCCCCATCTCCTCCGGCTCGTTGCCGGCGACCGCCAGACCGCGGTATATGCCGAGCGGCTGCAGTCCGCGCTTCTCGGCCAGACCCGCCTCCATCAAAACACAGGCCGACGCGCCATCCGACAGCTGGCTCGCGTTACCCGCGGTAACCGTGCCGCCCTCGATCACGGGGTTCAGCCCGGCGAGACCATCCAGCGTGGTTTGCGGCCGATTGCCCTCGTCTTTTTCCAGCCTGGTCTCGGCATAGCTGATTTCGCCGCTTTCCTTGTCCTTGATCGCGCGCGTGGCCGAAATCGGCACAATTTCTTCGTCGAAGGCACCCGCTTGCTGCCCCGCGGCGGTACGCATCTGCGACTGCAGTGCGTACTCGTCCTGCGCCTGGCGCGAGATTGAATACTTGTTAACGACGAATTCGGCGGTTTGCAGCATCGGCATGTAGGCCTGTTCAGCGTGCCCGACGACGTTGTCGTCGGCCTGTTCCAGAACCCACGGAAAATACTGGTTTTGCACCGCCGATATATTGTCCTGGCCACCGGCGACGACGATATCCATGCCGTCGACGATAATTTGTTTGGCCGCGGTCGCAATCGCCATCAGGCCGGAAGAGCACTGGCGATCGATAGTCTGTCCGGGCACGGATACCGGCAAACCAGCCGCGAGCGATGCCAGGCGACCAATATTCATACCGGCGGTGCCGGCGGTCAGCACGGCGCCAATAATGACGTCATCGACCTCACCGCCGTCGACGCCCGCCCGATCGACCGCGTGACGAATGGCATGCGCGGTCAGGGTCGGAGATTTGATGCTGTTAAGGCTGCCCTTGAAGGCGACACCGATAGGGGTACGCGCGGTGGATACGATAACTGCGTCTTTCATGTCGTAGCGAATGCCGGAAATTCTGGAATCGCGGCATTATACCCTAGCCGAAGAAAAGGGGGACGCATCTATTTGCCATCGTTGTAATTTTTTCTTGCCGGAAAATAAATGCGTCCCCGTTTTCTGTTCGGCGGTTCCCCCTCCTCTTGTTATTCGTTCAACGCGCTGGAAAGTTCGTCGATGATGCCCTGGAACTGTTCGTCGATTTTCAAACCTTCATCGTAGACGGAGTCGGTTTGCTCGGCGCTGGAGGCAAGGATCTTTTTCAACGCCGTTTCCTGCCGCGCACTCAGATCGAGCTTGTCCAGCGATTTTTCCAGTTCCTTGCTCATGATCGACAGGATTTCCGCCGAGCGCGCTTTTTGCTGCCTGTGCATTTCGTCGAGCTTG
>CP070646.1:697047-698660 GCA_020354435.1 Gammaproteobacteria bacterium
TCAAGCGAGCCGACCTCGGGCGGGCGGTAGCCGCCGGCATAGGTGTTTTCGATCGACATGCTGACGCTCGCAACCAGCGCGAGCATTACCCACGGTGCGAGCCCGGGTGCCGGCAACGCGCTTTCTGGCAACACCAGCAAAGCCATCGCTGCAAGCCCGATCACGACTCCGAGCAGGCGCCGCCGCCGCGCGCGCTCGATCCCGAGCATCGCCGACAGCAGGTAAGTAAACAGCGGCATGCTGGCGAACGCGATCGCGACCACGCCGGCCGGCAGGTAAAGCGCGCACCAGAACAGCGCGATGGCCGGGAAGGCAACGCCGAAGCCACCACAAACCAGGCCAAATCGAGCGATATCGGCGCGCAGCGGCAATCGTCGCGACTGCAACAGCATCAGCAAGAACATCAGTGTGGAGCTGGTACACACCTGCCACAGGCCCATACCGATCGGATGGCCGCCGGCACCGACGCCGATCTTCGCCAGCGACAACGCCAGCCCCCACAATATGCCCATTAACAGCAGCAGCGCGTAATGCGCCGGGCGCACCGCGACTGGCGGATTTAGCTTGTCTTCGAATTCTGACATGGCCGCGGCAATTTACCGCATTGCTCTCCATCAGAAAAGTTTCGTAACAACATCTCGTCCATCGGAATCCCACAAACGAGTCATTGCGAGCGCCGCGAAGCAACCCCCTCGGCCCCGCCGTCATTGCGAGCGCAGCGAAGCAATCTTCCCGGCCCCGCCGTCATTGCGAGCGCCGCGAAGCAATCCCCTCGGCACCGCTGTCATTGTGAGCGCCGCGAAGCAATCTTCCCGGCTCCGTCGCCATTTCGAGCGGCGCCTAGCCTATGAGCAAAGCGAATGCCTTGGCTGCGGCGAAGCAATCTCACGGATCAAAAAAGATTGCTTCGCTGCGCTCGCAATGACGGGGCGACCAAAGGCACTTCGTGCCTGGTAATGACATGGTTTTAGTTGGACGTACGAACCAGGATCAGATCGACGTGGTTCGAGTGGCCCCGCGTCAGCACCGGATAGTGACGATCAGTGGTAAACATCAGGCGGCCGCGCTCACGGATGGTCGCGCGCACGGCGTAGGTCATGCGCTGGTCGATGTCGGCTGGATCGTAGACGAGTTCGAACGGGATCGGCACCTGGTGTTTCGGTTTGATCGTCTGCTGTGCGATCATTTTGGCCGAGACGTCGGCAAGGGACACGTCGAGCAGCTGCACCTCCACCACCGCTTCCGGCGTCAGCGCGATGCGCTCGCGGTAAGTTACGCTTCCGCTTACGGTCGCCAGGCCAGTGTCCTCCACGGGCGAACCACCGCCCGGCGAGCCACATGCAATAATAAACGGCAGCAGAAGTGCTAATTTTATAAATCGATTCATAGCATCCCTATAAAGTCAGCCGCATACGCAGGCTGAGAACCGTGATTTCGTCCTCGTCGGGGTTCAGCGCCGGATCGCCCAGGATTTGCAGGCTCGGCGTGATCGCAAGGTTACGTGCGAACTGGAAGCGGTAAAAGACTTCCAGCGTGGTTTGATCGTCGAGCCCCGCTGCGGCAAGCTCGCTTTCGTTGTAGGCGATGCCGAACAGGTCGGAGCGGTTGGCGAA
>CP070646.1:698760-700328 GCA_020354435.1 Gammaproteobacteria bacterium
CTGCGCCGGATCTACATGCTGGCCGAGCACCTCGCCGCCAGAGTCCTGCCGGACGATGTGGTGGCGAAGGAGTTCGAGGCTCAGATTTAAGTAGAACAGTGAATACAGCCGTTAGAAGTTGGCGAGGAAGAACGGAATCATCAAAGCGTTCGCCAGGTCGATGAAAAATGCACAGACCAGCGGCACGATGATGAAAGCCAGGTGCGAGGCGCCGTAGCGCTGGGTGACCGCGGACATGTTGGCCATTGCCGTGGGTGTCGAACCGAGGGATATACCACCGAAGCCCGAGCATACGACGGCGGCATCGTAATTTCGGCCCATAACCCTGAAAACGATAAATATGTTGACCGCCACCGCGATCGCGAACTGGGCCGATAGCATGGCAATAATGGGTCCGGCGAGATCGATCAGTGTCCACAGCTGCATGCTCATCAGCGACATGGCGAGGAAAGTGCTCAGCGAAATATCGGCGATCAGGGCCATCGCCGGCGTGCGCGTGGGCCAGGCCCTTCCGCTAAACCGCGGGAACTTCTTCGGTATCAGGTTGGTGATCAGAATGCCGGCGAACAGGCAGGTCACGAACATCGGCAGCTTGAGCCCCAGTTCTTCCAGGCTCTCGTTGAACAGCGCCCCGACAATAATTGCGATATGGATAGCGAGGACGGCGTCGAGGAAATCCATCGCCCCGATACCCGGCGCGCGTTGTTCTTCGGGCATACCGACATCGAGCGTCTCCACCTTTTCCGGCGATAGTCCGTGGCGTTTGATCAGAAACTTGGCAATGGGGCCACCCATCAGGCTCGCCAGAATCAGGCCGAAGGTTGCGCAGGCGATACCAATCTCCATCGCATTGGCGATGCCGAAATCCTCCCCGATCCGGGGAGACCAGGCGATGGTAGTGCCGTGGCCGCCGATCAGCGACACCGAGCCGCCGAGCAGGCCCACGGGCGCAGAGAGGTCGAAAAGCGCCGCCACGGAAATGCCAGTCAGGTTCTGCACGAACATGTAGCCGATGGTGATAACCAGCAGGATCACGAGGGGTTTGCCGCCGTCCAGCAGGTCCTTGAAGCTGGCGTTGATACCGATGGTGGTAAAAAAATAGACCAACAGGAAGTCGCGGGCGTGGAGCTCGAACTCCACCACCACCCCGGTCGCCGCGTACACGCATGCGAATATTACTGAAAACAATAACCCGCCGGTGACGGGTTCGGGGATACTGAATTCGCGCAGGAAGGCGATCGCCTCGTTAATTCGCTTGCCCACGAACAGCACGATGATGCCGATGGTAACGGCAATGAACGGATTAACCTGGATAACCTCGTCCACCAACTCGATCATGATTCCCCCTTTTTTTAATCCCCGGCAAAAGCAGCAGCCGTCCCCCCATTGAGGCTGGACCCGGCAGTTGTCGCTGCGCAGGTTACCAAACAAGCCCGGCGACGGGAACTACGGACGTCATTAACAAAGGCGAAAGTACAGGGAATACTAACGCCCCGCTTTCACCATCCCACCAGGCAAAGAAAAAGATTCACAGTGCCGTCCTGCCCTGAAGTGCCCGTTCAGGCCGT
>CP070646.1:700428-701994 GCA_020354435.1 Gammaproteobacteria bacterium
AGCCAGCAACACAAGCAGCATATCGCCAAGGCGGTTACCGCCTACGATATCCAGGTGCAGCCGGCGCTGCATCTTTTTACGGTGACGTTGCCCGAACCTGACATGCATGCGCCAATTTCGGACAAGCGCCGCCTGCAGCAGGCCCTGATCAGCGAGCATGATCTGCCGCTGATGGATTGCGAATTGTCGCAACTGCGTCTGTTGCAGCCCGCGCTGGAAAAGGCGTCTCGTCAGGTCACCGTCGCGGTATACCAGTTCCAAAAAATCATTGCGATCTGGCCCGGCGAGAAGAAAGAGGTATACGGTCTTGCGGTCGATCTCGGCTCGACCACGATCGCGGCGCAGCTGTGCAACATGGTTACCGGTGAAATCGTCGCCACCGCCGACACGATGAATCCGCAAATCCGTTTCGGCGAGGATTTGATGAGCCGCGTATCTTACGTGATGATGAACGAAGGCGGCGATACGGCGATGACACAGGTTGTGCGCGAGGCCTTCAATCAACTCGCCAGGCGCGCGGCCAAAACGGCCGGCATTCCGGTTGAGGATATCCTTGATATGACCGTTGTCGCGAATCCGATCATGCACCACCTGTTTCTCGGTATCGATCCGACGCCGCTGGGTGGCGCGCCTTTTACCCTGACTACCGACCAGACCCAGGTGGTTCGCGCGGCCGAGCTGGATATCCACCTGCACGCGGAGGCGCGTGCCTGCACCTTACCCTGTATCGCCGGCCATATCGGCGCAGACACTGCCGGCGTCATTCTATCCGAACGCCCTGATCTGGCCGATGAGTTCGTGCTGCTGGTCGATGTCGGCACCAACGCCGAAATCGTGCTCGGCAATCGCGATCGGCTGCTGGCTGCATCGAGCCCGACGGGCCCGGCCTTCGAGGGTGCGCAGATCACATCGGGCCAGCGTGCCGCACCGGGTGCGATCGAGCGCGTGCGCATCGATCCGGCGACGCTCGAGCCGCGATTTCGCGTAATCGGCTGCGAAGCCTGGTCGGACGATCCCGAGTTCGCCGAGAAAAGCAAAAAAGTCGGTGTCAGCGGCATCTGCGGTTCCGGCATCATCGAGGTGGTCGCGGAAATGTACTTGTCCGGTGTTATCGACCAGGATGGCGTGATCGGCCCGGTAGAAGGCAAAGCCAACGACCGCATCGTGCAGGACGGTCGCACCTGGACATACGTATTGCACGAGGGTGAGCGTTCGATCCAGATCACGCAGAACGACGTGCGTGCAATCCAGCTGGCCAAGGCTGCACTGCATGCGGGTGCGCGTCTGCTGATCGATCGCATGGGTATCGAGAAAGTCGACCGCATCGGTTTTGCCGGCGCCTTTGGCAGTCATATCGACGTCAAGTATGCGATGGTGCTGGGGCTGATCCCGGATTGCAATCTCGAAAATGTCGGCTCGGTTGGTAACGCCGCCGGCACCGGCGCGCGCATCGCCCTGCTGAATTTCCCGTCTCGCCTCGAGATCGGCGAAATCCTGCCCAAGGTGGAAAAGATCGAGACCGCGATCGAACCGAAGTTCCAGCAGTACTTCATCGAGGCGATGGCG
>CP070646.1:702094-703651 GCA_020354435.1 Gammaproteobacteria bacterium
GTCGTAGATGCCGCGCATATCGACGATATCATCACACCGAATTGAATCGGCCAGCTGCTGCTCGAGAATCAATGCCTGTTTCGCAGCCACTACAATTTGTACATAATTTTGCCTAGTCATCCGCTGGACCGGTCCATTCAAATTGATCTGCCGGTAGTATAGGGACGCTCCGGCATTCGCCTGTAATCCTGGCGCGCCAATTACTCTGCCCAGTGCGAAGCCACCCGGCATTCCGCATTTTAAGGGCTACGCTACCGGTAAAACTGGCCAGTCGCATAGTCTGGGAGGCGCCGCGATTTGCAGCGATATCGTCCAGCATCAGGAAGCGCCTACACCAACTGCAACAGCTAAGGGGGCGGCTGTCATTTCAACCGGCGGAAGAAATCGCCACCGGGAAGTGTTTACTCGCGACATCTTGTCTCCTGTCCAGGACGCTGTGTAGGTGGCAAGACCTTCGCTATGGGTCTTTTTTCGTAAGCTGACGCTCGTCGAATACTGGCAGGAGCCAATCTCCGACCAATTTCTGACACTGGTTAATAATTGAATCACTGATTCGCATAGCCGTATCAAGCACTGTTGCAGATCAATCCAGGTCTTTCGGTGATACAGCAAATGCTGCATAATTTTTTGCACATAACAAACACAGTTGGTGATTCCATCCCCCATGTCGAGCGATCTCAATTACTGGACACGCCGTTCGCCCTTCTTCGAATGCGCACGCCGCGCGGGTAGCAAGGGGTGGTCGGTTGCGAACCACATGTACCAGCCTCACTCCTACGATGACCCGGTCACCGAGTACTGGCATCTTGTTAAAGGGGTAACCCTGTGGGATGTAGGAACCGAGCGTCAGGTAGAAATTTACGGACCAGACGCGTCCGCCTTCGTTGATCTCATTACCCCGCGCAATGTTACTAGCGTCGAAGCGGGTAGTTGCCGTTATATCATCATAACCTCGGAGCAAGGGGGCATCGTCAACGATCCGGTTATGCTGCGCCTCTCCTCGGATAAGTATTGGCTCTCTTGTTCAGATAGTGATCTGCTGCTATGGGTAAAGGGTATTGCAGTCTTCGCAGGTATGGACGTGCAGATTCGAGAACCCGACGTTAGCCCGGTTCAGATCCAGGGTCCCAAATCGCGGGCGGTTATCGCATCCCTTTTCGGTGAGGATATTGCCAACCTCGCGTATTACAAACTCGTGGAAACCGATTTGGACAATATTCCATTAGTCGTGACCCGAACTGGATGGAGTGGCGAGTTCGGTTACGAGGTTTTTTTGCGCGATAGCCGTTATGGCGAGGAGCTCTGGAACCGAATCCTGGAAGCTGGAAAACCTCAAGGCATGGCTGTTACCGGGCCATCTGATATTCGTCGGGTCGAGGCGGGTATCCTTGGGTACGGTTGTGATATAGGACTCGATATCAATCCATTCGAGGCGGGAATGGAACGACTACTGGATCTGGATAGCGAACGTGAATTCATCGGCAAAAAAGCCTTGTTGGCAATTCGGGGCGTTGGTATCAAGCGGCGAATTGTTGGAGTCGAGCTATTCGGGGAGCC
>CP070646.1:703751-705306 GCA_020354435.1 Gammaproteobacteria bacterium
CCGGTCGCCCTCGCGTGCGGCAACGAAATCGCCAACCACCCGCTTGACCGCGGCCAGGCGCTGGACCCGGGAGCCGTCTTTGTTGACGAAGTCGGTTTCGTCCATCGAGCCGGAAATATCGATGGCGAGAATGATATCGCGCGCGGCGCGCGTGATTTCCACCGGTTCGCCGACCCGTTCCGGGCGCGCCAGTGCAACCACCAGTAACGACCAGACCAGTACCGCGACGATCATTTGCAGCGCGCGCCGCCGCATCACTACCGAACCGGCGCGCGCATCGGCGCCGGCGGCGCTGACGATGCGCCGGAAGAACGGGAAGCGCAGCGCCGGCATCTGCTGGCGATGCGGCGGCAACAAGCGCCATACCAGCCACGGCGCCGGTAACAGCAGTAATGCCCATGGAAACACGAGTTCGATCATGACTGTGTCTCTCCGTCAGCGCGATGCTGTTTTATCCATTCGACCACCAGCGGTTCGAGATCGGGCGGGATTTCGGTTTCGCTATAGGGAATCGACGCCAGCGCACGGCCGGGGCCGTTGCAAAATCCCTGCCCGCCGTAACTGCGGTCGAGAAATTCGAGCCAGTCCTCGCCGTGCAGGCCGGCAACCCGGGTGCGCGGGAAGGCGGCGAGCGCGGTGCGTCGCAGGATGGCAGCGAGTTTAACGGGGTCACGATCGGAAGCCGCGATTTCAGCGAGCGCGGCGCGGCGGTAGGCATTGGCGCGGCGCGTCAACAGCCAGCGCCGTAATCCCCAGGCCAGGATCAGCAGCAATACCAGTCCGGCCCAGACCCAGGCCGCGGTTTGCGGCCACAGCGATACCGGCGCCGGCTCTGCAATCGGCTCGAGCCGCTGCAGCAGCTCGATCAGGTCCAGCTGCGACAGGTCTTCGTTCACGGCCGCCCCGCGGACAATCCCAGCAGGCGCCGAATCTGGGGCAGGGTGGCTTCGCCGGCGTTCAGCGGCAGTACCGGCACGCCGAGCTTTTTTTCCAGCGCCAGCACTTCGGCGACGCGGCCCGACGTCATTTCCGCCAGCGAACGCCGCACACGGCCCGAGCTTGTGTCGATTTCGGCCTGCAGTATGCCGTCGGAGATCACGATCTGAAGATCATCGGCGATTTCGTGCGCCATTGGATCGGTTACCAGGCAAAGGATCACATCGTTGTGTTTGATCATGCCGCCGAGCAGAGTTTCGGTGCGCGCGTCGATGCCGTCGAAATCGCTGACCACGATGATCAGGTGATTCGTTCCCGCTAGGCGCTGCGCCGCTTCGAGCGGACGGTTGAGGCCCATCGCTTCGACCGCGGGCGCGTCGGCGCTTAGCAGGGCATTGGCGTCGGCGATGGCCGTGGTCAGGGCATCGAGCGTGCGGCGGCTGCGCAGCGGGCGGATTTCGGCGACCATTTCATCGCCGAAGACGATGCCGCCGACGCGGTCTCCCTGGTCGAGAATGGCAAACGCCGCGATCGCCGCGGTCTCGGCCGCGGTCACCGATTTCATGTTGAGTTTTGAGCCGAAAAACATCGACATGCGCTGGTCGACGACGATCAGCGC
>CP070646.1:705406-706951 GCA_020354435.1 Gammaproteobacteria bacterium
CGTGACCTGGTGCTCGATACCTGCAACAGCCTGGCCAGATTTGGCGTAACCCGTTTCTATGTCGTTAACACCGGAATGTCGACAATACCACCGCTGGCCGAAGTCGGAAAACGACTGGCTCCCGCAGTACGGTTTGCCTACCTGAACCTGGAACAGGTGCTGCAGGCATTACCGGCCGATCTTTTACAGCAGCGCTACGGTTCGCACGCCGATGAGCACGAAACTTCGCTGATGCTGCATATCGCGCCGCAGGTAGTCGACATGAGCCGGGCGGTAGACGATGGCGCCGAAGGTGAGGGGCGTTTGTCGCGCGAGCGTGGGCAGGGCACCTGGTCAAGATCAGGTGTCTACGGCCAGGCAACGCTGGCCAACGCGAGCAAGGGGCGGGCGATCGCGCGTGAACTGCTGCGTCACTGCCTCGAGCAGATCGAAGAACTGGCCAGATGAATCGTTAATCGATCGCCTGGACGGTGAAGACCTGATCGGACTGCTTACCTGTTCGGGTATTCGTATCTGCTCTAATGAAAGCGGTCACCGTGATCAGTGATCGATTTCTACTATAATCCCGGCAGGGATCAGGCTCACGGAATTCGCCGTCGGATCCCGCTCACTACATGACACTCGATCGGTAATCAACATGAAACATCGCGTGGCGATATTTATGCGGTATCAGGCAGGCTAGGGCGCGGTGGATCCCTACGCAGTCCTCGGCGTTTCAGCGGACGCCTCGCAAAAGGAAATAAAAAAGGCTTACCGTCGCGAGGCGATGAAGTGGCATCCCGACCGCTGCGACAACTCGGCCGAAGCGAAAGAACGCTTTCATCAGGCAGCGATTGCCTACAAGATCCTGAGCGGCCGCGACGCCAGCGGCAAGGGTGGAAACGGCGAATGGCGATCCGAAACTTACCGGGAAGAAGAGCCGGACTCCACCCATGACCCGGCAGGCGATAGCGCCGGGTCTGAAGATAATTCGGCCGACACGGTATTCTGGGATGTCATGCTCGATTATGCGATCAAGCTGGCGCAGACCGGCTTGAGAGAAAACGCCATCAAGTTCCGGCTCGTGCAAAAGGGCTGCCCCAAACGGCTTGCGGCCGTTATCGCCGAAAAGGGCTATGATATTCACGCTCACTATGTGACCGGTAAAGGCTATGCGACCGGTAAAGGCAAAAAAAAGCGCGAGCGCGAGCCGGACCAGTCGAGTTTCAAACAGGAAAGGCTGGAGGCGGAGTTATTCAGGGCCTTTATCGGCGGTGGCAACGTGCTGTTCAGTCCTCGCGATACGATCGACTATTACCTGGTCGCGTTTGGCGAGCTCCGGCAGTGCGCGAAGCTGAATCCCTTAACCTGGATCAGCGCTAACCCGCGCCTGATGCGCATTCTTAATTTCTCGATTGTTTTATTCGCAGTAATTACCGTGGCCATCGGTTTTTTCCCTGGTCCCTCGGAATACAAACTGCTGCCTGACATGGGCATGCTGCAGGTGCCGCTGGGTCTGCTGGCCCTGATGTTTGTCTGGGCCATGTACCGCAAACTGTGGTTTTT
>CP070646.1:707051-708596 GCA_020354435.1 Gammaproteobacteria bacterium
GGGCTTACCACGACAAACTGATGCGGCGTATGGCGGGTGCGGATCCTGTTGGCTCCGATGAATCGGGGAGTGACCAGGCTTGAGCTTCGACCCGTCGTTAGCGGCGAAGTTGCAGCAGGCACGCGGGATTCTGGCCCGGAGCGAGCGCGTGGCCGCATTTTCGGGCGCCGGATTGAGCGCCGAATCGGGCCTGCCGACCTTTCGCGATAACGAAACCGATGCCCTCTGGTCCCGCTACGACCCGCTCGAGCTGGCATCGGTCGAAGGTTTTATGGCCGATCCCGAGCGCGTTATCGAATGGTACAACTGGCGCCGCAGCCGTTACGCCGCGGTAAAGCCCAACGCGGCGCACCGCGCGCTCGCGGGTCAGCCACGCATGATCCAGATTACGCAGAATGTCGATCACCTGCTGGAGCAGGCCGGAGTTGCGCCGGAACAGGTTTATCATCTGCATGGCAGCATTTTGCACGACCGCTGTCACGGTCGCGACTGCGATTACCGCGAAATAATCGACCCGCTCAACCCGCTCGCGTTGCGCGCTTGCCCCCGCTGCGGTGAGCCCATGCGTCCGGCGGTGGTCTGGTTTGGTGAAAACCTGCCGCAAACGACATGGTTGCGGGCGCAACAGCTATGCACGAGACTCGATTGCCTGCTGGTCGTCGGTACCAGCGCGACGGTCTACCCGGCGGCGGGTCTGATCGAACTGGCCCGGCGGCACGATAGCCGTGTCATCGTGATCGATCCGAATCCAGGCGCTGCCGGAGACCAGGCCGATGTTTATCTCGCGGGCGCTGCCGGAGAAGTGCTACCGGCACTGCTCGATGGCTTCGACCTGGCCACGGAGTCCTGAACGGGGCCTGTTAATGCATGGGAGACTGCATGGGCATTAAGCGATGGATATCGTAACCCAGGGGCTGCTGGGCGGAACCCTGGCGCTGTCCGTGGCAAAAACATCGGAATCACGGCACGCGGTCGCGGTCGGTTGCGTCGCCGCGCTGCTGGCTGATGTCGACATTCTGATCAGTTCCCCCGGCGACACGCTGGTTAACCTGGAGTTTCATCGTCACTTTACCCATTCGTTGATCTTCATTCCGGTCGGCGCGCTGATCGCAGCGCTGTTGCTGTGGCCACTATTACGTCGGCGGCTCGAGTTCAGGCGGCTCTATTTGTATGCGCTGCTCGGGTACGCGACCAGCGGGCTGCTCGATGCCTGCACCAGTTATGGCACCCATCTTTTATGGCCCTTCAGCGACGAGCGCATTGCCTGGAGTATCATTGCCATTATCGATCCGCTGTTCACACTGATCCTGCTGATTGCGGTTCTTTGGGGGCTCAAGATCTATCGATCGCGGCCGGCGCGCATCGGTCTCGTGCTGGCCGGCGTTTACCTGCTGTTCGGTGCCTGGCAGCATCATAATGCGCTGCAGGTGGCCACGCAGTTGGCACAGCAACGCGGCCACGGCGCCGAGCGCCTGATCGTCAAGCCGACCATGGCCAACCTGCTGTTGTGGCGCTCGATTTACGAGGCCGACGGTGTGTTTTACG
>CP070646.1:708696-710225 GCA_020354435.1 Gammaproteobacteria bacterium
GTTGGTGTCGAAGTGCCAGTTGAACTGCTGCCCGGGCTTGCCGACGTTGACAATCATGTTCGATACCGGGTCTTCGTAAATGAAGAGTTCGTCCTTGCCCAGGCAATCGGCGAGGAATCGCTTCAGCGGCTCCCAGTAATACAGCCGACGCGCGTTGGTGTTTTCGCCGAACAGGTCGGCGGTGATAAAACCGTTGGTGCGCGGCATGAAAATGTTCAGTGGATGGTCCGAGGGAAAACCCGGATTGCCGTCGTTAAGGTAAACGTTGCATTCCTTGCTCGGTGAAAAATAGGTCTTCGGTTCGCGCTCTATGGCTTCGCCTAGCAGCGCCGCGAGGCCGGTCTCGCTGAAGAAATTACGAATCACCGCGCATCCGTCGGCTTCTAGTTGCGACCGCACCTGCTCGACGATCGCCTGCCGCCGGGGATCGTCTGCCCGGTCGATGGGGTAGCGCGCGTGGTTGATGATTTCGTTGCATTCGAGTGGTTGTTGCATGGCTCGGTACTCCCGGGTTGGTCAGGTGGTTTGCAGGCAGCCATCGATGTAAATGTCGCACAGCGCGGTTGCCTGCCGCGGCTGCAGGTCATCCTTGCCTGTCGCGAGGTTGTTCCACAGGCCGTCGATCAGGATAAACAGGCCCATTGCGCTCTCGTCTGGACTGCCGCGCAGGGTTTTTTCTGCTGACAGTTTGTCGAACAGTGGCGTGGCGGTCGCGATCGCCTGCTGCGTCGATCGGCGAATGGCCGACTGGTAGACAGGGTTGTGACGACTGGCGTTGGTAAATGCCTGCCAGGCCGCGGCCGTTTCCCACGAGTAAATCGGCGCTTCGAAGCTGCTGTGAGCGATCCGGCGAATGCGCTCGATCACTGACAGTGCCGAATCGGCAGCGATTTTTTCCTTCAAAGCCTGCGCCTCGTCGAACAGACCATGCAGCGCCGCCACCAGCAGTTCTTCCTTGTTGCTGAAGTAATGCGAGATCAGACCGCGCGACGCGCCGGCGCGGGCGCAGATACGCGCCACGGTAGCACCCTCGATATCGAACTCGGCAACCGTGACCAGCGCGGCGCGCAGCAGGCTGTTGCGCCGGAACTCGCGGATCTCGGCCTGTCGCCTTCGCGGCCTTGTCTCGGTTTTCGCAAGTGCTCCCATCAATTAAATGTTGGACGGTCAACAAACTTTTGAAAATATAGGCCCTGCCTGCAAATTTTTCAATCGATTTCGTTACTTCGACCTGGGCGATGCCTGCGTGCGCAAGCTGGATTGGTTCAAATTCTCAAACATACAGGCATCGAAGGTACGCGCCTGAAGTTTGTTACCCTGAGTCACCGAACGACCCATAGCGGGATCAGCGGGAAGGCTTTAGGGCTGTCGCGAGCCTTATAACTCGTGATAAAGATTCAGTCTGATTTCAGGGATTAATGACCGTCTGCTTCGCCCGAGACGACGCTGGCGTAGTCCCTTGGCTCATATGGGAAAATCAATTCCTTCAATGGCGCGAAGAAACCGGTTTTTCGCAAGGGGCTAGTGCC
>CP070646.1:710325-711852 GCA_020354435.1 Gammaproteobacteria bacterium
TCGGTGATGTCGGTGTCGGCCCTGATGCACCCGATTTTCGTATCGGCCTTCGCCTGGATGGGCTTTCGAATGCTCGGTGGATTCTGCATGGCGGGCATGATCATGGTTACCGAAAGCTGGCTCAACGAGTCGGCGAGCAACAAGACTCGCGGCAAGATCCTGTCGTTTTACATGATTACCAATTATTTCGCCGCCGGCAGTGGCCAGTTCCTGCTGACCGTCGGCGATCCCTCGCAGTTCGAGCTGTTCAGCCTGGCTTCGATCATATTCTCGCTGGCACTGCTGCCGGTACTGCTGACCCGCGCCAAGGCGCCGGTGCCGGTGCACTCGAAACGCATGCACGTGTGGACGCTGTACCGCATTGCGCCGCTGGGCGTATTCGGCGTGTTCTGCTGCGGGCTGGTCAATTCCAGTATTCACGGCCTCGGTCCCGTCTATGCCACCAATATGGGTTTCAGCGAGGCGCAGTTGTCGACCTTCATGGCCGCGATCATCATGAGCGGGTTATTCCTGCAATGGCCGATAGGACATCTGTCCGACCGCATCGGCCGCGGTCCGCTGCTGGTCGTGATCCCGGTGCTTGTAGCCATCGCTGCCGCTTCGCTGGTATTCGCGCATGAGTACGTTTTGACTCTGGCCGGCGCCATGGTCTTCGGCGCCTTCGTATTCACGCTCTATTCGCTGGCGGCGGCCACCGCCAATGACAACGTGACTGCCGAGCAGCGGGTACAGGTCGCCGGTGCGTTACTGATTACCTACGGTGCCGGCGCCGCCAGCGGGCCGATCATCGCCGGCCAGTTCATGAACCAGCTCGGTCCACAGGGCCTGTTTTACTATTTCGCGCTGATCAACCTGATGCTGGCGAGTTTCGCAATTCTGATGCGCAAGCGCCGTGTCGGCAGCCCGGAAAAGCGCAAACCGTTCGTCGCGGTACCGGCGACGCAGGCGACCTCGAACCAGCTTTACCTGTCGGCGCATGAAGAAGCGCCCGAGCATGTCACCCTGATCGATATCGACGAAACCGAAGAAAAATAACGAGAATCTGCCCATGAGCCTGAGACAAGCCTCGCTGGAGGTGAGTCATCGCAAGGTCTGGTTGCTGGCCGGGCCGATCATTCTTTCCAATATCTCGGTGCCGCTGGTCGGCGCGGTCGATACCGCGGTGGTCGGGCATTTGCCCGGACCGCAGGCGATCGGCGCGGTTGCTCTCGGCGCGCTGATTTTCAGCTTTCTCTACTGGGGTTTCGGCTTTTTGCGCATGGGCACGACCGGCTTTGTCGCGCAGGCCGTTGGCGCCGGCGACTGGCACGGCCTGTCCGATACCTTGCTGCGGGTATTGTTGCTGGCGCTCGTGCTCGGCCTGGTTACGATCATGCTGGGCTGGCCATTGATCGATTTCGCGCTGTACCTGATCGACAGCAGCGAGGCAGTGGAAGGCCTTGCGGCCGATTATGCGCATGTTCGAATCTGGAGCGCGCCCGCGGTGTTATGCGTCTACGCTTTTACCGGGATTTTTATCGGCATGCA
>CP070646.1:711952-713470 GCA_020354435.1 Gammaproteobacteria bacterium
GCTACCACGACGCCTCTGCGTGTACCCGAAACGGGGCTCGACCGACTGTCCGTAGTAGCGGCCGCGAAAAATTCGAGTAAACTGCCGGCATGACCCTGATCATTCCGCTCAGGGCAAAATCGAGTAGTCATGTCTGCGCAGGAAACCAGTACCCGGAGTAAGAGACCACGCCGCCGTCGGGCCACGGTGACAGCACAAGCGGGTGACGGTTCGACTTCGCTCGGCGGTATCCCCGGTGGTCGTTACCAGCCACTCGATGCGGACGATCTGGTGAAAATCGATGGCGCGGCTCGTGCCATACTGGACGACGTCGGCATGTCCGAGGCGCCCGATATCGTCATCGAGAAAGTTACCGCTGCCGGCGGCAGTCTCGATAACGATGGTCGACTGCATTTTTCGCAAACGCTGATCGATAACGCGCTGCACGGCCTCGCGCGTGATTTCACACTGTGCGGTCGGGATCCGGCACACGATATGCATCTCGGGGGCGCACGCGTGCATGTCGGTTCCGGCGGCGCCGCACCGCTGATCCTCGATCTCGACAGCCGCCGCTACCGCGAATCGACGCTGCGCGATCTTTACAATGCAGCGCGGCTGGTCGACAGCCTCGAGCATATTCATTTCTTCAGTCGCTCGATGGTTGCACGCGACATGCCCGATGCGAAAAGACTCGATATCAACACCGCCTATGCCTGTCTTGCCGGCACGCACAAGCACGTATTCGCGGCCGCCACCGAGGCGGCCAACGTCGAGGATATTGCCGAGATGTGTTACATGATTGCGGGTTCGCGCGAAGCCTTCGAGGCGCGGCCATTCCTGTCGCTGAACTGCAATATACCGGTACCGCCCCTGCGTTTCGATGCCGAATCCTGTGAGATAGCCGCTGCCGCGGTGCGCTATGGCATCCCGCTGCATTCGAATACTTTCGGGCAGATGGGTGCGTCGAGTCCGGTGACGATGGCCGGTACGATCGCGCAAACCATCGCCGAGACGCTGGCCGGCATGATCTTCGCCTGGTTGATCGATCCTGCCGCTAAGGTAATTTTCGGCACGCGGCCGATGTTGACCGACCTGCGCACCGGCGCAATGAGCGGCGGCAGCGCCGAGGGTGCGATCGCGATGGCGGCGACCGCGCAAATGGCGCGTTATTACGGGCTACCGAACTCGACCATTGCCGGCGCTACCGACAGCAAGATCGCCGACGCGCAAAGCGGTTACGAAAAGGCGATTACCGTCGCGCTCGCGGCGCAGGCCGGTTCCAATCTCGTAACCCAGGCGAGCGGCATGCAGGCCAGCCTGATGGGATGCGCACTCGAGAGTTACGTCATCGACAACGATATGCTCGGAATCATCATGAAGTCGCTGGCGCCGATCGAGGTCAGCGACGAAACCCTCGCGCTGCGGGCCATCGACGAGGTCACGCACGGTGAAGGCCACTTTCTTGGCCGGCCGGAGACGCTTGAACGCATGCAATCCGATTTCGTTTACCCGCAGATTGCCGACCGCCGCAGTCTCGAG
>CP070646.1:713570-715075 GCA_020354435.1 Gammaproteobacteria bacterium
CGATTTTTGGCGGCCATACGCATGACGGCGTGCCTGGCGCGATACCGGTGTCGAATCCCGGCGGCAAGACGCTGGTCACCAATGCCGGTTCCAACGGCAAGTTTCTCGGCGTCATGGATATGGATTACAAGGGCAAGAAGCTGCGTGATTTCCGCTATCGGTTGTTGCCGGTATTCTCCAACCTGTTGCCGGCGGATGCGGAAATGACCGCCCTGATAGAGCAGGTGCGCAAACCGCACCTGTCGAAGCTGCAGGAAGAGCTTGCCGTCGCCGAGGAGGTATTATACCGCCGCGGCAATTTCAACGGCACTTTCGACCAGGTCATCTGCGACGCATTGCGCATCGAGGGCGACGCCCAGATTTCGCTGTCGCCCGGTTTCCGCTGGGGCACCACGGTGCTGCCGGGGCAGGCGATAACGATGGAGCACGTCATGGATCAGACCTGCATCACCTATCCGGAAACCTACGTGCGCGAAATGACCGGCGAAAACATCAAGCTGATCCTCGAGGACGTCGCCGACAACCTGTTCAACAAGGACCCCTACTACCAGCAGGGAGGCGACATGGTACGCCTGGGTGGACTCGACTACAGTATCGATCCGGACGCGGATGCGGGCCAGCGCATCTCGGATATGCAACTCGATGACGGTACGGTTATCGAAGCCGGCAAGAACTACAAGGTCGCCGGCTGGGCCACCGTGGGCTCGCAGTCACCGGGGGCACCGATCTGGGAAGTGGTTGCCAGCTACCTGCGCCGCGATAGTACTGCGCGTATCAAGAAGCTGAACACGCCAAAGCTGAAAAACGTTAGCGGTAACCCCGGTATTGCCTGAAGCCGTCTACTTGCGTGTCGTGCGCGCCGCGTAGGGTGAATAACCGAGATTAGCGCGCCGGTTCAGGTTTTCGGCAAACTCTTCGGCGTACTGCTTGACGGATTTGCGGCTGCCGGCGCGTTTGCCCCTGATCGCGGAGGTGCCTTCGCCGATAACGTACTCGTACCATTGCTGGTCCGCTTCTCCGGCCGGGGCTGTTGTTTTCTCGATACGGGTAAGCTGAAACTGCCGCTCATCCAGGTTGGCGGATTCCTCGGACACGCTTCTAACTTACGACCGTAATGGCGGATGTTGCCCTGGCCGAGCAACGCGAACAACGAATCGCCATAATTGAGGTTTCTCCGGAAATCGACCCGCCTGACACGGCTGGTGTTAGTGGGCGGTCAAGGCCGATTATCAGGTTAAACAGTAACATCGATTTTCCGGTTGAATAGCGGTGCGGGCCGGCAGGCACCGTGAGGATCCGCCTATGATACACGATTACCTGCCAAAATGGGGGGTTATTCCGGACCGCCGTAAACGGACCTACGCTATTAGAGGCTCAGGCGGCCGTGCCTGGCGCGGATTTTACTCCTCTACCGACTCGGCAGCGCGATAATTGTGCTCGATGTACATGACCGCTGCCTCGACCCGCGAATGCACGTTGAGTTTGCGCAGCACCGCCTTGACGTG
>CP070646.1:715175-716678 GCA_020354435.1 Gammaproteobacteria bacterium
CGGCAGTATGCCCTGGCTCCACAGCGAGCCCTGGTAGCTGGAATAGCTGCCGCGTTCCTCGGCCAGTTGTGTCGAAGCCTGGATCGCGTAGTAGCTGACTGCCTCCATCGACTCGTCGGCAAACTCGATCGCGGCTTCCGAGCTGTAAGGAATGTGCTGCTTGAAGAGCGCGTCCTGGAAACCCATGATACCGAGGCCGACCGGGCGGTGGCGCAGGTTCGAGGTGCGCGCCTGCGGCACGCTGTAGTAATTGTAATCGATGACGTTGTCGAGCATACGCATCGCGGTATTGATGGTTTGTTCGAGCTTTTCCAGGTTGAGCCCGTTTTCATCCACATGTTGCGGCAGGTTGATCGAACCCAGGTTGCATACGGCGATTTCGGTATCCGACGTATTCAGCGTGATCTCGGTGCACAGGTTGGATGAATGCACGACACCGGTATGCTGCTGTGGTGAACGGATATTGCACGGATCCTTGAAGGTCATCCACGGATGCCCGGTTTCGAAAAGCATACCGAGCATCTTGCGCCAAAGGTCGATTGCCTGAATGCGACGGAAATTCTTGATTTCGCCGCGGTCGGCCTTTTCTTCGTAAGCCACGTAAGCAGCTTCGAAATCCGGACCATAAAGGTCGTGCAGGTCCGGCACCTCGCAGGGCGAAAACAGCGTCCACTGGCCTTCCTCGGCAACACGTTTCATGAACAGATCGGGAATCCAGTTGGCGGTATTCATGTCGTGCGTGCGGCGGCGCTCCTCGCCGGTATTCTTGCGCAGGTCGAGAAAATCCTCGATGTCGAGGTGCCAGGATTCGAGGTAGGCGCACATCGCACCCTTGCGCTTGCCGCCCTGGTTGACCGCAACCGCGGTATCGTTGGCCACCTTCAGGAATGGCACCACACCCTGTGACTTGCCGTTGGTCCCCTTGATGTGCGAGCCCATGCCGCGCACGCGGGTCCAGTCGTTGCCGAGGCCACCGGCGAACTTGGACAGCATGGCGTCGTCCTTGATCGCGCTGAAGATGCCGTCGAGATCGTCGGGCACCGTGGTCAGGTAGCAGCTCGAAAGCTGCGGACGCAGCGTGCCGGAGTTGAATAACGTCGGTGTGCTGCTCATGAAGTCGAAAGACGACAACAGGTCGTAAAACTCGATCGCGCGCGCTTCGCGCTGCACTTCGTTGATCGCCAGCCCCATCGCCACGCGCATGAAAAACGCCTGCGGCAGTTCGAAGCGGGTATCGTGGTGGTGGATGAAGTAGCGGTCATACAGGGTTTGCAGACCGAGATAGGTGAACTGATGGTCGCGCTCCGGCTTGAGCGCATTGCCGAGGTATTCGAGGTCGAATTTGAGCAATTCGCGGTCGAGCAATTCGAGCTCGGTCGCCTTTTTAACGTAGTTGCCGAAATAATCGCCGTAGCGTTCCTTCATCTCGCCAAAGGTGGCGCTGGGAGGACCGTCGTTGATAAAGCTCAGCGATTCGGTGCGTAACTCGTCGAGCAGCAGGCG
>CP070646.1:716778-718280 GCA_020354435.1 Gammaproteobacteria bacterium
TCGAGCACACGGATGTTTGCCAGTGGGCGCTGCGTCATCGATGGCCGAATTCGTTATGGTAAAAGCGCAATGGATAATATCTGGAACGGATCTGGATGCAATGCAACGGGCCGCGAAATTGCAGTTTCATGACGCAATTCCGACCTGCACAAATTTCATCCCGGAAAGAATCTGAATCTACGGCAAGAAATGACCAATCCTCCGGGGGAGTTTGTAAAATTTTTAAGTGTGAATGACTTTAAGCGGCCGAATCGCATAGAAAAGTTTGCTTCAAATTCCTGAAGGTCATAACCCGAACCGCGAATCATTATAAGGGCTATTTAGATATTTAGATCCTAGCTCACTACCTTGTTTTAGTAAGATCGTCGAATAATTAGTCTAGCAACGAAAAAGATTCAATATTGCAGGCCTTCGTATATCACTCCCATTCAATTGCCAACCCTTTTTCTTTAAGCGCCACTGTAACATTCTCCTTTATTCTATTTTTTTCATCTAGCGGGATCGCTTCGTTTTCATAGGGCGGCTGCCAACTACTTATGCTGTCGAAGTAAATTACCATGTCAATTTCCCCCGCAAGCATCTCAGCCTCAATTTGTACGGTCTTGCCCCCTTCCTCGTAAACGACGCCCGATCGACCACGCAGTTTAACCTTGTAACAATCTTTTCTAAAAAACATTTTATTGCTCGATCACGTGATAATTTATGTCATTACCTTGTTCTTTAAGTATTGGATATTCCTTCTTTGCCCAAAGGCTATCTACTCGAACTCCCTTTCCAGAATGGAATACATCGACCTGTCCTCTGGCACCTTGCGCAAATCTCTTAGAAGCCGCATTCCAAAATGGTTTCATATATTTGAAATTTCCTGGCGTCGTGATTTTGTCGAGAACTTTCCCTGTTAATGTCATTTCCAAAGTTTTGGCTCTATTCGTTTTAGCAAACGCTTCTGCCGCATCCCTTGAACCTGGCCCCGACCAAAATACTCTTCCAATCTTTGTATCACTTGATACTTTTAAACCTTGGCTATTACCGATTCTTGGAGCGCCCCCTCCCGTCCCGCTCTCAGTTACCAACTTGATAGAATGTCCAATTTGGTAGCCTCGAAAATCATCGCTAAATGAGCCAGACCTTCCGAATCCTCCAAATGGCTCTACTACAGGATCAGGAGCCATTCCATCAGGATCTACATATTTGTAAGGGTTATCATTCGCATAGTGATATCGATTGAACGTGTGAATATTAGGAAACTGCACACCTACGGGATCCATTGACAAAAAACGCCCCTGCTTGGCGTCATACCAGCGGGCACCGAAGTAAGTCAGGTCCAGCTCCTTGTTGTAGTTCTTACCGGTGTACCAATCCTCGTTACCGCTGCTGAGGTCTTCGGTCTGGTAAATCTTCTCCCCGTAAGGCTGGTACTCCTCCGTTAGTTGCAGGAAGCCATTTTCATTTGAAGTGGCAATAATCGAGCCGAGGGCATCGTGGTGATAGAAAGTGGTCTG
>CP070646.1:718380-719858 GCA_020354435.1 Gammaproteobacteria bacterium
GCGGCAGCAGCCAGGCCTCCGATTCCAGCCCCTCGATCTGATTGTCCACCTCCCGACCCAGGCGCTCGTATTGCGCCGGAGTATGCGCACCGATGAATTTACCGGTGACCCTGAAATCGCATTCGATGCCCTCTGCGGCGATAAATTCCTCAATCCACGCCAGCGCGTTGTGCCCTTCCTTGAGGATATCGAAGGCTGCCTTCTTGCCATACCTGGCTGAGAGCTTGTCGAAACCGGGCTTGATGCTCGTACTGACGTGCCCGCCGTTACGGGTGCTGCATCCCCAGCCAGGATCTTCGGCATCCACGACCACCGTATCCCGGTCACCGCGCGCCGTGTGCAGCGCTGCGGACAAACCCGTATAACCGGCACCGATCACAACCACGTCGGCAGCAGCGGGCAACTCGGTGGCTGCCGGCGTGGATCGCGGCGTATTGTCCCACCAGTACGGCGTCGTCTTACAGTCTTCGGTAAACAGCGGGTTTTTCATTTTTATATCGGCATCGTCAGGCTTTTACGATTCAAGACGACAGTTTACCTGATTCAAAATATGACCGGCTCATTGTCTACGGCCGAATTGGGTATACTTTCCCGCAATGCCCGACGCGTTCTTGCGATACCCACAGGGCATAAAGGAGCGCAGCGACAAAGCAATCTCCCACCCCCCGCGTCATTGCGAGGACCGCGATGCCGAAGGCCGCGGCGGGACGAAGCAATCTCCCACCCCCCGCGTCATTGCGAGGACCGCGAGGCCGAAGGCCGCGGCGGGACGAAGCAATCTCCTCGAATAAGCCCGTCATTCACGCATAAGCGGCGGCCCGGCGTCGTCATCGCCAGCGGGCTGCACGTCTGGTATCGCGAAACCCGTGCCAGGAAGCCCGAGCAAAATTAGGTGTCAGAAGGCAATTGTTTCTAATATCAGAAGAGAATGAGGGGTCAGATCTCGATGTCCTGCGCGTAGCAGATATATTCCATCAGCGGCATCGCGGCGCTGAAGGTTTTTTCCACCTCGTCCACAAAACCGTCATCGAGAATGATTTCGGGCAGCTCGCGGCGCATCAGGAAAAAACTTTTACGCTTGAGGTCCTCGATGTGCTCGTGCTCGGCATCGAAGCCGCGCGGCGGGCGCTTCAGACCGTCGCCGCCGATGCCGCCAAAGTATTTCTTCACCGTGCGGCTCGACTTGATCCGCCGCCATGCGTGTGGGTTATCGACAATAGTGTTGCGTATTTTCAAAAGCTCGCTGGAAGGCGGCAGCCAGATCCCGCCACCGAACACGGCTTCCTCGGTGGAGACATGTACATAGAAACCCACCGTATGCGCGTCCTTGCCCAGTTCATGGCGAAACTGACAGGCCGCGTGCAGCTTGTAGGGACTTTTGTCTTTGGAGAATCGCACATCGCGGTAAATACGAAACATCGAGCCGCCGTGCGGGCGCGAGTCGGCAATAAAATGCGGCGAAATCTTGCGCAGCCGTG
>CP070646.1:719958-721416 GCA_020354435.1 Gammaproteobacteria bacterium
GTCAGTTCGAGCGGACTCGAAATCAAGGACCTTCGTATTTCGGCAGCCGATGATCCCGGTAATGTCGATAGCAGCCTTGTTCTCGTGCGTCGTTAGATGATCCGGCTCTGGAAGTTCACGCTGTTCTTTCTGCTGTGCCTGGTGATCACGCTGTTGCTCAATTTGCCGATCCGGCATGTGTTGCCGTACGTGAAGCTGCCCAATACGCTGCAGCTCGTCGGTATCGACGGCACCGTGATTCGAGGCAAGGCCCGGGAGGTCAACGTCAACCGGTTTCCGCTGCGCGACATCGATTACCGTTACATGCCGTCCTGTATTCCTCTTTTGAAGGTCTGTTACCGGATCAGCTATGCGCAGGGCACCGTCCAGGCTGCCTATGATCTGCTGAACGGCGACACCGAGGTAAGTGAGGTCAAAATCGAATACCCGGCCTCCGAAATCGCCCAGTACCTGAAGGCAGTGCCGGTACGACCCGATGGCCGGCTCGAGCTTTTAATCGATGAGCTGGGGATCATCGACGGTAAGCCAACCGCGTTAAACGGCAAACTGATTTGGCGCGACGTCGGCATCGACGACGAAGGCATTAAGCTCAATATCGGCGACTACCAGATCGATTTCACCGGTAATGGGCAAAAATACGATTTCAAGCTTAAAGATCTCGACGCAAGCCTCGATGTCGACGGCAAGGGCGAAATCAAGGCGGGTGGCCAGTACAGCCTGGAAGTCAAGATCGAATCCGAAGCCAGCATGGAACCCCAGGTCAAAAGCGTGCTGGAGCTGGTCGCGAAAAAGACAAGCTACAACAAGTACCGGGTCGAACAAAATGGCCGCCTGCCACCCAACCTGACGCGCCAATTGTTCCGCTAGCCCCTGTCATTCCGGCGAAAGCCGGAATCCATTGCCGATAACAGAAAAACAACAAAATGCGGCACTTGGACCTATTGGCACGAGACTTTATATCTAGGCGATACAAGCGGACATGAATTTCTGATGCTGTTTGAAGAAAGCCCTGAATTCGGCTATGGCAGCTGAAATTCCAGAAATGGATGGAAAATCTATTACGAAGTCGTTCTTACCGACCAATCCCGTAGTAAGTAAAACCGAACGACTCGATCTGCTCGCGATTGTACACATTGCGCCCATCCACGATCACCGGCGACTTCATCTGCTTTAGCATCAGGTCAAAATCGGGTGACCAGTACTCGGGCCACTCCGTCATCAGCACCAGCGCATCGACATTCTTCAGCGCGTCGTACTTGCCGCTGATGGTCTTGACGTAAGGATTATCATGATACAGATGATGAACATTCTCTAACGCCTCGGGATCATGAATTCGCACCTCGGCCTGTTGTGCGACGATCGCATCGATTACGCGCAGGCTCGGCGCCGAATCGAGAGAAGCCGAGCCGGGTTTGAACGAAGCGCCCCAGATTGCGATCTTGCGGTCGTGCAAATCAG
>CP070646.1:721516-722966 GCA_020354435.1 Gammaproteobacteria bacterium
ATCACGGTCGTCATCGCGCTCGGCGGTTCGACCAACGCCGTGTTGCACCTGCTGGCCATGGCATCGGCAATCGGGGTTAATCTCAAGCTCGACGACTTTACCCGCATCGGCAAGCGCGTGCCGGTGTTGTGCGACCTGCGCCCGAGCGGCAAGGCGATGATGACCGATCTGATCGAAATCGGCGGCATCCAGCCGCTGATGAAAATGCTGCTCGACGCCGGCATGCTGCACGGCGACTGCCTGACCGTCACCGGCAAGACGCTGGCGCAGAACCTGGCGAAGGTCAAGCCCTACCCCGACAGCCAGGACATCGTGCACGCGCTCAACAACCCGATCAAGAAAGACAGCCACCTGGTTATCCTGCGCGGCAATATCGCGCCCGAAGGCGCGGTCGCCAAGATCTCCGGCAAGGAAGGCCTCAGTTTCACCGGCAAGGCACGGATTTTTTCCTCGGAAGAGCAGGCGCTGAAAAAGATCCTCGACGGCACGGTCAAAAAGGGTGACGTCATCGTCGTGCGTTACGAGGGTCCGAAAGGCGGCCCCGGCATGCGCGAAATGCTGTCGCCGACCGGCGCTATCATGGGCAAGGGTCTCGGCAAGGATGTCGCCTTTCTGACCGATGGCCGCTTTTCCGGCGGCTCGCACGGTTTCGTCGTCGGCCACGTCACGCCCGAGGCCGCGGTCGGCGGGCCGATCGCGCTGCTGAAAAACGGCGACATCATCACCATCGACGCGGAAAAGCGCGAGGTTAACGTCAAGCTGAGTGCGGCCGAACTGAAAAAGCGCGCCAAGGAATGGAAGGCGCCAAGGCCTCGCTACAAGCGTGGCCTGCTGGCGAAGTACGCGCGCCTGGTGAGTTCGGCCTCTGAGGGCGCGGTCACCGATCTGCCGCAGGACTGACACAGAGCGCATGTCCAGGGGATTGCCCACCACGCGCGACATGATCGCGCAACTGATCGCAACCCCGTCGGTGAGCTGCGTGCACGCCGACATCGATATGAGCAACCGCGCGCTCATCGACCTGGTCGCGCAATGGGCCGAAGGCCTCGGCTTCGACTGCGAAATACAGGCAGTCGACGATCGCAAGTTCAACCTGATCGCGCACGCCGGCAACGGCAGCGACGGTCTCGTTCTGTCCGGCCATACCGATACCGTACCCTGCGATCCGGACCTGTGGAGCAGCGATCCGTTCACCGCGCGCGAGGCCGATGACCGTATTTACGGCCTCGGTAGCTGCGACATGAAAAGCTTTCTCGCACTGGCGCTGACGGCAAGCAGCAAGATCAACCTGGACAAGCTCAGGCGTCCGCTGACGATCGTCGCCACCGCGGACGAGGAAACCACCATGAGCGGGGCGAAGCTGATCGCCGATAACGGTAAAAAGCTCGGCCGCTACTGCGTTATCGGCGAACCCACCGGCCTGGTCCCGATTCGACAGCACAAGGGCAAC
>CP070646.1:723066-724514 GCA_020354435.1 Gammaproteobacteria bacterium
ACTGCACCACAAGATGGAAGCCATGCTCGGCTTTTGCGAGCAAACCGGCTGCCGCCGCCAGACCCTGCTGGCCTACTTCGACGAAGCCCTGTCGGAGCCCTGCGGCCACTGCGATAACTGTGTCGAACCGCCGTCGACCTGGGATGCGACCGAGGCCGCGCAGATGGCTCTGTCCTGCGTTTACCGCACCGGCCAGCGTTTCGGCGTCAACTACGTGATCGACGTCCTGATGGGTAACGCCAAGGATCGCATCGTGCAAAACCGTCACGACCGGATCAGCACCTTCGGTATCGGCGATCTCGATCAAAACGAGTGGCGCAGCCTGTTCCGGCAATTGATCGCGCATGGTTACCTGTATGCCGATATCGACAATTACGGCGCGTTGAAAATGACGCCGGAATGCAGGCCGCTGCTGCGCGGCGAAAAGCAGTTAGACCTGCGCAAATTCGAAAAGCCGGCCAAATTGGCAAAACCCGCCGTGGTGAAAAAACCGGTAGAACTCGGCGAAGGCGATACGTCGCTGTTCGAGGCATTGCGTCTGCATCGCAGGCAACTGGCGCAGGAACAGGGCGTGCCGCCTTACGTCATCCTGCACGACAAGACGCTGGTCGCGATTTGCGCGCAACGGCCTCGCAGCATCGATGAACTTGCCGTGATCCCCGGCATCGGCGAACGCAAGCTCGAACTTTACGGCGATGACCTGATCCGGATTACCGCGCAACACGAAAATACAGCGGCTAGCGAAGAGGATCTGGAAACCGCCTGAGCAAGGGTCAAGAATTGGAACCCCCGGGTTTGGATGCGGATTAACCTTTAGTAGATATTGAAATGCCTCGGGCAGGCGGCGATTATAATTCGCAATTGATTCCCTGTTGGTGGGAGAAGCTGCATGGCAGAACATCGATTTGAACTACGCGCAACATTTGATTACAGCGGTGAAGCGAAACGGGAAATCGTCGATTACATCGAAGGCCGCATGCGCCAGTGCCCGGTATCGATCAACCTGAAGGAACCGGCTGACTACCGCATCGACCTGGAATTCGTATCGTGATTGAATTGTTTTCCAGCGCCGCATACCCGACTCCGGTCGATTATTCGACAGTCGAGGCGGACTGGCGTGACGAAGGTTTCAGCTTCGGCATCTTTCGCGACCCGCCGGGTCAGCAATGGCTCGACTTCACCCATCGATCCGATGAATACGTGCTTGTCGCCGAGGGACGGCTGTGGATCGAGGTCGGTGGCCAGAGCAGGGTATGCGAGCCCGGTGACCTGGTGCGCATTCCGCGCCAGGTTTCACATTCGTTGAAGACGCTATCCGAAAATGGCAGCGTCTGGCTGTACGGCTACAGCTACTGGAGAGGGGATCCTGACCCGGCTTGATTAAACCGGCTTACGCGTCGCCGTGGTCCAATCAGCTGCCCGGTGAAATTTCCGGCGGCAGCGCCGAC
>CP070646.1:724614-726053 GCA_020354435.1 Gammaproteobacteria bacterium
TCCGGCGACCAGATTATTCGTTACGATAACGAGCGGATTTACAACTGGCGCGACCTGCGTAACGCGACCACCGCCGGCGAGATTACCGACACGGTCGAAGTCGAGGTCGAGCGCGAGGGTGAGACCTTACAGTTTTACCTCGCGCGCGGGCCGCTCGGTATTCGCATGAACTCGCTGCGCGTCGCACCCTGATCGCTTCGATCGCGACGGCTTGTGGCTTGTCTAGTTTAGCGCCTCGTTCTTCCAGTACTTGGTGCCCTTGATGGTCGCCTGCAGCGCAAGCCCCGCCTCGGTTAACTGGTAAATCGTCATATCGTTGACCGTGACTTCGCCGCCAACCGCGCCGCCCGAGTCGCCGGCCTTGGCCGCGGCATCTGCCTGTGCACCGAAGGCCCAGCCTTTCTCGACGAAGTTATTAAGGCTCTTGTTGGTATGAAAAACGAAGACGACGCGAAAATCCTTGATCCCGAGACCGAGGCCGAGACCCGCTTCGGCCATTTTCATGTAAGTATATTTTCCGCTGCGATTGTTTTTTGCGACCCCGTAGCCGCCGCCGAAGCTCGCCAGCACCAGGTTGACGTTGGCGTTGCTAAAAACCGCGTAGCCCGGCGCCTTTTTGATTTGCGCGCGCACGTCGGGTTTGACTTTGTAGAGGTCGGTCAGGACCTCGCTTTTCATCGACTGGATAGCCTCGCGTTGTTCCTCCGGCGTCTTGCCGCCGGTGCTGGCGCATGCGCCGAGGCTCAAAATCAGGCCGATACACAACAGGCGTGACAGGTTATTCATGGGTATTTCGCGATGGGTTGATCATTATCGTGAGCGTTACACCAGGTATTATAGTTTAGCTTTGAAATATTTTTTCCGCCGCCGCCGGCGACGATATGATTCGTATCAGGTAAAGGGTTTCTGGCTTACTGGTATGCGCGCCACAACATCGAAATCCCGGAAACCACCAGGATACCGATGATCAGGTACTGAAAGCGGGCGTCACTGATATGGCGACGGATGCGTTGACCGAGTAATAGCCCGAGTGTTACCGGAATGGTGGCGAATGCGGAATAAACCAGCAGTCTTTGATCGAGAATGCCGAAAAGATACAGCGTGATTGCCCAGGGCACGACCGCGCTGACGTAGAGGAAGCTGATCGAGCTGACGAACTGGTTTTTGGACAGCCCGCGGATCGAGATCAGGTAAACGATCAGCATCGGGCCGAAAAACGAACAAACGCCGCCGATCAGGCCTGACGCGCCTCCGAATATCAGCCCCGCCGGCCTGACCGCGGCATCGGACAGATGCAGGCGGTAGTGCGAGGCCTGCAGGATGGCAAAGGCAATAACCGCGATACCGACCACCACCATTAATGTCCTGTCGTCTATGACTGACAGGATCTTGACCCCGAACCAGGTGCCGACCAGGATCGCGATGAACGCCGGCCAGAA
>CP070646.1:726153-727578 GCA_020354435.1 Gammaproteobacteria bacterium
GTTCAGCAACGGCCAGCGTAACTCGAGTGGCGCCGACGACAGCGCGCCGATTGCCGCGCGTCGCAGCAACGGGTCGGGGCTGCGTAGCCGGTCAGCCGCGTGTTCGAACGCAAGCCGAGACGGAAAAGCGGACAGTTTGCCGATCAGACTTGCTTCGCGCAGTGCTGGCAAGCCTGCGGGAGGATTGCGCAGGTAATCCTGAAACACGAGGGCATCTTGCAAATTCAGCCCGCGATTGATGGCCGTCCAGCGGTTGATGTCGACGTTTATTCCCCAATCGCGTATCGCCGAGGCCGCCCAGGCGGGCGTTTTGCCGAGGTGGCAGTTATTACACGCGTTCGGTCTGTTCGATTCCAGCGCCAGTCCCGGGTTAGGTATCGAAAAACTGTGGTCACGCCGCGGATCCACGGTCATGTAAACCCGCTCGGGCATGTGGCAATTGACGCACAGCGCGCCGCTCGATCCGGGTTCGTGATGATGGTGCGATATGGCATCGAAGGTTTTCGGCTGGTGGCATTGCGCGCACAGCGCGTTGCCGTCGGCAATGGTTTTGCCGCTATGGGGATCGTGGCAATTGCCGCAGGTCACGCCTTTTTGCTGCATCTTGCTTTGCAGGAACGAACCCAGTACGAAGACTTCGTCATCGATCTGGCCGTCACTGAAGTAAAGCCCAGATTCGACCAGGGCCAGCCGATTGCGATCATGGTATGGCGCCAGCGCTTCGAGGTCGCCGTTGGTCGAGCGGCGTGAATGACAGGCGCCGCAGGTGTCGAGGTAACTGTCGTCGCGCTCCCCATTCGCCGAAGCGATGTCGCTGTTGTCTTCGAAGGTCCAGCGCAATCGGATTTTGCGTTTCTTGTCAAAACCGGAATCATCGGCTTGCAGTTTGTCGCCGAGAGCCAATGCCAGGTGTCGGCTCGCCGGTCCGTGGCAGGATTCGCAACCCACGCCGGTTTCGGTCCAGCGCGTGCTGTAGCTGTCGCTGTCGGCATCGAAATTCTTTGTCACGTCGGTGCTGTGGCACTCTATGCAGCGGCTGTTGGCATTCTGAAAATAGCGCGTCCAGAAAAACGGGTGCTCGGGTGTTATCCGCTCGTCGTCCTGCAAGTGATACCAGCGCTGACCGCCCTGTTCTCGGCTGCGGCTGTCCCAGGCGACGTTGAGCGCCTGCAGGCGGCCCGCGCCGATATCGACCAGGTACTGTTGCAGCGGGTAGTGACCGAAAGTATAGCGCACCGGGAAGTCGCCAGGTTTGCCGTCGGCCCCGAGCGTCGTTACCCTGAAATCCTCGCCCTCGCGGTAAAGCCGGGTTGTGATTCCGTGAAAATTCACCGTGACGTCGTTGAAATCGCCCAGCACGTTGGCCCCGGTTGCCGGCCGCATTGCGCGGTGGTGATCCGATCCTTGCCAGGCGGCGTATAATTC
>CP070646.1:727678-729103 GCA_020354435.1 Gammaproteobacteria bacterium
GAACCAGTCCTGCAGCCAGAATCCGAACGGCGTTTCGGAATAGGTATAGTGGGCGCCGACGAGATGCAGGCTAAGAAAGAGAATAAACAATCCATAGGAAAGATTGGAGAACTGGAAACGGCGATAGGTAAACGCCAGCAGCCCGCCCCAGATGAAGACCAGCAGATTTTCCAGAATCCAGTCATGTGGGTAGAGCGGGTTGATCGCGGTAATGATCCAGACCGCAATCAACCAGGCCACCAGCGCCTGCAGCACAGGGTTGGACTTGAAGGATTTTATCTCCAAGACGATATCCATCTGGCTGGCGACAGGTAAAGTTTCATGAATAAATAATCTTTTCCAATATAAATAGCTTAGATGGTCCCATTTTATAAACGCATGACACAGATCAAGCTCGACCGGGTCGGTTAGTGTGAGATTATCGGGTTTATCAGGTTTTCAGGGTTGCGAAATGTTTGCAGTTTTTGTTGCCGCATTGGCGTGCGTATGGCGGTCAGGGATAGATATCGCCGCCGCCTGGCGACTGCCCTGCGGATGGTGGCAACGGCTTCGGCTGGCAAAAAATACGCAGATGAATATCTGCCTGATCCTGCTTCTCGGGATAGGTGGCTGCAGTAATACCAGTTATTACGCCGAGGCGGAAAATGCGATGAATACGTCAGGTTACTACCACGTTCTGGATCATATAGCGGCTTATTATCCGAGCGGAATTTCGTTGAACTTCCCGGGTTATATCGTCGGTTTCGAAGAAAGCCCGATACACATGGTAACCAAGGGTCGCGAGGATCTGGTTGTGGATGAATCGGCACGCTCCGCGGGTTACTCGGTAGATCGATTGTTGAACGCGCTCAAGTTCGATGTGCAGTACATTTCACAGATCATGCGTTACGAAGGCAAGCCATACGGCGAGGGCAATTGCGCCCTCTACAGCCTTTATTTCAATCACGGCGACGCGGCGGTCGCTCCCTGCAGCGATGATCCGCGTAATGGCGCGTCTATGACCGATGAATTTGGTGATGCCTTCGTCGGCAGCTGGGACGCGCTGGATATACTCAGGCAGCGGATCGACGAAGACATTGCGACCAACCAGTATACGCACCTGGTGGTCGCGGCCATGGGGCTCGATACCGCCCAGGAAGAAGCAATTCGTAATTACAAATCGATTGTCTCGTCGATCAGAAAAAGCGGTGGAGAGGAATTTAACCCGCTTTTTATCGGGGTGACCTGGCCGAGTTTCTATGCCAACCGCTGGTTTGATCCGTTGTGGGAAGCGCTGGCCTACCCGCCGATCGCCGATCGTGCCGATACGCTGGGCCTGACCTGGCTCGGCATACTGTTGAACGACGTCATCGTACCGTTTGGCGATCGCATCGAGGTAAACCTGATTGCGCACAGTTTTGGCGCCCGTGCCGCCACCGTGGCGCT
>CP070646.1:729203-730625 GCA_020354435.1 Gammaproteobacteria bacterium
ATGAAATACGTCCTGGGCAAGCTCAGCTCCAATCGCGTGATGGGCGCCATAACCGGCGCGGTCGTGACTGCCGTGATTCAGTCCTCTTCGGTTACCACCGTGCTCGTGGTCGGCTTCGTGAGTGCCGGTCTCATGACCATGATGCAATCCATCGGCATCATCTTCGGCGCCAATGTGGGTACTACGGTTACCGCCCAGATCGTGGCGTTCAACGTTACGGAAGCAGCACTACCCATGATTACCATCGGCTTCCTGATGACCTTTACATCCCAGGGAGGCAAGGCCCGTCACTACGGCGGCATGCTGATGGGGCTGGGTCTCATCTTCTACGGCATGGGCGTCATGGGTGAAGCGATGACACCGCTACGCACCTTCCCGCCCTTCCTGGAGCTCATGCAAGCCCTGGAGAATCCCTTGCTCGGCATCCTGGTCGCCGCGCTGTTCACCGCGCTGGTGCAATCCTCATCCGCAACCATCAGCCTGGCCGTGGTCATGGCGACCCAGGGGTTCGTCACCTTGACTGCGGGTATCCCCATAGTATTCGGGGCAAAGATCGGCACCTGTATCACCGCGATGCTCGCTGCCATCGGTAAGCCCCGCGAAGCGGTACGGGCAGCCGCCGTTCATGTAATCTACAACGTCCTGGGGGCGTTGATCTGGATCGCTTTTATCGACCTGCTCGCCACCTGGGCCGTGGCAGTCTCACCCACGTACGAAGAGCTGGAGGGCACTGAACGCCTCGCTGAAGAGGTCCCTCGACAGGTCGCCAATGCCGCTACCATCTGGGCCATAGCCAATGTAGTTATCTTTCTGCCATTTGTGGGATTGTTCAGCCGCCTGGTGCAGTGGCTGATCCCGGAGCGCATGGAACCCGAGACCTTTATCGTGCGCCCGAAGTTCCTCGATGATGCGGTCATCACCGTTCCTTCCATCGCCCTCGAGCGCATACACCTCGAGCTTGGCCACATGGCCGAATGGGTACGCAAGATGCTGGGGGATTTCAAGCCGGCGTTCGAAAAGGGAGATTTCGAAGGTTTTAACGAGATCGTCAAGGATAACGACCGGGTCGCGATCCTGCATGACGCCATTCTCGATTTCTCGCAACGCATTGGCCGAAGCGAGCTAACGGATAAAGAAGCCGAACAGCACGCTAATGCGCTCGGCATGGCGGCGGACATCGAATCCCTGGGGGACGTGGTCAGCAGGGAGCTCGTAGCCGTGGGTCAGAGTTTTCAGCGCGAGGGGATCAAGGTTAGCGAGACTACCGGTGAAATGCTGGAGCAGGCATATAAATCGGTTGTCAACGCGCTCGATGCCGCGTTCAAGGCCATGGCCGACCAGGACCAGAGGGCGGCCCAGGACGTACTCGTGCACCGCGACGAGTTCTGGCGACTGAGCGAGCAAGTAATGGCCCGACAGGCC
>CP070646.1:730725-732142 GCA_020354435.1 Gammaproteobacteria bacterium
TTTTTGATGTCAATCACGTTGGAACCGGCCTGGCGGCGCACCGACATGCCGAGCGCGCTGCTGCCGTTAGTGTAAAAGAAGCGGTTGATCTCGAAGTGACCGAGCCTGACCTCGGCGATTTCGCCGAGTCGAATCAGTGCATCGCCGCTGGCGTCGACGATAACTCGCTGGAGATCCTCGACATCATCGAAGCGGCCGATCGTACGCAGCAGGTAGCGCCGTTTACCGGACTCGATTTCGCCGCCGGATATGTCGCGGTTGCGCTCGCGAATCGCGCTTCGCACCTGGCCCATGGTCAGGTTACGCTCGGCCAGCCGCACCGGATCGACGAGAATCTGGATCTGGCGCGCGGCGCCGCCGTAGGTCGAAACCTCGGAAACCCCGGGGATGGTTTCGAGGCGCGAGGCGACATTGTCGCGCACGAAATCCTGCAGCGGCGCCATGTCGAGGTTGCGTGGATTACCCGGCAGCGGCATGACGCGGAAGTACATAAAGGAATTGGACGAAAACGAAGTGGCGTAAATACGCGGTTCGTCGACATTGTCGGGATAGGCGGAAACGCGGTTAAGCGCGTTGATGACGTCGATCAGCGTATTGTTAAGATCGATGCCGAACGGGAATTCGAGTTCCACGCGCGCGCGGCCGAAGGAGGCCGACGAGACGATGCGCTGCAGACCCGGCACGCTGCGCAACTGTTCCTCCTGTTCGATCAGGATTTCCTTTTCGACGTCCTGGGGCGTTGCGCCAGGCCAGATCGTACGTACCGAGATAGTGCGCACTTCCAGATCGGGAATCATTTGCACCGGGATGCGCGTCGCGGCGACCACGCCGAGCACGGTCACGATCAAGGTCGCGACCGCGATCAGGATACCGTGCCTGACCATCTTCTCGAACATGACTCTAGCTATCCCCTTCGCGCAGAATCACCACCTGTCCCTCGTACAGCGATTCGTTACCGCGCACGACCACCAGCGCACCGGCCTCGAGGCCCTGCGTGATCGCAACGCGGCCTTCGAAACCGAGCCCGGTTTGCACTCGCAGTTCGCGTACCCGCGTCTTGTCGCCGTCGGCCTCGGCAATCCATACTGTCACGCGCCCGTCTGGATAACGAATGATCGCATCGCGCGGTACGACCACGCCGCGAGTGCCGCTGTCGATTTGCATTATTGCACTGGCCGACATTCCCGGCGCGAGCCGCGCCCCTGATTCGTTCAGCGCCGCGCGCACCAGAAAGGTGCGGCTGACCGGGTCGGTAACCGGGATGATTTTTTCGATGCGGCCGTCGAACCGGCGGTCGGAAAGCGCATCGAGCCTGACGTGCAGGCGAGTCGAGTCGTCGATCTTGGCGTAAACCGATTGCGGCGCCTGGAAATCGATATACAGCTGGTCCAACGCCACCAGCTCGACCACGGTTTGC
>CP070646.1:732242-733655 GCA_020354435.1 Gammaproteobacteria bacterium
CGACCCACAACGGACCTTTGGCACGGGAGAGTGATTAAGGCGACGGCTCCATTTTAATCAGCTACATCGATCCTTACACGTCAGGCCAGATCTACTTTATTACCCTTTTTTCCCAAAAAGGTTGGCAAGGGGGTTAGCAGAAATGCCGTGGGCGACCAGACTCAAGAAGACCGTCAATACAACGACCATGGCAATAAATCGACTTTCGGGTACTCCCTTGTCGATGACAATAATGGCAAAGACGATACTTGCCAGCCCTCGGGGACCGAACCAGCCAAGGAATAGCTTTGACGCCGCGCTCTCGCCAGTACCCGAAAGCGACAGGTAAACCGGAAGCATCCGAATCAGCGTAAGGCTCAGCAGCGCATACACCAGCATTTCCCAGGTAAAGTACTCGATTGATTGACCAATTACGGCCACCCCGAAAACGAGCCAGGTCAGGAGAGCCAGTGCCTCCGCGGTACCCTCGGCAGCCAACACCAATTTATGCGTCTCTTCCCTGGCCCTGAAGCCGAAGACCAGTCCCCCGACGAATGCGGCGATGTAGCCGCTGCCATGTAAGCTCTGTGCAACCGAAAAGCAGGCAATGGCAAGTGCTATGACGGTGACCTGCGTCCATATTTCGGTCAACCAGCCTTTATCGTGACACCATCGCATCGCCCAAGTACCAGCAGTGGCAAGCCCGAGACCCACAACGAGACCAATCCCGAGCTCCTTGGCTACCAGTGTCAGAGCCAGCGTGGTACTACCACCTTCACCGCCGCTGCCAATCGCCAGCGCGATAAAAACCAGCAGGATCGGGACACACAGGCCATCGTTCAGCCCGCTTTCGATGTTCAGGCCTTCCCTAACCTGTGGTGGCACCGCCTTATTGGTAACAACCGGCTTGCCAAGTGCAGCATCGGTGGCCGCTAGTATCGTCCCCAGTATCGCCGCTTCAAACAGGGACAGGTTATCGAACAGGAACGCAGCAGCCAGAGCGCCCAGAAAAATAACGCCGGGCAAACCAAACAGCAGCATGCGCGAAGGTATTCGGAACTGTCTCTTAAGAACTGCAAGATCGGCATTCGCTGCATCGATAAAAAGTATCAGGGCCAGGGTCACATCGGCAAGCACCCGTAGTTCAGCGCGCGTAATACTGGCCTCGAACCAGGCAAGCCCCAGCGGCCCCATGAGGAAGCCGGATACGACGAATACGATTGGCCCGGACGCAGCTGCGCGATCGATTCGACCTGCAACCAGGCTATAGCAGAAGACAAACAGAGCGAAAACGGCTAACTCGATATACATATCGTTGTTATTTCAATATGTTCTCAATTGATGCTAGTCAATGTTGCAGTAACTAGCCAAATTTACTGAAGTAGTGATCGAGGTCAACAGTTTCTGACGAGATGGGGGTCCGTTATTGGCCGA
>CP070646.1:733755-735146 GCA_020354435.1 Gammaproteobacteria bacterium
CAATAATCAGCGCATCTTCACTAACATCCACTTCAAGCTTTCTACGGTCTCTGGCATCTTTTTCAAATTCAAAACCTTTGTCTCTCAGCCAGCGCTCCAATTTCCGAGGTATTGCGCACATGGGTACCGCCACAGGGCTGATAATCGGTATTCTCGATCGAAATCGTACGCACCGTGCCGGCGCCACGTGGCGGCCGAACCGACATCGTGCGCACCAGTTCGGGATTGTGATCGAGTTCTTCGTCGGTAATCGAGCCGATATTAACCGGAATCGCTTTTTGCACCAGCGCGTTCAAATCCGCCGTCAACTGATCCTTGTCGACGACCTGGTCTTGCAAATCGAAGTCGAGCCGGCTCTCGTTTTCGCCGACCGCGCCGCCGGTGGCCTGCGCGTCGATCAGCGAACAGACCAGGTGCATGCTGGTATGCATACGCATCAGGCGGTGGCGTCGTTCCCAGTCGATCTCCATGTCAACACTGTCGCCGACCTGGACTGCACTCAGATCATCTTCGATAAAATGCACGATACGCTGGCGGTCCTCCGCGTAACGCGTATCGACGACGCGATAATCGCGACCGCCGATGCTCAAACGCCCGCTATCGCCGGGTTGGCCACCGCCGAGCGGATAAAATATCGTCGCCGCCAGAATCAGGCCATTGTCAAGCACGTCGGTAACTTCCGATTGCCATGTCTTCTGATACGCGTCCTGATAAAATACTTTTTCGGTCATCGCCCGGCTCCTTTGCTGGAGCGACGATTTTTACCCAGCCGCCATACGGAAGCAAGTCGAGCCGCCGTGAATTCGACCACACCAGAGCCGAGAAAGATCATCCATATCGACGCGGACTGTTTTTACGCCGCGGTCGAGATACGCGACAACCCGTCGCTCAAGGGTAAGCCGATCGCGGTCGGTGGCAGTGCCAGCCGGCGCGGCGTGATCGCGACCGCGAGCTACGAGGCGCGCAAGTTCGGCGTACACTCGGCGATGGCCAGCGCTACCGCGGTCAAACGCTGTCCGCAACTGATCCTGATCCCGGGACGCATGTCGGTCTACCGCGAGGCCTCGAAGCAGATGCACGAAATTTTCGCCGACTACACCGACCGGATCGAACCGCTATCGCTGGACGAAGCCTTTCTCGACGTAACCCACTGCCCGCGTTGCCGCGGCAGTGCAACGTTGATCGCAGGTGAGATACGCCAGCGCATCCGCGGTCGCATCGGCATCACCGTGTCCGCCGGCATTGCACCTAACAAGTTTATCGCCAAGATCGCGAGTGACCTGAACAAGCCCGACGGTCAATACGTTGTAACGCCTGAACAAGTCGATAATTTCCTCGAATCGCTGCCGGTCAGAAGCATCTGGGGCGTCGGCAAGGTCACCGCGGAGCGC
>CP070646.1:735246-736637 GCA_020354435.1 Gammaproteobacteria bacterium
TGGTTTTCTTGAAAAAGGCGCCGTAAACGCTGGCACAAAGCGTCAACAGGCCGGCGATCAGCAGGCCCAGCGCGATAGGCCGGTTGAAGAATCCGCTCCACTCGAAATGCAGCATCTGCATCGCCTGGGCGAAGGTCTGCTCGCCGATCTTGCCGAGAATCAGTCCGAGCACGATGCCGGCGACCGAGTAACCCGAGCGGCGCAGGAAAAAGCCGACCACGCCGGCGCAGAACATGACGATGACGTCTATCGTGAGCCCGCGCACCGCGTAGGCGCCGACGGTCGCGAGCAGCAGGATCAGCGGCGCCAGGAACTGGAACGGGATGCGCAGCAGGTTGATGATGGTCTTGGTTTCGAGGAAACCGATCAGCAGGATCGACGCGTTGGCGAAGAACATCGCCGCGAACACGACCCAGACCAGGTCGGCGCTGTTGAGGAACACCAGCGGGCCGGGCTCCATGTCGTGCATCTGGAATACGCCGACCATCATCGCGGTCAGCGCGCCGCCGGGCAGGCCGAGCGCGAGCAGCGGGATCATCGCCGCGCCGGTGGCGGCATTGTTCGCGGTTTCGGACGAAATCACGCCTTCGAGCTTGCCCTTGCCGAATTCTTCGCGGTTCTTCGACCAGCGTACGGCCTCGTTGTAACCCATGAAGGCCGCCAGCGTCGCGCCGATGCCGGGCAGGATGCCGCAGAAAAAACCGATCACGATCGAGCGCACGACCGCGAACTTGTGCGCGATCAGTTCGCTCAACGACGGGAAATCGACGCTGAGCTTCGGCGCCTGGTAGGAGCCGCGTACTTTTTTCTCGGCCTGCACGAAAATTTCCGATACCGCGAAGAAGCCGAGGATCGTCGGGATGAAATGAATGCCGGCGAGCAGGTAGGGCATTTCGAAGTCGTAACGCTCGATGCCGCCGACCGGGTCGAGCCCGACCACCGCGACCATCAGTCCGGCCAGGATCGACAGCCAGCCTTTCCAGAAAGTCTTGGCGCCGACCGAGGCCGCGACCGCGAGGCCGAAGAAAACCAGCGCGAAGATTTCCGGCGGGCCGAAGGCCGAGATCGCCCAGTCGGCGATCGGCGCGGTCGCCGCCATCATGATGATGGTCGACACGACGCCGCCGAGTGCCGAGCACATGACCGCGGCACCGACCGCCTTGCCGGCCTGGCCGTTTTGCGTCATCGGGTAACCGTCGAACGCGGTCGGCGCGTTTTCCGGCGCGCCCGGAATATTGAACAGGATCGCGGTGATTGCGCCGCCGTAAACGCCGGTGCAGTAAATCACCGAGAACAGCATGATGCCCTGTTCGGGCGACAAATGCGCGGTAAACGGCAGCAGGATCGCCGCCAGCGTCAGCATGCTGACCCCGGGAATCGCGCCGAACAGC
>CP070646.1:736737-738121 GCA_020354435.1 Gammaproteobacteria bacterium
CGACAACCATGCGCGACGCGGGCGCCTGCGATTCGAGCGCGGCACGGTGGAAACGCCGGCCTTCATGCCGGTGGGCACCTATGGCACGGTCAAGGCGATGACGCCGGAGGAGCTGCGGGAAATCGGCGCCGAAATCATCCTCGGCAATACCTTTCACCTGATGCTGCGCCCGGGCACGGAGATCATCAAGAAACACGGCGATTTGCACGACCTGATGCACTGGCAGGGCCCGATCCTGACCGATTCAGGCGGTTTCCAGGTGTTCAGCCTTGCGAAAATGCGCAGGATTACCGAGGAAGGGGTAACCTTTGCCTCGCCGGTCGACGGTGCCAGGGTCTTTCTCAGCCCGGAAGTGTCGATGCAGGTACAGCGCGACCTTGGCTCCGACGTCGTCATGTGTTTCGACGAGTGTACGCCGTACCCGGCGACGGAGGACGTCGTGCGCGAATCGATGCAGTTGTCGCTGCGCTGGGCCGAGCGCAGCAAGGTCGCCTTCGGCGATAATCCCAACTCGCTGTTTGGCATCGTGCAGGGTGGCACCTGGCCCGAGTTGCGAATCGAATCGGCGCGCGGCCTGATCGGAATCGGTTTCGACGGCTATGCCATCGGCGGCCTTTCGGTGGGTGAGGATGCCGACGAACGCAATGCGACGCTGGACGTGGTGGTGCCCGAGCTGCCGGCGGATAAACCGCGCTACCTGATGGGCGTGGGTAAGCCGGAAGACCTGGTCGAGGGCGTGCGCCGCGGCATCGATATGTTCGACTGCGTGATTCCGACGCGTAACGCGCGCACCGGATTTCTTTACACCAACGACGGTATTCTGCGGATTCGCAATGCCCGCTATGCCGACGATACCGCGCCGGTGGCTGCCGATTGTGCCTGTTATACCTGCCGTAACTATTCGCGTGCCTATCTGCGCCACCTGGACAAGTGTGGTGAAATACTCGGCGCACGGCTCAATACGATTCACAACCTGTATTACTTCCAGCAACTCATGCGTTCGATCCGGGCCGCGATCGAATCCGGCGATTACGCAGGTTTCTGCGAGAACTTTTACCAGCGCTATGCTGTCCATTAATAATCACCAAATTGTGCGCTTCCGCCTTGTGAGATGATCGTGCTGGTGCCATAATACGCGCCGCTTCAGGGCAGGCCCCGGAGCCTTCGAAACCCAAACCAAAGGTTTATGAAAATGAGTTTCTTTATTAGTGATGCGCTAGCGCAGGGCGCCGAGGGGCAGCAAGCAGGTACCCTGGAGCTGATATTGCCGTTGTTGTTGATGTTCGGCATTTTCTATTTCCTGTTGATCCGCCCGCAACAGAAAAAAGCCAAGGAACATAAAAACATGGTCGAAGCACTCAACAAGGGCGACGAAATCATCACC
>CP070646.1:738221-739602 GCA_020354435.1 Gammaproteobacteria bacterium
TCGTCTGGTTCCATCAAAACAACCTGCTCCGCCTCGAGGACGGCAGCGCGGCAGAGGTGACTTTCGATCACATTCCGGGCAAGGTGTTTTCCGGCAAGCTGCGCCGGGTGCTACCGGTGCCGGACGAGGATCTGGCCTGGGCGCCGGAGAGCGGCCGCGATACCCCGGCCGTGGCGGACCAGCCGCGCATCCCGGTCGTAATCGATATCTCGGATCCGCGCTATAACCTTTATTTCACCCGGGTTCCGGGTGGATCCAGGGCACAGGCAGCTGTTTACGGCGAAGAGCTGCAGGAACTGGCCCTGGTGCGTAAAACCCTGCTGCGCATGTCGGCCTGGATGAACTACCTGACGCCTTTGACTTGAGGCCGAAACACCGTTGCTGCCGCTACAGCGACGGCTCTGCGCGTACCCGAAACGGGGCTCAAGCGACTGTCCGCAGTAGCGGCCGCGCGAAATTCGAGTAAACTGCCGACATGACCCTGATCATTCCGCCCAGGGCAAATTCGAGTTGTCATGCCTGCGCAGAAAACCAGTACCCGGAGTAAGAGACCACGCCGCCGTCGGGCCGCGGTGACAGCGCAAGCGGGTGACGGCCCGACTTCGCTCGGCGGTATCCCGGGTGGTCGTTACCAGCCACTCGATGCGGACGATCTGGTGAAAATCGATGGCGCGGCTCGCGCCATACTGGACGAGGTCGGCATGTCCGAGGCACCCGATATCGTCATCGAGAAAGTGACCGCTGCCGGCGGCAGTCTCGATACCGATGGTCGACTGCATTTTTCGCAAATGCTGATCGACAACGCGCTGCACGGCCTCGCGCGCGATTTCAAACTGTGCGGTCGGGATCCGGCACACGATATGCATCTCGGTGGTGCGCGCGTACATGTCGGTTCCGGCGGTGCCGCGCCGCTGATCCTCGATCTAGATAGCGGCCGCTACCGCGAATCGACGCTGCGCGACCTGTACGATGCAGCGCGGCTGGTCGACAGCCTCGAGCATATCCATTTCTTCAGTCGCTCGATGGTTGCGCGCGACATGCCCGATGCGAAACGACTCGATATCAACACCGCCTACGCCTGTCTTGCCGGCACGCACAAGCACGTGTTCGCGGCCGCCACCGAGGCGGCCAACGTCGAGGATATCGCCGAAATGTGTTACACGATTGCCGGTTCGCGCGAAGCCTTCGAGGCGCGGCCTTTCCTGTCGCTAAACTGCAATATCCCGGTACCGCCCCTGCGTTTCGATGCCGAATCCTGTGAGATCGCCGCTGCCGCGGTGCGTTGCGGCATCCCGCTGCATTCGAACACTTTCGGTCAGATGGGAGCGTCGAGTCCGGTGACGATGGCCGGCACGATCGCGCAAACCATCGCCGAGACGCT
>CP070646.1:739702-741083 GCA_020354435.1 Gammaproteobacteria bacterium
CCGCACGATGTCGCGCCAATGTTCGACCGCTTCTTCGATTTGATCGTGGCTTACAGAAGCCAGCAAGGAGTCGCCTGATGCCGCGCAGACAGGATATAAAATCGGTATTGATCATCGGCGCGGGTCCGATCGTCATCGGTCAGGCCTGCGAATTCGATTATTCCGGCGCGCAGGCCTGCAAGGCGCTCAAGGAAGAAGGTTTCCGGGTGATACTGATCAATTCCAACCCGGCCACTATAATGACCGATCCGGATACCGCGGATGCGGTATACATCGAGCCGATCCACTGGACCGCGGTCGAAAAGATCATCGCCCGCGAGAAACCCGACGCGTTGCTGCCGACCATGGGCGGGCAGACCGCGCTCAACTGTGCGCTCGATCTGGTGCGCGAGGGCGTGCTGGAAAAATACGGCGTGCAAATGATCGGCGCCACGCGCGAAGCCATCGACATGGCCGAAGACCGCGAGCAATTTCGTGTCGCGATGTCAGAGATCGGTCTGAAAACGCCGAAGTCGTTTATCGCGCACAGCCTCGAGGAAGCCTGGCAGGGGCAGTCGCAAATCGGATTTCCGGTGATTATCCGTCCGTCGTTCACAATGGGCGGCAGCGGCGGCGGTATTGCCTACAACCGCGAGGAATTCGACGACATTATCCGCCGCGGCCTCGACCTTTCGCCCACCACCGAGGTTTTGATCGAAACCTCGGTGCTCGGCTGGAAGGAATTCGAAATGGAGGTCGTACGCGACAAGAACGACAACTGCATCATTATTTGCTCGATTGAGAATCTCGATCCTATGGGTGTGCATACCGGCGATTCGATCACGGTAGCGCCGGCGCAAACCCTGACCGACAAGGAATACCAGATCATGCGCAACGCATCGCTCGCGGTACTGCGCAAGATTGGCGTCGAAACCGGCGGCTCCAACGTACAGTTCGCGATCAATCCTGAAAACGGTGAGATGATCATCATCGAAATGAACCCGCGGGTATCGCGTTCGTCGGCACTGGCCTCCAAGGCCACCGGCTTCCCGATCGCAAAAGTTGCCGCCAAGCTGGCCGTCGGCTATACCCTGGACGAGTTGCAAAACGATATTACCGGCGGCGCCACGCCGGCGTCTTTCGAGCCCAGTATCGACTACGTTGTAACCAAGATTCCGCGCTTCACCTTCGAGAAATTCCCGCAGGCGGACGATCGTTTGTCGACGCAAATGAAATCGGTCGGCGAAGTCATGGCGATCGGACGCAACTTCCAGGAATCCTTCCACAAAGCACTGCGCGGTCTGGAAACCGGTGTCTTCGGGCTCGATCCCATCGTCGACCAGAGTACCGACGCGGACGAACTCGAGGACCTGTATCGCACCGAGCTGCGCCTGCCGGGGGC
>CP070646.1:741183-742553 GCA_020354435.1 Gammaproteobacteria bacterium
GAGCGTCAACTTTCAGGAAATCTTTAAATCTGCGGCCAGCGCTCCTAAATGGCGACCCGTAGACTATTAGTCCACGGTTCTTGTTGCCGCTGTAATCCGATCTCCGAGGGTCTGTTATGGAGGAGAACCAGAAAACACCGCTGCGAGTAACTTAAAGAGGATCGCCGCGCTGGATAAGTGATTAGGTGTCTCGATTAATCCGCTACGGCTCGACCTGGCGGGTTCATTTTTGGCGATAGCGGAAACCTCCGACCCCCCTATCAAACGATAGAGGGCGGGAAAAAGGGTGGGAAGAATTCCTAACTATATGATTTTAAATAAAAATTGGCGGAGAGAGAGGGATTCGAACCCTCGATACGCTATTAACGTATACTCCCTTAGCAGGGGAGCGCTTTCGACCTCTCAGCCATCTCTCCGGTAAGTCTATAAACTACAATGCAATAACCTAATAAACAAGGCCATTGCACGTTAATTGATTGTAATCAAGCGATGAACCTCGCCTGGATAAGGTGCCGACGTCTAACCTTCGGCCGTGTTTCCGAGTTGATCCTGTCCTTCTTCCGCTTTAATCCGCTCGTAAATTTCTTCACGATGCACTGCCACCTCTCTCGGGGCATTCACACCTATCCTTACCTGGTTTCCCTTGACGCCGAGGACGGTGACGGTCACGTCATCCCCGATCATCAGGGTCTCCCCTACGCGCCGTGTTAATATCAGCATTCCTATCTCTCCCAATGAAAATCACAGTAATCTCACCCTGCCTTCCTGGCAGGAACCACACTTTTTAGTTTTTATCTGACCATTTTCTCCGGGCCAGAAGCCATTCTACCTCAACTGGCTCGAGCTAAGCCAGTTTAAAATATTTATGAGGATTTCTTTAAATCGAAGCCTTCATGCAGCGCGCGCACACCCAGTTCAAGATACTTTTCGTCGACGACGACCGAGATCTTGATCTCTGATGTCGAGATCATCAGTATGTTAATCCCTTCGTTCGCCAGTACTTCGAACATACGGCTTGCGATACCCGCGTGCGATCGCATACCAACCCCGACGATCGAGAGCTTGACTATTTTGTTATTGCCGGAAACCTCGCGTGCATTCATTTCCTTCGCGGTGCGTTCCAGCGAAGCCAGCGCGGTTTCGTAGTCGTTGCGATGCACGGTAAAGGTAAAATCGGTGGTACCGTCGGCACTGACGTTTTGCAGGATCATGTCAACCTCGATATTGGCATCCGAGATTGGACCCAGGATCCGGTAGGCAACACCCGGCGTATCGGAAACACCGTTGATGGTTAACTGGGCCTCGTCGCGATTGAACGCGATGCCCGAAATCAGGGCTTGTTCCATAGATTTATCCGCACCATATTCTGT
>CP070646.1:742653-743998 GCA_020354435.1 Gammaproteobacteria bacterium
GTCTTGCCATAGCTGTGGGCGACATTGTGTACGCAATACTTCAATACCTGTATCTCGTCGGCCTTGCGTACCAGGGTGTTGTAAGCAACACCGATTTCGCACTGACCCGCGGTGGCAACCTCGTGGTGGTGCACTTCGACCTTGAGGCCCATTTCTTCCATCGCCAGGCACATCGCGCTGCGAATGTCGTGCAGCGAGTCGACCGGCGGTACCGGGAAATAACCACCCTTGACGCCCGGGCGGTGGCCGATGTTGCCGTCTTCGTAAAGCTTTATCGAACTCCAGGCGGCTTCCTCGGATTCAATCTGGTAGGAGCAATGTCC
Organism: Gammaproteobacteria bacterium; assembly: GCA_020354435.1. Classification (GTDB taxonomy): domain Bacteria; phylum Pseudomonadota; class Gammaproteobacteria. The sequence goes on from CP070646.1 coordinate 742,977, forward strand.
CATTTCGGTAGACCACTTGACGTCGTCGAAGACGAAGAATTCGTTTTCAGGGCCGAAGTAGGCGGTATCGGCGATGCCCGAAGCCTTGAGATAAGCCTCGGCACGCAGCGCGAGCGAGCGCGGATCGCGTTCGTAACCCTCGCCGGTAGCGGGTTCGACGACGTTACAGGTGATGTTGATCGTCGGCTCGTCGGTAAACGGGTCGAGCGTCGCGGTTTCGGCGTCTGGCATCAGGATCATGTCGGATTCGTTAATACCTTTCCAGCCGGCGACCGAGGAACCGTCGAACATCTTGCCCTCGGTAAAGGTTTCCTCTCCGAGCTGATTGGCCGGGATCGAAACATGCTGCTCCTTTCCCTTGGTATCGGTAAAGCGAAAATCGACGAACTTGACGCCGTACTCGTTAATTTTGTTCAACACATCAGCAGCAGACATGGTTTATTCTCCAGGATCGGGGTATTTAAAACAGACGGCTAGTGTACCGATTGGTGCGTAAATGCCAATTAATCGTGCAAAAGCGGGGTATTCTAGGACAATTTTCGAAAATATGCACCAATATAGTGCATATTAATCGCTGTAGTAAATATTAACCTTGCCGACGTAATCGAGATCGGCGGCACGTTGACGCAGGCGATTGACCAGACTTGTGTCCTCTGCAGTGCACATCGAGACCGGCAGCACGAGATCGATTTCGATCAATGTATCGAGATAATGCAGCTTGATCTGGCCGACCAGATCGCTGTTTGCGATTTCCGCCCAGGCCTGCTGCAGGTCTGCCTCGATCACGCTGCGCTCGGGCAGCCCCGCCAGTACCGATTCCTTGATCGCGTCGTCCAGCGGATCGATGTGGATTTGTACATCGATGATCTTCGGAAACTTCTTCTTCACCCGGTGCTCGATCTTGTGTGCGATATAGTGTGCTTCGGATACGGTCAGATCCGAATCGACCTCGATATGGGCATCGATGTATCCCTGCCCGCCCATCGAGCGGGTGCGCAGGTTGTGAATGCCGACCACGCTGG
>CP070646.1:744098-745432 GCA_020354435.1 Gammaproteobacteria bacterium
GTGTTCCTGCAATGCCAGTATCCCGACCTCCACGTTGGTCGTATGCGTGTTGTCCCAGACTTCGTCGTCAGTTACGTCGGCGAGAACGACATTGCGGCCCGCGGTATTATGCGCGTGGATGAGGTCGGGATCGATATCGATACCGACCAGGACGTCGCCGTATTCCGGCGCCAGGTGGTCATAGACGCCCGTACCGAGGCGTCCCATACCGATAATCGCAATCTTGGCATCGCCCAGATCGACGGGCTCGTCTTCGCGCAACAACGATTTCGTTTCGTATCGGCTGGCGGTCGGCCGCAAGCGGTTATACAGGCTACCTGCGCGCATATTGATCGGTGCGGCGACAATGATGGTCATCGTCAGTGCCAGTGCGATCGTGACCAGCCAGTCCTCGCTCAGCCAGGCATTGGACGCCGCGATCGCACCGACAATCAGGCCGAATTCGCTGTAGTTGGCCAGCGTCAGCGATGACAGCGTGGCGGTTCGCGCGCGCATCCTGAAGCGGGTGAACAAGGCAAAGAACAGGACAACCTTGAAAATGGCCAGCACCGCCAGCAGCAGAGCGATCAGCACGGCCGAGACGGTCAGGTCGCCCGACATACCGATGCTGAGGAAAAAACCAACCAGCAACAGGTCCTTTAAACCAAGCAGGCGCTTCGAGACATCTCCCGCCAGCGGGTGCGATGCCAGCATGGCGCCGATGATCAACGCGCCGAGATCGCCCTTCACGTCGACGGCCTCGAACAGGGCATAACCGCCAAAAGCCAGTGCGATGCCGTAGAGAATCTGCAGCTCGCCGCTATGCCCGGCGCGGTGCAACAGGTGCATGAGCACGTAGCGCATCGGTATCAGCAGCAGCAGGCCCAGCGCCCAGACCGAGGGTAGCTTGCCGGTGGACGCAGCCAGGAATACCACCGCGAAGATGTCCTGCATGATCAGGACGCCGATCGCGACCTGGCCGTAGCGGGACTGGTACTCGCCCTTGTCCTCAAGCGTTTTGACCGCGAACACGGTGCTGGAAAAACTCAGCGCGAAACCGATCAACAGGGCCGTGCCGATATCGATGCTGGCAAACGCCTGGATGCCGGCCAGGCTCATCCAGTAGAGCAGGGTACCGAGTACGGCAACAACGATCGCCGTGTGCAAGGTCGTCCCGGCCCAGATGACCGGACGTAACAGCGAGCGCAAATCGAGCTTCAGACCGATGGTGAACAGCAGCAGCGTGACACCGAGATCGCCGATCCATGTCAGCCGTTCATGGTCATACACGCCGGTGAAGTTCAGCACGAAGCCGCACAGCAGGTAACCCACCATCGGCGGCAGGCCAAAGCGCG
>CP070646.1:745532-746864 GCA_020354435.1 Gammaproteobacteria bacterium
GCGGTTCGTTTTTCGTGTCTTTCAATCACCTTGAGCAGGGCTTCCCGCGCGGGCAGGTTCTTCAGTTCGGGTATCACCAGGCCCGCTGAAAGCGTACGCACTTCCTGCAGCGCATCGTTCAATGCACCCTGTATCTTGCCGGTCAGCTCGGTGTCGGACTGTACCGGCTCGGCAGATTGATCCTTGCCGTCGATAATCGAATCCAGCTTGAGCAGGGCAAAGCCTATGGATTGTACCGGGCCGTCGTGCAACTCCGAGCCGATACGGCGCAGACTTTGTTCGTTTAACTCGACACCACGACGGCTGGCTTTTTTAATGCGGCTGCGCTGCCTCTCTATCATCTGGTGTGCAGTTTTCACCACCCAGTAAAGCAGGCCGAAAAGTATCAAACCGCCGAGCAGTGAAACCAGCGCGACCAGGTTACGGCCCTTTTTCAGGGTAGCGAACAGGGCCGTCGGAGATTTATAAAGCTCGACCACACCGATGACCCGGCTATGTCCCTGGTCCCACACCGGTATATAGCTTTCGACGAATTCGTCGACGTCGTCGGGCAGGAAATCGTGCTCGAGCTTCTCGCGTTCACTGGCCTCCCCCTTGTTGAATATGCTGATGCCCTGGTAGGCCAGGTCGAGTTCGTCGTTATCGCTGAAAGTCTTGCCCACCAGTTCGTTGTCGTTGGACCAGATGATTTTGTAGTTGGCGTCGAAAACGGTGGCGCGAAACACGTCCGGAATACCGATGACATGGTCGAAGAATTCCTCGATCGAGCGCTTGTCTTCGGCACTGGTACTGCCGTCGAAATAAGCCTCGGGATTATTGATCAGCGATACGCTCTGAATAAATTCGGTGCTGATGATCATTTCCCGCTGCAAGAGGTTTTGCTGCAGGAAGGAGAAATAGATATACCCGGAAACCGCGCTGAGGCCGATGATTGAGACGAATGCGGTAAGCGCAAAAATCCGCAGCAAGCCCCATCTCTGGATAAAAGTGGTCAGGTGCACGATGGCTTGCCCGGGTTATACCTTGAACCCGCTGCCGGGATTAACGGTTGGCTTTTTGCGCGAGCAAGGCGGCTTCGACACGGTTCTTGACCTGGAGCTTTTGCAGGATGTTTGTCATGTAATGCTTGATGGTCTTTTCGCTCAGGAACAGTTCTTCGGCAATTTCCTTGTTGGTCAGCCCGCGCTCGAGCGCTCTCAGGATACTGCTTTCACGCTCGTTGAGCTTGTCGATGAGGCTGTGTTGCTGCTTCGGTTCCTGGTTGTACGAATGCAACAGTATGTTAGTCGCCAGGCTGGGCGTAATGAAAGTTTCGCCGGTCGAAACCCGGCG
>CP070646.1:746964-748287 GCA_020354435.1 Gammaproteobacteria bacterium
GCGCGAGACCGTCGCCATGTTGCAGGCCGGCGACGTTATCGGTGAAATGGCGATCCTGACCGGCTCCGGCATTCGCAACGCCAGCGTCGTTGCCAAGACACCGGTAACCGTGTGCGTCTTCGCCGAAGAAACCTTTCGCAATTTCATTCGCTACAGTGGCCTGCAGGATATGCTTGAAAAGCGCTGGTTGCTGCGCCCGGTGATCAAATTGCTGCCGCAGTTCGCGGAGTTATCGTCTACCGTGACCGACAAGATTTCTCGCATCGCCGAGTGGAAGGTGGTCGAAGGCGGCAAAACCATGTGGCTCGACGATACCCATCTTTATATCTTCGTCGAAGGTTTCGGCTCGATTGTGCATGCAGACGGTACCGAGGAGAAAATCGTCAACGGCGAGGAACTGGGCTGGCGTGCCTACACCGAGGCCAGAACCGTCGAAATGAGCGCTGCCTCCGATTGCGGACTGATCTCGATCGATGCCAGTGCCTACCGCGAGCTGCTCAAGTCCACGCCCCAGCTCAACTACCACACGCGAAAACGGCTGACGATCGAGGGTGACGAGCGGGTCGACTGGCTTCTGGGAGAGGTGCCGATTTACTAAAGCCATGATGTACGCAAAGTTGCAACGGCACGACCGTTCGCGCTAGCATCAGCTTCCGCCGAGACAGTTTCAAAAAAAGACTAAACAAATCCATGCCGCTGTTGAGCATCAAAAACCTGTCGATAGAGTTTCCCGGCCGCTACGAAACCGATTACGCCGTCGAAGGCGTCAGCTTCGATCTCGAACCTGGCGAGATACTCGGACTGGTAGGCGAATCAGGCGCCGGCAAGTCGACCATCGGTAACGGCATCGTACAACTGCTGAGCCCGCCGGGCCGGGTGTCCAAAGGCGAAATCTATCTCAACGACAGCAAGATCTCGGAGTTTAACGACAAGCAGATACTGCAGGTCCGCGGCTCTCGCGTCGGCTTTATCTTCCAGGATCCGATGACCTCGCTGAATCCGCTGTTCACGGTTGAAAACCAGCTCGTGGAAACCATCACGACGAACCTCGACATCGGTCCGAAAGAAGCCGCACGCATAGCGGTCGACCTGCTCGACCAGGTCGGCATTCCCGAACCGGAGATTCGCATCAAGCAGTTTCCACACCAGTTTTCCGGCGGCATGCGCCAGCGCGTCGTCATCGCGATTGCGCTCGCCGGCGAACCCGAACTGCTGATCGCCGATGAACCGACCACCGCGCTCGACGTCTCGGTGCAGGACCAGATCCTGTCGCTGATTCGAAAACTGTGCCACGAGCGCCAGGTCGGCTGCCTGCTGGTGACG
>CP070646.1:748387-749708 GCA_020354435.1 Gammaproteobacteria bacterium
CGACTGGATGGCAAGGTCGCCGTGGTTAGCGGCGCGAGCAAGGGCATCGGCGAGGCGATGGCGCGTGCGCTGGCCGAGTTCGGCGCCAGCGTCGTCGTCAGCAGCCGCAAGCAGGAGGCGGTCGACGCGGTTGCCGAAACCTTCAGGGCCGACGGCCTCGAGGCGACCGCAATCGCCGCCAACGTTGGCAATCTCGACGATATCGAAACGCTGGTCGAGCGCACGGTCGAGGTTTACGGCGGTATCGATATCGTCATTAACAATGCCGCCGCCAACCCGGTCTACGGTCCCCTGCAAAACACCGACGAACGCGCCTTTGACAAGATCATCGAGATCAACCTGAAAGGACCGCTCGAGCTGTGCAAACTGGCCTACCCGATCCTGCAGCGGCGCGGCGGCGGCTCGATCATGCACATCAGCTCGATCGGCGGCCTCAAGCCGGAACCCGGCATCGGCATATACAGCGTCAGCAAGGCCGCGATCATCAGTCTGACCAGGGCCATGGCGCAGGACTGGGGCGGCGACAACATCCGCGTCAACGCAATCTGCCCAGGCCTGATCAAAACCCGATTCAGCGAAGCGCTCTGGTCCGACGACGCGACCCGCGCCCACTTCGAAGATCGCGTGCCGCTGGGAAGAATCGGCGAACCCGCTGACATCGCCGGGCTCGCGGTGTACCTCGCCTCCGACGCTTCGGCTTATTGCAGCGGCGGCGTTTACATGGTCGACGGCGGTTACAGCGTAAACTGAAAAAAACGGCAGAGATTTCTGGGTTCATGATTTTTTGGAACTATTGGCAAAGTCACAGCATCGAACGATTCGCCGCCGACGCCGGGCGACCCGCGGCAAACCCGGTGGAGCAAAACCGATGAAACTGATACTCGGCAGCATGACTTTCGGCGACCAGGTCGACCAGCAAACCGCGGCAGAGATGATCGAGCGCTACCTGCAAACGGGCAACAATGAAATCGATACCGCGTATACCTACTGCGACGGCAAAACCGAGGCCCTGCTCGGAAATTTGCTATCGGCGATCCCCCGAGAACGGATTTACCTGGCGACCAAGGTAAACCCCTGGAACGACGCCGGCCTGCGGCCTGAACAGGTACACAAACAACTGAACGAAAGCCTGGAGCGGCTCGGCTGCGAGCAGGTCGACCTGCTCTACCTGCACTCGCCCGACCTCGAAACCCCGGTCGAGCAAACCCTGCAGGCCTGCTTCGAGCTTTACCAGCAGGGAAAGTTTCGCGACTTCGGACTATCCAACTATGCCGCCTGGCAGGTGGCCGAGGTGGTCGAGACCTGCCGCCGCCACGGCTGG
>CP070646.1:749808-751129 GCA_020354435.1 Gammaproteobacteria bacterium
ACGGGCGCCGTTAAGGCATCTTTGGGTGATAAATGGGATGAGGCCCAGGACTTTGCAGAAAGTGAAGCAGAGAAGTTTGCAAAAAATATAGCTGAAATTGCTCTCTGGAAAGAGACCGGAAAAATTAGCGAAGAGCAAGGAAAAGTCTTGCTTAGAATGCATCAGCGTTCGATGAAAATGGTTCTTACGGCGCTTGAGGGGATCAGTCTGGTGATGGCGGAAAGAGCAATCAATGCTGCTATCGACGCCATCGGTGATATTGTCAACGGCATTATTGGGTGGGACCTGTTCTAAATAGCGATTCGGCCTATTCCCGAACTTTGGAAACAGGCTATTTTTAATCCGTATCGTCGTCTCGTTTGTTACGGCGTATAGCGATTTCCTCCAGCTTTTTGCGATAGGTTGTGATGCTGTGGTCCGAAAACAGACTTGACCAGGGCATGTTCTGAAAAATCAGGCCTTTTAGCCGGTAGATAATGCTAACCGAATAGAGCAGCTTCACTTCGTTGTATTGTCCGGGGGTACAGTTGGTCAGGTACCGCATGTTGCCACCATGCAGGTACCCGCCGAATTTGGCCAGCAACAAAGGACGCAATTTGTGGCCGACGAAGGGAATGAACTGGGACAGCCACGACATTACCGTTACGGTAATAGTCCCCGGCGGCAGCATAGTGACCGCGTCGGCGGCGTTAACGATTCGATACAGCGGTGTTTTCATGCCGTCCAGCCAGTTCTCGTCTCCTACTCTCGGACTGCCGAAGGTAAAACAGGCGGCTATCCCGCCGCCATGCTGGATCTTACGGGCTGCGATGGTCGCCAGCGCGCCGCCCAGGCTGTGGCCGGTCAAATAAAGCGGCCGGCCAGCGCAGCTTTTGCTGGAGCTTAAAAACTTTTCGATTTCTCCGGCCACCTCCTCGTAGGCTTCGATGAATCCCTTGTGCGCTCGTCCCGTGGCATCGGCCACCGAGACCGCCTTGGCATCGGTTTTAATGTCCCGGAAGCTGTCTGTTTCGGTTCCCCTGAAAGCCAGGATCAGTCTTTCGTCGTTGCCCACCAGGATGGCCTGGGTATTCGTTTTCTTCCCGTCGAAGCATTTCAGCAACTTGAAATTCAGATTAACGGTATATTTTTTCAGCTGCCTTTCTTCTGCCTTGTGATCATAGGTAAACTTGTCTATCAGCGCCTGCAGGGCTTTCTTTTTGACACCGCTCCATTTATCCACGGCGACAAGCTGGTCGAGCTTATCGATGAAAAACTGTTTCTGGTGCTCGGGCAGGAATTCGTTAAAGCGGATATAGGACAGCTCGCTGAAACAGGACAT
>CP070646.1:751229-752549 GCA_020354435.1 Gammaproteobacteria bacterium
CCGCAGAGGCTATCGCAGAAGGCGCATGAATCCGCAAAAACGGCAGGAGATCTTCGCCCGCTTGTGCGAGCATATTCGCGAACCGAAATCCGAACTCGAGTACCGATCGAATTTTGAATTACTGATATCGGTGCTGCTGTCAGCCCAGGCCACCGACGTCAGCGTCAACAAGGCCACGGCCGGGCTCTACGCTGTGGCGAATACGCCGGAAACAATGCTCGCCCTCGGCGAGGAAGGTTTGCGCGAATACATCAAGACCATCGGCCTGTTCAATTCCAAGGCGAAAAACGTCATCGCCACCTGCAAAATCCTGATCGACCAGCACGATTCAGAGGTACCCGACGATCGCAGCGCGCTGGAAGCCCTGCCGGGCGTCGGCCGCAAAACCGCCAATGTCATTCTCAACGTTGCCTTCGGGCATCCGACCATCGCCGTCGATACGCACATATTCCGTGTCTCCAACCGTACCGGAATTGCTCCCGGCAAGGATGTGCTCGCGGTCGAAAAGAAACTGCTCAGGCTTGTACCGCAGGAATTCAAACTCGATGCACATCACCTGCTGATCCTGCACGGGCGTTACACCTGCATCGCGCGCAAACCGCGTTGCGTCAGCTGCGTAATCGCCGACCTGTGCGAGTTCAAACAGAAAAATATCGAGTAGAAAATGTTTCAGTCGCGTGACGAGGTGCGCCAGGTTTACCTCAGCGTCTGGCGCAAGATGCAGCAGGGGCAGTTACTCGAACCGCTGGAAGCGATGATTGCCGACGTGATCGAAGCTCACCCCGAATATCAACCGTTTCTCGACGGCAGCGACGAAATCAAGCAGCAGGAGTTCAGTCCGGAACAGGGTCAGACAAATCCCTTCCTGCACATGGGTATGCACATCGCGTTACGTGAACAGGCAGGTGCCGATCGGCCGCCAGGCATAGCCGCGATCTACCAGCGCCTGCTTTCGGCCCGGGGTCAGCTCGAAGCCGAGCACGCGATGATGGAATGCCTCGGTCAGGTGCTGTGGCAGGCACAGCGCGACGGCGAACCGCCGGATGAGGCCGCCTATCTCGACTGCCTGAAAAAGTTGTGATTTACCTGACGTCGAATCGGCTATAAGCTAACCCGCTGAAAGCCTGCATTGGCGCGGCTTTGCGTGCGAGAACCGGATTTGACGGCCAAATTGCCGCTTACCGGCAATCGCAACAGATGCTCGGGTCTCGTCTACCGACAGGCGGAAACTTCTATCAGCATTAAAGACCAGGCAGCCATGACCACCAACAGCGAACTTACCGTGGGCGAAGCAACTATCGAACTGCTCGAGCAGTACGG
>CP070646.1:752649-753962 GCA_020354435.1 Gammaproteobacteria bacterium
TGGGATCCTGTTGCAGCATGCGCGTCAGGATGCCCTCGGTAATGATCTCGATGCGGGTATTCCTTCCCACCCTGGTTTCCAGCCGCATGCGATAACCGACGGTCTGGCCCGGGGCTTCGTCGATCAGGCTGGCCATACGATAGGCTGCCGTCCTGGCGGCGATGCGTCTCGGTTCCAGCAGCAGAATTTTCCTGCCCGCGAGCCAGGCCTGGTCCAGCAGGGCCAGCGGCACCAGGGTGGTTTTACCCGCGCCCGGCGGCGCCTGCAGCACGACCTCGTCGCGCTGCTGCAGGCATTTTTTGAGATCGTCGAGACAATCCTCGACCGGAAGCGAAATTCGAGGCAAAGCAGCTGTCCGTGATTATCACCATCTTCGTACAGAAAATCTTAACCCGATCCAGGCATGATTCAAATGCCGACACTCCATATCCTGTAATATTCACGGAGCCGTGCAGATATGCCGGATCATGATGCGCATGTCGACGTGTCTTGCCACTCCCGGCCAGAGATAGGTAAGCCTGGGGGAGACAAATCAATCCTCCGACAGGTAGCGAGCGGGTAAAGGAACGATTTAATAATGCAACCTGACGGTAGCCTTTTTGAAGGCTGACAGCGTACAATTACGGGCGTTTTAAACGTGTTTAGTATTCGAAGATCAACAACCAACCAGGAAACCAGATTCATGATTAAGGACTCGACAGGGCGACTCGTGCTCGCCTTCGCGATGACCGCGCTGTTGTCGGCTTGCGCCCTCAAGCCGCTGGCTGAATGGCACGACAGCAATTTCTCGGAAACGATCGACAGCATCCTGATTATCGGTGTATCCGATCAGCCAGCCGCGCGGCGGATGTTCGAGGATACCTTTGTCAAGGAGCTGGAGGCCCTGGGCGTGTCGGCCAAATCGAGCTATCGGATACTGACCGACGAACAGATATTGTCAAAAGATGCCCTCGATGCCGCGATTAGTGAGCAGTCGATGGACGCGGTGCTGGTCACGCGCGTGATCGGCGTCGAGGAAATCGACACCTATACACCACCGACCTACACCCGCTCGCCGTCGACCTATCATCGACACTACCGGGATTATCACAGTTACTACAACCACTCTGTGCAGGTCGTCACGCCAGGCTATTGGGACAAATACCAAGTGCTCAAGATCGAATCCAACCTGTACGATAGCGCGAGCCAGCAACTGATCTGGTCGATTCAGTCCGAGAGCTTCGATCCCCGGTCTGCCACGCAAGTGATCGATGAACAGATCATGGTGTCGATCAAGAGCCTGCGCAATACCATCCTGGCTCCCGACTAGCAAA
>CP070646.1:754062-755374 GCA_020354435.1 Gammaproteobacteria bacterium
GCGCCTATCACATCGAGCGCAGCGAATTGAAAAAACTCTACGAAACCGGCTATATCAGCCAGTACGTGTATCTCGACATGCTAAATCAGCTCTACGACATGCGCGAGGACCTGCGCCAGGGTGAAAGCGAGATCGAATCCCAGCGGGCCGGCGGCAAGCTGAGCCTGTTCCAGCGCCTGGAGGACCGTTTCCTGCGTTACATCCGCGAACGCCGTTGGTCGTCACGCCTGATGTCGCGTTTCCAGAGCACACGCATGGTGCAGCAACTACAACGCAACCTCGCTCACGTGCTGATGTGCGATGCCGTAATCGCTGCGCTCAAAGGCCAGGACGATCTCACCGCCGTAGCGCGCGAGCAAGTCATAAACAGCTACAAACAGCGCAAGAAGCACTACCGTAAGAATCTCAAAATGGCGCGAGTGCGCTTCCCCGGTTTTTATCGGCACTACCTGGAACTGCTGGCAAAGCGATCGACGATTTACAGTGGCTGGAACCACGTACACGGCGAGTTCGAGCACGGCGACCTCAGTGCCAAGGGCTACATCGCGACCCAGCACAAGGTTCAAAAGAAAATCGATCGCATCAACGAAGCCATACCGACAACGGCCGGTGACGAAGACAGCATCGGTGAAATGTTGTCCGATATCGAACTGTTCGAAGGCCTGTCGGACGAGGATCGAGCCTACCTGGAAAAGAACGCGACCTGCATTACCTTCCTGCCCGGCGACACCATTATGGGTGCCTACGAGACCGGCGACCATTTTTACCTGATCATCGTCGGCGAAGCCGTGGTCTGGCGCACCGATGCGCTTAGCTACGCACACCGGGTTGCCGATCTCGCCGATGGCGACATCATGGGTGAATCGGCATTACTGGCCGAGTACGAACGGGGGCGTCACGTACGCTCGGCAACGATCAAGGCGGAGACGCCCTGCAGCGTGCTCAGAATCTCGATGCGCGCAATGCTGAGCATTCTCGCAAAGTACCCTGAAATCAGGGAAACGATACAGCAAATCCACGATGACCGCGGCGCCGATCACGCTCCGCACATCAGCGACGACTGAACTCGGCAGCACGAATTTCAGGAACGCAGGTAGGACGCGCCGTTGACATCGACGATACAACCAGTCATGAACTCGGGCGCCTCGAGCGCGAGAAAGCCGATGGTCTTGCCCAGCTCCTCCGGCTTTGCCACGCGACCGATAGTGCTCTGATTGCGGATACTTTCACCTTCCGGCGACGATAACACCGCGGCCGCCATTTCGGTCTCGACGAAACCTGGCGCGACGGTGTAGACGAACACGCCTTTCGG
>CP070646.1:755474-756783 GCA_020354435.1 Gammaproteobacteria bacterium
TTGACGTGGTCGGTCTGGCTCGCGATCTTGACCGCGAACTGCAGCGGTGCCGGCATCATCAGGATGTTGATCAGGTGATGCTCGGTAATGGCGACGGATTCGTAACCAAAGCGATCGGCGCAGCGGGCCTGCTCGAGCATGTCGGCATAGATGCGATCGCCGCCGTAGGATTTATCCGGATAGTAAGCCGAAAGCTGAATACAGAATTGCATGGCTGGCCGCGGTCGAAATCTAGATCCGGGCATTGTGCAATAGCGTATGGGATTTGACTATCGAAATATTTTGACGATACCGATGCCGCTCTCAAGCGGCCACGGCGGCGAGGGCTGATCCATCTCAGCCGGCGGGTTGCGTGATTTCGATTATGTCGCCGAGCGCCTGCCTTATTTCACCAAGCTTTGGATAGTAATTGCCACGGGTAGCCCACTTTCTTTCGCAGGTCAGGGTTTGTACGTCCGGCTGGTCGGCCGAACTCAACTTGATCAGGACGCGGTAGAGATAGTAATCGGGCGGGCCATCGTATCGACTAAAACCGGTTGGCGCGTTGTGATCCCGCAAGCCGATACTGATCGAAGAAAAAGCTCCGGAATCGAAACCATAGTAGGGGTAATCCGACGACTGGTAGCGCAGTTTGACCGCAGTTACGGCAAACTGCCCGGGCACGACCCCGGTCAGGTAATCGGCCCCGTGCTGTCGATTGAACAGATGCAGGCGGCAATAGGTGGTCCATAGATCCAGCGCTTCAAAGCTCGACCGTGCGCCCTGCTGGAAATAGATCCGCGTATAATTGGGCAGGGACTGGAAGGCTCGATTGACAGTTACCTGGTAACCGACGTCGAGCGGTAAGACGATCGCATCGCGTCGGCTCGAGCAGGTGGTGACAACGACTGCCGCCAGCATTGCGACAAAAAATTGGTAGCGGCGGCGCTGCCTGCAGCCATGCCGTATCTGTAACCTGACTTGATTCATATCATGAAGGTAACAGTGTTTTAAATTAGAATCGAAATCATTTTAAACTATCGATCGACCATGAGTGACTCGTTAAAAGAATTACTCGAAGCAGAGCAGGAAGCCGAGGCCATTGTTGCCAGGGGCGAGCAGGAACGTGATCAAATCGTGCAGAAATCGCTGGATGACGCGAGGGAAATGGAACAGCAGTTCCAGGCACGATTGCCGGAAATGCAGCGCTCTTTCAGCGACAAGGCCCGGCAGCGTGCCGAGCAGACGATTGCCGAAATGAAGCTGCGCTACGACGAGCGCAACAAGATGCTGCGCGAGCTAGCCGGCAAGCATGAAAAGGAAGCGCTCG
>CP070646.1:756883-758186 GCA_020354435.1 Gammaproteobacteria bacterium
GACCGTGCGCGTGTGCGATTCGGTCAGCTGTGAAATGGCCGGCAGCGAGGCATTGATCGCCGCGCTCGAGGCCGGGCTCGGCGATGGCGTTCGCGTGCAGCGTGTACCCTGCGTCGGCCGCTGCGACTTTGCGCCGATTGCTGTCGTCGGCCGCAATACGATCGAATACGCAACCCCGGAAAATATTGCCTCGGAGGCCGCCGCCGGAAATACACGCCAACCCCTGCCCGAGGGGAGTATCGACTTCGATAGCTATCGCGAAAAGGGCGGTTACCAGCTGTATGATCGCTTGCTGGCCGGAGAGATTTCCGCGGATTCGATAATCGAAAAACTCGAAGGTTCGCAGCTACGCGGCCTCGGCGGCGCCGGCTTTCCGGTCGGACGCAAGTGGCACATACTGCGTGATCAGCCCGCCCCGAGACTCTGTGTGGTCAATACCGACGAGGGTGAACCGGGCACCTTCAAGGATCGCCTCTACATGCTCGAGGATCCGCATCGATTCCTCGAGGGCATGCTGCTGGCGGTGCAGGTGGTCGGCATCGAGGCCTGTTATATCTACGTTCGCGACGAGTATCCGGCGGTAACCGAAAACCTGCAGTTGGCGATCGACGAACTCAAGGCCAGGTCGGGATACGATTTGCCGCATATCGAGCTGCGTCGCGGTGCCGGGGCCTATATCTGCGGCGAGGAGTCGGCCCTGATCGAATCGATCGAGGGTAAACGCGGCATGCCCAGGCTGCGGCCGCCATACGTCGCACAAGTTGGCCTGTTTGGCTTGCCGACGCTGGAACATAACTGCGAATCCCTTTACTGGGTGCGCGATGTGGTCGAAAAGGGGCCAGAGTGGTTTGACTCGCAGGGCCGTAACGGACGCAAGGGACTGCGTAGTTTCTCGGTTTCGGGCCGGGTTGCCAGGCCGGGCGTGCATCTGGCGCCGGCCGGTATCACGGTCAAGGAATTAATCGACGAATACTGTGGCGGCATGCTTGAAGGTCATCAGTTCTACGGTTATTTTCCCGGCGGCGCTTCGGGCGGCATCCTGCCCGCGAGGCTGGGCGATATTCCGCTCGATTTCGATACGCTGCAGGAATATGGCTGTTTTATCGGCTCGGCGGCCATCATCGTTCTTTCGGATCAGGACAGCGCACGGCATGCGGCGCTGAACACGATGAAGTTTTTCGCGCACGAATCCTGTGGCCAGTGTACGCCATGCCGGGTCGGCACCGAAAAGGCCGCCTCCCTGATGGAGCAGGAGACCTGGGACATCGAGCAATTGAACGATCTCTGCGAGGTGATGGCGGAC
>CP070646.1:758286-759580 GCA_020354435.1 Gammaproteobacteria bacterium
ATCTGCCTGCCGGCGAGATACGCCTGCTCGACGCCGGTTGCGGCACTGGCCTGGCGGGTGTCGAACTGCAGCGGCTCGGCTATCGCCGGATCGACGGTTTCGACCTGTCCGATTCGATGGTCGAGCGGGCGCGCTCGACCGGGGTTTACCTTGAACTGAAGGGCGGTATCGACATGATGCAGGCCGCGCGGCACTATGAATCCGACTGTTACGATGCGGTCCTGTCGGTCGGCGTTTTTACCCTCGGGCACGTACCGCCGGAGGCGCTGCGGATGTTGCTGCAGCTGGTTCGCCCCGGCGGATTGCTGTTGATATCGACACGTACCCATTACTACGATCAGACCGGATTCCAGGCGCTGGTGGACGAGCTGATTGCCGCGCAAACAATGGAACTGATAAAACTGGTCAGGGATGCGCCCTACAACAAGGATGGCGACGCGCATTACTGGCTGTTTCGCAAATCCGGCTGAATCAGCCCTGGTGTCGGGACTGGCGAATTATCGCGATCGATCGATTGCGCCCGACCTGTTCGAATGACGCATTGAATCTGCCTCCGCTTTGAGTTAAATAGGCGTGAGCCTGTCTTTTTTTTCTGGAGAATGCCGATGTCGTCTAGGCGATTGAACATGATCAGCGACTGCGAGAAATCGCCCTGGTTTGACCGCACCTACAACGAAAAAGCGCTTTACGGCGATTACGCCGGCCGCCTGGTATTGCTGTCGATCGGTAACGATCAGGCAGCAGAGTACTGGGAATTGCGCAAGTCGGTCGGCCTGTTCGACGTGCCCGAACGCCCGGTCGAGATCAACGGCCCGGACTCCGTCGACTTCCTCAATCGCATGTTCACCCGCCCGGTCGATCGGCTTCGCGTCGGTCGAGGCAGTTACAACCTGCTATGCCACCAGGGCGGCGGCCTGGTATGCGACGGCATCCTGTTCAGACTCGCCGAGAATCGCTTCTGGTACGTGCACGCCGACGCCGACGTTTTTCTGTGGCTGGTAGCACACGCGCACGACTACGCGGTCGAAATCCGCGACCCGCGCTCCTGGGTGCTGCAGGTACAGGGGCCGAAGTCGCTCGACGTGCTGGCGCGAGCCTGCGACGGCGGCATGCCGGCGGAATTCAAATATTTCGACGCCTTCGAGGGTCAAATGGGCGGGCAGGACGTGCTGGTCAGCCGTACCGGCTGGACCAATGAGCTGGGTTTCGAGGTCTACAACATGGATCCGGGTGTCGATGGTCCGGCGCTGTGGGATCACCTGATCGCGGCCGGCGCCGAGTTCGGCATGCGGGC
>CP070646.1:759680-760963 GCA_020354435.1 Gammaproteobacteria bacterium
CTCAAACGTGCCGGCATCGAGACCCGTCACGCGCTCGCCGGGGTAGGCAAAAACCTGCAGGATCACTTGCAGATCCGGCTTGTGTTCAAAACCAACAAGCGCACGCTCAATGATGAGCTGAACAATCCATTCAAGCGCATGATGGTCGGTTTGCAGTATTTTCTGACGCGCACCGGGCCGCTAACCCTGGCCGCGAGCCAGGTGGCGATTTTTACTCGCTCGAGCGAATCCGTGACCCGTCCCGATATCCAGTTTCACATGCAACCGCTATCCGCTGACAAACCCGGTGACGGGGTACATCCGTTTTCCGCGTTTACCTCGTCGGTGTGCCAGCTGCGCCCCTTCAGCCGCGGCGAAGTCGTGGTCGAATCCTCCGACCCGCTGGCCTACCCCAAAATTTACCCGAACTACCTGTCGGACGAGCGCGACTGTGCCGTCGCGATCGGCGGTATCAAGGTCGCGCGACGCATCGCCGAGGCACCGTCTTTGCGCAATTGCATCATCGACGAATATGTGCCCGGGCGTTCGTTTCAGACCGATGAAGAATTGCTCGACGCCGCGCGCCGTTACAGCCAGACGATTTACCACCCGGCCGGCACCTGCAAAATGGGCAATGACGACCAGGCAGTGGTCGATCATCAGCTGAGACTGCGCGGGTTGGAAGGCTTGCGGGTAGCCGATGCCTCGATCATGCCCGAGATCGTATCGGGCAATACCAATGCGCCGACAATCATGATTGCGGAAAAGGCAGCCGACATGATTATGGGAAAAAAGTGGTAATTTGGCTGCAATACCGTTTAAAATTGTAAAAATGAGACTCTGAGTATCATTTTAATTAACGACTGACTATATAGCTGGGAATACCAATGGCAATCGAATATATCAAGAAAGCGGCGAAGACGGCCGCAACCGGTGAAGACGATACCCGCGACATCGTAATCAAAATGCTGAAAGAAATTGAGGCGGGCGGGGAAGAGAAAGCACTCGAATACGCGAAGCAGTTGGATGGCTGGGAAGGGGGCAACCCGGTTATGACCCGCGAGCAAATCGAAGCCGCCAAGGCAAAGGTTTCGCAACAGGAAAAAGATGATATTCAGTTTGCCTACGATCGCGTCAGCAAATTTGCCCAGCATCAGCGCGACAGCATGGTTGAATTCGAAACCGAACTGAGCCCGGGCCTGTTCGCCGGTCAGAAGTTGATTCCGATGACCACCGCGGGTTGTTACGTACCCGGCGGACGTTACGCACATATCGCGTCGGCAATCATGAGTGTCGCGACGGCC
>CP070646.1:761063-762344 GCA_020354435.1 Gammaproteobacteria bacterium
GCAAAGGCCTGTTGACGCGCGGCATGATAAATATCGGTAATATCCTGCTCACCCCACTGCGACGGATCGATCCCGGCAAATCGATCCCGAAAGGCGCTGCGCATGATTTCGTGCGAGCCTTCCCAGACCACAAAAGGCGAGGCATCGGCGTCGAAATCGACCATCGGAATGCCGAGAATGAATCCGTGATACTCGCGCAAGTGGCGTCGCCGCTCCGGACCTTCCGGCAGCAGACCATCGACGTGCGCCGCGTCGCGCTCGCGCCGATAGCGCGCGCGTCCCGGGCTCTCGCCTGCCGTCGGCTGCGGATATCCCGGATAACAAATCGAAACCTGGGCCGCATCCCAGGCAAACGCCTCGAGCCCGAGTTCGCGGGCGATAAACTCGACCGCGGCACCGCGCAGCGGCCCACTTTTACCGGCCGCGCCGTCGGCATCGTTCGGCAGTGCATTCACCCCTGCAAACCAGGTACCCTGGTAGCGCAGCCACTTCGCCTGCTGCGGATCCCGCAGACTGGCACGAGCCGATACGAGGGCGCCTTCGATCCAGCTCATCAACTGCGGATCGAAGGCAAACCGGCACCAGCCGCGGTCAAAGAAATCTTTTGTCTGATTGCGCATCGCGGGACCGATGCTATCATGCCGCGAACCAAATCCGGAGCCGCCCGAGCATGTCAGAGACAGCTATGAAACGCATCGCCGCTTTGCCCTGTTGGCAGGGAAAGGTCAGCATCGAGGATTTGAGCGGCGGTATGACCAACCTCAACTTCAAGGTAACCGACGGCGCCGAGCAATATGTCGTGCGCCTCGGCGAAGACGATCCGATCCATTTGATTTCGCGCGCCAACGAGATCGCGAGCTGCGAGGCCGCTTTCCGGATCGGCGTCAGTCCCGAGCTGATCTATCACGAGGCCGGAATCCTCGTGGTTCGCTTCATCGACGGCAAGGTGTTCGACGAGGCTGACGTACGTAACGACAACAACCTGCGGCGGATCGTCGAACTGCTGCGTAGCTTCCATCGACAGATGCCGCAACGCTTCAACCAGGTCCCGGTTCTGTTCTGGGTATTCCAGGTGTTACGCCATTATCAGAACCTGCTGGCACGCGGCGATAGCGCCTACGCGAGCCGCCTGCCCGAACTGGCGCGCATCGCCGATGAACTCGAGATCGCGGTCGGACCGGTCGAGATCGTGTTCGGACACAACGACCTGTTGCCGGCCAATTTTATCGACGATGGCGAACGCATCTGGCTGATCGATTTCGACTATGCCGGCTTCAATAG
>CP070646.1:762444-763724 GCA_020354435.1 Gammaproteobacteria bacterium
CCAGGCACGCTGGGTCGGCCCTCCGCTGGGTGTGGTGAACGGGATTCTGACCGGCATGACAGGATCCTTCGTCGTGCCCGGCGTTCTCTATCTGCAGGCGCTCGACTTCAGGCGCGATGCGTTGATTCAGGCCATGGGTATGTTGTTCGCGTTATCCACGCTGGCGCTGGCGTTGGCGCTTGGCGGCAACGGTCTTCTCACAGCGGAAAAGGGCCTGTGGTCAGCGATCGCACTGCTGCCCGCCATCGGCGGCATGATACTGGGGCAACGCATCAGGCAGAAAATATCGGAGATCCGCTTCAGACAGGTGTTTTTCGTTTCCCTGCTCGTGCTCGGTGCATATATCATCCTGCAGGCGCTGATCCGGTAAAAATCCCTTTATCTGCCGCGTTTTTCACCGATTTTTCACAGCGGCCCCGTATAAATGCGGCATTGATAACAGAATCGCACGGGAAAATGGTGAATAAAATGGTCGATACAACATCCAGACTGGTTAGCGCAGGCCTGTTCGCGCTGTCATTGCTGTGTTCACTGCCGGCGGACGCGGCCTCCCACCCTTTTGAATTTCACGCCGATGCGCGTATGCAGCATGATCGTTATGGCCCGATTGATCAGGCCTACGGTTACATGAACGTCGTAACCGACGATAACGGCAAGGGCACGATCAATGTCATGTTTTTCAACGGCAGCGGCCTCGACCTGGCGCAGTTCAACGCGCGCGTGCAGTTTCTCGACGCCGCCGGCAGCGTGATCGAGGAGCAACACTTCGATTGCTGGCTGGATGCTGCCGGCCTGCGGGAAGCGATCGAATGCAAGGTGACCAAGCCGCTGACACGCTCCGATTTCGACTCGATCCAGGTCGAATTCTATCTATCCGAGGTCGACGAATTCAGCGCCGCTCTGGTGTACTGAATCTTTTGTCCACCGGTTGATTGCAGAGCGAAGCTCTGGTCCTGCTGCAGTGCCGGCTCACGGCACTGCAGCTCGATCTCTGTTTATCCTGGCCACCCCGGGCATCATAGACGCGCCAAATGGTTTGCCGGTGCCTGCTTTGCGAACGCAGCCCATCGCCGGATTGATCCAGTTGGCCGCGTCATTCGTACAAGCAGACAATATTCGATTAACCCTGCGCTTTGTATTTTGAAGTTTGCCGAAGCTGCTTTTATTATAAGCGCCCCATTACCAGGAATCACAACCATGCTCGAAGTCAATCAGCCCGCGCCAGAATTCACCGCCGTCAACCAGGATGGAGAAAACATCAGCCTCACGCAATATAGCGG
>CP070646.1:763824-765096 GCA_020354435.1 Gammaproteobacteria bacterium
GGTGCCTCCCCCCTGATTGCCGCGCGCTACCAGATAATCGTCATGTGCATGATTTTCAGCTCGGCCGGCATATCAGCCGCGCTGTTTCTGTGGCTGCTTCATTCCCAAAGCCATCAACATTCTGACGCAAGCAGCACGGATTAATGTGGGTAGCGCTTGCCATCCTGGCTGCAGTTTTGCTGTCCCTCGTCGTTTACCTGTCGAAACTGGATGGCAGATTGCATGTTCGTCGCAGCCTCGAAATCGACGCGACGCCGGAGACGGTGTTCGGCGCAATCGTCGATTTCAAATCCTGGCCCGAATGGAGTCCGTGGTTGATGCACGAAGCGGATGCCAGGGTCGTGTTTAGCGACGACTATCAGCAGGAGGGCGGTAGCTATAACTGGGACGGCAAGCTAATCGGCGCCGGCAAATTGTCCCACGTCACCATCAAACCGCACAGCCGAATTGACCAGGAAATCGAATTCATCCGCCCCTTTCGGTCGGTTAGCCAGGTCTGCTGGGAGCTCGATGAGCGCGACGATAAAACCCGGGTAAGCTGGGAAATGAACGGCCGCATGCCGTTTTTGTTTCGTTTCATGGCCAGGCGCATGCAGCCAGTGATCGAACGCGACTATGACCTGGGGCTGGCCTTGCTCAACGGCTATCTGAACCACAGCGCGCCGCACCCGTCGATTCGCTTCGTTGGGCCGGTCGAACTGGAGGACTTCAACTACTGGGCGATTCCCTGTAACGGCAACCTGCGACAGGTCGAGAAGGCCCGCCAGCCGGCCATCGAAACGCTGACCGCGGCGGCGGCCGGTAAAACCGGACTCGCCCTGACCCTGTATCACCAGTTCGATCCGCTGGCGGCTCAATACAGGGCCGAGATCGCGATTCCGGTAACCGATAAAATGCCATTATCAAACTATACCCGGCGCCAGTTTAGCGGTGGACGCTATTATCAAATGACACTGCGCGGTGACCACAGGTTTCTTCCGCTGGGTTGGCACGCGCTGTCCTGTCACTGTCGCATGCACCGGGTCAGGCTCGACCTGGCACGCCCGGCGCTCGAGATTTACCACGACAACCCTGAAGAAAGCAGCGACAGCAATCAGATTACGACCGCGCTCTATATTCCGACGCGGTAAACGATCACACCCGGGCAAGACGCCGACACCGCTTGTTCAGGTCAGCACGATGCGACCGGCAACCTTGCGGTCTTTCAGCATCTGCAGGGCTGCCGGCAGATCGGTAAACGGCCGCGTATGACTAACCCTGGGTCGAATCTGC
>CP070646.1:765196-766461 GCA_020354435.1 Gammaproteobacteria bacterium
GATTCGATTTTTCTGCGGCACTGGCAGTTCGTCGGGCACCAGGATCAGATTGCGGATACGGGTCAGTATCTTTGTCATGACGGGCTCGGCGGTTCGTTGATCATCATCCGCGGGGCCGATGGCGGCATCAGGGCCTTCGCCAACAGCTGCCGGCATCGGGGCTCGCAACTGCTTTCCGGCAACGGCCAATGCAGGCGCATCGTCTGCCCTTACCACAGCTGGGTCTATGAAACCGACGGGCAATTGATTCGCGCACCCGGCATGGAGGCAGCCGCCGGTTTCGAGCCCGACGACTATCCGCTGCTCGAGTTTCCGCTGGCGAGCTGGGGCGGGTTTATCTTTGTCTGTTACGAGCGGGAACCGCCCCCGTTCGAAAATCAAATTGGCAACATGCCGCAAATGTTCGATGCCCACCGCACCGAGAGCATGAAGTTCGTCGGCAGTCTCGAGTTCGAGATCCGCAGTAACTGGAAGCTGCTGGTCGAAAATGCCCTCGAGGCTTACCACACCGGCAGCGTGCACCGGGACACACTCGGTCAACAGGAATCACGCAGTATCGACAGCAGCGAACACTGGACCGGGCTGCTGGTGGAAGACGAAAACAGCGTCGCCACCCTGGTCGGTGAGGACAAGCCTTTCCCGCATATCGAGGGACTGGGCGACGAGGCTAAAAGCGGCGCTTACTTCACCGTTTTGTTTCCCGCCACGCA
The DNA here is from genome assembly GCA_020354435.1 of Gammaproteobacteria bacterium. Lineage (GTDB taxonomy): Bacteria > Pseudomonadota > Gammaproteobacteria. The sequence goes on from CP070646.1 coordinate 765,907, forward strand.
GTTCGTGTTTGCCCAGGATTGCATGTGGTGGCTCGCGTTTCAGCCGCAGGCCGTTGATCGCACGCGGTTGACGATCGGTGCCTGTTTCCCGCGCGAAACCGTCGAACTCGACAGCTTCGACGAAAAAGTCGAACTGTATTTCAATCGCTGGAAACTGGCGACCGCCGAAGACAACCGTATCTGCGAGCTGCAACAGCGAGGACAGGTATTTGCACGAGAACCGGGGCGATTCGCGGCCAGCGAGTTTGCCGTGCATCGCTTTTCCAACTGGGTTGTCGAGCAGCTGGGTTAATTCCGTTCGGTTAAAACGAGGCGGCGCTTATGGAAACCGGCCATTGCGAGGCCCGCGCGAGAACCCGTCATCGCGAGCGCAGCGAAGCAATCTTCCCGAGTTTGGATTGTTCGAGAAGATTGCTTCGGCCCTGCGGGCCTCGCAATGACGGGTATTGGTGCGGCCTCGCAATGACGGGTATTGGTGCGGCCTCGCAATGACGGGATTTGGTGTGGACTCGCAATGACGGGTATTGGTGCGGCCTCGCAATGACGGGTTTTGGT
>CP070646.1:766561-767825 GCA_020354435.1 Gammaproteobacteria bacterium
CTGGTCGAAACCGATGGCGATATCGAGGCTGCAGCCGAATTGATGCGCAAGTCGGGCGCGGCCAAGGCCGATAAAAAGGCTGGCCGCGTCGCCGCCGACGGCGCCATCAAGGTCGCTGTCAGTGACGACGGCAAGTCCGCGGTCATTCTGGAAATCAACTCCGAGACTGATTTCGTCGCCAAGGATGACAACTTTCAAGCGTTTGCCGATGAGGTCCTGGCAGCGGTAGCGGCGAACCAGCCCGCCACGGTCGAAGAGCTGGCGTCGATGCAGCTTGCCAGCGGTCAGACCGTCGAGGAAGCCCGCCAGGCATTAATATCCAAGGTCGGGGAAAATATCCAGGTGCGTCGCTTCCAGATAGTCGAAACGGATGCATCGATCGCATCCTACCTGCATGGCGCCCGAATCGGCGTACTGGTCGATTCCAGCGCTGACAGCGATCTCGCGCGCGATATTGCGATGCACGTCGCTGCGGTCAATCCGCAGTTCGTCGACCAGGATTCTGTCCCGGCGGAATTCGTCGAAAAGGAGAAAGCGATCCTCGTGGCGCAAGCCGAATCCAGCGGCAAGCCGCCCGAAATCATCGAAAAGATGATTCAGGGCAGGTTGAACAAGTTTCTCGCCGAGGTCACCCTGATGGGGCAACCCTTCGTCAAGGATCCTGACCAGACGGTCGCCAAACTGCTGTCCGCGGCGGGCGCCAGCGTAAACGGTTTCGTTCGCTACGAAGTTGGAGAAGGCATCGAGAAGAAAGTCGAGGACTTCGCCGCTGAAGTTGCGTCGCAGTTAAACTCGTAAATCGAAAAGGCCGCGATATTCGCGGCTTTTTTTTACCGGCCGGGGAGCCGCAGCGGATGTCAATAATGCGCTTATAATAGCCGGGCAATCTCGTTAAACTCCCCACTGTAAAAATTCGGCCCCGTCTGGCTAGCGGTGGCCCGGAATTTCAAAACCACGGCAGATCGAGTATCTATGGCGGCAATCAAGTATAAACGAATCCTGGTAAAACTCAGCGGTGAAGCGTTGATGGGCCAGCAGGACTCCGGCATTGATCCGCTAATGATCGACAAAACAGCCGGTGAACTGCTGGCGCTTTCGCAGGCCGGTGTCGAGGTCGGTGTCGTTGTCGGTGGCGGTAACCTGTTGCGCGGGGCTACGCTCGCAGGTAGCGGCCTCGATCGCGTGGCAGCCGATCATATGGGCATGCTGGCGACGGTCATGAATGCACTTGCATTGCAGGATGGTCTGCTGAGACAGGGCGCTA
>CP070646.1:767925-769181 GCA_020354435.1 Gammaproteobacteria bacterium
TGCAATATCGATTTCGATTCCGATTTCGCCAGCAACGTCGAACTCAGCTTCAGCCCGAGCCCGTCCATCCGTCCGGTGGAATACGGCTTTTTCTGCCGCTCCGGCCCCGGGGTCACGCCTCACATCAAGGGTCAGTGCTCGCTGGCAGCCGGCGACAGCAGCTTTCTGCCGTTGGCGCTGCATCCCGGTGACTACCGCATTCGTACGCTGGAAGCGGGCGAAGAATTGAACCTGACCTGGGACGGCGGCCCGTTTCCCGGGATCCGGGTACTGGATGACAGCATAGAGCTGAGCGATGCGACCGCAGAAGATGAAATCAGGATGGTGAACAACGGCGAGCTGTCACGCACCGTTGTCATCGAGGAGCAGAGCTGGCTGCGCGATGTCCTCACGGCCGAGCGCGTGACCACACTGCAGGCTTTTCGCGACCTGTTTTCCGACCAGGTACTACGCCCGGGTGACGAGGTCAGCGTGCGCAATATAGCTTTTGTATTCACCGACCTGGTTGGCTCTTCCAGCCTGTTTTCGGAACTCGGCGACGCCGAGGCCTACCATCTGGTGCGGGAACATTTCGCCGAAGTCGGCGAGATCGTCAGGCGTCATCAGGGCAACATCGTCAAAACCGTCGGCGACGGTGTGCACGGTGCTTTCCTGACACCCGACGATGCCCTGCGCGCAGCGATCGAGATGCAGCTCGGCATGCCGGCATTCAATCAGCGTTTCGGCACTCGCGATCTGTCGATTCGAATCGGCCTGCATGCCGGCAGCAGTATCGCCGTGACGCTCAACGATCGGCTCGATTACTACGGCGAAGTCGTCAATCTCACCGCCCGGCTGGAAGGCCAGGGAGAAGCCGGCGAAATCGTCATGTCGAAAGCGTTTGGCAGCGACCCGGCAGTTAGTGATATTCTTGCGGCTTATGAGTTACGAGAACGGGTGCTGCCACTGAAAGGTTTCAACAATCCCGTGCAAACCTGCATGATTCGCCCGCAAGCCGACAATGGAAAAAACCGCTGATCACTGGTCGCTATACATCATAGAAGCCAGCGATGCGTCGCTCTACACCGGCATCACAACCGATGTCGAGCGCCGTTTCGACGAGCACCTGAGAGGCCTCAGGGGCGCCAAGTACTTCAACGGGCGCCGGCCGCTCGAGGTGGTTTACCGCGAGGACGGTCACTCCCGCAGCAGCGCCAGCCGGCGCGAAGCCGAAATCAAGAAACTCACGCGCGCCGAAAAACAAAACCTGATTGCGA
>CP070646.1:769281-770535 GCA_020354435.1 Gammaproteobacteria bacterium
GTCGAGGTATTTTTCCAGCGACTTGAGAACCTGGCGCTTGTGATCCTCGTGCTCCATATCGATAAAGTCGATGATGATGATGCCGCCGAGGTTACGCAGGCGTAACTGACGCGCGATTGCCTGCGATGCCTCCATGTTGGTTTTGAAAATGGTTTCCTCGAGGTTTTGATGACCGACGAAGGCGCCGGTATTGATATCGATGGTGGTCATCGCCTCGGTCTGATCGATAATCAGGTAACCGCCCGATTTCAGGCTCACCTGGCGCGCCAGCGCACGCTGCAATTCGTCGTCAATATTGTACAAATCGAACAACGGTCGCTCGCCCGGGTAATGCTCGATTCTCGACGGCAAATCGGGGATGTAGCGAGCAGCAAAATCAACCATCTTCTGATAGGTTTCGCGCGAGTCCACCTTGACCGCTGACGTATCGCTACCGACCATGTCGCGCAGGGTGCGAATCGACAGCGGCAGGTCTTCGTGAACCATACTGCCTGGCGGCACGGTTTCCGAGTACTCGAGCAGCGATCCCCAAAGCTTCGACAGAAAGGCACTGTCGCGCTTGAGCTCGGCTTCGTTCACCCCTTCGGCCGCGGTACGGATGATACAGCCCCCCGTGCGGTTTTCCTCACGACAGGTTTCAAGCAGGTTTTTCAGGCGTTCGCGCTCGACCTCGTCCTCGATCTTGACCGAGATTCCGACGATCGACGAATTGGGCATGTAAACCAGGTAACGCGAAGGTACCGAGATACTGGTCGTCAGGCGCGCACCCTTGGTTCCCATCGGATCCTTGACCACCTGCACCAGCAGGGTCTGGCTTTCACGCAGCAACTCATTGATTGCGGGGCGGCTGGAATTATCGGGCTCTTCCTCGACATCATCACCGATGTCGATATCCGATACGTGCAGAAATCCCGCTTTCTCCAGTCCGATGTCGACAAAAGCCGCCTCCATGCCGGGCAGCACACGATTGACCTTGCCCTTGTAGATATTGCCGACGATGCCGCGGCTGCGCTGGCGTTCGATACAGACTTCCTGTAGCGCACCGTTTTCGACAATCGCAACCCGGGTTTCCTGGGGCGTAATGTTCAACAGAATTTCTTCGCTTATCGTCATACTCAAATCAATGCCCTGTTGGCTTCTTTCAACAACTCGGCGGTTTCGAACAGCGGCAGCCCCATGACCGCCGAGTAACTGCCTTCCAGATGTTCGATAAACAGGGCCGCTCGGCCCTGTATCGCGTAAGCCCCGGCCTTG
>CP070646.1:770635-771888 GCA_020354435.1 Gammaproteobacteria bacterium
CGTGGGTGACCGCGGACGCGTCATCGCGCTCGATTTGCTGCCGATGGAACCGATCGCCGGCGTCGAGTTTGTACAGGGCGATTTTACCGAACAGCAAACCCTGGACGAATTGCTGGAATTGATCGGTGATCGCAGGTTCGACCTTGTTTTATCGGATATGGCCCCCAATTTGAGTGGTATGCAAAGCGTAGACCAGCCGAAATCGATGTATCTCGCGGAACTCGCTGCTGAAATAGCGCGGGATTTCCTCGTATCGAACGGTGTTTTCGTGGTCAAACTGTTCCAGGGAGAGGGATTTGAGGAACTGGTGGCCAGTCTTCGCACAAGCTTCAAGTCCGTCAAATTTCGTAAACCGGACGCATCCAGGTCACGTTCCAGCGAAATTTATGCGGTTTGCGGCGGTCTCAAGTAGGTCGCCGGGCCGAAAATACGCTAGTATCTGGTGTTAAACACAGTAAAATGAACTTTCGAATCCGGCATTAGTTTAGAGCCAAAACAGGTGTAATAGTGAACGACGTAGTCAAGAATTTAGTATTGTGGATTGTCATCGCAGTGGTACTGCTGTCGGTATTCCACAGTTTCGGGGATCGCAGCAGCAGTGCCCAGACCCTGATCTACTCCGATTTCCTGACCCAGGTTAAGCAGGGACAGGTCAGGGAAGTTACCATCGAGGGGCAGAATATCACCGGTAAGATGATTTCGGGTGCGCCGTTCTCTACCTATAGCCCGGAGACCAATAACAGCGCGTTGATCGGGGATCTCGAGCGCGCCAACGTCGCCATCCTCGGCAAACCGCCGGAGCCGCCATCGCTGCTCGGGCATATGTTTATCAGCTGGTTTCCGTTCATCGTCCTGATTGGTCTGTGGATATTTTTCATGCGCCAGATGCAGGGTGGCGGTAGCGGCCGCGGCGCGATGTCGTTCGGCAAAAGCAAGGCCCGCCTGCTCGGCGAAGACCAGATCAATATCAATTTCAACGACGTTGCCGGCGTCGACGAGGCTAAGGAAGAGGTGGCGGAGCTGGTTGAATTCCTGCGCGACCCGTCCAAATTCCAGAAGCTCGGCGGCAAGATTCCGCGCGGCGTTTTGATGGTTGGCTCGCCCGGTACCGGTAAGACGCTGCTGGCAAAGGCTATTGCCGGCGAAGCCAAGGTGCCGTTTTTCACCATTTCCGGTTCCGACTTTGTCGAGATGTTCGTCGGTGTCGGCGCCTCGCGCGTGCGCGACATGTTCGACCAGGCAAAAAAGCACTC
>CP070646.1:771988-773234 GCA_020354435.1 Gammaproteobacteria bacterium
CCGGGATTGGCATCGCTGGCTAGCGCCATCGGTACACCCTGTTCACGCAACGCATCGATAGGCGGCAGTTGCTTCTCGCGTAACACGTAAAATGCGCCCGGCAACAGGACTGCAACGGCGTCACTGTCGGCTAATCGAGCGGCATCGGCCGCATCCAGGTACTCCAGATGATCGACCGAAAGCGCCCCGCGATCGGCCGCCATCAGCGCGCCACCCAGATTGGAAAGCTGCTCGGCGTGCGCCTTCAGCGGCAAGCCCAGCTCCTGCGCGCGTGCCAGAACACGCTCACCCTGATCGCGGCTGAAGGCGATCGATTCGATAAACACGTCGACCGCGTCCACCAGTCCTTCGGCCTGCGCCCGCGGCAGCATTTCGTCGCACACCAGCGTGACATAGTCATCCGCGCGGCCAGCGAACTCGGGCGCCAGTGCATGCGCGCCGAGAAAGGTTTTTTGTACACGCAGGCCGAGAGTATCGCCGAGGCGTGCTGCCACGCGCAGCATCTTGATTTCGTTGTCACTATCGAGGCCATAACCGGATTTGATTTCTATCGTGGTAACGCCCTCGTCCATCAACGCCTTGACGCGCGGCAGCGCCGCGTCGAACAACTCGGTCTCGCTGGCGCTACGCGTCGCCTTCACGGTCGAAGCGATGCCACCGCCGCGAGCAGCAATCTCGGCATAGCTTGCGCCCTCGAGTCGCTGTTCGAATTCATCGGCGCGATCGCCGCCATAGACCAGGTGCGTGTGGCAATCGATCAGTCCAGGCGTCAACAGGCGCCGAGCGCAGTCGATAACCTCGGCACCGCCCGCGGCAGGTCGTTCGCCCATGTCTCCGATCCAGTCAATCCTGTCACCATCGACCAGCAGCGCGGCATTTTCACGCAAGCCGTAGCCCGATTCGCCGGCAAATGTGGCAATGGTTGCGTTGATGAACAGAGTTTGCGACATTTAGATTTGCTGTGGCCTATACTTGTATATACAAGTATGGTACGCTGGTTTCTGTACAAACGCAACCGGGACTCATGGCAATCATATGACAACAAAAATCTGGTCTGCTTCGGCCTTGCTGTCCACCGGCTGGGCGGATGCCGTCGAAATCAGTATCGATGACAACGGCAATATCGCCAGCGTTTCGCCGGATTCGGCCCATGTTTCGGGGGATCGGGTCGAAGTTCTGTTACCGGCAATCCCGAACGTGCACTCGCATGCGCACCAGCGCGCGATGGCGGGTCTGGGCGAACGCG
>CP070646.1:773334-774577 GCA_020354435.1 Gammaproteobacteria bacterium
CTTTACAAGATTCTGAAGTTCGAGGGACTGGCAGATAGCGGCGGCAACGCCAAGCAGGCCATCGAAGAGGGTCTGGTCAGCGTTAACGGCGAAGTCGAAACCCGTAAGCGCAAGAAAATCCGTGCCGGCGATCAGATCGATTTCATCGACCATCACATCGAGGTTGTCGGCAAGGTCGAAGACTAATCCCGAGTAAGCGCGGTTCGCACGGCAGGCGACCGCTGCGGCGGTTTGCATTTCCCGATTGTCTGGCTAGAATACATCCCCTTTTTTAAGCATGGCTCTGGATTTACGCTCCAGGAGGCTCGATGTCATCACGTATTATTATCGCTGCGCTGTATCGTTTCGTGCAGCTCGACAATTTTTCCGATTTGCGTCAACCGCTGCTTGACTGCATGCTCGACAACGAGGTGCGCGGCACACTGCTGCTGGCCTCAGAGGGTATCAATGGCACCGTCGCGGGTAGCCAGGAGGGTATCGACAGGCTGCTCGATTACCTGCGCCAGGACCCGCGTCTGCGAGACTTCGATTGTAAATTTTCCTATGACGACGAAATGCCGTTTTACCGTTCCCGCGTCAAGCTCAAGCGCGAAATCGTAACCATGGGGGTCGATGGCATCAATCCCGCCAACGCCGGCACTTATGTCGAACCGGCCGACTGGAACAGGCTGATCAGTGATCCCGAGGTCACGCTAATCGATACCCGTAACGACTACGAATCCGCTATTGGCAGTTTCGACGATGCGATTTTCCCGAATACCAAATCGTTTCGCGATTTTCCGGCCTATGCCGCCAGGAATCTGGATCCGAAAAAACATCGCAAGATCGCGATGTTTTGCACCGGCGGCATCCGCTGTGAAAAATCGACGGCTTACCTGCGCGAACAGGGCTTTGACGAGGTTTATCACCTCAAGGGCGGAATACTGAATTATCTCGCGCAGGTGCCGGAGGCACAATCCATGTGGCATGGTGAGTGCTTTGTTTTCGATAATCGCGTCAGCGTCAACCATGCGCTCGGAAAAGGCAGTTATGACCAGTGCCATGCCTGTCGCATGCCGATTACCGAAGCCGACAAGGCCAGCGAACTGTACCAGCCTGGCGTTAGCTGCCCCGCCTGCCATGACAAGAAAAGCGACGCAGAACGTGAACGTTTTCGTGAACGCGAAAAACAGGTCCGGCTCGCAAAAGAACGTGGTGAAGTGCATATCGGCGCAGATGTCGCCACTCATGCCAGGCGGCACAA
>CP070646.1:774677-775920 GCA_020354435.1 Gammaproteobacteria bacterium
TACGTCAAGCCTGAAGACTACCCGACCAAGCCGCTGCACGGCCGCAACTGGGAAAACTTCTTCGTCGTCATCGAGCGTGATGCCGGCAAGGTTGCGATCATCGACGGTGACAAGAAGGAAGTCGTCGACCACATCGACACCGGTTACGCGGTACACGTCATCAAGGCAACCGAGCATCATCACCTTGAAAAACCCGTGGGCGGCACCCCGGGTCGCTTCTGGTATACCCAGGGCCGCGACGGTAAGATGACCAAGATCGACCTGTGGCAAAAGCCCGGCAGCATGCTCGTGGCCGAAACGCAGATGGCTTACGACGCGCGTGACGTGGCCGTATCCGGCGACGGCAAGTACGTCATCGGCGGCGGTTACTGGCCGCCGCACTTCGTCATCCTCGACGCCGTTACGATGGAACCGCTGAAAGTGGTCTCGACCCGCGGCGTCAACGTCGACGGCGACTATGTCGAAGAGTCTCGCGTTGCCGCGATCTACACCACGCCGCACCAGTCCTCTTTCTGGGTAGCGATGAAAGAACTCGGGCAGATGTGGCAGGTGGATTACACCGACCTTGACAACCTGAACATCAAGTACGTCAATTCGGCGAAGTTCCTGCACGACGGCTTCTTCGATCCGACCGGTAACTACTTTCAGATCGCCGCCAACGCGTCCAACAAGATGGTTATCGTCGACTCCAACACCGGCAAGCTGGAAGCCATGATCGATGTCGACAAGCTGCCGCATCCGGGACCGGGCGCCAACTGGAACGACGCGCAATGCGGTCCGGTCGGTGGCACGACCCACCTCGGCGTCGGCAAGGTCACCGTCTGGGGTAACGATCCGAAGGGCCACAAGGACAACGCCTGGAAGGTTTGCTACGTGGTCGATACCGATGGTCCGGGTCTGTTCATCCGTACCCATCCGAAGTCCGACTACGTCTGGGCGGATCAGACCAAGCATCCGGAGCCCGAGATTCAGCAATCGATCAAGGTCATCGACAAGAAGACCCGCAAGGTTGCGAAAACGATTCGCGTGACCGAGGATCCCGGCAAAGTCGCGGTGCACATCGAGTTCAACGCGGCCGGTGACGAAGTCTGGGTATCCGTCTGGAACCGCAAGGACAACAAGAACCCGACTGGCGAAATCGTGGTCTACGACGCCAAGACGCTGAAGGAAAAAACCCGCGTCAAGGGTCTGACCACGCCGACCGGCAAGTTCAACGTGACCAACCGTACCAATCACGTGACCT
>CP070646.1:776020-777262 GCA_020354435.1 Gammaproteobacteria bacterium
GCTACTTCGAGCTGGCGCGGGCGGTCGATCAGTCGAGCGTCGACCAGGTGTCGATCGAGGATGCCCACTGCCTGAATGACCTGTCGCTACTGGAGAACTTTCGTCGGAGCGCGGTTATCCTCGGTGTCGTCACCATCGCCAGCAGCAGGATCGAAACCAGCGAATACATCCAGCAGCGCCTCGAACTGGCGCTGCGGCATATCGACGCAGAGCGTTTGCTGGCGGCGCCCGATTGCGGCCTGATGATGCTCGGGCGTGAGCTGGCGATGGCCAAGCTCGACAACATGTGTCGCGCCGCGCATTCGATTGTAAAGAGTTGACAGAACCGACTAACAACCGAGGTCTGACCTCCGGGAGCCGGCATGCGCGCTGATCTGAGCAATAAAAGAATCATCATGGTCCACGGGCTGGCGTCGAAACCGCCGCCCGAAGTCACCCATGAGCTATGGTCAAAAACACTGCTGGAAAATATTCGCGTCGGCCATCGCGGGCTGGCCAGGCGTCTCGATGCCAACCCGCAGGTCTTTACCATGGCTTACTGGGCCGACGCGGTACCCCATCATGTTCCGGACGACGCCGCCTATTGCCGCAAGTTACAGGCCCAGGTCGACAAGATCATCGCCGAGCGGCGCGAGATCAAGGATCGCTTCCATGTCGGCGTGGGAGAAAAAGTCGGCAGCTTTTTCAAGGACCGCGGTATCGACCTGGTCAAGCTGCTGGCAGGCGCGCTCAGCGTCAAGGACGACGTGATGACCACTTTCCTGCGCGAAACCGAACTCTATGACCAGGATCAATACATCGCCGACCGCATCCGCGCACCGCTGGAAACGGCCTTGCGCGAGGCCTGGGATTCGGATTGCGAACCGATCATCGTATCCCACAGCATGGGCAGCTTTATCGCCTACGACGTACTCTGGCGCTTTTCCCATCGCAACACCCCCGAATTCGGCAAGTATCATAAAAAGCGCGTCAAGATGTTCGTCACCATGGGCTCACCACTGGGTGACCCCAGCGTCAGAAACCTGCTTTTCGCAAGCCATCACCAGGATCACAGCCTGCGCCGTTTCCCGACCAATATCGAGCGCTGGCATAACTACGCCTGTCTCGGCGATGTCGTCTCGCACCAGAAAAACTTTCATGAAGTTTTCTACCAGCCGATGCGCCAATTGCGGATTTTTCCGCGCAGTCCACGATTTCGCAGTATCGACTATGTCGACCTGCACAATCCTTTCGAAGTGGTAA
>CP070646.1:777362-778603 GCA_020354435.1 Gammaproteobacteria bacterium
CAAACTCTGTTTTTATTGGCCCGAAATTCTACCACAGTAAATTTAATCGACAGACACAAAACAAACGCCCGGCCAGGCGCACGGGCGTTTTTCTATGTGTTCTATTGAAAAAGTTACTGGTTTATCAGCTGCGGAATCAACTGCTGGTAAGGCACGTAACCGTTGAACTTGGTGCCGTCACTGGTGTACATCGAGGGTGTGCCACTGATGCCGATGCGGTTACCGAGCAGATATCCGTCGTCGACATAATTGGCGCTATCGCAGGTTTCAGACGACGGCAGCGATCCCGTCTCGGCGCCCTTGGCGATACTCATTGCCTTTTGCTTATCTTCGGCACACCAGACTTTCTTCAAATCACGGTAACCGGGGCCGCGATTGCCGCCGCGCGGGAAGGGATAATAATGCACCGAAATCCCGGCCTCCTGCAGGAACCTGACTTCCTTGTGTAACTGCTGGCAGTAGCCGCAACTGGTATCGGTGAACACGCTTAAAACCGCCAGTTCTTCCTTGTCGGCGGGAAAGATGATGCGTTTTTCCTCGCTGAATCCTGCGAGTTCGCTGACGACGAGTTCACGGCGGCTCATTTCGGTCAGGTTTTGCGCCTGCTGCAGGTCGACCAGATCGCCGATGAAGACGTAGCGCCCGCCTTCGATCAGGTAAGCGAACTTGTTGCCGAAGCGGGTCACGTAAACACCCTCGACACCGGTGGGCGTAGCCGGCTCGACCTGGTCGGTACCGAGACGCAGTTTGAGCAACCGGGTCATATCTTCGGTCGACTCCTCGGCCGCGTGGAGGCCTGAAAAAGACAGCATCAGGGTTAAAGCGGCCACCAGGGCCTGCGAAATCAGTTTATTCATCGTCAAATCGGTGGTTAAAGATCGAAAGGTTAGTCTAACTATGCGCTATAAAGTTCGTTTTTGCCAGATCAGCGTACGATTGTTGACCGGCATTTCGACATCCTCGAGCAGATCGAGCCCTGCAGCCGCGGCCAGCTGCTCGATCCAGTCGAAATCGCGGATGCCGCTCAAAGGATCGCGTGCGCGCAGCATCTGGTCGAAGCGGGCATTACTTTCCGAAGTGTATCGGCCGCCATAGTTAAACGGACCGTAAACCGCTAACACACCACCGGGTTTAAGGCATCGGCCAGCGCCCTCGACGCAACGGCTTACCGAGGTTTCATCCATAATGTGGAAAGTATTGGCGGTATAAACCAGGTCGTATCGGTGATCCGGCCAGTCGCC
>CP070646.1:778703-779941 GCA_020354435.1 Gammaproteobacteria bacterium
GTGATTTGCAGGCCATCCTCTCCACGAGCCAGGCTATGCGCAAATTTCTCGGCCAGGCGCACGTCGATTCGCTTGAACGCCACCTCTTCGACGACCGAGATAATGCTCGCCAGGCGATACGACAAAAGACCAAAAATGAAATACTGCCACTGCGAATCCTGGCAAATCCAGCCACGCACCTTTTCCGGTGATACGACGATTGCACGCACCGGGGTTTCGGTCACCGCCATCGCCGGAAAACTGTCCTGGTTCAGGATACAGGAGGCCGTCAACACGCAGGCTTCGCCGGCCTCGATGCGGTACAGGGTTACTTCACGACCGCCGGGCGACAGCTTGTATACACGCCCGACTCCGTCCAGCAGCAGCGCCAGCTGTGCACATTGCTGCCCCTCTTCGCAGATCGATACCCCGGCGGGTAACTCGATATAACGGCCTGCCGCGTAGAAAGCGTGCACGAATTCGCGCTCGGCCCTGCCGATGAAGGGAAACAATCGCTCGAACTCTTGCTGGCGCGGCAGGGGTATCATGTTTAAGGTGTTGCTCCGACAGGTTTGCAGTTCACAAGTTTAATCGAATGACGGGGAAAGTCCGATTGTTCCAGAACAAGAACACGCGTATTCGGCGTAGCAGACGATCGGTGCTGACGCAGAGCTGGTAATTTGGGTATGCTGCCCTTATTTATCCCGAATGTCTATTGGCCAGGGCCTGCAAATGCCGGTGCAATTCGATAATTCCTACGCGCAGCTGCCGGAGCGTTTCTACGTGCGCCAGGCGCCGGTGCCGGTGGCGGATCCGCAACTGATCCGGGTCAATCACGAACTTGCCGATCTGCTCGGCATCGATCCGGCCTGGCTCGAATCCGAAACAGGAATCAAAACCATTGCCGGCAATCAGGTGCCCGACGGCGCCGAGCCGATTGCGACGGTTTATGCCGGCCACCAGTTCGGCAGCTGGAATCCGCGCCTCGGTGACGGTCGCGCGATTCTGCTCGGTGAAGTCATCGGCAAGGACGGCGAACGTTACGATATCCAGCTCAAGGGCTCCGGCCTGACGCCGTTCTCGCGCAACGGCGACGGTCGCGCACCGCTCGGACCGGTGTTGCGCGAATATATCGTCAGCGAGGCGATGCACGCGCTCGGCATCGCGACCAGCCGCACGCTGGCCGCGGTAACCACCGGCGAAGCGGTTTACCGCGAACAGAAACTGGCCGGAGGCATCCTCGCGCGGGTCGCCAAAAG
>CP070646.1:780041-781278 GCA_020354435.1 Gammaproteobacteria bacterium
GCTAACCGAAGAAATCTCGGAATAACCATTGAGGTTACAAACGCCTGTCACATAAACGCGCACCCGGATTTGCGATTTAATACTCTCGAGCAATACATTGAACATCTGCTCCGAGCCCATTGCATCATAGTTCTGATAGAACCGTGTTTTTTCCCTGCAACCGGCTGGATTTTTTCCAACCGGAAGCCTGAACTCGTAATAATGTCGGGAAGTGGGAACTAACTCTGCCACGTTTGCATAATCTGTCCAGCCAGCACTGGCGTGAGCGAAGTTCGAAAGGAACAGGCTGCAGGCGCCTGTTAATATCGAAACCTTTATTTTCATTTACCTGGCCTCCTTTGGGACCTGACGCCAGACGCCCTGTTATAACCGCCCGCGAAATGAGTAACGGTTTAACGGAGCGACTGCCCGAACATGATACACCCTGGCTGGTCCGATGTAATTTCCTGCTCCAGGCAGGGTAGCGGCGATTCCTGCATACGCGATACTGCCTGCAAAAAATTAGCGCGGCAGGGAAAATTTTCTGCCGTGGCAGGAGTCGAGGGCAGGTTTCCGGTAAATCCAATCTGACCTGATCGGGTCCCCGATCACGAGCTGTCCTGTCTTAGCTGGTCGGCAAATTCTATCCCTCGTCGGCCTCAACGGCAGCTTATCGGATAATACCTACCGCCTGTCGGATTGCGCCAAATTAGCCGGCGAAGGACCGCCCGACCCCGAGAATTTTTCCACCTGTTTCTGCGTGAATTATTCCCAAATTAGTTGGTGAATTATTGCGGTGTTTATTATCTGGTAAGAGGGAATAATCTGTCGCCACACAAACAGGAGGAATCGCAAATGGACATTGTGCGATACACAAACTTTGCGCGATTAACGATATTCTCTTTTCTGTCGGTACTTGCCCTGTCGGCTTGTTTGCCGGATGACAGCTCCAGTTCGAGTGGGGACGAAAACGAAGCAGCTCCTTCGGGGGAGTTGAAAATCATTCCCCCGGCAAACCGGCAGTCCGAGGCAACAGGCGTATTGACAATTGTTTCTCCTGGCCGCGCGAATGCGCAGGGCGGCGTCGGTGACTACACTTTCAGTAATAACGCTCCGGGCAACGGTTTTCCGCTTGGCACGACAACCGTAACCTGGACCGTCGTCGATGGTTCGGGCGCGAGGGCGAGCGGCACACAAATTGTCAGTATGTCTGACACGACACCACCGGCTGTTTCCGCGCCGCCAAGCATGCAGATGG
>CP070646.1:781378-782614 GCA_020354435.1 Gammaproteobacteria bacterium
AAGCCCGCTCCAGATGACGCCGAACAGCGGCACCAGGTAACCCACCTGCGACATGAACACGGCGCCATTGGCGCGAATGATGAAAAAGCGCAGCGTGAACGCTAACGCGGTGGCGATGACGCCGAGGTAAACCAGCGCGACGATGGAGCCGAGGCCGACCTCGTTCGGCAACGGATCACCCAGCAGGAAAGCCAGTGGAATCATGTACAAACAGGCGCTGGCCATGGTCACGGCCGAAGTCGAAATCATCGGCAAATGCGTCAGGCGGCGTGAAATTACCGATGACGTTGCGTAGCTGCAGCCCGCCGCCATGACTGCCAGCTGGCCGGGCAGGTTGCCCGTGCCCGATTCGATCAAATCCCAGAACACCAGTACCAGCACGCCAGCGAAACCCACGCTGACGCCGACCACGCGGGGTTTGTTTATACGCTCGTCGTCGCTGGTGAAATGCGACAGCACCAGCGAGACAAAGGTCCCCATTGCTACCAGCAGCGCGGATTCGGCGCTGCTGATGAATTGCTGGCCCCAGCTGATCAGGAAAAACGGCACCGCGCTGTTGAGCAGGCCGACGATAAATATCAGGCGCCAGGTGCGGTATCCACGCGGGAACTGCTGGCCGACCAGCAGGGCGATCAGCATCAATACCGCTGCACCCAGGCTGACGCGCCAGGTGGCGACACTGATCGGTCCAAAATCAGTCAGCGCGATCGAAATGAACAGGAAGGCGCTGCCCCAGATGGCGCCGACGAAGATCAGCCTGGAGACGTCGAGCGGGGTGGGGCGGCGCAGGGTTGTGATCATGTCAATCGCGTTAGGGCAGGATTCAAGCCGGCGAGTGTACCCGAGCTACAGAGCCGGGGACAGGCGTAAAGTTTCGGTCCGGCGCCAGCGGTAAAAAAGCTCGACGCCATCGAGGAGTGTTGCCGGCAGATGAACCAGGTACTCAAAATTATCGTCCAGATGCAGTAGACTATCGCGATGCCCGATTTCGACGCCGATAAAGTCTCTGAAATACATCAGCACTTGCACAGCCACCTGCCGTCGGAGCCGGCGCTCAGGGTCAAGGCGCTGGAAACGCTGCTGGTCGACAAGGGACTGGTTAATGCGCAAACCATCGACGCCTGGGTCGAGGCCTATACCGAGGAAATCGGCCCCAAACGCGGTGCCCGCGTCGTCGCCAAAGCCTGGTGTGATCCCGATTTCAAAAAACGTTTATTCGAGGATGCGCCCGCTGCA
>CP070646.1:782714-783947 GCA_020354435.1 Gammaproteobacteria bacterium
GGTCTGCACCTACGACCCGGAAAGCCGTGGCGGCAGCAGCCCCGACGGGCGCAAGGTCAAGGGCACGATTCACTGGGTCAGCGCGCGCCACGCCGTGGATGCGACGGTCAACCTGTACGACCGCCTGTTTACCGTACCGAACCCGGGTGCGATTCCGGATTTCCACACCGCGCTCAATCCAGAGTCAAACGTCGTCATGGAAAACGCCAGGTTCGAACCCGCGATCGAACTCACCGACAACCCGATCGCCTACCAGTTTGAACGCCTGGGTTATTTCATCAGCGATTACGACTCGAGCCCCGACAAGCCCCTGTTCAACCGCACCATGACCCTGCGCGACAGCTGGGCCAAGATCGAAAAATCGCAGTAACTTGGGCAAGCCTGTCGCTCAGCACACGCTCGAACTGCTGTCGCATTTTTCAGTGCGCGCGCAGTATCGTCTCGGCGATCTGATCGGCTTTTTCCTGCGCAACACGCCCAACCAGGTATCCCGTCAGGCACGGCAAAACATAGAGCTGTGCTTCGCTGACCTGGATAAAGGCGAGCGTCAAAGGCTTTACCGGGAATGCCTGCGTCATACCTGCTACACGATAACCGAACTGGGGGCGGTCTGGCGCTGGCCGCTGGAGCGGGTGCTGGAACGCATTACCTCGGTCGCAATCTGCGCGGAGTTCGAGCAGTCAAAAAAGAGCCGAATCATTCTTGCACCGCATCTCGGCAGCTGGGAAACGCTGGCGCAGTGGCTCGGTCATCATTG
Organism: Gammaproteobacteria bacterium; assembly: GCA_020354435.1. Taxonomy (GTDB): domain Bacteria; phylum Pseudomonadota; class Gammaproteobacteria. The sequence continues at coordinate 783,472 of CP070646.1, forward strand.
CGACATCATCATGCTGTACAAACGGCGCAAGAACCAGGCGCTCGATCAGTTCGTCCGCGAGTCTCGAGCGCGTAGTGGCGGCGAACTGGTGCCGACCAAGAAACGCGGCCTGCGCCAGCTGCTGGTCGGCATGAAGAACGGCAAGGACCTGATGATTCTGCCGGATCAAAGACCCGGTGGTCGAAAGGCCTTCATCGAAGCCGAGTTCTTCGGACTCAGCGCGCCGACAACGACGCTGGTACATAACCTCTGCAGCAAGATGGACTGCGACGTTTTTATTGCTAATATGTGCCGCAGCACCCCACCGGGTAAATTCAGCCTGCAAATCAGGCCACTGGAATATGCCCGGCTCGCCGCCGACGACGTCGGCAGTGCGCAGTATATGAACGACCAGATCGAGGCGATGGTGCGCGAGCACCTGGAGCAATATTTATGGGGTTACCGGCGATTCGATTCCGACGTTTACGCGTCACTTG
>CP070646.1:784047-785275 GCA_020354435.1 Gammaproteobacteria bacterium
GGACTTCGCTCGCACCAACAAATACAATTCGGATAACGGCAAGGACCACTGGTCACATACGAGCATGATGGTCTGGGGTGCGCCCGCATACTTCCAGGGCGACCGTGTCATCGGTGCCACCAACGATCTGCAGCGATCGATTAGAGTTAATCCCGCTACGCTGGCGCTGGATAGTAACGGCATCGAGTTATCGCCCGAGTATATTCACCAGGCGTTACGCTCGCTGGCCGGCATCGATATGAATCCCGGGGTATCGGGCGTATACCCGTTTGCGGAACAGGTGCTGCCGATATTCGCCTAGCCGACTGGTCAGTTGCCCGGTAAATACGTCACCGACCGGGCTGATCGAGAAATCGGATCAGCGGTAGCACCAGAACTTGACGGCCTGGCGCTCGAGGAAGGTTTCGGCATTCCGGCCCTGCAGCATCGCCAGCGTGGAGAGGATGCCGGCCTCGGTGCAGGTCGCGGCCGCCACGGTAACCGACAGCGGCGAATCGGTGTTGGGCCAGCCGGTATGCGGATTCAGAATGTGGCCGTAACGTTTGCCCTTGTGCAAAATGAACTTGAACACGTCGCCGCTGGTAGCAAGCGCGCCGCGCGTGAGCCGGATGACTGCGGCAGCGTCTCCCGGGCGACGCGGGTCCTCGATGCCCGTCATCCACGCCGAGCCGTCCGACAGCGGTCCGCTGGCGTGGCAATCGCCGCCGAGGTTGACCAGGAAACTGTGGTCGGTTTTACCGGTGAGCAGGCGCGACGCCGAATCGACCGCGTATTCCTTGCCGATACCGCCGAAATCGATTTCCATGCCCTGCGGTACGGTCAGATACGGTCTGTTCCAGGTGACCTTGTCCCAGCCGATTAGCGGTAACAGCCGATCGATATCCGGCTGGCTCGGGACCCGGGCGCCAGCGCCGAATTTCCAGGCCTGCCGCAGGATGCCGGAAGTAATATCGAACCAGCCGTCGCTCAGGTCGTAACAGTTTTGCGCGAAGTCGAGCAGGCGTGCGGTTTCGTCATCGACCTCGACGGGTTCTTTTCCGCGGTTGATTCGAAACACGATATTGTCGTCGCGATAGCGGCTGAACTTGTGTTCGATACGCAGCGCTTCGGCCCGTGCCAGTTCGATCAGCCCGCCCGCGTCGGCTTTTTTGCCGCACTCGACCAGCACCTCGCAGGGACTCGCCATGCAGCTAAAGCGGCCGACCCAGAGATTGCCGCGTTTGTCGAT
>CP070646.1:785375-786596 GCA_020354435.1 Gammaproteobacteria bacterium
GTCGATGGCGGTCGCCCGCTTTGCGAGGGGCGCACGCTGCTCGCCGCCGGTTTCGTCGACGACGCGCGCAGCGAGGCGAAGCGTCTGCTGCAGGCGGTTACACCTTTTATCCAGCGCGGCGTGCCGCTAATTGGTCTCGAACCGTCGAGCCTGCTGACGCTGCGCGACGAATACCCGAGCTTGCTACCGGGCGCCGAAACCACGGCGCTGGCGCAAAATGCTTTGCTGTTTGAAGAATTTCTCGCCGGGCAGCACGCGGCCGGCGAGCTCAAACTCGAACTGAAGGCACTGCCGCAAAAACGCGCGCTGCTGCACGGCCACTGTCACCAAAAGGCGTTCGCGGTCATGGACGCCATGCAGAAAACGCTGGCACTGATCCCGCAACTCGAGGTCGATTTGATCGATTCAGGCTGCTGCGGCATGGCCGGAGCGTTCGGCTACGAGGCCGAGCATTTCGACCTGTCGATGCAAATGGCCGAACTCGACCTGCTGCCCGCGGTGCGCGCCGCCGCGAGGGATACGCTGCTGATCGCTAACGGCTTCAGCTGCCGTCACCAGATCGCGGACGGCACCGGGCGCGAGGCCCGTCACGTCGCCCGCGTGCTGCGAGACGCGCTCGCGTGAACCTCGCAACAGGCGCCGAGCGCCGAGCTTTTTCACGACCCGGCTACAGGCGCGGGTGCCCATGTCGTTGATCGGAGATAGAACCCAGGTCGTGCGCAAGGCGGTTGTCGATTCGCTGTCACTGCCGGCGTTCATCCTGTTTTTTACGATGATGGGTTTCGGTTCGCTGATGCAAAACACCGGTTTCGGTGCGGACATGGCCGCGGTCGCGACGTTGCTGATCTGGGGGCTGCCGGGCCAGCTGGCGATGGTCGAGCTGACCGCAACCGGGCAGGGTGTTATCGCAATCGTGTTCGCCTGCTCGCTGGCCAACGCGCGTTTCATGCCGATGGTTGTTTCGTTCCTGCCGGCGATGGCGCGCGCCGGCGAGAGTCTGCCGCGGCAGTTGCTGGATGCGCAAATGCTGTCGATCAATTCCTGGGCGATGTGCCTGCGCGAATTTCCGAAGGTCGAGCCGGAATACAGGCACCTTTACTACGTGACTTTCGCCAGTTCGATCCTGGCCGCTGCGGTGATTGGCACGCTGCTCGGCTACTATGGCGCGGTGATCCTGCCCGCGGTGCTCGTGCTTGGGCTGATTTTTACCAGCCCGCTGTT
>CP070646.1:786696-787914 GCA_020354435.1 Gammaproteobacteria bacterium
GAAACCGACTTCGTCAACAAAGACGGCTCCCGGGTCCAGCGCCTGGCCGCGGTCAAGCGGGTGGTTGGCGATTTCGTTGCCGCACGCGAGGGCGACCGGGTTGCGCTGATCGTGTTCGGCACGAAAGCCTTCGTGCAGTCACCATTTACCGAAGACCTGGGTACCGTGCGCGAACTGCTCGATCAAACCGGGGTCGGCATGGCCGGGCCGCATACCGTCATCGGCGACGCCATCGGGCTCGCCATCCGCACCTTCGAAGCGAGCGATATCGAGCAACGCCTGCTGATCCTGTTGAGCGACGGCGCCGATACCGGCAGCACCATGACCCCGATAAACGCCGCCGAGATCGCCGCCACCAACGCGGTCGCGATTTATACCGTCGGCGTTGGCGACCCGCAAGGCAGCGGCGAGCAGAGAGTCGACCAGGCCGCGCTGGAGGATATCGCGGCCCGCGCCAACGGCCGTTTTTTCTTCGCCAACGACGAAGCCGGACTGCAGCAGATTTACGCGCGCATCGACGAGCTGACGCCGCGCAAGGTCGAATCGACCAGCTTCCGCCAGCGCCATTCACTGAGCTGGTGGCCGCTGGCGACCGCGTTAATGTTGATACTCGTGACCACGGCATGGCTGCACCTGCAATCGCGACGCGGAGCGGCAACATGATGGAGTTACCCGCGAGCCTCGCCTTTTTCCATTTCCTGCGGCCGGCATGGTTGCTGCCGATCGCGCCGGCGCTGCTGTTATGCTGGCTGGCTCGACGGCGCGCGACGGTACGTCCCGCCGCACCCGCGGCGATCGCGCCGCACCTGGCGGCGGCGCTCACGGTCGGCGCCAGTCGCCGGATGAAGCTGCTGCCGATCGACGGTATCGCGCTGATACTGGTGCTGCTGTCGATAGCCGCGGCCGGACCGACCTGGAGCCGCATTCCCAACCCGCTGGTAGCGAATACGGCGCCGCTTGCCGTGGTTTTGAACCTGTCGCAGTCGATGCAATCGACCGACATCGCGCCTTCCCGGCTGGAGCGGGCAAAACAAAAAATTCTCGATCTGCTGGCTACCCGCGCCGGCGCGCGTACCGCGCTGATTGCCTACGCCGGCAGCGCGCACCGAGTGGTGCCGTTAACCGAGGATCCGGAAGTCATCAAGCCATTTATCGAGGGTCTCGAATCCGGAGTCATGCCGGTATCCGGGCGAAACGCCGGCGCCGCGCTCGCGCTCG
>CP070646.1:788014-789231 GCA_020354435.1 Gammaproteobacteria bacterium
TTTATTTTCCGGACCGTCTTGCTGCGCCTACGATTACTACCGCCCGCGCTCGTGCTGGTTGCAACCTGTTCACCTGCGGTTCTGGCCGCGGAAGACTGGAACCTGTGCCGAGTGCCATCCTTCGTGTTTATCGAGGCCGGGGATCTGGGCGACGACGATACCCGGATCGAAGCGCAAAATGTCGCCAGCGAAAACCGTGAAACCATCCGCCTGAGCGGCGACGTCGACCTGACCCTCCGGCAGCAGAAAGTCATGGCCGACGAGGTGATCATCGACAAATCGACCGAGCAGATAATCGCAAATGGCAACGTGCTGTTCGAAGCCCCGAACTACCGTCTCTCCAGCCCGCATCTCAGTATCGACAACAAGAACGGTACGGCAGTCATCGAGGATGCCGAATTCGAATTGCCCGGCAACCATGCGCGCGGCAGCGCCGCAGAAATCAGGAAGATAGATCAGTTTCGTAGCAGCTACCGGGATCTCGAATACACCACCTGCGACCCCGACGACAGGGACTGGCACCTGCGCGCAGCGGAGATGCACATCGACGACGAAAGCGGGCGCGGCAGCGCCAGGCACAGCCGCCTGTACTTCAAGGAAGTGCCGTTTCTGTATCTGCCTTACTTCCAGTTCCCGATAGATGACCGCCGCATGTCCGGCCTGCTGACCCCCAGCATTGGTTACAGCGAGGATAATGGCAACAATATCATCCTGCCGATCTACTGGAATATCGCTCCCAACTACGATATGACGATCACGCCGGCCTGGTTCCGTGAGCGCGGCACCCAGCTCAATACCGAAAACCGCTACCTGTTTTCATCGCACAGCGGGCAACTGGATCTGTCCTACCTGGACGACGACATGACCGACGAGTCACGCTGGTTTCAGCAGTGGCAACACTACGCATCACTGAGCCACGATATCAATGCCGACCTGTTACTGGCCGACGTTTCCGATGGTGAAATATTTGACGACTTCGAGAGAATGGCGTCCGAGTACAATAACACCAGCCATCTGGAACGCCGCGTACGTCTGCAGCGCGACGGTGAGATCTGGCGTAGCGAACTGTTATGGCAGGACTACGAGACGCTGGATCGTGATACCGCGATCGAAGACCGGCCCTACAACCGCCTGCCCCGGCTAACGCTGGCGGCCGAGCCGGAACCCTGGCGCTGGAATCTGAGAACGCCGTTGCAGCTGGAACTGGTCGAATTCGA
>CP070646.1:789331-790547 GCA_020354435.1 Gammaproteobacteria bacterium
CCGTAGAAGTTACCGGCGATTTCGGGCAGCTGGTGCGCTTCGTCGAAGATCAGTACGTCGGCCTGCGGCAGTATTTCACCGAAGCCGTCGGCCTTGAGCGCCAGGTCGGAAAAATACAGGTGATGGTTGATCACCAGGATATCCGCCTTCATGGCATTCTTGCGCGCCTTCAATACGAAACAGCGTTCGATCTCGGGGCACTCTCCGCCAAGGCAGTTTTCCGCGCTCGAGGTAGCATAAAACCACAGGCTGTCGTTCTCGGGGATAGCGGCGAACTCACCGATATCGCCGCTTTCCGTTTGTTGTGACCAGGCCGTCAGTTGGTTAAAGATGGCGGCCATCTCGCGACTCTTGAAGCGGTCCTCGCCACGATATCGTTGCAGGCGGTGCAGGCAGCAATAGTTGCTGCGCCCCTTCAACAGGGCCACCTGCTTGCCGCTGACGATTGCCTTGCGAATCAGCGGGATGTCTTTTTCGAACAGCTGATCCTGCAAATTGCGCGTACCGGTTGAAATCACGACCCTGGCGTCGCTGAGAAAGGCCGGCACCAGGTAGGCGAAGGATTTTCCGATCCCGGTGCTGGCTTCGATGACGCGCGATTCACCCAGTGCGATGGCTTCGTCGATGAGCTGGGCCATGCCAAGCTGGCTGTCACGCGGCTCGAAACCGTCGATGCAGTCGCCGATAACGCCATCGCGCCCCAGCACCGCGGCTACGTCCAGTTCAGTCGCGAGCTTGCCCATCGGTCAGATCGACTCGCAACGGGCCTTCAGTTTCTGATTGGCGTCTTCGAGCTTGTCCGCACTGCTGCTGTAGCTGAAAGAGCGCTCGACCATTTCGAGGCAACGGCGCGGATCACCGCTGCGCCAGTAGGTTTCGGCAAGATAATGCCAGCTGAGCGGATTGCGGGGTTCGATTTTGATGGCCCGCTGCAGATAATCCACCGCCTGCTGGTAAGCCTGGCGCGACAGCGCCTGTTTTGCGCTGCGCTGGAGTTCGGCCACGGCACCGCTTTGACCCGGTTGGCTTTGCCCGGCGGGTAACTGGTAACGGTTGCTTACCGGTTCCATCGTGCAGGCCGTTAGCATCAGCGCGAGCGCCATCAGGAAAATCTTTTGCGTCAGGGACATCTGGATCTGGTTTTGGGCAGGCGCCCTTGTGGAAAGGGTAACAATACACCATTTGTGCAGGATTGTTGGACTATTCCGCCGCTTTG
>CP070646.1:790647-791858 GCA_020354435.1 Gammaproteobacteria bacterium
GTTGTGCTCGGACGAAATTCATTGCGACCTGATACTCGACCCGGACAAACAGCACGTTCCGATTGCTTCACTCGAGCGTAACATCGAACAGCGCAGCATTACGCTGATGGCGCCAAGTAAAACCTTCAACCTCGCCGGTCTCGGCTGTGCGTTTGCGATCGTAGCCGAGCCGAAGCTGCGCGCGCAGATGAAGGTCAATCCCTATATCGTGCCGCACGTCAATGTCATGGGTCTGGCCGCGGCCGAGGCGGCCTACGAATACGGCGATGAATGGGTGCGGCAACAGTGCGCTTATCTCGCCGGCAACCGCGACTACCTGATCGATGAAATAAACCGGATTCCCGGCATGCGCCTTGGGCCGATCGAAGCGACTTATCTCGCCTGGATCGATGTCTCCGAACTCGGGCTGGACGATCCGATGGAATTTTTCGAAAACGCGGGCGTGGGGATGTCGCCGGGCCGGGATTTCGGCGATAACGACTACATGCGCCTCAATTACGGCTGCCCTCGCAGTCGCGTCGAGCAGGCGGTAGCGCGTATCCGCAAAGCCGTGGAAGCACTCGCCTGAAGCCCCGATTCGACGTCACCGGATCGGTCACGGGCATGTCGTAATTGTCTTTTCTTAAGTCGTTCTAGTTCGGCGTCGATGCCGCTGTTTCGGATATTCTTTTTCGACTCTGAACGGGGTGGGCTCGGCGCGCATCCCCGGTTTCTGCAACCAAGAACAAGGCGGATTTGACAATGGCGGTTCCATCTCATGTGAAGTATCTGGTTATCGGCGCGGGTATTCATGGCCTCAGCACCTCTTATCATCTGGCGCAGCAGCTAAAGGCGCAGGGCAAGGGCGACGGGCGCGATATTCTTGTCGTCGACAAGGGCGGAATTGCCGCGGGTGCATCCGGCATTGCCTGTGGCGTGGTGCGCAACAATTACTTCCAGCCGGCGATGCGCGAACTGATGGCGCATAGTGTCGGCGTCTGGGAAACCGATCCGGAGGGTTACAGTTATCACCCGGTGGGTTACATGCAGATCAGCCCCGAGAGCATGCACGAGGACGTTGCCAGCATTGCCCGGCAGCAAAAGGAAATCGGTTACGAATCGGTTTTCATCGAGGGTGAAAAGGATTCGGCGGATTACATGAAGACGCTGTTTCACGACTGGCAGGCGAAAGGCATTACCTCGGTATTGCATGAAAAACGCGGCGGCTACGC
>CP070646.1:791958-793168 GCA_020354435.1 Gammaproteobacteria bacterium
TCGCACATGCCGGCGTAGTAGTGAAAACTGTCGACCTGCCACGCGTCCACCCTCAGCGACGGCGTAATGTTTTTCGGCAGCTTGCCATTGTCACGGGTTTCGATCTCGCCCAGGCGTTCGGCGTTTGCCGAGATCACGTCACCGATCCGGCGCATCATGCGGCCACGCTCGGCGGGATGCATTCGGCCCCAGGGACCCTCGTAGTATGCCGCCCTGGCGGCGGCAACGGCGCGCGCCACATCGTCGGCGTTACAATCGGGGACGCGCGCCCATACTTCCCCGTTAGCCGGGTTTTCGCTGTCGAAATATTCACCCGAGGCGGGTTCGTGCCAGCCGTTGTCGACAAAATATTGAAAGGTCTTCATAGCGATTAATCTCTTTGTTCGTGGAACACGATCAGGGTTGGCCGGTCGGCGCCGAGCGCGTCGCCAAACGCATCCTGTAATTCAGCCAGATTGCCGGCGTCGATACCATGACAATGGCAGGCGCGCGCGAGCGCGACAAAGTCGGGATTGACACCCTCGACACCGACTCGAGGAATATCGCGCCCGTCCATGTCGTCCTGGATTTGCTTGAGCCCGCCGTTTTCCCAGATTACGATCGGCAGCGGCAGCCCGAGCTCGGCCGCGGTGACCAGTTCCTGCATCGTGAACATCGAACCACCGTCACCGGCAATGACCGCTACCGGCGTGTCCGGCAGCGCCATCTTCGCACCGATCGCATTCGGCAGCGCGTTGCCGAGAGCGCAGTAACCGGCCGGGTAGAACCAGCGCCGGGGGCCACGCAGCGGCATCATGAAGGCGCCGGTATAAACCAGCTGGCAGGCGTCGCCGGACCAGACCAGGTCGTTCGGTGCAACCTCGGCCAGGGCCTTCAGTACCGCCGCATGCTGCCGCTCGGACACGCTTAGATTGTTCGCAATCTGTTGGCGTATTTTGCCAACCCTCGCTTCCGCCGCGGCCCGGCCGGAAGCCTGGTGACCTTCGAGCGCCGCCGCCAGCTGTGCCATCGCCGACTGCGCATCGGCGACTATGCCTATCTGCGCCGGGTAATAATCGTTGATCTTGGCAGGATCGATATCGACACGGATCAATTTGCCTTCCAGCTGCATACGCTCGACGAAGCTGTCGGTTTCGGAAAGCTCCGTGCCGACGGCGAGCACGACGTCGGCCTCGGGCAACAGCCGCTGCACCTCCGGCCGCACGGTCGA
>CP070646.1:793268-794476 GCA_020354435.1 Gammaproteobacteria bacterium
CCGGGTCTGCTGCCGCGTACTCTCGGGCTGGCGGCTGTGGGAGAAAAACTACTATTATGGTAAGCCGCAGCAGTCCAGGATCTACCCGAATTACAAACCGTTGTTCCGCTCTTCTTTCGTCGGCAGCGACCAGCTTTATGTCGATCTCGGCTTGCAGCTGCGCCAGCGCCGTGGCGAGGGCACCGATTTTCATCAATTGCGCGATTTTCGCGTCGGTGATTCGCTACGCCAGGTCGACTGGCGTGCGACCGCGCGCTTTCACAAGCCGATTTCGCGCGAGTACCAGGAAGAGCGCGACCAGCAGGTCGTGTTTTTGCTCGATTGCGGCCGTCGCATGCGCGCCCGCGATGGCGAAATCAGCCATTTCGACCATGCGCTGAATGCGCTGCTGATTTCCGCCTTCGTCGCGCTGCGGCAGGGCGACAGCGTCGGCCTGCTGAGCTTTGCCGGGCAGTCGCGCTGGGTGGCGCCGATCAAGGGCCGCTACCAGATCAGCCGGCTGCTCGATCAGATTTACGACCTCGATAGTTCTCCGGCAACCAGCGATTATCTCGACGTTGCGCAGCAGTTGATGACGCGCCAGCCGCGGCGTTCGCTGATCATCCTGATTTCCTCGCTGGAACCGCAGGACGGTGACGACCTGGCCAGGGCGGCGAAGCTGTTGTCGCAACACCACCTGGTCATGGTCGCGTCGATGCGCCAGCAGGTATTGACCGACACGCTCGCCGGCGAAGTGGTTAGCATTGATGATGCATTGCGCTACTGCGGCGTCAGCCGTCACCTGCAGGACCAGGCGGCGATGTACGCGCAACTTCGCAGCGACAACATCATTGTCGCCGACACGCCACCGGCCTACATGCACTCGACGCTGATCAATGAATACATGGCGTTAAAACGCAGCGGAGTGTTTTAATCCTGTTGATGCAAATCAATGGCGAATTTCCGACCGGTATATAGAATAAGGCTTTGTAGTCATTGCGAGCGTAGCGTAGTTTAATAAAAGACGTTATTGCGAGCGCAGCGAAGTTCAGAAAAGGCGTCATTGCGAGCGCAGCGAAGTTCAGAAAAGGCGTCATTGCGAGCGCAGCGAAGCAATCTCTTTTAATTCAAGATTGCTTCGGCACAAGGTGCCTCGCAATGACTCAGAGTAAGCGAGATTGCTTCGGCACAAGGTGCCTCGCAATGACTCAGAGTAAGCGAGATTGCTT
>CP070646.1:794576-795780 GCA_020354435.1 Gammaproteobacteria bacterium
ACGCCCGACCTGGTCATCGTCAATACCGCGCTACTCGGCGGTGTCGCTAGCACCGACTGGTGGCGTAACTCGACCGACTCCGACCTCGATACGGCGGTACCGGTGATATTCGTTTCCAACGAGAAATCCACTGAAGCCGAGGTGGCTGCATTCGATGCCGGTGCGGCCGATTTCATGGCCAAACCGTTGCATCCGAAAGTATTGCAGGCGCGGCTGAACATGCACTTGCAGGCACGGCGTTCGCAGCAGCAGCTTAACAATATCGCGCGCGTTGATGCGCTGACGTCAATTTGCAACCGACGCGAGTTCGATCTGCGTCTGCTGGCGGAATGGGGGCGTTGTGCTCGTTCGGGTCAAAAGCTGGCGTTGTTGATGATCGATGTCGACAAGTTCAAGGAATACAACGATCATCACGGTCATTTGCGCGGCGATGACTGCCTGGTCGAAGTGGCGCGTATCTTAAGCGACTGCATGCATCGCGGCAGCGACCTGATCGCGCGTTACGGCGGTGAAGAGTTCGTCGCACTGCTGCCCGAAGTCGATCTGGAGGGTGCTCTAAAAGTGGCGCAGGACTGCCACCAGGCGGTGCTTGCCGCCGACATCCCGCACGTGACTTCGTCGGTTGCGGCCTGTGTAACTGTCAGCATTGGCGTTGCGGCGATGCAGCCGATCTATGAAAAGAGCTGCACGCTATTGATCGAACAGGCCGACGTCGCGCTCTACCAGGCCAAGCAGAATGGGCGCAACCGCATATGCAGTTTCGACTACAGCGCCTGAAACCAGTCACCACCTGCAATATTTGCACGTCATCCCCGCGTAAGCGACCGCGTAGCGGTCGACCCGGAAAGTGACGCCAACCGCCCGCGCAGCCCGGCGTATCCCGGAGTGCGCGAAGCGCATATCCGGGATCTCCCAAAGCGCCGACGGCAGATACCCTGGACCTTTAGGAGATCCCCGCTTACGCGGGGATGTTGTGCTGCTCATACCGGTCAAAGCAGCCGGTCGAGCAGATAGTCAGCAATCCAGCTGCCGAGACGCGGTTGCGCCAGGTAACCGAAGGACTTGTGCGGATTACGTTTTTCGCGCTTGCGGTTGCCAGCATGAGTTACCACTTCGAAAGGATTGTGCAGGTCGACATAGTCGATACTGCGAAATCGTGGACTGCGCGGAAAAATCCGCAATTGGCGCATCGGCTGGTAGAAAA
>CP070646.1:795880-797084 GCA_020354435.1 Gammaproteobacteria bacterium
ACTATTCATCGGGCAAATCTATCAGTTTGATTTGAAAACCCAGTTTCTTTTTTTTGGACAATGTCAGGGTTATGCCCACGATATCTTTTTCCTGATCCGGGGAAATTTCAATCGGTTGGCCAAGTTCAAGCAGCTGCCCGGATGGACCCACCACCGTTACCTGATCAACTATTTCCGGGTCGATTGGTATACTGATTTCAATCACCTCAAAAGCGTCATTTTCAGCTGGGGTGATCGACACAACTTCAGCACCCAGCACATCACCCTTATATCCGTCAATCCTTTGTATAATATCGGTTTCCAGCGTAGGTGCTTCAGGTGGCGGCTGTTCATTTGCCTCCTGGAGGATCGTGTTCTGGGCCTGGCAGGTCGAAATAAATCCTTGGAGCATCAAGCAACAGCCAATTAGCAATTTAGAAAGGGACATCACCATTTCCTATTTTTCGCAGTTGGCGGACTCTAATATAAGTATTTCTATCTAAAAACCAACATCGTAATTTCCGGGAGAATCCTGAGCGGTATCATTGCGATAAATCAATAAATCAGGTTTAAGCAGGGTATATTCAAGTACTAGAAAAATGGATTAGAAAAACGAAGGAAAGGCGCTGGCACCAGGAGTCGAATTCCTGATGCAATCTCTGCAAGGTGGCTGCTTCAGTATGGACTGTAGTGAGGCGAATCGCTTCGATAAACGCAATTTAAAATGGCCCGCAGCGTCTGCCTTGGGTCGCCTATTGTCGCTGAACCAAGAAGTATGAGCGGCTGTTTTCTCCATTTCAGACGCTGAAACTGTAGAATTCAGAGACGACCTGCGGCCATTAGCGGACCCTCAACAAATAAAGAAAACCGCCCCTGAGGAATCATCTCAATTGTCGAGCAAGTGTTCGGACACCCAATCGCGGACTTTGGCAATAGCAGCCTGCGACGCGGCGCTCTCCGGGAGTGTCGGCACGAACACGTGGGGCATGCCCTCGTAGATATCGAGCTTCACTGTCTGACCCGCCTGGTCGAGTCCCTGATAAAGACGGATGAAATTGCTGAGGAATATCTCTTTCGTGCCCCCCTGGATCAAGGTTGGCGGGAAGCCCGGCTTGAAGTCGCCGTACACCGGCGAGACATAGGGGTTCTTGTGATCTTCGGCATCAGCATACGCAAGTGCCGCAGGCCCGAGAACGTGTTCATAGGTGTAGTAGGGCTCGGCATC
>CP070646.1:797184-798386 GCA_020354435.1 Gammaproteobacteria bacterium
GGCGAACTGCTCGGTCAGTCGGTGAAGCGCCTGATGCCAAAAGAGCACAGTATCGGGCACGACGGTTACATGAAGGCCTACCTGCAAAGCGGAATTCCCAAAATCATCGGCAGGGGTCGCCAGCTGACCGCCATGCGCAAAGACGGCACGCGTTTTCCGATTTACCTGTCGCTCGGTGATATCAACACCAGTCATGCGCGCCTGTTTGCCGGCGTAATCATGGATATCAGCGAACAGCAGCAGTTACAGCGGGAAATACTCGAAATCCCGGTCAGCGAGCAGCGCCGTATCGGCCAGGAGTTGCACGACGGACTAGGCCAGCAGTTAACCGGCCTCGGCCTGCTAGCCACCAGCCTGGTCAACAAGGCGAGCAAACCCGAACACGAGCTCGCAACCAGGCTCGCCAGCGGCCTGCAGGAAGCCATATCGCAGGTGCGCTCGCTGTCGCGCGGCCTGATGCCGGTGGATATCGACACCGAAGGTTTCATCAATTCGCTGGAAAACCTGGTCGAAAATATTCGATCGCACAGCGATATCGAGATCGTACTGTCAGTCAGGGATCGCGTTCGCGTGTCGGACAACAGTAGCGCCCTGCACCTGTACCGAATCACCCAGGAAGCTATCAACAACGCGATCAAGCACGCCAAAGCAAGCCGGATCACGATCGAGGTCGGTACCAGGGATGGGCGCGGTTACCTGTCGATCGAGGATGACGGCATCGGTTTCGAGCGTTCACTGGAAAAAATCGAGGGGCTGGGGCTCAGGATCATGAAACACCGCTGCGGCCTGATCGACGCCGAATGCACCATAGAATCCTCGCATGCTGAAGGCACGCGGATAAAATGTTATTTTTCGATTGAACAATAGTCACGGGCATCGCTGATGACGAAAATCCTGATAGTCGACGATCACCCGCTGGTGCGCACCGGTTTTGCCCAGCTCATCGGCGACTGCCCCGATCTCGAGGTTTGCGGCGAGGCCGGCGACATGGCCGAGGCGTTGAAGCAGATCGACGCCACCAAACCGGATCTCGCGATCATCGATTTGTCGCTGGCCGGTGGCAGCGGCCTCGACCTGATCGAACACATCAAGTCGCGCGACAAAGACATTCTTATGCTGGTCGCATCGATGCACGATGAAACCCTCTACGCCGAGCGCGTGCTCGCAGCCGGCGCGCGCGGTTATATCAACAAGCAGGAAGC
>CP070646.1:798486-799678 GCA_020354435.1 Gammaproteobacteria bacterium
CTCGACCAGTGCATGCAGTCCGCCGCTGTGATCCTGGTCGGCATGCGAGACGATGACCAGGTCCGGCTGTTTGATGCCACGCGCGCGCACAAGCGGTACCAGCGCCCATTCTGCAGCGCTGTAGACACCGGCCCGGCCGGGCCCGAAATCGTATACCAGGCTGTGGTGACGGGTTTGCACAAGAATCGAGGTTCCCATGCCGACATCGAGCACAAAAAGTTCGAACTCTCCCGGCGCCGGTCGCTGTGGCTGCCATAACGGCAACAGGCATAAACCGGTCAACGCGGCCATGCGCAGACCGGGACCGCAGGGCAGCATCAGCAATCCGATCAGCACAAGCGCCAGCAGCAATAGCGCGAATGGATAAGCACTGACCACAGGCTCCAGACCGGCAGACAGCAGCCATTCGAGGTAATCCAGCAACAGTTGCAAGAGGCGATCCGCCAGCCGGAATAATGCTCCCGAAATTACCGGGACCATACCCGACAGCAGGCAGGCAAGCAGCACCGAAGGTAAGACGATAAAGCTGATCAACGGTATCGCCACGAGGTTTGCCGGCAGGCTTGCGGGGTTGAACTGGTTGAAAACAAGCGCCCCGACCGGGGCAAACAGCAGCGAGAAAAAAATTTGCAACAGTAGTAACTGCTGCCACCAGCGTAGCGTCGACGGCAGACGAAACTGGGCAAAGGCAATCACCAGTAACGCGCCGGCGCTAAGCCAGAAGGAGCTCGAACCGACCGATCGCGGGTCGGCCAGCAGAATAGCCACGAGCGCCAGGCTTAACGACTGCAACAGGTTGACTCGCTGTCTCAGCTGGAGCGCTGCCAACAGCACCGCGAGCATCACCAGAGCGCGCACCGTCGGCAGACTGAATCCGGCCAGCGCCGCATAAACCAGTGCCGCCAGCATTGCGAACAGGGCCGCGACCTGCATTCGGTTGAGCCGCTGCGACAACCAGCCACAGCGCCAGCACAGGCGGCCGAATGCAAACGCCAGCATAGACACCAGGCCGATATGCATTCCGGAAATGGCCAGCAGGTGTGCTGTGCCGCTGTCGCGCAACAGATTCCGCTCCCTGTCCGCGATGTCGCCGCGATAGCCGAGCGACAGGGCCTTGATCAAACCGCGCTGAGCGCAATCGGCGCAGCTGCTCTCGATCGCGTCGGCCAGGCGCATGCGCCAATAGTCGATC
>CP070646.1:799778-800965 GCA_020354435.1 Gammaproteobacteria bacterium
TGATCATTTCGCACGTGCGTCGCGCCACCCAGGGTGTGCGTAAACTCGCCAATACGCAACCGTTCGAGCGAGTGCTCGGTGGCCGCAGGCATGTCTTTGCGCATAACGGCTACGTTCCACCCCTCGAGACATCGGCCACATCCGGCTGGCTGCAACCCGTCGGAGATACCGATTCCGAACGGCTATTCTGCCACCTGCTTGGCCAGCTGGAGCCACTGTGGCGTGAAGGCGGCGTGCCCGCGCTTGAACAACGTTTCGACGTTTTAACCCGTTTCGCCCGGCAGATCGTGCAACGCGGCGCGTCCAATTTTCTCTACAGCGACGGCATCAACCTGTTTGCCCACGGGCATCGTCAAACCCTCCCCGGCGACGCGATCAGCGACGAGCCCGGGCTTTACCTTCAGCTGCAGCAGGCGAAAACGGGCTCAGACATGAAGCTTCCCTGCCAGGGGATCCGGGCCGAGGGCAGTTGCAGTCATCATGCCCTGATCGCAACCCTGCCGTTGAACGATGGCGAGTGGCAGCCGTTGAGGCCCGGGGAGATTGCCTGTTTCGGCCAGGGCCGGCGCTTATTGTGATATTGCGCGGTTCAGCTTGCCTGAGCGTAAACCGCCTGCGGCTCGCCGAGCAGCGCCAGGTCGGGCTCGACCCCGAGTCCGGGCAAACCGGGCGCGGTGAAACAGCCGTCGACATTGCGCACCCCCTGCCCCGGGGCGGGATCGACGCTGACCATTTCCTGGCAGGACCAGACGCCGAGGCAGGACGGCGCCGGAATGGATTGCGCGAAATGCGCCACGCCGGTGTCGGAGATCACGGTGCCGCCGGTGTCCATGATTAGCATGGTAATGCCGGTGGCGAGGCAAAAATCTCGCAGGCGACGCGCCTTGGTCAGGCCGCCGACGCGGTTGATCTTGATGTTGACCACCTCGGCGATGCCGTCGCGCTGGATTCGAACCAGGTCGTCCATCGTGTGCAGCGCCTCGTCGACGCCTATCGGGTAATGCGTGTGGCGGCGCACCTGCGCAATTTCGTCGAGCGTCTCGCAGGGCTGCTCGAACCAGGAAGTGAGACCGCTGACCGAGTTCATCACCGTAATTGCCTCGCGCGGCAACCAGGCGCGGTTGACGTCGTAAAACATGATTTCGCCGTCGCCTTCGTTGGCGGCGAGATGATTGATGCGCTCGATA
>CP070646.1:801065-802252 GCA_020354435.1 Gammaproteobacteria bacterium
CCCTGGAAGTATGCGGGCGCACCCCAGACCATCATGCTCGTATGTGACCAGTGGTCCTTGCCGTTATCCGAATTGTATTTGTTGGTGCGAGCGAAGTCCGATGCCATGACGATGATCAGGTTGTCACCGATTCCCCGCGCCATCGCGTCGTCGATGATATTGTCGACGGCGGCGAGGTAATCCATCAGGCGCGGGTAGTGACGTGCATCGTGATCATCGTGCGTATCGAACCCCCCCATATCGATCTGCGCGGTCGCAGCAGCACCCGCCTCGAACGCGGCGAAAGCGGTCTGCGCCTGATTGAACAGGTTGCGCGCACTGCCACGCGAATTGACATAGGCATTGGCTGCAGAGGTTGCGTTCAGGTTATTGACGAAGCCCTGCAACGACGAAACGTCACGATTGCGCGCCGCATCGTGCAACGCGAGGGCTCGTTGGACTCTCAGCAGGCGTTGCTCGTTGATTTGTCGCTGGCGGCGGGCGGCGCTGGCCGACTCGATCAAATTTCGAACCGCATTCGAGTGGTACTGGTTAGTCTGGTTGACATTCGTCCTGTTGGGAAACGCAATCTCGCGGATCGCGTTCAGGCTGCTGCCACGGACCAGCGAGCGCGGCACCAGGCCGTTGGTCTTGCTGCTCTCTGAACTCCTGTTGGCGACGATCGGCATCGCCAGGTCCGGCGCTTCTTCCGAGGCGATGAGTGCGCCGATACTCGGGTAATTGCGTGCCTTCGAGCCGGTCCAGCTGGCGGTGCGCCCGACCGAGTGCGAGTTGGTGCGGTAGTTGATACCGTTAATCACGAGCAGACGCTGGTAGTGCGCCTCGAAGAAGTCGCGGTTGCTGAACAGACTGGTATTGTTGGCGAAAGAATCGGGTGGTGGCGCATAGCGAAGATTACCGATCTGGCCGATATCATTCTGGTCGTAATTATTGATGTCACCGTTCACGCCGAGCCCGAATCCCTTGGGATCACAGAAACTGGTCGGGTCCCAGCCGCCACTGGCTTCGATGAACAGCCAGTAGGGGCCGCTGAACGCCTGTTGTGCCAGCGCAAGCCGGGTGTTACCGCAGAGCAATAATCCACTCGCGGTTGCGCTCAATCGTAAGAAGTCTCGTCTTTTCATGGTTTAATCTCCTTCGCCTACTCGTACAGAAAACGGTAGTCTGCAAGCAGGTAGGTAACGACC
>CP070646.1:802352-803537 GCA_020354435.1 Gammaproteobacteria bacterium
TTACTCGAGAATCTTGGATACGACGCCGGCACCCACGGTACGACCGCCTTCGCGGATCGCAAAACGCAGCCCGTCTTCCATCGCAATCGGCGCGATCAGCTGCACTTCCATCTTCACGTTGTCGCCCGGCATCACCATCTCGACACCCGAAGGCAGTTCACAGGCACCGGTCACGTCCGTGGTACGGAAGTAAAACTGCGGACGATAGCCGTTGAAGAACGGCGTGTGACGCCCACCCTCTTCCTTCGACAGAATATACACTTCGCATTCGAACTTGGTGTGCGGCGTAATCGAACCCGGCTTCGCCAGCACCTGACCACGCTCCACTTCTTCACGCTTGGTGCCACGCAGCAGAATACCCACGTTGTCGCCCGCTTCGCCCTGGTCCAGCAGCTTGCGGAACATCTCGACGCCGGTGCAGGTCGTCTTCTGCGTATCCTTGATACCCACGATCTCGATTTCCTCGCCCACCTTGATCACACCGCGCTCGATACGACCGGTTACCACCGTACCACGACCCGAGATCGAAAATACGTCTTCCACCGGCATCAGGTAATCACCGTCGGTCGCTCGCTCCGGCTCCGGAACGTATGAGTCCAGCGCTTCCACCAGCTTCACGATCGACTGCGTGCCAATCTCGCTGTCGTCGCCTTCCAGCGCCTTCAGCGCCGAACCGGTGATGATCGGGGTATCGTCCCCCGGAAAGTCGTAGGCATCCAGCAGTTCGCGGATTTCCATCTCGACCAGCTCCAGCAGCTCTTCGTCATCGACCATGTCGGCCTTGTTCATGTAAACCACGATGTAAGGCACGCCCACCTGGCGCGACAGCAGGATATGCTCGCGCGTCTGCGGCATCGGGCCGTCCGCCGCCGATACCACCAGGATCGCGCCGTCCATCTGCGCCGCACCGGTAATCATGTTCTTCACGTAGTCCGCGTGTCCCGGGCAGTCGACGTGCGCGTAGTGGCGGTTGTTCGACTCGTATTCCACGTGCGAGGTCGCAATCGTGATACCGCGCGCCTTTTC
The DNA here is from genome assembly GCA_020354435.1 of Gammaproteobacteria bacterium. Lineage (GTDB taxonomy): Bacteria > Pseudomonadota > Gammaproteobacteria. The sequence goes on from CP070646.1 coordinate 803,379, forward strand.
TTCCGGCGCATTGTCGATTTCGTCGAAGGCCTTGACTTCGCCGCCCTGCTGTTCCGCCATTACCTTGGTCAGCGCCGCGGTCAATGTAGTCTTGCCGTGATCAACGTGACCGATTGTGCCCACGTTTACGTGGGGTTTGGTTCTTTCAAATTTTTCTTT
>CP070646.1:803637-804816 GCA_020354435.1 Gammaproteobacteria bacterium
TCGGCGCGTAACCGGTCCACATACCAGCGGCTCGAACGGTACTCGCGCCAGGCCGTTTCACCGTGGTCGAAGATGATCTGGTGCCAGTCGGACAATTGGTCGATTTTACCGTCCACCCAGTCCAGCAAACCGGTTTTCTGTTGATTCATCGCTATTGCTTCCCCATGCCGCGCTCATTGCCAGGTCGCGGCGGCGACGCGGCGGAAGTTTTCGCCGAGAAAACCGCGAATGGCGGGTTGATCGAAGCCGCAATCCGCGAGCCCGTCGATCAATGCCGGCAGTAGCTGCGGGCCGGCGTGCTTGATGTCGCGGGTATCGTATTGCTGGCCGGCCGGCCAGTAGTCCGGCCGGCTACGCAGGATAACGCCGATATCGACGTCGATATCGGGGGAATAATCGAAGCCGAAACCGATATGCTCGGGTCCGACCAGGTCGGCGACGTAACGGACATGCCGCAGCATCGTATCGATAGCGATGTCGTTGTCGCCGAGGAAGATACCCATGCCGTTGAGGCCGATGACGCCGCCGGTTTCGGCGCAGGCCCGGATCTGCTCGTCGCCGATGTTGCGTTGATGTTGCCAGATCGCGCTCGGATTCGAATGCGAAAACACCACCGGTTTGGTAGACGCCTGCATGATGTCCATCGTAGTCGTATAGGCCGCATGCGAGCAATCGACAATGATGCCGACGCGGTTCATTTCAGACACAACGGCGCGGCCGAATTCGGTCAGGCCGGTATCTGCATCATGACAACCTCCGCCGGCGCTGTTGTTGAGGTTATAGGCGAACAGCATTTGCCGCACGCCGAGTCGGTGATACAGGCTGACCATGTTGATGTCGTCATTGAGCGCATTCATGCCCTCGATATCAAAAGCGAGCGCAAATTTGCCCTCGACGCGCGCGCGTTCGATATCGTCGGTACCGTCGACCAGCACGAAACGGTCGCCGTTTTGCAGCACCCAGTGCCGGTACGCGGCCAGAGTCGCCAGGGTCTCCTGCCAGTCCATGACGTCGAAGCCGACATTGATACTGAGATAATTCGCACCGCTGGCGCTCCATTCATTCAGCAGATTCAGGTCAACCCCGGGATTCGGAAATACGCCGGCATGTGCATCCCAGACCAGCGCGTCGCGATAGAGTTGCTGCAGATCCATGTCACTCGTCATATCGATTCAGCTA
>CP070646.1:804916-806095 GCA_020354435.1 Gammaproteobacteria bacterium
TCGGCGCGTAACCGGTCCACATACCAGCGGCTCGAACGGTACTCGCGCCAGGCCGTTTCACCGTGGTCGAAGATGATCTGGTGCCAGTCGGACAATTGGCCGATTTTGCCCTCCACCCAGTCCAGCAATCCGGTTTTCTGTTGATTCATCACCATCGCGTCCCCATGCCGCGTTTATTGCCAGGTCGCGGCGGCGACGCGGCGGAAGTTTTCACCGAGAAAACCTCGAATGGCGGATTCATCGAAGCCGCAATCCGCGAGCCCGTCGATCAAAGCCGGCAATAGCTGCGGACCGGCGTGCTTGATGCCGCGGGTATCGTATTGCTGGCCGGCCGGCCAGTAGTCGGGCCGGCTGCGCAGGATAACGCCGATATCGACGTCGATATCGGGGGAATAGTCGAAGCCGAAACCGATATGCTCGGCTCCGACCAGGTCGGCGATGTAACGGACATGCCGCAGCATCGTATCGATAGCGATGTCGTTGTCGCCGAGGAAGATCCCCATGCCGTTGAGGCCGATAACGCCGCCGGTTTTGGCGCAGGCCCGGATCTGGTCGTCGCCGATGTTGCGCTGATGTTGCCAGATCGCGCTCGGATTCGAATGCGAAAACACCACCGGTTTGGTAGACGCCTGCATGATGTCCATCGTCGTCGTATAGGCCGCATGCGAGCAGTCGACAATGATGCCGACGCGGTTCATTTCAGACACGACGGCGTGGCCGAATTCGGTCAGGCCGGTATCTGCATCATGGCAACCTCCGCCGGCGCTGTTGTTGAGGTTGTAGGCGAACAGCATTTGCCGCACGCCGAGCCCGTGATACAGGCTGACCATGTTGATGTCGTCGTTGAGCGCATTCATGCCCTCGATATCGAAAGCGAGCGCAAATTTTCCCTCGACCCGCGCGCGTTCGATGTCGTCGGTACCGTCGACCAGCACGAAACGGTCGCCGTTTTGCAGCACCCAGTGTCGGTACGCGGCCAGAGTCGCCAGGGTCTCCTGCCAGTCCATGACGTCGAAGCCGACGTTGATACTGAGATAATTCGCGCCGCTGGCGCTCCATTCATCCAGCAGATTCAGGTCGACCCCGGGATTCGGAAATACGCCGGCATGTGCATCCCAGACCAGCGCGTCGCGATAGAGTTGCTGCAGATCCATGTCACTCGTCATATCGATTCAGCTA
>CP070646.1:806195-807368 GCA_020354435.1 Gammaproteobacteria bacterium
GAAAAACATTGGTTATGTTGCCTGTTTGAAAGGCGAAGCAAAGGTCCGCGGCGTTAATGGCGTGATCAGAGTTCCGAGTATCGGCGATCAGATCCACGAGGGCGATATCCTCACCACCGGCGGCGGTACCGAGATCCAGCTCGAGTTTTACGACGGCATCAAGCTCGAGGTTGGCGAAAACACCGAAATACTGCTCGACGAATCGGTTTATGCCGGATTGAATCCCTATCCCGACGCACGCGCCGACCAGCTGGCCGAACTGCAGAGCCTGATCGTCGAAGGCATCGACCTCGACGAACTGGAAGCAACCGACGCCGGGCCAACCACGGATAGCGACGACGCGCTGCACCAGGTTTCCACCTATGCGCACGGCAGCGCCAGAGACATCGTCGATACCCGTGACACGCCGCTGGCGTTCGACGACTCCGGCAGTTCGAGTCTGCCCATGGCAGACGAGGACGGAATATTGCTCGAATCGCAAGCCGACACAGGTTCACCGTCAACCTCAATACCGCCGGACGCCGGTCCCTTACCGATAGCCTCGATTTCGGTCAACGCCATTACCGCCGATGACATGATCGATGCCAGCGAAGCGGATACCACGATCAACGTCACCGGCGCGGTCGGCGGCGACGCCGGCCATGGCGACACGGTCAGTTTCGACATCAACGGTACGACCTACAGCACGACCGTCGATCCCGGTAATACTTTCAGCATTTCCGTGGCCGGCAGCGATCTCGCGGCCGACGCCAGTTTCGACGCCACCGTCACCGGTTTCGATAGCGCCGGTAATCCGTTCAGCGCGAGCACGACCTCCACTCAAAGCGTCGACCTGGTGGCAAGCGCGACGATCACTGTCGATAACATTATCGCCGATGATGTCCTCCAGGCCGCCGAAGCCGGCGGCAGCGTAGCCGTCACCGGCACGGTCGGCGGTGATGCCGCACCGGGCGATACCGTAAGCTTCACCTTGAACGGTAACAATTACTCAGGCATGGTCAAAGCCGGCAACGGCTTCAGTATCATCGTCAGTGGCGCCGATCTCGCCGCCGACACCAGCTTCGACGTTACCGTCAGTGGCAGCGATGCGGCCGGTAACCCGTTCAGTGCGACCACGACGTCGAGCCACAGCGTCATAGAAGGCGGCAACCTCAATGTCGGTACAATCAGCGG
>CP070646.1:807468-808640 GCA_020354435.1 Gammaproteobacteria bacterium
TTGCCTCTGCGGTTGAACACCTGTCCGGCGCTTCGACGCCGTGCGAGGATACCAAGGCAATCGCCCAGGTCGGCACCATTTCCGCCAACGCCGACGAAAGCGTGGGCAACATCATTGCCGAGGCGATGGAAAAAGTCGGTAAGGAAGGCGTAATTACCGTCGAGGAAGGTTCTTCTTTCGACAATGAACTCGACGTCGTCGAAGGTATGCAGTTCGACCGCGGTTACCTGTCGCCTTACTTCGTCAACGAACAGTCGACCATGTCGGCCGAGCTCGAAGAGCCGCTGATCCTGCTGTTCGACAAGAAAATTTCCAATATTCGCGAACTGTTGCCGGTGCTCGAATCCGTGGCCAAGGCGAGCAAGCCGCTGCTGATCATCGCCGAAGACATCGAAGGTGAAGCGCTGGCGACCCTGGTGGTCAACAGCATGCGCGGTATCGTCAAGGTTTGCGCGGTCAAGGCGCCTGGTTTCGGCGATCGCCGCAAGGCCATGCTGCAGGACATCGCGGTACTGACCGGTGGCCAGGTAATTTCCGAGGAAGTCGGCCTGAGCCTCGAGAAGGCAACCCTGGAAGATCTTGGTTCGGCCAAGAAAGTTTCCGTCACCAAGGAAAACTGCACCATCGTCGATGGCGCCGGTTCGGCCGACGATATTCAGGCCCGTATCACCCAGATCAAGGCCCAGATCGCCGAGTCGACCTCGGATTACGATACCGAAAAGATGCAGGAACGCCTGGCCAAGCTGGCCGGTGGCGTTGCCGTGATCAAGGTCGGTGCTGCCACCGAAATCGAGATGAAAGAGAAGAAGGCTCGCGTCGAGGACGCGCTGCACTCGACCCGTGCCGCGGTCGAGGAAGGCGTCGTTGCCGGCGGTGGTGTCGCGCTGATTCGTGCTCGCGCCGCGATCAAGGATCTCAAGGGCGATAACCACGACCAGCAGATCGGCATCGACATCGCGCGCCGCGCGCTGGAAGAGCCGATTCGCCAGATCGTCACCAACGCCGGTGAAGAGGCTTCCGTTGTCACCAACACCGTCGAGCAAAGCGAAGGTAACTACGGTTACAACGCCGCTACCGGTGAATACGGCGACATGATCGAAATGGGTATCCTGGATCCGACCAAGGTCACCCGCTCGGCGCTGCAAAACGCCGCTTCGGTTGCGGGTCTGTTG
>CP070646.1:808740-809911 GCA_020354435.1 Gammaproteobacteria bacterium
GGCATTTGAATTCCCTTTTTCAACCGACAAGCGGTCGTCGTTTGGGCGGCTATTTTTTTGACAATGCACCCCAGCCTTATAATAATGTCGCGGTACGTAAACGAAGCAGGCGGCGCCTGGAGGCCGAGGCCATGTGCTGCTTAATAGAACAAAAATCGGCACAACTTACTCTCGAAGGAGGAATTCAATGAAATTCAATGGCACGAAACTGGTCGGCAAGATTGCCATCGCATCCGTCGTGGCGGCGTCGCTCGGCAGCGGCAATGCTCTTGCAGCGGACCAGCAGTTCATTTCGATTGGCACCGGCGGTGTTACCGGGGTGTATTATCCCACCGGCGGCGCGATTTGCCGTCTGGTCAACAAGAATCGTAAAGAGCACGGTATTCGCTGCTCCGCGGAATCTACCGGTGGTTCGATTTACAACATCAATACGATCCGCGCCGGTGAACTCGAGTTCGGCGTAGCCCAGTCCGACTGGCAGTATCACGCCTATAACGGTACCTCGAAGTTTGCCGACAAGGGTGCATTCAAGGATTTGAGAGCGGTATTCTCGGTCCACCCCGAACCGGTGACGGTTATCGCGCGTGACGGCTCCGGCGTCAAGCAGTTAACCGATGTCAAGGGCAAGCGACTCAATATTGGCAACCCGGGTTCGGGTACCCGCGGCACCTGGGAAGTCATCGAGGAAGCACTCGGCTGGAAGCGCAGCGATCTGAAACTGGCCGCCGAAATGAAATCGGCCGAAACCGGTCAGGCGGTTTGCGACGGCAAGATCGACGCCTATTTCTGGCTGGTGGGCCATCCGTCCGCGCTGACCCAGGAATCGCTGGCAACCTGTGATGCGCACCTGGTGCATGTCAAGGGCAGTGCGATCGACAAGCTGGTGAGTGACAATTCTTTCTACCGCAAGGCCACCATCCCGGCCGGCATGTATAACAACAAGGAAGATATCGACACCTTCGGTGTCGGCGCGACATTCGTCAGCAGCGCGTCCGTTCCGGATAACGTGGTTTACACCGTGGTCAAGGCGGTGTTCGAAAACTTCGCCGACTTCAAAAAGTTGCATCCGGCTTTCGCCAATCTGAAAGAAGAGGAAATGATTTCCGATTCGCTTTCAGCGCCGCTGCATCCCGGTGCGGCCAAGTACTACAAAGAAAGAGGCTGGATGTAA
>CP070646.1:810011-811181 GCA_020354435.1 Gammaproteobacteria bacterium
CCGATCCAGCGCGCGTCGAAGACGTCGGCCGGCTCGATCGAGTCCAGCAATCCAGGGGCCGCGTAGACGCCAAACTCGACATCGCACAGGCGACGCCCGACCAGGTTTCCATCCGGCTGCCGTGTCGGTCTTATGGCAACGTCGGCGTCACGGCGATCGAGATCGAGGACGCTGTTGGTGACCAGCAGGTCGACGACGATATGCGGGTGCTTTTGCCGAAATGATGCCAGGTGCGGACCCAGTACGGACAGCATGAAACTGTCGGTCGTGGTTACCCTCAATTCACCCTCTAGCTTGAGTTCATGGCCGGCAATCTGCCGCTGCATGTTGAACAGCGTATTTTCGACCTCGCGCGCGGCCGTGATCATCTTCTCCGCTTCGGGAGTCAACACGTAGCCGGCCTCGCCGCGTTCGAATATGCGGCAGTTCAGATCCTGCTGGAATTTACCGATACGACGCAACACCGTGCTGCGGTTGACCTCGAGTTCGCGCGCGGCCGCGGAAATCGAGCCCATGTTCGCGACCATCAGGACATAGCGCAAATTATCCCAGTTTAAGTGCTGCATAATTGCGGCACTATAGCGCAAAAATTCACAATTTGATGTAAAAATTTTGCATGCTAGCATTCGCCGCTCGATATGTTGAAATTATGGGGACAGGTAAATGCCGGTAGCTAAGGTACGAGCTGCAAATTGCACCGTATCCCCTTTCAACATCATCGAGGTCAATACCGATGGAATCGTTTCTCAACAGACCCGAATTTCAGAGCGCGGTGATTCCGTTTACCATTGCGCTGCTGGTCTATGCCGGATTGCGAAAATTCACCGCCGTCGCCTGGATTATCGCGTTGCTTGCCGCATTCCTGACTTCCGTCTGGCTGATCAACGGCTTCACGATCACACCGCTGACCGGTACGCGCAAAATCATCCTGCTGGTGCTGGGCTCACTGGTCTTCGCCGTGCTGGCGCCCTTGCTGATCCGCCAGATCAAACTGCAGCGAGCCGTTGCGCCGATACTTACGATCCTCGCACTACTGTGGATATTCTGGAGGGTCGTGGCACGCATGGAATTCAGCGGAATCCTGCTTTTTCTGGCCGGCGGGCTGGCGCTGACTCTGTGGCTAGCCTGGGCCTTCGAACGCATTGCCCGCGACGATGCGCGACTGCACGG
>CP070646.1:811281-812450 GCA_020354435.1 Gammaproteobacteria bacterium
GCGGCTTTTTCCCGGACTCCAACACGCCGCTGTTTTTTGTCGATATTTACGAAGCCGAGGGATCGGACATCCGCACCACACGAGACAGCACGCTGCGCGTCAGTGAATTTCTGCGCGAACAGCCGGGCGTGGTGCAGACGACCACGGTCGTCGGCGGTCCCCACCAGCGCTTTACCCTGGTCTACGACTCCAGGGAGCCGTCACGCTCTTATTCCCAGATCATCGTGCAGACGGAAGCCCGCGATCAGATACCGGCGGTTATGCAAGCAGTCGCGGAATTCATGCGTACCGAAATGCCTTCGCTGGACCCCATCATCAAGGCCCTGCGTATCGGCCCGGGGCGCGATGCCAAGATCGAGGCGCGCTTTTCGGGACCGGAAGCGCACGTGTTGCGTGATTTGGCCGAAAAGGCAAAAGCGATTATGCGTGCGGACAACGAAGCCAGGGATGTGCGGGACGACTGGCGCAACCCGGTCAAGGTGATCACACCGGTGTTCAATGAGCAGGTGGCCCGGCAACTCGGCGTCAATCGCAAGGACCTGGGGGCCGCCCTGCGCAGCGCCTTCGAGGGTCAGCCGGTCGGCACCTACCGGGATGGCATCCGTCTGCTGCCGATCAAGATGCGAGCGGCGGAAGAAGAACGGGGGGATATCGAGGATATCCAGGATGCCCAGGTCTGGAGCCCGGTGCTGGGCCGGTCGGTGCCGATGAAGCAGGTGGTGTCGGGCTACCAGACCACCTGGGAGAACGCCGTGATGCGCGGCCGCAACCGCATCCCGACGATCATCGCCTCCTGCAACCCGAGCGGTTCGCTCGCGACACCGCTGTTTTCGCGATTGCGCCCGCAGATCGAAGCCATGGAGTTGCCGCCCGGTTACAGCCTCGAGTGGGGCGGCGAGTACGAGGATTCGGTTAACGCGCAGGCGGGCCTGGCCGGTGCGCTGCCGGTCGGTTTCCTGCTGATGATCATCACCAGTATCTTCCTGTTCGGCAAATTGCGCCAACCCGGCATTATCTGGCTGACCGTACCGCTCGCGATCATCGGTATTACCGCGGGTCTACTGACGACCGGCGGCGCCTTCGATTTCATGTCGATCCTGGGTGCCCTGTCGCTGGTGGGGCTGCTGATCAAGAACGCCATCGTACTGATCGAGGAAATCGACCAGCAG
>CP070646.1:812550-813717 GCA_020354435.1 Gammaproteobacteria bacterium
AGGTCGAGCTCGCCTGCGCGATTACCGCGCGCTTCAGCAAGGGACGCGATGCCGACTCGGTCGAACTGCGTTTCAGCAACGGCACGCAGGGCAGCCGCAGTGTCCATGTCAAACCGCTGGCGGCCGATCAAATCAAACCGGACTGGATCATCGCATGAGCGATATCGTCGAGGTCGATGCGCGGCGCCTATTCTGTCCGCTGCCGGTAATCCGCCTGCAAAACTGTATCAACAAGCAGATTCCCGGCACGCGCGTACGCGTGGTCAGCACCGATCCCGGCAGCATGAACGATATCCCGACCTGGTGCCGGATCAATGGCCACCAGGTGCTCGAAAGCGAAGAACGCGACAGGGAATACATTTTCCTGGTGCAAAAAGGTGACGATGGAAGCGAGGGCTGAGCAGCGTCACCGCACCACTCAGCGGGTAACCCTGGTCGGCGCGGCGGTCAACTGCGGGCTGGCGGCACTGCAGATCAGCTTTGGGCTGCTGGGCAAATCGCAGGCGCTGCTGGCCGATGGCCTGCATACGCTGTCCGATCTTTCCACCGATTTCATCGTCCTGTACGCGTCCAAGCGCGCTGCCAAGGAAGCGGATGAAGAACACCCCTATGGTCATGGCCGCATCGAAACCCTGGCCTCGATGCTGCTGGGCGTGATTCTCGCCGGTGTCGGTATCGGTATCGGCGTGCGCGGGGTCGAAAGCATCCTCGATCCGCAGCGACCCGATCCGGAAGCAATCACGATCTTTTTTGCCTTTCTGGCGATCGTCGCCAAGGAAGGCCTGTACCACTACACCTTGCGCGCCGCGCGTGCGATACACTCTTCGATGCTCGAATCCAACGCATGGCACCACCGCTCTGACGCGTTATCCTCGATAGTCGTCGTCATCGGTATTTCGGCGCAGGTACTGGGCGTAGCGCACATGGATGCCGTGGCTGCGATCATCGTCGGCGCAATGATCCTGCTGATGGGCTTTCGCCTGAGCCGCAAGGCGCTTTACGAACTCATCGACACCGGCCTCGATTTCAAACTGGTCGACGAGGTGCGCACGGCGATGCTGGACGACACCAGCGTGGTCGGCATTCACAACCTGCGCACCCGCTCGATGGGCGGGCAGGGATACATCGATGCCCATATCGAGGTCGATTCGGATCTGACCGTATCCG
>CP070646.1:813817-814979 GCA_020354435.1 Gammaproteobacteria bacterium
CCGTAAGCGTACCAGACGATCCGGCGCGTCGTCGGCCGGACCACGAGCAGCAGGTTCAGGCTCCTGAAGCTCAACACCAGGTCGCCAGGCTGGAACAGCCCCGCATCGTCGCCCAGGTACTCGTCGATATCGTTGGTGTGGAACGGATCGGCATCGGCGTTTTCGACCTCGGCATGGGTGCGGCCGAGCGGCGCGAATTGCGCGGTACCGTATTCCCAGCGCTCCGACCTGGTCCCCTTGAGGCGGGCCTCGAATACGGGCAGGTCCGGATTGGCGTTGATGATCTCGCCAAGCGCAATCCGTTCGAGTTCCCGCCCCGTAGCACTATCGAGCCGCAGCAGATCGGTGGCGTCGAGAATCCAGAACGCCTCGCGCCGATGGTCCCCGTCGTTGTTGAGATAATGATGAAACGTGAATCGACTGTCGACCGACCAGTCAGTACCGCCGCAGCTGTTGACCTTGACCAACGAATTGCCCGCGGTTTGCGCCGCCGCCGGATCACCGGAAATATGGTAATAGTTGAGCGGCCCGGCGGCGCTGCAATCGCAGTCCACCTCCGATCCCAGCGGAATCAGCTTGTGCACGGCGCCGTCGAAACCGAGCAACAGCAGATGATAGGAATAGCCTCGCCCCGTATCGGCCTGGGTCTTGACCAGCATGCCGCCGAGACCGGCGACGACGGGGGCCTCGTGGTCCAGGTAAAGCTCGAGCGCAGACTCCGGCAGGATACCCTCGAGGCCCGCGGCCAGCTCGAGCGCGCGAAAATCGAAATCGGCCTCGACCGAACCGACCCGGCTTTCGCGCCAGGGTGCCACGCCGAGGTCATGCTGAATCTTTTGCCACACGGTAGTTTCCTGTTCCAGCGGATGACCGGCAACAAAGTTTTTGACGTTCGCGAACTGCTGGTTTAAGAAAACGCGCAGCGGCGCATACAACGCACCGAGCGATACGCCGAACGCGAAGATCAGCACAATGACCAGCAGGCGATAAGCCAGCTTCATGAACCTGACCCGAATAATGTTTGCTGCGCCAGGCGCTGGTAAAGCGACTGGCAATCCCGATAAAGCGCATCGTCGATATCGTCGGCTGACGTGACATCGGCCCGGTTACGATCGACAAAAGCCGCGCCTGAAACATCGATCTTCAGCCGCTGCGACAGGTT
>CP070646.1:815079-816239 GCA_020354435.1 Gammaproteobacteria bacterium
CGCCTGGGGCAATCTGTGGGCGCGCGACGGCCTGCCGCGGCGCGAACGATCGATGCTGACCATCGCACTGCTCGCGGCCGCCGGCAATTTTGACGAGATTCCGATGCACATCCGAGCTACCGCCAATACCGGCGCGAGCCCGACCGACGTCATGGAAGCGTTGCTGCATGTTGCGATCTACGCCGGAGTGCCCAGGGCCAACCGCGCGATTGCGATTGCGCGCCAGACTTACGAGGAAATGGGAGTGGAGTTATGACGGTCGAAAAGGGAGCTGAAGGCGGCTTCGTCCAGCGTGATCGCAACTGGCATCCGCCGGCTTATGATCCGGGCTACAAGACCAGCATTACACGCTCGCCGCAAAAGGCGCTGCTGTCGTTGCCGACGACGCTGTCGGAGGAAAGCGGGCCGGTGTTCGGTGATTCGATCATCGGGCCGCGCGACAACGACCTGCTGCACAATTTTGCCGCCGACGGCGAGAGCGCGATCGGCCAGCGCATTCTGGTTTATGGCCAGGTCCGAGACCAGTCCGGGCGCGCTATACCCGATACGCTGATCGAAGTCTGGCAGGCCAATGCCAGTGGTCGCTACCGTCATCCGAAGGATACCTACCTGGCGCCGCTCGATCCGAATTTCGGCGGCTGCGGCCGCTGCCTGACCGATGCCAGCGGATACTACGAGTTTCGCAGCGTGATGCCGGGTCCTTACCCCTGGCCGAACGGGGTCAACGACTGGCGTCCGTCGCATATCCACTTTTCGCTGTTCGGCCAGGCCTTCGCCCAGCGCCTGATCACGCAAATGTATTTCGAGGGCGATCCGCTGATCTGGAAATGCCCGATCGTTAACACGATCCCGAAGCGTGACGCGATCGAGCAGCTGATCGCGGTGCTCGATCTGAACGCGACCCTGCCGATGGATACCCTGGCTTATCGCTTCGATATCACGCTGCGTGGACGGCGCCAGACCTGGTTCGAGAACCGGCCGGAGGGATTGTGATGTCGCAGGATCTCGATTACTTGAACGAATCCCCGTCGCAGACCGCGGGTCCCTACGTGCATATCGGTTGTACGCCGAATTTAAGCGGCATTGGCGGGGTCTACGCCGAGGACCCGGGGGCGAGCCTGGTCAACGATAAAACGCTCGGTGATCGCATTACGATCAAG
>CP070646.1:816339-817495 GCA_020354435.1 Gammaproteobacteria bacterium
GCCTCGGCGTAGTTGGTCATATCGGTGATGACCACCAGCACGTGGCGGTCGAGGTCGTAAGCCAGGTACTCGGCCGCGGTCAACGCGGTACGCGGCAGGATCAGGCGCTCCATCGGCGGATCGTTGGCCAGGTTGGTGAACATGACGACGTTACGTAACACACCGCTGGATTCGAATTCTTTCTCGAAAAAGCGCGCGTCGGAATAGGAAACCCCCATCGCGGCAAACACGATAACGAAGTTGGAACTGTCTCCCGGCAGCCGCGCCTGGCGCACGATCTGCGCCGCCAGCCGGTTGTGCGGCAGGCCTGAACCGGAGAAAACCGGTAACTTCTGTCCACGCACCAGCGAATTGAGACCGTCGATCGTGGAAATACCGGTTTGAATAAATTCTCGCGGATAGGCGCGCGCGGCCGGATTCACCGGGGCGCCGTTGACGTTGCGGCGCACGCTCGAAATAATCGGCGGCCGATCGTCGCGCGGCTCGCCGATACCGTTGAAGATTCGCCCGAGCATGTCCGGCGACAGCGAAATTTCGAACGGCTCGTCGAGGAAACGCACCCAGGTATTTTCCAGATCGAGGTTCTCGGTACCCTCGAACACCTGCACCATGACCTGGTCGCCGGAAGTGCGAATCACCTGCCCGTTGCGTCGTCTGCCATCCTTGTCTCGGATCATGACGCGATCGCCGAGCGCGATACCGGCAACGTTTTTCATGAACATTAATGCGCCGTGAATCGAGTCGACCCGGCAGTACTCGAGTTCGCTCATGACCTGCTCCCCTGGTTGACGCTGTACTCGGCGCGTATGGCATCGAAGGATTCGCGTACCCTGCTGGCAAAGTCGTCCAGGGGCTGCAGATCATCGTTACTCACCGCCGACTTCAGCCGCCGCAGTTCTGCGCCATAGGGTAACTCGGTCAGCGACTCGACCGGCACGCCGAGATTGATCAATTCAGTGCCGTCGAGGTGATAGGACAGCACCAGGTCGAGCAATCGAAACTGCTTCTGCGGTGAACAGTAACTGTCGATCGCATCGAGCGCGCTTTGCTGCAACACCGCCTCCTTGATCAGGCCCGAGGTTTCCAGCACCCAGCGCTGCGACGCCGACAGCGCCTCGGGACCCACCAGGTTGACGATACGTTCGAGTTCATCGGC
>CP070646.1:817595-818748 GCA_020354435.1 Gammaproteobacteria bacterium
TGTCTGTATGAATTGCTGGTTGACCAGGATGTGGCAAAAATCGATGCCGAATCGGTCGGCGCAATATGCAGCGAATACGAAAGCCGGCGCAAACGCGAACAAAACCGGGTAATCGGTTACGGCGACGGCCTGGTCACGCTGTTTTCGAACGAGTTACCGCTGTTTGCCCAGGCTCGGGCAGCGGGGCTGGGTCTGCTCGACCTGTTGCCGTCGCTGAAAGCCCAGGCCGCGCTTGCCGGCATGGGTATGACTTTCGGCGGTAATCGCCTGTTGCGAGGGCATTTGTGAGCGCGTCGAATTTCGATATCGCCGTCGTCGGTGCGGGAATGGTTGGCGCCTGTGCCGCACATGCGCTCGCGAGTAATGGATTTAGCGTTGCGCTGATCGAGGCGACAGCGGCGCCGGAGTTCGACAAGACGGGCGCCGGCGAATACGGTTTGCGAGTATCTGCGATCAGCCCGCGTTCGCGAGCGATCCTGGAGCGCCTCGGCGTCTGGCCGGCGCTCGACCCGCAACGCGTTTGTTACTACGAACAAATGTATATCTGGCATCAAAACGGTGCTGCCAGCGTCGCCTTCGATGCGGTCGACCTGGCGCGCGACAATCTCGGTGCGATCGTCGAGAACCGCATGCTGCAACTGGCCCTGCAGCGCGCCTGCCAAAGGCAGCCGGGTATCGAATGGTTCGTGCCCGACCGGCTCGTCGAACTGCTCGACAACAGCAGGCAAGGTGTCGAAATAAGGCTCGAATCCGGCAGCTGCCTGCGCGCCGGCCTGTTGATCGCCGCCGATGGCAGGGCTTCACCGACTCGTCAGCTGGTCGGCATCGAGTCGCGTGGCGGTCAGTATCGGCAGACCGCCATTGTTGCCAACGTCGACACCGAGCTGCCCCACGCGCATACCGCCTGGCAACGCTTCCTGGCGACCGGTCCGCTGGCTTTTTTACCGCTGGCCAACGGCCAGAGTTCGATCGTCTGGTCCTGCGACAATGACTTCGCACGGCAGATTGCCGATGCCGATGATGCGACCTTTTGTGCGGCGCTGACCGAGGCCTTCGAAAGCAGGCTGGGTACGGTCACCGGCTGTAGCCAGCGGCTCAGTTTTCCGCTCGGCTGGCATAGTTGCGATCGCTGGCTCGAGGGCCGGGTGTTACT
>CP070646.1:818848-819997 GCA_020354435.1 Gammaproteobacteria bacterium
AGCGGCCTGTTGACGATTATCTCCGATCCCGGCATCTGGACCTCGTACCAGATCGATTCCCATGACCACGCCTACCTGCTGTGGTTGCTGAGTTCGGAGCAGGGGGATTTTGCCATCCTGCGTTCGGTGGTACGTGATTCGATCTGGACGCTGATGAAACGTAACGCCAGCGAATTACTGCTGGCCATGGCCTTGCTGGTTTTGTTCTGGATCTGGAGCAGCGGCTACCGCTTCGGTCGCCTGCTGCCGCGCGACCAGTCGCGCACGCGTGCGCTGGGCGAGCATTTTTCCTCGGTGTCGCATTACCTGTGGCACCGTCGTCACGGCAACTATTTGATTACGCCCCTGCGCCAGCGGGTGTTGCGGCGTGCCAGCCTGACGCTGGCGGAATTTTCGCGTATTGATCAGGCGCGGCAATACGAGTTACTGGCCGAGCGCTGCGAGTTGAATCCTGAAGCGGTGGCGCGCGCCTTCAACGATGAGGTCTTCTACGAGGCATCCTTCGTAAAAACGGTGAAACTTTTAAAACGTATCGAGCAATCACTATGAATGATTCAAGTAACACGACTAGCGTGGCGCTGAACGCGCTGCGCGAATACATAAACAGCCGTCTGGTCGGTCAGCCACAGGTCGTAGACCAGGTCCTGATTGCGATGCTGGCCGGCGGTCACGTATTGATCGAGGGTGTGCCCGGACTCGGTAAAACCCTGCTGGTGCAGACCCTGGCGGCGGGCATCGGCGGCCAGTTCAAGCGCATCCAGTTTACCCCCGACCTGATGCCGGGCGACGTAACCGGCCACGTCATGTTCGATATGTCGCAAAGCAAGTTCGTACTCAAGCAGGGACCGGTGTTTACCAACCTGCTACTGGCTGACGAGATTAACCGTGCCCCGGCAAAAACCCAGGCGGCACTGCTCGAAGTCATGCAGGAACGCCAGGTTACGCTCGATGGCAAGTCGATGGAGGTCGGCAAACCCTTCATGGTACTGGCGACGCAAAATCCAATCGAACAGGAGGGCACCTACGCGCTGCCCGAGGCTGAACTCGATCGTTTCGTCATCAAGATCAACATAGACTACCCCGAGGCCGCCGATGAAGTCCTGATCGCAACCCGTTACGCACTCGAATCCTTCGCCAGCGAACCGCAGG
>CP070646.1:820097-821244 GCA_020354435.1 Gammaproteobacteria bacterium
GTCCGGCAAGCCATCCTTCGGATTCGCCGCTGATCGCACTGGAGCGCACCGGCTCGGCGAGAATTCGATCGAGCTCGGGCAGTGCGTCGTTCGCCAGCGGCCCCGCCCGTTTGCTCATCGCAGCGGCATCGTCCGCGAGCCAGGCGACGTTGCCCATCTGCCGCATTTTACCGTGGCGCGGATCGTCCACTTCGAGAATCAGCCCGCTCGCGAGCGCGTGCGGGTCCTGCATCCACTCACGGGTCGAGCGTTGCGCCGTGGCCGGCGCCCTGGCCGCACCGAACAGGGCCTCCCATTCGACCGAGGTTTTCGTCAGGAAAGCCTGTTTCATTGCATCGGAAACGCGTTTGCGGTCACGCTCGCCGACCGGGTAATTGCGCAGCGTCCACTCGTCCGGCCAATCGTCGGTATCGAGATAGGCGCTGAAATCCGGCAGGCTTTGCAGCAGCTGCGAGAGCCCCAGGGTTTCGAGTACCCGCCGCGGGTGCGCGGCGACGCTGCCGGCGACGACGTAGAACCCGCGCCCGTCAGCACAGGTATAGGTGCGATAAAAGGGATCGAGAAATTCGGACAGCTCATCGAATTCGAGCTGCATCGGCATGCCGGCGCCGAGACGTTTTTCGATCTCGACCTCGCGCGGCGACTTGTATCGCTGCGGATAATCCTCGATCTGCTCGCAGTTGTAGACCAGGCCCTCGAGCAGCGCCGACGCCAGCGGCACTTCGATGTAATCGCCGCCCCGCTGCTCGCGCGCGACCAGTGCAAACAGCACCGACATCGCGCCGAAAGCAGCGCCGTAGGCAGAGGCCAACGTCAGCGGCGTGAACGACGGGTTGATACCCATCAGGCGCCGGTTAAGACCCATGTCGGTGAACTGGCCGGTAAAGGCCGCGATCACCGCTTCCCAGGCAGGCAGGTCGGCCAGCTCGGCCTCGGTGGAGGCGAACCCCGGCAGCGACAGGTAGACGAGCTGATCGTTTTCCGCGAGCAGGCGATCGGACCCCAGACCCAGCCGCTGCATGACGCCGGGGCGAAAATTTTCGATAATCACGTCGGCGCGTTTGGCCAGCTCGATGGCCGTGTTTAATCCCTGTTCGCTCTTGAGATCGAGAACCAGCGAAGACTTCCCGCGCGACAGCATGTCGGT
>CP070646.1:821344-822488 GCA_020354435.1 Gammaproteobacteria bacterium
CTATGCCGTTATGGTGTTGGTGGTATTAGCGTTGATCCTGTTTGCCAGCGAGCGCGTGCCGCTGGCGACGTCGAGTTTGCTGATTCTCGTACTGCTGACGCTGCTGTTCGAGATATTTCCGTTCAGCGGCAGTCGCGGTCCGCTGCGTGCGAGCGACCTGTTTCTCGGTTTCGGTCACCAGGCGCTGATCGCGGTCTGCGCGTTGATGATCGCCGGCCAGGCGCTGGTGCGCACCGGCGCGCTCGAACCGATCGGCCGGCAGCTGGCGCGCTGGTGGACGCATCGGCCGCTGTTGACGTTTCTGGCAACGCTGGTCATCGGCGCCATGTTGAGCGCCTTTATCAACAATACCCCGGTGGTCATCCTGCTGTTGCCGATTCTGATCAGCGTATCGTTGAAAACGACTACACCGGCCTCCGATCTGCTGCTGCCGATGGGACTGGCGACGTCGATCGGCGGCATGGCGACCAGTATCGGCACGTCGACCAATTTGCTGGTGGTCGCGGTCGCCGCCGATCTCGGCTTGCGCGAACTGGGCATGTTCGATTTCGCGTTTCCGGCCATCATCGCCGGTAGCGTCGGTGTTTTATACCTGTGGCTGCTGGCACCGAGGCTGTTGCCGGCGCGCGAAGCCCGCCTGCCGACGACATCGCCGCGGCTGTTTACCGCGCAGCTGCGCATTCACGATGACAGCCTGATCAATGAGAAAAAGCTGTCCGAGGCGATCCAGCTCGCCGGCGGCAACCTCGAGGTCGTGCATATTCTGCGCGGCAAAAAGAAAAACCGCCTGGTAGCGATTCCGGACATGGTGTTGCGCAGCGGCGACCGGATTATCGTCAAGAGCACGTCGGACCGACTCAAGGAGCTCGAAACGGTGCTCGGCGCCAGCCTGTTTTCCGGCGACGAACGCGTCGACGAGGAACACCCGCTGCGCGATACCACGCAGCAGATCGCCGAGGTCGTGGTAGTGCCGGGATCGACGCTGGACGGGCGCACGCTGGCCAATATCCGTTTTCGCGAGCGTTACCAGCTGATGGTGCTGGCCCTGTTCCGCTCGAACAAGTGGGCTGCGCAACAGGGTAGCGAGCATACCGAGGATACCCGCCTGCATTCGGGCGACGTACTGCTGGTGCAGGGCGCGGTC
>CP070646.1:822588-823732 GCA_020354435.1 Gammaproteobacteria bacterium
CAAGATCCCCGCTTTCGCGGGGATGACTTACAGACCGCGGGGATGACTTACAGGCGGCGGGGACGACGTACAGAACACGGTGATGACCGACAGACCACCGGGACGACGAGACAGTCGGCTAACACTGTTCCCACGGCAGGCCGTCGAAGCGCCAGCCGGCAAGGGTGCTGCGATGGTGGTCTTCGTCGAGTTCGCCCTCGAAACCGTGCTCGACGTTGTAGACGTGTTTAAAACCATGCTCGATCAGCAGTTTACCCGCTTCGTCGGAGCGATTTCCGCTGCGGCAGATGAGGATCACCGGCACGCTCTGGTGCTCGGAGCTTTCGATGATGCCGCCGAGAATCAGCTTACGCACTTCGCGCTCAAAGTCAGGGTTGATCACGTAATCGGGTTCGTCGATCCACGGGATATTGACCGCGCCGATCGGATGACCGATGAACAGATATTCCATGTCGGAGCGTACGTCGATGAAGGCGGTCGCCGGTTCCTCCTGAATCAACTCGTAAGCCCTGGTTGCGCTGATATGTTGTACTTTACTTTCAGACATTGTTCTAACTATTTGATTGTTAGGCAAAATTAGGCAGATAACAAATCCTAAATATGCGATAGAGTGAGGATGGAATCGATCATTTTATGGTATTTTTTCGATAAAAACCCGGATTTGCCGGGCCAATCAGACCAATCCCGCATCACCCGTCCAGAAATGCGGCGACCTCATCGTTTTTCGGGGCGATCAGGTAGCAAGTTTGCGCCAGGCACCAATAGCCTGCTTATACTTTATTTCTCAGTTATTCACATAGTTAAACGATGTGGAAGGCCTTGATCTATCAACGCATAGCGCGTACCTTTCGCTACGTTTTGGTCGTCTGCGCATGACCAACGTGCATGGCTCGGAACTGAATCCGCTGCTGATGCCGGCATTCTTGGTCTTCGGTGGAAAACGACCAGCTAAACGGATAATGCGCCGGGGGGACATATGAAAACGATCTACCTGTTACGCCACGCCAAGTCGAGCTGGGAAGACAGCGGCCTGAGCGATAAACAACGGCCATTGGCAAGCCGGGGACTGCGTAACGCGCCGGAGATGGGAAAACGCTTTGCCGAACGCGACGAGCAACTCGAGCGCGTGCTGTCGAGCCCGGCG
>CP070646.1:823832-824970 GCA_020354435.1 Gammaproteobacteria bacterium
CGTCGCCGAGCCGATTCTCGCCTCCGGTGGGGTTATCGTGCCGCCCGCGGGCTACCACCAGCGCTGTCTAGAGGTTTGCCGTAACAACGACATGCTCTACCTGTCGGACGAAGTGGTGACCGCGTTCGGACGCCTGGGCCACTGTTTCGCATCGGAAGACGTTTTCGGCATCGTGCCCGACATTATTACCACGGCCAAGGGCCTGACCTCGGGCTACATCCCGATGGGCGCGTTCCTGGTATCGGATCGACTGATCGACGAGATCAAGCAGCAGGGCGGTGATACCGCCGTATTCTCCAACGGTTTCACTTACTCGGGTCACCCGGTGGCGGCGGCGGCCGGGATCAAGAACCTCGAAATCATGCAGCGTGAAAAATTGTTCGAGCAGGCGCGGGACACCGGGCCTTACCTGCAGCAGCAAATGCAGACCCTGCGCGATATTCCGATCGTGCGCGACGTGCGCGGCATGGGCCTGATGGCCTGCGTCGAGTGTGAATTGATCCAGGGCAAGAATGACCTCGCGATGGACTATGAAATCGGTAACCTGATCGACAGGCACTGCCAGAAGCTCGGCCTGATCGTGCGGCCGATCATCAACATGTGCGTGATGTCGCCGCCGCTGACGATTACCCGAGAGCAGATCGACGACATGGTATCGATGCTGCGCCAGGGCATACTGCTGGCGCTCGAGGAAATCGAAAATGCCGAGGCCGCATCCGCGGACGCGGCCAGCCGGCATCCTTCGCCGGCAGCCTGAGGGGTGCAGTGCCATGAAATTCGTAACTGCTCAGGATATTTTCGGTCGTGACGGCAGCCGCCGCGGCTTGCCGGCCTGGACTTACGACAATGCCGAACTGACCCGGCTCGAAATCGAACAGGTTTTTTTGCGTAACTGGCTG
This sequence comes from Gammaproteobacteria bacterium, assembly GCA_020354435.1. Lineage (GTDB taxonomy): Bacteria > Pseudomonadota > Gammaproteobacteria. The sequence goes on from CP070646.1 coordinate 824,732, forward strand.
TTCGTCGCGCATGTGGTCGATCTGCCGAGAAGCGGCGACTACCAGTGTTTCAGCATGGGTGACGAACGCGCGGTTATCGTGCGCGATACCGACGGCAAGATTCGCGCCTTCTACAATAATTGCCGGCATCGCGCATCGCGCGTCGTGCCGGAGGAAAAAGGCCATTGCGGCAAGGCTTTCATTTGCCCGTTTCACGGCTGGTCCTACAATCTCGATGGCAGCCTGAAAAACATCCCGAA
>CP070646.1:825070-826201 GCA_020354435.1 Gammaproteobacteria bacterium
CAAACCAGTGCGCAATAGCCGGCGTTCCCCTGGATACAGGGGCAGCAGCAACGGCACATGAGGCTGGTTTGAAATGCAAACATCCGGTGATGCTAGCAATAGCGATTTGCAAAGGCAACACTTTTCTGGACCGGCTCGCGTTTCGCTATAATCCGGTTTTTTCACCCGCAAAGGCGCGCCATGCTGCAGATTTCACGTAACCTAAGCATTGCCGATGACGAGATAGAAATCGCGGCGATACGTGCGCAGGGTGCGGGCGGGCAGAACGTCAACAAGGTATCGTCGGCGATTCACCTGCGTTTCGATATTGGAAAATCCTCGCTGCCCGAGTATTACAAGCAGCGTCTGCTGGCGCTGAATGACAGGCGCATCAGCAAGGATGGTGTCGTCGTCATCAAGGCGCAGCAGTATCGTACACGGGAGAAAAACCGGCAGGCCGCGCTCGGCCGGCTGCAGGAATTGATTCGTTCGGTGGCGGTCACGCGTAAGGCGCGCAAGCCGACCAGTCCGAGCAAAAGTTCGCAGATCAAGCGTCTCGATCAGAAAAGCCGTCGCGGCAAAACCAAGCAACTGCGCGGACGCGTTTCCGAACGTTAACTCGTTGGCGCGGGTCTCAGACTGTCAGGCGGCGGTCCGGCAACAGCATCGGTGCAGCTCCCGGCTTACGCGCGGACAACTTCAGGCAAGGGAATTAATCGCTCGCCAGTTTGCGCTTTACCCGTCCGACGTTTTTTCTAGCCAGTTTCTTGATCTTGGCCACTTGCTGTTTTTCCCAGCGCTGCCCGGCGGCGAGCATCATCCTGGCCCTTTTTTCACCCAGCTTCAATAAAGCCTTCTCGCGTTGCAGCGCCGCCTTGAGTTCACTTCTGACAGCGTCTACCTCGGCCTTGGCGGCGGCCCTGGCGAGCTTGAGTTCTTCCCTGGCGGCGGTGCGTGCTGCCCGCAGCGTGGCCCTGGTCGCTTTCAGGTCCTCGCGCAACTGCTTTAGCAGGGCTTTGCGCGAGTCGTTGGCGGCCTTGCGCCTGGCGCGCATTGTACTCTTTTTGCTTGCTGCTTTTTTTACCGCTGCGGCCTTTTTCTTTACTGCCGCTTTCTTCTTTACCGCTACTTTCTTTTTTATGGCGGTCTTTT
>CP070646.1:826301-827423 GCA_020354435.1 Gammaproteobacteria bacterium
CGCAGCTACGCCGAGCATCAAAAGATCGAGCCCTGGCAATATACCGAGGCCGACGGCACGCTCCTGGGCCAGCAGGTCAGCCCGCTCGACCGCGTCGGCCTGTATGTGCCGGGCGGCAAGGCGGCTTACCCGTCGTCGGTTCTGATGAATGCCGTTCCGGCCGCTGTGGCCGGTGTCGGAGAACTGATCATGGTGGTGCCGACACCGGGTGGTGTGGTCAACGAGCTGGTGCTGGCGGCGGCGCATATAGCCGGGGTCAGCCGTGTGTTTACCATCGGCGGCGCCCAGGCCATTGCCGCGCTTGCCTACGGCACCGAGAGCGTGCCGGCGGTCGACAAGATCGTCGGGCCCGGCAATATCTACGTCGCCACGGCGAAGCGCCAGGTGTTTGGCACTGTCGGCATCGACATGGTTGCAGGACCATCCGAAATCCTCGTGATCTGTGATGGCAAAACCGACCCCGACTGGATCGCGATGGACCTGTTTTCGCAGGCCGAGCACGATGAAGATGCACAGGCGATTCTGTTGTCGCCCGATGGCGATTTCCTCGACGCCGTACAGCAAAGCATCGAGCGCCTGATCGAGGAAATGCCGCGCCGGCAAATCATCGATCGCTCGATGAGCACGCGCGGCGCGCTGATCCAGGTGGCGGACCTGAACGAGGCGGCCGAGGTCGCCAATTTTATCGCACCCGAGCACCTCGAACTGTCGGTCGACAATGCCGAAGCGCTGGCGCGATCGATTCGTCATGCCGGGGCAATTTTTCTCGGACGTTATACCGCCGAGGCGCTGGGCGATTATTGCGCCGGCCCCAATCACGTTCTGCCGACCTCGCGCACCGCGCGCTTTTCGTCACCGCTCGGCGTCTACGATTTCCAGAAACGCTCCAGCCTGATTGGCTGCTCCGCCGAGGGCGCCTCTGCGCTCGGTCGTGTTGCGTCGACGCTGGCACGCGGCGAGGGGCTGGTCGCGCACGCACGCTCGGCCGAAAATCGGATCAAGTGACGCCGTCATAACCGGTGCCGTTAAATCGGGTTACTAATGACCAGTTCGACCGTTTCAGCGAAGTTCGAAGGAATGGAATCCGATAGCTGCTCGTAATCACCCTGTCGTCTTTCGGGG
>CP070646.1:827523-828644 GCA_020354435.1 Gammaproteobacteria bacterium
CGAGTTCGAAGCGCATCAGCTGTTGCGTCTCGCGCGGTTGGCGATGAACATAGCATCGCCGTAACTGAAAAAGCGGTAACGCTGCGCTACCGCGTGCGCGTAAGCACGGCGCACGAGGCCGGTACCGGCAAAGGCACTAACCAGAATAATCAGGGTCGATCGCGGCAAGTGGAAATTGGTCAGCAGCGCATCGACCAGACGAAAGTCATAACCCGGCTTGATAAACAGGTTGGATTCCCCGAGCAAAGGTCGCAGCTTTCCGCTCGCGCTGGCCGACTCGAGGCAGCGCACCACGGTCGTGCCGACCGCGATCACGCGCTTGTCACGCTTATGGGTGTCGAGAATCGCATCGCAAACGGTTTGCGGCACATCGACCAGTTCCGCGTGCATGACATGACTATCGATATCGTCTCCGCGTACCGGCTGGAAGGTGCCGGCACCGACGTGCAGCGTTACGTGCGCAAATTCGACGCCCTTTTGCCGCAGCGCCTCCAGGATCCTGTCATCGAAATGCAGGCCCGCGGTCGGCGCCGCCACGGCGCCGGGTTTGCTGGCGTAGACGGTCTGGTAGCGTTCGCGATCGGCGTTGGCATCGTCTCTGTCGATATAGGGCGGTAGCGGCACGTGACCATAACGTTCGAGTAAATCCAGCCAGGCCCCCTGTTGCTGATGCAGCACGAACATGTCGCCCTCGCGTGCCTGCATGGTGCATTCGATCTCGTCCTCGAGTAGCAGCTCGGCGCCGGGCTTCGGTGCCTTGCTGGCTCGTATCTGCGCCAGTAGCGTACTGTCGTCCAGTACCCTTTCGACCAGCACCTCGATCTGACCGCCGCTTTTTTTACGCCCGAACAGGCGCGCCGGAATCACGCGCGTATCGTTGAACACCAACAGATCGCCGCTATCGAGAAAATCGACGATATCGGGAAATTGATGATCGCCAAATCTGTCGCTGGCCGGATCGACCAGTAACAGGCGCGACGCACTGCGTTCGGCCAGCGGAGCCTGTGCAATTAGTTCTTCGGGCAACGAGTAGTCGAAATCGCTGAGTCGCATGGTCGAGTCGGTTTCACAAAAACGCCGTATGATAACGTCAATTCCGCGGACACCATACCGGATTCATC
>CP070646.1:828744-829863 GCA_020354435.1 Gammaproteobacteria bacterium
GGGCGCAAACGGATTCTGAATACCGAGCCGCCACGGGCGGCCAAAGCGATTGCCGGCGATTTTCATATCGCCGCCGGCATTGACGATATAGTTTTCGACTCCGCTGATTTCGAGGTAGTCAGCGATGAGTCCGACCGCGTAGCCCTTGGCGATACCGCCGAGATCGAGTTGCAGGTTGGGATTTAGGCTAATGGCGAAATCGTCTTCGACATGCAGATCCTGCAGGGTCGGCAGGTTACGTTTGATCGCCGCGATAACGACCGCGTCGGGCTCGGCAGCATGAAAACCGTGGGCGGCGATCAGCTTGCCCAGCGCCGGATTGAACAGGCCATCGCTGGCCCTGTGGTACTCGAAACACAGGTTTAACAATGGTTTCAGACTGGCGGGTATCTGCGCCCGTCCGGATTGCCGCAGCTCGGCGTTGAAGCGGGTCAGGTCGCTATCCTCCCAGGCGTGCCACTGGTTGCGGTAGCGACGCAGGCGGTTTTCGATTTCACCGAGTAGTGACTCGGCATGCGACAGGTCGTCGGCGATCAGCGTTATCTCGATCAGGGTACCGAATTCGAACAGGTGCTGCTCGACCAGGTGCAAGCGGCGTTCGCAGCCGCTCAGCGCGAACGCGAGCAGCGACAGGCCAATCCCGGCTAATCGGAGATTCGAGACTCGATACACGCAAACAGTTCTGCGCTGATGTTGATGCCGAATTCCCGGTCCAGTTCGCGAATACAGGTAGGGCTGGTTACGTTGATTTCGGTAATGTAGTCGCCGATGACGTCGATGCCCACGAACAACAGGCCCCGGGCGCGCAGGTCATCACCGATTTGTTCACAAAGCCAGCGGTCGCGTTCAGTCAGTTCCTGGCCGCGGGTGCTGGCCCCGGCGGCAATATTGCCGCGGATTTCGCCCTCGGCCGGCAGGCGCGCAAGCGCATAGGGCACCGCCACGCCGTCGATTAACAGGATGCGCTTGTCGCCTTCACTGATTTCCGGAATATAGCGCTGCGCCATGGTTTGCGAACGGCCGTGCTTGGACACCGCTTCGATAATGGCGTTGGTATTCAGGTCGCCCGACTGCACCCGGAATATCGATTGCCCGCCCATACCGTCCAGCGGTTTGACG
>CP070646.1:829963-831081 GCA_020354435.1 Gammaproteobacteria bacterium
GAACGGTACGGCAGTCATCGAGGATGCCGAATTCGAATTGCCCGGCAACCATGCGCGCGGCAGCGCCGCAGAAATCAGGAAGATAGATCAGTTCCGCAGCAGCTACCGGGATATCGAATACACCACCTGCGACCCTGACGACAGGGACTGGCACCTGCGCGCATCGGAGATGCATATCGACGACGAAAGCGGGCGCGGCAGCGCCAGGCACAGCCGCCTGTACTTCAAGGACGTGCCGTTTCTGTATCTGCCCTACTTTCAGTTCCCCATAGATGACCGCCGCATGTCCGGCCTGCTGACCCCGAGCATTGGTTACAGCGAAGATAATGGCAACAATATCATCCTGCCGATCTACTGGAATATCGCTCCCAACTACGATATGACGATCACGCCGGCCTGGTTCCGCGAGCGCGGCACCCAGCTCAATACCGAAAATCGCTACCTGTTTTCATCGCAAAGCGGGAAACTGGATCTGTCATACCTGGACGACGACCTGACCGACGAGTCACGCTGGTTTCAGCAGTGGCAGCACTTCGCATCATTCAGCCACGATATCAACGCCGACCTGTTACTGGCCGACGTTTCTGATGGCGAAATATTTGACGACTTCGAGAGAATGGCGTCCGAGTACAATAACACCAGCCATCTGGAACGCCGGGTACGCCTGCAACGCGAAGGTGAGATCTGGCGTAGCGAACTGTTATGGCAGGACTACGAGACGCTGGATCGTGATACCGCGATCGAGGACCGGCCCTACAACCGCCTGCCCCGGCTAACGCTGGCGGCCGAGCCGGAGCCCTGGCGCTGGAATCTTAGAACGCCGTTGCAGCTGGAACTGGTCGAATTCGACCGTGACGACAGCGTTACCGGAACCCGCAGCCATGTCGTTACTTCGGTCAACTGGGCATCGTCGAATAGCTGGTACTTTTTCGAGCCGGAACTGCAGCTCGCGCTGACCGATTACGATCTCGAAGACAACCCGGAGGGTAATTCGATCAGCCGCAGCCTGCCGACCCTCGGTATCGACTCGGGGCTGATCTTCGAACGCCTGGCGGGATCGCAGGAACAATGGCTGCACACCTTCGAACCACGGCTATATTTTCTGTACACACCGTTCG
>CP070646.1:831181-832292 GCA_020354435.1 Gammaproteobacteria bacterium
ACCTTGCCCTTGCAATAGGGCACGCCGGCGGCATCGAGTATGTCGGAAACCTTGCCGCCGAACTCGGCGAACCATTGGTCCTCAGGACCATCCGGCTCGCCATCCGCATAGACGATGGCATTATCCTGGTCCATAGCCAGCAGGCTTTCGCCGCGGCCGCCGGAACCGAGTACCAGCATGGCATAGGCGCAGGGTGGCGGCGTCGCCATTTCGGCCTCGGCCAGCTTACAGGCCTGGCGCGTCAGCGCGCACAGCTCGCGCGATATCACCGCGGCGACGTCGCGCGCGTCGACCTCTTCGGCCACCAGGCTCTTCGTCACCAGTACGATGTTGCCCCACACGCGCGCCATCTGCCCGGCATTCTCGGCGGCGTCGATATCGTCGCCGAGAAGCACCGCGTCGTCAGCACGCTGGCGCAGCAGGTCGCGTTGCGACAGGGCGCCGATAATTTCGCCATGGTCATCGTGCACGCCCAGGTGGCGGACATTCATGCGTCGCATGCGCGCGATGGCGCGATAAACGAAGGCATTGGCATTCAGGCTTTCAAGCGGAAATACCGCGACTTCAGAGACTGTCCTGTCGAACGCGGTCTCGTGCTCGCGCCGCAGTTGGCGCAGTAAGTCGCGCTCGGTGATAATGCCAGTGGGACCGTCTATTTCAGGCGGGCTGACGTAAAGCGAACTGACTTCGTGATCGATCATTTTCGTCAACGCGTCGCGCAGGCTGACGTCGGCGTCGATTATTAACGGCGGGCTCTTCATCAGGTCGCGCAAGCGGTGGCGGTAGGGAAAACTGTCGATGCGTTCGAGCACGGTGCGCATCGAGCGCGCTTCGCGTACGTCGAGCCAGCCGATCTGCGCCTCGCGCATGCTCGATTCGCTGAAACGTTCGCAGGCGCGTTCGAGTTCGGCCAGCGTGCGGATGCCGGCTTCGCGCAGGCGCGGAATCAGGGCGACAAAAATAGCCGCGGTCGCAATCGAATCGCCGAGCGCGCTGTGGCGGTCGTGTATATCGACTCCGGCCCAGCTGGCAATAGTGTCGAGCGAAAAATCAGGCAGGTTCGGCGCCAGCAGGTTGACCAGAAAACGCACGTCAAGACAACGCGGCGGGA
>CP070646.1:832392-833499 GCA_020354435.1 Gammaproteobacteria bacterium
TAATTCCGACTCGTATAGTCATGTGAAATTCTCCCGTTAGTTAAAAATCAATCAATTCCCAAAAGTCCATTGACCGCCTCTACCACCTTGCCGACGGTGAAGCCGAAATACGCAAACAATTCTTTCGCCGGCGCCGACTCGCCAAAGGTATCGATACCGATGATGATGCCGTCCGAACCGACGTACTTGTACCAGCCCTCGGTAACCGCAGCCTCGACCGCGATGCGTGCGCTAATCCCCGGCGGCAGCACTTCATCTTTGTACTCCTGCGGCTGACGGTCGAACACCGATGTGCTCGGCATCGAAACCACGCGAATGTTCTGGTTCTCGAGCGCTTCGGATTCACAGGCGGCCATTACCAGCTCGACCTCCGAACCGGTTGCAATAATGATGACGTCCGGAATGCCGGCGCAATCACGCAGGATGTAGCCGCCGCGTTTGATCGCATCGATCTGCTCGGGGCTGCGCGGCTGATACTTGAGACCCTGGCGCGAAAATACCAGGCAGCTCGGGCCGTCGCGGTGTTCTATCGCAGCCTTCCAGCAAACCGCGGTCTCGACCGTATCGCAGGGACGCCACACTCGCATATTCGGAATCATGCGCAGCGTCGGGATTTGTTCGACGGCCTGGTGCGTCGGTCCGTCTTCACCGAGGCCGATCGAATCGTGGGTATAGACGAAGATACTCTGAATTTTCATCAGCGCCGCCATGCGCAGGGCGTTGCGCGCGTACTCGGAAAACACCAGGAAGGTTGCGCCGAAGGGGATAAAGCCACCATGCAGCACGATTCCATTCATCATCGCCGACATGCCGAACTCGCGCACGCCGTAATTGATGTAGTTGGCATCCGGTGACTCGGCTCGCATAGGCTTGTAACCGGACCACTCGGTGCCGTTGGAGCCACCCAGGTCGGCGGAACCACCAAACAGCTCAGGCAGCAACGGTGAGTAAGCCTCGATCGCCGCCAGCGAAGCCTGGCGCGTGGCCTTGTCCTCGGCGGCCTCGTCAACCTCGGCGATAAACGCCTGCGCCGCCTCTTCCCAGTTTTCAGGCAGTTCACGGTTGATACGGCGTTCGAATTCTGCCGCCAGTTCCGGATGCTCGGCC
>CP070646.1:833599-834706 GCA_020354435.1 Gammaproteobacteria bacterium
AATCAAGACCAACAGTTAGGAGGAGTAAGACATGTTTAATTCGAGTCCAATCGAGAGCTGGGACGGCGCGGGTGTTTTCTACTCCTTTGCCGGGTCCGGAATGACCAGTTTATGGTTTTGGCTGGCGGTATTGCTATGTATCATCCCGCTTTTCATCACGCTGAAAACGGAAAATCATCACGAAAAGCAGCATACCTTCCGCGATGGTGACAGCGACAGTACCCACGGCGTCGAAAAAAGGTAACAAAAAGGGTGCATGAGTAATTGACCCCGCCTGGTGACAGGCGGGGTTTTTTGTTTGTCACTGATACTAAAGAGTCGTGCCGGTGGTCTTTGCCGCCGCAATGCAGCCGTCTTTTACTCCTGTCGTGGGTCGACCGATTTGAGGATGCAATGGCTGCTTACGAATTCGCCTCGATTTCGGCGTCGCTGAGTGGTCGATTGTTGCCACGCAGCATGACCAGCAGGGTACAGCCATTCGGCGTGTGGGAACTGTGCATGGATCCCGGCAGGTAACTGACGAAATCCCCGCTGCCGTAGCGGGTTCCATCGTAATCGATGAATTCCCCGTCCATGACCAGGAATTCCTCGTAACCGGTATGCTCGTGTGGCAGCGAGCGAGACCCTGGCTCCATGCGCAGCAGGAAGCACTCGAACTGGCCATTCAGCCGTTCTCCGCTTAACGGTAACCAGGACATGCCCGCAACGGGCTCTCCGTAACGGTCGTAGGGGATAAAGTTGCCGTTATCGGTCTTGATAACCGCTCTTAGTTTCGTGTCCAGCATGTTTTCCAGGCGCTCCGTATCACCAGGTGATATTGACGGCGGCAGTTTCGATTGATTTCGATCTAAATTCAAGCGCGGCTCGTGTATTCAATGCAGTCGAACAAATCTACAAGGTGAACTGTTGCACTGTTAATCGCAAACCGGAGAGCGCAATATTGACAGATTAATCCACGGGCTATGTGCCAGCGGAGACGACGGATGCAAAGATCACGCCTGAGATATGAAATTCTATTGCTTGTCATACTGTTTACGGAAGCTGCGGCCGCAGATCTTTTCACCGGTGAATTCAGCGCTTCCCGCGATGGCGAAACTTACCATCTAT
>CP070646.1:834806-835907 GCA_020354435.1 Gammaproteobacteria bacterium
GATTTTCACGCGGCGCCGCCTTCGGTGCGGCTGTTTCTCGAGTCGGATTCCGAGGTCAAGGTGCGCCAGAAAGCCAATCCGTGGTTTACCGGCGATCATATCAAATCGTTCATCGTCGACCAGCAGGTCGCTTATGTCGGCGGCATGAATATCGGGCGCGAGTACCGCTACGACTGGCACGACATGATGATGGAATTACGCGGACCGGTGGTCGATAAACTTGCCAGGGAGTTCGATATTTCATGGCGGCACGCCGGGCCGCTGGGCGACCTGGGTTACCTGGCCGGCCGCGCCAGCTCGCTCGAAGCGCGCAATCAAGAACGCGGCTACCCGTTACGCCTCCTGCTGACCGGGCTCGGCAACTACGAGATTTACAATGCCCAGATCGAGGCCATACGCCGGGCGCAGAACCACATCTATATTCAAAACGCCTACTTCACCGACGACCGTATGCTGCGGGAACTGGTGTTCGCGCGCCGGCGCGGCGTCGACGTGCGCGTGGTGGTGCCGATGGAAACCGACCACGGTCCGATTACCCGCAGCAACGTGCTCGCCGCCAACGTTATGCTGGAAAACGGCATTCGAGTTTATATCTACCCGGGCTTTTCGCACGTCAAGGCGGCGATTTACGACGGCTGGGCCTGCCTCGGCTCGGCCAACTTCGATCGGCTCAGCCTGCGCCTGAACCGCGAACTGAATATCGCCAGCTCCGATTCCGGGCTGGTCGAGCAGTTACAGCAACAGCTATTCGACGTGGACTTCCAGGCATCGCCGGAGTTGACTGAACCGATTCCCGACCGCTGGGTCGATCACCTGGTCGAACTCGTCAGCGACTACCTTTTTTGAAACCTGATTCTATTCCGGAAGGTACTTATCCGACCAGGCAAGAGCCGCGACACCCCCGGCGATCATCTCGTCGATGCGTTCGGCATCGTAACCGAGCCGCTGCAGTATCTCGCGGGTGTGCTGACCGTATTTCGGCATCGGTCCGGGCGGGGTAATCCTGCCTTTGCGCGGGCGCACCGCATTGGGCGCCACCAGGTCGCACCATCGTCCCATCGGGTGCCGATCGTGGCGCACGACCCGGAAGGTCGCCTCGGT
>CP070646.1:836007-837104 GCA_020354435.1 Gammaproteobacteria bacterium
TCCTCGCAATGACGCAGGAGCTGGGAGATTGCTTCGTCGCTGCGCTCCTCGCAATGACCGGGGGTCGAGGGATTGCTTCGCTGCGCTCGCAATGACGCCTCGATCGGGTCAACTCGCATCCTCCAGCAGTTTTTTCGCCAGGTTGTTGCGGGTGTAGAGGATGTGGCGCCGCATCAGGATTTCGGCGAGTTCGGCGTCCCGGTTGGCAATCGCCTGCGCGATGCTCCTGTGCTCGTCGAAAGCGGTGGTCACGCGCGGACCGGCCATGCCGAGCTGCACGCGGTACATGCGAATCAGGTGGTAAATGCCCTCGGTCAGCATCGCGATCAGGTGATCGTTCTTGCTGCCGAGGATGATACGGTAATGAAAGTCGACATCGCCGGCTTCCTGGTAATAGGTTTCACCGGACTGCACGGTTTGCAAATGCGAATCGAGCAAATTCATCAGGTCGGTGATTTCATCGTCGCTCATGTTTTCCGCGGCCAGCCGTGCGGCCATGCCCTCGAGCGATTCACGTACCTGGTATAGCGACACCAGCCGCTCGGGGCTCAACGCAACCACGCGCGCGCCGACGTTGGCCCTGCGCTCGACCAGGTGGCAGGTCTCGACGCGGTTGATCGCCTCGCGCACGACCGCGCGGCTGACTGCATAACGGTTGGCCAGGTCGGTTTCGCTCAGCTTGGAGCCCGCCGCGATCTTGCCGTCGACGATATCCTTGCGCAACTGGAGGAAGGTTTTATCGGCCGCGGTAACGGGCTGTTCGGTAACCGGATTCATCGGGGAGGGCGTCAATATCGCTTAAATTGTCGACAATATAAGCCAAATATTCAAAAAACACAATAAAAAATGCCAATATTGTCGACAAAAATACAAAAGACCGAATATACGGATTCTCTGTTTTCGCCCTTGATGAGTCGGTCTTTTGGTTGATATTCGCGACCATTGGCAAGCACGGTTTTGACTTTGTCTGCCGGTTTGGCCAATGATAGCCGCCGAGTTCGTATTTACTGGCCTGCCGCTATGCGCAAATTTTTCGACAAGATTCCGTTATCCCTGCTGATCGTGCTGTGCCTGACCCTCGGGCTGGCGCCGTTCAG
>CP070646.1:837204-838292 GCA_020354435.1 Gammaproteobacteria bacterium
GCGGTTTCCCTGATCGCTTTTGTCATCGGCATCCTGGTGACGCGGATCCGCTGGAAGAAACAGGATTCCTGGGGTTCGTATTAAACCCCATCCGCGCAGGCTGAAAGCACTGATTACAGCCCCAGCGGATTGTCCATATCGAGCCCGTCCATAAACGGTTTACGCCGATCGACGTTAGTGTACTGGTAGATCAGGCCAATCCACTCGCCGACCACGGCGCTGGCGGTATCCTGCCAGGTATTTCTTAACCCCTCCAGCACCAGGTGCTCGGGAAACTCGGGTACCGGCGCCTGTTTCTGCAAGCTTTGATCGACGCGATAGCGATACTCGCGGAAAACGGCCGCACTAAAGTGGCTGAAATAGTTGTCCGGCATCGGCGGGTACTGTTCGAGCTCGCCGTCGATATACAGGTTTACATCGCGCTTGTACTCTTTCAGCAGCGATATGGTGTCGTATTCCGGATGCCCCTGGAAGAATACCGTACGGAAACCGTCCGGACTGGTGGCGAGGTGCACGCAATCGTCGTCACCGGTCACCAGCACCTTCAGGCCCGCGCTTTCGAACTGTTCGCGATGAACCGAGTTCCAGCGCGAATGCGGCACATCGAAAACCGAGTTGATGTCGGCCACCAGCGGATGCGCCGGATCGACCACCTGGTGGCGGTAGACCCCCCATTTCTTGCGGCGCTGCTTTTCGCGCTTTTGACCATAGCGAAAATCCAGCACGGCATGGGTAGCGAGACAGGAGCACAGCGTCGAGGTAACGTTCTCGTGCGCCCAGTCGGCAACCTCGATCAGCGATTCCCAGAAGACTTCGCCGGACAGGTCGGCGCCGATCACGTTGGCGCCGGTAATGATCAACGCATCGAGGCCCTGCGTCTTGATCTGATCGAAGCTCTCGTAGTATTTGTCGATATGCTCGCGCGCCGATGCCGAACGCGGCAGCGCGTCGAGCGTAAACGGGTGTATAAAAAACTGCGCGATCGGGTTACTGTCGCCGATCAGGCGTAAAAACTGCCTCTCGGTCGCGCCCAGCGCGGCATCGGGCATCATGTTCAGCAAGCCGATATGTAATTCACGAATATCCTG
>CP070646.1:838392-839473 GCA_020354435.1 Gammaproteobacteria bacterium
TGTCGATGTGCATCGGCGGCGGCATGGGTGCGGCCGGCCTGTTCGAGGTAGCCTGATGAAAAATCGCGATTTGATCGTGTTCCACGGATTGCCGCTGCTAATGGTGTTGTTTCCCTTTATCTGGTTCGCCATTGTCGGTAACGATCGCATGCTCAAGGGCGAAGCCGGAATCATCGAAAACCTGACCGTTGTATTCCTGGTCGTGGCGATCGGTTACTGTATCTCGAGCATATCGCTGAGCAACCGGCTCGGGCTTCCCGGTCTGCTAAGGGCCTGGCTGTTTATCCTGATTCTGGGCTCGGCCTACTTCGCGCTGGAGGAAATCTCCTACGGCCAGCACATGTTTGGCTGGGGCACCAGCGAAAGCTGGAAGGAACTGAACGACCAGGATGAAACCAACCTGCACAACGTTCACGCCATCTTCGACCAGGTGCCGCGAGCGCTGCTGACGCTGGCCATTCTTGTTGGCGGCGTCGTGTTGCCGCTGTACCGCCATTTTCGCGGCATCGAGCTCAGCCAGGACAGCCGCTTTTACTGGCAGTGGCCTACCATGGACTGTGTCACGATCGGTTTGCTCGTCATCCTGATACGCCCGGCGCTGTCGGTGGTAGACTTCGAATTCATAAATACCGGTGAAACCAAAGAGAATCTGTTCGCTTTGTTTATCATGCTTTACTGCGTTTCAATTCAGTTTCGGCTCAAGCACAGGCTGGCGCCGGGCGACGAAACGGCGCAGGCCTAACTCGAGTAGGGGGTATCCTGGATGATTAAATACTTGGCATTTTCCATTTTCGCCGCGCTGTTTTATGCGGGCCAATCGCTGGCCGACGCGGTCAATTACAATTATGTCGAGCTGGGTTACGTCGACGCCGACATCGACACTTCGGGGATCGATGAAGATGGCGACGGTTACCGGTTGAAGGCTTCGGCTGACGTCTCGGAAAACCTGGCCGTGGTGCTGGGTTACCAGGATATCGAATATGATTCGGATGTGGATGGCACGCTGCTAAGCCTGGGTATCGCCTATCACAAACCCTATTCTCCCACCGGCGACGTGGTGCTGGGATTGGCCTACCTCGAT
>CP070646.1:839573-840650 GCA_020354435.1 Gammaproteobacteria bacterium
TTGCCATCTTATTAGCCATGGCAACGGCAACCACATTAGCGTGTCTCCTCGCCTGCAGATTAATGATCCAGTGACTTAAACGATCATCCTTATCTTTGGCTGTACGCATGGCAGAACGGGCACCATGCACCAGTAAACAGCGCAGATAGACATCACCGCGCTTACTGATCCCGAGTAGCCGATCTTTACCACCCGAACTGTGTTGCCTCGGCGTTAAACCCAGTGCAGCCGCCATATCTCGGCCTTTACGATATTGCCGGGCATCACCAACCGTCGCCACCAGGGCCGTCGCGATTAACGGACCCACTCCACGCAACTGTTGTAACCGTTTAGCGGTGGGGTCTTCTTGTGCAACCACGGCGACTTGCTGGTCCAGTTCGGCCATGCGGCGGTCCAGTATACGAAGATCTTCCCAGAGCCCTTGCAGGAGTTGCCTGAACAAGAAGCTCAGACCATTCTCCGCGTCTTCCAGCCAGTCAGGAATCGCCCTGCGCAGTGCGGGTAATTGTTGTGGGGCCACTAACCCATACTCGGTAACCAGGCCCCGAATCTGATTGGCCTTGGCAATACGATGGCTCTTGATTTCATCCCGGATACGATGCATCGCCTGGAGATCCTGTTGTGCAACCGTTTTTACCCTGACCGGGTGCATATGGGGTCTGCCCATTGCCTCACAGATGGCCGCGGCATCATTGGCATCGTTCTTATTACTCTTGATGAAGGGCTTCACGAATTGCGGGGGTATGATTTTCACCGGGTAACCCCGTTGAGTTAACTGCCTGGCCCAGTGATGGGCGCCAGCGCAGGCTTCCATCCCGATCTCGGTTCCGGGCTCAACCGTATCGCACAATACCTGCAACCATTTATTTCGGGATAACCGACGCCTCCACACAGCTTTGCCCCTGCGATCTGAACCGTGTAACTGAAAAACATTCTTTGCCAAATCAACACCAACTCGATTAATCTCCATTGCGGACTCCTCTTTATCGTTAACTGAAATGTCACAATCTCAGTTTGGCACATCGATGCCGATGAGATGAGGAGGAGTCCATCCCATTGCTTTCTGGAAAACCTGGT
>CP070646.1:840750-841812 GCA_020354435.1 Gammaproteobacteria bacterium
AGAGTGCGTGAAAAGTCCTGTAAAATCAAGCCCAAAGCGACACTTTTTCGATTATTTCTCACTTCTTTTCCAGTATAGACGTCAAATACGAATACTTCCTGCAAAATTTCATTTTTTATCGAAAAAATACAATCTATCAGCTTTTGAACCGGAATTTCCGCGTCCACCGTCACAGAAATATCACGTCGAATTGATGGGAATCGTGACATTTCCCGGAAATTAGGCAATTTTGAGTGCAAGATCGGCGAAATTTTGCTCTCAAAAACGAAAACTGATTGATTTATATCGAGTTTTTTCAAAATTGCAGGGTGTAATGCCCCGACAAACCCGACTTTCTCACCTTCACAGACCAGGTCGGCGCCCTGTCCCGGATGTAGAATCGTGTTTTCGGAGCGCTCAAATCCGAATCGGGAACGGTCCGAGAGGCGCAGGATCGATTCGAGATCACCCTTGATATCGAAAAAATCTACCCCGGTATTTCCCGCGTAAAGCCCCTCTTCGAGCCGATTCCCGGTAATCACGGCAGCCACGTGCGGCGTCTGCTCCAGTCCATCCGCACCTGGCACAAAGCACAACCCGGTCTCGAACAGCCTGACGCGGGATTGCTGGCGATTCAGGTTGTGGCGCAATGCCTGTATCAGTCCCGGAAGCAGGCTGCTGCGCATGACAGACATATCCGCCGAAATCGGGTTTGCCAGCGGCAACGTCTGCTGTTCCGGGTCGAGAATCGCCTGCAACTCCGGCGATACGAAGGAATAGGTAATCGCCTCGTAATACCCCTGCTCGACCATCACGTCGCGGACGCGATTAGCGCTCACCCGGCGCTCGGAAAAGCTGTCCATGTGGATATGCGATGCCTCGCGGCTGCCGGGAATGTTGTTGTAACCGATCAGGCGGCCAATTTCCTCGATCAGATCCGCCTCGATATTGATATCGAAACGATAGCTCGGCGGCACGATGGCCCAGCCTTCCGCTTGCGTCTCGACCTGCATGTTCAAACGCTCGAGTATGTCACTGACCTCGTCACGCGCGACCTCGATACCGAGCAGACGGTTGACCTGC
>CP070646.1:841912-842970 GCA_020354435.1 Gammaproteobacteria bacterium
CAGCGAGGTCAGGCAGATCAGCAGGCTGATCCAGAATTTTTCCCCGAGCAACTGGGAAATATTAAGCCGCAGAATACAGCTGTCGCCGAAATCGCCCTGGAAGGCATTGACGATCCAGACGCCCCAGCGAACGACATAAGGTTTATCCAGCCCCAGGCGGGCGCGCTCGGCCTCGATATCCTCGATTGAAATCTGAGCGCCGGTGGTATTTTTAAACGCGAGATAACGTTCGGCGCAGTCACCCGGCACCAACTCCATCAGGCTGAACACGATGAACGACACCATAATCAGCGTAACCACGGCCAGCGCGGCGCGCGTGGCGGCAAACTGGATGAAGTGGAACATGGGTGTTTCTACGTCCCCCTATCTATGCCCCTCTCGGTACCGAATACCCGGGAGCGTTTATTATTAACGGCTGCGGGCAATGCCGCCCGCAGCCATTTTTTTGTCAACTAGCGGTCTTACTCGTCCAGCCACCACTGCGTGGGACGGTACGGGTAGGAACGGTAGTACTCGAACGAGTGCGTCTTGTACTCGACGAAATTTTGCACCTCGTTGCGGTGGTAGATCGGCGCCGGCACCTGCACGGTACCGATGAACAGCAGGTTCGAGGTCAGGTTTTCGACCAGGCGCGCACCGAGCTTGTCGGACTCCGCCGTACCTACCGGGGTCGACTGGAACGCGTTGATATCGTCGATCATCTGATAGGCGTAATCGGGCGGCTTGACGCCGCTGGCGCCCTTGGTATCGATGTATTCGGCCCACAGCATGTTGGTGCGCTGGGTGAAATAATCGTGGTACGGCGGCACCCAGATCTGGTTGGTGCCAAGCACGATCGCCAGCGGCTGGCCGTTGCGCCAGACGGTGACGTCGAGCTTGTTGGCCGATTGCGCAGAGCGGTACTCGTCAGGAGTAACCTCCTTAACCGTGCTCTGGATGCCGACGGCGCCCCAGTGCTGGCCCACGAGTTCCATCAGCGCGGCGGCCACGCCCTGCACCGAGAACTGCAGGTTGATCACGAGCTTGTCGCCGTTGGGCAGTTCGCGGAAACCGTCGCC
>CP070646.1:843070-844124 GCA_020354435.1 Gammaproteobacteria bacterium
TCGTCGACATAGTCGATATCCGCCTTCCAGTCGCTGCCGGGAGGAGAGTCGCCCCAGCCCAGAATCCGATCTTCTTCGTTGGTCTGGGTCTTGTAGTGCCTGGTGAGAATCAGTCTCATGGCAGCAGAATAGTCATTTATCAGGTCGTTGCAAAGTCCGGCGGATAATTATCGCCGCAAACAGACTGGCGAACCGGCTTAAATCGACAGTTAACCCGGATAACGCGCCACCAGTCCCTTGTAGACATCGTCGCGAAAATTCTCACTGGCACTATCCAGTGTTACCAGTAGCTCGGCCAGATGTTCGTTATCCTCGCGTCCATGCCACAACTTGATATAGCTGCCATCCTTGTAGCCGTGGTCCTGGCGAAAGAAATTGAGCACGTTTTTACCGACGTAAGTGCGGTATAGCTGATCGAAATCCATCTCGATCAGCGCCATGACGTTGGCGAAATCGGAAAAATGCATCGACTGATGCTCGATCGTCGTACGCGCCATGGTTTCGATCGCGCGGCGAATGTCGTCATCATCGTGCGGATGCGACAACTCGTCTGCGATACGCACGGCCACCGCTTCATTGTCGCTGTCCTGCAGCAGGTAATCGCTCATCGCGAAATGCAGAATATCGACCAGTTCGAGCTGCACCTGCTCGATCTCGGGCTGCTGGTGTTTCCACCACTTCCAGCCGTAGTGATCCAGCATTTCCGCACACTCGGTCCAGATTGCGCGATACCAGGCATTGCCGGCCTGGCGCCAGTCGGGATTGACGCGCGTATTCATCGCGTCCTGCATTTCGAGCATGATCATCAACTGCTGTTTCATGGTGATCCCGGATTAAAAACACGGCAGTTTACCGGACCCGCCCCATCGCTGCCAGCGGCGGATCAGATGCCGTACAGCCAGGGCAGCAACAGGCTCAAGATTACCCACATGACGAGGATTAGCGGCAGGCCCACGCGGACGAAATCGGCAAAACGGTAGTTGCCGGCGTTCATCACCAGCAGGTTGGTCTGGTAGGCCATCGGCGTGGCAAAGCTCATGTTGGCGCCGAAGAT
>CP070646.1:844224-845274 GCA_020354435.1 Gammaproteobacteria bacterium
GGGTGGCCGTCCCGCGGACGGCATTACGACAAACTATAAGAATGAAATTGTTCAACACTAATTTATTGACCAAGCCGGCGATTCCGATCGCGCTGGTGGTGATAATGTTAGTCGGCACTGTCAGCGTTATCGTCTACGTGCAGCGAACCCTGTCCGAGATCGAGGAAGCACTGCCGATCACGTTGTCGAAGCAGGAACGCGACATCCGTGTACTGGTCAGCGATATGGGCCGGCTGGTACAGAACATCAGTTCCGCGAGAAATAACCTGACCCCGGAAAACTTCGAACTGATCGTCAAACAAACCTCCCAGGTCGGCTATGACCTCGAGAAGATCCGGTCGAACTATCGTTTCAACGACATGCTTGGCGTCTCGGCGATTCACGCCAAGCTCAATCCGGCAATTTTCGATATCGAATCCTGGCTGTCGCTGGGCATCTACAACATCGGCCCCAAGTCAGCGGTCGTCATCGGCATGGTAGACCAGCGTGCCAGGTTTGCCCATAAAGAAGCCGAAGCCCTGCTGGAACACGTCGGTAAAACCGCGATCAGCGTGCTCGAGGAGCAGGCGCAAAGAATAGATGCGTTTCGCAATATCATGATCGTCACCCTGGTCGCACTGACACTGATGACACTGGGCCTGGTCCTGCTCGGCCTGAGGCTGCAGAAAATGGTCTTCGCGCTGAGAGATAGCGAGGAGCAAATTCGCTACCGCGCCAACTACGACTCGCTGACCGATTTACCCAATCGGCCGAATTTCATCGAGCACCTTAGCGAAGCGATTGTTCGCAGCCGGCGCAGCGACGGTCAGACCGCGCTGCTGTTCATCGACCTGGATCGCTTCAAGACGATTAACGACACCCTGGGCCATGATTACGGCGACGAGCTGATTCGACTGGTGGGCCTGCGCATTCGTGAAGAAATCCGTGAAACCGACATGGTGGCACGCCTCGGTGGCGACGAGTTCACCGTTTTACTGACCGAAATGAAGGACGAGTTTCACGCCTCCCTGATTGCGAAGAACATCATCGCGCGCCTGTCCGAACCGTTCA
>CP070646.1:845374-846422 GCA_020354435.1 Gammaproteobacteria bacterium
CGTCGACATGCTCACGGTCTCGGTGAAAATCGGATCACGCCAGGTCGGTGTGTCGGCCTGATCGACCTGCTCCAGGTATTCCTGTATCCACGGGCGGTTGGTCCAGTCTTCGTCGATTGCTTCGCGCGAATCGCGGTGCCAGCGACGACTCTTGCCATCGGCGCCGATGACCGCGATGCCGGCGACCTGCGGGGTCGCCGCGAGCGCACCGAGCATGTAGTCGTCGAGCGCCTGTGGGTTCGAAAGGTCGTCGATGTCGCGGGCAATCCACAGCGCCTGGGCGCGTATCGGCTGCAGCCGCGCGTCGAGACTTTGTTCCATCGTATCGATCAGGCCTTCCGCTTTCTCGGCATAGAGTTGACTCGTGGTATCCACCACCTGGCCGAAACCGAGAAACATGACGATACCGACGGTAAAGGCCAGCAGGCTGCTGGTGCCGAACACGGTGATCGCGGTAATCGGTATGCGAAATTTAACTGACATTTGGGCGCCGGCCCCACCGGTCATGAATTCGATGCCCTAACTTAGGGCCTCTTGCCGGGGCAGGTCAAGGTTTGTAGCCATCGACGCCGTCGTCAGCATCAAAATTTTGCAGCAGTTTCGCGCGTGCCTGGTGGAATGTTTCGATGCTGTCCTGTTTGACGTGGCCGAAGCCGCGAATCTTTTGCGGCAGGCTCGCGATGGTAACCGCGGTACCGATATTTTGCCGGTTCAGGCCATCGAGCAACTGTGCGCTATCCCGTTCGAAATCGGCGATCAACTGGCGTTCCATTTTACGTTCGGCGCTGTAGCCGAACGGATCCAGCGCGCTGCCACGCAGGCCCCTGAACCTGGCCAGCAGGCGAAACAATGGCATCACCCAGCCGCCGAACTCGCGCTTGAGCGGTGCGCCGGTGATTTTGTCGCGTTTTGCCAGCAGCGGTGGCGCCAGGTGAAAGCGCAGGCGGTAATCGCCCTCGAAGTGCTCCGACAGCGTCTTTTCGAATTCACCGTTGCTGTAGAGACGGGCGACTTCGTACTCGTCCTTGTATGCCAGCAGCTGGAAATA
>CP070646.1:846522-847566 GCA_020354435.1 Gammaproteobacteria bacterium
AAGCCCGCTCCAGATGACGCCGAACAGCGGCACCAGGTAACCCACCTGCGACATGAACACGGCGCCATTGGCGCGAATGATGAAAAAGCGCAGCGTGAATGCTAGCGCGGTGGCGATGACGCCGAGGTAAACCAGCGCGACGATGGAGCCGAGGCCGACGTCGTCCGGCAACGGATCGCCCAGCAGGAAAGCCAGTGGAATCATGTACAAACAGGCGCTGGCCATGGTCACGGCCGAGGTCGAAATCATCGGTAAATGCGTCAGGCGGCGTGAAATCACCGATGACGTGGCGTAGCTGCAGCCCGCCGCCATGACTGCCAGTTGGCCGGGCAGGTTGCCCGTGCCCGATTCGATCAAATCCCAGAACACCAGCACCAGTACGCCAACGAAACCCACGCTGACGCCGACCACGCGGGGTTTGTTCATGCGCTCGTCGTCGCTGCTGAAATGCGACAGCACCAGCGAGACAAAGGTCCCCATCGCCACCAGCAGCGCGGATTCGGCACTGCTGATGAATTGCTGGCCCCAGCTGATCAGGAAAAACGGTACCGCGCTGTTGAGCAGGCCGACGATAAAAATCAAACGCCAGGTGCGGTATCCACGCGGGAACTGCTGGCCGATCAGCAGCGCGATCAGCATCAGTACCGCTGCGCCCAGGCTGACGCGCCAGGTGGCGACACTGATCGGTCCAAAATCAGCCAGCGCAATCGAAATGAAGAGGAAGGCGCTGCCCCAGATGGCGCCGACGAAGATCAGCTTCGAGACGTCGAGCGGGGTGGGGCGGCGCAGTGTTGTGAGCATGTCAATCGCGTCAGAACAGGATTCAAGCCGGCGAGTGTACCCGAGCTACAGATCCGGGGACAGGCGGAATGTTTCGGCCCGGCGCCAGCGGTAAAAACCGCTTGACGCCATCGAGGCGGGTTGCCGGCAAATGAACCAGGCACTCAAAATTATCGTCGAGATGCAGTAGACTATGGCGATGCCCGATTTCGACGCCGATAAAGTCTCTGAAATACATCAGCACCTGCACAGCCACCTGCCGTC
>CP070646.1:847666-848707 GCA_020354435.1 Gammaproteobacteria bacterium
GTCTTGATGCGCTCGCCTAACTCCTCGGGGACCTCGCCGATGCGATCCACCTCGGCCTCGTGTGGCTCGAGTTCCTGTTCGCGAAATGCGCGCAGCGAACGCACAATCATGTCCTGTTCGGCGGTCAGCGTGTAGTTCATTGAATCGGCCCGGCGGCAAACAAATGCCCTTCATCATATACCAATAACCCCGCGAGTCTACTAAACTGCGCGGATCTAAAAACACAATCACAACGGGGATAACAATGATTCCGGGGGACGACGAAGTTCAGGTAAAAATCGACGGTAACCTGATGCTGATCACGATCAACCGGCCCAAGGCCAACGCGATCGATTTGCCCACCAGCCGCAAGCTCGGCGAAGCATTTGTCTATTTCCGTGATACGCCGGAACTCAAGGTCGCAATCATTACCGGTGCCGGGGAAAAGATTTTCTGCGCCGGCTGGGACCTGAAGGCGCTCGACGCCGGTGAAACGCCGCTGGAAAACTGGTGGGAAGCCGAGGATCCCGACCTCGGTGGCTTTGCCGGCATTACCGAGATGTGGAACCTGAACAAGCCGGTCATCGCCGCGTTGAACGGTTTAACCATTGGCGGCGGCTTCGAAATCGCGCTCGCCTGCGACCTGATCATCGCCGCCGAACACGTCGAATTCGCGCTGCCTGAGCTGCCGCTCGGCCTGATCCCTGACGCCGGCGCGGTACAGCGCCTGCCGAAGCGTATACCGTACAACATTGCGCTAGAAATGCTTTATCTCGGTCGCCGCATGCCGGCCGAGGAAGCCAGACACTATGGCCTGGTCAACAGGATCGTACCTGCCGATCAACTGATGGACGTCGCGCGCGAATGGGCGGCGCAGATGGCAGAGGTCGCGCCGTTGGCATTGCAATCGATAAAGGAGGTGCTACGCGCGATCGAATGCGAGCCGACCGAGAAGGCATTTCATAAAATGCGCTACGACGACCTGCCGACCTACAAGGCCATGCTGTCGTCGAGTGACGCCGAGGAAGGCGTCAAGGCCTTCGTCGAAAAACGCGACGCCAG
>CP070646.1:848807-849848 GCA_020354435.1 Gammaproteobacteria bacterium
GAATAGGGTTTGTGATAGGCGATACCCAGGCTTAGCAGCGTGCCATCCACATCCGAATCGTATTCGATATCCTGGTAACCCAGCACCACGGCCAGGTTTTCCGACACGTCAGCCGAAGCGTTCAGCTGGTAACCGTCACCATCTTCATCGATTCCTGAAGTGTCGATGTCGGCGTCGACGTAACCCAGCTCGACATAATTGTAATTGACCGCGTCGGCCAGGGATTGGGCCGCATAAAACAGCGCGGCGAAAATGGAAAATGCCAAATATTTAATCATCCAGGATGCCCCCTACTCGAGCTAAGCCTGCGCCATTTCGTCGTCCGGCACCAGCCTGCGCTTGAGCCGAAACTGAATTGAAACGCAGTAAAGCAAAATAAACAAAGCGAACAGATTCTCTTTGGTTTCACCGGGATTGATGAATTCGAAGTCTACCACCGACAGCACCGGCCGTATCAGGATGACGAGCAAACCGATCGTGACACAGTCCATGGTAGGCCACTGCCAGTAAAGGCGGCTGTCCAGGCTGAGCTCGATGCCGCGAAAATGGCGGTACAGCGGCAACACCACGCCGCCGACCAGGATGGCCAGCGTCAGCAGCGCTCGCGGCACCTGGTCGAAGATGGCGTGAACGTTATGCAGGTTGGTTTCATCCTGGTCGTTCAATTCCTTCCAGCTTTCGCTGGTGCCCCAGCCAAACATGTGCTGGCCGTAGGAGATTTCCTCCAGCGCGAAGTAGGCCGAACCCAGAATCATGATAAACAGCCAGGCCCTTAGCAGACCGGGGAGCCCGAGCCGGTTGCTCAGCGATATGCTCGAGATGCAGTAACCGATCGCCACTACCAGGAATACAACGGTCAGGTTTTCGATGATTCCGGCTTCGCCCTTGAGCAGGCGGTCGTTACCGACAATGGCGAACCAGATAAAGGGGAACAGCACCATCAGCAGCGGCAATCCGTGGAACACGATCAAATCGCGATTTTTCATCAGGCTACCTCGAACAGGCCGGCCGCACCCATGCCGCCGCCGATGCACATCGACA
>CP070646.1:849948-850985 GCA_020354435.1 Gammaproteobacteria bacterium
GTGTCCTTGACTGAGAAGCGGTATTCGACGCTACCATTACCGCCGGTGATGCCGGCGTCGAATGTTACACCCGTACCCGACAACTGCGGGCTGAACAGCGATGGCGTCAACTGTACCGAAGTAACCGCGTCCGATGAATTAACCCAGATTGTGACGGTATCACTAACCGCCAGGTCCCGCGTGCCTGCCTTTCTGGCAGACACACGAACCTTGTTCTTGCCTCGATAGCCGCTTGAGTTCCAGGCGAGGTCGCCACTGACGCCGTAGTCGCGAATGAGCATCCAGCCGGGCTGGATATCGGTGTTTTTGATTTCGAATCGGTACTCAATTGCTGCACTTTCGAGAGCCACAGATGCCGATAACAGCGCGACATTTCCTTCGAGCTGCGGCCCAACCGTGTCGCTGGTCAGGATCACGTTGCTTAGCGGCGCGACCGAATTAACCCAGAGACGGCGCGAGTCTCTGGCGACGACCGCCTCATTACCGACTTCCCTGGCGCGCACTTGCAGCCTGTATTTGCCACCCAGTGCAGCAGTATCCCAGTCGATAGAATTAATACTGTCGAAACCCTTTAACACTATCCATGGTGCCCCGTCGCCATCGAGTGATTTATACCTGAACTGATACTCGTAGGTGCCGCCGGTACCACCCGCCGCCTGCGCGCTTAAAGTCAGTATTTCACCGACGGTCAGCGGTCCGATACTGCTACTGCTCAACACCACACCTAGCTCGGTTGACGAAAAGTCGGTTACGTTAACATCGACGCTGGCCATGGCCCGATTGCCCAGCTCATCAATTACGGTGAGTTCAAAACTTAACACTTGATCGGAATCGACTAGCGGCGCGAGAAAGGTTGCAATACCCATATCATTGCCAGCAATGTTGACCAGCGGACCACCGGTCTGCATCCATTGATAGGCAACGATTTCGTTGTCGGGATCGGATGACAGAGATCCATCCAATACCACTTCATTGCCTTCAATAGCTGTCTGGTCAAGTCCCGGATTGGCGACAGGAGCCACGCCCTTGAGCATTTC
>CP070646.1:851085-852121 GCA_020354435.1 Gammaproteobacteria bacterium
TATTCAAGCCCTACGACTACGGCGCCAGCGTCGCCCGGTTCAAAAGGATCGGCGAAAAGATCGACGATCCCGACGCCGCGGCCAATAGCCGCTGGCGTTCCGTCAGGATTCGCCCGGGCCTGATTGCCTGTGGCCGTGTTTCCAACCTGACGGGGCAGGTATTTTTAGCACGGGAAGCACCCGAATTGCCGCTGCCAAACTGCACCGAACGGGATTGCCACTGCCACTATGTATTTCTCGACGATCGACGCAGCGGTGCCGATCGACGCACCGATCTCGCCGGGGCGGATGAATTTCTGTCTGGCAACCAGCGCGACCGTCGGCACAGCCCGGGGCGGCGAGAAGGCGACCTGGTCGCGGCGTAACGCTCTTTTGCCAGGCTTGCGACTCGAACAAACTTTCTGGCCGGGCAAAAAAAAGCCAGCTTGAGGCTGGCTTTTTAGTATTGCGATGCCGTTTGGGCTTAGTCGTCATAGTCCGCATCGGGGCGATCGACCAGCTCGACATAGGCCATCGGCGCCTTGTCACCGGGACGATAGCCACATTTAAGAATGCGCAGGTAACCGCCCGGACGCTCCTTGTAACGCGGACCGAGATCGGAAAACAGCTTGCCGACGGCGGACTTGTCGCGAATGCGGCTGAAGGCAACCCGGCGATTGGCGACACTGTCTTCCTTGGCCAGCGTAATCAGCGGTTCGGCCACACGACGCAGCTCCTTGGCCTTGGGCAGGGTCGTACGAATCACCTCGTGATCGAACAACGAAGCCGTCATGTTCCTGAACATCGCCTTGCGATGTGAACTGTTGCGGTTGAGCTGACGCCCACTATTACGATGACGCATGGTCTAAACCTCTTAACTTGCTAACTTGCTGTCACCCTCGATACTGGCGGGCGGCCAGTTTTCGAGACGCATGCCCAACGACAGGCTGTAGGATGCCAGCACGTCCTTGATTTCGGTCAGGGACTTCTTGCCCAGATTCGGGGTTTTCAGCAATTCGACCTCGGTACGCTGGATCAAATCGCCGATATAGTAAAT
>CP070646.1:852221-853254 GCA_020354435.1 Gammaproteobacteria bacterium
CGCCAGGTCAGCCGCTGGAGCCGGCAGTACCGCGCCAGCGAAATCGAGCCGATCCCGGCGATGGATCGATTGATCGAATGGTTGCCGGCGAATCTGCCGGCGGACGACGGCAAGGTCAGCCTGATACATGGCGATTTTCGTATCGACAACATCATCTTCGAAACGGACAGCACCCGCGCCCGGGCACTGCTCGACTGGGAGTTGTCGACCCTGGGTCATCCCTACGCCGATCTTGCCTACCAGTGCATGCAGTGGCGCATGGCAAGCGATTGCGTGATCCCGGGTTTCGGTGATACCGATCGCGTCGCGCTGGGCATCCCCGGCGAGCAGGACTATGTCGACGAGTACTGCGAACGGCGCGGCCTCGGGCGCATTCCCGACTGGAACTTTTACCTGGTATTCGGTTTTTTTCGCTTCGCCGCGATCCTGCAGGGGGTGCTGAAACGCGCGGTCGACGGCAACGCGTCGAGCAGCAAGGCATTCGAGTACGGCGCGCTGGCGCCGGTGCTGGCGCGGCAGGCGCTGGAACTGATCAAATAATGCGCGAGATGAGAGCGAGGTTAATCCCATGATGACTGCGATCCAGCGTTTTCGTGTCGAGTGGGCGCATTGCGACCCGGCCGGCAT
This sequence comes from Gammaproteobacteria bacterium, assembly GCA_020354435.1. Taxonomy (GTDB): domain Bacteria; phylum Pseudomonadota; class Gammaproteobacteria. Next base: position 852,849 of record CP070646.1, read on the forward strand.
CATATTCAATCCCAACTATTACCTGTGGATGGATAGCGGCACCCACGCGCTGCTGCAGGCGGCCGGCTTCGACCTGATCGGCAACACGCACAACGACGAACTGTTTCGCGGTTGTCCGCTGGTGGCCAGCAACATGGAATTCAAGGCGCCGCTGTACTTCGGCGACATCGCCGTGCTGACTTCGCGCGTGGAAAAATTCGGTCATACCTCGTTCGTCGTCGCGCACGAGTTCAGGCGCGGTGACGAGCCGAAGCCGGTGGCTACCGGCAGCGAGGTCCGGGTCTGGGGTTACTCCGATGCGGCCGAACCGAGGAAGCTGATCGCGATCCCGGTGCCGGATGATGTCAGGGCGATGCTGTCGGTTGAAAAAACCGTCGACGTGACGGTTTAGACGTTATAATGGCGC
>CP070646.1:853354-854386 GCA_020354435.1 Gammaproteobacteria bacterium
AGACCCGCGCCGATCAGCGCCGATAGCGTTGCAAGCATTATCGTTTCGAACATGTCTTAACCGGGTAATGTCCGTATTAGCTAAGGAGTATAGGCAAGATTTGGTAACTTTATGGGACAACTTGTCGTGGTCGGCCACAAGGCCCGAGAAAACCATGGCGGACCAGTATTTACCCTTGCATCGGCTACCACCTTTGCCTAACCTACGGCGTCTCACTTCATCTGGAATTTCATCACCCCATGACAGTCAAGAAAACAGCCTCGGGCAAGCCCAGTATTCGGCAACATTCGTCCCTGGTCGTCGACGGCGTCGAGCGCGCACCGAGCCGCTCGATGCTGCGCGCGGTCGGTTTCGAAGACGCCGACTTCAAGAAACCGCAGGTCGGCATCGCCTCGACCTGGAGCATGGTCACACCGTGCAACATGCACATCGACAAGCTCGCGGATAAAGCCGCCGAGGGTGCCAACCGCGCCAACGGCAAGGCGGTGGTGTTCAACACGATTACGATCTCCGACGGCATTTCCATGGGTACCGAGGGCATGAAGTATTCGCTGGTCTCGCGCGAGGTCATCGCCGATTCGATCGAGGCCGTGGCCGGCTGCCAGGGTTTCGACGCGCTGGTTACGATCGGCGGCTGCGACAAGAACATGCCAGGCTGCATGATCGGCATGGCGCGCCTGAACCGTCCTTCGGTATTCGTTTACGGCGGCACCATCATGCCCGGCTGTCACAAGGGCGTTAACACCGATATCGTGTCGGTATTCGAGGCGGTCGGTGCGCAGGCGCAGCACAAGATCAGCAAGAAAGAACTGATCGAAATCGAATCGACCGCGATCCCCGGTCCCGGCTCCTGCGGCGGCATGTATACCGCGAACACGATGGCGTCGGCGATCGAGGCGATGGGCATGAGCCTGCCTGACTCGTCCGCCCAGGCCGCGATCTCGGGCGACAAGGCGCAGGACTGCGTCGAGGCAGGTCGTGCCGCGATGTACCTGCTGCGCAACAATATCCGCCCCAGCGATATCATGACCA
>CP070646.1:854486-855518 GCA_020354435.1 Gammaproteobacteria bacterium
CCCTCGACGCGGTCGCGCATCAGGTAATAGCGATCGAGTATCTTGTCGATCATCATCAGCGTGTATTTGCCGGTATTGTCGACCAGTGCCAGCCAGGACAGCCCGGTAAACAGCGTCAAGCCCGCCAGGAACAGCGCCAGGTGCATCACGGTTGCGCCGACGAAACCGAGTCCCTGGGAAAAGTAATTGCCTGAGATTTGCCCGAGAATACCGCCGGCATCCAGCGGCATGGTGCCGGGCTCGACGGAAAAATGCAGGCTCGATAGCGCGCAGCCGGAAATCAGCGTCAGCACGAAACCGCTCCAGCGAATCACCAGCATCTGGTAACGGTCCTCGGGCGAGAGATCGCGGGTTTTGACCAGGATCACGCCATTGTGGATCAACATGATCGGCAGCAGGAAGGCGAGAAAACCGAACAGGTAAAACAACAGGTCGGCTATCCAGGCGCCCGCGGTGCCGCCGAAATTGGCGATTTCGCTGTTACTGCCGCTGTGTGACCACGACGGATCCAGCGCATCGTAGCTGAACATTGCCACCAGGAAATAACCGGCCAGCGCAAACGAAATCAGCATGCCCGCCTCGCGCAGGCGTTGATTCACCTGCCCGGCCAGCATGATTTTCCGTTCCTGATCGTTCGTACTTGCTTTGAGTTTTGCTTGCGCCACAGAATTCAAGGCCTTGCATAAAAGGCGCTATTTTACATGATCAGGCGGATCGTAAACTAGAACTAATCCCATTGAAAAATCTAGCCCGATAGCCATATAGTCAGCAACATTTTTTAGCTTTACCATTGGCTCTTTTTTCGCCCCTGATAATTGAGATTTGTCGATGTCCGAAATCAAGCACAGCCGAGTGATCATCCTCGGATCCGGCCCGGCCGGTTATTCGGCCGCCGTTTACGCCGCACGCGCCAACCTGAAACCGACGCTGATTACCGGGCTCGAGGCCGGCGGCCAGTTGATGACCACGACCGATGTCGATAACTGGCCCGGCGACGTCGAGGGCCTGCAAGGCCCGGACCTGATGATGCGC
>CP070646.1:855618-856638 GCA_020354435.1 Gammaproteobacteria bacterium
GTTGGTGTCGAAGTGCCAGTTGAACTGCTGCCCGGGCTTGCCGACGTTGACAATCATGTTCGATACCGGGTCTTCGTAAATGAAGAGTTCGTCCTTGCCGAGGCAATCGGCGAGGAATCGCTTCAGCGGCTCCCAGTAATACAGCCGACGTGCGTTGGTGTTTTCGCCGAACAGGTCGGCGGTGATAAAACCGTTGGTGCGCGGCATGAAAATGTTCAGTGGATGGTCCGAGGGAAATTCCGGATTGCCGTCGTTAAGGTAAACGTTGCATTCCTTGCTCTGTGAGAAATAGGTTTTCGGTTCGCGCTCGATCGCCTCGCCGAGCAGCGCCGCGAGGCCGGCCTCGCTGAAGAAATTACAAATCACCGCGCAGCCGTCAACTTCGAGTTGGGATCGCACCTGCTCGACGGTCGCCTGCCGCCGGGGATCGTCTGCCCGGTCGATGGGGTAGCGCGCGTGGTTGATAATTTCGTTGCATTCGAGTGGTTGTTGCATGGCTCGGTACTCCCGGGTTGGTCAGGTGGCTTGCAGGCAGCCTTCGATGTAGATGTCACACAGCGCGGTTGCCTGCCGCGGCTGCAGGTCGTCCTTGCCGGTCGCGAGGCTGTTCCACAGGCCGTCGATCAGGATAAACAGTCCCATCGCGCTCTCATCTGGACTGCCGTGCAGGGTTCCTTCCGCTGACAGTGTTTCGAACAGCGGCGTGACGGTCGCGACCGCCTGCTGCGTCGATCGGCGAATGGCCGACTGGTAGGCAGGATTGTGACGACTGGCGTTGGTAAATGCCTGCCAGGCCGCGGCCATTTCCCACGCGTAAATCGGCGCTTCGAAGCTGCTGTGGGCAATCCGGAGAATGCGCTCGACCGTTGACAGTGACGAATCGGCGGCGATTTTTTCCTTCAAAGCCTGCGCCTCGCCGAACAGACCATGCAGTGCCGCCACCAGCAATTCTTCCTTGTTGCTGAAGTAATGCGAGATCAGACCGCGCGACGCGCCGGCGCGGGCGCAGATACGCGCCAC
>CP070646.1:856738-857753 GCA_020354435.1 Gammaproteobacteria bacterium
CTGTTCAATTACCTGACCACCGGCTTCACGCCGAAGCGCAACTACCGCAAGATCCTGCCGGCGCCGAAGCTGCTCAAGCGCGCGCTGCTGGACAAGATTCAGCGCGAAATCGACCTGACCACGGCGGACTCACCCGGGCTGGTTCAGATCAAAATCAACGCGTTGGAGGACAAGGATATCGTACACGCGCTTTACCAGGCCTCGCAGGCCGGCGTCAAGGTCGACCTGATCGTACGCGACACCTGCCGCCTGCGCCCGGGTATCCAGGGCCTGTCGGAAAACATCCGCGTTTTCAGCGTGATCGGACGCTTCCTCGAGCACAGCCGCATTTACTACTTCCAGAACGGCGACGCGCCCGAGTATTACATCGGTTCGGCCGATGCGATGATGCGCAACCTCGAGCATCGCGTCGAAGTGGTAGCGCCGGTGGAAGACCCCGAGTTACAGGGACGACTGCGCCACATCATCGACACCCAGTTGTCCGACGAGCACAGTATCTGGCAAATGCAGTCCGACGGATCCTATATCCGGCTCGAGGGTAAAAGCGAGGATGGCAGCCAGCAGGCGTTGATCAAGGATGCGCAGGAACGCGTTCGCGACGCCCAGCGACTCAAACGGCGCAAGGCCCAGGGCGCGCGCCGGCGTAACATCCATTTGCGTTCGAACTGATCCCGTCGGCGCACCCTGCCCGCTCAGGGACGTAATACCTCGCCGGACAGGTTTTTCGGATAGTCGAAGTATTCGAACACGGTATTGTCGCGCGACCAGTCGCGCCACTGCGCGATATCGCTGCCGAGCCTGACCAGGCCGCAGGTCGGCACATTGTCGATCGTCACGTCGTAATCGATCGAATTGGCGAAGTAAGTGATATCCGGATTGTGAAAAACCAGCATGATCGAACGCACGCGGTCGTCCTGCGCCAGTATCAGATCCTCGATCGAACCGCTGCCGGAAAAGTACAAATCCGGTTCGACGACGATATCGTCCGGCGGAAAACCGCAGGCTTCGCAAAACA
>CP070646.1:857853-858867 GCA_020354435.1 Gammaproteobacteria bacterium
GGGAATAAAGGATAGCAACAGGCCGGCGAAGAACAGGATGTTGACCATGTCGCGGAACTGGTTTTGCTGCCCGAGGATACGCCAGAAATCAAGGCTGCCGAGGTTGTCATCGATTGCCGGGTAAATCTGGCTGACGACGATCAGCAGGACGATGATACGAATGACGGGACACAGCACATGCTGCAATATCCATGTCGTCGAGTCGACTTCGTGTGCATGGTAAAGCAGGTAAAAACACAGGCCGGTGCCGGCGGCAACGCTGCTGGCGGTAATCAGGATGACCAGCGGCAGGTTCACTGTTTTCCGGCAGCGTGACGACGACGATCGTGAATGCGTCTGGCGCGGGCCTTGATATGGCTCAGAACATGCAGATGCCAGAGTACGCGTATCAGCACGAAGGAGGCCGCCGAGGCAATCACGCCGGTGGTGAAACAGCCCAGCAGAAAGGGTTGCCAGACCTCCACCAGGCCGTTGATGAGCCAGTCGAGGCTGAGCTCGAAGTTAAATCCATCGGGCTCGATGTCGAGCAGTTGCGCCCCGAACAGATAACAGAAATAGTACATCGGCCCCATCGTGAACGGGTTGCTGATCCAGACCATGGGTACCGCCACCAGGATGTTGACGCGAAACCAGATCGCGCCGATCGCGGCGACCAGCATTTGAAAAGGAACCGGGATAAAAGCGCAGAAAACCCCGAGCGCGACCGCGGCGGAACACGAGCGGCGGTTGATGTGCCACAAAGACGGCTCCTGTAATCGCGGGCCCAGTAGTTTAATCCAGCGATTCTTAGTGATGACGTCAGGATGCGGCAAAAGCTTCTTGAAAATCCTCTTTGCCATGCTGATTGTATTATCAACAGTTCTACAATATTCTGCAAAGAGTTGGATCACATAACAGGGAAATCAGGGCAGGGAAGACATGCCCCAACTCGCAGCAATCGTCGTGCTGGGTTCGTTGCTGGCTTTTTATGGTAACGAGTTACCGGATCGCCATGGATCGGCATTCGTGCCGATA
>CP070646.1:858967-859969 GCA_020354435.1 Gammaproteobacteria bacterium
GGCAAGCTGCCGCCGGTCGGCAATACCGTCGACATGGAAGCGGCCAACTGGACCAATACCATCGGCGCATCCGAGCTCGCCACCGTGTGGGCCGACCCCGAATTCGACCCGAAACAAAGCGCGTTCTATTACGCGCGCGTGATTGAAATCCCGACCCCGCGCTGGGTGCTGTACGACAAGGTCCGTTTCGGTGCGGAGCCCGCAAAGGGCGCCAAACTCGTCGGCCAGGAACGCGCCTACACGTCACCGATCTGGTACACCCCGTAAAGCACCGATACAAGAGGACGACCTGAAAATGACATCGCCAAAATTATCGACCATCGTTCTGACCGCGACCCTGGTCGCGGCAACAGGTGTCAGCCATGCCGACTATGCCGGCAGCATATTGCGGGACGCGGTCAAGGACGGCATGGAGTTGAAAGAAGACGAATCCCTCAAGGCAGCAGGCTACTCGCCATACGCCGGCAAGAATTTCCCCACCAAAGTCCTGTGGGGCGACACTCACCTGCACACCAAGTTATCGCTCGATGCACGCGCATTCGGCGTCACGCTGGGTCCGGCGGAAGCCTATCAGTTTGCACGGGGAGACGAAATCACCACCTCGCATGGCGAACGCATCAAGCTCTCGCGGCCGCTGGACTGGCTGGTGGTCTCCGATCACTCCGACGCGATGGGCGCGATGGACGAAGTCGTCGCCGGTAACCCGAACCTGCTGAAGGATTCGAAGGTCAAGGACTGGCACGATCGCATCGCCAAAGGTGGCGATTCGGCCCTGGCTGCAACCATGGAAATCATCGAAACCTTTGCCGGGGTTACGGGTGAAAAAATTCCGTCGGTCCTGTCCGAGGAAAAATTCGTCACCTCCGTGTGGGAACGTTTCCTGGCCACCGCGGAAGAGTACAACGATCCGGGCCGGTTTACCGCGTTCATCGGTTACGAATGGACCTCCACCGAGGGCGGCAACAACCTGCACCGCAACGTAATCTATCGCGACGGCGCCGA
>CP070646.1:860069-873147 GCA_020354435.1 Gammaproteobacteria bacterium
TTGCATACCATGGCCGACGCGCTGATGAAATATGAAACCATCGATTCCTCCCAGATCGACGCGATCATGGAAGGCAAGGAACCGGGGCCTCCCGAAGACTGGTCGGATGACGAAACCGGACCCACGCCGACCGCGACCTCGGGCAAGACCAGCACCGACGATGATCCGGACCTGGATCCCGCCAAGCTGCACTAACAGGCCTGCAGGCCAGGCTGGCGCCAAGTTCCGATGTCAGCGCTGAACATATCGTCTGATCTGCGCATCATGGGGGTTGTTAACACGACCCCCGATTCGTTTTCGGACGGTGGCCAGTTCGATACCCTCGAAAAGGCCCTGGCGCAGGCCCGACAACTGATTGCAGATGGTGCAGATATACTCGACATTGGCGGCGAATCGACCCGACCGGGATCGGAACCGGTAGCGCCGGAGGAAGAGATTCGGCGCACGATTCCGCTGATTCGGGCGATTCGCAAGAAATCCGATATTCCGATTTCCATCGATACCAACAAGTCCGCAGTCATGCGCGCCGCGGTCGATGCCGGCGCCAGCATGATTAACAGCGTCTGGGCGCTGCAGCTCGATGATTCGCTGCAGGTGGCGGCCGAACTCGAGGTCCCGGTATGCCTGATGCATATGCAGGGAACACCGGCCAGCATGCAGCAGAATCCGGTTTATGCGGATGTAGTCGGCGAGGTGAAGGAATTTCTCGCCCGCCGTATCGATGCGGCGCTCGAAGCCGGCATCAATCTCGACCGGATAATCATCGATCCCGGATTTGGCTTCGGCAAAACCATCGAACATAATCTGCTATTGTTAAAGTCTCTGGCCGAGTTCCGTGATCTCGGTACTCGCGTACTGGCGGGTTTATCACGCAAGAAAATGATAGGTACGATACTCGACAAACCTGTTGATCAGCGCCTCTATGGCAGCCTTGCGCTGGCGGTTATCGCGGCCATGCAGGGCGCTGATATCCTGCGCGTACACGATGTGTCCGCTACCGCAGATGCGTTGGCCATGGTCAGCGCACTGGGTCAGGTGGCCTGATGTCGCGCAGGTATTTCGGCACCGACGGCATCCGCGGCCGCGTCGGCCAGGATCCTATGACGGTCGATTTCGTCATGAAACTCGGCTGGGCGGCCGGCAAGGTACTGTCCCGCTCCGGCCCTGGCCAGATCGTGATTGGTAAGGATACCCGTATTTCGGGTTACATGTTCGAGTCGGCGCTCGAAGCCGGACTTGCGGCCGCAGGCCTCGATGTGCTGCTGCTCGGGCCGATGCCCACGCCTGCGATCGCGTATATCACCCAGGCGCAACGCGCCACCGCCGGTATCGTGATCAGCGCTTCGCACAATCCCTATCATGACGACGGTGTCAAATTTTTTAACGGTGATGGATTCAAGTTACCGGATTCGACCGAGGAGGCGATCGAGGCGATGCTCGATCAGTCGCTGCAGATGGTCGAGCCAGAGCAGATCGGCAAGGCCAGCCGCATGGAGGACGCCAAGGGCCGCTACATCGAGTTTTGCAAGAGTTCGATCGCCTTCCAGACATCCTTGCGTGGCATTAAGCTGGTGGTCGATTGCGCTAATGGCGCGACCTACCACATCGCGCCGGCGGTGTTTCGAGAACTGGGTGCCGAAGTAATCGAGGTCGGCACCAGCCCTAACGGCATGAATATCAATGACGGTGTCGGTGCCCTGTATCCGCAAAACATGCGCGCGCAGGTGCTGGAAAACAAGGCCGATCTCGGTATCGCCTTCGATGGCGACGGCGATCGCGTCATGATGATGGACGCGAAAGGCGACGTCAAAGACGGTGATCAGTTGCTATACGTAATCGCTCGCAGCAAGCTGGCCAGCGGACAGCTCAAAGGTGGCGTGGTCGGCACACAGATGACTAATCTCGGTCTCGAACACGCCCTCGCGGCGCAGCAAATTCCGTTTCAGCGTGCCGCCGTGGGCGATCGATACGTCATGGAGAAACTGGTCGAGAATGACTGGTTTCTCGGTGGTGAATCTTCCGGCCATATCATTTGCCTCGACAAGACCACCACCGGCGACGGAATTATCGCCGCGCTGCAGGTGCTGGAGTGGCTGGTTTCACAGCAACAGACCCTGACCGAAGCCTGTAGCGGCATGGATATCTATCCGCAGACCATGATCAACGTGCCGATTTCGCAAGCGTTCGATCCGGACACGAATCCCAGCGTGCAGGATGCGGTCAAATCGGCGCAGGTTGAGCTCGCGGAAGCCGGCCGCGTGCTGTTGCGGCCGTCCGGCACCGAACCGCTGATTCGCGTTATGGTCGAAGGTCAGGATGCCGCGCAGGTGGAAAAAACCGCAAGCGTGCTGGCCGATGTCGTGCAACAGGCCGCCAACGGAACTTAAATCGCTTCAAATCGCTAATTCTGCATTGATTTCTTGGGCCGAGGTGAGTAACCTTTGGCGCCTTTTAAATGAGCGGTAACAAATATGCGATCTAGCCTTATTGCGGGCAACTGGAAAATGAATGGCAGCCTGCAGTCTGTCGTTGAATTGATCGATGGCATCAAGGACGGAGATGCCGGCCAGGCCGAACTCGCGGTATGCCCGCCGTCGGTATTCCTGATGAAAGTTGGTGGCATGCTGGATGACACCGACATCGCTCTCGGCGCGCAAAACGTTTGCAATCACGACGTCGGCGCCTATACCGGGGAAATATCGGCAGCGATGTTGACCGAATGTGGCTGCCGCTACGCCATCGTTGGGCATTCGGAGCGTCGCTCGCTGTACCTCGAGTCCGATGAGCTGGTAGCGGCACGATTCGCGATGGCGGTATCAGCCGGGCTGACGCCGATTCTATGCGTCGGTGAAACCCTGTACGAACACGAGCAGGGGGTAACCGAGGCTGTGGTCGCAAAACAGATCGATGCCGTGCTGGAGAACTGCGGGATCGCCGGCTTCGCGCAAGCGGTGATCGCATACGAACCGGTATGGGCGATCGGTACCGGCCTGGTGGCTTCTCCCGAGCTGGCGCAGTCGGTGCATCATTTTATTCGTGGCAAGCTTGCTGCCAGTGATGGCGAGATCGCGCAACAGATAAGAATCTTATATGGTGGCAGCATGAATTCGTCGAATGCCGCGGATTTGCTCTCGCAGGCGGACATCGATGGTGGCCTGATCGGCGGAGCTTCGCTCAAGGCCGACGATTTTCTTGCCATCGCTCAATCGGTTTAGGAACAATCATGGAAAACCTCAACAGTATTTTATTGGTAGTACAGGTTCTGCTGTCGATCTCGTTGATCGCACTAATCCTGTTGCAGCACGGCAAGGGCGCCGATGCCGGCGCGGCCTTCGGCAGCGGTGCCTCGGCAACCGTTTTCGGCGCGCGCGGCTCGGGTAATTTTCTCAGCCGGATGACAACAATCATCGCCATACTGTTTTTTATTGTATGCTTGGCGTTGGCCTATATTTCCAGCAACCGGGTCGCGCCCGACAGCGTGACCGGCAGCGTAACCGCGCAGGAAATCGAACCGGCCCCGGCGGCGGAAACCGAAGTCATGCAGGAAGCCGATCTTCCGCCGGCCGAAGGCGGGGCCGACAGCGCAATGGATGCAGATTTACCCCCGGCCGAATAACCGGGGATTTGCCGATGTGGTGGAATTGGTAGACACGCTATCTTGAGGGGGTAGTGGCGAAAGCTGTGCCGGTTCGACTCCGGCCATCGGCACCATACACAAAGACCCGGCCAAAACCGGGTCTTTTTTTTCTGGCCTGCTGCGCACCTCGATAGCCGCGTTGGAAATTCGCGCAAGACGCTCGCGTACCGGTTTGTACTGCTCGCGCCATTGCGCGAATTTCCGCCTTGCTCTCGAGGTGCTCGCGACGGCCAGAACCTCCATCTACCCAACAGGCTTCCTGCTGCGCGCCGCAATAGCGGCGTTGGATTTTTGCGCGAGACGCTCGCGTACCAATCCGTACTGCTCGCGCCATCGCGCAAAAATCCGCCTTGCTCTTGCGGCGCTCGCGACGGCCAGAACCTTCAGTTACCCAGCAGGTTTCCTGTTGTGCTCCTCAAGGATGGGACGTACAGGCGTCGTATTCGCCGGAAGCGAAATACGGTCTGTGTCGTCCAGGTTATCCATGCCCGGGAGGTTGCTGAATGTTGATCTCGAACTTCTGTTCCGGTGGCAGGTATTTTTAATCCTATGTATGCGAAAATCGCCGACGGATGGAGATTTCTTGACACTATATAGGTGCCACAATAGACTGGCGCCTCGCATCTTTAGAGCTGGCTTCCCGGGGAACAAGTCGATCCATGTTAGGTAATTATCTGCCGATTCTGATCTTCATGTGCGTGACACTTATCATGGGGTCGGTTTTCATCATCCTCGGCAAATTGCTGGGGCCATCGCGCCCCGATGCGGAGAAAAACTCGCCTTACGAATGTGGTTTCGAAGCCTTCGAAGACAGCCGCATGAAATTCGACGTTCGCTACTATCTCGTCGCCATCCTGTTCATTATTTTCGATCTCGAGATAGCTTTCCTGTTCCCGTGGGCGGTGGTGCTCGATCAGGTCGGCACTTTTGGTCTGGCGGCGATGGGGATTTTTCTCGCCGTGCTGGTGATCGGTTTCATTTACGAATGGAAGAAAGGGGCGCTCGAATGGGAATAGAAGGCGTATTCGAGCAGGGCTTTGTCACCACCACCGCGGACAAGCTGATCAACTGGGCGCGCACCGGTTCGATGTGGCCGATGACCTTTGGCCTTGCCTGTTGCGCGGTCGAAATGATGCAGGCCGGTGCGGCGCGCTACGACCTCGACCGTTTCGGCATTATTTTCCGGCCTAGCCCGCGCCAGTCGGATGTCATGATCGTGGCCGGCACGCTGGTCAACAAGATGGCACCGGCGCTGCGCAAGGTGTATGACCAGATGGCAGAACCGCGCTGGGTTATTTCGATGGGTTCCTGTGCCAACGGCGGCGGTTATTACCATTATTCCTATTCGGTGGTGCGCGGTTGCGATCGTGTCGTACCGGTAGACGTTTACGTACCCGGCTGTCCACCGACCGCCGAGGCCCTGCTCTACGGGATATTGCAGTTGCAGAACAAGATTAAACGCACCAATACCATAGCCCGCTGAGATGTCGAATTCAAAACAGCAACTGGCGGATGCGCTACAAGCCGCGCTGGGCGATAGACTCGACTTGGTCACGCTTGCCTGTAACGAGGTTACCCTAGAGACCAGCCCGGAGAATCTGCTCGAGGTCGCGGCACGCTTGCGCGACGACGAAGCCTTCCGCTTCCAGCAACTGGTCGACCTGTGCGGCGTCGATTATTCGCAGTTCGGCCGTGACGAGTGGCTGACCGATGAAGCCAGTCGCGGCGGCTTCAGCCGTGGCGTCGACGGCGGCGTCAGCAGCGGGCGTTTGCAGTTCGGTGACGAACTGGATTCGCTGGCCACCCGGGGCAGGCGCTTTGCCGCGGTTTACCACCTGTTGTCTTATGCCAACAACCAGCGCCTGCGCCTGCGCGTCCATGCTACAGATGACGATTTCCCGGTGATTCCGACCGTGACCGGCATCTGGAAATCGGCTGACTGGTACGAGCGTGAAGCCTTCGATCTGTTTGGTATCCTGTTCAGCGATCATCCCGATCTGCGGCGTATCCTGACCGACTACGGCTTTGTCGGGCATCCGTTCCGCAAGGATTTTCCACTGATCGGCCACGTCGAAATGCGTTACGACCCGGAGCGTGAGCGCGTCGTCTACGAACCGGTTTCGATCGAGCCCAGGGTGCTGGTGCCGCGGGTCAAGCGCGAAGACAACCGCTACCTGGCGGAGCAGCCCGAAGTGTCCGACGAGGCGCAAAGCGATGCCTGAAATCAAGAATTACACGCTTAATTTCGGACCGCAGCATCCCGCCGCGCACGGCGTCCTGCGTCTGGTGCTGGAAATGGACGGCGAAGTCATCGAGCGCGCCGATCCGCATATCGGCCTGCTGCATCGGGGTACCGAAAAGCTCGCCGAGAGCAAACCCTATAACCAGACCATCGGTTACATGGATCGTCTCGATTACGTCTCGATGATGTGCAACGAGCACGGTTATGTGATGGCGATCGAAAAGCTGCTCGGCATCGATATACCCGAGCGCGCCAGATATATTCGCGTCATGTTCGATGAAATCACGCGCATCCTGAATCACCTGATGTGGATCGGTACCCATGCGCTCGACGTCGGTGCGATGACCATGTTCCTGTATGCTTTTCGCGAGCGCGAAGACCTGATGGACATGTACGAGGCGGTATCGGGTGCGCGCATGCATGCAACTTATTACCGTCCCGGCGGTGTTGCGCGCGATTTGCCGGAGCGCATGCCGCAGTACCAGGAAAGCCGCTGGCGCAGCAAGAAGGACGCCGATCGCCTGAATGAAAACCGCCAGGGCAGCCTGCTCGATTTTGCCGAGGATTTCAGCAACCGCTTCCCGGGCTATGTCGATGAGTACGAAACCCTGCTGACCGACAACCGTATCTGGAAACAGCGCACCGTCGGCATCGGCGTGGTTTCCGAAGAGCGCGCCTACCAGCTTGGCTTTACCGGGCCGATGCTGCGCGGTTCCGGGGTCGAGTGGGATATTCGCAAGAAGCAGCCCTACGAGGTTTACGACCGCGTCGATTTCGACATCCCGGTCGGCAGCAACGGTGATTGCTACGACCGTTACCTGGTGCGGGTCGAGGAAATGCGGCAGTCGAATCGCATCATCAGGCAGTGCATCGAATGGCTGCGCGCCAATCCGGGTCTGGTGCTAACCGATAACCACAAGGTTGCGCCGCCGCGGCGCGAGGAACTGAAGGCCGACATGGAAGGCCTGATCCACCATTTCAAGCTGTTCACCGAGGGTTATACACTGCCCGAGGGCGAGGTTTACACCGCGGTCGAACATCCCAAGGGCGAATTCGGCGTTTACCTGGTATCCGATGGCGCTAACAAACCCTATCGGGTCAAGGTGCGTGCGCCGGGGTTTGCTCACCTGTCGAGCATGAACGAGATGGCCCAGGGTCACATGCTGGCCGACGTGGTTGCGATCATCGGTACCCAGGACATCGTATTCGGGGAGATTGACAGGTAATGGCCACCGAAACCGAGACAAAAATAGACCTGCTGAACGATCACACCCGCGAGGTTATCGATCACTGGGTTGGCCGATTTCCGCCGCAGCACAAGCGTTCGGCCGTGCTGCAATCGCTGTATGCCGCGCAGCATCAGAACCAGGGATACCTGACCACCGATCTGATGGATGCGGTTGCAGAGTACCTCGATTTGCCACCGATTCACGTCTACGAAGTCGCGTCGTTCTACTCGATGTTCGAGACCCGGCCGGTAGCGCGCCACAATGTCGCGATCTGCACCAACATATCCTGCATGCTGATGGGCTCGCAGAGCATCGTCGATCATGTCGAAAACAAACTCGGTATCAAGATTGGCGAGAGCACCGAGGATGGTCGCATCTATCTGAAACGCGAGGAAGAGTGCCTGGCGGCCTGCGCCGGCGGCCCGATGATGCAGGTGGATCACGTCTACTATGAAAACCTGACCCCGGAAAAGGTCGACGAAATCCTGGACGGGCTGGAGTAGAGATGGCCAACGAAGTCTGTTACGCAACCCTGCAATACGACCAGCCCTGGTCGATGGAGACTTATCTCAGGGTCGGCGGTTACGAGGCGCTGAAAAAAATCCTGCAGCAGGGCATGTCGCCCGAGGACGTGATCGAGGAAGTCAAGGCTTCCGGCCTGCGCGGACGCGGTGGTGCCGGTTTCCCCACCGGCCTCAAGTGGAGCTTCATGCCGCGCAACGCGCCGGTGCAAAAATACATCGTCTGCAATTCCGATGAATCGGAACCCGGTACCTGCAAGGACCGTGACATTCTGCGCTTCAACCCGCACGCGCTGGTCGAGGGCATGGCGATCTGTGGTTACGCCATCGGCGCCACCGTCGGTTACAACTACATGCGCGGCGAATTCATGGACGAGCCGGCGCAACGTTTCGAGGCTGCGGTCAGGGAGGCCTACGAGGCTGGTTACCTGGGCAAGAATATTCTGGGCAGTGGCGTCGATTTCGATCTTTATCCGGCGCTAGGCGCCGGCGCCTATATTTGCGGCGAGGAAACCGCGTTGCTGGAATCGCTCGAAGGCAAGAAGGGGCAGCCGCGTTACAAGCCGCCTTTCCCGGCCAACTTCGGGCTTTACGGCAAGCCGACCACGATCAACAACACCGAGTCGCTGGCGTCGACGCCATCGATCATCCGCAACGGTGCCCAGTGGTTCGCCGATCTCGGCATTCCGAATAACGGCGGGGTCAAGTGTTTCTCGATGTCCGGCCATTTGAACAAGCCGGGTAATTTCGAAATCTCGATGGGTACGCCGTTCAGGGATTTGCTGGAAATGGCCGGCGGTGTGCGCGACGGACGCAAGCTGAAGGCGGTGATTCCCGGCGGTTCGTCGGTTCCGGTATTGCCGGGCGAGGTCATGCTCGAATGCACCATGGATTACGACTCCATCGCCAAGGCCGGTTCGATGCTGGGTTCGGGTGCAGTCATCGTCATGGACGAAACCACCGACATGGTGCGCGCATTGCAACGGATCTCGCGCTTTTACTATTCCGAGTCCTGCGGCCAGTGCACCCCGTGTCGCGAGGGCACCGGCTGGCTCTACCGCATGCTGACGCGAATCGTCGATGGCAAGGGCCGGCCCGAGGATATCGTGTTGCTGGAAGAAGTGTCACACAAGATCGAAGGCCGCACCATCTGTGCGCTGGGCGACGCCGCGGCAATGCCGGTCTGGAGTTTCATCAAACATTTCCGCCACGAATTCGAATACTACGTCGAGCACAAACGCTCGCCGGTAAATAACGCAGCCTGATCGGATTAAACAGCAGCGATGAGTGACAACATAACAATCACGATAAATGGTCAGGAGATCGAAACCCAGGCGGGCCGCCTGCTGATCGACGTGGCCGATGAGAATAATATTGTGATCCCGCGGTTTTGCTACCACAAACGCCTGTCGGTGGCAGCCAATTGTCGCATGTGCCTGGTCGAAATCGAGCGTTCGCCGAAGCCGATGCCGGCCTGCGCCACCCAGTGCATGGACGGCATGATCGTGCAGACCCGTTCACAGGCGGCGCTGGCGGCGCAAAAGTCGACCATGGAATTCCTGTTGATTAATCATCCGCTGGATTGCCCGATCTGTGACCAGGGTGGCGAATGCGAACTGCAGGACGTCGCCATGGGCTTTGGCGAGGGCGTTTCCAAGTACACTGAATCGAAGCGTGTCGTCATGGACAAGAATATCGGGCCGTTGATCGCGACCGATTTCACGCGCTGCATTCACTGCACCCGTTGCGTGCGTTTCGGCGATGAAATCGCCGGTATGCCTGAACTCGGCGCCACCGGGCGCGGTGAACACATGGAAATCGGCACCTATATCGAAAAATCGATCGTTTCGGAAATGTCCGGCAACGTCATCGACGTCTGCCCGGTAGGCGCGCTTACCGCAAAGCCGTCACGTTACACCGCGCGGCCGTGGGAACTGACCCAGCACGCCGCGGTATCGGCACATGATTGCGTCGGTTCGAATACCTATGTACATACCCGCGGCAACGAAGTCATCCGCGTGGTGCCGCGTGAAAACGAGTCGATCAACGAGTCCTGGATTTCCGACCGCGATCGCTTCAGCTATACCGCGCTCAAGGCCGAGCAGCGCCTGACCCGACCGCTGATGCGCGACCAGGGCGAACTGAAGCCGGTGGATTGGGAAACCGCGCTCAACATTGCGGCTAACCGTCTGGCCGATGCCGGTGAAAGCATTGCCGCGCTGATGAGGCCGCAGGCAACCCTGGAAGAACATTACCTGGCGCAAAAGCTGTTGCGCGGTCTCGGTTCGAACAATATCGATCATCGGCTGACCCAGGCCGATTTTTCGACACAACAGGCGAGCCCGGTCATGCCGTGGCTGGGACGTTCGCTGGAGTCACTGGAAACCCTCGATGCCGCGCTGATCGTGGCCGGTAACCTGCGCTACGAGCAACCGCTGTTATCGCATCGCCTGCGCAAGGCGGTGATGCATAACAACGCGAAAATTTCGTCGATTGGGCACCTGGGTCAGCAGTACAACTTCGGCTTACAGACCGAGTTGAACGGATCGGCGGTACAGTTGGTACACGATCTGGCTGGCGTCGCCGTTGCGCTCGCAGCCGCCACTGGCAAGGCACTCGGTTCGCGCCTTGCCCGACTGCTCGAGGGCCTGCAACCGACAGCGGCACAGCGTACTATAGCCGAATCGCTAAGACAGGCCGAGAACGCCGCCATCATCGTCGGCGTACAGGCCCTGTCAAATCCACAGCTGTCGCTGATCCAGGAAATTTGCGAGGCAATTACCGCCGCCGCAGATGCCACCCTGGGATACCTGTCGCTGTCGGCCAATAGCGCCGGCGCCTGTCTTGCCGGTGCCACGCCGCATCGTGGCCCGGCCGGAGTCGCGCTCGATGCCGGCGGTGAAAACGCGGCCGAAATCATGGCCTCGAAGCACAAGGTTTTACTCAGCTTCGGCCTCAACCCGCTGCTTGATACCCACTCGGTCAGCCAGCTTTCCGATAACAATGAGTTCGTGATTGCGGCCGCTACTTTCGATAATGATTTTATCCAGCAGCAAGCCGACCTGGTGTTGCCGCTGGCCGCGGTAGTCGAAACCTCGGGCAGCTTCGTCAACGTCGAGGGCCTGTGGCAAAGCTTCAACGGCTGCGTGTCGGCGCCAGGCGAGAGTCGTCAGGGCTGGAAACTGTTGACCGCGCTGGGCCAGGTGTTACTGCCGGGTCAGTTCGACTATGCCGATTCGGTCGCGGTCAGAAACGAACTCAAAGCGCTGTGCAGCGATGTCAGCCTGAGTAACCTGTGCGGTATCGAGGCGAGTGATACCAGCCTGCCGCAGGATGCCGGATCGATTCAGAAAATCGGAATGACGCCCATTTACGCCAGCGACGATATGGCACGTCTGTCGAGCGCGCTGCAGGCGACGCCGCTGATGAAACAGCAAACCGCGGTGGTGCTGAACCGCGAACAGGCGCGAAAGTCGAAACTCGGTTCCAGCGAGCAGGTACAGGTCCGGCAGGGTAAGGGTACTGCGGTGCTGCCGCTTCGCATCGACGAAGCCGTGCCAGCCGGTTGCGTTTACGTGCCCAGCGGTATCGATGCGGTTAAGCACCTGTCCGATGCTTACGGCAAGATTGAGCTGGAGAAGGTGTCGTGATCGCAATGCTGAACTCGATCGACGCCTGGCTGAGCCAGTACCTGCACGAGTACCTGTTGTTTACGATTTATAGCGCCGTCAAGGCGCTGGTTATACTGCTGCCGCTGTTCATCGTGGTCGCATATTACACCTATGCCGAGCGCAAGGTTATCGGCTACATGCAGATACGCAAGGGACCGAACCGGGTCGGCCCCAAGGGATTGCTGCAACCCTTCGCCGACATGTTCAAGTTGATGTTCAAGGAAATCATCGTTCCGACCAACTCGAACCGATACCTGTTTTTCATTGCGCCGGTGATTACCTTTGCTCCGGCAATGGCGGCCTGGGCGGTCATACCGTTTGACGACGGCCTGGTTTTCAGCAATATCAACGCCGGCCTGTTGTATATTCTGGCCATGACTTCGGTCGGCGTTTACGGTGTCATCATCGCCGGTTGGGCGTCGAATTCCAAGTACGCTTTGCTCGGTGCGATGCGTTCGGCTGCGCAAATCGTCGCTTACGAGATAGCCATGGGCTTCGCCCTGGTTGGCGTGTTGATGGTCGCTGGCAGCCTCAATCTGGGAGACATCGTTAACAAGCAGGCCGGCGGCGTCGGCCACTGGTTTTTTATCCCGCTGCTGCCGCTGTTTTTCGTTTACCTGATTTCCGGCGTCGCCGAAACCAACCGCGCGCCTTTCGATGTCGCCGAGGGCGAATCGGAAATCGTCGCCGGTTTTCACGTCGAATATTCGGGCATGACCTTCGCCGTGTTCTTCCTCGCCGAATACGCCAACATGATCCTGATCGCGATGCTGTGCTCGCTGATGTTTTTCGGCGGCTGGCTAAGCCCCGTGCCCGGCCTGATCGGTGACGGTATTGGCTGGTTGTTCGGCAAGACCGCGGTATTCATGCTGTTGTTTCTGTGGTTTCGCGCAACCTTTCCGCGCTATCGCTACGACCAGATCATGCGCCTGGGGTGGAAGGTTTTGCTGCCGGTGACGATCCTGTGGCTCGTGGTCGAGGGGGTCGCGGTCTATTTCAAAGTCGGCCCGTGGTTCGTATAAGACTATGTTTGCGAAAATACATTATTACCTGAAAAGTTTTCTCTTTCTCGAGTTGCTCAAGGGTATGAGCGTGACCGGGCGTTACTTTTTCCGCAGGAAGTTCACCGTGCAGTACCCGGAGCAGAAAACCCCGATCAGCCCGCGATTTCGTGGCCTGCATGCACTGCGCCGCTATGCCAATGGCGAAGAGCGTTGCATTGCCTGCAAGCTGTGCGAAGCGGTTTGCCCGGCGCTCGCGATAACGATCGAATCGGAACAGCGGGCCGACGGCACGCGGCGCACGACGCGTTACGATATCGACCTGTTCAAATGCATTTACTGCGGCTTCTGCGAAGAAGCCTGTCCGGTCGACTCGATCGTTGAAACCAACATTTTCGAATATCACTTCGAAAATCGCGGTGAAAACATCATGACCAAGGAAAAATTGCTCGAGATTGGCGACCAGTACGAGGCTCAGCTGGCTGCGGATCGCTCGGCAGACGCACCTTACCGGTGAAATAATAATGGTAGAAACGGTTATTTTTTACGTCTTTGCAATCTCCACGGTGGTCACCGCGACCGCGGTGGTGACGGTCCGGAACCCGGTGCACGCCGCGCTTTTTCTGGTACTGACGTTTTTTACCAGCGCGGTCATCTGGATGTCGCTCGAAGCCGAGTTTCTCGCCATCAGCCTGGTGCTGGTATATGTCGGCGCGGTCATGGTGTTGTTCGTTTTCGTCGTCATGATGCTGGATATCAACGTCGCTCGCCTGCGCG
>CP070646.1:873247-893108 GCA_020354435.1 Gammaproteobacteria bacterium
CACCCGGTACCGGCAGCCCGGACAGTCACGAAAAGGTTTGCCGGTTGCCTGAAGTAAACCAGTCCAAGCCTTCGCAGAGGTATTCCCGAAACAAAGCGTTGTCATCCCGCGGCCCGCCCGCAAAACCCACGTCGATGGGTAACGAACTTTGGATTCGATATCCGCAACCAGTGCCGCGCTGTTAAGCCCTGGCATCAAGCGGTTGGAAAACTTTCAGCAAGGCAACCGGCAGGCCTTTTCGTGACCTAAAGGCCGGGCGCCGCGAACACACCAATTACGCACCACCCGGTACCGGCAGCCCGGACAGTCACGAAAAGGTTTGCCGGTTGCCTGAAGTGAACCAGTCCAAGCCTTCGCAGAGGTATTCCTGAAACGAAGAAATGTCATCCCGCGGCCCGCCCGCAAAACCCACGTCGATGAGTAACGAACTTCGGATTCGATATCGGCAACCAGTGACGCGCTGTTAAGCCCTGGCACAAAACGGCAGGAAAGAATTCAGCAAGGCAACCGGCAGGCCTTTTCGTGACCTAAAGGCCGGGCGCCGCGAACATGTCAATTACGCACCACCCGGTACCGGCAGCCCGGACAGTCACGAAAAGGCCTGCCGGTTGCCGTTTGGATAAAGATCGTACCGGGGAACTACTCTTCGATGATATTTTCGCGGGAGTAACCGCTATGCTCGAGGATGCGGCGCAGCTTGCGCAGCGCGTCCATCTGAATCTGGCGCACGCGCTCACGCGTCACGCCCAGTTCGAGCCCGACCTCCTCCAGCGTACCGCGCGGATGGTTGCGTAAACCGAAGCGACGCACGACGACATCGCGCTGCTTTTCGTCGAGTTGGTCGAGCCAGCTATCGAGATGCTTGATCACGGTTTCGTCCTGCAGAATGCTGGACGGATCGCTGCTATTGTCGTCCGGAATCACGTCGAGCAGCGGACGTTCACCCTCGCCGCCCATCGGGATATCGAAGGAAGAGACACGATCCGCCAGCTTGAACATCTTCTCGACGTCCTTGACCGGCTTTTTCAGCAACCTGGCGACATCTTCGGGGGTTGCCTCCCGATTCAACTCCTGGGTCAGCTTGCGCGCCGCACGCAGGTAGGTGTTCAACTCCTTGATGACGTGGATCGGCAGGCGAATGGTGCGCGTCTGGTTCATCAGGCCGCGTTCGATGGTTTGCCGAATCCACCAGGTGGCGTAGGTCGAAAAGCGGAAACCGCGTTCGGGATCGAACTTCTCCACCGCGCGGATCAGGCCGAGATTGCCCTCCTCGATCAGGTCGAGCAGCGCCAGGCCGCGATTCATGTAACGTCGCGCGATTTTTACCACCAGGCGCAGGTTGCACTCGATCATCTTGTCACGCGCGGCCTGGTCTCCCTTCAGCGCGAGGCGTGAGTAATACACTTCTTCTTCCGCCGTCAGCAGCGGCGATACCTCGATCTCTTTCAGGTAAAGCCGGGTCGGGTCGGCATCGGAGGAACGGCGTGTGCTGACCTTGCGGCGGTCTTCAGCCTTGCGCCGCTCGACGAATTTTTCGGCCTCGATGGTTTCCTCCTCTTCATCATCGTCGACGTCTTCGTCGATGATGGTCGCATGCTCGACGTCTTCCTCCTCGTCGGACAAATCAGAAACATCCTCGTCCTCGACCAGTTCTTCCACCAGGTCTTCGGGTGGTATTTCGGTATCTTCGATAAGCGACTTATCGGTAGATTTGGTCATCCAGAGGTTCCTTTATCGATTGGGTAGATATTTCATCGGATCTACGGGTTTGCCATTTCGCCGAATTTCAAAATGCAGTTTTGCCGTGTTGTCCCTGCTCCCCATTTTAGCGACTACTTTGCCGGCTTTTACGCTCACGCCTTCCTGCACCAGACGTTCCTGACAGTAAGCATACGCACTTAAATAGGTATCACTGTGCTTTATGATGATCAGATTACCATAACCGGCCAAACCATTACCACTATATACCACCTTGCCGTCGGCAACCGCGCGCACCGGCTGCCCGAGCCGGCCGGCAATATCGATGCCGCGCCGATCCAGCCGCGAAGCGAGAAAAGTGTTCAGCGGAGTCCCGTCGGTCGGCCATATCCAGCTGTTAGGATCGCGGCCGGCGGAGACACTGCGGCTGGTCGTGGTAACGGTTTTGCTTTTAGCGGTGGTTTTCTTGCTCGACGTAGTCGACTTTTTCTTCGTGCTGGCGGCAACCGTGGCGCCTTGCGGCTTGATCAAACGCAGGCGCTGACCGGGGTGAATCGGCGCATTGACATCGATCTTGTTCCAGCGCGCCAGCTGTTTGTAATCGAGCCCGTAGCGCCAGGCGATCGAGTACAGGGTGTCGGATTTTTTCACCGTGTACCAACCAGGACCGCGCGAGGACTTGGTCTGGGGTTTAACCGTGACACAGGAAGCCAACATCATCACGGCAACAGCGATAGCAATAGCTGATCTCATGATTCGAATTCCGTCGACTTACATATAATAAATCACGATTGCCAGCAACAGCGCGACGACGATCGCCCAGCCGATGAATTCGATGTATTTTATCAGCCGGGTCTCGATTGCCGGGCCAAACTTCGCCAGGCACCAGGCCAGCAGGAAAAAACGTGCTCCACGGCCAATGATCGATGCCAGCACGAACGGTACGATGGCAAGATTCAACACCCCGGCAGCAATCGTGAATATCTTGTAAGGTACCGGGGAAAATCCCGCCACCAGCACAGCCCAGAAACCCCATTGTTCGAACCAGTCCATGACGGTCTCGAACCTGGCCTGGTAGCCCCACTCGGCAATCAGCGGTTGCGCCAGATCGAACAGAAAGGCGCCTATTAGATATCCAACCAGGCCGCCAAGTACCGAAAAAAACAGGGTCAAAGCAGCGAAGCGCAGCGCCAGTGCCGGGCGCGCTACCGCCATCGGTGCCAGCATTACGTCAGGCGGGGGGAACGGCAGGATAAAGGACTCGACAAAGCTGAGCAGCGAAAGATAGTAAGGCGCATCGTTGCGCCGCGAAAATCGAATCACGCCATGGTAAATGTTTTCGAAAACCTGCACTAACCCAGCCCCGGCAGTAACGGCACGAAAACAACCCTCTCCAGAGACTCGGTGACCACGGCGTCGGCGGTACGGGTGATTTTGGTCATGGTTTGATCGCTGCCGTCGTCGAATGGCAATACCATGACACCACCGTCGGAAAGTTGCCCCACCAGCGCTTCGGGGATTTCGGCGCAGGCCGCCGTCATCAGAATACGATCGAAACGGTAGCTCTGGTTGGGCCAGCCCTCGATACCGTCGGTATGGCGCAATTGCACGTTGTAGATTTCCAGCTCCGCCAGGCGACTTTTGGCTTGCTGGTGTAAAGCACCGATACGCTCGACGCTGTATACCTGGGGGAAAATACTGGCCAGAACCGCGGTCTGATAACCACAACCGGTGCCGATCTCGAGGACCGAGTTAGCCGGGCCGTCTTCCAGCAGGAGCTGGGTCATATAGGCGACGATAAACGGCTGCGAAATCGTCTGTCCGTAACCGATCGGCAGCGCGGTATCTTCATAGGCCCGGTGCGCCAGCGCTTCGTCCACGAACAGGTGCCGGGGTACACGTCTGATGACGTCTAGCACCTGTTCGTTATGAATGCCCTGCTCCTGTAACCGCTGGATCAGGCGATCGCGGGTACGCTGCGACGTCATGCCGATGCCCTGGTGATTGCGGTTCGACGCGTTCACAGTTGCTCCAGCCAGTTTTGCAGCGGCTCGATGCCGTGATGCCGGGTCAGGTCGATCTGCATCGGTGTCACCGAGGTGACCGCCTGTTCGACCGCGTAGAAATCGGTTCCCGGTCCGGCATCCTGAGCCTCGCCGGGCGGGCCCACCCAGTACACCGGTCGCCCGTAGGGATCGTTTTGCCGAACCATGGATTCTGCCTTGTGCCTGAATCCCAGGCGGGTTGCACGGATCGCTCCCAACTGCGCCAGCGGCAGATCGGGCACGTTCACGTTCAGCAGGGTATCCTCGGCAAGCGGATTTTGCGTCAGGTGTTCGACCACCCGCCGGGTAATCGCGGCCGCACTCTGGTAATGTACCGCCGGCTTGCCCACCAGCGAAACCGCTATCGCCGGC
Organism: Gammaproteobacteria bacterium; assembly: GCA_020354435.1. Lineage (GTDB taxonomy): Bacteria > Pseudomonadota > Gammaproteobacteria. Next base: position 877,363 of record CP070646.1, read on the forward strand.
AAGCCGAGGTAACGGCCCTCCATGGCTGCCGCCACGGTGCCTGAATAAAGCACATCGTCGCCGAGATTGGGACCGGCGTTGATTCCCGACACAACCATATCCGGCGCTGGATCGAGCAAGCCGGATAGCGCCAGATGGACACAATCGGTAGGTGTACCATCGACGTAGTAAAAATCATTGGGCGCCTGCTCCACGCGCAGCGGACGGGTTAATGTCAGGGAGTTGCTGGCACCGCTCTTGTTACGGTCCGGCGCGACCACCGATATCTCGGCGACCTGGGCGAGTTCCTGGGCGAGTGCTTTGATACCGGGGGCAAGATAACCGTCGTCGTTGGTAATGAGAATATGCATCGGGATGGGATTCTATCTGATTTAAGATAATATTGGCGAAAAATAGAATGTACATAGCGATCAGCGCATGAATGACGACGACGATTCCGACTTTGCCGGCATGATGCACGGCGTGCGGCGATTACAGAGTGATCGCATCAACGTTTATCAGCATCGAGCGCCGAAAAAATTCCGCGCCCGCGAACGCGATGGGCAGGTCGAAAAGCGGTCACGGCAGCCGTCAACTTCGATGCCGCTGCGCGACAGCCATTTCAACAGTGGCATGCAAAAGAAACTGCAGCGACGGATTCGCCAGGGCCTGATCCGTCCGCAGGCCAGCCTCGACCTGCATGGTTATCGCCAGCACGAGGCGCTGCAGATTTTGCCCCGATTTATCGACGATGCACTGCAACGGGGCATGCGCATGGTGATTATCATCCATGGCCAGGGTTACCGTTCGCAAAGTGACGCGGTACTCAAGCCGCTGGTACAGCGCTGGCTCGCGAGCCAGCCGGAGGTGCTGGCCTGGTGCCCGGCACAACCGCGCGACGGCGCGGCCGGTGCCAGTTACGTCTACCTCCGTGGCAGCTGAAAAACTGCGAGCAAGAACGCGTCTTCGACAACCGGGGTAGCGAAAGGATCGGAATACGCAACTTTTCTTGCATCGATGGCGTTGCGCGGCCTCAGCCGAGGACTTGTTCGGCCTGCCGTAATACTTCGATGCCGGCACTTTTGCGGTAAGCGTTTTCACTCAAAAAACGGCGCCAGCGGCGCGCGTTGGGCTGTCCATTGAACAAACCCGTCAGATGGCGCACGATGCGCGTCAGCGGCACACCGCGTGCCAGCTGTTGTTCGATATAGGGATAAAAGCGGTGTAACAATTCGAACCGCCCGGGACTATCGGCCGGTTCCCGATCGAAAATCACGCGATCGACCCGGTGCAGCAGGTAGGGATTGCTATAGGGCTCGCGCCCCAGCATGACACCGTCGACCTGGCGCAAATGCAGAACGCAGTCCTCGAGTGACCTGATGCCGCCGTTGATGATGATTTCCTGCTTCGGGAAATCCCGTTTCAGTCGATACACCCAATCATACTTCAACGGTGGTATCTCCCGGTTTTGCTTCGGGCTCAGACCCTGCAGCCAGGCATTGCGCGCATGCACGATCAGGGCCTCGGCGCCGGCATCGATCTGGGCCGCGGCAAAGCCCGCAAATGCGTCATAGTTGTCCTGCTGATCGACGCCGGTTCGATGTTTGACCGTGACCGGCAGGGGCGTAGCCGACTTCAACGCCGCCACGCATTCGGCTACCAGCGCCGGTTCCAGCATGAGGCAGGCGCCGAAGCTACCGGACTGCACGCGATCGCTGGGACAGCCGCAATTCAGGTTGATCTCGTCGTAGCCATATTCATGGCAGATCTGCGCCGCCCGATACAGCAGTTCCGGGTCCGATCCACCGAGTTGCACCGCCAGCGGGTGCTCTTCCTGGCTAAAGCCGAGCAGCCTGTCGCGATCACCATTGACAACCGCCGCCGCGGTTACCATTTCGGTATAGAGCAATATATTGGCAGAAAACAGGCGCAGAAAAAATCGGCTGTGGCGGTCCGAGCAATCCATCATTGGCGCGATGCAAAACCGCCGATTGACCGGAAAACGCCTGACGGCAGCGAGAACTGGTTCGTTAGCAGCCTGCATTCAGGCAATTCTCCTGACGTCCTGCACGTTCGGCAACTGCGACAGCTTGTCGATAATCGTGACCAGTTCGTCGACGCTGTGTATCTCGATGGTTAATCGGGTGTAAACCATCTGATCGTCCTTGTTGGTACTGGAATTGATGTTCAGCAGGTTGATCTTGAGATTCGCCAGGATGGTACTGATATCCTGCATCAGCCCGGTGCGCTGGTAGGCGGTCATGCTGACTTCCACCGGGTATACCGAGCCATTCTGGTGACCCCATTCCACCTCGATCAGGCGCTGTCGCTTTTCCTCCGGCAGCGCCAGGATGTTGGAGCAACTGCGCTTGTGGATGGTGATGCCGCTGTTGACCGTGATAAAACCGACAATCGCATCCCCCGGCACCGGCTTGCAGCAGCGTCCGAACTGCGTCATCAGGTTACCGACGCCATGAATGCTGACCTCGTCTTTCGACGTCGGTGCTCTCGTTTCCTTCTTGACCTTCTTGAACGGGTCCTTTTGAGGCTCGGTTTGCAGGTAACCCAGGATCTGCGCCGACGTAATCAGGCCGCGGCCGATATCGGCGAAGAACTGGTCCGCATCCTTGCGCTTGAAATGCGCCACCACCTGCTTCAGGTCGGCATCGTGAATCGAGTACTTGCTCAGGGTGCGGTCGTAAATCGCCTTACCGTCGAGCAGATTCTGTTCGAAGTCCTGGTGATTAAACCAGTTACGCACCTTCGAGCGCGTGCCAGCGGACTTGATGAAGCCGAGGTTCTTGTTCATCCAGTCGCGGCTGGGGCGGCTTTCCCTGGTCGTCAGTATCTCGACCTCGTCGCCGGTTTGCAGCACCGTGGTCAGATTGACGATGCGGCCGTTTACCTTGGCCCCGCGGCAGCGGTGTCCGACCTGGGTGTGAATGCTGTAGGCAAAATCCAGCGGCGTACCGCCCTGCGGAATATCGATGATTTGTCCTTTCGGGGTAAATACGTAGACACGGTCGCTCGAGAGTTCGGTGGAAATTTCCGACATCGCGTCCGAGACTTCTTCGGCACTGCCCTGCAGCAGGTCGCGCATCTGCGCGATACTGGCTTCCATGCGCCGATCGAGGCGGACGCCTTCCTTGTAACGCCAGTGCGAGGCAACCCCGAGTTCGGAATTTTCGTGCATCTCGTGGGTACGAATCTGTACCTCGACGATTTTGCCGTCGTCGGCGACCACTGCGGTGTGCAGCGAGCGGTAACCATTTTCCTTGGGATTGGCAATATAATCATCAAATTCCTTCGGAATATGTTGCCAGGTGGTATGCACCACGCCGAGCACCGCGTAACAGTCGGCCACCGAATCGACCAGCACGCGTACCGCGCGCACGTCGAAGAGTTCATGGAACTCGAGATTCTTGCGCTGCATCTTGCGCCAGATGCTGACGATGTGTTTCACCCTGCCCTGCACGCTGGCCTCGATTTCCTGTTCCTTGAGCAGGCCTTCGAGTTGGGCGGTGAACTTTTCGATAAATGTTTCGCGCTCGCTGCGTTTTTCTTCCAGCAGGCTGGCAATACGTTTGTAAACCAGCGGTTCCAGCGCGCGAAAGGCGAGATCCTCGAGTTCCCACTTGAGCAGGCCCATGCCGAGCCGGTTGGCCAGTGGCGCGTAAATATCCAGGGTCTCGCGTGCGATGCGGCGACGTAATTCATAATCGCCGTGCTTGAGCAGGCGTAACCGTTCAACGCGGTAGCAGAGTTTAATCAGCATGACGCGCACGTCGCTGATGACGGCCATTAACAACCGACGCAGCTTTTCCGCCTGTTCAGGGCTGTCGATATGGGCCGGGCTGCCGTCCTTGAGCGTGTTGAGCTGGTTGACACCCTGGGTCAGTTGCGCAATTTTACTGCCGAACTCCTTTTCGATGGTTTTGCCGTCGAGTTGCCCGCGCAAACCGGGATCACTTAGCAGGGTTGCGATGACCGCGTCGCGGTCGCTGCCCATTTCGAGTACTCGCCGAGCGACATCGATGCAGTGCGGAATGCTCTTGTCGGCCTGTTTCAAATTGCCTGCGTAATCGAAGGCGGCAGCCAGCTGATCATCCCAGCCCAGGCGGCTACTGGCCTCGGCGATAAACGGGTGTTGCCTGCTTTTGGTCACGGCTGAAGGTTTCACGAGCGTAAAATTTTCATCGGTGAAATATTATAAACCCTGCGGCTGACCAGTGTGCCGGCTATCGTCAACACGAGGCTGGAAGACATCAGGCTGTAAATCCATACCGTAAGCGAGGGATGAAAGTCGATTTTAAAAAAATAAACGCTGATTGCCCATCCGGCAACGGTTGCGAGACCAGCGGAAAAGAAGCCGATCAACGCCCCCATCAGGGTAAACTCGAGAACGTGCACCCGGTACAGCTGGTTGGTATGCGCACTCAACGCACGCAGCAGTGACGACTCGATTTCGCGCTCGTGCCGCCCGGTCTGGATAGCCGCCAGCAGGACGATCAGCGCGGAGGCCAGCGCGAAGACGAAAAAGAACTGCAGCGCAATGCTGGCCTTGTCGACGATATTGCGCACACGCGCCATCAACTCGGTAATATCGAGCAACGTGATCGACGGGAACCGCTTCAGCAGCTGCTTCAATTCGATTTTATTTTCGGCGTCTACATAAGCGCTCAACAGGCCGGTCTGCGGCAGGTCCGCCAGCAGTTCCGGATTGGCAATCAGGTAGAAATTAGGTTTGAAATTTTCCCATACGACGCTGCGGATACTGGTCACCGGCGCATGCAGTGTTTTACTGCCGGAGGTCAGGGTCAGCACATCACCGAGTTTGAGCTCCAGCCTGTTCGCCATGCCCTCTTCAACCGACAGCTGCGCCCGCGGATTGTCGGCATCGAGCCAGCTGCCGGCGACGATTTCATTCTGATCGGGCAATTCGCGCGCGTGGGTCACGTTGAAGTTATGCCTGACCAGGTGGCCCGCACGGGGATCGGTGAAACTGATCTTGTCAACATCGATCGAATTAATCTTCGACAGGCGCACGCGCGCGAGCGCATAGGGAGTGGATGAATCGATACCGTGCTGACGCATGTAGGCGCCGACTTCGGCGATATCATCGCTGCGAATATTGATCAGGAAATAATTCGGAATATTGTCGGGCAACTGTTGCTGCCAGGAACCGAGCAGTTCGTCCTTGACCACGGCAATCAACAGGATCGCGATCAGCACCAGGCTGAAGCCAGACATAACGTAGATCGCGCCGCGCGAGCTCGCCTGCAGCCGGCTTAAAAGGTACTGACGCAACCAGAAACGCCGCTGCGACGAAAACAGCAGCAGCTTGACCATCCAGCCCAGAATCAACGGCAGGATTAAAGCACAGACCAGCACCAGCGCCAGCGTCGCAACTGCCAGCATCGAACTTTGCATCAACAGCACCAGTACCGCGAAAACCGCGATTATCGCGCTGGCCGTGATCAGCATACCGCGCAACCACGAGCGCCGGTTGACCGCGGTACGCAATACCTGCATCGGCGGTGTTGCGGTCGCGTTGATCAAATAGGGTAGCGAAAAGCCCGCCAACGCCAACAGGCCCACCAGGCTGGCGGAAAAATAGGGTTTCAGGGTCTGAACCTGCGGCATGGTTTTTCCGAACCAGCCATCGAGTATCCATTCTAACGGGAACTGGGTAATCCAGCCGAGCACGATACCGGTCACGGTCGCGGCCAGCCACAGGCCGCCGAGCTGGCGCAGGTAGTAGTGGAACAGGCTCGCCTGGGAAATACCGAAGGCGCGCAACATGGCGACCTTCGACGCTTCGCGGTTGGCCGTGTAACGCGCGGTGATCGCGATCGCGGCCATTGCGATGATCAGCGTCAGGACGATGGCAAGCGCAAAAAACTTGCGCGTGCGCTGCAGCGCTTCGCGCATTTCCGGTCGGGCATTCTCCAGATCCTGGATTTCCTCGCCGGATTTCAGGTTGGTCGTTAGCCAGACCTTGAAACGATTGAGATCGGCCTGCGCGCCGGCGAAAATCAGGCGATAACGCACCCGGCTGCCGGGCACCACCAGGCCGGTCGCCTCCAGGTCTTCGATATTCATCAACACGCGTGGAGCCAGATTGAAAATCGCACCGCCGCGATCGGGCTCGAAAGTCAACAGCCAGCTGGTGTCGAAGCGGGCTTCGCCGAGATCGATCGATTGACCGACCAGGCGCGCCAGCTTGGTGTCTACCCATACCCTGCCCCGCTCCGGAATCTCGCGGGTGACCGTACGATCGCCGGTAACCTCGCTCGCCCGCTCCAGCTGTCCGCGCAACGGATAGGCGCTATCCACCGCTTTCAGCTCGACCAGTTGCGGATCGTCGTCAATGAAAATCGCGGTCCGCAGGCTGACGCTGCTGCTGACCTGTAAACCGTGCTGCAGCGCCGCGTCACGATAGTCGGGATCGAACTCGCGGTTGGAGATGACGACCATGTCGCCCGCCAGCAATTCGCTGGCCTGGCGATCGAGCAACAGGCTGATACGGTCGGTAATCAACTGGCTCGAGGTGACGATGGCGACGGTAATCACCGTGGCGACGAACATCAACCAGTAGGAATGGATGGTGGCACGGCCGAGTTTCATCGTTGATCAGCCGCTCAACAGACGTCCGGATTCGATCAGGATTTGTCGATCGCCACGCTCGAGCAATTCTCCTTCGTGCGTTACCAGCACCAGCGTCGTACCGGACTGATCGCGTAGATGAAACATCAGGTCGGCGATCTGGCGCCCGGTAGCGGCGTCGAGATTGCCGGTTGGTTCGTCGGCAAACAGTACCGTCGGCTTGACCGCGAAGGCACGCGCGATCGCAACCCGCTGCTGCTCGCCGCCGGACAGGTGCTCGACCAGGGTAGAGGTTTTATTTTCGAGCCCGACCTGGTTCAGACTGGTCACGGCAAGCTGCTGCGCGTCGGCAATGCCCGCCAGTTCCAGCGGCAGCATGACGTTTTGCAATGCATTCGCACCCTGCACCAGATGGAACGACTGGAACACGAAGCCGACACGGCCGGCACGAATCGACGAACGTTGTTCCTCGCTTTTGCCAGTAAGATTTTCGCCAAACAGGAAAACGTCGCCACTGCTGGCCTGATCGAGGCCCGCCATCAGACCGAGCAGCGTGGTCTTGCCCGATCCCGAAGCACCCTTGATGACCACCGCTTCCTGATACTTAACATCGAGCGAGATATTCTTTAGGATGTCGAGCTTGCCATCAGGCGTATCAACGGATTTACCCACCTGGTTTAACGCAATGCAAAGATTATCTTCGGCCATGTTCCTGTTTTTACTGCTGGGATTGCATACCTGTGCTTACGCCAATCACTCCGCGATCAGCATCCTGATTTTAGGCGACAGTTTGAGCGCCGCCCATAATATTCCGCTGGACAAGGGCTGGCCACGTTTGTTCACCGATAATATAAGGTCAAGTTTTCCGCAAACAAGCGTGATCAACGCAAGCATCAGCGGCGAAACGACTTTCGGTGGCCTGCAGCGCCTGCCGCAGCTACTGGCAGAGCACCAGCCGACTCACCTGATCATCGAGCTGGGCGGCAACGATGGCCTGCGCGGCCTGGGTTTTCGCCAAAGCACCGACAATCTGCGGCAAATGGTTCAGCTGGCCGAGGCCGAAGGCATAACGGTACTGCTGATCGGGGTACGCATGCCGCCGAACCTGGGCGCCGCATACAACAAACGCTTTCAGCAGATCTTCGAAAGCATTGCCAGTGAATTTGCGATCCACTACCTGCCCAGGTTCATGGAAGGCGTCGCCGCCAGCGATCCCGTGCTAATGCAGGCCGATGGCATTCATCCGACTGAAATCGCGCAACCGTTGCTGGCGCAAAAGGTCGAAACGCAAATGCGCGCAATTCTCAGTCACTGAGCAGCGCTTCCAGCTGGTGTAAATCGCTAACCTGGTGCTGTGGATCGGGAAGATGCTCGGGCCAGGAAGCCTGTTCGCGGTTGATCCAGACTGCCTGATAGCCGGCCTCGATAGAGCCGACCACGTCATAGGCTGGATGATCACCGACGTAAACGATTTCTTCCGGAGCGACCTCGAAGCATTCGGCAAAATGCTCGTAGATCAACGGATCGGGTTTGGCCACCTGCAGGTCGGAAGCGCTGATCGCGTGTTCGAACAGGTGCCCGAGTCCGACATGCTCGACGCTGGCGTTGCCGTTGCTGATCGCGCCTAGACGGAATCTTTGTTTCAGACGCTGCAGGCATGGCATGACGTCGGCATAAAACTCGACCTGCTGGCGCGCCTCGAAAAAGACATCGAAACCCTGTTTTGACACTTGCGCGCCATCGTAGTCGTGCATCTCGCCGATGTGATGCAGAAAATCGCAGCGCATCAGGGTCATGTCGACCGCGTAACGCCGGTCACGCGTGCTGAATTCTCGACGCAGGTCGACCATTTCCCCCGGGTCGTAATTTTCCGTTATCCGCGGGTAATACTCCTGTAACCAGCGATACAGGGTTTCCTCGGCACGGTGGATGGTCGGCATACAGGGCCAGAGGGTATCATCCAGATCAAAGGCTATGACGTTAACTCGATCGAACACGGTTGGGACGGTGATGGTTTGCAGCCCGGAATTTTAAAACTTTTAACCGCAACGCGAAACCGAAGGTTTGATTTTTTCGATTTTTTTGCTGTTCAACCTGCTGAATCCATGGCCGGGACACCCGGTAGCGCCTCGGTCCCGCCTCCCGAATCGGTGCCGCAGCCGGACAAAACATGCGTTATCGACAACTGATAGTTTCATCTGAAAATATCGACCCCGGGGCATAATTCTTTAACTGTTATCGATTGTTCTTTACTATTATCGACTTCAGTTTGCAGACAGAATTTTATGACCCAGATTTCCGACAGACACGCCGTCGACGTGGCCGGCATCGTAATCGGTGGCGGTGCAGCCGTGGTGGTGCAATCCATGACCAATACCGATACCGCCGATATCGCGGCCACGGTCGAACAGGTCCGCCGGCTGTACCAAGCCGGCTCGGAACTGGTGCGCGTTACCGTCAACAACGACGCCGCCGCCAGCGCGGTGCCGCAGATCGTCGAACAACTCGCCGCTCAGGATTGCCATGTTCCCATAGTGGGTGATTTCCACTTCAATGGTCACAAGCTTTTGCGCCAGCATGATGCCTGCGCCCGGGCGCTCGCCAAGTATCGCATTAACCCGGGAAACGTCGGCCGTGGTAAAAAGCGTGATCTGCAGTTTAGTGAAATGATCGAAATTGCCTGTCGCTACGACAAACCGGTGCGCATTGGTGTCAACTGGGGCAGCCTCGACCAGCAGCTGCTTGCGAACCTGCTGACACAAAACGCCAACCTTGCCGATCCGTTGTCGCTGGAATCAATCAACCGCCAGGCCGTGATCGATTCGGCTCTGCAAAGCGCTGCTTTTGCCGAGGATATTGGCCTCGCGCCCAATCGGATTGTCATTAGCTGCAAAATGAGCCGAGTGCAGGACCTGGTCCAGGTTTACCAGCGACTGGCGCAGGACTGTCGTTACGCTTTACACCTGGGTTTGACCGAGGCGGGCATGGGCGATCCGGGCATTGTCGCCTCCAGCGCCGCGCTGGCGATCCTGTTGCAACAGGGCATCGGTGACACCATTCGGGTTTCGCTGACGCCCGAACCGGGCGCGGCACGCGAGCGCGAGGTCAAAATTGCCCAGCAGATTTTACAATCGCTCGGCCTGCGTTCGTTTTCGCCGAGCGTAACCGCATGCCCTGGTTGCGGGCGTACCACCAGCGAATATTTCCAGGTGCTGGCTCGGGAGATACAGCAGCAGCTCGATGACGCCATGCCGGAATGGAAAAACCGCTATCCGGGGGTAGAGAACATGAAGGTGGCGGTAATGGGATGCGTCGTAAACGGCCCCGGTGAGAGCAAGCATGCCAATATCGGCATCAGCCTGCCGGGTACCGGTGAGCAGCCGGTAGCGCCGGTTTACCAGGATGGCAGTAAAACGGTAACGCTAAAGGGAGACAATATTGGTGCCGAGTTTATCGACCTGGTGAAAACCTATGTCGAGACGCACTATGGGCGGAATTAGCTTTTAATTTCTTTGATTTCGCAGGCGATCTCGTACATCACCTCGTTATTGACCACTCGCATGACTACGACACTGGCCTCCATCGGCGGCGTTATCGAATTGCTCGGGGTCAGGGTGATATCCAGTTTGGCACCGGGCGCGAATTCCTGATTCGACGTAAACAGGATACCCTTGCTGCTTAGATTAATCACATTGCCCGAATATTGCTTTGAGCTGCCCGTTTCCGAAAAACTCAGTTCACAATCGATGGGCATGCGCAGAAAGTCACGTTTTTCGGCGTAATCGATCATCGACAAATCCCGTTACAGTTTGAATAGTTTCCCAAAGTTCGCCACATCGAGTATCTTGCGCACCTCCGGCGACGCCTGGGTGATTTCGATATTCGACGACTCGCCACCCGCATGCTCACGCAGCAGCAACAGCATGCCCAGGGCAGAGCTATCGAGGTATTCGGTATTCGACAGATCGACCACGTACTCGATGCCTGCACCGGCGGTATCAGCATAAGATGCGCGAAACTCGTCGTAAAGCTGAAAATCGAATTTGCCGGCTACCGCGATGGTAACCTTGCCACCATCTTCCGATACCGTCATGTTTATTCCCATTGCCGTTACCTCTTTACCGATTCAAACCTGCGCTGATTAAAACATTTCACTGTCGCCCCGGTCCAGCGAGTTTTGTGCCCTCGGGAAACCGGGCTTTGCCAGGTCTCACGGCCTTATCGCGAGCCGACTTTCGATGGCATCCGCCTTTGACCCGAGTTCATCTTGATCGTGAGCAACATCGATTTTCAGCGCCTGTTGCCTGCTTTCGATCTGCCTCAGCTGCGCTCGCAGCCGGCGCGCTTGATCGTTACTGTACACTACAACCTGTGATTCTACATCCTCAAACCGCAACGCCCGGTCCGGTTGCCGGGAATTAGCGTCGATTTCTACCGCCAGGTTTAAAATCTCATCCTGACAACGTTCCCGTTTATGAAGTCGGACCGGGAAGAAATTAGTCGGCGCGTTCGATTTCGTACTTGCGCATTTTCTCCACCAGCGTTGTACGCCGCAAGTTGAGAATGGATGAGGCCCGTGCGACCACATTATAGCTCATAGACAAGGCCTGTACGATCAGCGCAATTTCGATATTCGACAGATATTTCTTCATGTCGATGCCGTCGTTGGGCAGTTCAGCCAGATATGGATCAAGCGACGCCACCACGCTCTCTTCTTCCCCTGCCTCGATATCCGGGGTAACGGCGTCTGTCACCTGGTACTTTTCCGGCAGGTCCTTGGAATCGACCACGCCATGCGGGAAAAGGATTGCCAGGCGCTCGATCAGGTTGGTTAGCTCGTGAATATTGCCCGGCCAGTCATACTGCTGCAGCATCGAGATCGCCTTCTTGCTGAGACGCACCGAGCCGCGGTTTTCGCGCTCGATGCGCGAAATCATCTCGTGAATCAGCAACGGAATATCGGAGCGGCGCTCACACAGCGGCGGCACCTCGATCGGAAAAACGTTAAGCCGGTAAAACAGATCCTCGCGGAATTTGCCCTCGGCTATTAACTCCTCCAGTCGGCGATGGCTCGCGGCGATAACGCGAACATCGGTCTTGATCGACTCGTTGCTGCCGACTTTCTCGTAACAGCGTTCCTGCAGGACTCGCAACAGCTTGACCTGCGTCGGCAGCGGCATATCCCCGATCTCGTCGAGGAATATAACCCCGCCCTCGGCCAGTTCGAAGCACCCCTGGCGGGCGCTAACCGCGCCGGTAAAGGCGCCTTTTTCATGGCCGAACAGCTCGATCTCCAGCAGATCCGGTGAAATCGCACCGCAGTTGATCGGAATAAAGGGTTTCTTGCTGCGCGATGACTGCGCGTGAATATTACGGGCAACAATTTCCTTGCCGGTACCGGAATCGCCAAGTATCAGCACCGAGGCATTGGTATCGGAAACCTGGTCGATCATCAGATTGATGCGTTCGATCACGTTGCTGTTGCCGATCAACGGCTGGCATTCGCGATTCTGCATGCGGCGCTCACGCTTGTTGTGTTTGCGCGCCTGATCCAGCACCTGCGACAGCGAGTAATAGTCGGACTGGAAACAAAGACCCGAGATAAACGGCAATTCGACGACGATTTCGAGGGAGCTCAACTCGGACCTGTCAGCCAGCAAAATGACTGGATACCGGCACTTATCCTGCTGATTTCGCTCGAGGAAGAAGCGGGTAATGTCGTCACCGCCGATACTGAAGATGGCGAGGTAATTGAACAGTTCGCGGCGCGGGATATCGGGTAGCTGTTCTGGCGTGATCAGCCTGGCTTCGACCTTGATAAAGCCCAGTACTGCTAAAAATGAGTGTCCCCGCGTGTAGTTGGAATCAACGACAAGCACCTCATTGCTGTCCTGATTTCCATTATGCTCCTTCATCTGCTGTCACCCTGATTACCAGATTACTATTCCAGCCGGTTTTTTGACGGTCCCGGAATCCATGTTTTTAGTCTAGTCCAAACTGCCAGATTTTCGACGGCCAAAAGCGCTTTTTTACATTATATTTTTAAATCAAATCGCGTCCATGCTACAGCGCCTGAGTCAATATTCAAATAGGCCCGGGCGGCCCTCGGCGCATTCCCGATTCGCGTCTGCCAGGGCCTTGTCGACTGCGAGAAAAAACTTCAGTTTGTCGACAACCCGTTAGCTAAAATTTTTCAAATACTGCGGCCCGATGACATCGATTTCCTCGATCAATGGCATAAACGTCTGTCCAATAAGGGGTTTTCCCGGTCCTCTAATTGATTGATGGGCTCGATTTAACCCTGCTCGAGAATTTCCGGGATTTCACCGGTGGTCGCAATGACCCGACTCAGGGCAGCTTTGCTGTCCATTCCGGCGCGCCTCGGCTCAGGCGCCTGGCAGCTGATTGAGCGCCGGAATCCGCTCCCGGACTGATTTAATTTCTATTAAAAGACTGCTTATTTAATTAAGCCTGTCTATAGGCCTGGGTCAACGAGACAACCAGTCTAATGATGCCGCTCCGCGAGGCTGGAGGAAAGGGAACTTTCCTGCAAGTGATCGAGCCAGTCATCCGGTTCGGCGCCGATGAGCGAAATTGCCTTGCCAGCGAACTCGCCTTTTCGCGGGCTTTACCGTGTTGCAGTGGCTCCTGAATTGTCTGCGCGCTTTGCGCCGGGTTCGGCGTGAAAGAGTCAGTACCCCTGATGGTGGTCAGGAATCGGGGATTAAATCGGCTCGAGCGGCGGATCCAGCAGGTTGAACAGCCGTTCCATGTGCTCGACGGCTTCACGCCCGCTATCGGTCAGCGCACCGCCATCGGGCTGGGTGATCAGTCCTTTCTGGTGCATGCGCTCGGCCGCGGCGACGATTGCCGGGTCGGGATTGTCGTGCACATCCATCGCAACCGGTCCGCCCATGCCGAAACGCCGCAAAAGGTTCAATTCATCGATAAGTTCAGGATCAATGTGCATGTTCCCTCCCCGGGGTTTATGGCCTGGCCGCGTCTTCGCCTTCTTTTTCAGGCACCAGCAGGTCACTGCGGCTAATGCCGAGCGCCAGCGCGCTGGTGTTGGCAACGTATATGGAAGAATAGGTCCCGACCAATACGCCGATGATCAACGCAAGCGCAAAGGCGTGAATCACTTCCCCGCCCAGGAAAAAAAGCGACAGCAGTACCAGTAAAGTCGTAAACGACGTCATCAAGGTACGCGAAATAGTCTGATTGACCGAGGTGTTGACCACTTCGATCGATGTCTTTTTGCGGATTTTGCGAAAATTTTCGCGTATGCGATCGAACACGACGATCGTATCGTTCAGCGAGTAACCTATTACGGCGAGAATCGCCGCCAGCACGCTCAGGTCGAAATCGAGCTGCAGCACCGAAAATACGCCGAGCGTGATCACCACGTCGTGCACCAACGCGGCGACCGCACCGAGCGAAAAGCGGTACTCGAAACGAAACGCGACGTAAATCAGGATCGCTATCAGGGCATACAGCACCGCCAGCCCGCCGTCCTCGGTCAGCTCCTCACCGACCTGGGGTCCGACGAAATCGACCCGGCGCACGTCGATCTCGGTTTCACTGGCCGCTTCGAGCAGGCCGATGACCTCGGAACTGAGTTCGGCCTTGCCCTTTTCGGGATCCGGTACCAGCCGAATCAGGACTTCGCTGGCGCTACCGAAATGCTGCACGATGGCGTCGGCAAAACCCCTGTTTTCGAGCGCATCGCGAATCGGTTCGAGCTCGACCGCCTGCGGGTAGCCGACCTCGATGATGCTGCCGCCGGTGAAATCGATGCCGACGTTGAGCTTCAGCGTAAGCAGGCTGACCACGGAGACCAGCAGCAATACCGCCGACAAAATCATCGCCGGCTTGCGCAGCCCCATGAAATCGAAGTTATTGAATAAAGTCTTAGCCATTTTGCCTAAATCGCCAGCCGGGTTACCTGCTTGCGCCCGTAAATCAGGTTGATTACCGCACGCGTGCCGAAAATCGCGGTAAACATCGACGACGCGATGCCGATCATCAGCGTGACCGCGAATCCCTGGATCGGACCGGTGCCGAATCCAAACAGCACGATCGCGGCGATAAAGGTCGTGATATTGGCGTCCGCGATGGTGCCGAAGGCTTTCTCGTAACCGGCGTAAATCGCCGCCTGCGGGGTATTGCCGACGCGCAATTCCTCACGAATACGCTCGAAGATCAATACGTTGGCATCCACCGCCATACCTACGGTCAAAACGATACCGGCGATACCGGGCAAGGTCAGGGTCGCCTGGAATATCGACAGGACGGCCACCATCAGCACCAGGTTCAGCGTCAATGCGAGGTTGGCGACGAGGCCAAAGATCTTGTAATAAATCGCCATGAAGATCAGCACCAGGACAAAGCCGACCACGACCGAGAGGAAACCGCGGTCGATGTTTTCCTGGCCCAGGCTCGGTCCGACCGTGCGCTCCTCGACGATGACCATCGGCGCACGCAGCGCACCGGCGCGCAGCAGCAACGCCAGATCTCGCGCCTCACGGGTACTGTCGAGGCCGGTGATGTGGAAGCGCTTGCTCAGCTGATCGCGGATGGTGGCGACGTTGATGACCTGCGATTCGGTGGTCTTTATCCGTTGCCTGACTCCGTCGACTTCACGAAACTCGAACTTGTCTTCGATAAATACCACCGCCATCGGTTTGCCGATATTATCGCGCGTTATCTTCGCCATGCGATCGGCGCCCTTGGCGTTCATCGTAATAGTAACGTCGGGCGAACCGCTTTGCTGGTCGATTCCCGAGGCCGCACCGACGATCTGGTCACCGGTGACGATAACGCTGCGCTTAAGCAGAACCGGCTCGCCGTTACTCTGCGTGTAAAGCCGCGTGCCGATCGGCGCCCGGCCCGAAGCCTGGGCCGCGCTCCAGTCGGCATAGCTACCGTGCACGAGGCGAAACTCGAGCGTCGCGGTCGCACCCAGGATTTCCTTCGCGCGCACCGTGTCCTGCACGCCGGGTAACTGCACGACAACGCGATCGTCGCCCTGACGCTGGATTACCGGCTCGGCCACGCCGAGCTCGTTGACGCGGTTCTTCAGCGTGGAGATGTTCTGTTCGAGCGCAGCACGACGCTCCTCCTCGAGCGCGGTCGGATTATAGCTAATGCCGATAAACCAG
>CP070646.1:893208-909552 GCA_020354435.1 Gammaproteobacteria bacterium
TAGATACTGCCTGCAAAGCCGGTGCCATGAATGTTGACGTTGGGCGCGAGCGGCGCACTGACCTCGATCGCATCGAGGCCGAGCGAATCGATATGGAACTGCATCGCCTCGCTCAGCGGAATCGTGGCGCGAATCTTCTGCTGCAGTGCTTTTGCCGCGTCCATTTCAGTACCCCAGCGCGCGGTCGACCGGGTTCAACAGGGCTTCTCCCGCCTTTAACCGGCGGTAATTTTCGGCAATATCGGCGATCGCATCACCGAGATGATAGCCGGAAATATGCGGCGTAAGCTGTAGCCGCGGATGCAGCCATAACGGGCTTTCGGTCGGTAACGGTTCGATCGACATGACATCGAGGACGGCACCTTCGAGTTCTCCATCGTCAAGCGCCTGGATCAAATCGTTTTCGTCGACCAGGTCACCACGGCCCATGTTGATGAAAAAGGACGACGGCTTGAATTGCGCAAACAATGCCCGGTTGAACAGGTACTTCGTCTGCGGCGTCGACGGCAAAACCGAGATCACATAATCGGCATGCGCCAGTACCTCATGCAGAGCGGTTTCCCCGGCATAACAGTCAACTGCCTCGAGTTGCCTCTGGCTGCGGCTCCAGCCGCTCACACGAAAACCGTTATCGACAAAGCGCTGCGCCACCTGCTGACCGATGCGCCCGAGCCCGAGCACGGCCACGATAGTTTCCACGGCGCGCCGCGGCGGGTAGGATATCCACTCCGAGCGCGCCTGCTGCGCGTGATACTGGCGCAGGTGGCGCTGCTCCTGCAGTACAAAAGCGAGTGCATACTCGGCCATCTCGGCGCCGGAAGTGCCGGCCTGCAAGCGTACGACCTCGATCGATTCCGGTAAATCGATATCGGCCAGAATATTATTAACACCGGCGCCGGTTTTCTGGATTACCTTCAGGTTCGGGTATTTCAACGCCTCGCCGGGATAATAGGAACTCACGGTCAGCATCTCGATTTCATCGAGCCTGCCCGGATCGGTGCCGATACGAATATCGGCCTCGGGATAATAGCCGAGCAGCTCGTTTCGCAACTCGTCGTCGGTCAACCAGTCAGGGTGCTTGATGTCGATTAACAATGCCATGATTTTCTCGCGGCCAACTCTCGAATATGCGCCGGACCGACGCTGCAGCAGCCACCGATCAGGCCAGCGCCGGCGGCAAACCACGCTTCGGCCTGCTGTGACCAGTGCTGCAATTCGCTATCACCGTGCCAGTGCTTGCCATCGGCATCATACTGTTGACCCGAATTCGGGTAAACCACAATCAGCTTGCCGCTGTTCGCGGCAACGATGTTTGCAATCAACGGTTCGATCAGCGCCGGTGGACAGCAATTGGCGCCGAGCGCGAACACCCGCTCGTGGTCGACGAATAACTCCAGCGCGCGGGTGAACCCGTTGCCGTCATGCAGATGGTCTGCGTCGCGGCAACAAAAGCTGACCCAGGCCGGCGTCGATACCGATTGTAGCAACCCGGCCAGTACGCGAAGTTCCTGCAGATCCGGCATGGTTTCGCAGGCCAGCAGGTCGGCTCCACTGTCATCCAGCCAGCGCAATCGTTGTTGATGAAACTCGCGCAGCCGGGCATCGTCGAGACCATAGTTGCCGCGATACTCGGAGCCATCGGCGAGGTAAGCCCCGTAAGGGCCGACACTGGCTGCGACCAGCGGGCGAAACTCGCAACCCGGATTTTCGCGAAGGTATTCATCGCGTGCGCGGCAGGCGAGTTCGACCGACAGTTTGAACAGTTTTTCGACTTCGCCCGGGTTCATCCCGAGCGCCTGCAATCCGGTAACACTGGCCTGATAACTGGAAGTCGTAATGCACTGGGCTCCGGCGTCCAGGTAATCCCGGTGCAGCGTTACGATTGCCTCCGGTTCAGAGGCTATCAGTGCCGCGCTCCAAAGCGGTGAGCTGATATCGTAACCGCGCGTGTCGAGTTCGCCGCCGAGTCCGCCGTCGAGAATTAGCGGCCGGCCCGAATCGAGCAGCGATCTGATGGCTTCGACTGGCGTCATGGACATGCGAATGCCTGGGTTAGAAAACCGTGTTCCATTCTACCCGCGAAAAACATGCGGACGGATTCTTTTTTTTTGTTAATCTCTGGCGTTTAAACATGCAACGCAAACGGAGGGAGGCGATGATCGAAAAGGCAGAACTGGGCCGAGAGGGTCCACACTCGAAATTACGCCGGCACAGCTGGCGCTAGCGTGGTTGCTGAACCAGGGTGACGATATCTTTCCGATTCCGGGCACGCGCAAACCCGGGCGCATCGACGAAAACGCCGCGGCACTCCGGGTCGAGCTGGATAAACCGACAATGCAGCGCATATGCGAAATCGCCATACCGGGGCTGGCGGTCGGCGCCACGCTGTTTTAACTGCTAGCGGCCAGCCGATGGCGGCATTAACTTACAGCCTGCTCGTGGTCGGATTCGTTTATGCCGCTGTCGTCTCCTACCTCGCCTATCTCGAAACCGGCAAAAAATGGATGCTGTTCCTGCCACAATGGATCGATGCCAGCAGCGGCGTGTCGCGCACATTGCGCCTGCACGGCATGGTCGCATTTGCAGTTCTGCTCTTTGCGATGATATTGTTCTTCGACAGACTGGAGTGACCCATCCGCTCAGCGGCGGAATCATCGATTCGAAGCGAGCGGACTCCCGTGGCCCGGAAAAATCAGATGAAAACCAATCGAATCGATCACCTGGTACTGACCGTTGCCGATATCGAGCGCACTGTCGAGTTTTATTGCAACCTGATGGGCATGAAAAAAATAGAATTCGGCGCCGGCAGGATTGCGCTCGGCTTCGGTGAACAAAAAATCAACCTGCACCAGAGCGGTCGGGAATTCGAACCCAGGGCCGGCAGGGTGCAGCCGGGCAGCGCCGATCTGTGTTTTATCATCGACGATCCGGTGAACCAGGTGGTGGCGGAACTCGAAGCCCGCGGCGTCGAGGTCATCGACGGGCCGGTACCACGCAGCGGCGCGCGCGGCGACATCGTTTCGGTTTACTTCAGGGATCCTGATGAAAACCTGATCGAGGTATCCAACTACATCGATGAGTGACACGGGTAAATCCATGCGCCAGCTGTTCTGGTTAAGAGGAATTTGTGATGGACGTGCTCAGCACGATACGGGGTAACTAAATACGATGGACTGGCTGCATTTCACGATCCAGGCCCTGTTCGTTTTACTGTTGGCGAGCATCGGTGGCTGGCTCGTGATTTACCGACGCGTGAATCCACGCGATATCGCTTCGAGCCCCTATTACCGCTGGCACCAGCTACTGATCGCGCTGATTGCATTACTCGCGATCCTGATCGCGGTCATCGTCGTGCTGTCGAGCGATCCCGGCGATCCCGACAATTACCTGTTCTGGCCGTGAAGGGTCAGATCACCAGGTCGACCTCTGCCATCGGCCCCTGGTCCGTTTGATCGAAATACATCGTTACCAGCTCGCGTTGCTCAACCGGAATCCGCTGGTACAGCCAGTCACGGGCATTGTCGGGATGATCCGGTAGATAAAACTGCGTCGTCAGTCGCTCACGATTGCCGACCAGCACCTTGACGTGAATATGCGGCGTTCGTCCCGTATAGGGCACCGGTTTTATCGTACGGAAGGAATAACTGCCGTCGGCGGCGGTCAGGTCGTGGCCGAATCCCTGGAAAGCCGGATCGCGCGTCGCGCCACCCGGGTCGGCGTGATGCAGGTAAACGCCACGAACATCGCACTGCCAGATTTCGACACGCGCCGACGCCACCGGTTTGCCAGCGTGATCAATAACGCGACCGCGGAGCCAGACGATTTCACCGCCGGCCTGCTCGACCGCTCCGCTGATTTTTACCAGGTCGTTATCGATGTCGTCGTAACGCATACCCGCGGTTGGGTAAAATGGCCCCTCGCTCGCGCCCGGGGTACGTATCGCAGCGGCGGCAAGGCCAGGTAGTGGCAGGGCCATCAAGCCGAGTACGAGCTTGCGTCGGGCTGAATCTTTCACGCTTGTCTCTCCTGATGCCGACAGTTCGCATAGTTTAACCCAGAATAATCCGATTATGACGCTAATCCTCGCGAATGCTATAGTTGCAGAAATCCGGGGGATTTACTCGAGAGCGAATCGAAATCCATGAACGACAGCAATAAACCCGGGCGCGATTTCATCGGTTACGGGGGTCAACCGCCCGCGGTGGCATGGCCCGACGAGGCCCGCATCGCGCTCAATTTCTGCATTAACTACGAGGAAGGCGGCGAACTCTGCATTCTGAACGGCGACGATCGCTCCGAGGTACGCCTGTCCGACGTTGACGTCCAAGCCCGCATCGGCGGTCGCGATCTGAATATCGAATCGAGTTACGAATACGGTTCCCGTGTCGGCTACTGGCGCCTGTTGAGGGCCTTTACCGATCGGGGACTCAAGGCTACGGTTAACCTGGTCGGCCTGGCCGGCTGGCAGAATCCGCGCGCGCTGCAGGCAATGATCGATGCCGGTTTCGACCTGCAGCCTCACGGCTGGCGCTGGTTCGACTATTACGATGTCGACGAATCGCAGGAACGCGAGTATATTCGCAACAGTATCGAGCAGGTACGGGAATTGACCGGCGAGGCGCCACTGGGTTACTACGCCGGGTTGCCATCGCTGAACACGCGAAGGCTGGTCGCCGAGTCCGGTGTTTTCCTGTACGACTCGGACGTTTACAACGACGACCTGCCCTACTGGTCCCGTGATTACCCCGAACTGTTGCTGATCCCCTACTCGCTCGACACCAACGATTCGAAGTTCGGCCGCGGCGAAAGCGATTACCAGCTCGGTGACGAGTTTTTCACCTACCTCAGGGACAGCTTCGATATTCTCTATGCCGAGGGTGAAACCCATCCGAAAATGATGACGGTCGGCCTGCACGCCCGCCTGATCGGGCGTCCGGGGCGCATCGGCAGCCTGTATCAATTCCTCGATTTCGTGCAAAAACACGACCGGGTCTGGGTTTGCAGGCGCAATGACCTGGCGCGCTACTGGGCGCAACACTACCCGAATCCCGACGCCTGAAAGGTCCCCGGGTCGCCTGCTCCGACAGCGAAGACGAAGGTTTAGACAAACGATTCTGCCATCATCGCCGCGTCCCCATAGGGACGGTTTTGGGGCCCTTGTAAACGGTTGCCAAGCGTCCGAATTGTGAGACAATAGTTTTTTTGTCTGACAAATTGTATCCGATGAGTAATTCCGAACTTCTGGCCAGCCTGCAGGCCAAATTTATTGGACGCGATACCGAGTATCCTACCGTCGACGGTAAGCGTGGTCCCCGCATTTATCTGGATTCTGCTGCTTCCACGCTGATGATGGCGCCGGCCTATGACGTAGGCCACGAGTTCCTGGAACACTATGCCAGCACCCATTCCGATTTGCATTACGCGGCACGCGGCGCTTCGGCGGCGTTCGATTGGGCCCACGAAAAAGTGCTCGAATTCGTCGACGCCAGCCCACAGGATTACTGTACGTTCTTTGCCGGCAGCGGCGCCACCGCCGGATTCAACCGCATGGCCGCGAGCCTGTCGCGTGCCCGCCCCGAGCGAGACGTCGTGCTGGTTTCCGAGATGGAGCATCATTCCAACGATTTACCGCACCGACACCATACCGCGCATGTCGTGCATATCCCCTGCCAGGGCGAGTTCGAGCGTTACGGCGCACTCGACATGGACAGGCTCAAAGCCATCGTCGACGAATATGGCGAACGTATCAACTACATCGCGGTAACCGGTGCGAGCAATGTCTCCGGCGCGATAACGCCACTGGCCGAGGTTGCGGCGCTGATGCACGCGGTCGGCGCCTACCTGATCGTCGACGCATCGCAGATGATCGCGCATGCACCGGTCAGCATGGACGATGCCGACATCGACGTGCTGGTGTTTTCCGGGCACAAGATTTACGCACCGGGCTCTCCGGGCGCGGTCATTGCAAAAAATGATTTACTTCACGCGATCAAGCCGGCCGAGCTAGGCGGCGGCATGGTTGATGACGTCTATATCGCCGAGTACATGCCGACCGAAACCCTGCCGGATCGCGAGGAAGCGGGTACACCCAATATCGTCGGCGCAATCACGCTCGGCGCGGTACTCGATTTGCTGACCCGGGTCGGCATGGACAAGGTGCGTGATAAGGAAATCGACCTGATCGATTTCGCCTGGCGCGAGTTATCGAAAATCGAGGGCGTCACGCTATACGGCCCCGATCCGTCCGAGGTTCCGCGAACCGGCACGCTGACTTTCAATATCAAGGGCTTCGATCATGGGCTGACCGCGGCAGCGCTCAACGACTATCACAACATCCAGGTGCGCAACGGCTGTTTTTGCGCCCACCCTTACGTGCGCGAACTATTGAAACGCGAGTTATGGGAAATGGATATCGATCCCGATGCGCCCAACGCCGAGGCCGACGTCGAACGCAAGCGCGGCATGGCGCGCGCAAGCCTCGGACTCTACACCACACAGGCCGATCTCGAGGCACTGGTGGCCGCGGTCAAGGACCTGGTCAGCCGGCGCGAGGAAATCCTGTCCATGTACGAGCCGGTTGGATCAAACGGTTATCGCCACAAGGAATTTGCGCCGGCGGAAATGGATATCTTCGATCCCGAGCGGATGCTGCAACAGTTTCTCGAGCAACCAATGCAAAGTAGCGCCGGGTAAATTACTGCTCCCGAGGGTCGGCTAAGCGTCGGTAAGGACAGATTTCGCTCAGGGCTGGCTCAGGCTGCGAAAATATTCCGCCACCATATCGCGGTACTCGGCAGGCAGCTCGGCCGGATCGGAAACAAAGAATTCGGGATACTCGTGCTGCTCCAGTTGCTGGCGCAGCCGATATTCGAGCTGCATCAGGGCTCGCAGGGCGCGATCGTGCAATTCCGCCTGATTGCCGCCACCGAGCACAAGCCGGTCGATTTTTTCCAGAACCGCATCGATATCGCCAGCTGCTATCTGCTGCGATATGAGCGCGCCGCGTAAATCTCGGGCTCGCTCCGCAAACGCCTCGAGTTCAGCGTTAATCGGGTAACCGCCCTGACCATCGACCGTCTGCCGGCTCGAACCGGCAATACCCTGACCCTGGTTTTGGCCCTGTCCCCTGCCCTGGCCCTGGCCCTGGCTCTGACTCTGGCCCCTGCCCTGGCCCTGGCCCTGACCCTGGCTCTGACTCTGGCCCCTGCCTGGGTTTTGCTCCCTGCCCTGGTTTTGCTCCCTGCCCTGGTTCTGGTCGCTGCCCGGGTTCAGGCCCTGGCGCTGAGCCGCGCGCTCGCGCAGGTAGCTTAATTCACGCGCGAGGGCCTGCATTTGCTCCACCGAGCGCTGCAACCCGCGTTCCTCGGGTTCTCCGATATTCTGCAGCGCAGTCTCTATATCCTCGCGCATGCGCCTGATTCCGGATTGAATCTCGCTTTCATTCTCGAGCGCGGCTTCGTGCTGACTCAATAAAAGCATCTGCCGGGTACGACGGATACGATCGTGCAAACGATATTCACGTGGCGCACGCATGGCCTGCTTCAGGGACTGGTTCGCCTTCGGTTGTTGCTCGCGCGACCTCGTTGTCAATTCGCCCAGTTCCTGCTCGAGACTGGACAATTGTTCGTGCAGATCCTGTTTGCGCTGCTCTAGCTGATTGAGTTGGTCTTCCTTCGTACCATTCCAATCCTGATCGATCTCGGCTACGTCCTGCCTGATTGCGCTCTGCTGCTTTTCGACCAGCTGGGCACGCTTCAGAGTGCGCTGCAGCGCTTCGCTGAATTGCGTCATCTTGCCCTGATCCAGCAGTCGCTGCGCCTGTTGCAGACTTTCAGCGGCCTGGCGGGCCTGCTGCATGCCGTCACCGCCGGCGCCGGTAGAGCGGCGCATCGCCTCGGCCGCGTTGCGCATGCTATCGATTGATTGCTGTAACCGGGGATTCTGCTGCTGTCGTGTCAACCGTTCCAGGCGTCGCGCCATATCCTCGAGTTCCTCGGCCAGCGCGAGCTGTCGTTGCCGGCTCTGCGCGGAAGCTGGCTGTCCTTGCGCGCGCATTCGCCGCTCCACCTCTTTTTGTTGCCGCCGGGCCAGCTCGCGCAGCTTCTCCATGGTTTCATCGATCAGCGCCTGCGGCGAAGTTTGTTGCTGCCCGCGCTGCACAGACTCGTACTGGTGACGCAGCTTGTCCATTTCCAGCTGGAACAGATTCGCCAGATCCTCGAAGCCGGTGTTGGCGCCACTACCGCCGCCGTTCTGGCCGGCAAGCGACACCGTCATCTCGCGGAATACCGCGTCCGCGCGCTGCAGGTGGGTTAGCGCAACCTGTGCATCGGCAAGCGCAGACTCGACCTGTGCCTGCTTCAGCTGCTGCTCGACTTCGCGCATCTTTTCGGCAGCACGCGGCAGCTCTTCGGTTATGATCTTGTAGCGTTCGTCGACCTGGATCAGCGCGCGGCTGCCGATACGACGAACGATCGCCTCTACCCGATCGCGAATTCTTGCTTCTGCCCTCGCCAGAAGATCGAGATTTTCCTGATAGGCTTCCTCGCTGTAATTATTACGATCGCGGATCATCTTGAAGGTGGCGACGACAAACTGCTTCTGCTGTTCCGACAGAAAACCGCCCTGCTGGCCGCCCTGGTTGCCACCGCCACCGCCGCCGCCCGCTCGCTGGTCAGACCGACGATAACTGGTATCGAAGGGGCGCACCTGGTAGAAAAATATATCGCTGGTGGTGGTCTGCGCGCCGCTCACGGGTGCCCTGTCGGTGGCCCTGACATAGTAGGAAATCAGGTCCCCCGGCCGCAGATCCAGTTCCTCGAGCATGAGGATGTGTTCGGCGTCGACCTCGCGGTTGGGGTTTGACATTTGCTCCGGCAACAAGGTAATAACCTGCTCTTCACCACCGTTGACCGACAGCAACAGCTGCAGCTCGGCAATGCCCTGATCGTCGGCAGCGCGTATCGCCATGACCGGTTCCTCGATCATACTGACACGGGTATCCCTGCCCGGACTCAGGATCGAAACGCTCGGCAAGCTGTCAGCGAGGGCGGTAATGCGAAACTCGGAAGATGCATCGACCGTGGCTCCGCTGGCGCGCTGCAGCGCGACCTGGTATGCGCCATCATCGACTACCGTAATCGCGCCGCTCCAGGGTCCGGAATCGCTTCGCGCGAGGGCAATGCGCTGGCCGTCGTCCAGCACCAGCTCGCCACCCGGGATAGCGATGGTCGGCGTAATCAGAATTTCGACACGCGTGCCGCGCAAGGCAGTAATGTCACCACCACCCTCGATCAACCTGGGCTCAAGCATGGTATAGGCCGGGTAATGGTAGCGCAGCGCGATTTCGGCGATCGCCGGAATATCGGCAACCGTGATTCGATGAACCGGCGATTGCTGCCCGGCACCGGTGACGTAGTACTCCACGTCGTCGGTAAGATCGAACAGAAAACCATCGTAGCTACCTGCCTGCTGGCCCGGGGTCATCTCCGACTCGTGCCAGCTAGCGCCGTTATCGGTAGAGGTAACCAGCCTGACATCGGCCCCGTCGAAACCCGCAATGCTGGCACTGATCAATTGATCCGCCCCGCGCGCGATCTCGATATCGCCCGGGCTTATCTCGATTCGATAGGGTGAAAATTCGCTCGCGTCTACCCACGGCATTAACAACGACGACAGCGAATCCGACACAAACGCAGGACGCCAGGCGATGCATGCTGCGATCAGCAGCACAAGACCCAGATTCCTGGCAAGCGCGATCTTGAGACCGGCCGCTTCGATCCTGTCACCGTTGCCGGCCTGCCTGCTGGCATCGATGGCCTGCTCGATGAGGCGGTCACGCAATGCCGGCGAAATATCCGTCTGCTCCGAGCGTGCGGCATCGACGGCGCTGGAAACAATCGTTTTCAGTTGCGGTTCATGCTCTTCGAAATAGCGCGCAACCTGGGTATCGCTGACCCGTCGCCTCGCCGGTCTTAGGCAGAACCACAGCAACATGACGATAAACGCCAGCAAAGTCAGTACGCGTAAGGCGTTTATCAGCGATGGGGCGAAATGCCACTGGTGCAGCGCCCAGGATTCGATCGCGAGCAAGCTGGCGCCGAGTGCGAGCACCCAGAAGAGACCGCCGAGCACGAGGCGGATTCGCCAGCGCCGACGCAAACGTTCGATGATAGACGACAGTTGCGCCTCGGTGTCGTCAACCTTCGGCAGGTTATATCGTAACCGGCTTTCGGGTTCGAATCTGTCCTGGTCGAATCTTGCCATGACTTTCCGCGTTGACTCAGTTGACACGAGTGCGCCTGACCGCGGTCCAGTTTGCCGCGAACGCCTCGATCAACATCAATAACAGCACCAGAGACAGAATATCATGCCACAGCTGCTGCCGCTGCTCATATTCGGCCGCCTCGCGCTGCATCATGACCCCGGAATCCGCCCGCGGCAGTGCCGAAGTCCTAATTTCCTCCTCAAATCGCGCCAGGTCAAGTCTTTCAAGCCCGGCCTCGGCTGCATCGATATTCACCGCCAGAACCACGTCCATTCCCACCGGCGTCGCCCTGTGTACCTGGTAAAAACCCTGCTCGTTCAACTGCAAAAGCGGCGCATCGCGCTGCAGCCGGGAATCCGTGGCGCTCGGCGATTCTATGGTCAGGTCGGTATCGCCGGCGGCTGCGATTACCGCATCGGCGCCGCTGAGCGCACGCGCATAGCGCAATACGTCCACGGTCTCTCCGACCTGCAGGCTATTCGAATAAGACTCGAATGCCGCCATGTAGTTCAGCAATCGATGCAGCAAGGGTACAAATACCGGTCGCAGCGCGAGATCGTTCCAGTGTGCATCCAGGGTTGACGTCAGCACCACTACGCGGCCGGCGTCGAGGCGCCGCTCGAGCAGCGCAACGGCACCATCGTCATAGGCGGCGAGAACACGATCACCCGGATTCGGTTCGAGTTCGCGGTAACTGAAAACGGATACCCGTCCAGGATCGATTCCGGCCAATGCAGGATGCCCGCTAATCCGGCCGATACGGCGTGCGCGCCCCGGAGCCGCATCAACCCGGCGCAGTAGCTTCCCGGGCAGGTAGCCGCTTTCATCCGATGGCCAGTTGCCCTGCACCGACTCACCCGTGGCCACCAGCAGACCACCGCCGCCACTGACAAAGCCGCGCAGCGCATCCGCCAGCATGGTTCCCGGTAAGGCGGCATCATTGACAATGATCAGCGCCCAGTTATCGAGTTCATCGGCGTCGAGCTGGCTCCAGCTCGTGCGTCTGACGCGGTACACCGGCGTAGGCGACAATCGCAGTGCGTTTTCGATAAAAACCGCCTGGTTGGGGCGGGCGTCCTCGTTTTCGATCAGCAGCACCGGTACTTGCTGATTTTTCGAGTAGACAAAAAATACCTGGTCGTCCGTGGCAAGTACATCGGCGTCGAGGCGAACGATGCCACGCGCGAGATCGCCGCTGAATGTCAGTTCGTCGAAGCTTTCGTCGCGGCTGGTCCCGGGCTCGAGGACTAAGCTACGGCTTTCGACAACGCGACCGTTGAGAACCAGTTCCAGCTGCCGCTCGACTGCCTGTTGCGAGTAATTTTTCAGCGCGACGTGCAGCGAAAACTCGCCCAGGCCGCCAGCCGGTGGCGGACCGATCACGTAGTCGGTAATACCGGCATTGATCACCGCGTCAGTCTCGACCGGCAGGGTTTCGACGCCGATAGCACGATCGATGCCGGCCACATCGTCAGGCGCGGCATGGAAGTCCGAGATCAACAGGATCCGCTTTTCGCTGGCCTGGCTGCCGACCAGCAGTCTCGCCGCCTGCTCCAGCGCCACGCTTAAACGAGTCGCACCCAGACCCGGGCGTTCGCGGCGGATCAGGCTGGCAAGGTTTTCGCGATCTCCGCTCAAGTCGCTGACGACCTCGGCCTCCTCGTCGAACAATACCAGCGCGAAGCGCTGCTGCGGCGAAGCGCGTCGAATGCGATCGAGCGCGGCTGCCTGCGCCTGTTGCCAGCGATCGCCGATACGCATGCTATAGGAACGATCCAGCACGATCACGCTGTCCCGTTGCTGCGAATTCGCATCGGCAGGCACGGCGCTGCCGGTCACGAAGGGCCGCGCGAAAGCTAGTACGATAAGCAGCAACAACAGGCAGCGCAGCAACAGCAGCAGCCAGTGCCTGATTTCGAGCCGCCTTTTCTCCTGCAGCGGAATGCGTCGTAAAAACATCAACGACGGGAATCGGGCACCGCTGGGCCGGTGCTTCTGCACGAGGTGGATCAGGACCGGCAGCGCCAGCAACAGGCAGCCGGCGAGATACAGCGGGTTGATCCAGGCAAAACCCATTAGCGCGTCCTGATCTGGCGTTCCCGGTCCGACAGGTAGCGAAACAGAACACCGTCCAGCGGACGGGATATATCGGCAAAGATATAGTCGATCTGGTTACTGCCGAGTTTCTGCTCGAGCGCGGCGCGATGTTCTCGCACCAGCTGCTGATAGCTTGCACGAAACTGCGCTGCGGCGATCGGCAGGTTTGTGCCCGTTTCCAGGTCTTCCAGGCTGGAGACATCGTCGAGTTCGAGGCTTAACTCGAGCGGATCGAGCAGGTGAAACACGATCAGGTCGTTACCACGGCAGCG
This sequence comes from Gammaproteobacteria bacterium, assembly GCA_020354435.1. GTDB lineage: Bacteria > Pseudomonadota > Gammaproteobacteria. The sequence continues at coordinate 905,845 of CP070646.1, forward strand.
CAGTTGGGCGATCGCCGACAGCAGGCGTTCGGGCGTCTCGTAGAGGTCGGAAATCAGCACCACGAAACTGCGCCGTCGCAGCCGTTCGCCGATTTTTTCCAGCGGCCGGTGATATTCGCTATGACCCGCCGGCCTGCACTGGTCGAGAGCGTGCAGGACCCGGCTGAAATGCCGAATCGACGGTGGAACGGTTTCGATGACGTCGTGATCGAAGGTGATCAGGCCGATGCGATCGCGCTGACGCGAAGCCAGGTAAGCCAGGCTGGCAGCAAGGTACCTGGCATAATCGAGCTTGGTCAGCGCACCGCTGCCGTAATTCATCGATGCGGATACATCCAGCAGCATATGCATATTGGCATTGCTGTCGGCTTCGAATTCCTTGACATAAAGGCGATCGGTACGCGCGAACAGTTTCCAGTCGACACGGCGTACGTCGTCGCCCGGCATATAGGCACGGTGTTCGGCAAAATCGACCGACATGCCGAGCATCGGCGAACGGTGCAAGCCGCTGATGAAACCATCGACGACGGTGCGCGCAATCAGCTCGAGATTGTCGATCCGCGTCAGCACCTCGAGGTCGATAAAGCGCTCCCCTGGAATCTGCGCGCCTTCTTCCCGTTGCCTCAGCATCGCGCTTGCCGTTACATGCCGGAAGCCGGCTCAGGTACAGCCTCGAGCAGACGCTCGATTAGCTGGTCCGAGCCGATTTTTTCGGCCTCGGCGTGAAAGTTTCGTAATACCCGGTGGCGCAGTACCGGTTTGGCCAGCGCGCGGATATCGTCGAAGCTGACGTGATAACGCCCGTCGATCAGCGCCATTGCCTTGCCGCCGAGCACGAGGTATTGGGCCGCCCGCGTGCTGGCGCCATAGGCCACCCATTCACGCACGAAGTCGGGCTCATCGCCGCTACCCGGACGGCTCGCGCGTACCAGGTCGAGTGCGTATTGCGAAACCGCGTGCGACACCGGCACCTTGCGTACCAGTTGCTGGAAGGCCCTGATCTGCTCCCCGTTCATCGCGTATTCGAACTGGATATTGCGTAACGAAGTGGTTTGGCGCACGACTTCGAGTTCCTCCTCGGCAGGCAGGTAATCGATCGATATTTCGAACATGAAACGATCGAGCTGGGCCTCCGGTAACGGATAAGTGCCCTCGAGTTCGATCGGGTTCTGCGTCGCGAACACGAAAAACGGCTCGTCGAGCTCGTAGGTCTTGCCCTGCACAGTAACCCGGTGCTCCTGCATCGCTTCGAGCAATGCCGACTGGGTTTTCGGCGGCGTGCGGTTGATTTCGTCGGCAAGCACGATATTGGCGAATATCGGGCCCGGCAGAAAGCTCAGCTCGCGCCGCCCGGTGTCGGGATTTTCCTGCACCAGATCGGTGCCGGTAATATCCGACGGCATCAGATCCGGCGTGAACTGGATACGGGCGAAGCCGAGATCGAGTACCTGCGCGATCGAGTGTATCAACAGTGTCTTGGCCAGCCCCGGGACACCGACGATCAGGCTGTTACCCCCTGCCAGTATGGTCAGCAGAATCTGCTCGACAACCTGCTCCTGGCCGACGATCAGTTTACCCAGTTCGCCGCGAACCCGGTCGTATCGTGTCTTCAGCTCGTCCGCCAGCGCAATATCGTCGTCAGACTGCAGCGATTCCGGTGGCTGTGTCGATTGCTCCAAAGCATTGCTCCTTTTAATTATTCCCGGGATTCCTGCGCCGCATGCAACGACAGCAGCAATTCCTGCGCCAGGGTGTAATTGGGCGCGATTTCCAGTGCATATAGTATCTGCTCGCGTGCCGAAGATCGATCTCCGGCGCGCTGATAAGCGTAGGCCAGCTGATAAAAGGCCTGCGCCCGGTCGACCGGGTCGAGCGCCACCAGCGCGCGACGCGCGCGCACCACAGACGGCCAATCGTCGAGATTTGCCGCGTGCTGCGCGTGCTGCCGGTGCATTTCCGGATCGTAGGGATAAATGTAATTGGCTGCCCGCAGCACTTTCACGGCACCGGCATGATCATTGCGCCGCGCCCGCAGCTCGGCAAGCCTGCGGTGTGCCGTATAGTGTTCCGCATTAATCGAGACCAGTTGCTCCAGCTGGCGCTCGGCCTGATCCCATTTCTGCTGTTTTGCATAGAGTTCGGCCAGCAACCAGTAACTGCTGTCATCGCCCGCGTACTGCGGGAACAGCTGCTGTGCATTTAGCAGAAACAGCTCCGCCAGTTCGAAATTATCCTGCTCCAGCATCAAATTGGCGAAACGCATCTGTGCAAAGTAGTTTGCCGGCACCTCGGTCGCCAGCGGCGGCTGCTCCGGGTCCGGCGTCGGCAAGGCTTCTTCGAGATCGCCCAGGGCGGCCAGCGCGGAGGCAAAACGGTCGCGGAAATAAGCGTCGAAATCGGCGTTGAGGCGCTCGTAATCCAGTTCGAGATGCTCGAGCAACACCGCGTCTGCATCGAAGCTGTGGCGGTATCCATCGAGAATATCGCGGACCACGTCGAAGCCCCAGCGCGACTCGATGAACTCAAGCACCAGCGATGCCTGGTAGTAGGAATGCACCACCTGCTCCGGGTAGCTGGGACGCACGAAACCATTGTTGAGACTGCTGACCGGCAGCAAGCGCCCCTGCAGGTGGGCGCGCAGGAATTCGGGATCCGGATCCGCGCCCCAGCCGCTGCGCGCGAGGCGCTCTTCGTAGACCGACAGACCCTCGGTGAACCAGCGCGGTACCCGGTTGTCGGTCATCGACATATGAAACACGTGGGCCAGTTCATGCCACAGGGTCGAACCCCAGTTGAAGGCGCCGCGTTCACGCGCCGCGGGCGAATCCATCGCCACCACCGGGCCGAAACAGACACCGAGCAGACCCACGCCTGCGAGCCCGACCGTGCGCACCGAAAAGTCTGCATGATCGGGATAGAATTCGATTCGGATCAGCCCCTCAGGCTCATGCCGATATCGCTGTCTGAAGTATGCGTAAGCCTCGATCGCGAGATCGTGCACGTATTGCCGCAGCAATGCATCTTCGTCACCGTGGATGACGACGATAAAGCGACCCTGTTCGATTTCGACATAATCGCCGAAGGTGTCGGCAAGCTGCAGCGTATTCTTGATCCAGACATTATAGGGATCGCCCTCAAAGGAACGCTCGAGACTCTCTCGTCCAGCCTGCATTTGCCCCAGTCGCAACAGGTTCATACCGAGCAGGCCATGTCCACGCCAGGACTGCGGGTCGAGTTCGACCGCAGTTGCAGCAAAATCGGCGGCTTCACGATAGAGGCGATTCTGTGCCGCGATATCGGCCACAAGCGTGTAAAAATGCGCGTATTTCGGATTCGTCTGCAGCACGCGCCGCTCGATTTGTTCGAACGCGGCACGGTCGCGTTGCAGTAAATGCGTTGCCGCCAACAGGGTCATCGCTTCGAGCGATTGCGGATTGATCTCGAGCGCAAGGTCGACCTCGTGCCTGGCGTCGGCATACTGTTCGAGTTCGATAAACAGGCGGGCAAGGAAGATTCGCGCTGGCACCAGGTTCGGATTTATCGACAAAGCCCGCAGTGCAGTCGTGACCGCCTCGCTCGAATAATCGAAATGCTGGCTGCGAGCGAGGCCGAGCAACGCCCGCGGGTGCGCGTCGTTTTTATCCAGCACTTGCCTGAATGCCTGCAGAGCTTCCTCGTTGTTGTACTTTTCCAGCAACAATTCACCGA
>CP070646.1:909652-922649 GCA_020354435.1 Gammaproteobacteria bacterium
CGGGTAAAATCCTGCTCAAGATACAGGATTAAAACTGGTCAAATTCTACAGTCTATTCAGAAATCAGGGCCAGACTCAGCATGGGCCAGTAGGTGATGACCAAAACCGCAACCAGCAGCACGACAAAAAACGGGATTGTCGCCAGGTAGAGCGTCATGATGGGCTTTTCGAAACGGTAACTGGCAATAAACAGGTTCATGCCCACCGGCGGTGTAAAGTATCCCAGCTGCATGTTGGCGAGAAAAATAATACCGAGGTGCACCGGGTGGATGCCGTAGCCGACGGCAATCGGCAGGATGATCGGCACAATGATGACGATCGCCGAAAAAATATCCAGCATCATGCCGAGCACGAGTAAAAAAAGGTTCAGCAAGATCAGGAAGGTCAGCTTTTCGTCGACGTGTTGCCGGATGAACTCGAACAGACGCGTCGGTATTTCGGCATCGATCATGTAGTTGGTCGAAGCCAGCGATACGCCGACGATGATCAAAATGCCGCCGACCAGCATCATCGAGTCGCGCACGATATCGGGTAACTGCGAAATCCGTATTTCACGAATGATAAAAACCTCGACGATCAACACGTAAATGGCGGTGACCGCGGCGGCTTCCGACACTGCAAAGTAGCCACCATAAATACCGCCAAGCACGATGATCGGCAACGGGATTTCCCACTTTGCCTCGCTAATCGCGGCGAGCGCACTTGCCAGATCAAATGGCCGCTGCTGACTGCGATCGCGCGGCTGCAGCATGGAGTAACCCGACAGCAGCACCAGCATCAGCAAACCCGGGAAAATGCCCGCGAGGAAAAGGTCGGTAATGCTGACCGCCTGGTCGAGATCCATTTGCTGCGCGACGACCCCGTAGAGTATCAGCGGCAGTGAAGGCGCGAACAACAGGCCGAGACTGCCCGAACTGGTCAGCAGGCCGAGGTTGAAGTTTTCCAGGTAACCCGCCTGCTTCAATGCCGGGTAGAGCAGACCGCCGAGCGCGACGATGGTAATACCGGAGGCGCCGGTGAAGGCGGTAAACAGCGCGCAGGCAAAAATTGCCACGATTGCGAGACCGCCCGGCAACCAGCCGAGCAGGCAGTTGGTCAGGTTGACCAGGCGCGTGGAAGCATTACTCTCGCCGAGCAGATAGCCGGCAAAGGTAAATAGCGGAATCGCGATCAGTACCGGCATCTCGGCGAGCCGATAAATCTCGATGCTGATGACCGACAGGTCGACCTCCTGGCTGTAAAAGCCGATCATCGCGCTCAGCGCGATGACGACGAACAGCGGCGTGCGCAGGATCGCGAGCAACAGCAGTAACGGTGCGGCCAGGCTCATTGCGAGGCTTCGTCCTCGGCATTGCGCTGGCGTAGATACAGTCGCGCCCAGCCCGCAGACAGGATGAGGTAGCGCAAACCGATCAGGGCAAAACTCAGCGGAATTATCACTTCCAGCATCCACGCCGGTATGCCGGCAAAGGAAGTCAGACCATCCTCGTAAGCGAGACGAATCCAGCCAAGACCAAACCAGGCGATCAGCAGACAGGTCCAGGCGCTGACCTGGCCAACGATCGCCTGAATCAGGCTATGCGTGTTACGTTCGAAATAGCGCGACAGCAGGTCGATGCGAATGTGTTTGTTGTGGCGCGTCGCCACGGTTGCACCCACCAGCCCGATCCAGAGCACCATTACGCGCAGCAGCGGATCGATCCAGACAATCCCCGAATCGAAGAAATTACGTAACAGGATTTGCGTGCAGGCCAGCACAATCATCGCCGTCAACAGGATGACCAGCAGCGCATCCTCGGCGCGGTGCAAACTCTTGACCCAGGTTTGCATTACTGGCTGTTGCGGTATGTCTGCAGGTGACTCCTGACCTGTCCAACGACGTCGGCAGAGATAGTCCCGTTTTCGAGCATTTGGTTAATCGATTGCTCCGAAACCTTGCGCCACTGCTCGACTTCCCCGGGATTCGGGGTTACGAAGGTAATGCCCTGGTTCTGCAGTGCTATCTTTGCGGCCTCGTTGTCTTCCCGGTTAAGTTTGTTCAGCCGCTTGAACACCTTGCCCATCTCTTCTTGAACGATTTTCCGATCTTGCGCCGGCACCTTGTTGAATGCCTTTTTCTGAATCGCGAGCACACCGATGAGATAACTCAGGGGTACGTCGGTCATGTAGTCGGTGCTGCTATGCCATTGAAACGCGATCGCCGAGGTCGGATTCACCGCGACGGTTTCGATCAGGCCTGTTTGCAAACCGGTAAACACATCGGCTATCGGCAGCGAAATCGGCGTGATACCGAGCGCGCGAAACACGGTTTGCCCGATTTCATCCCCTTCCGGCATCCACACCTTGCTGTTGCGAATCGAGTCCATATCGCGCATCGGTTGCTTGGACAGGATGCGCGCGAAGCCGCCCTCGGTAATCCCGAGGATGACGAAGCCATTTTTCTCCATTTCCTGTTTGAGTACCGAATCCATTCTGCTGCGGACGTAATCGACTTCATCCAGTGAATCGAACAGCATCGGCAAGCCGAGAGCCTGAAGGCTGGAATCGATGACGGCCAACCCGCCCGGCGTAAAAGCGCCACCGTGAAGTTGTCCAATCTTGATCTTGCGATGCACGCTCTGGTCGTTCCCCATGACGCCACCGGGGTAAAACTTCAACTTTACCCGCCCCTCGGTGCGCTGACTGATCAATTTGGCGCCGGCCTTCATTTCCTTCATCCAGGTCGTGCCGGCAGGCGCAAGCGTCGCTATCTTGAATGTTTTCGCGCTGACGCCGGCACTGAAGGCGGCAATAATAATTGCCAGGCAAAATGTTTTTATCCGTGTTCTCATCTCGTGGTTCCGATTTGGATGATTTGAATCTCCAAACAAAATAATAGTTCCCTAGAAAAATTCTTCCGACTCTGACAGCAACTGTTCCGCTTCGACTTTGGCCAGCGAATTAGCCAGCGTATATCCCGGATACTCGACATCCGCTTGCCTGACCGCTGTCAGTAATTCATCGTGCAGTTCCTGGTCAAACACGTTTCTGGCGTAGTGTTTGGCCATTAACACTTTAACCATCAGGTTACGGCCAGCCGAAATTTCGATGGCTCGCTCGAAATGCCGACGCGCCTCCTCGGGTTTTCCGCCAACCGCGGCCGGCCGCAGCGATTTCATAACGCCGAGGTATATGTGCGCTCCGCCGCCGTCGTAAGATTCGTCGAGTTCCAGGCAACGCTCGAACAGGGCTTCGACGCTGGCCAGGTCGGCAATGGCATTCCAGTCGTCGGCATTGGCTTCAATCCAGGACGCCCAGGCCACGCCGTACCCGTAAAGCGCGCCGAGGTCGGCAGCTCCAGTCTGGTCGAGGCTGTCGCGGAAGGCTTCGAGCTTGCCGTCGCTGGCCGCACACAATTCAGCGTCCTGCAGGCACATCGCACGACGCGCATAGACCAGGGCCTTGTTTGCCAGTCGTTGCGCCCGCTCTTCCTCTTCGGCGAAAGCAGTGGCATAAGACCCGTACAGCCTGGCGCCGGCCAGCAGCAGCTCGGTGTTCTCCGGATCACCTTCGATGAGCCCGTCGATCATCAACAAATAGGCCGGCGCGCCGTCACGAACGGTCGCGGGATCGTCCTGGTTGAGTATAGCCACGGAAATATTATCTGCCATACGGGTGGTCGCCGAACTGACCAGGCTGGCACACCCCGGCAGCCATAGCAGAACCAGCAGTATCCACAGCGTTCTAAACATCGGTATTTTCCACGCGGGTTTCACCCGGTTGTCATCCATCAACGAATTGGCAAAGACTTGCACGCTGGCGCATCATCATCGATTTCCCGCTGGGGCCGCCGGCAGCGCCTGAAATATACCGGCAATCCCGATCGAAATACAGTGCCGCGGTAACCGGCCGCTATTTATCCGGGACGAAGTAGTCGTCCCAGCGCTGGTCCAGGATGCGGATTGCCTGTTCGGGAGTAACCGCGCCGAGCAAGTCGTCGGTTTCTTTCACCAACCCCAGCGTTATCAGTTTGTGCAGGGCGTCGTCGATTTCGAAGTCGATACGGCAATCCCAGACCGACTCGAACCAGTTTTCGATCGATCGGTCCAGTCCGGCCCTGTCCAGCGGAATTTCGCTGCTCAGTAAAAAGTAGTACGCCAGGATCGCCTCCTTGGATTCCTCTTCCTCGGCATCATTGGCGAGGCGATGGAAGACGCCGGCGTTGTTGTCGAGGTTCTTGAAATAAAGGTTTTGCGTCAGCGCCTGCATGAAACGAAGCTTGCGATTCTTAAAGTTACTGAACTGTTTCCACAGATAACCGCCGAGCGCAACCAGACCCGCCAGCAACACCATGATGGCAGCCTGGTTCAGCTCGGCTGGTTTGCTGCTGATCCCAAGCCAGTATCCAAACAGCGAACCGAGCAACACCAGCGACGCGCCGAGCTTTGTCGTCAGAACCATGCCACCGCTGACGACCGCGGGAACACCGATCAGCAGCTTATCCAGCAGGCGCATGCGTACGCGTGTGTTCGGAAACAGCATTTCGAGATCAGCCCGCGGCACGTTGCGAAACAGCTTCAGCAGGGTTGCGCCCGCGCGGCAGCTGGCAAAGTCCTGCTTCGAGTGCACGTAGTCGTCACGAATCCTGATATAGACGACGACGCGATCGAAGTTGATGAATTCAATTTCCCGCGAGCGCAAGCCGAACCAGATGGGTATTCGCTCGCGCCTGATCGAAACACCCCGGGCAAACAATGAAACCTCGGAGAAATCGTCGAAGTCGACGTATAGCCTGATCTTGAACAGCGACGATTCGGTCAACGCTCGATTCAGCTCGGATTCGCCGATACGTTCGTAGTTGGCTTTTCCCAGCAGGCCGTCCAGCAGTTGCACAAAAGATTGCGACGGCGGTTGCCGCTCGATTGGTGGACTTCGCGTATCGCTGTCGGGATCGAGTTCGGCATAGGCTTCTTTCAGCGCCTCGACCACCTGGTGAAACTCGAAATGGAAGATCTGCTCCAGCATGTAACTCAACTGGCGAAAGTCGTCGGCAACGTCCGCCAGTCGATCGTCCAGCAGACACATGTCGACGATATCCCGTCGTCGATAGGGAATAAAGCGGTACTTATCCGGCTGCTGAGTCATGCACGCATAATGCCAGTATCGGTAAGCAGATTGAAACATTTAGGCGAATTTGTCGCGACTGCCCCTCGCCGGCAGCGCATCAACGGGCGGCTGCGGTCGCTTCGCCCGTAGCCATGCAGCAGGTTTCGCGGCTGCCGTGGGTTTGTCGCAGTTTAGTAAAATTGATAAGGTCTGCACCCGACACGGTCGTCGCCGGCTGGTCCCTCTTCAGGATTGGGCGGAGCAAAATAACGGCAGGCCGGCTGTGAATATAAACAGGCAGTTAACGGGTAACCACATGGGGAATACACACGAGGAACAAATACAATGCCTGCAACCGCTCGAGCCAGGCGTGGTGCAGTTGGTGCAGATCACCGATTGCCATATCTTTGCAACGGCGGACGAAAAGCTGCGCGGAGTGGACACGCGCCTCAGCTTCGAAGCAGTCAAAAAGGGCGTCATAAATAACGCCGGCGGCCTCGACCTGCTTTTGGCTACCGGCGACCTGGCCGAGGATGGCTCGGCCGACGCCTACCGCTACCTCGCCGCGCAGTTCGATGATTTCGACGCACCGACCTTCTGGTTGCCCGGTAACCACGACGACAGCGAGACGATGACACAACATTTCGTCGGCCAGCGCATTAGCGCGACAAGACAGATTCTCGCCGGTGACTGGCTAATCCTGTTGCTGGACTCGACCATAGCCGGCGAGGTCTACGGCCGCGTGGCCGACACGCAGCTGGATTTCATGGCTGCCGCCCTGAACCAGTATGCGCACAAACATGCTCTGGTCTGCCTGCACCACCAGGCGCAGCAAAGCGGTAGCGAGTGGATCGATGAAAAAGGCCTGCGGGACGACCAACAGCTGCGCGCCAGACTGGCGTTACACGATAACGTCAGGGCGGTGCTGTGGGGCCACGTACACCAGGAAGCCAGGCAAACCATTGGCGGAGTCGAGTGGATGTCGACACCATCGAGCTGTATACAGTTCAAACCGAACAGCAAGGAATTCGCACTCAGCGACGAAGCGCCTGGTTATCGACATCTCAGATTAAAAGCCGATGGCAGCGTCGAAACCGCTGTACATCGGATCGATCGCGAATAAATCGAACGGCCATCGATCAGGACTCGAATGCGTTAATCCGCCTGCCCGTCTTCGAACAACGACTCCAGAATCGGGCAGGTTTTAGCGCTCCTGCCGGAACCGTCACAATGGGACGAAATCTGGCTTAGACGCCTCTTGATTTTTTGCAGATCCCGAATCTTTTGCGAGATTTCCTCGATATGTGCCTCGGTCAGCAATTTCACATCGGCACGCGTATGATCTCCGCCGGAATCGGTTAATTCGAGCAATCCCTGGATTTTTTCACTGCTGAAGCCGAGCGAACGGGCGCGCTGGATAAAGTTCAGACGGCGCAGATGCTCCTCGCTGTAGTTGCGATATCCCGTAGCGGTGCGCGCAGGGGCCGGCATCAAGCCGATCGACTCGTAGTAACGAATCGTTTCTATGTTGCAGCCGGTACGGGCCGCCAGTCTGCCACGAGTCAACATGTTATTGCCTCCGATTTCAGTTCATTCCTTGATCGAATCTGTCTGCCATTTTCAGACGCCGATGCCGGGACGGTGGTAACTTCGATAAGAACTACCGCCGAAAATAACGATAATTTAAACCCTGTAATAAATACAGAGTCAAGCAAAATCATATATTCGCTCGATCGGAAAAGTAGACGAACCTGTCGCTTTCACCGCACCCGGCAACAGCGGTTCATGCAGTAACGGGGTTCTCTGTTATGATGTGAACTTCAATTCATGAGCGGGGACAATCGAATGGCGCTCGGCAAACTGTTCAAGTGGCTGGTAGGCGGTGCAGGCACAGCGCAACCCGAGCCGACGGAAGCGGTCGACTACAAGGGATTTTCGATCGAGGCGGCACCGATAAACGAAGATGGCAAATACCGCACCGCCGGATTCATCAGTGGTGAACTCGACGGCGAGATCAGGCGAGTCCAGTTTATTCGCGCGGACCAGAATGCCGACCTGCAGGCCGCAATCGATCACTCGTTGGTGAAGGCGCGACAAATCATCGACGAGCAGGGTAAAAACCTGCTCAGTAAAACCCATCTTTAATCACCGCGTCGCCCGGCCGTCAATCCGAAAATCCGACCTACTCCCTGCCGCAATCGCAATCGGACGGTAGCTAACCCGACGCGTCGGTTACACCGACTCCCTGGCCAGCTCCTGTTTCAGTAATTCGATTCTGCGGGGCGCATCGCGCGCGTTGGGTTTGATTTCGAGCAGACGCTCGAAGGCAAGAATCGCGCGTTGGAAATCACGCTGTGATCCGAGGATCATGCCGAGGCCCCAGATCGCGCCGAAATGCCTGGGTTCCAGCCGCAGCGTTTGTTCGATATCGGCGAGCGAGCCTTCGAAATCACGCTGGTAAAAACGTACCGTGGCGCGCCGGTTCCAGCCCTCGGAAAAACCGGGCAAGACCGCAATAATCTCCGAATAAATCTCCTCGGCCGCGGCCAGTTCACCCGCACGTTCCAGTTCAGAGGCCTGCAGCATCAATTCGTCGACATCGGCGCTACCACTGTCATACCAGATATCCCAGATGGCGGACTCGGTTTCGAGCAGTAAGACTTCATCATGGCTGCTTTTGAGAATTTCGAACAGTGCCTCGAGGCGCTGGTCGCTCTGATCGCCGCCGGCCACAAAGGGCAAGTACAGGACCAGAAACAGTAATAATTTAGACAGGTAGGAGACTGGTTTCATGGTTTCGACTCCCGGCAGCAAGGGAATTAATCCTAACAGGCTTCAGCCCCGGATTCTAATCGGGCCCGAGTACAAGCGAACGGTTGCGAAACCGTGATGACATTTTTCGTTTTGTCGCTGCCCGGGCTGTCACGAAACGCGCTACTCCCTGGCGACAAATTGCAGCGACTGAAAAGCGATACGTCTGGCCTGGCGGCGTTTTAGCGGCGACTCGAAAAAACGCGTTAAGGCCGCCACCATCAACTCGGCCTCGACTGGCTCGAGTTGCTCGATTTCCTCGCGCACCGCAAGCGCCGTTTTCAGCAGATGCACCGCCACGATGTGCTCACCCTGCCCGTGATCCAGGACCTTTTGCAACAGCCGTTCGAGCTGAGCTGCGATATTATCGGGTCGCCACTGCTCGAGTCCGCTTTCGGGCGTGGTAAAAGCAGCGTTACGGCCGTTAAAGCACGCCATTTGCAGCAAACCCTGCGGCCACAGTTGCGGGAAACGCGAGCACTGCCGGCGCACCGCGCTGGCAAAGGTAAGACCATGGGTAAAATCGAGCCAGCCGACGTTACCGGAAACCGAAACATGAATTCGGTCCTGCTGTGCGATATCGAAGCTGAGGAGGTTGACCGCGTTTGCCAGCAGCAGCGCTCGATACAATTGCTCGGGCGAACTGCCGCTGCAGGCGATGACCGCCTTGAGCGATTTGTCGATACCCTTGCGCCGCCATAAAGCGGGATCCGGAACCTGATTCTTGTGCTGCCCCCACTGTTTGAGCCGGCTCGCGTAGGCACGGAACTCAGGGATCTTGTCTTCGCGCGAGGCATAGACGATCTCGCGCACCAGCGACAGCAGCAGCGGTTGCATAATCGTGTCGCCGAGACGTTCGATCAGAGCGTCAGCCTTGGTTACGTAGATCAGCGAATGACCGAAATCGTTGTAATGCTGCAAGGCGGCACGCGACAAAGCCTCTTCGAAATCGGCAAACCGCAGGCCGTCCCGAATCCCGCCACGAATCGCCGCCACCGCCGCATTTTCATCTTCCGCCTCGATATCGGCGACGAACCGGTCGGGGTCGAAAGCCTTTGCCTCGGTGCTGAACGAGTAGTCGTGCTCACGCAGGACATCGTAGGCCGCGTGCGCAACGGCCTCGACCAGGCACACCAACCGCAGTTCGGCATCGTCCGGGTGTTCGTCATAAAGCGTTAACCAGTCGGCCATGCCGGCATAGGCATGGGTCCAGCCAAACTCCATTTTCTGCCAGGACCAGTCGATGGTCAGGCGCAGCACGTCGAGCGGGTCGGCGCCGATTCGGATCAGGCGCGCGATTTCGCGCGCGATCCGATCGTAGCTGTAATCGTCAAAGGCGTCGTGCAGGCTGTCGCTGATCGCACGGTAACGCTCGGCATAGGGAAGTTCGGTTAGATCGACCCAGAGGCTCTTACCCCGCACTTCCAGCGGATAGGTACGCAGACGATCTCCGCCGTAGAGGTTCTCGCCAGTATCGAGATTAAATTTCCAGTTATGCCAGTTGCAGGTCAGAACACAGTCCGGCGACAGGCTGCCTTCCGACAGGGGGTAACCTTCGTGCGGGCAACGGTTGTCACAGGCGCGTAAGCCATCATCGGTCCTGAACACGGCAATCTGCTTGCCGCCGATGCGTTTCATGATAACAGGCCGCGACTCGAGTTCCACCAACGGCATCAACTCGCGCCAGTCGCGTTTAGTTTCATCGATTTTCTGCTTTGCCTTTGCCATCTCGATCACCGGGCTAAAAAATTGACAGCAGTATAAAAGTTAAAGTTAACTTTAAGTCAAGTCAGAATTAAAAGGCAGATTAACGCATGAAACCCTCAGCCAATTATCTCAGTATCGGCGAAGCCGCAGGTCGCAGCGGGGTGGCCACGTCGACCCTGCGGTTTTACGAGAGCCGCGGCCTGATCAGCTCGCAACGCGTCGCTGGCAACCATCGACGTTATCACCGCTCGATGCTGCGCCGCATTGCCATCATCCGGGTTGCGCAGACGCTGGGCCTGAGCCTGCGTGAAATCGGCGATGCCCTGGCCGCTCTGCCCGATGCGCGCACACCGACCAAAAAGGACTGGAGCAAACTGTCCACGACCTGGGGTCGGCAGCTCGACCGGCGTATCGCCGATCTGCAAAACCTGCGCGCCAGGTTAAGCGGCTGTATTGGCTGCGGCTGTCTTTCGATGCAAACCTGCGCGCTATACAACGCCGATGACGAAGCGGCGCACCTGGGCTCCGGGCCGCGTTACCTGCTCGGCGACAATCCGCCCGTCGAGAGCGGCTGACTGAGGCTCAGTTTCGGAACGAAGGGTCCTGCCGATCGAGCAGCCGCAACACCGCTGCCCAGGCGAAATCGACGTGTTCGAGGTTTTGCGTGGCACGCTGACGGCCGTCGCGCGCGAGCTCTTCGACAATTTCCCCTGCCGGCGTCACCAGGTCCTGGCCGGAAGCCATGACATCGACCTGCACCTTGCAGGCGCTTTCCACGGTATAAAGGTAATAAAAGGCCTCGGCGACATTACGGCCCAGCGTCAGCAAGCCGTGGTTTTGCATGACCATAATCCATTTCTCGCCCATGTCCTCGCCGAGACGCTCGCATTCGAGGCTGCCGCTGCGGGCAATACCGTATTCGTGGTAACACAACAGATCGCGTATTTCGTTGGCCTGCTGGGTCAGAGGCAACAAGCCACACTTCATGCAGGAAACCGCCATGCCCGCGCGAGTATGGCTGTGCAGCGCGACATTGACATCCGGCCTGGCCCTGAGCATCGCGCTGTGAATCGCGTGACCGGCTTCATTATAGGGGTAATCCCCGGCGACGACGTTGCCGGCGAAATCAACCTTGATCAGGTTACTGGCACATATTTCGTGAAACAGCAAACCGTAGGGATTGATCAGGTACTGTTCCGGATTATCCGGCGAACGCGCGCTCAGGTGGGTAAAGATCAGGTCGGTCCAGCCGTAGTGCACAAAGGCGCGGTAGCAGGCAGCAAGCTCGACGCGCAGCTGCCATTCGGCATCGCTGCAGGGAATAGGCGGGGTGTTCGGTTCAGGGTTACTCATTTGTTCTCCGCTCTCCCGATCGAGGCTGTCCCGGTCGGCTCATCGCCACCGAGGTTTCGACCGAGGTATTGGTAAAAATCCCAGATGGTGCCCTCGAGATCGCGCGCCGCCAGCGGACCGGGTTCGTAACTGTTCGATGCCAGACCCTGCTGCACCCTCGCCAGTACCTGCTTGTCTTCGTCCATCGTGTGTTGAAACAGCTCGACAGCGTTATCGATATCCTTTTGCGCCCAGTGATCGCCGTAAAATATCAGCCCCATTTTTACCCTGACCCGCGTGGCTGACAGCGGGCGCAGGCACAGAAAAGAGCTATAGTCGCTGCCGATACCGACGGCAAGCCCGGGCGGCACTGCGAACATGACGCAGGTATCCACTTCCTCATCAGACAGGTCCGGGTGGCTGATGCGATCGGCCGGCAGCCGCGAGGTGAAGCCGACGCTGTAGCCGAAGTGACGCGAACCCGGCTGCAGGTGGTTGCACAGGCGGCTCGGATTAACCTTGTGTAGAGTATCCCGATGCAGCGGCGTCAAATGATAACCCTCCATGAAATTTTCCAGCAGGCATTTCCAGTTGGTGTCCCAGACTTCGTCGGCCTGGTATCTCAGGGTCATTTGCTCGAGATGATAATTACCGATTATTTTTTCCAGCGGCTCGAGCTCTACCTGCAGCGCGGGAGCCCGTGGATCGAGGTTGACGAATATGAAGCCCTGCCAGAACTCGCAGCCCAGCTGCTTCAAGCGACAATCCTTCATGTCGAAGGCCTGGTGCGACTCCATGTGCGGCGCATTTAAAAGCTGACCGGTAGTGTCGTAGGCCCAGTGATGATACGGGCAAAGAAATTTCTTGCTATTGCCGCTGCCGCTGGCGATCACGGTGCCGCGGTGACGGCAGACGTTGGCCAAAGCGCGGATCACACCATCGCGTCCGTGTACGATCAGGATCGGTTCTCCAACCTGATCGAAGCTGAAATAGTCGCCCGGCTGTGACACCTCCTCGATGCGGCCGACGCAGAACCAGTCCCGCAGGAACAGTTGTTCGCGCTCGATCTGCAACCACTGCGAATCGGTATAAAAAGCGCCCGGAAGCGCAAATCCTTTCTCGTACTCCAGGTCGCTAATCTGGCGCAGTATTCGGCGAAAAGAAGAATCCGGAAGATCATTAATTTGCGGCGCCATGCTCTGAATACCCCCGGTTAGCGATCGCCCGGACTGTCACCGGGCCGGAAACTGCGGCAAAAGCCTAGTTTATTCCGGAAATCCGTTGACGACAATCGCCGCTGGCCGACGGTTAATACTTGAAAACCGAGACGCCTTGCTGCAATTCATCGGCGATGCGCGTCGAGTTGTCGCTGGAGTTGGCCAACATACTTCCCTCTCCAGAAAAAATTATTGACAGATGCATGCTACTCAGCGCTCATGCATACCTGGTAACCGGCTTTATCGGCCGACTTTAGAAACTCTTAACCGGTTATGCATTAACGGCTTCGAGGTGTTCAAAACTGAAGATCCGAATGCCCGTGCTAAGCTTTTGCGGACAACCAGTCAATCACGACGGGGAGTTCACGATGAGCGACGTAAATCCCTACAGCGCCCCCGACGCTGCGCTGGAAAGCCAACAGGGAGCCTTGTACCGACCGCAGATCTTTTCCTTCAAGGGCCGCATCGGCCGCCTGCGCTACCTGGCTTACGGGATTGGCGTCAGCATGCTGTTGATGTTCCTCGCCGGTATTTTCATGAGCCTCACCGCCGGATTCGGACACGCCGATGGTATGGCAGATGCGGCTTTACCCGGTTTGGGCATGATGGCGCTAATCGGTATCGTTTCGATAGTCGTCACGATCATGTACGGCAAGCGCCGCTTCAACGACCTTAATCGCAGCGGCTGGTGGAGCCTGTTGCTGCTGATTCCCTACGTTCAGCTGCTGCCCGTAATTTACCTGGTATTCTTCCCGGGTACCGAAGGCTCCAACGAATACGGCCCGCCGCCGGTCAAGAATTCGATCGGCGTTCTGATTCTCGGCTGGATGATGCCGGCGCTGATG
>CP070646.1:922749-930766 GCA_020354435.1 Gammaproteobacteria bacterium
CAGCAGGCACGGGCGCATTACAGTTTTTACAAGGAACGCGGTTACCCGCTGAAACACATCAACCTATGAGCGACGAAGGCAGTATTCCAACCCTGACCGATCTGATCGAAAGCGGCGATCAGATCAAGATGTCTGATCTCGGTCTCGATGACGAACTGGAGGTAGAGAGCGTCGATCCCGACCAGCAGGATATACGCATCGATGCATCCGCATCCGACCTGGTCGTGGACGATCCTTTCCTCGGCAATCCCGCGCTCGAACACGCCATCCACGACATTATCGAAAAACACATGGAACTCGCCTGGCAGGAAATCAGACGAGCCATCGAGCAAGAACTCAAAAAACCCTAGTTTCATGCTTCCTGGTCTTCTGGAGTCCCTTCGATGGCGCGGCCGCGGTTGCGCTTTTGCGGGGACGCCGTGAATACATCCATGTAGGCTCATGCGCGCCATCCATGGCGCGCAATGCCCCGCAAAAGCGCAACCCCGACCACGCCTTCAGACAGTCCGGCTTTTGAAAATTCCGATTTGGTGGAAATTTTGAAGTGAAGCAACTTCAGCGTAGAAAGCTTGAGAGGCGGTCACAGGCGCGGATTGCGACCTAAAGACCGGGAGCCGAAAAAGGGCATTTTTTCAGGGGTCAGGCGACATGGATGTCGCCTGTGGCGGGCCGAGACAGGGACGTCGATTCCCGCCTTGCCCCTGAAAAAATGCCCTTTTTCGGGGAGCCTCAAGGCCCGCCCGGTCAGTCGCAATCCGCGCCTGTGACCGCCTCGACCGCAAGGCTCAAATCGCAAAATCCAGTAAAGAGAAACAGTGCAAAACGGCTGGGGGGCGAGGTATAATCGCGCCCTTTGATTTGAGCCGACTCGTTGATGGACAAGACATACGATCCGCACTCGATTGAACAGACCTGGTATCAGCGCTGGGAAGACCGGGGTTACTTCGCCGCCAGCGGCAAGGGCGATCCCTACTGCATCGTCATCCCGCCGCCTAACGTAACCGGCAGCCTGCACATGGGCCACGCCTTCCAGGACACGATCATGGACACCTTGATCCGCTATCACCGCATGAAGGGCGACAACACGCTATGGCAGCCGGGCACTGATCATGCCGGTATTGCCACCCAGATGGTGGTCGAACGCCAGCTCGGTCAGGAGGGCAAGACCCGCCACGACCTTGGCCGTGAGGCTTTTACCGAGCGCGTCTGGCAATGGAAGGCGGAGTCCGGCGGCACGATTACGCGCCAGCTCAGGCGCATGGGCGCCTCGCCGGACTGGGCTCGCGAACGATTCACGATGGACGAGGGCCTGTCGGCGGCGGTGCAGGAAGTTTTTATCAAGCTTTACGAGGAAGACCTGATTTATCGCGGCAAGCGCCTGGTCAACTGGGACCCGGTTTTGCACACCGCCATTTCCGATCTCGAAGTCCTCAACGTCGAAGAAAAGGGATTTCTCTATCACGTGCGCTACCCGCTAGTGGACGGCCCGATCAATGGTATCACCCATCTCGAGATTGCGACTACGAGACCCGAAACCATTCTCGCCGACGGTGCACTGGCGGTGAATCCGGCCGACGAACGCTACCGCGACTTCGTCGGCAAGCAGGTGCGCGTACCGCGCACACCGCGCATTATTCCGATCATCACGGACGACTATGTTGATCCCGAATTCGGTACCGGTTGCGTCAAGATCACGCCGGCGCACGACTTCAACGACTACGAGGTCGGACAGCGGCACGAAATGGAAGTGATCAACCTGTTCACGATCGATGCAATCATGAACGAAAACGCGCCGCCCGATTACCAGGGCATGGATCGTTTCGAAGCGCGCGACAAAATCGTTAAAGACCTCGATGCCGAGGGCCTGTTGGTCAGGGCCGAGGAACACGTTTACAAGCGCCCCTACGGCGATCGCTCCAACGTCGTCATCGAACCCTATTTGACCGACCAGTGGTTCGTACGCGCCGAGCCGCTGGCGAAACCGTCGATCGCGGCGGTCAAGGAGGGACGCATCAGGTTCATTCCGGAAAACTGGAGCAAAACCTATTACAACTGGATGGAAAACATTCAGGACTGGTGTATTTCGCGCCAGCTGTGGTGGGGACATCGGATTCCCGCCTGGTACGATAACTACGATAACGTTTACGTCGCCACCGACGAAGCTGCGGTTCGCGAAAAGTACGGTCTCGCCGACGATGTTGAGCTGACCCAGGACGAAGACGTGCTCGATACCTGGTTTTCGTCGGCGCTGTGGCCGTTCAGCACGCTCGGCTGGCCCGACCGTGACGACCCGGCGCTGAAGACCTTTTACCCGACCAGCGTACTGGTCACCGGATTCGATATCATTTTCTTCTGGGTCGCGCGCATGATCATGTTCGGCCTCAAGTTCATGGACGAAGTGCCTTTCAGGCAAGTTTACATTCATGGCCTCGTGCGCGACGCCGACGGTAACAAGATGTCGAAGTCCAAGGGCAACGTGCTCGACCCGCTCGACCTGATCGACGGCATCTCGCTCGACGACCTGATCGCCAAGCGCACCAGCGGCCTGATGCAGCCGGAAATGGCGCCAAGGATCGAAGCCGCGACGCGCCGGCATTTTCCCGACGGTATTCCCGCCTACGGTAGCGATGCGCTCAGATTTACATTCGTTGCTTTGGCAACCACTGGTCGCGATATTCGATTCGATCTCGGCCGCATCGAGGGATACCGTAATTTCTGCAACAAGTTGTGGAACGCGACGCGTTACGTGTTGCAAAACACCGAGGGCGAAGACTGCACCGCCGGCAGCCCGACACTGGCTGATCGCTGGATCGTCGCGCGGCTGCAGCAGGTCAGCGAAGACATCGGCCGCCACATCGAAGGCTACCGCTTCGACCTGATGGCGCGCGACCTGTACGAGTTCGTCTGGAACGATTACTGCGACTGGTACATCGAACTGTCGAAGCCGGTACTCTATTCCGACGACTACCCGGTGGAAGCAAAAAAAGCCGCTCGCCACACGCTGGTAACCGTGCTCGAATCGATTCTGCGCCTGCTGCATCCGGTCATGCCGTACATCACCGAGGAACTTTGGCAGCGCGTTGCGCCGCTGGCATGGATCGCAGGCGACACCATCATGCAGCGCGATTACCCTCAGGCCAACCAGTCGCTGGTCGACGAGGATGCGATCGCTGAACTCGAATGGGTCAAGGCTTTCATCATGGGCGTGCGCCAGATACGCTCGGAAATGGATATCAAGCCGGGTAAACCGCTGCCGCTCGTCTGCCAGCACGGCAACGAAAAGGATCGGGAATCCCTCGAACGCAACCGCGCGCTGCTGACGACGCTGGCCAGGCTCGAATCCATCGACTGGCTCGAGGCCGACGGCGAGGCGCCGGAGGCCGCAACCTCGCTGGTCGGCGACATGCAGTTGCTAATCCCGCTGGCTGGTTTAATCGATAAGGAAGCCGAACTCGCGCGCCTGCAAAAGAACATCGACAAGCTCGAGCAGGATACCGCGCGCATCAACGCCAAGCTTAAAAACGAAAACTTCGTCGCGCGTGCGCCCGAGGCCGTGGTCAACAAGGAAAAGGAAAAGCTGGCGGACGCAGAATCCGCGCTCAACAGCCTGCGCCAGCAGGCTGACAAGATCGCCGCAATGTAGGCCGATAAAATTTTCTGAACTTTTTACGCGGTACCGATTCAAACTTCCCACAACTTGAACAAAGAGTGGGGGTCAGAACATGGGAGTTATCGAAAAACTGCAGCTGCCTGCAGAAAAAGCCAGTGACTTCTTTTCCTGGTTCAACTGGTTACTGCTGTTATGTTTCAGGGTTTATGTTGCCTGGGTATTTCTCAAGTCAGGCATGCACAAGATCGGCGACTGGGAAACCACGCTGGTGCTGTTCGAATACGAGTACCAGGTACCGCTGCTCAACTTCGAGCTGGCGGCCTACCTCGCGACTTTCGGCGAACTGGTATTTCCGCTGTTCCTGATCGCAGGACTCGGTACCCGCTATGCTGCGATCGCGCTGTCTTTCGTCAACATCATCGCCGTCGTGTCTTACTACGCAACATTGGCTAAAGGTGCCGGCCTCGTCTGGCATTACCTGTGGGGCTCAATGCTGCTGGTCAACATCGTTTACGGCGGCGGCCTGGCTTCGGTCGATCACTTCCTCAAAAGCAGGGGTTTTCGCTCGCAGCATCCGGTAACAGCCTGACGGCTAAACTGGAGCAGGACAGAAAAAGCCCAACCTGTATGCGCTTTTCCTGTTCCAACCGGAGCTCGGAATTTATCGGATTCCCCGTAGCGGGCGCCGGGCAAATTATTGTGAGAGCCGACGATCGGCAACGCCTTCAACTGGTCCTGACTTAAACGCGATCAGGACCGCTATCCGAATAAATCTGCGTAGGCCGCCTTGAATTTGTTGAAGCGCGCATGCGCATAGGGAATAAAACGAATTTTCTGGACTGGCTTCACGGCCAGGGGAATCGCCGCCAACGCATATTTGTAATCGGACAGAATCATTGTCAGGCGGGTATCGCGCAATAGCTCGTTATATGTTTCGCTGCGTTGGTCAGGGTCTTTATAGGCAGCATTGTCGAGATAATACCCGATCAACATACCGAGTTCCCGATCGCCGAATTCCGGATCGGCGATACGAAAGTAGGGATACTCCGCCTGTTTGTGTTGCATCACGGTTTCGGCGAACAGGTTGGAAAAATCATAAGCCCTGTAATTCAGGCAGGAGAATTCGAAGTCCAGCAATTTTATCTCGCCGCTGTCGAGTTTCATGATGTTGCCGTGGTAACTGTCGTTGTGACAAAAGGTCAACTCGTCGTCGGGCAGACAATGTTTGACCATGGCCAGCGTATCCGGACTGTAAAGCTCGCGCAGCGATGCGCACATAGCCGCCTCGCTGTCCGGAAAAACGCCGAGATCACCCTCGAGTACCTGTTTCGCCAGCCGGCCCCATTTTTCGTGCATCATATCGAAAAAGGGTTTCTGTGGCAGGCCACGGGGTCGTAGCTGATGTAGTCGGTAAAGCTGCTCCGCAATCTGTCGCAGTATGTCGGGCTCGAACAGGTCCGCAGGTCGCAAGGTACGCCCCTGGTAGAATTGCTCGATACGGCAGGATCGGTCGTAGAAATGGCAGGTCGCTGCAATACCGTTTTCGCCCAGCGTCAGAAATACCGACTTTTCGGTCTCGAAGTCCAGTATGGCGTTTTCCTTACCCTCGAGACGGCGGTATAGAACCGCCGGTGGGTTCACCGGTTCGCGACAGCGAATACCCATGGTAAACGATGAAAAACCCTTGGGATCGTCGAAATCGAAATCTTCGCTGGCTAGTTGACGCCATTGCGGAAAAATTTCCTGGCAGAGACGAAAAATTTCTGCTTTCAAAAAATACCTGCCCGAGGGTCATCGGTTCTTGTGTGTTTGGGTGACAGTATACTTGTTTGCTCCCAGTTGTGTGCATGAACAGTCATGGTATCGGCCTTCCCGCAACCGGGGATATCAGAGAAAGTTTATTGACTGTGGTCGTAATTCATAATCAGTTCCAAAAATTGCGGCATAGTGGGTCCGTCTTCACTGGCCCTCTTCAATGCTTCCCGCTTGAACTCTGCACTGTATCTTTTGTAACTCCTTCTCCTGGCCATCTCACACCTCCCGACCCCTATTCTAGGTCATTCAGGTGGTCCACTAATCCGTGACAGGTCCTAACAACCGTCATTGCGAGCGTAGCGAAGCAATCTTTATAAAATCAGGAGACCATTAATAGATAGCTTCATCCCGCTACGGCCTTCGCGGCCCTCGCAATGACAGGAAAGGGTGGATCCTCGCCGCCCATCCGGGTTTCTTATGACCCTGCTTTGCCGATAACAGACTCTTATAAGCCAAGCCTGGGCGGCTGAGTTCGGTCAACTCCGGACTCCTGCACGGATGAAGTGTTAATATGTTGTCGGTTAAAAAACTGTGACCGGGTTGCTATCCAACCAAGCGTCACAAAGGTGAATTTAAATGGTGGAAAACGTTACAGATTTTGTTGAAACAATCAGTGCCGGTGATACGGCAAGCATTGAAAATACACATTCAGAAGAACTTTCGATCAGCATCATTTGCAGTAACGATTGCCGACTGGATCTTAAGCTTGCAGCCGGTCAGGTATTGGGGCTTTCCGCTGGCAGTTCGGATGCGGAGGTCGTTCTGCACGATAGTGATCCAGCCAACCTTTTGATAATCAAACCTGAATCTGCCTCCTGAATTGTCAGTTTAGCGATACACCAATCGCTGTGCCGGAGTTTTCTCGATAACGGACGCTTGTCGGGAACAGCCAGGCTTAGACTTCAGGCCGCTTGCAGGCGTCCTTGCCTGGCACTCGCAGCCCCTATCGGGTCAGCTGAGCGTCAACGTCACTTTAGTTGCATATCGTTTTTGACGGATTTAACACCATTAACTTGTCGCGCGATTTCCACCGCTTTATCGATGTTGGCCTGGGAGCCGACGAAGCCACTCAACTGAACGACACCTTTGAAGGTCTCAACGTTGATCTCGGCAGATTTAAGAGTGGGTTCGTCGAAAATTGCAGCCTTCACTTTGGCGGTGATGACGGCGTTGTCAATATACTCTCCGGTTCCCTCTTTTGTGGATGTCGATGCGCATCCGAGAAGGGATGCCATTAAAATGGCAAGGAAAACCGCGGCAAGCTTGTTGAAGTATTTCACTTTGTAGTGTTCCATGGCCAATCTCCTCGGGTTATAACGGTCTTACTATATTTGAACAGTGTACGTGGCTGTCTGGTTTCAGAGCAGTTCGCCGTTTTCACCTCGAAGTTACTCATAAAAGCGCATGACCATTTCGCGAGTGAAACAGCCACAGGCTTAGCGGGCTGAATGTGATCCAGCAGAATGCTACCAGCAGCGCACAAACTGCGAAGTTAGTGCTAAAAAGCCAATAATGCAAGAGGTTCCCTGTCAATAACCAGATTGATGAACTCGGTGACGATTTCGGCGGTGACATTAACGGGTTAAGCCGGACTAAACTACACTACTCTCGAGGCCGAATTTTTCAGTGGTGGACAGTCAAAAGCGTGCCCAGGCGAGTTTGACCTTTCCAACTGAAACGCACCCATTTTGCCATCGGATTTATTCCCTTTTCCATCAAGGACTCGGGGCTCGGAATCTATCACAAGATCTCGAATATTGAATTTTTAACGAACGTTATGTTAGGTTGATTTCGTTATTTTGAGAAATTAAAGGGAGTACAAGCTATGTTCGACTTGCAAAAATTTGTAAAGGAATGCCAGCTGGCTCTGGATGACCCTAAACCAGCCCAAAGAGTTGAAGCTATCGTTAAGGAGGCAATCGCAGATCCCGAAGCCGTAAGGGATGCGTTTGAAAAGGCAGACAATGTTGAACGACAGGGACCGATCACATTTGCCTGGCGGGACGCAAGTCTCTCCGTTGCGGACGTAACCACGCCTCCGGGATTGAAATCCCCTGCTCACAACCACAATATGTGGGCCGTCATTGGAGTTTATGAGGGACAGGAGCACAACAAATTTTTCCGGTATGAAAACGACGAACTCCAGGAAAAAGGCGAACGGTTGCTTAAAGAAGGCGACGTTGCGGTTCTCGGCCCGGAGGCGGTTCACGCTATCGCCAATCCATTGCCCACGGTTTCGGGAGCCCTTCACGTCTATGGTGGTGATCTTGTCGAGCAACCTGCTCGAAGCATGTGGAACCCACACACAGACGAGCGAGAAGACTATGACATATCGCGATTGATAACCTACGTCAACGAAATGAGCGTTACGCAGTAAGCTCAATTTGGGCTTGCAATTGTTCGATGGCAGACGCTGACCACCTAATTTCTGGCGGCTACCTGCGGTCATAAACCGACGCTCGCAGTATCAAAACAGGACACTCATTTCTTCATCAGCCTTGGTAATTCTGTTTAAATTACGCGCTTTGTTTCATAA
The DNA here is from genome assembly GCA_020354435.1 of Gammaproteobacteria bacterium. Lineage (GTDB taxonomy): Bacteria > Pseudomonadota > Gammaproteobacteria. The sequence continues at coordinate 930,711 of CP070646.1, forward strand.
CGCCGGCCGGTATTCCCTATGACTTAATACAGAAGCGAGAAAAGTGGTTCCACGGA
>CP070646.1:930866-946194 GCA_020354435.1 Gammaproteobacteria bacterium
CGAAAACAACGGCTATGCCGAATCGACCTCGGTCGATTACGCCACCGCGGTGGATTCCTATGCCGACCGCGCCGCCGGTTTCGGCGTGCCCGGCGTGATCGTCGACGGCACCGACTTTTTCGCCGTCTACGAAGCCGCCGGCGAAGTCATCCGGCGCGCGCGCGAGGGCGGCGGGCCCTCGTTGCTCGAATGCAAGATGGTGCGCTTCTTCGGTCATTTCGAAGGCGACGCGCAAACCTATCGCGGTGAAGGCGAAAACGAATACAACCGCGAAAACCGCGATTGTCTGAAAATGTTTCGTGCCCGCGTCACCGAGGCCGGTGTCATCGACGATGGCGAACTCGACGCGATCGACAGCGAGGTACTCGCGGCGATCGACCAGGCGGTCGAGCAGGCCGTGGCCGCACCGCTGCCCGAGGCCGCGGATCTCACCACCGACGTCTACGTCAACTACTGATACAACGCTAGAGGAGGAATCGAAATGGCTCGTAACTTAAGCATGAAAGATGCAATCAATGAAGCGCTGGATCAGGAAATGACCCGGGACCCGACCGTGATCGTCATGGGCGAAGACATCGTCGGCGGCAGCGGCTCGCCCGGCGAAGACGACGCCTGGGGCGGCGTACTCGGCGTCACCAAGGGGCTTCACGCCAAGCACGGCGACCGCTTGATGGACACACCGCTGTCGGAAAGCGCCTATATCGGCGCCGCGATCGGCGCCGCCACCTGCGGACTCAGACCGGTAGCGGAACTGATGTTCCTCGATTTCATGGGCGTGTGCTTCGACCAGATCTTCAACCAGGCGGCCAAGTTCCGCTACATGTTCGGCGGCAAGGCGGAAACGCCGGTGACCATCCGAGCGATGGTCGGCGCCGGTTTCAGAGCGGCGGCCCAGCACAGCCAGATGCTGACACCGATCTTTACCCACGTACCTGGGCTCAAAGTAGTTTGCGCGTCGAACGCTTACGACGCCAAGGGCTTGCTGATCCAGTCGATCCGCGACAACGACCCGGTCATTTTCTGCGAGCACAAGAACCTGTATGGACACGAGAGTGACGTGCCGGAAGAGTCTTACACGGTGCCGTTCGGCGAGGCGAATATCGTCCGCGAAGGCAGCGACGCGACCATCGTCGGCTACGGATTGATGGTGCACCGCGCCAGCGAGGCAGCGGAGACGCTCGCCGGTGAAGGTATCCAGTGCGAAATCGTCGACCTGCGCACGCTGTCGCCGATCGATACCGATACCGTCGTCGAAAGCGTCGAAAACACCGGCCGCCTGGTCTGCGTCGACGAGGCCAATCCGCGCTGCTCGATCGCGTCCGATATCGCCGCCACGGTATCGCAGGAAGCGTTCGGCAGCCTGAAGGCCGCGCCACAGCTGGTCACCGCGCCGCATACTCCGGTGCCGTTCTCGCCGGCGCTCGAAGATCTGTACATCCCGAGCGCAGAGAGTATCGCCGACGCGGTGCGCAAGACGATGGCACCATAACCATGAGCGAGGTCAACATCACGCCGGTACTTATGCCGAAGTGGGGGCTCTCGATGAGCGAGGGCGTCCTCGTCGACTGGCTGGTCGACGAGGGCGCCGAGATCGCCGTCGGCGACGAGATCATGGAAGTCGAAACCGACAAGATCGCAAGCGCCGTCGAAGCCGCCGACGCGGGCATTCTCAGGCGCCGCGTCGGCGCCGCCGGCGAAACCTACCCGGTACGCGCGCTGCTCGGCGTGCTCGCGCCGCCGGAGGTCAGCGATGACGACATCGACGCCTATATCGCCGCCTACGAAGTACCGGCGGACGAAGGCGATGAGGAAGCCGCAGCGGCGGCCTACGAGTTCGCCGATACCGCGGCGGGCAGGTTGCGCTACGCCCACCGCGGCGACGGCGGGCCGGCACTGGTGCTGATCCATGGCTTCGGCGGCGATCTCGACAATTGGCTGTTCAACATCGACGCGCTGGCAGAACGCGCACGGGTGTTCGCGTTCGATCTGCCCGGCCACGGCCAGTCGACCAAACAGCTCGCCGATCCGAGCCTCGCCGGTCTTGCGGATGCGTTGCAGGCATTCATGGATGCGGCGGATATCGACAGCGCGCACCTGGTAGGGCACTCGATGGGCGCCGCGGTCGCCGCTCAACTGGCCTGTGATGCCCCCGAACGGATACAGTCGTTAACGCTGATCAGCGCCGCCGGTCTCGGGCCCGAGATCAATTCGGACTATATCGACGGCTTCGTTGGCGCGGCATCAAGACGCGAACTCAAGCCGGTGCTGCTGAACCTGTTCGCCGACAGCGAACTCGTGACCCGCAGCATGGTCGACGACCTGCTCAAGTACAAGCGCATCGACGGCGTGCAGGAAGCCCTCTCGAGCCTCGCCGAGTCACTGTTCCCCGGCGGTGAACAAAGCGCGCAGCTGGCCGGGCAAATCGACGCGTCGGAACTGAATACGCTGGTGATCTGGGGCAGCGACGATGCGGTGATACCCGCTGCTCACGCACAGGCCCTGAATGGCGCCACGCGAGAAATCATCGACGGCGCCGGTCATATGGTGCAGATGGAAAAGGCGTCGGCGGTGAATGCGTTAATTCTCGCGCATATCGGCTAAATTCTGGCTGCCGCTTCTATAAACCGTAAACCGGGGACAGACCACGTTTTTTTGGAAAAACGTGGTCTGTCCCCGGTTTACGAATTCGAACAAAAGCGTAAGGCTGAACCCCTTTCGCATACACTCCCAATCGGTACGTGGCGCCCGGGCTTCAAGGCAGATACAGCAGATCTATGCTAACCTCGTCGCGACTCTCATGAGCGTTGGCCCGGGTTTCGCAGACATTGATCTACCAATTCAACCAATACTCGCTGGATACCAATCAATACCAGCTCAGCCGGGAGGGTAACCCGGTTGCGGTGGAACCGCTGGTCTTCGACCTTTTGGTTTACCTGCTGCAAAATCGGGAGCGGGTCGTTTCCCGCGACGAACTGCTCGACGAGTTATGGCAAGGCAAAGTCGTGACCGATGCCGCGCTTGCCGCGCGCCTCAAGGATGCGCGCAAGGCAGTAGGCGACAGCGGCAGTCGACAATCCGTCATCAAGACCCTGCATGGCCGTGGATATCAGTTTGTCGCCGAACTGGACAAAGCCGATGACAGGCAAAGCGAAGACAAGGAATCGCCGGCGTTGTCGCTACCCGAAGTTCCGTCAATCGCGGTGTTGCCCTTCGAAAACTTAAGCTCCGACCCGGAACAGGATTATTTCAGTGATGGCATTGTCGAGGACGTCATCACGGCACTGTCTCATTTTTCCGGATTGTTCGTGATTGCACGAAATTCGTCCTTTTCCTACAAAGGAAAATCGATCGATGCGCGCCAGATTGCGCGCGAGCTCGGGGTGCGTTACCTGCTCGAGGGCAGCGTGCGGCGATCGGCAAACCGAATACGAATCAACGGCCAGTTGATCAATGCGCTTGACGGTAATCAACTGTGGGCGCAGCGATTCGATGCGGACCTCGACGACATATTCGAACTCCAGGATGAAATAACGCGCAAAATCGTCGGCAGTATCGCCCCCCAGATCGAACTCGCCGAAGTCGAACGCGGCCGCAGCCTGCAACCCGGGAAATTGTCGTCCTACGAATTGGCGCTGAAAGCCAAATCTCTCACCTACTATGCTTTCAGCTTTGGCGACGCGAAAAAACTGCAAACCGCAATAGAAACCGCCGAGGCCGCGCTCGAACAGGATGAGCGAAATACGCATGCGCTGTGGATCCTGGGCCTCGCCCTGATGGAGCAATATACTTACCAGTGGGGCGATGATCCGGACGCTGCTCTCGAGCGATCGATGCAGGTGGCTGAAGAACTGATCCATGCCGACCCGTCCCATGCGGGCGGTTATATTCTACGCGGGGGCATTAAGACTTACCGGCACCAATATGACCTCGCCATCGCAGATTACGACTACGGATTGTCATTGAACCCCAACTCGTCGATTCACCTGATTCACGCGGCCTGGGGCAAATCCCTGGCCGGACTGACCGGCGAGGCGAAAGCGCATGCCGAGCTGGGCCTGCGCCTGAGCCCGAAGGAATACGATATTTTTCTCGGTTATGCCTACCTCGGCCTGCTGCAGGCCAGTTTTGCCGAGGGCGATTTCGAGCAGGCAAGCAAATGGGGGCGGCTGTCGATCCAGATGCACGCCACGGCGCCGGTTCGCCGCGCGATCATGGTGGCCTGTTGTGCTTATCAGGACAGGCTCGACGAGGCCAGGCAGCATGCCGCCGAGCTGGCAAAGTTTTCTCCCGATTTTATCGCCTCTTTACTGCGCCGCGACCTGGTCCTGTATCGAGAGCCCGAATCCAATGATTTGCTCGTCGAAGGACTGCGTCAGTCGGGAGTGGGCGAATGACAATGCACTTATTGAAAACGGATAAGGGGACGAATTCAGGGGACAGACCACTTTTTCGTAATTAGGGGACAGACCACATTTTTACATCTTGATAACGTGGCCTACCCCGGGGGTATGCGATCAGTCGCAGGCCTCGGCCAATACCCTCAACTCATCGAGGTCACCCTTCAAAAGATCGATTATCGAATCCAGGTCTGCAATTTTCTGCAGCATCATTTCCTGGTTGGTGATACCGGCCTTCGGATCAGGTACTTGCTGGCTGCCCGCGATAAGCCACAACAGGGGAACGTTGAGCAGGCTAGCCAGCATTTGCAAACGATTGGCGCGCGGATCCATCTTGCCGTTTTCCCATTTCTCGACGGTCGCCGGCTTGACGCCGATGCGATTAGCCATCGTTTTCTGGCTCATGCCGGAAGCCTCGCGCGCGTTTCTCAGCCGTTCGCCAAACAATATCTTTTCCATCAGGAACTCCTTGTACGAATGGCTGCGCACCGTAACAACTGCGATTTACTTTTTCAAGCCATGAGCGAAATTTCGGGTCAATATAAGTATACTGCCCTCGAAAAAATCGATAGGTTCCCTGCCTGCCGCTGACAGGCGCCAGTAATCATTTATTCGAGTGACAATGACTAATCCCGACCCCGCCGACCAGGCTGCCGCCAGCCGTTTCGGCTTCGGCACGCAAATTCGAAAATCTCCCTTCTTCGACGCCACGGTACGCTGGGGCGCCACCGGCTTCTCGGTCTACAACCACATGTACATCCCGCGGGATTTCGGCGATCCGGTGCAGAATTTCTGGAACCTCGTCAACAGCGCCACTCTAAGCGATGTAGCGGTCGAGCGGCAGGTCGAAATCACCGGCCCGGATGCCGCGCGCTTTACCCAGCTGCTGACGCCGCGCAACCTGTCGCAATGCGCCGTGGGCCAGTGTAAATACGTGCTGATCACCAACGCCGGCGGCGGCATCCTGAACGACCCGGTGCTGCTGCGCCTGGGCGAGAATCATTTCTGGCTGTCGCTAGCCGACAGCGACATCCTGCTGTGGGCGCAGGGTGTCGCCGTGCACAGCGGTATGGACGTCGAGATAAGCGAACCCGATGTCTCGCCTCTGCAGCTGCAGGGGCCAAACTCCGGCAAGATCATGCAAGCCCTGTTCGGCGAAGAGATCAGCCGGCTGCGCTATTACTGGCTGGAAGAGCACGAGCTCGACGGCATCCCGCTGATCGTGTCCCGTACCGGCTGGTCCAGCGAGCTGGGCTATGAAATCTACCTGCATGACGGCAGCCGCGGAGACGAACTGTGGGAAAGGATCATGGCCGCCGGCAAGCCATACGGGCTCGCTCCCGGACACACGTCCTCGATTCGCCGGATCGAGGCCGGCATGCTGTCCTATCACGCCGACATGGACATCGACACCAATCCCTTCGAACTGGGACTGGATCGCCTGGTAGACCTCGAAATGGAGGCCGACTTTATCGGCAAGGCGGCCCTGGCCCGGATCGCGCGCGAAGGCGTTAGCCGCCTGCAGGTGGGCCTCGAAATCGACGGCGAGCCATTGCCGGGCCCGAACACCGAGTACTGGCCTATCAAGCTATCGGGGGAGCCCGCCGGGCAGGTGACCTCCGCCGTTTACTCGCCGCGCCTAGAGTCCAATATCGCGCTGGCCATGGTGCGCATCGAGCACAGCGCCCTCGATACCCGCGTCGAGATCGAAATGCCATCCGGCAGTCGCCACGCGAAGGTCGTGCGGAAACCCTTCTACGATCCGGGGAAAAACCTGCCGAAAGGCTAGCGGATCGCGATAAATTTTGGGGAACAGTCTACCTAACTCCCCGCCCCTGGCTTGCGATTCGACTCCAGCGTTCGCACCTCCCTCCCCAGCGCCTCGTTCAACTGCTGGTCGTATCGGCTGGTCGCCCCCACCACTTCCTGACGCGTATAAGGTTTCCAGCGCGGTGCTTCCATCGACTCGGGTTTATCGCCCATCACCGTGACGCGCTGGATGATCCGCTGTTCGCCGAAGTCGCCGACGACGAAGTGCTGGGTGCAGCGGTTGTCCCAGATGGCGATCGCGCCTTTTAGCCAGCGGTAGCGGACGCAGAAGCGCGGCTGCGCGATCCAGCGCGCGAGGTACCCGAGCAGCAGTTCGCTTTCTTCATGGCTCAGTTCGACGATGCGGCGGGTGAAGTGTTCGTTGACGAATAGTGACTTGCGCCCCGTTTCCGGGTGGGCGCGCACCACCGGATGAATCGCGTTGGTTTCCGGTTTGCCGTGAGGCGTGGCGTCGTGCAACGCGGTGAGGCCATCGCAGAGATCGCGCAGCGGGGCGGAGAGCGCGTCGTAGGCTGCTGTTGTGTTGGCCCACATGGTATCGCCGCCGACGGCCGGGCATTCGATCATGTTCAGGATCGACATCATCGCCGGTTCGGGGCTGAACGAGATGTCGCTGTGCCATTCGTCGGCAACACCGCCATGGCTCGCGGCCAGTTCAAATACTTGCGGGTGTTGCGTGAACGGGTTTTCGAGGTTGGGATGTGCGTCTAGCGGGCCGAAGTGTTCGCCAAGCGCGACGTGGGTGTCGATGTCGAGGTATTGCTCAGGGAAGAACAGTACCTGGTGTTCGAGGAGCAGGGATTTGATCGTCTCGATCTGGTCGGCATCGACGTTACGTAACGACATGCCGCGTACTTCGGCGCCCAGGGCGACCGTCAGGCGCTCGATGGAGAGTTTGGTGTTCATAGGGTGGAATGTTACACGATTGCGGGGCAGGTCATCTGCAAGAGACGATGTTGGCGATGAGATCACTTCGCTGCGCCGGCAGTGACGCAGGGGGAGTCGGAAAAATAAGGGCTCAGGCCTTACATTTCACAAAGGATAAGGGGACAGACCACGTTTTTCGGAAAATGAAAAACGTGGTCTGTCCCCCTATGAAGAATTGAGGAGACTGTCACCGTAGTTTTCACTCAAGGGGCAGGCCAAGGCTCAAATCACGTGCCAGCCGCAGGAAATTCTCGACCAGCCTGTCGCCCCTGTCGCGGGTGTGGTAGCGGGACATCAGTTCCGGCGCCTTGAAACGCCAGATCGTGCCCAGGGTTTCGTCGGTGGCCTCGGGATGGAATTGGGTGGTGTAACAATGATTGCCGAAATCCAGCACCGCGACCGGCACCTTGCTGCTGCTCGCAAGCAGGGTGCTGCCTGCGGGCACATTGTCGACATGCTCGCTGTTGGCATAATGGAAACAATCGTCATCCGCGATATCCCGCATTAGCGGCGATGCCCTGCCCGCTTCCGTCAGTTGCACCGGAAAGGTCCCCGCAAACGGCCCGCCCTCGACCGGAACCACGCTCGCGCCCTCGGCATGTGCCAGCAACTGGTGCGAACCGCAAATGCCGAGAATCGGTATCCGCCGGCGGCGCATCACGGGGAGCCAGGCGCGCACCGCCTGCTGCCAGTCCGTATGATCGTGCACCGAATTGTAACTGCCCGCGAGCACGATGCCGTCGACCGCGTCGGGCGCAGGCAGCGATTCGCCAAGACAAACGTTACAGGTCTCGATCGTAATGCCCTGCACGTGAGCGTAGCGTTTGACGAACCACAGTCCCTCCTGGTCCTTGTCCTCGAAATGATCGTATACCGAGGCATCGTAACTGCCGGGCACACCCATCATCTCGACGAAAACGATGCGCGCAGGTCTTAACATTTCATTTTCTGCATGACCGGGTCGTACAGAGGCCCGGGCTGCCACTCGCAGGCGACGCGTTCTCCGGCAACCTCGAGTTCGTAGCGGCCGGATTCGAGGAAGCCGCGATCGATACCGTCGGCCCAACGCACGTAGCCGAAGCCGATATTGGCGCCCACGGTGTATCCCCAGCCTGCGCTCGACAGCCAGCCGACGCGTTCGTCGTTGCGATAAATGGTTTCGCGGCCGAGCAGCACCACGTCGCAATCGTCCAGGGTAAAACAGGCGAGCGATTTAGTCAGCGGCTGCCCCTGCTGCGCGACAATCGCGTCACGCCCGATAAAATCCTTGCCGCTTTTCAGGTCGACTGCCCAGCCGAGCCCGGCTTCGAGAGGGGTGTAATCAGGGCCGATATCCGCGCCCCAGGCGCGGTAGCCCTTCTCCAGGCGCAGCGACTCGATCGCGCGGTAACCGGCGTTGACGATGCCGGCGTCGGCGCCGGCTGCCATCAATGCCTGGTAAACCGAGAGCGCCGATTCGACCGGCACGTGCAGCTCCCAGCCGAGTTCGCCGACGTAGCTGACGCGCAGCGCCCGCAGCTTGGCGCCGGAGACGGCCAGCTCACGCATGGTAGCAAACGGAGAAACCTGATTCGACAGATCGTCGCGCACCAGCGCCTGCAGCACGTCGCGCGATTTCGGTCCCATCAGCGACAGCACCGCCCAGGCCGTGGTTACGTCGTCCACCCTGGCATCGAGACCGGCAGGGATGTTACGCCGGATCCAGTCCAGGTCATGGGTGGCGAAACCGGTCCCGGTCACCAGGTAATATTCGTCGGCAGCGATCCGCGTTACGGTCAAATCGCACTCGATGCCGCCTTGTTGGTTGAGCAGTTGGGTATAAACGACGCGGCCGGCCTCAACCGCGACATCGCCCGCGCAAATCCACGACAGCGCCCGCTCCGCGTCCGCCCCGCTGACGCGGTACTTGGCGAACGACGATTGATCGAAAATCGCGACCCGCTCGCGTGCCGCCGCATGTTCTCGCCCGACCGCATCGAACCAGTTCTGGCGGCCGAAACCATATTCGTCGTGCGCCGCTTGCGGGTCCTCGGCGAACCAGTTGGGACGCTCCCAGCCGAGCTTCTCGCCGAAACAGGCACCATTCGATTTCAGCGTGTCGTACAGCGGCGAGCGGCGGCTCGGCCGACAGGTAACGTTTTCCTCGAACGGCCAGGCCATTGTGTAGTGTTTGGCATAAGCTTCCAGCGTGCGCTGCCGCACCCATTCGATATCGCGGTGCGGCTGGCCAAAGCGGCGGATGTCGACCGGCCACAGGTCGAACGGAGGCACACCGTTTACCACCCATTCCGCCAGCGCCATGCCGGCACCGCCCGCGGAAGCGATGCCGAAGGCGTTGAACCCGGCGCCGACGAACACATTGTTGCGCTCGGGCGCCTCGCCGAGGATGAAGTTGCCGTCCGGGGTGAAACTTTCAGGCCCGTTGAACATTTGCCGGACGCCGGCATCGGCCAGCGCCGGTACGCGCGCGATCGCCTGCTCCATCAGCGGCTCGAAATGATCCCAGTTATTGTCCAGCAGCGTGAAATTGAAACCCGGCGGGATGCCGTCCTCGGCCCACGGAATCGGGTTCGGCTCGTAGCCGCCCATGACGAGCCCGCCGACGTCTTCCTTGAAATAGGTCAGGCGGTCAGGGTCGCGCAGGGTCGGCAGCTCGGCCGCCACCCCGGCAATGGCCTCGGTCACCAGGTACTGGTGCTGCACCGAAACCAGCGGAATATTGATCCCGGCCAGTCGACCCAGTTGCTGCGACCATTGGCCGGCGCAGATGACCGCGCGTTCGCAGCGGATACTGCCGGCGTCGGTTTCCACCGCGCGGATCGTATCCCCGTCGAACTCGAAGCCGGTGACTTCGATGCCTTCGCAGATTTGTACTCCGCCCTTGCGCGCGCCGCTCGCAAGCGACTGGGTGATATCGGATGGATTGGCCTGGCCGTCGGTCGGCAGAAACGCGGCACCGACCAGGTCCGATATATCCATCACCGGCCACAGCTCCAGCGCTTCCCCGGGCGTCAACAAATGCATCTCGAGACCGAAGGAATGCGCCGTGGTCGCCTGCCGTTTGACCTCGATCCAGCGTTCGGGATTACAGGCGAGACGCAGGCCGCCGTTCATTTTCCAGCCGGTGGCGAGTCCGGTTTCCTGTTCGAGCGTTTTATACAGCTCCACCGAGTAACCGAGCAGCTGCGTGATGTTGGCGTTGGTGCGCAACTGCCCGACCAGCCCGGCGGCATGAAAGGTCGAACCCGAGGTCAACTTGTGTTTTTCCAGCAGGACGACCTCGCTGCAGCCCATTTTCGCCAGGTGATAGGCGGTCGAACAGCCGATAATGCCGCCGCCGATGATGACCACCCGCGCCGTTTTCGGTAAATCCGCTGTTGCGCTCATGTCATTCGAGTCCCAGTTCACGTTTACGCCGCGAGGCCCAGGCACCGATCATGCGGTCCGAGATAATCGCGATGAAGGCGACGCAGACGCCGGCGACGACGCCGCGGCCGGTATCCGCCTTGGTCAGCGCGATATAAACCTCCTGGCCGAGTTCGCGTGTGCCGACCAGCGCAGTAATCACCAGCATCGACAGCGCCATCATGATAGTCTGGTTGACGCCGAGCATGATGTGCGGCAGCGCCAGCGGCAGCTGCACCTTGTGCAGCAGCTGGCCGCGGGTCATGCCGACCTGGCGCGCGGCCTCGATCAGTTCGCCTGGAATATGCCGGATGCCGTGGTCGGTATAGCGGATGATCGGCGTGATCGCGTATGCGATCACGGCGAGCATCGCGGCGAAATCGCCGACCCGGAACAGCATCACCACCGGCATCAGGTAAACGAAACTGGGCAAGGTCTGCAACGTGTCGATGATCACGCCGACGATGCGGTGCAGCCGTTCGTTTCGCGCCGCGAGAATACCGATCGGCACGCCGATCAGGCAGGCGATGACGACCGCGAGGCCGCACAGGTAGAGCGTGACCATAGCCTTGGTCCAGAGCCCGACAATAGCGATGAAGGTGGCCAGGCTCGCGGTCAAAAGCCCCAGCCGCCAACCACCGAGCTGCCAGCCGCCGAGGCCCACCATCGCCACCACCGCTACCCACGGCAGCGACAGCAGGAAGCGCTTGAACGGCACCATCAGGTTCAGCAGCAGGAAGTTCTTGAAGCTCTCGAGCGTATCGAAGTAATTGACGTTGATGTATTTCACCAGGTCGCCCCAGAAGGCACCGGTGGTAATCTGCCAGCTCTCGGGGTAAGTGTTCAGCGCCGGCAGATAAACACCGAGCGCCCAGGTAAGGCCGACGATAACGAGGAAAACGAGCGCGTGCGGATGCCGTTGCCACAGGGCGGGCGGCCGAGTATGGTGCATCGGCGGCGGCCGGTTGGCGTAAGCCTGGCTCAGGCGGTCGAGCGCGATCGCGAGCAGGGTAATCGCGAGTCCGGCCTCGACGCCTTCGCCGATGCGCAGCCGGCGCAGTGCGGTCAGCACGTCGTGACCGAGGCCGCCGGCGCCAATCATCGACGCGATGATGACCATGTTCAGCGACAGCATGACCACCTGGTTGACGCCGACCATCAGCGAATGCTTGGCCGACGGCAGCAATACCTTCCACAGCAGCTGGCGCCTCGAACAGCCCGCCATGGAGCCGGCTTCGACGACTTCCGCGCTGATGTGTTCCAGCGCCAGCAGCGTGACCCGCACCATCGGCGGCATCGCGTAGATGATCGTCGCGATCATCGCCGATACCGGGCTGAAGCCGAACAGCAGCAGCACCGGCACCAGGTAGGCGAACACCGGCACGGTCTGCATCAGGTCGAGAATCGGGATCAGCACCATGCGAAAGCCGCGCGAGCGATGGCCGAGAATGCCGAGCAGCATGCCGCCGAGGATGCCGATCGGCACCGCGATGATGATCGAACTCAGCGTGACCATCGCGCTGTCCCACTGGCCGAACACGACGAGGTAGCCGAAACAGCCGCCCACCAGCAGCGCCAGTTTCCAGTCGCGCGCGTAGTGTCCGAGCAGCATCAGGCCTGCGATCAGCGCCAGCCACGAAATGCGCGGGAACACCTGCACCGCATCGCTGCCGACACCGCTGAGGAAGCCGGTCGACAACAGGCTGCGCACGAGGGTATACGGCTGTTCGACCAGCCACGCCAGCCCGCGGGTTAAATCCTTGAACGTAAACAGCCCGAGGTCGAAGCTGTTGATCAGCCATTTCATGAAATCCGAAATCCAGCCGGCCAGCGGCAGTTGCCACGCACGCGGATACTTGAAAGCCCAGGGCAGGGATTCCTTCGACATCATCAAAACGACGGTGACGAGAATCATCAGGCCCCAGAGCAGGACCCAGCGGTTCAGCGTCAGAGACGCCGGACGGGGAAGCGATACCGCCGCGTTACTCATTCCTGTCGCTGCGACGCGGACAACAACTCGACCACGACTTCGCGCGGCAGCGCGCCGACGACGTTGTACTCATCGTCATACACCGCAAAAACCGCGCCCCGGTCGGCGTTCAGAATCGCATCGAGCTGCGTCTCGATCGAGACACTCGCATGCACCTTGCCGGCAAAATTGTCGCCGTCGACGTCGCGCATCAATGCGCCCGCGCTCAGCACCTTGGCGCGCGGAATGCCCTGGGTGAACTCCTCGACGTAATCGGTGGCCGGGTGCAGCACCAACTGCTCCGGCGTACCGATCTGGATGATCGCGCCGTCCTTCATGATCGCGATGCGGTCAGCGAGCCGGATCGCCTCGTCGAAATCGTGGGTAATAAAGACGATGGTTTTATGCAGTACGTTTTGCAGGCGCATGAATTCGTCCTGCATCTCGCGCCGGATCAACGGGTCGAGCGCGGAAAACGGCTCGTCGAGAAACCAGATGTCAGGCTCGCCCGCGAGCGAGCGCGCGATACCGACCCGCTGCTGCTGCCCGCCGGACAGTTCGCGCGGGTAATACTGCTCGCGCCCCTCCAGCCCAACCAGTTTGATCACGTCGAGCGCGCGCTGCTCGCGCTCGGCCTTGCCGATGCCCTGCACCTCGAGCGGCAGCGCCACATTGCCGATCACGCTGCGGTTCGGCAGCAGCGCGAAATGCTGGAACACCATGCCCATCTTGTGCCGGCGCATGTCGATTAGCTGCGCCTCGCTGGCCTGCATCAGGTCCTCGGATTCGAAGTGGATTTCACCGGTACTGGGTTCGATCAGGCGCGTCATGCAGCGCAGCAGGGTCGACTTGCCGGAACCGGACAGGCCCATGATGACAAAGGTTTCGCCATCGTGGACTTCGAAACTGGCATCGCGTACCGCGCCGATATAATCGCCGCTCTCGAACCTGGCCTCGTCGACGCTGCCGTCGGCGCCGATTAGCGAGGGCACGTCGTCGCCAAAAATCTTCCACACGTGTTTGCAGCAGAGCTTGGCCGCGGCCCCGGTCGATTGCGGGCGCTCGCCCGCTGGCTGGTCGGACATTTACCCTCTCACCCGAAAAAAACAGCGAATCTTCGTCATTACAAAACAAAGGCGGGCCGGGGTAAAGCCCGCGACCCACCCTCGGGAGAAAGCAGATTTACTTGATCCAGCCTTTCCAGGTGGATTCGTTTTCGCGCATCCACTTGGCGACAGTCTCGTCGACCGATTTGCCCTCGAGATCCACCTCGACGATCATCTGGCTCATCTGCGCATTGTCGATCTTGAAGTTGCGCACCGCCTTGTAGGCGCCCGGCCATTTTTTCTCGCCGTCTTTCCAGCCGACCTTCTTGATCCAGCCGAAGGGTTTGCCGCAGTCGTATGCCATGTCCTTGTTAATGCCCCAGCTCGGATCATCGTAACAGGCATCGGTGTACTCGGGGAACTCGATCCATTCGCCCTCGTACTTGGCCACCGCCCAGTGTGGCGCATAGACCCACAGCAGGATCGGCGCCTTGCGCTGGATTGCCGATTCGAGTTCGGAAAACAGCGCTGCGTCGGTGCCGGCATGCACGACCTCGTAGTCGAGCCCAAGCGCCTCGACACGCTCGTCGTCGAAGCCCGCCCAGGTAACCGGCCCGCCGAGATAACGCCCCTTCGGCGCGGTCTCGGGCGTCGAAAACGCCTCGGCACAGCCGTTCAGCGCTTTCCAGTCGGGCAGCCCCGGACACTTTTCCTTCATGTACATCGGGTACCACCATTCCTCCTTGGCGTCCATCCCGGTTTCGCCGAGATCGACGGTCTTGCCGGTGGCGAGCGACGCATCCATCGCCTGCTTGCCGGTGGTTTCCCACATTTCCATTGCGATGTGCAAATCGCCGGATTCGAGGCCGGCGAACTGCGCGATGTAATCCGCCTGCACATACTCGACGTTATAACCGGCTTTCTTCAGGATTTCGCCCATCAGGGTCGTCGTCAGGTACTGCCCGGTCCAGTCGTGCAGGGTCAGCTTGATCGGGTCTTTCGACTCGACCGCGCCCGCCGGCAGGGCGAGTGCCGCAAACATGACTAAAAACACGGATTTAAATAGGTTGAAACGGGTTTTGTTGTTCATCGTTATAGCTCCTCCTGGTTGGTCGCGTGCCGGGTCTGCGCCCGGTCGTCCAAATCTTTTTCTCACTTTTACCCGGGCATGTCAATTCACACCATCGAAGTATCAGGCCCGTTTGCCAACCGCCTTCACGTGCCGATCGAATTCCGCAGTTGACATCAGTGCCTTGCAGCGCTCGAACCGGCCGATCGCGTAGGCCCAAAAATCCTCGGCCGGATTATTGTCGCTGTGCTGGATCAGGCCCCAGAGGGTCCACAGCAGGTCGCACATGGCCTTGTAGATAATCATGCGGCCGAAATCCGATTCGCTCGGTTCACCGCCGCAATAGGCATGGATCAATTCCTGATCCTGCGCCGGCGTCAAACCGGCCTCGACCGACAGATCGCCGAGATCCCACAGCGGATCGTTCATGCCCGAGTATTCCCAGTCGACGATCCACATGCGCTCGCCGGAATCGAGGAAGTTTTCGCACAATGGATCGCAGTGGCAAGGCGCGAGTTCCGCCGGATTGCGATCGAGCGCCTCGCGCACCGGCTGCGCCGCATCGACGACATCGGCGTAACCGTCGGGCAATTCCGCCTTGCGCTGGTCGAGGATCTTCAGGTAATCGTCGATCATCGCGAACAGCTCGAAGCGAAATTCGAAGGGTTCCGGCCAGTCGTGCATC
>CP070646.1:946294-954513 GCA_020354435.1 Gammaproteobacteria bacterium
AGGCGTGGGTTGGCCTGGCGAAACAGTAAACGCAGCCGTGTTCGCAACCGCGATACGGATTGAGCGAACGGTCGAAGGGTAAATCCGGCGACTGGTTGTAAACCAGCACGCTACGGCTGGAATCGACCTGGACCTCGGTTTTCGGCCGCGAGTCGTCCAGCGGGATGTCCCAGCCGTCGTCGAAGACTTCGTGCTGGCGCGATTCGAAACGACCGCTGGCGTTACTGACCGCGCCGCGACCCTTGATCGCCCGGCTCTGATTAATGTTGATTTCACTCATGCTGAATAGGTACCTGTCGCGGCGACAGTATACCGCTAAAACGGCTCGATGAACCGGATCTCGGAAAATTGATAGCGGCGGAATCCAGTTTGTCAGAACCCCCGCTGGCCGTTAAAAAACGGGTATACTTGCCGCCGGAACATTAAGCCCTGCCACAGCCGATTCAGAAGATTGCCCATGTTGTTAATCGATAGCCTTGCCGAAGAACAGATTCAGTCCGCGATCCGCCGCGGCGACTTCGATGACCTGCCCGGCCAGGGCAAGCCCCTGAACCTGGATGACGATATTGGCATATCGGACGAGTTGCGCGTCGCCTATCGTATCCTCAGGAACGCCGGCTGCCTGCCTCCTGAATTGACGCTCAGGCAGGAAATTCATGAGCTGGAGGGTTTGCTCAATCAGGTCGAAATGGATCTCGAGCAACAGGCGCTGCGGCGGCGGCTGTGCCTGTTAAAAGCGCGTCTTGCCATGCACGGCCGTGAAAGCAATCTGCTCACGCAGGAAGGTGCTTACCTCGGCAAGCTGATGCGACGTATGGCGGGTGCCGATCCTGTTGGCCCCGATTCATCGGGGAGTGACCAGGCTTGAGCTTCGACCCGTCGTTAGCGGCGAGGTTGCAGCGGGCACGCGGGATTCTGGCCCGGAGTGATCGCGTGGCCGCGTTTTCGGGCGCCGGATTGAGCGCCGAGTCGGGCTTGCCGACCTTTCGCGATAACGAGACCGACGCCCTCTGGTCCCGATACGACCCGATAGAGCTGGCATCGGTCGAGGGTTTCCTGGCCAATCCCGAGCGCGTTATCGAATGGTACAACTGGCGCCGCAGCCGCTACGCCGCGGTAAAACCCAACGCGGCGCACCGCGCGCTCGCGGGCCAGCCACGCATGATCCAGATTACGCAGAACGTCGATCACCTGCTCGAGCAGGCCGGGGTTGCGGCGGACCAGGTTGATCATCTGCATGGCAGCATTCTGCACGACCGCTGTCACGCTGGCGACTGCGATTACCGCGAAATAATCGACCCGGACAATCCGCTCGCGTTGCGCGCTTGCCCCCGCTGCGGTGAGCCGATGCGTCCGGCGGTGGTCTGGTTCGGTGAAAACCTGCCGCAAACGACCTGGTTGCGGGCGCAGCAGCTATGCATGAGCCTCGATTGCCTGCTGGTGGTCGGCACCAGCGCGACGGTCTACCCGGCAGCCGGCCTGATCGAACTGGCCCGGCAGCACGATAGCCGTGTCATCGTGATCGATCCCAATCCCGGCGCTGCCGGAAACCAGGCCGATGTTTATCTCGCGGGCGCCGCCGGAGAAGTGCTGCCGGCACTGCTCGACGGATTCGATCTGGCCACGGCGTCCTGAGCGAGACCGGGTAAGCGGCATGAGAGACTGCATGGGCATTAAGCGATGGATATCGTAACCCAGGGACTGCTGGGCGGAACCCTGGCGCTGTCGGTGGCAAAAAAATCGGAATCGCGGCACGCGGTCGCGGTCGGTTGTGTCGCCGCGCTGCTGGCCGATGTCGATGTCCTGATTAGCTCTCCCGGCGACACCCTGGTGAACCTGGAGTTTCATCGTCACTTTACCCACTCCCTGGTGTTCATCCCGCTCGGCGCGCTGATCGCGGCGCTGTTGCTGTGGCCGCTATTACGTCGGCGGCTCGAGTTCAGGCGGCTTTATCTGTATGCGCTGCTCGGATACGCGACCAGCGGACTGCTCGATGCCTGCACCAGTTACGGCACCCATCTTTTATGGCCCTTCAGCGACGTGCGTATTGCCTGGAGCATCATTGCCATTATCGATCCGCTGTTCACGCTGATCCTGCTGGTGGCGGTGCTCTGGGGGATGAAAAACTATCGACCGCGGCCGGCGCGCATCGGCCTCGGGCTGGCCGGCGTTTACCTGCTCTTCGGGGCCTGGCAGCATCATAATGCGCTGCAGGTGGCCACGCAGTTGGCACAACAACGCGGCCACAGCGCGGAGCGCCTGATCGTCAAGCCGACCATGGCCAACCTGCTGTTGTGGCGCTCGATTTACGAGGCCGACGGTGTGTTTTACGTCGATGCGGTCCGGCTCGGCCAGCTGGTGCCCGACCGGGTTTACCCGGGTAGGTCGGCGCGGCGTTTCGAGGTCGCCAGGGATCGATCGGATATTCCGCCGAATACGGTACTGGCCCGCGATATCGACCGATTTTCCCGGCTTTCCAATGGCTTCGTCATCGATGATCCCGCTCGCGACAACGTGCTGATCGACATTCGTTACTCGATGCTGCCTACCAGTCTGAAGCCGTTGTGGGGTATCGACCTGAACGTCGCCACGCCGGCGGAACATCCCCGCTTTACCATTTATCGCGACCGCCCGGCCAATCTCAGGCAAACGTTTCTGGCGATGCTGCTGGGTCGGGACTTGCCGGCAAGCCCATAAGTCCTAAGGTAGAGCGATCTGCTTCATGGATTCGGCCGGGACCGGATCGAATGCGCGGCATGGTTCCGGCTCAGGATCGCTCTCTTTCGACCAGCAGGCGTCGCAGGATCTTGCCGGATGGTGATTTTGGAATTTCGTCGGTGAACTCGAGCGCGCGGATCTTTTTATGCGGCGCCACCCGTTCGGCAACGTAATCCATGATGGCTTCGGCGTCAATTTCGGCGTTGGTGACAACGTAAGCCTTTGGTATTTCACCGGCTTCTTCATCCGGGCAGGGCACGACCGCCGCATCGATAATGGCTTCGTGGCTCAACAGCACGGCTTCCAGTTCCGCCGGCGCGACCTGCATCGCCTTGTACTTGATCAGTTCCTTGACCCGGTCGACGATGTAGGCGTAACCGTCCTCGTCGATATAGCCGATATCGCCCGAGTGGTACCAGCCGTCGGCGTCGATGGATTCGGCGGTGGCCTCGGGATTGTTCAGGTAACCGGGCATGCGCTGCGGTCCGCGCACGCAGTACTCTCCCTGCTGGTTCGGTCCGAGCGCTTCGCCGCTTTCGACGTCTACAATTTTGGCCTCGGTATTCGGCATCAGGCGACCAATGCTGCCGGGTCTGATCTTTGCCGGATCGAGATCATCGAGGTTCGTTGCCGGGCTCATCTCGGTCATGCCGTAACCCTGGCTGACGAGGCAGTCCAGGCGTTCGCTGCAGCTCAGGGTCACTTCCCGGCTCAGCGGCGCGGCGCCACAGAAGATGAATTTCAGCGCCGACAGGTCATAATCGTCGACCGTCGGATTCTTCGCCAGCGCAAGTACGATCGGCGGCACCAGGAAGGCACGGCTGATCGCGTGATCCTGCATCAGCTGCAGAAACTGGGGCAGGTCGAAGCGCGGCATCGTCACTACCGTTGTGCGCTGCAGCAGACCGTAGGCCATCAGCACGACCATGCCGAAGATGTGAAAAAACGGCAGAATCGCGATCAGCCTGTCCTCGTCGGTAACGCCGCCGATGTCCCTGAACTGGCTGATATTGGCGACCAGGTTGTAGTGCGTCAGCATGACGCCCTTGGGTAAGCCGGTGGTGCCGCTGGAATAGGGCAGCACGACCAGATCCTCGCGCGGATCGATTGCAACCGAAGGCAATTCGCCGTCTTCGCGCATCAGCGAAGTCCAGGGCGTTGCGCCCTCGGCCTCACCGATGACGAAGACTTCCTCGATACTCGACTGGGCCGCCGCGGCGAGTGCGTTTTCGGCAAACGGCGGAATCGTCAGCAGGTAGCGCGCACCCGCATCGTTCAGTTGCCGTGCGAGTTCGTCGACGGTATACAGTGGATTGATCGTGGTGTTGATGCCGCCGAGCATCGCAACGGCGTAAAAGACGACCGCGTACTCCGGCATGTTCGGGCAATAAATGGCAAACACATCGCCCCTGGTGAAACCCCTGTCGTGCAAACCGCGCGCGTATGACTGCGTGTCGCGATAAAGCTCGCCATAGGTCAGGCTTCGGCCAGACGGTCCATCGATCAGCGCGGTTTTATCAGCGAAGCTGGCGACATCCTCGAATATAAACTCGGGCAGTGAAACCCGGTCCGGAATGTCGATATCCGGGTGGGGACTCCTGAAAATCATTGCAGTTACCTCCTTGCGTCGCTTGCTGGACTTTCAGCCGCTGCGCGACCGTCGGTTCATTTCTTGTGCTGCACGGGTACTTCTCGAATGTTTTCTGTTTTGCTTTTATGCCGGCGTCGATCGATCGATTGCTGCTTCGCGCCGGTGTTTCGAGTTGTTATGTCGGCCATCATAACAGGAACCGGATTATTTTTTGCAAGCCGCAGGCCATTGCATGATAAAAGCATGCGGCGGCGCAGAATACGTCGAGCATGGTGGTGGCGTTTGCATGAATGTCAGACCTGATCCCTTATTTCTTTTTTCCTGAAATTTCAGCAAATCTTCAGTTTTCTATCAGCATTATTTCAGGCTCTGCGCCTAGCATTTCGAGTCACAGAATAACTTTTGAAAACTGCACAAACGCATAGGAGACGCTGAAATGAAATTAAAAAAACTACCCATTTATGCCATAACGAGTGCATTGATGACTGCCCCCACGGTAAGTCTGGCCTGGTACTGGGATAATGAAGAAGAACTGGAGCTCGAAGAGGCCTATCTATATTTCGAGCTGAATGATACCGACGGCGACCTTGGGATTCACGGCAAGGCCGACGGCGATGCCTGGAAACGGATGACGATCGAGGGTCCTGATGGTGACAACGAACGAACGCTTTTGCGCATCAATACCCGCTCGGGTATACGGCGCCAGGGCTTGACCGAGCTGTTCTTCGAAAGTGCCGAACCGACTTTCGATGAACTGGACCCTGAGGTTTTCTTCGCGCGCTTTCCGCAAGGCGTCTACGAATGGGAAGGCCTTACCATCGAATACGAGGAAATCGAAGGTGAAGTCTTCCTGTCGCAAATCATCCCGGCGGCGCCCGTGGTGACTGGCGTCGGCGAAGAGACAGAAAACCCCGGGTTCGAGATCGAGCTGGACGATGAAGGTGAAGAAGAAGTCGTCAAGGCATGTTGGGAGGTGGAAGCCGACGATAGTGGTAATGTTGTCATTAGCTGGGATGCCGTTGAAATGTCACATTACGATATGTGGAATGTCACGCCCCAACCGCTGCTGCCGGGTGAAGATCTACGTTACGGTGGCGAAGATCAGCCGGAGCGGAAAATTCCGCTGGGCGTCAGTGGCGACCTGGGTGATGTGGTCTACTATGAATTTGTCGCCGAAATCGACGATACAGAATACAAGTCGACCGCTGTTGTTCCGCCAGGCACAACGTCGTGGACTGTCCCTGCGGAAATCATTACGTTAGCGGAGGAAGAAGGAGAGGGAGAAGTCAAGTTTGAAATTATCGTCAGGGTTGAGTCAGGTGATGGCTACGACGACGATGGCGAACTGGTAGAGTCCAGACCCGGTAATCAGTCAGCCGTGGAAGACTGCTTTGAAATTGCCGAAGAAGAAGAGTAGTTACTCGGCCTCGGTCCTCTCCCGTAAGGGAGAGGATCCTTTTTTACTTATGGATTTATCTCGATGCGCATAATCAAGACTCTGGCGCTGACGCTGATCGTCGCAATCTCCGGCCTGGCGATACTGCAACTACCTGATTTTTTCCGCGAGGCGGCAACGGTGAGCGATCTATCGTCCGCGATGCGCAAGACGATGTCGGACGGAAGGCAGCAACCCTCGCAGCAACCCGGGAACACCTGGGCCGAAGCAGCCGAGTCGAATCGATCGTTGCCGCTCGCGCAGGTTGCGCCCGATCCGCCGGCAACGGCAACAGCGGTGCCGCAATTCATCGACTGGATGCAAGCCCTGTATCCGCAACTGGTTCGCATCGCGGAACTCGAGAACCAGCCGGTGGACATCGCCCTGGTCGAACTGCTGCCGATGCTGAACGACGGCGATCCAGCGGTGCGCCTGGCGGCGCTCGAAGCCGTCGGGGATATGACCACAGCGAGCGTATTGCCGGTGCTGTTGATGGCATTGAGCGATCCCGATCCGCGGGTAAGGATTGCCGCGCTGGAAGCGCTGGCTGCGCACGAAGACCGGGCGGCGGCCGGCAGTATCGAGCCATACCTGTATGACGAGAATCCGAAGGTCAGGCTGGCCGCGATTGAGGCCCTGTCGGACCTCGTGGCCGAGACCGCGGTGCATTCACTGGCAGGCCTGTTATCCGATCCGGAAGTGCCGATCAGGCAGCAGGCCGTCACGGCGCTGGGTGATATCGGCGGGGAAAACGCGGTAATGTATTTACTGCAGGCTCGCTACGATCTGGAGCCGGGTATTCGGGCGAATGTCGCGAATATATTGTCGGAGCTGGAGTCAAGCAACCGTTAACAAGCTATCTCACTATGCCAAAAGCAATCGGCGCGACAAAGGCTGCCAGTCGTAAACGGATACGCTAACATGTCAGGAATGCGTTCGAAGAATCCTGTGGTAGACGAATCATGAAGCGACGTACAGCACTGTTTACCTTGTTGGCCCTGGTCTCGGTTTCCTGTTTTGCGCTCGGCAAAAAAGACGTCAGGAAAATTATCGAGGCAGCCTATCCCGGCGCCAGGATTACCGAAATCGAGAAAGAGACCTACAGGGGCGAGAAAATTTACGAAGTCGACTTCAAACACGGAGGTGAAAACCTCGAAGCCATCATCAGTCTCGAGGGTGAAATTATCAAGGTTCATATCGATGACTGACGTCCCACAGCGAAGCAAAAGCCAACAGTTTCCCGCGACCCGTTTGTGCTAACACGGCTGTTCCGGGCATTCATCGTTTTAGCTTGCATCGCCTTAGCGGTTTGCTATGCTCTATTCAGGGTTTAGCGAAATCTCCTTTAAAAACAGTCTTATAATTTGCTGATCCCGGTCGAAATCGAACGCAAATCTTCGCGGATATCCAGCTTCGGGCAAAAATTTTATCGGGCTTGCCTGAAGAAAAACTGAGGAACGAGATATGCGAATTTTATTGTTGATCCTGTATGCCACAGGTTCGTTTTACGTGACGACCGCGGTAGCCGACGCCCACAATCCCTTCAGTTACGATTTTATGATTGGCTACGAGCGCTCGGCGCTGGATGGATTAAGCCTGGGTGACGACGCCAGCGAGGACCGCCTGGTCGAGGAAGAAATCGAGTTCGAATTTGCCCTCGAGTACCGTGTCACGAACGACTTTTACCTGTTTTTGACCGCCGCGCTGAACGATGATTCCGAAACCATCGAAACCGCTGGTATAGAGGACGATGTATCCGGCATTGAGCGAAGGGAGATAGGCTTCGGTTATTTCTTCGGCGAGAATCTGGTTTCCCATTTACGCGTTGGCCGAACCGAGTTCGTCAGCGCCAGTGAATGGTGGCTGTGGTGGGACGAGGAGCTGGACGCGATTCGGCTGGAGTCGAGTTACTCGGATTTCGAGGCTACGCTGGCTCTGGCGGAAGAACAGGCACGCGAATCGACCGGCGACGATTTCATCGATCCGGAGTTCGACGGTGTCAGGCGATTTTTGCTCGAATTTGCCTGGGAGTTTGCCGATGGCCATTCGCTGCTGCTGCATTACATCGATCAGAACGATAATTCCAGCAGCTATAACCTCGGTGAATTCGAAGACGACGATCGCATCGATGAAGAGGATGCCGATCTCGAATGGCTCGGCATCGGCTACCAGGGCGAATTCGAACTCGATTCGGTTGGTAATCTGCAACTGGAGTTGCACGCTGCCGAGGTCAGGGGCGACGAAACGGTCTACGAATTCGATGATCCGTCGGCAGGCCGTGCCGAAGTCACCGAAAAGACGGAACGCCGCGTCAGCGGTGACGCATACGGTATGCTATTGAGCTGGACGCCTGCCATTTTGCAGGACTGGACGCTGGTTCTCGGTCGCGCCGTGGGCTCCGGCGACAGCAATCCCGATGATAGCCGGATCGAGTCGTTTCGCCAGTCGGGCCTGCAGGGAGACAGCGAAACCCTG
>CP070646.1:954613-963996 GCA_020354435.1 Gammaproteobacteria bacterium
GGCACGCATGGAATTCAGCGGAATCCTGCTTTTCCTGGCCGGCGGGCTGGCGCTCACTCTGTGGCTCGCCTGGACCTTCGAACGCATTACCCGCGACGATGCGCGACTGCACGGTGCCGGCTTCGGTCTGCTGCTCGGTACCGGGTTGTCGGCAACCGCCGGCGCTTCAGCCCTGCTTGGTCAACTGGCGCTGGCGCTGGCAGCCGCAACCGGGGGTATGCTGCTGGCGTGGGTGTTGCTCGGAAAGGCCGCAAGATCCGGTGGTTCGAATGCCACGATTTCGACCTTGCCCTACGTGCTGGCCGCAACCCTGCTAGGACTGGCGGCGGTCGTATTCGCGCGCCTGCCCTGGTACGCACTGATACCACTGGCGTCGATTCCGCTCGCCGCCAGCCTGGTGACGCTAAAACCGGATTCCCGCTTCCTGGCGGCTCTGTTATACAGCCTGCCCGGTCTCATAATCGCGTTAGCGACGGCCTTCTGGGTATGGCAGGCGGGCGCTTCGAGTTCCTCCGGGTACTGATTACTTCACCTCTCGCAAGAGACTATTACAACCACACAGGTGGCATAAGGAGTCACAGATGAAAAAACTACTGCTCATGTCGGGCATTGCCCTGCTTCCCCTCAATTCGGTACTGGCGGCCAATTACACCATCGATCCGGGCCATACCTACGTCAGCTTCGCAATCAGCCATCTCGGCTTATCCACGATGCGCGGCAAGTTCAACCAGCAGACCGGTACGATGCATTACGATCCGGCCGGTAAAAAGGCCTCGGTCACGATCGAGATCGACGCCGCTTCGATCGATACCGGACACGACAAGCGCGACGAGCATTTACGCTCACCCGATTTTCTCAACGCGGTCGAGAATCCGACGATCACCTTCAAGTCCACCGGGACGGACTGGAATGGCGACAAGCTCGCATCAGTAACGGGTGATCTGACCATACTGGGTGTGAGTAAATCCGTGACCCTTAAGGTCAATGCGATCAAATGCGGGGAGCATCCGTTCAACAAGAAGCCGGTTTGCGGATTCGACGCAGAAGGTTCGATCAAGCGAACCGATTACGGTGTTAACTACGGCGCCCCGGCGCTCGGCGAAGTGCTCGACCTGCAGATCTCAGTCGAGGCTTTCAAAAATTAATCTGGCAGGTAAGGGCCCGGTCCCGCAGGACCGGGCCCGAATCCGCTACTGGAAGCCAGTTGCAGACTGGCAAGGCGGAATTCCAGGGTGTTGATGAAACCGGTGTAAGTACAAATGGTTGCAGCACACCTGGAATTCTACAATGACAAAACCGAGGAGAACCATGATGAAAAACCTATCGAAAATCTGCCTGTTGCTGATCGGCGTCTCGCTGCTCACACCAGGTTTAGCCGCCAAGGACCCTAACCTCAAACTGTTAAAAGCCCGCCAGGGCGAGATGCAGTTGCGCGCCTATAACGTCGGGCCGTTGTTCGGCATGGCCAAGGGCAAGATGGAGTATGATGCTGCACTCGCTTCGAAGCTGGCAAACAATCTGAAAACCCAGCTTTCGCTGGACATTGGCGGCACCTGGAAACAGGGTACTGATGTCGACGCCTATCCCGGTAAGACTACCGCACTGGGCAAAATCTGGTCGACTTATCCCGAGATCAGCAATTACGGTAAGAAATACGCCAACGCAGTTAACGAGTTGGCCGATGCGGCCGGTAACGGCCTCGATGCGCTTAAGCCCAAGATCAGCGCGGTAGGCAAAACCTGCAAGGGATGCCACGATGAGTTCCGCGAACAGAAATAGTGCCGGGCAGGAGTTTTAGTTGACCGAACAGCGGGACCCGGCGGCCGTGGTCGCGGCTTCCGGTCCCGCTGCATGCATCAGTGCCGTATTCGAATCAGTCACTCAGGCAAACCAGTCCGACCAATGGTTCGCGCGAAGATAACCCGCGCCCCTTGAGATGTTTGCTGACCGCGCTGTGCGCACTCGTCATGGCGCTGCCGGCTGCCGCAGCTGCGCAAACGGGGCTCGATAGCGATTTGCTCGCACGCGGCGAATATATCCTGAAAGTCAGCGGTTGCATTCACTGCCATACGGCGGATGACGGCGAGCAGCTGGCAGGCGGGAGGGCGCTGGAAACGCCTTTCGGAACTTTCTATTCCCCCAACATCACCGCGCACAAAACCGCCGGTATCGGCGCCTGGAGTGCCGAGGATTTGCAGCGCGCGTTGCATCAGGGAGTGTCGCCGGACGGAGACGATTACTACCCGGCCTTCCCTTACACCTCTTATACCCTGATCCGCGCGGACGACGCGCGTGCCCTGCATGCCTACATTCTGTCGCTACCCGCCTCGGATCGACCTAACCGCGAACACGAGCTGGCATGGTTTCTGGGGTCAAGAATCGCCGCGACGGCGTGGAAGTGGCTGTTCTTCAACCCGGGGGACTTTCAACCCTCCCCGGCAAAGGACGCGCAATGGAACCGTGGCGCGTATATCGCCGAAGCCATGGGGCACTGTGCGGAATGTCATACGCCGCGGAATCTTTTCGGCGCCCTGCAAAGCGATCGCGCCTACGCCGGTAACGCCGAAGGGCCCGAAGGCGAACTCGTTCCCAACATTACTTCCCACGATACCGGTATCGGCGACTGGGACCGGGAAGAGCTGCAGGAATTTCTGAAATTCGGCGAGCTTCCGGACGGTGAGTACACCGCCGGATCCATGGAACCGGTGATCGAGGGGATTCGTCACTTGACGCCACAGGACCGGGATGCACTGATTACCTACCTGCGCGAGCTGCCGCCGATCGACAATCGCGTACGCAAATAAAACCTGCCGCAATATATCGATACTACTGCACGATCGAATCGGTGCAATAGTCCAGGACAGCTAACAATCCCGCCAGGACGCAACCGCTCCGGCCCGCGACCAACGGCGAGCCGAGCTTTGCGCACGCGTTGACATGCCGGGAACCTGGGCGTATTTTGACAGGCGTCGCGGAGACAAAACCACCATGCCGGTTTCTGAAGCTGTATTCGTCCTGGTTGTCCTGCTGGGCATCGCGATGTTGGTGACCGGCGTCTGCCGCAAGTTGCCTGTCCCCTTCACCGTAATCCTGGTCGTTATCGGCGTCCTGCTGAGCAATCTTGCCGAGCGCTGGCCATTGTTGCAGCCGCTGCAGGATTTCGAGCTCAGCCCGGAAGTCATGTTGTTCATATTTCTGCCGGCGCTGATTTTCGAATCCGGCTTCGCGCTCGATGCGCGCCAGCTGACGCGGGATTTACCGGCGGTACTGATACTCGCCATTCCCGGCATGCTGCTGTCGACCGTTATCGTCGGACTCGGTGTCTGGCTCGCGCTGGACACGAAACTGATTATCGCACTGGTTTTTGGCGCCCTGATTTCAGCCACCGATCCGGTAGCCGTGGTGGCACTGTTCAAGGAACTCGGCGCGCCCAATCGCCTCAACGTGCTGGTCGAGGGGGAGTCACTGCTCAACGATGCCACGGCAATCGTCGCCTTTTCGATCCTGCTCGCAATTGCGATCGAAGGCAGCGCGATCGGCCTCGGCGATATCGACAATATCTTCTTCGAATTTCTGCGCGTGTTTTTCGGTGGCGTGATCTTCGGCAGTTTGCTCGGTTTCGTCACCTGCGAATTACTTTACCGCATGCGCGCCAACGTCAGCGTCATCCTGACGTCTTCGATCATCATTGCCTATGCCGCCTTCGTCGCCGGCGAGCACCTGCTACACGTATCGGGTGTCATGGCGGTGGTCGGCTCGGCCATCGCATTACGCCTGTTCGGCATGTCGCGCATCCGCCAGGACGTCACCCATTCGATCAGCGAAACCTGGGAAGTGATTGCGCTCAGCTGTAATTCCCTGCTGTTTCTGATGGTGGGTCTGTCGGTGCACACCGAAGATATCCTGTCGCGTATCGGACCGGTGCTGACCGTGGTCGCACTGGTCCTGGCGGCGCGCGCGCTGGCGATTTACAGTCTCGTGCCTCTGACTACGCGATGGTTCAATCTGCCGCGCGTAAGCGTCGGCGAACGCCATATCATGTGGTGGGGCGGACTCAAGGGCGGACTCGCGATCGCGGTGGTGCTGTCCATTCCCGCCGACCTGCCGGAGCGCCAGTTCCTGTTTGACCTGACCATTGGCGTGGTTCTGTTCACGCTGCTGGTCAGCGCACCGACAATTCGCCCGCTGATGCAGCGCCTGGGCATGAACGAATTGTCGAAGGGCGAGGACATGGAATTACGTGCCACGCTCATCGACGCGCGCCACAAGCTGCATGCGCACCTGGATAAACTGCAGCAAAACAAGCTCACGCCGAGAATCGAAATCGACCGCATGCTTAACGATATAGAAATCGCCTTCGGCATGGGCTGGTTCGACGACAGCGAACAGCATGACGACGACGATTTTATCGCGATGCTGCGCGCCTATCACATCGAGCGCAGCGAATTGAAAAAACTCTACGAAACCGGCTATATCAGCCAGTACGTGTATCTCGACATGCTGAACCAGCTCTACGACATGCGCGAAGATCTGCGCCAGGGCGAAAGCGAGATCGAATCCCAGCGGGCCGGCGGCAAGCAAAGCCTGTTCCAGCGCCTGGAGGACCGTTTCCTGCGTTTTATCCGCGAACGCCGCTGGTCGTCACGCCTGATGTCGCGTTTCCAGAGCACACGCATGGTGCAGCAACTACAACGCAACCTCGCTCACGTGCTGATGTGCGATGCCGTGATCGCCGCACTCAAGGGCCAGGACGATCTCACCGCCGTAGCGCGCGAGCAAGCCATAAGCAGCTACAAACAGCGCAAGAAGCACTACCGTAAAAATCTCAAAATGGCGCGAGTACGTTTCCCCGGTTTTTATCGGCACTACCTCGAACTGCTGGCCAGGCGATCGACGATTTACAGTGGCTGGAACCACGTACACAGCGAGTTCGAGCACGGCGACCTCAGTGCCAAGGGCTACATCTCGACCCAGCACAAGGTTCAAAAGAAAATCGATCGCATCAACGAAGCGATACCGACAACAGCCGGTGACGAAGACAGCATCGGCGAAATGCTGTCTGATATCGAACTGTTCGAAGGCCTGTCGGACGAGGATCGAGCCTACCTGGAAAAGAGCGCGACCTGCATCACCTTCCTGTCCGGCGACACCATCATGGGTGCCTACGAGACCGGCGACCATTTTTACGTGATCATCTTCGGCGAAGCCGTGGTCTGGCGTACCGATGCGCTTAGTTACGCACACCGGGTTGCCGATCTCGCCGATGGCGACATCATGGGTGAATCGGCATTACTGGCCGAGTACGAACGAGGGCGTCACGTGCGCTCGGCAACGATCAAGGCGGAGACGCCCTGCAGTGTGCTCAGAATCTCGATGCGCGCAATGCTGAGCATTCTCGGAAAGTACCCTGAAATCAAGGACGCGATACAGCAAATCCACGATGACCGCGGCGCCGATCACGCGCCGCACATCAGCGACGATTGACCGCGGCAGCGCAATTTTCAGGAACGCAGATAGGACGCGCCGTTGACGTCGACGATACAACCAGTCATGAACTCGGGCGCCTCAAGCGCGAGAAAGCCGATGGTCTTGCCCAGCTCCTGCGGCTTTGCCACGCGACCGATACTGCTCTGATTGCGGATACTTTCACCTTCCGGCGACGATAACACCGCGGCCGCCATTTCGGTCTCGACGAAACCCGGGGCGACGGTGTAGACAAACACGCCCTTCGGCCCCAAAGCCTGCGCCAGCGACTGGCCCATCGCATTCATGCCAGCCTTGGACGCCCCGTACCACGGCATCAACGGCTCGCCACGAAAGGCGCCGCGAGAAGACACGTTGACGATACGCCCGCCACCGTTAGCGATCATTTTTTTGCCCGCGCAAAAGCACAGGTTGGCAGCAGCGGTCAGATTGGTATCGACGATACGCCGCCAGGTTGCCTGCCAGGTGGAATAGTCGATATCTTCAAATCTGTGCCGCTGCGAAATGCCGGCATTGTTAACCAGCACGCCGAGACCGCCCAAATCGCGGTCGGCAGTTTCGATCAAGGCCTCGGCCGCGGCCGGATCCGCTATGTCACATTGAAACAGTTGATGGCCGTCGCCGGGCAGCGCCGAAAGCGTCGCCTCGGCGCGCTCGCGGTTGGCATTGTAGTGCACGCCGATGCGTGCGCCCCGCGTCGCGCATTCTATTGCGGCCGCTCGGCCGATGCCGCCCGACGCGCCGGTAATCAAAACTGAAACTCTCGCTGTCACGATCTTGCCCCGCAGTTAGCCGAAATCAATACTAATTGAAACAGAGTTTAATCCCAATCTTTGGTAAAGGGTGAACGACAACTAGTTACGCGATTAACATTGATTTACTTTTTACACGCCTGCCCGACGAATCAATCGACCTTGCCGCTGGTTGGCTCGAGGCCCCGGGGAATGTTCTTTTCGACGTCGTAAAAAGGCAGATCTACAAGCTCTATCGGACAGTCGTTGCCGTCCCGGTCAACGATGAAGAACCCATCGGCCTGCAGGTGTTGCGGCGAATCGAACAGTGCGAAACCGACGCCGCATTCGAGGTAGGGCGAAACCTCGTACGCGGTAACGCGCCCCACCGCCTGTCCCGCCGACCGCACCTCGGCGTCGTATCTCAAGCGGCGCCCTTCGCATTTGAAGCCGCTGAAACGGCAACCGCGATTTGCTTTTTGCAATGCATCGCGGCCAATGAAATCGCGCCCTTCGAGATCGACGAACGTGCCAAGCCCGACATCGTAAGGCGTCGTGCGCCAGTTTATGTCGGTAGGGTAATTGAGGATGCCACCCTCGATGCGTCGAATGTTCATCGATAGCTGGCTTAAAGCCCGCATGCCGAACTCGGCGCCGGCCGCGATCAGGTGATCCCACAGCGCCGGCCCATCGACATCGGGATTCATGTTATAGACCTCGAAACCCAGCTCATTGGTCCAGCCGGTACGGCTGACCAGCACGTCCTGCCCGCCCATTTTGCCCTCGAAGGCGTCGAAGTACTTGAATTCCTCCGGCATGCCGCCGTCGCAGGCGCGCGCCAGCACGTCAAGCGACTTCGGCCCCTGCACCTGCAGCACCCAGGAGCGCGGGTCACGGATTTCGACCGCGTAGTCGTGCGCGTGCGCTACCAGCCACAGAAAAACATCGGCGTCAGCGTGCACGTACCAGAATCGATTCTCGGCCAGCCTGAACAGGATGCCGTCGCATACCAGGCCGCCGCCCTGGTGGCATAGCAGGTTGTAACTGCCCCGACCGACGCGAAGCCGGTCGATCGGGCGGGTGAACATGCGATTGAGGAAGTCGACGGAGTCCGGACCGCTGATCTCGAGCGGGCGTTCTGGCACGTCGAACAGGCCGACCGATTTACGCAATTCCCAGTACTCTTGTGCCTGATCGTTACCGATGGACAGCAATACCAGGCGGCCGGCGTAGTCGCCGTAAAGCGCTTTTTCATTGTAGGTGCGGTCAAACCAGGGCGATTGCTCGCAATCGCTGATCATGTTCAATCGCTTCGACGACATCGACGTTCTCCAAAAAAAGACAGGCTCACGCCTATTTAACTCAAAGCGGACGGCAGATTCAATGCGTCATTCGAACGGATCGGGCGCAATCGATCGAGCGCGATAATTAACCAGTCCCGGCACCCGGGGGGATTCAGCCTTATTTGCGAAACAGCCAGTAATGCGCGTCGCCGTCGTTGTTGTAGGGCGCATCCCTGACCAGTTTTACCAGTTCCATTTTTTGCGCGGCAATCAGCTCGTCCACCAGCGCCTGGAATCCGGTCTGCTCGTAGTAGTGGGTGCGTGTCGACATCAACAGCAAACCGCCGGGGCGAACCAGCTGCAGCAACACCCGCAGCGCCTCCGGCGGTACGTGGCCGAGGGTAAAAACGCCGACCGACAAGACCGCATCGTAACAGTCGGATTCATAATGCCGCGCGGCCTGCATCATGTCGATACCGGCCTTCAGCTCAGTGTAAACCCCGCTCGAGCGCGCCCGCTCGACCATCGAATCGGACAGGTCGAAACCGTCGATACGGCGATAGCCGAGCCGCTGCAGTTCGACACCCGCCAGGCCAGTGCCGCAACCGGCGTCGAGCAGGCGTATCTCGCCGGCAGGCAGATGCTCCCGCAGTAATCGCGCTGAAATCGCGGGCCCGCTGTAATCGACACTGTCGGTATCGCGATCGTAGTTTAGCGCCCATTCGTCGTAGTAGGCCCGGACCTTTTCGGGGTCGCCGTCGAGGTGTAGCGCGGCATCGATGGCTTCGTTGCAGGAGACTTTGTCATCGCTCATTGGCGCAGTTTACCCGAAATCGGCGCGAGACGGTCATTGTCGCGCCGGTAAAACAGCTGCTAACATGAACACCGGTTCAACCCGATCCGGAAAGTGCGATGTCTGGCAACGATCCCCTGCTGCAACCCTTTCAGCTCAAACACCTGACGCTGAAGAACCGCCTGATGACCTCCGCGCACGAACCGGCTTACACCGACGACGGCATGCCGAAGGAACGTTACCGCCTGTACCACGCGGCGCGCGCCGAGGCCGGTCTCGCAATGACCATGACAGCGGGTTCGGCGCTGGTGTCGAAAGACAGCCCGCCGGCTTTCGGCAATATTCTCGCCTACCGCGAGGAAGTCGTTCGCTGGATGTCGGAGCTGGTCGACTGCTGTCATGAGCATGATTGCAAGGTCATGATTCAGCTGACCCACCTCGGCCGGCGCGCGCACTGGAATCATTCCGACTGGCTGCCGACGGTATCGCCTTCCGGCATGCGTGAACCAGCGCACCGTGCTTTTCCCAAGATTATCGAGGACTGGGATATCGAACGCATCGTCGCCGACTACGCGCTCGCCGCCGAGCACATGCAGGCCGCCGGGCTCGACGGTATCGAGCTGCAGTGTTACGGGCATTTGATCGACCAGTTCTGGTCCCCGGTGACCAATTTTCGCGACGACGACTGGGGCGGTACGCTCGATAACCGGCTGCGTTTCACGCACCTGATACTCGACGCAATCCGCGCGCGCGTGTCGCCCGATTTTGTTGTCGGCCTGCGCCTGGTTGTCGACGAGCAAATGGAAAACGGCATTACCCGCGAGGTCGGCATCGAAATCGCAAGACGCATGGTCGCCACCGGACAAATCGACTTTCTCAACGTGATTCGCGGGCATATCGATACCGACGCGGCCCTGACCGACATCATCCCGGTACAGGGCATGCGTTCTTCGCCTCATCTCGACTTCGCCGGCGAGGTCCGCCAGGAAACCCGCTTCCCGGTATTCCACGCGGCCAAGATCGCCGATGTCGCCACCGCCCGCCACGCGGTCGCCAGCGGCAAGCTCGACATGGTCGGCATGGCGCGCGCGC
>CP070646.1:964096-968406 GCA_020354435.1 Gammaproteobacteria bacterium
TTCAGCCAGATTTTGGAAAAGCGGCACAATTGCGCTAGAATGCGCGCCCTTTTTGGTTAACATGTCCGGTTATGGAGTTTCAAAAACCTTTCGATGTCATTGTGGTCGGTGGCGGGCATGCGGGTACCGAGGCCGCGCTCGCGGCTGCGCGCATGGGTGTCGATACGCTGTTGTTGACGCACAGCATTGAAACCCTTGGCCAGATGTCCTGTAACCCCGCGATTGGCGGCATTGGCAAGGGCCACCTGGTACGCGAAATCGATGCGCTTGGCGGTGAAATGGCGCTGGCGGCTGACCGCGCCGGCATTCAGTTCCGTATTCTTAACCGGCGTAAGGGGCCAGCGGTTCGCGCGACACGCGCCCAGGCCGACCGCCAGCTTTATCGCATGGCGATTCGCACAAAGCTGGAAAACCAGCCGAACCTGACAATTTTTCAGCAACCGGTGGTCGACCTGATTGAAAATGGCAGCACCATCGAAGGCGTTGTGACGCAAATGGGGCTGCGTTTTTACGCCCCCAGCGTGGTCTTGACGGTTGGCACCTTCCTTGACGGCAGGATTCATATCGGCGATTCCAATTATGCCGGTGGCCGCGCGGGCGACCCGCCGGCGATTGCACTGGCCGAACGCCTGCGCGCACGTCCGTTTCGCGTCGATCGATTGAAAACCGGGACGCCACCGCGCATCGACCGCAAGACTATCGACTACGACAGGCTCGAAGTACAGCCGGGTGACGACCCGTTGCCGGTGTTTTCGACCATGGGTTCGGTCGACATGCACCCCGAACAGGTTTGTTGCCATATTACCCATACCAACGAAAAAACCCACGACATCATTCGCGCAAGCCTGCATCGTTCGCCGTTGTTTAGCGGCGAGATCGAAGGCGTCGGTCCGCGCTACTGCCCGTCGATTGAGGACAAGGTAGTCCGTTTCGCCGAAAAGGCTTCGCACCAGGTATTTGTCGAACCCGAGGGACTGCAGCTCGGCGAGGTCTACCCTAACGGTATTTCCACCAGTCTGCCTTTTGACGTGCAGCAGCAGCTGGTCAATAGCATGACGGGTTTCGAACAGGCGTTGATCACGCGC
The DNA here is from genome assembly GCA_020354435.1 of Gammaproteobacteria bacterium. Taxonomy (GTDB): domain Bacteria; phylum Pseudomonadota; class Gammaproteobacteria. The sequence continues at coordinate 965,182 of CP070646.1, forward strand.
CCCGGCTACGCTATCGAGTACGATTATTTCGACCCGCGCGACCTGCGGCCGACACTGGAAACCCGGTTTATCGAAGGCCTGTTTTTCGCCGGCCAGATCAACGGCACCACCGGTTATGAGGAAGCCGGGGCCCAGGGCCTGGTCGCCGGCGCCAATGCCGCCGCTCGCATACAGGGCAAAAAAGCGCTTGAGCTGAAACGTTCGCAGGCCTACATCGGCGTGTTGATCGATGACTTGATTACGCGCGGGACCAACGAGCCTTACCGCATGTTTACCTCGCGCGCCGAGTACCGGTTGATGCTGCGCGAGGACAATGCCGATCTGCGCCTGACTGAAATCGGGCGTGAGATGGGCCTGGTCGAAGATCAGCGTTGGCGCGCTTTTGAAAGCTATCGCGAGCAACTCGAGCGCCTTAGCCGAACGCTTGACAATTTGTGGGTGCGTCCGGATACGGCTGCGAGTAAGGCGCTCGACGGGGTGCTGAAAAATGCGTTAACGCGCGAGTATCGCCTGGCTGAAATTTTGAAACGGCCCGAAGTCGAGATCAGTGACGTCATGCCGCTGGTCGACACCGCCGATGATTTCGACGAAAACGTACGTGCACAGGCCGAGGTCAACGTCAAGTATGCCGGTTACCTGGCGCGTCAGCAGCAGGAAATCGACAAGGCCAGTCAGCACGAGGAAACCGAGCTGCCGGAAACCCTGGATTACACCGAAGTGCGCGGCCTGTCTAACGAAGTCAGCCAGAAACTGGCACAACACCGGCCGGCCACGATTGGCCAGGCCAGCCGCATCTCCGGGGTTACGCCGGCGGCGATTTCACTATTGCTGGTGCATTTGAAGCGGCATCAATACCAGACGCAAAAGTCAGCCTGAATGGACCTCTTGAGCGAACTCCGTGCGGGTTGCGGAGAGCTTGGAATCTCGCTGCAACAATCGCAGTATGATCGTTTACTGGAGTATCTGCAGTTACTCAGCAAGTGGAACCAGCTCTACAACCTGACTGCAATTACGCAACCGCAAAAAATGCTCAGCCACCATTTGCTCGACAGCCTGTCGCTGATGCCATTCTTGTTAAATGCCAACAAGATTCTGGACGTCGGCAGCGGCGCCGGATTGCCCGGAATCCCGCTGGCTATCGCGATGCCGGAAACGATCTGGGTCATGCTCGACAGCAATGCACGCAAAACACGATTCATCCGCCAGGCGATCGCACACTGCGGGTTGCAGAATGCGCAAGTTGTGCAGTCGCGGGTTCAGGACTATCATGCGCCAGACTCGCTGGATTTCATCGTCAGCCGTGCTTACGCGCCGTTGGCTGAATTCTGTAACAGCGTTGCGCATTTGCTGGGGCCGAAAACGCGGTTGTTAACCATGAAAACCGGACTCAGGCCAGAAGAAGCGCAACAACTGGATAACGATAGTTTTTTAATCGAGGAAGAGATGATCACGGTGCCCGGCATTCGCGAAACCCGCAGCCTGGTAACGATTACACCCGTATGACGAAGACGATAACCATTGCCAATCAGAAGGGCGGGGTCGGCAAGACCACGACCACGGTGAACCTGGCCGCGGCCCTGGCTGCGACCAAACGTCGCGTACTACTGGTCGACATGGATCCGCAGGGGAATGCGACCATGGGCAGTGGTATCGACAAGAACAGTCTCAAGCTGAGCGTTTGTGACGTGCTGCTCGGTGAGGCCACTGCCAGCCAGGCGCTGCAGCATTCCAGCGAGGCCGGTTACGACGTGTTGCCGGCGAATGCCGATCTGACCGCGGCCGAGGTGCAGCTGATGAACAAAATCGGACGCGAGAAACAATTGTCGCTGGCGCTGGATACGGTGCGCGACAACTATGATTACATTCTGATCGATTGCCCGCCGGCGCTGAACATGCTGACCGTCAACGCCCTGGTTGCTGCGAATGGCGTGGTAATACCGATGCAGTGTGAGTATTTCGCGCTCGAGGGGCTATCGTCGCTGCTCGATACCATCGAGCAGATTCGCGTTAGCGTCAACCCGGATATTAAAATCGAGGGACTGCTGCGCACGATGTACGATCCGCGCAACAATCTGTCCAACGACGTTTCGAGCGAACTGGTCGAACATTTCGGCGATCGTGTATACCGTACCGTGATACCGCGTAATGTTGCCCTCGCCGAGGCGCCCAGCTTCGGTCAGTCGATTCTGAAGTACAACAAGAACTCGCGCGGTTCGATGGCTTACCTGGCGCTCGCGGGCGAAGTGCTGCGCCGGGATGCCAGGCAAAATCATTACATTACTCAATAGCTACTATGAAAAAGAAGCGTCTTGGACGGGGACTGGGATCGTTAATCGGAAATATCGATGAGGTCACCAGCGCCAGCGAAACCGAAAAAGCGGATGGCCTGACCGAACTCGACATCGATCGGATCCAGCGTGGCAGGTACCAGCCGCGGCAAAACTTCGATCAGCAGGCGCTGGATGAGCTGGCCGATTCGATCCGTTCGCAGGGTGTCGTGCAGCCGGTCGTCGTGCGTCCCGAGGGCATGCACTATGAACTGGTCGCCGGCGAACGTCGCTGGCGTGCGGCGCAGCTGGCCGGCCTGCAAAAGATTCCGGTGGTTATCCGCGAACTCGATGCAAAGGCCGCGGCAGCCATCGCACTGATCGAGAACATTCAGCGCGAAGACCTGAATCCGATCGAGGAGGCCAACGCCTTTTTGCGCCTGATCGAGGAATTTGATCTTACGCATCAACAGGTTGCGGATTCGGTCGGGCGCTCGCGCGCTGCCGTCAGCAACTATTTACGACTGCTCGATCTGGCTGATCCAGTCAAACAGCAGGTCAACAAGGGCCTGCTCGACATGGGCCACGCGCGTGCGTTGCTGGCGCTGATCCGGCACGACCAGATCGAAATCGCCAGGCTCGTGATCAATCGCGGCTTGTCGGTACGCGAAACCGAGCAGTTGGTGAAGAAGACGCTGGCGGCCCAGTCCGGGGCCAGCAAACCAAAGCCGGCCACGGTGGATCCGGACATTAAACGGCTCGAAGGCAGCATTAGTGAAAAACTCGGCGCGAGCGTCAAAATCAAGCCCGGCAAGAAAGGCTCGGGCCAGCTGATAATTCACTTTCACAGCAGCGCAGAACTCGACGGAATCCTCGAGCATTTGGCGCCATAAATATATTTGTTCGGGTCATTGATTAATCGCGATTAACCCCATATACTCTGCATCCGCTTTTGGGG
>CP070646.1:968506-977010 GCA_020354435.1 Gammaproteobacteria bacterium
TGGACCAGGTAAAACAGGTTGTGGCTTTCGTTGCTGCTGTAAAAACCGTTAAGGACCACGTTGACCTGCGGCTGGATATAACCCTGGGCGACAAAGGCGGCGGCCACGGCGGTTTCGGTATTGTCGTTGTAGAACGCGTAGGGAATGAATTGCCGATTCTTTTGCGGCAACTGGCCTTCGCGCCCCTCGAGCACAACGTAGGAATCGGCCATGACCGGTGAAGACCCCAGCCACAGCGTGACGATCAAGCCGCTACAACAGCGGCGAAAAAGATTCAAATCCATGACATGCCCTGTTTTTTCATTGTTGTCATGTTCTACCCGTTAGTCGAATCCGGCTAAAGCTGACCCTCCGGCAGGATCTTGAGGAAATTGACCGAAAAACGGCGCCACCAGGATGCTTGCGGATCCCTGGTATATCCAACGACCTCTCCCTGGTCAAGGCCATGCCAGAGTAAAATGCCGCTGGGGTCCAGCTCCAGCCGGTAAACCACCTCGTCGAAGATTTCCTCCATATCGGATAGCAGGATGTCGGCCAGTTCGGGGGAATCGATCATGATCCCCATCTCGGTGTTGATTACGACGGAGCGCGGATCCAGGTTCAAAGAGCCGATAAAAACGTAGCGGCGGTCGATGACAATCAGCTTGGCATGCAGCGTGCTTCGTTGCTGGTTATCCTCGTGCAATCCGACCACGTGGAAAGCGTCGGGCCGTGTTTCGTAGAGCTCGGCTCCCATCGCAAGCAAACCCTTGCGATATTGGTCGTAAGCCGCGTGTACCGGCACGTGATTGGTGGATGCGAGTGAGTTGGTAACCAGCTTAATCCTTGTGCCCTTGTCCAGGATGGATTGAAAAAGGCCATGCCTTTATCGGTGGGGATGAGATATGGCGTAATGATCAGGATTTCACTTTCGGCGTTGACCATGAACTCGCCCACCACCTTGATCAGGCGCAAACTATCGTCATCGACGGGGAGTTTCAGTTTTTGCGGATTTTCGCTAATGATCTCGGCTTCGGCGATAACGTCGCTGATCTCGTCATTGACGAGCTGCGACAGGATGTCCGAGTTAATCGCTTCCCGGTAAGTGGCCGCCGCCTGGCTCGACAGGGCGTTATCGATGACTTCACGGGCATTTTGCATTTGCCTCGGCGAGGGTTTGTCGCGCAGGTGTTGAATACCCAGGGCCTTGCGGAAGTTCCAGAAGTAGTCGAAATTGGCCGCAACCTCGGCGGCAATCGGGCCCGCGGCGAGTACGTCGATATCGAAGAACTCGGTATCGTCCCTCAGGCTGAAGTATTCCGCGGCCAGGTTGCGGCCGCCGACGATGGTAAAACTGCCGTCCACGGTGAAGGACTTGTTGTGCATGCGCCGGTTGGCGCGTGTGAAATTCCACGCGTAATTCAGGTACTTGAGCCCCCGGCGAGCGATGGGATTGAACAGGCGCACCTCGATATTTTCATGCTGGTTCAGCACGAACAGGTCGACGTCCTTGACGCTGGTGAAAATGTCGTCGAGCAGAAAACGCACGCGCACGCCGCGATCCGCCGCTTGCAGCAGCTTTGCCGAAATCAGCGCGCCGACGATATCGTCCTTCATCAGGAAGTACTGCAGGTCGATACTTTCGTCGGCGGCGTCGATCAGGCGCAGGCGTGCACCGAGGGCATCGCTGCCGTCAGTCAACGGGAAAAAAGCAGACTCACGATCGGAGAGGGAGTTGGCCTGCTCCATCGTATGTCTGCCGAGCCGGGTGCCCTCCGAGACCGGGATGGCAAAGCTGGATTCCTGCTCAACGTCGAAATTGGTGCTGGCGCATGCCGACAACAAGGACAGTAACATGGCAAACAGGAACCTGCATTTACATGACGGCTGCTTCATCACGGCAGGATTACGGTATAAAGAAAAAGGGGCCGGTGACAAACACGAATAAGATTTGTTCGTCACCGGCCCCTGTATGGCTAGATATAGCGCTTGCTTTGTTGGCGTCTACTCGATGCTACTGATTTGACCGTTACTGCTGAACGTGACGACGCGCTTGACTGAACTCGATCTCTCGTAAACCCAGGTGTTGCCGTAATTCGCCGTCGGTTCGCCGCAGCGCTTCAATACCTCGTACTTGCCGGGGGAATCCCGCATTCCGGATGTAATAATATGAGTACCGCAGCGCATCGAGCTGGCCAGAACCGGTTGTGTAACGACGACCGTGAAGAAAAATGCCGCGATGATTAATTTTAACTTGTTAGTCATTGGGAACTCCTTAGGTAACTGGGTGCTTGCCTGGCAGAACTTTCACGCTTAAGGAATGCTGTATTTCAAATCATTGATCACGGCCAGCCCGGACGCAACGCGCAGGACTGAACCGGAAGCCAGGTTGCCGATCAGGGCGCGCATCGGCGACCGCACCCGGAGCCTGCCCGAGCCCGAGATACCCTTGAACTTGCCCTCGCCATCGACCAGCGTGAACTCGCCTTCACAGCCACCTCCACCGACCTTTCCCTGGCAGGTCATATTCGCATAGAGCACGCTGTCCGCGGAGGCGATGATTTCGCAACGACCGTTCGCCTGGGTCGTGCCCGAATTCAAATCGATTTCCTGCATGATCGGGCAGACGACGAAACCCTCGTGCATTTCACCCTTCGAGTTTTCGACATACATGACGCCCTTCAACGAACCGAGAAACAGCACGGTATCGGTACTCACCTGGTATACCTGGCCCTCGCCATCCCAGGGAATGGCCGCCTGCACCGTGCCCTGCTCGGCCGCCCTGGTCGGTGAAAGCGCCAGCAGCAGAATTGCCACCACCGGTGCCAGATAAATTCGCTTTACGGTCATTACTTTATTCTCCTGTTCTGTCAGCGGCTGAAACCAGCGCATCAGCCAGATCGGCACTCTAACAAACTGCCGCCCATGCTTTGAGGGAAATATTCCCTTTTTGTCAGACGGTTTGCAACCGATGCAAACGATACTAACAAAGTATGGCTGGTACCAACACCCTTTATAGTCGATCTGTCCAGTCGTACCTGAACTGCGTTAATCCTGGCCCGTCGGGGGAGATTGCTTCGCTGCAGCCAATGCGTTCGCTGCGCTCACGGGCTGGGCCCCGCTCGCAATGACAAGACTCCCCGTCATTGCGAGGCGCGCAAGCGCCGAAGCAATCTTGCGGAGTTCGGGGTAACCGTGACGCGTCGTGTATGCCGGGAGATTGCTTCGCTTCGCTCGCAATGACCGGGCTTCGCCGTCATTGCGAGGCGCGCAAGCGCCGAAGCAATCTTTAGCGCCGAAGCAATCTTCATCGAACCAGTAAATCCGGGTAGAGATCTCTCCAGGCAGGATTGAACCGATTTATGAGTTCGATTTTCGCCTGGCGCGATCCTGCCTTGATTTGTTTCTCTCTGGAAATAGCCTGGTACATGTCTTCAAAAAGTTCGAAGTAAACCAGTCTTTTAAGTTTGTACTTGGTACAAAATCCCCCGGAGATTCCGTTCTTGTGCTGCCATACTCGTTTGGGCAAATCGCTGGTGACACCGGTATACAGCGTGCCATGGGGTTTGTTGGTCATCAGATAGATGGCGGGGGTTTTAGCCATTGTGTACTCCTTTACACGTTGCCGAACTTCCGTCGTTCGTTGCAGGATACAGGAGATTGCTTCGCTGCGCTCGCAATGACAGGACTCCCCGTCATTGCGAGGCGCGGCGCGACGAAGCAATCTCTCATACGGACCGAGGGTGTTGGGGAGTGATGTTATCTTTTGGAGATTGCTTCGCTGCAGCCAATGCGTTCGCTGCGCTCACGGGCTGGGCCCCGCTCGCAATGACAGGGCTCCCCGTCATTGCGAGGCGCGTAAGCGACGAAGCAATCTCTCATACCGACCGAGAATGTTGGGGAGTGATTTTAACTTCTGGAGATTGCTTCGCTGCGCTCGCAATGACAGAGCTTCCCGTCATTGCGAGGAGCGCGAGGCCGAAGGCCGCGGCGGGACGAAGCAATCTTTTTCAGGCTTCGCTTTTTTTGATTCGGAAGAATATCGCGTACAGCGTCGGTACTATGATCAGCGTCAGTACCGAGGCAAAGCCGAGGCCGGCCATGATCGTGACGGACATATTGACGAAGAAGACGTCGGCCAGCAGCGGGATCAGGCCGAGGATCGTGGTCGCCGCCGCCAGCACCACGGGGCGCATACGACTCACGGCTGAATCCAGCACGGCCTCGTAACGATCCTTGCCGGTTTCGATCTGCTGGTCGATTTCCTCGATCAGTACGATGGCGTTCTTGATCAGCAGCCCCACCAGCGACAGGGCACCCAGGATCGACATGAAATCGAAGGCGCCGCCCGTGGTCAGTAGACCCGCGGTAATACCGATAATCGCGAGCGGTACGGTCAGCCAGATAATGCCGGGTTGGCGCAGCTTGCCGAACAGAAAGATACTGGTGATGATCATCAGCAGGAAGCCGACCGGCAGCGCACCCGCCAAACCCGCCTGCGCGTTAACCGAATCCTCGTACTCGCCGCCCCACTCGAGGCTGTAACCGGGCGGCAATTCCATGGCTTCGATTTGTGGGCGCAATCGCGAAAACAGCGGTGTCGCGAGCGGACCGCTGGGGTTGCAGGAGGCGATGATCGTCGGAATGCGGTTGCGGCCGCGCACCACGGCATTCTCCCAGGTGGTCTCGTAACCCGAAACCACCTGCTTCATCGGCACCGACCGGCCCAGCACCGGGCTCCAGACCTGGGCATCCTGGATATCCTCGATATCTGCTCGCTCGTCTTCCGCCGCTCGCATCTTGATCGGCAGCAGGCGAATGCCGTCCCGGTAGGTGCCCACCGGCTGACCCTCGAAGGCACTGCGCAGGGCGGCGCCAAGATCCTTACGGTTGACGCCGAGTTGCCGGGCCACCTGCTCATTGAACACCGGTGTTATCACCTTGACCGGGTTGCGCCAGTCGTCCCGCACGTCCCTGGCTTCGCTATCCGCACGCATAATCGCCTTGGCCTTCTCAGCGAGTTCACGCAGCACGTGCGCTTCAGGCCCCGAAAAGCGCGCCTCGATCTTGGCATCGCGCCCCGGACCGATTCGCAAGGCCTTGATAATGGGATCCAGCGAAGGCATTTCGGTGCGCATGAAATCACTGACCGCTTCCATAACCGCGGGAATCTGGTCGCGGACTTCCGTCTGCACGATGATCTGGGAATAGGCGCGCGAAGGCTCCCTGGAGTCGTAGACCAGGGTGAAGCGCTGGTGCGGACCGCCGACGACCGTGGTCGTCTGCACCACGCCCGGCTGTTCGCGCAGAAATTCACCGACGCGCAGCGTGCTGTCTCGTGTGGTTCGAATGTCCGATCCTTCGGGCTCGTAGATATCGACAAAAAACAGCGGCGTGTTGGAGTCCGGGAAAAAGCCGCTTTTTACATTGCCGAAGCCAATCACGGCCAGCACAAACAGGCCGCCAATGCCAGCCAGGGTTACCCATCGGTAGTTCACCGCCGCGCCGACCAGTCCGCGATAAACCTGAAAGGCCTTGCCCGCATAGGGGTCCTTCTGCTCGCCTTCGCCGCCGCCATCACCGACTTTTAGTAACAGGGCGCACAGTAGCGGCGTGGTGCTGACCGCGGTAAGCCAGCTCAGCGACAGTGAAATCAGGATAACGTAGAACAGGGAACTGGCGAATTCCCCGGTGTTGTCCGGTGACAGGCCGATGGCGGAGAATGCCACGATACCGATGATGGTGCCCCCGAGCAGTGCCCACATGGTTTTGCCGACCGCTTCGCCGGCAGCCTGCATCGCCGTCATTCCCGATTGCATGCGCACCAGCATGCCTTCGGCTACGACGATGGCATTGTCTACCAGCATACCCAGCGCGATGACCAGCGCTCCCAGCGAAATCCGTTGTAATTCGATGCCGTAGATATTCATGATGAACAGCGTACCGGCCACCGTAATCAGCAACACCGCACCGATTATGATACCGGTACGCAGACCCATGAACAGCAGCAGCACGACGATTACGATGCCGACCGCCTGGCTCACGCTGACGAGAAACCCGCTTACCGAATTGTCTACTTCCTTGGGCTGGTTGTAGACCGGTACCAGCTTCATGCCGATAGGTACGATCGACAGCAGGTCGACTACCTCGCGTTCAAGGCGTTTACCCACCTCGACCACGTTTTCGCCACCGAGCATGGAAATGCCCAGAGTCAGGCCGGGCTTGCCGTCGACGAAATACATTTTACCGGGCACTTCATCATAAGCGCGGATAATCGTCGCAATATCCCTGAGGTAAACCAGCCGTCGCTCGCTGGAGCTGATCAGCAGGTTGCCCATTTCCTGTACGGACTGGAAATCACCGGTCGGAGAGATGCGGATATAGTCGTCTTCGACCCGCACATTGCCGGCATTGACGACCTCGTTCTGCGAACGAAGGATGTTTGCAATGTCGGCCAGGTCGATGCCCAGCTCGGCCATGCGCGCGCGAGAAATATCGACGTAGACGACCTCGCTTTGCTGGCCGTCGATCACCACCTTGCGCACTCCGGGTATCAGGATCAGCTGCTTCTTCACGGCATCGGCCGTGTCGTACAGGTCTCGCCAGGTGTAGCCCTCGCCGGTGAGCACCACGTATACGCCGTAGACGTCACCGAAATCGTCGATCACCGTTGGAGGCGCCGCGCCCGGCGGCAGCGAAGGTGATATGTCGGCTACCTTGCGGCGTAGTTCATCGAAAATATTGGGCAGGTCGTCCGCGCGGTACTTGTCCTTGAAGTCGATCAGGATGTCCGACAGGCCCGGCCGCGATACCGACATCTTGATCCGCTTAATCTGCTCCATGCGCTGGATAGCATCCTCCAGGTGGTAGGTCACTTCATCCTGCACTTCCTGTGCGGTCGCGCCCGGATACCTGGTCAGGATTTTCGCCGACTTGATCGTAAATGCCGGATCCTCGAGCTTACCCATCTTGTCGAAAGCGAGAATACCGCCCCCGACCATGATCACCACCAGCAGCCAGGAAACAACCTTGCTCTTGACGGAGTATTCCCCGATGTTCATACGGTTCGTCCTTTGTTCTGCTTGTTATTCAGCTGGGATCATCCGCCCGCGGTTCGGCCTGCTCGGTCAAAATCATGCGCGACACCTGCATGCCGTCGGCCAGGTAGGCCGCACCCACACTGACAATCTCTTCCCCCCCTGCCAGGCCGGAACTCACCTCGATGTTGCGGCCCGACATGCGGCCGATCTTTACCGGGCGCGCCGAAACCGTCATGGTTTTGTCATCCAGCACCCAGACCCGGGCATCCAGCTCGCCGTCGGCGACGACGGCGCTGATCGGCACCCACTTGGCGGTATCGGCACTGATTAACCGAGACAAATCGAGAAACACATTCGCTGTCATCCCCGGCAAGACGGCGAAATCCTTCGGCTGCGGCATGGTAAAGGTCACGCGAAAGGTTTGCGTCTGCGGATCGGCCTTGGTCGACACTTCCTTGATTTTTAACGAAAACTTGTCTCCCTCTTTACCTTCGAAGCTGGCGTAGGCTTCGACCACCTTAGATGCCTTGGATTCGCTGGCACTATCGGCCTGCTCTGCCCGACGCAAGCTGCGAACCAGGTTTTCGGACATGTCGATGGCGACGTCGAGCTGATCCACGTTTTGCAACTGGAATATCGCCTGCTTGGGTTGCACCTCTTCGAAATTGTCCACTTCGCGTCGGCCTATGCTGCCGGCGAAAGGCGCCCTCAAGCGGGTATAGGCCAGTTCCTGTTTGGCCAGCTTCAGCGCAGCCTCGCTGGAGCGGAAATTGGCTTCCACCTGGTCGTAATCGGTCTGGGAAATGTTGCCGTCCTGTATCAGTTCCTTGGCCCGATTGAAGTTTTTCTGGGATTTGTCGAAGGTCGCCTGTCGATCGCTGACCCGGATCTGGTAGTCGGTCGGATCCAGCTGTGCCAGCACCTGTCCCTGTTTTACCCTGTCGCCTTCCTTGACCAGAATTTTCTGCAGCGTGCCATTAACCCTGAAGGAGAGTTCGGCCCTTTGTGACGCACTGATTGCTCCCGGGAAACGGCGTAATGCGGCACCTTCGGTACCTTCCACGGTAAACAGCTTGACCGGTCGTACCGGCGGCGGCGGCAGTTCTTCTTCCGGGCCGCCACAGGCGGACAGGGCGACAAGCATGGATACCGTCAGTACGGCATTGCGCAACATGGCCATCATTTACATTCCACAAAAAGGTTAACAGAAAGGTTATCACCCGCTCCGGAAACTGTGAAGAACAATCGAGGCAATCGCTCGCCCCGTCATTGCGAGGAGCGTAGCGACGAAGCAATCTCACACCCCTCCGGTCATTGCGAGGAGCGTAGCGACGAAGCAATCTCCCGACCCCCGTCATTGCGAGGCACGAAGTGCCGAAGCAATCTCCCTGCTTTATAAAGATTGCTTCGCTTCGCTCGCAATGACGACGTTCTCTGTCACTGCGAGGACCGCGAGGCCGCAGGCCGTGGCGGGACGAAGCAATC
>CP070646.1:977110-997514 GCA_020354435.1 Gammaproteobacteria bacterium
AGCCACAATAGCACCGGCAGCCCGGACAGCCACGAAAAGTGCTACCGACCACCCCTGAGGACAGTGCGGCCCTCAGGAAGAGGTTGCAGACACTTCTTATGACGGTGGATTTTTGAGCAGGGCTAACGGTAGATGGCTTCGTCGGTTACCACCATGTCGAGCCTGACGTCCCATTCCTGCGGTTCCAGCGCAGCGACTTTCTGCGATTCGTGCGCCACCCCGATCAGCACCGGGCTCGTGGCCGTGGGATTCTTGCGGAAAGCGAAGCTGCGGTCGTAAAAGCCGCCGCCCATGCCGATGCGATTTCGGTCGGCATCGAATACCACCAGCGGCGCCAGCACCAGGTCGAGATCCCGTGGCGCAAGCATTGCATCGTCGTCGACATCGGGCTCGGGCAGGCGAAATCGGTTTTGCCGCATTTTCTGACCATGGAAATATGGCGCAAAGCGCAGTGCCTGTTGATCGAGGTTTGGCAGAAATACCTGTTTGCCCGCAGCCAGTGCATGATCGATTAGCGGATGCAGGCCGATTTCGCCGTTAACCGCAAAATAGGCCGCTATACGTTGCGCGTGGTGGTACTCGGGCAATTCGACGATGCGCCTGGCCAGCGCGGTTGCAGCCTGTTCCAGTTTTTCCTGATCGAGCTCGGCGCGAAGCCTGCGTTTTTCCTGCCTGAGTTCATCGGGGTTTGTCATGGGTTACTCTGATGGCGTCAACAGGCGCGCATGATACTGTTATTCAACCAGGCTGAGTAGCCATTCCTTGAACGCGCGCACCGCCGGATTTTTCAGGTGGGATTCGGGACAGACGACGTAGTAGGAAAATTCGTTAACCAGAGTGATATCGAAAGGTTTTACCAGTCTGCCCGTGTCGAGGTGATCCTGGATGAACGCAGTTGATCCCAGGGCGATACCCTGGCCGTCGATCGCCGCTTGAATCAGCACGTTGGTGTCATCGATGATGGTGCCCTTTTCCGCCTTGATGCCATCGACCTGTGCCAGTTCGATCCAGTCATGCCAACAGTCGTAGCTGGCATCGTGCAGCAGCGTGTAATAACGCAGATTCTCGATATCGGTCAACGGCTTGTCGTTATGCATGAAAGCTGGTGAACAAATCGGGAAAAAATCCAGCGCCAGCAACCTGTCGGCGACCAGACCCGGCCACTCTCCGTTGCCGTAGGTCACGGCGATATCGATATCTTCCCGCTCAAAATCAGCCGGCGCGTTTGCGACGTGAAACAGACAAAGATCGATCTCCGGGTACTGCAGCCAGAAATACTTCAGCCGCGGCGACAGCCACCTGGCCGCAAAGGAAGGACCGAGCCTGACGTTAATCATGTTCGAGTAACGCTCACGGCCGAGCGCGCTGATTGCGCCCGAAACCCGATCGAAAGCTTCGGTCACCTCGGGTAACAGCGTCTTACCCTGTTCGGTCAGCGCAAGCCGCCGTGGATAACGCTCAAATAAGGAAACGTCCAGGTACTCTTCGATCACCTTGATTTGGTGGCTGATCGCTGCCTGGGTCACGTTGAGTTCGCGCGCGGCGGCAGTAAAACTGAGCAGACGCCCGGCTGCTTCAAAGCATTTGAGGCTGTTAAGCGGCGGCAATCTACGTCCCATGGGTAACTTTTATGGATTATAAAAACTAATGTATAGTATAAAAAATAATCGTTTGAATCCAGCATCACGCAAATCGACAATGCGGTTCTGTAGTGCAACCGGGCGCCTGCGCCCGTTTATCGAGGTAATAAAAATGCCAAGACGTTCCAACGCCCGGCAGGCGAAAATCGCGTTGCGCAAGGCTGCACTCGCCGACAATCTCAAACCGGTACGCCCCGGAGAATCCGGCGGCCAATACAAACCTCTGACAGAATCTGACATCGAGCAAATCGTCGCCACGGTTTATCGCCTGCTCGAAGAGATCGGCTTTGCCGACGCCACCGAACACTGCATCGAAACCTGCAAGGCGGTTGGCGCCGTGTATGGCGACGACAATCGCCTGCGATTCCCGCGTTCCGTGATCGAGAACACGCTCAACAAGTGCTGCCGCGAGCTGACCCTTTACGGACAGCATCCCAGACACGACCTCAAGCTGAGCGGCTCGCGAGTACATTTTTCGACCGCCGGCGCCGCGGTCATGATTGCCGACCCGGTCGAGAACGAGTACCGCGAATCGACCGCCCAGGATCTCTACGACATGGCCCGCATCGCTGATCAGTGCGAACACATACACATGTTTCAGCGCACCTGCGTACTGCGCGATATCACCGATAACAAGGCAATGGACATCAATACCGCCTACAACGCTCTGATGGGAACAACCAAACATATCGGCTCCAGCTGGACCGAGGCAGAGCATCTCGAGGAAACCCTGAAGATGCTGCATCTGGTCGCCGGCGGTGAAGACAAATGGCGCGAGCGCCCGTTCATGAGCATTTCCTGCTGCCATGTGGTACCGCCGATGAAGTTTACCGAGGAAGCGCTCGGCTGCATCCGAGTTGCGGTCGAAGGCGGCATGCCGGTACTGCTGCTGTCCGCCGGCCAGTCCGGTGCCACCGCCCCGCCCTGTCTCGCCGGCGCCGTGGCTCAGGCATGGGCCGAATGCCTTGGCGGGCTGGTTTACGTCAACGCGATCAAACCCGGCGCGCCGGCCATACTCGGCACCTGGCCCTTCGTTTCCGACCTGCGTACCGGTGCGATGAGCGGTGGTTCGCCGGAACAGGCGCTGCTGTCGTCCGCCTGCGCGCAAATGGGCAATTACTACGGTCTGCCGACCGGCACCGCCTGTGGCATGACCGACTCCAAGCTTCCCGATTTCCAGGGCGGCGCCGAGCGAGCCTATACGCTGGCCTGTGCCGCTGTAGCCGGCGCCAATATCATTTACGAATCGGCCGGCATGTATGCGAGCCTGCTCGGCGTCTGCCCCGAATCGATGCTCATCGACAATGATGTACTCGGCGCGGCTTTGCGGATTACGCGAGGTATCGAGGTTAACGAACAAACCCTCGGCTTCGATGTCATCAAGGACGTTTGCCTCGGTAACAAGGGCCATTATCTCGGCGCCGGCCAGACCCTGGAGGTCATGCAAACCGAGTATATTTATCCCGAACTTGGCGACCGGTTAAGCCCCAACGAGTGGGCGGAACAAAACAAACCGGTGCTGCTGGACAAGGCCATCGCGCGTAAGAAGGAAATTCTCGGCGGTTATTTTCCAGATCACATCAGCGACGAACTCGATGCTCAAATCCGCGCCCAATTCGATATCTACCTGCCACGCGAAGCCTTCGGCCGCAACGGTTGAATCCAAACCATGTAATCAGTAAAGGTAACCATATGAAAACTCATGCCAGAGTCGTCATCATCGGCGGCGGTTCACTCGGCGTCAACCTGCTCTACCACCTGACCAAAGAGGGCTGGACCGACGTCGTGCTGGTCGAAAAAGGCGAACTCACCAGTGGCTCGACCTGGCATGCCGCCGGGCTCTGCTCGAACTTCATCGGCAACCATACGGTTGCGCAGATTCATAACTACACGATAAAGCTGTACAACGAAATCCTGCCCCAGGAAACCGGCGAAAAATCGGTGTTTCACCAGACCGGCAGCATTCGACAGGGTTTTACCAAAGTTGAAGAGGAATGGTTCAAGAATCTCGAGAGCCGCTCGAAGAACATTGGCTTCGAGTTCAATATCGTCAGCAAGGAAGAAGCCAGGGAGCTGAATCCTTTCATGAATTTCGACAAGGCGCGGGTGATTGCCAGCACTCCGAACGACGGCCACGTCGACCCCACCTCGGTAGTCATGCCGTTGTCGAAGCTTGCGCGCAACAACGGCGCCGAAATCTACCGCAACAATCGCGTCGTCGAAATTAACGAACAAGGTAACGGTGAATGGGAAGTCGTTACCGAAAACGGCACCATTACCGCCGAACACGTGGTCAACGCGGCCGGCTGTTTCGCGCGTGAAATCGGCGCCATGGTCGGCATCAACGTGCCGCTGATCAACCTCGAGCACCAGTACCTGGTTACGGAAAAGCATCCCGACATCGAAGCGCTGGGCTGGGAACTGCCGGTTTGCCGCGACTCTTACAGCTCCTCCTACATTCGCCAGGAAGGTCTCGGTTTTCTCGTCGGTCCCTACGAAATGTGGGGTTCTCGCCCGTGGGCGCTGCAAGGCATGGACTGGAGCTTCGACCGCGAACTGTTCGAGCCCAATCTCGAGGTATTGATGCCTTTCCTCGAGCGCTGCTTCGAACTCACGCCGAAATTCGAGGAAGTCGGCGTCAAATCCGTCGTCAATGGCCCGATCACGCATACCCCCGACGATAATATCCTGGCCGGACCGGTAGCCGGTCTGCGTAACTTCTGGAACCTGTGTGGCGCCAGTATCGGTATCGCCCAGGGGGGTATCGGCAAGTACATGGCGCAATGGATGAAGTATGGCCAGACCGAAATCAACATGGCGCCGCTGGATACGCGCCGCTTTGGCGACTGGGCCGACAAGAAGTACTGCACCATCAAGGCGATCGAATCCTACGAGGCAATGTACGCGGTCGGTGCGCCCAACGACAATCGTCCCCACGGCCGGCCGATGCGGGTCAGCCCGCTGTACCCGCGCCTGCTGCAGCACGGCGCCGTACACGGCGCGGTACAGGGTTACGAAAAACCGCTGTGGTTCCAGACCGACGCGGTGCGCAGCGAATCCCTGAGCTGGTCGCACAGCGAGGCGCATGCGGTCGTTGCCGAGGAGTGCAAGGCGGTACAGCAGGCTGCCGGCGTGATCGATATCTCCGGCGCTGCCAGGTATGAAATCACGGGTAAGGATGCAACCGCGTTCCTCGACCGCCTGTCGTGCAACAGGTTGCCACGCGTGGGCAGGCTCGGCCTGAGCCTGTTCCATGCAGTCAATGGCGGCATCATGTGCGAAATGTCGATCACGCGCCTGGATGAAAATTTTTACTACCTGGTATCGGCAATTGGCTCCGAGAACAAGGATTTGCATTGGATGCAATCGAATGCCGAGGGTTTCGACGTCAACATCGTTAACGTCACCGAAGACCTGTCGTCGATGCTCGTTACCGGTCCGAAGTCGCGCGAAATACTGCAATCGATGACCGAGGACGACCTGTCCAACGAAGCCTTTCCGTGGCTGTGCGCGCGCGAAGTCCAGATCGACAGCGCAATGGTGCGCGTTCTGCGCGTATCCTACGCCGGTGAGCTCGGTTACGAATTGCACATGCCATCATACCAGCTGCTGTCGATCTACGATTCGATGTGTAACAAGGGTCGGGAGCACGGCCTGCGCGATTTTGGCGGTTATGCCTTCAATTCGATGCGCATGGAAAAAATGTATCGCGCCTACGGCAATGAATTTACCGAGGAAATCAGCGGTTTCGAAGCCGGTATGGGCCGTTTCATCGATACCAGTCGCGACTTCATCGGTTGCGAAAACCTGAAACAGCGGCAGCAGGACGGTTACGCCATCGAGCTCGCTTACCTGGTTTTCGATGACGATGTGCCTTGCGAGTGCTTCGGCAACGAGGGGGTTTACCACAATGGCGAACTGATCGGACTGACCACCGGCGGCGCTTACGGGCATCGCATCGGCAAGAGCACCGCCTTCGCCTACCTGAAGCCGTCGCTGATCAGCGCCGGGCTCGAAGTCACGATCGATACCTCTATCGGCAGCCGCAGCGCTCATATCGAAATGGACGCGGCTTACGACCCGGCCAACGAATTGCTGCGAGCCTAACGCCTGGGTTAGACTGGCTTGCCACAAATCGGGAGAAAGCATCATGCAGACCGTTGATTTTATTCGCATGGAAGATGGCACCCGTGAGGAGTACGAGTTACTCGACCGACTCGAGAACGAGCACAATGCCGGCTTGCCCGATCGCATCATGGAGGCTCTGCGCGGGCTCGAACAGAGCTTTTCCGGCTATCGCGTCAGCCGCCTGGAGCATTGCCTGCAGGGCGCCACGCGCGCCCATCGCGCCGGCGAATCGGAGGAAATGGTCGTAGCCGTATTGCTACACGATATCGGCGATGGGCTGGCGCCCTATTCGCACAGCGAGATGGCGGCGGCCATCCTGCGCCCTTTCGTGTCCGAAAAGATTTACTGGATTGTCAAACATCACGGCGTGTTCCAGATGTATTACTATGCGCATCACTGCGGCGGCGACCGCAACAGCCGTGAAATGTTCAGGGATAGCCCCTGGTACCAGGACGCGATCGATTTCTGCCATAACTATGACCAGAATTGTTTCGATCCGGACTACGATTCAGAGCCGCTGGAATTTTTCGAGCCGATGCTGCGCCGGGTGCTGGCCAATCCGAACCAGCTGGATGCGGAACAGGTCGCGCGTTACGGTCAGTCTGGTTGAGGCACGAGGATGGCCGCGGTTCAAATCCGACAGGCGTCCTCGCCCTGTCAATCAGGATTTGATCGGTTTGGGCTTGGCGATATTGAATCCCTGCGCGTAGTCAACCCCGGTTTCCTTTAGCGCATCGAGCGTGGCATCGTTTTCGACGAATTCGGCGATGGTCTGTTTACCCATCACATGCCCGACATCATTGATTGACTTGACCAGCTCGAAGTTAATCCGGTCGTCGACCATGTCACGCACGAAGAAGCCGTCGATCTTGAGGTAGTCGACCGGCAAGGTTTTGAGATAGGCGAAAGACGACAGGCCACTGCCGAAATCGTCGAGCGCAAAATGGCATCCGCGTTCGCGCAGTTTCTGGATAAAGTAATTCGCCTTGCTCAGGTTCTGTATCGCCGCGGTTTCGGTTATTTCCAGGCATATCCGGCTTGCCTCGACCTCTTTTTCATCGATGACGTCAAGCATGAATCGCAGAAACGACTCGTCGGCAATCGACATGCCCGAGATATTTATCGTACAAGCCACATCGGGATCAGAGACCAGCCAGTCGAGCGCGCCATTGACGACCCAGCTGTCGAGCCGGGTCGCCAGGTTGTAGCGTTCCGCGGTTGGCAGGAAATTGGCCGGCAGAACCGGGAAGCCATCCTCGTCGATCATGCGTACCAGTACCTCGCAGAAACGGTTGTGCGAGGTTTCGCCCGGCTTCAACGATTGTATCGGTTGCTGGTAGAGCACGAAACGCCCCTCGTCGAAGGCATGATTGAGTTCGACGATGCGCTGCATTTCCTGGTGGCGCTGCGCGACTTCGAAACTGTCTTCGTTGTAAATATGTATTCGGTTCCGTCCCTCATCCTTGGCCGTGTAACAGGCCGCATCGGCGGACCGCATCACGTTGGCAATGTTACCGCTACTGAAATTAATCGGTATCACGCCAATGCTGGCGCCCAGACGGAAATTACGCCCGGCCCACATGAAACGGAAATTACCGATTGCCTCGCGCACGGTTTCGGCCACGCGGTTGGCCTGATTCATCGTGCAACGCTCCAGCAGCAAACCGAACTCATCGCCCCCGAGTCGCGCGATGGTATCGCGATTACGCACCTTGTCCCGCAGAAGGGCGGCTATCTGACGCAGCAATTCATCACCGGCATCGTGCCCGCAAGTGTCGTTTACGACTTTAAACTGATCGAGATCGATATAACAAAGGGCATGCTCACTGTCGTCATCGCGACAAGCCTTGACCACGCGTGACAGGCGCAATTCGAACTCGCGTCGATTGACCAGACCAGTCAGAGGATCGTGCGTGGCCTGGTAGTTGAGTTGCTGCGACAGGCGGTAGGACTCGGTAATATCGACCCCGGTGCCACGGTAGCCGAGGAACCGACCCTGTTCGTCGATTTTCGGTTTGCCGCTGATGCGAACGACAACTTCGGAGCCATCGGGTTTCCTGAAGTTATACTCGAAATTATTAAAGGCTTCGCGGTTTTGCAGTTTGCGCGTCAAATCGGCCCATTTCTGTGACCTGAAGTTATTGTGATGCGCGATTTCTTCACGGGTTTTACCGATTATCTGATTGGCAGCCATCTGTTCACAGGCCGGATAGGCACCGGATAAATAGGTAAAACGCAGATCGGCATCCTGTTCCCAGAACCAGTCGGCGCCGGTTTCGGCAAAATCGCGCAGGCGATCCTCGCTCTCCTTCAACGCCCGCTCCGCCAGCGCCTGATCCGTGATATCGCGCGCATGCACAATAATGCTGGGCTCCTGTGCAGGATCGAAATGTTTGATTTGCTGTCGCGTCACTTCCAGCACCTTGATCGAGCCGTTCTTGTGCTGGTAGCGATAGACACCTTTGACAACACTATCCGGATTCGTCAGTACTTCTTCGACGGCTTGCTCAATACGCTCGCGATCTTCGGGTATGGCATGCGCGCCCGCCTTGCTCGACTCGAGCTCGTCGGCGCTGTACCCGAGCAGTTTTTCGACCGCATTGTTGAGAAACTCGATCTCGCCACGCGTATTGACGATACAGACAATATCGGTGACGTGTTCGACGACATTACGGAAGCGATTTTCACTTTCCAACAGCCGCTGTTGCGCAGTGACTGCCTGGGAAATGTCACTGCCAACACCGCGGTAGCCCATGAAACGGCCTGCATGATCGTAAAATGGCTTACCCTGTGTGCGCAACACGCGGAGTTCGCCGTCCGGGTGCCGTAACGACCAGATCATCGAATATTCGTCATGAAGCTGCAGGGATTCGCCTTCTCGGCGCCATTTATCGGCATCATCGATGCGCCCGGCAAAAGCCTCTTCGCGGGTTTTTCCGATTACCTCGGCAGCCGCTATGCCGGTGATTTCCTCGAATCGGCTCGACTGGTAGGTAAAGCGCAAATCGGCATCCATTTCCCAGAACCAGTCCGCCGCCAGCATCGCGACATCACTGAATCGTCCCAATACCTGGTCGGTATCGAGATTCAGTGACCCTGGCCCTGTATCCGTGGCGGCGCTTTGCTGAGTATCGATTCGAATGGCTCCCTGCCCGCTTGCCGTCTGGCGCTTCATGGTTATTGTCGTTTACGGCCCGTTCTTATAAGTTGCTAAGCTTTAAGTCTAGGTTCTTCAGCGGATATGTCCAGCTTCATATTAAGCCGGACTAGAACCGCACAAGCCGGATCGATAACCGTTTCGCTGCCACGCTTTAATCTGTAGACTTGCGATTTTTAACCATGGCTGCCGTATGTCAATTCTCGCCGCAACCCTGACGCATCTCGCCAATAACGAGGCCTACCACGACCTTCCTTATCCGCCGGAAATGCACGATATAGCCAATCTGGACAAGTCCCGAGAAGCCTATGACGAAATATCCTGCTGGCCGGGTTATGCTCCGACGCCGCTTTACCAGCTTGACGCAATCGCAAGCGAAATCGGCGTCGCCGGTATAGTCTACAAGGATGAATCACAGCGCTTTCACCTGAAAAGTTTCAAGGCGCTCGGCGGCGCTTTTGCGGTTGCGCGCCAATTGCAACAGCGAATTCTTGCCGAAACCGGCGAAACGGCCAGCATCGAAGACCTGCTCGGCAAAAAACATGACGCGGTTGTCAAAAATATCGTCATCAGCTGCGGAACCGACGGCAATCATGGCCGCTCGGTCGCCTGGGGTTGCCAGATGTTCGGCTGCGATTGTGTGATTTATATTCATCGCGATGTTTCCGCGGGCCGCAAACAGGCAATGGAAGAATTCGGCGCAAACGTCATCCGCGTCGACGGTAACTACGACGACTCGGTGAAACAGGCCGATATGGACGCAAGCAGCCACGGGCGCATTATCGTTTCGGACACCAGCTACCCGGGTTACATGGACATTCCGCGCGACGTTGCCATCGGTTATACCGTCATGTTGCTCGAAGCCGTCGAGCAAATGCAGGGAGCTGTTCCGAGCCATGTTTTCATTCAGGCAGGTGTCGGCGGGCTGGCTGCCTCGGTCTGTGCCTATTTCTGGGAACTCTGGGGCGATCGGCGGCCACGCTTTATCGTGGTCGAACCGGAACAGGCCAACTGCCTGCAGCAATCGGCTGCCAGCGGCAAACCGGTAGCCGTCGAGGGAGAACTGGAAACCCTGATGGCCGGGCTGTCCTGCGGTGAAGTTTCCCTGCTGGCCTGGGAAATTCTCGAGCATGGCGCCGATGACTTCGTGACCCTGAGCGAAGATGCGGTCGCTCCCTGTATGCGTCTGCTGGCTAACAACGATCCCGTGATCGAGGCCGGTGAATCGGCAGTCGCCGGACTTGCGGCAGCGATCGTCGCTCGAGAAAATCCCGATATGGCATTACAGCTCGGGCTCGACGAATCCAGCCTGGTTTTCGTAATCGGTACCGAGGGCGCAACCGATCCGGAGCTGTACCGGCAACTGGCGAAGAACCAATGAGCGCGGTACAACCTGGGCGCGGGTTTACACAGGCCGAGTATGAAACACGCACCCGCAATGCTCAGCGCCTGATGCGCGAAATCGAAATCGACGCCATGTTGCTGACCACCGAAGCGCAGGTGCGTTATTTCAGTGGCTTCCTGACCCAGTTCTGGCAAAGCCCGACCCGACCGTGGTTTTTGCTGGTGCCCGCCGAGGGCAAACCAATTGCAGTCATTCCCAGCATTGGCGTGGCCGGCATGCAGCAGACCTGGATCGAAGATATCCGCAGCTGGTTTTCGCCGGATCCCGATGATGACGGCGTATCACTGTTGCTTTCTACTATTCGCGAATTGCCCGCGCGTTTCGGGCGTATCGGCCTGCCGCTCGGTGCGGAAAGCCATCTACGCATGCCGGCGCGCGACTACCGGCGCCTCGAGGCTGCACTGTCCGAACTGGAACTGGTCGATTGCGCCGGATTGATGCTGAAACTCTGCAGCGTCAAGTCGGCGGCCGAGATCGCAAAAATCCGCTATATCTGCGAACTCGCATCGGACAGTTTCAATGCCCTGCCGGAATTCGCCCGTAAAGGACAGACTGAACGCGAAGTCGTTTGCGCGATGCGCATCGACCTGCTGCAGCGAGGCGCCGATCATACGCCCTATATCGTGTCGGCGTCTGGCCAGGACGGTTATGGCGATATCATCATGGGCCCCAGCGACCGGCGGCTAGAAGATGGTGACCTGCTGATCATCGATACCGGCAGCGTGTTCGACGGTTATTTCTGCGATTTCGATCGCAACTTCGCGTTTGGTTTTGCCTCTGACCAGGCAAAACGTGTCTATGAAACCATATTTCGCAGCACCGAAGCCGGCCTCGCGGCCGCCCGGCCCGGAGCCACCACCCATGACGTCTGGCGGGCGATGTGGTCAGTGCTCGAGGCGGGCGGCGCCACCGGTAACGATGTGGGTCGCATGGGTCACGGTCTCGGTGCCCAGCTAACCGAGTGGCCTTCGCTCGCCGCCAACGATCACAATCCCTTGGTACCGGGAATGGTGATAACCCTGGAGCCGGGCATGAACTACGATGGTGACAGGCTGATGGTGCATGAAGAAAACATCGTCATCACCGATTCCGGAGCCGAACTGCTCACTGTACGCGCCGCCGCCGAGTTACCCGTAGTCGATTGACGAGAGGAAATTCAATGCTTCAATTACTTGCCTGGCTAGGCCAGAGTCGCACTTACTGGATCGCGCTGGTGTTGTTCGGTATCGCACTCGAATGCGCGGCTCTTTACTATCAGTACGTGCTCGACGAGTGGCCCTGCGTTCTGTGTATTCAAATCCGTATCTGGGTGATGGCGTTCGTCCTGCTCGGAATACTGGCCCTGTTTTTCACCCGATCCACAGGCGCCATGCGACTGTTTCATGGTCTCAGTGTGGTTATCATGATCGGCTTGCTCGAACGCAGCTGGCGCGTACTTGCGGTCGAACGCGGCTGGATCTTTGGCGATTGCGAAATGGACCTCGGCATGCCTGCCTGGTTCGCGCTCGACAAGTGGTTCCCATGGATGTTCGAGGTACAAACATCCTGCGGCTATACCCCCCTGATCCTGTTCAACATCTCCATGGCCGAGGTATTGCTTGTGATATCCGCGGCTCTGTTGATATTATGCGCGACGCTGTCTTTTGCTAGCTGGTTTAACAAATATTAAGAATTCCGGCGATTGCTCGAAATATCAATACACTAACCGTCACACAAGTAACGTGAACTGGTTTATGATAACAACGCTGAGGCGGGCATTTACCGAAAACTTTCTGGGTCATTCCGCGGAGTGGTACAAGCAGTTGATCATCGCTTTGCTGGTGATTAATCCCATCGTGTTTGCGATCAGCCCAGCGGCAGTGTTAGCTGAACGGGTTGCCTGATATGATTAATCCCTGCCTCAGGCGGGGCTAACATTGGGGGCAGGTTACAATTGCCAGAAAACACCAGGACCAACTTAGCTGTCAAGCACATCAACCTGCTACATTTATTGGGTATTACGAATGCCAGAGAATAATTTTTCAGATCCTGATAAACAGAGTTTAGTGCCTCACTTAATCAGTCTATTCCTGACGCTTGCTGCATTTTGGCTAATAAACTCTGGTCATTACACGCTACTGATTCTGTCGCTTGGGTTAACCTCCATTGCCCTGGTTTTATATATCGCCCATAGGATGGATGTAGTAGACCACGAATCCCAGCCACTGCTCATTCCATTGAGGATTCCCAGGTACCATCTTTGGCTTATTAAAGAAATAATTCTCGCCAATATTTCCGTTGTAAAGCATATTTGGCTTGGCAACAAGACCATTTCTCCCGTACTCACCACAATCAAAGCCCATCAAAAAACGGATATGGGAAAGGTTATCTACGCCAATTCCATTACCCTGACGCCGGGCACGGTCGCGGTAGACGTGGTGGGCGATCAAATTACGGTTCATGCATTATTGCGGCAAAATATAGAAGATTTACAAGCCGGTGAAATGGATCGCCGGGTATGTCGGCTGGAAAACTGATGCTAATCGCGGCAACCATAGCAATTCTTCTCGTCATGATCCTGGGAATCATTCGGGGGGTCGTGGGGCCTACCCTTTATGACCGGATTCTCGCCGTCAATATGTTCGGTACCAAGACGGTGCTGCTCATTTCGCTGCTCGGCTTCGCGATGGGACGCCCGGATTTCCTGGATATTGCCATCGTTTACGCCCTGATTAACTTCATTAGCATCATCGGCGTGCTGCACTTTTCCGATTCCGCTGTATTTAAACACGATCCTCACGATTCAGGGTCAACGAATAAGGACGCTTAATGGATACTATCGTCAGCATGGCCAGCGCCCTGTGTTTGCTATTAGGCAGCTTTCTTTGCTTGTCCGGAGGGGTCGGGATCTTACGATTCCCCGATTTTTATACCCGAATGCATGCGGTAGGCGTGACCGATACTTTGGCTGCGGCGATGATTTTAATCGGATTGATGCTGCAAAATCCCGAAGGTCTCGTGATGTTAAAGTTATTGTTGATCCTGTTGATGACCATATTTATCAGCCCTGTGGCAAGCCATGCGCTGGCCAAAGCGGCCTTCAAGAACGATCTCGTGCCGCTGTCGGATAGCAATGAAAACAAGGGAGGGACAGAGTCATCGATTTCATAGTAGACCTGGTTGATGTCGTTTTACTGATTTTCCTCGTCATCGTCGCTATCGCCATCGTGCGGATGCGGGACCTGTTTGCGGTGATCATGATGACGGGTATTTTTGGCCTGCTATCCGCAAGCTTTTTCGTTGCCATGGATGCCGTTGACGTGGCGTTTACGGAAGCGTCCGTGGGCGCGGGTATCGCCACTTTGCTCATGTTGACCGCGGTAACCCTGACCGGGCGCTCGGAGGATAGCGAGCGCCACAAGCCCATGTGGGCGCTGGTCGTGGTTTTCACTACCGGTGGACTGTTGATCTACGGCACGCTGGATATGCCGTATTTCGGCTTCGCGGAAGCACCGGTTCACCAGCATGTTGCCCCACGCTACATCTACGATTCGATGCAGGAAACCGGTTTACCCAATATCGTAACCTCCGTACTTGCAAGCTACAGAGGCTTCGACACCCTGGGCGAAGTAGTCGTTATCTTTACTGCCGGCATGGGGGTGTTGGCGCTCTTGCGCGTGGAGCGGCGCCCCGGGATCGATCAAATCATGGCGGACAGCATCTTTTACTTAATGCATGAACGGCATTTGATTCTGCGCATCGTGACCAAAATGCTGCTGCCTTTTATTCTTTTGTTTGCACTCTATGTTCAGTTTCACGGCGATTTCGGACCCGGCGGCGGTTTCCAGGCGGGCGTGATCTTCGCCGCCGGGATAATACTCTACGCCATGGTATTCGGTTTAAACACTGCACGGTATGTTGTCAATCGAACGTTTGTCAGATCGCTTTCCGCCATCGGTGTTTTGCTGTACGGCGGTGTTGGAGTGGTTTCCATGCTTCTTGGCGGGAACTTTCTCGATTACGACGTTTTAGCCGACAGCCCTGTCGCTGGCCAGCACCTGGGGATTCTTTTGATCGAGCTCGGTGTCGGATTAACCGTTGCGGCGGTTATGGTGATCATTTTTTTCAACTTTTGCGGTCGCAGGGATCTTCCATAGACTCTTAAAAATAAAGGCGATTAATGATACTCGGGCTTTATAACTACTGGGTTGTGGTAGTGCTAATGATGATTGGCTTCTACATCGTTATCGCCCATGGCAACCTGATCAAGAAAATTGTTGGCCTGTCAATTTTCCAGACCGCGGTTTTCATATTTTATATCAGCATCGCCAAAGTCGATGATGCTACCGCTCCCATTCTGGAAGAGGGGATAAGCAAATACTCGAATCCTTTGCCGCATGTTTTGATTCTCACCGCGATCGTGGTTGGCATCGCGACTGTCGCCCTCGGGCTGGCATTGGCTGTCCGTCTTAATGAAGCCTATGGAAGCATCGAAGAAGAAAGCATTCAGAATCAGGACAATCAAGAGTGTTAACCCATCTGCCCGCCCTGGCGGTCATAATACCGCTGCTGTCCGCACCGCTTTGCCTTTTTCTAAGACGCCCCCTGTTAGCGTGGTTATTTACGGTAATCGCCAGTGGTTTGACCATGCTGGTGAGTATTACACTACTGCAACAGGTCATGGCCTCGGGTACGATCGTCTACGAGATGGGCGGCTGGAGACCGCCCTGGGGAATCGAGTATCGTGTCGACAGGCTCAACGCCTATCTTTTACTCATAGTCACGAGTATCAGCACCGTCGTATTGCTGGCTGCAAACACCAGCATAGAAAAAGAAATTCCGCGACATCGTCTTACCCTGTTTTACGTTCTGTACCTGCTTTCCCTGGCCGGGTTGCTGGGCGTGGTGACGACTGGTGACGCCTTTAACGTTTTCGTCTTCCTCGAGATATCCTCGCTTGCGGCCTACTCTTTAATCGCCCTGGGTGAAGACCGGCGCGCCCTCTGGGCCGCCTATCAGTATTTGATCATGGGCACCATCGGCGCCACCTTTATTCTGATTGGTATCGGCCTGCTGTATCAAATGACCGGCACGCTGAATATGGATGATCTGTCCAGGCGTCTGCCGGAGGTCTCACAAACGCGAACCGTGTTTGCCGCCTTTGCCTTTATTATCGTTGGCGTCTGCCTGAAAGTTGCCCTGTTTCCCCTGCATCGATGGTTACCGAATGCATATGCCTATGCACCCTCGATAGTAACGGCCTTCCTGGCTGCCACCTCCACCAAGGTCGCCGTGTACTTGCTCATCCGCTTTACCTTTTCGATTTTCGGGATTTCGTTTTCTTTCACGACGGTGCCTTTACAGACCATCTTCGTAATACTTGGGCTAACGGGAATATTCGCCGCCTCGACCACGGCCATTTTTCAAAAAAACGTAAAACATTTATTCGCCTACTCCAGTGTCGCCCAGATTGGCTACATGATCGTTGGTTACAGTATCAGTACGACAATGGGTCTGATGGCAACCCTGCTGCACCTGTTCAACCATGCCTTGATGAAGGGTGCCCTGTTTTTGGCTTTGGGTGCCGTGATGTACCGTATCGGCAGTGTGCGCCTTGAACAGTTTCAGGGTTTGGGCCGTCAGATGCCCTTTACCATGGCGGCTATCGTGGCAGGTGGTTTGAGCCTGATCGGCGTGCCGCTAACCGTGGGTTTTGTGAGCAAGTGGTACCTGGTTCTGGCTGCCCTCGAAAATGGCTGGTGGCCGGTCGCGGTGCTCATTCTGCTGGGATCGTTACTGGCTATCGTTTATGTCTGGCGAATCGTCGAAACCGCCTATTTTAATGAACCCCCGGCAGGCAGGGAATCCATCGAGGAAGCCCCGCTGGGATTCCTGGTTCCGGTGTGGATGCTGGTGTCGGCCAATATCTATTTCGGCATGGATACCCGTCTTAGCGTACAGGTAGCCGAGGCGGCATCGCAGGCATTGTTCGGGGTGAGCCCGTGAGCCTCTCGGTTGAATCCATGCTGCAACTCAGCATTCTGCTGCCGATCGTGGCGACAGCGGGAATCGTGGCCGCGGGACGAATGCCCAATCTGCGCGAGACTGTATCGATTGTTACCGGCCTGATCCTGTTCTTTTTTGTCACCCGGCTCTATCAGGGGCTAGAGCAGGGGCAAGTCATCACCGTGCAATGGTGGCAAATTGTGCCTGGATTGCAGCTGAGTTTTGCCATCGAACCGCTGGGAATGCTTTTCGCCCTGGTTGCCAGCTTCCTGTGGATTGTTACGACGGTCTACGCCATTGGCTACATGCGTGGCCACGACGAACAGAATCAAACCCGCTTTTATGCCTGTTTTGCCATCGCCATCGGCAGCGCGATGGGAATCGCTTTCGCGGCAAACCTGTTTACGCTGTTTATCTTTTACGAAGTGCTGACCCTGTCCACCTACCCGCTGGTCACCCACGCGGGAACGGCCGAGGCCAAAAAAGGCGGGCGCATCTATCTTGGCATACTGCTGAGCACTTCGATTGCCTTTTTCCTGTTAGCCATAATCAGCACCTGGTTCGTAACCGGCACGCTGGATTTCAAACCCGGCGGTATATTCGGTTCCGACGTTAACAGGGTGGTCGCGAGCGCGATACTGGTGCTGTTTATTTTCGGCATCGGCAAGGCGGCCATTCTCCCCTTCCATCGCTGGCTGCCCGCGGCCATGGTTGCGCCGACACCGGTTAGCGCGCTGCTGCATGCGGTAGCCGTGGTAAAGGCCGGCGTATTCAGCGTGATGAAAGTTTGCGTGTTCGTTTTTGGCATCGATGTTCTGTCGATACTGCCGAGCACACAATTTCTGCTCTACCTGGCGGGGGCATCCGTATTGCTGGCTTCACTGGTTGCCATGCGCAAGGACAATCTAAAAGCACGGCTCGCGTACTCGACCGTGAGCCAGCTGGGTTACGTCACCGTAGGCGCATTGCTGGCCACCTCGGCGGGGGTTATCGGTGGCTCGATGCATATCGCCATGCATGCTTTCGGCAAAATTACCCTGTTCTTTTGCGCCGGCGCCATACTGGTTGCCGCGCATAAATCCAACATCAGTGAAATGCGGGGTCTGGGCAAAAAGATGCCGATCACCATGGCTGCATTTTTCATCGCCAGCCTTGGCATCATCGGCGTACCGCCCGCCGGCGGTACCTGGAGCAAGTGGTTCCTGTTAATGGGTACGCTGGAAGCCGAACAGTGGATTCTGATGGCGGCGCTGATGATCAGTTCGTTGCTGAATATCGCTTATCTGCTGCCCATACCTTTTCACGCGTTTTTCTCCGGCGACAACACGCCCTATTCCCGGGCCGGAATAAAAGAAGCGCCGACCGCATCATTAATAGCCATTAGCATTACCACTGTGGGCTGCCTGGTGCTTTTTGTATACCCGCAACCCTTATACGAACTGGCCAGAGCCATTCTGGGAGGCTAGGGATTCACTCATGGATAACGAAAAGAAACATTTTTTCGACGACCCGAACAATGTCAAACGTGTTTTGCGTGGTTTCTATGCCTGCTGCGTAGTGCTGGTTGTACTGGACTTCGTGATTCACCGGCACATCTACCACAGCTGGGAAAACCTCTGGGTCTTTTACCCAATCTTTGGGTTTATTGCCTGCGTTGTCCTGGTGGAAGTCGCAAAATTGATGCGAACCGTGCTGATGCGCCCGGAAGATTACTACGACGAGTTCGAATCGGATATAAGCGACAGGCCAGACGCGAACCAAGGGCACAGAGCTAAATCAGGTGGTCACGATGTGGATACTTGAAATACCGCCTTTCCTGCCTTTCTTTATCGCTGCCCTGCTGGCCGCGGTCACCCGCGGAACCCTGCGTGGTGTGATCATGCTGGCATTGCCGGTCGCGAGTGCGATCCATCTGTGGACGGTACCCGAAGGCGTTCACCTGCAAATGGCCTTATTCGATTATCAGCTCACCCCATACCGGGTCGACAAGCTGAGCCTGATGTTCGGTTACGTATTTCATATCGCCGCGTTTTTCGGCATTGTCTACTCGCTGCACGTACGTGACACCGTCCAGCAAGTTGCTGCCTTGATGTATGCCGGTAGCGGCCTCGGCGCCGTCTTTTCCGGAGATTTGTTAAGCCTTTTCGTGTTCTGGGAATTGCTCGCGTTCACCTCGGTATTCCTGATCTGGGCACGGAAGTCCAGTCGTTCTTATCAAGCCGGCATGCGTTATCTCATCATCCAGGTCCTGTCCGGCGTCATCCTGCTGATCGGCGCACTGTTTTACGCGGCCGAACACGGTTCCCTGGAGTTCGGCTTTATCGGCCTCGAGGGTATTGCCGGATGGCTGATCTTTATCGCCTTCGGCATCAAATGCGCTTTTCCGTTCATGCACAACTGGCTCACCGATGCCTACCCCGAGTCCACTGCAACGGGCACCGTATTCTTAAGCGCGTTTACCACCAAGGTCGCCGTCTATTCACTGGCACGTGGATATCCCGGTACCGAGCTACTGGTTTATATCGGCGCGGCGATGACCTGTTTCCCGATTTTTTACGCCGTGATCGAAAACGACCTGCGCCGGGTGCTGGCCTACAGCCTGATCAACCAGGTCGGATTCATGGTAGTCGGTGTCGGCATCGGCACAGCGCTCGCTATCAATGGCGCCGTTTCGCATGCGTTTAACGATGTCATCTTCAAGGGCCTGCTGTTCATGACGATGGGGGCGGTGTTGCACATGACGGGTCGCATGAACGGCTCGGATTTGGGCGTGCTTTACAAAACCATGCCGAAAAGCACGGTATTGTGTATCGTCGGTGCAGCCTCGATTTCGGCCTTCCCGTTATTCAGCGGTTTCGTCAGTAAATCCATGGTGATGTCCGCGGCGCTGGAAAACGATTATCACTTGATATGGTTGATGCTGTTATTCGCCTCCGCGGGTGTATTCCATCATGCCGGCATCAAGATCCCCTATTTTGCCTTCTTCGCGCATGACTCGGGACTTCGGGTCAGTGACCCACCCAACAACATGTTACTGGCGATGTTGATCGCAGCGGTTTTGTGCATCGGAATCGGCGTCTATCCCGCCGCAATGTACTCCCTGCTGCCCTACGACACCGGTTATAACCCTTATGACGCGACTCACGTGCTGGCACAGACCCAGCTGCTGTTTTTCTCGGCGCTGGCCTTCGTCTGGCTCAACCTCAGAGGCCTGTACCCCCCCGAACTACACTCTACCAACCTGGACGTGGAGTGGTTTTATCGACGTCTTTTCCCGGTTGCGATACAGAGCCTGTTCGCGGCCATATGGAAACTGGATGGCGCCTTACGCCGGGCTGTTGTGACACGACTGCAGAAATATCTGGATTATCTTTCAGGAATTTACCATGTGCCCAGCGGCCTGCTTACCAGCTCTCGACCGGCTGGCAGCATGGCGATGTGGGTAGCGATATTTCTTGCTGGCTATTTATTTCTCAGTTTTGTTTATTAAACATTTCCGGGGCAGACACTACCTGATAATTTAATACAAGTCAGGACTTGCCCGTGCCACCCAGCCGGTACAAGTTAACAGGGTGCATGCGCCAGGCCTCCAGCACCGACAGTATCGGCAACGCCCGCACTGAACTGGCTCATGATCGCGGCAACGATAAGCATCAACGGTAATGCGGATGCCGCAAGCCCGGTTACAGCTACGATATCGGCAATCCGGATGTCGTATGTCAAGATGCTGTGGATGGCGCTGCCCTGCAGCATTGTCCTCAGCGTTGTCGGCATAATCGCGATTGCGGCTGAATTCCAGTTCAGCAACAAACCTGGCAGCGCGCGAATTATTCGCTCAGCCGTGCTTCGTTCAATTCGAGCCACTGCAGCGCGATAATGGTCGCCGATGACCTGATGCGGCCGTCGCGCACCCAGGCATAGGCCTGCTGCGAATCGACCACCAGCACGCGAATATCCTCGTGCTCATGCGGCAAGCCATGGATGCCACCAATGCCCTCGCTGTCGACCAGGCCGCAAAAAAGGCTGCAATGCTCGGTGGTGCCGCCCGGACTGACATAGTATCGACTGATGATTTCGAGCCTATCGATA
>CP070646.1:997614-1004953 GCA_020354435.1 Gammaproteobacteria bacterium
TGATCGCGCCGATCGCGATGGACGAGGGTCTGCGCTTTGCGATTCGCGAAGGCGGCCGTACCGTCGGCGCCGGTGTTGTATCCAAGATTATCGAGTAAGGCATAGATATTGCATCCGGGCGGGAGATGGGATACCATCCCCGCCCTTTGCGCGTTGGCAGGAAAAAAGTTCTGTCATCAGAGTAGGACAGTAG
This sequence comes from Gammaproteobacteria bacterium, assembly GCA_020354435.1. Lineage (GTDB taxonomy): Bacteria > Pseudomonadota > Gammaproteobacteria. The sequence continues at coordinate 997,808 of CP070646.1, forward strand.
CTCAATTGGCAGAGCAGCGGTCTCCAAAACCGCAGGTTGGGGGTTCGATTCCCTCCTGTCCTGCCATTATTGTGAAGATTCGAGGTATTTAGTGGTCACCAAGACCGAACAGACAACGTCTGCGATCGATACATTCAAGTTAATGACTGCCGTACTGGTGCTAATCGCCGGTGTGGTCGGCTTTTATTACTTCGAAGAAGAATCGCAGTTGTTGCGTGTGCTTGGCATGCTTGGAGTGGCGGTAGTCGCTTTTTTGATCGCAGCAACCTCCGAACCCGGTCGCCGCGGACTCGGATTTGTCAGGGATTCTCGCGTCGAAGTGCGCAAGGTGGTCTGGCCGACGCGCCAGGAAACGCTGCAAACGACGATTGCGGTATTGTTCATGGTTGTCCTGGTGGCAATCATGTTGTGGCTGTTCGATATGCTGCTCGGATGGGGCGTTGGCAAGTTACTGACATAGATTAATGGCTGATCAAGACGACAAAATTGAAGCAAGCGTAACCGACGAAGCGGTTAGCGATACGGCGGGCGCCGAAGAGGGCGTCGCGGAAGCAACGGCTGCACCCAAAGCGGAGGTCGAGGAAACGGCCGCCGAAGAAACGCTTGCCGAAGCGACTGAAGCCGAAGAATCCGTTACCGATCAGTCGGTTGCAGAAGAGCCCGTGGCCGAGGAAGCTGCTGCCGAGGCGGATGCCGAGGAACAGCCAGCCGTTGCTGTAGCGGCTGAAGAAAAGCCTAAGGACTCGAATATGCGCTGGTACGTGGTGCACGCTTATTCGGGTTTCGAATCTTACGTGAAAAAAGTTCTCGAAAGCCGTATTGCGACTTCTCCGCACAAGGACAAATTCGGCGAGATCATGGTGCCGACCGAGGAAGTGGTCGAAATGCGCGAAGGCAGCCGGCGTAAAAGTGAGCGCAAGTTCTTTCCCGGTTACGTGCTGGTACAGATGGAAATGAATAACGATACCTGGCACATGGTCAAGGAAGTTCCGAAAGTGCTCGGTTTTATCGGTGGTACCAGCGATAAACCCGCCCCGATTACCGAGGCGGAAGCGAACGCGATCCTGAATCGGGTCGAGGAAGGCGTCGATCGTCCGCGTCCGAAGGTGCTGTTCGAGGTTGGCGAGGTCGTGCGTGTCAACGACGGCCCGTTCAACGACTTCAACGGCGTGGTCGAGGAAGTCAATTACGAAAAGAGCAAAATGCTCGTTTCGGTACAGATTTTTGGTCGTTCTACCCCGGTCGAACTGACGTTCGGCCAGGTCGAGAAGGGCTGATAGAGGTTTCCGAGTAAGATCGGAAGTATTTTGAAAACGGGGCTTGTCCCTGGTTGTGAATCAGGCGGTCATACCCCCGTAAGCGGGGATGACATTCAGGTAACAACCGGTTTGCCGGTCCCGCGATGGGGAGGGTATCCCAGAGATACCCGTTTGCACCCGGGAGATAGCTTAAATGGCTAAAAAGATAGAAAACTACGTCAAGTTGCAGGTGCCTGCGGGCTCTGCCAACCCGAGTCCGCCGGTCGGACCCGCACTCGGCCAGCACGGTCTCAATATCATGGAATTCTGCAAGGCGTTCAACGCGCAGACCCAGGATGTCGAAAATGGCATGCCGTTACCGGTGATTATTACGGTTTACTCCGACAAGAGCTTTACCTTCGAAATCAAGACACCGCCCGCCGCGGTGTTGCTGAGGAAGGCTGCAGGCGTGTCCAAGGGCAGCGGTACGCCGAATTCGGACAAGGTGGGCAAGGTGACCCGTGCCCAGCTCGAAGAAATTGCTACGACCAAGATGAAAGATCTGAACGCCAACGATATGGATGCGGCGGTACGCATCATCGCAGGCAGCGCCCGTAGCATGGGTCTCGAAGTGGAGGGTTTGTAACATGGCGAAGATGTCCAGGCGCATGGCCGAAATCAGGGCCAGGTTCGACAAGACCCGGCTGTATGAGATCGACGAAGGTCTGAGCCTGCTGAAAGAGTGCAGCACGGCTAAATTCGATGAATCCGTCGACGCGGCGATAAACCTCGGTGTCGATCCGCGTAAATCGGATCAAAATGTCCGTGGTTCCAGCGTGCTGCCCAACGGCACCGGCAAGCAGGTTCGCATCGCGGTTTTCACCCAGGGTGAAAACGCCGACAAGGCGAAAGCCGCGGGCGCCGATGTCGTCGGCATGCAGGATCTGGCCGATTCGATGAAGGGCGGTGATCTCAATTACGATGTCGTCATCGCCAGCCCCGATGCCATGGGTATCGTCGGCCAGCTGGGCCAGGTGCTCGGTCCGCGCGGCCTGATGCCGAACCCGAAGGTCGGCACGGTTTCGCCCGATGTCGAGGGCGCTGTTAAAAACGCCAAAGCTGGCCAGGTACGCTATCGCACCGACAAGGGCGGCATCGTGCATTGCACCATCGGCAAGGCCAGTTTCGATGTCGCGCAGCTGCGCGAAAACCTCGAGTTTCTGCTGGCCGACCTGAAGAAGGCCAAGCCGAGTTCGTCCAAGGGCGTTTACCTGAAGAAAATTTCGATCTCGACCACGATGGGTGCCGGATTCGCGGTCGACCAGGCGTCGCTGAAAATTTAGCACGCCCGGGGACAGTTTGTCGGGGACAGTTTACTTATTTCGCCCTGCGAAAAAAGTAAACTGTCCCCGAGTTTAGAAACTGTCCCCTTTATTAGATTTTGAAGAGGACCCCGAACGGGGCTACTCGTCAAAGACCGTGGGTGACCGAGGACATCGGTCTTAATTTCCTGCGTAGACGATCTTCTGAGACAGGGTGACCTGGTTAAGGAAGTCGTGAGGAAGTACGGCGCCAAGCCGCAAATGGATTTAAGGTCCGGGCCCAGGCCCGGTTGATCAACTTAATCAGGAGAAGTCATATGCCTTTAACGCTTGAGCAAAAGCAGAATGTGGTTAGCGAAGTGGCCCAGGTCGCTGCGCAGGCGCATTCCGTGATTGCCGCCGAGTATCAGGGCTTGACTGTTGGCGAGATGACCGCGTTGCGGGTCAAGGCTCGCGAGTCGAACGTACAAATGCGCGTGGTCAAGAATACGCTGGCCAAACGCGCGTTTGACGGCACCGACTATGCGTGCATGAACGATGCGCTCGAAGGTCAGATGGTCTATGCGTTTTCGATGGATGAGCCCGGCGGAGCCGCGCGGGTAATCAAGGATTATGCCAAGGACAACGAGAAACTCGTTGTCAAGCTGATCGCCTTTGGCGGTGAGCTGCTCGATCCTTCCGAAATCAAGCGCCTGGCCTCGATGCCAACCTACGATCAAGCTATCAGTACGCTGATGGCCGTGATGAAAGCACCGCTGGACAAGCTGGCGCGCACCATGAACGAGGTGCCCTCCAAATTGACCAGAACTGTCGCCGCAATTCGCGACCAGAAGCAATAGTTTTATTAACAAATTTTCTGTATCAGGAGAAAACCTAATGGCAGTTTCAAAAGAAGACATTCTGGAAACTTTATCGAACATGACGGTCATGGAAGTCGTCGATTTGATCGCCGCGATGGAAGAGAAATTCGGTGTATCTGCAGCAGCCGCTGTTGCCGCTGCTCCGGCCGCCGCCGCGGGTGGTGAAGCCGGTGGCGAAGCCGCCGCTGAAAAGGATGAATTCGACATCGTTCTGACCGGTTTTGGCGACAAGAAAGTTGGCGTCATCAAGGCGGTACGCGGTATTACCGGCCTCGGTCTGAAAGAAGCCAAGGACATGGTGGAAGGTGCGCCGACTACGGTTAAGGAAGGCGTCGCCAAGGGCGAAGCCGAGGAAATGAAAAAGCAGCTTGAAGAAGCTGGCGGAACCGTAGAGCTTAAGTAAGCTGACGGTTCTTGGGCACTCGCCTGCATTTCTCGCCGCTCCCCGAGTTGGGATCGGCGAAAACCTTGCCGCAATGCGGACGTGTGGACGCACGTCAGAAAAAGCGGCGAGCTATGCAGGCGAGGTGTACCCGTTACTTATAGCTCGGGCTGATGACTGGAAAGTCATCGGCCCGCGCGCGCTTCCCGTCTGTTTGAGCGTGGAAGCGATATGAAAACGTTATTAGTGGTGAACATAGATGGCATACTCTTTTACTGAGAAAAAACGCATTCGCAGGGACTTTGGCAAGCGGCCGGCGGTACTCGAAGAACCTTACCTGCTGGCGATCCAGACTGAATCATACAAGCGTTTTCTAAATCCCGAAGGGGAACAGGAGGGTACCGGTTTACAGCGTGCCTTCGAATCCATTTTTCCGATCGTCAGCTTCAGCGGTAACGTCGAGCTCGAGTATGTCAGCTATCGCATCAGCGATCCGGTATTCGACGTCAAGGAATGCCAGATCCGCGGCCTGACCTATGCCGCGCCGCTGCGCGTACTGGTGCGCCTCGTTATTTACGACAAGGAAGCCTCAGCCAAGAACCGCTCGGTCAAGGATATCAAGGAACAGGAAGTCTACATGGGCGAAATGCCGCTGATGACCGAAAACGGCACCTTCGTCATCAATGGTACCGAGCGCGTCATCGTATCCCAGCTGCACCGTTCACCCGGTGTGTTTTTCGATCACGACCGCGGCAAGTCGCATTCTTCAGGTAAGCTGCTGTTCTCGGCGCGCGTGATTCCCTACCGTGGCTCCTGGCTCGATTTCGAATTCGACCCCAAGGACTCGCTGTTCGTGCGCATCGATCGCCGCCGCAAGCTGCCGGCCAGTATTCTGCTGCGCGCGCTCGGTTTCGACAATGTACAGATGCTGGACATGTTTTTCGAACACAACGTGTTCAAGCTGAAGAAGACCGGTATCGACATGGTGCTCGAGGCCGACTGGCTCAAGGGTGAAACCGCGACCTTCGATATCAAGGTCAAAAACAAGGTGCTGGTACCGCAGGGCCGCCGTATCACCGCGCTGCACGTCAAGCAGCTGAAGAGTTCGAAGATCAAGCTGCTGCCGGTGCCTGACGATTTTCTGATCGGCAAGATCCTGTCCGACAACCTGGTCGACAGCGAGACCGGTGAGATTTTCGCCAGCGCGAACGATGAAATCACCGAGGAAATGCTCGTCCTGATCAAGGAAAAGGGCATCAAGGAAATCCACACGATCTTCACCAACGAGGTCGATCGCGGGCCCTATATTTCGAATTCCCTGGCGCTGGACCCGACCACCAACGATCTCGAAGCCAAGGTCGAAATTTATCGCATGATGCGCCCGGGCGAGCCGCCGACGCGCGAATCCGCGGAAAACCTGTTCCAGAACCTGTTCTTCAACGATGAGCGTTACGACCTGTCCGAAGTCGGTCGCATGAAGTTCAATCGCCGCCTCGGCCGCGAAAGCATCGATGGCCCCGGCATCCTGTCGACCGAGGATATCGTCGACGTGATGAAAGTACTGATCGACATCCGTAACGGTAACGGCAATGTCGACGACATCGATCACCTGGGTAATCGCCGTATCCGCAGCGTCGGCGAGATGGCCGAAAATGCTTTCCGCACCGGTATCGTGCGCGTCGAGCGCGCGGTACGTGATCGCCTCGGGCTGGTCGAGTCCGAGGGCCTGATGCCGCAGGACATCATCAACGCCAAGCCGGTGGCGGCCGCGGTCAAGGAATTCTTCGGTTCCAGCCAGCTGTCGCAGTTCATGGACCAGAATAACCCGCTGTCCGAGGTCACCCACAAGCGCCGCGTTTCAGCGCTCGGGCCGGGCGGCCTGACGCGTGAGCGCGCCGGTTTCGAGGTGCGCGACGTGCATCCGACCCACTACGGTCGCGTATGCCCGATCGAAACCCCTGAAGGGCCGAACATCGGCCTGATCAACTCGCTGTCGGTTTACGCGCGTACCAACCATTACGGTTTCCTCGAAACACCATACCGCAAGGTTGTCAAAGGCAAGGTGACCAACCAGGTCGAATACCTGTCGGCGATCGAGGAAAGCCAGTACCAGATCGCTCAGGCCAATGTCACGCTGGACAAGAGGGGCGTGATGACCGACGACCTGGTTCCCTGCCGCTACCAGAACGAATCGATTCTGTCGACTGCCGACAAGATCGATTACATGGACGTGTCGCCGAAGCAGATCGTATCGGTCGCGGCGTCGCTGATCCCGTTCCTCGAGCACGACGACGCTAACCGCGCATTGATGGGTTCGAACATGCAGCGCCAGGCGGTACCCTGCCTGCGTGCCGAAAAGCCGCTGGTCGGCACCGGCATGGAGCGCGCCGTGGCGGTCGATTCCGGCACTACGGTCAAGGCCCTGCGCGGCGGCGTGGTCGACTCGGTCGACGCCAGCCGCGTCGTTGTCCGTGTCAACGATGACGAGACCAGCGAAGGCGAACCGGGCGTTGATATCTACAATTTCACCAAGTACACACGTTCCAACCAGAACACCTGTATCAATCAGAAGCCGCTGGTCAGGCCCGGCGATGTGATCGAACAGGGTGATGTACTCGCCGATGGCGCGTCTACCGATCTGGGTGAGCTGGCGCTGGGGCAAAACATGCAGGTCGCGTTCATGCCGTGGAACGGCTACAACTTCGAGGATTCGATTTTGCTATCCGAGCGCGTGGTCAAGGAAGATCGTTTTACCACGATCCATATCGAGGAACTGTCCTGCCTGGCGCGCGATACCAAGCTCGGTGCGGAAGAAATCACCGCCGATATCCCGAATGTCAGCGAAGGCCTGTTGTCCAAGCTCGACGAGTCCGGCGTGGTCTATGTCGGCGCAGAGGTCAAGCCGGGCGATATCCTGGTCGGCAAGGTTACGCCCAAGGGCGAAACCCAGCTGACGCCGGAAGAGAAACTGCTGCGCGCAATTTTCGGTGAAAAGGCGTCCGACGTTAAGGATACCTCGCTGCGGATGAAGTCGGGCGTCACCGGCACCGTGGTCGATGTGCGTGTCTTCACCCGCGACGGTGTCGAAAAAGACGCGCGCGCGCTGGACAACGAGCGCATCGAGATCGAATCGCTGAAAAAAGATCTCGACGACCAGTTCCGCATTATCGAAGAAAACATTTACCAGCGCGTGGCACGCCTGTGCACCGGCAAGAAAGCCATCAGTGGTCCCGGCGGTATGAAGAAGAACGGCGTGATCACCAAGGATTACCTCGAATCCATCGACCGCGACCAGTGGTCGAAGATCCGCGTGGTCGACGACAAGCTCGCCAAGCAGCTCGAGT
>CP070646.1:1005053-1025098 GCA_020354435.1 Gammaproteobacteria bacterium
TGGTGTGCTTACATACTGAGTGCTGTGTTGAGTTCAGAATGTTTTGGTTTTCTGCAGAAAAATAGCCCTCCAATTTTTTCGAGTTTTTCAACGGAATAGACCCAAGGCAGTCACTCAAGCTTCTGCAAATTCCAAGTGCCTGATGCATCAATTCCGTGCCCGGTACTCCAGTTTCCCTTGAGCTCTCTACCTCCATCTTCAATGATCCATTTGCCAGTTCCACTTCGACTGCTCGGACCAAGCCAATTAAATATAATTTCATTACCTTCAACATAGCCCCAAATCTTGACATTATTAGAACCGACCGTACCGCTAACTTCCACACCGCTTTGTACTATTCTTACTTCGTGTGAAGGGTCATCCAACATAAAAGCATGACGCCAATTTCCAGTAATCTCTGCAGAATACGTACCCGTTAGTCGCGTTACTTGTGACGCTGATTCCGAGCCTTTTTCAAGATTATCACCATAAAGGGAACCCACACTGCCAAACATATTCTCCGGCCAGTAAAGCTCCTTTGCCTCGATTCCGCCAAACAGAACATTCATGTCCTTGAGTTGTAAATCGGCGCCGCCAGTTCCGCAATAACTGACATAGATAAAATTCGATCCAGCAACCCACCCGTAGGTGGAAGTCAACTGAATAATATCGGAAGTTAGCTCCGGATCACTCCAGTATTTGCGAACAAACACGCAGGACTGTCTGCTGGCACGGTAAAAAATATAATCCATGTCGCCTGAACCAGATGTCAAAGTCCCCCGTTCGCCGAAGTCGAGATAACTGCTTCCCGAAAACGTCTTGGCCAGACTTCGGATATCGCGAATATCCTTGTTCGTGAAAGCATTGTGGTAAAGTGAGGCGATAAATATTAATACTTGGCTTTTGCCAGATTGGTCTTCCGCTTCCCAGATCCCGGATTCAACCCAGCCATCCCTGGTTCGACTTTGCCGAGCCCCGATTCTTCGATACTGCGCTATGGCAGAGTGGAACGAAATTTTCAGCCGACTGACATCTTCGACTGTTTTCAAGTCCCATAAATCGTCTGCGGCATTAACGCTGCCCGCAGATAACTGGAATCCGCAAGTAACCGCAAAAAGTATCCCTCTCGCGTATTTGAGCGGCACCGACAACGAGCAATTATTTCGACGGATCGAATGATCAACTTGCTGGATATCAGTGATTAATCGAATATTTGAGTCCTTTTGTTGCGGTTTGTCCCGATCCATGATCATCTTCTCATTGGCGTAGAGACAAATGCTGCGCTTAAATGCCAGTAATGGCAAATTAAGCGGCATTAATACCGTTATAGAACACCAGCAGTCCTTTATTTTGATACCAATAACGGAAAGAGGGAGTACTAATCGGTGTCCGCTTCTGACCGGTTCCCGCAGCTGGGCGTGGGTATCTCAACGGCAGCTTTTGAGAAAACCGCCACTCAAGCCCGGGCAATCAGCGGCGATAGCCGACCCATAACCGACCTTCACCTATCAGTAATTTTGGTCTTTCAGCGGAAAAGTCGAGGTAATACTTGATTGACTACTGGCTGAAAAAGATAATCCACCGATGAAGGCAAATCTACCGCGCAAGCTTTTGGCCATACTCTACGCCGACGTGGCAGATTACAGTCGGCTTACCGGAGAGGATGAGGATACGACGCATCGGGCCGTTACCGAGTACCTGGATATTATTGCAGCCTTCACTCAATCTCATGAAGGGGAGGTAATGCACTACGCAGGTGACGCCGTGCTTGCCAGATTCGATGCGGTTGTGAATGCGGTGTCTGCCGCCGTTGCCATACAGACTGAACTCAACAGCCGCAATCAAGCGCTGCCGATTGATCGCAAAATCCAGTTTCGCATCGGCATCAATCTGGGCGATGTTATAGAGGATCGTGGTGATATATATGGTGACGGTGTGAACGTTGCCGCAAGACTTGAAGGGCTAGCGATTCCCGGGGGAATCTGTATCTCGGATGCGGTACGTACAGCCATCGGCAAGAAGCTCAACCTCGAATATGAAGATATCGGCGAGCAAAGGGTAAAAAACATCACTGAACCGGTCAGATCCTACAGGATTGTGATGGGCTGGGAAGGTTCCGCTCAATCGACCAGACCGGAACCTGCCCTGGAGCTGCCTGACAAACCTTCGATCGTGGTTTTGCCGTTCATCAATATGAGCGGCGACTCCGAGCAAGACTACTTTTCCGACGGCATTGTCGACGGTATTACCACGGCCCTGTCACGCATAAGAACTTTCTTTGTCATCGCGCGCACATCTGCTTTTATTTTTAAAAACCAGGCTGTCACATTCGATAAAGTGCGCGAGGCGCTCGGTGTGCACTACTTCCTGGAGGGCGGCGTGCAGAAGGCAGGGAACCGCGTACGGATTAACGTTCAGCTAATCGAGACCTCTACCGGGGCCCATGTATGGGCGGAGAAATACGACGGTGAGCTGTCGGATATATTCGAGTTACAGGACAAGATAATTGAACAGGTTGCTGGCGCGTTGCACCCGAGTATTCGTAGAGCGGAAATCGATCGATCTCGGCGAAAACGTCCACAGGATCTGGGCGCATACGACTATGTCATGCGAGCACTGCCATTTGTCTGGGCTCTTGATCAGGCTGATAACCAGCAAGCACTGGAGCTGTTGAAGGAAGCGATAAATATTGATCCTGAATATCCTATGGCGCTTTCGCTACTGGCCTGGTGTTATGGCCAGCAGGCCGTCTACAACTGGTCGTCAAACCTGGATGTGACCAGGAAAGAGACCCTGCGCCTGGCGAGACTGGCGGCCTCATTGAGTAGCGATGACCCATTTGTTCTAACGGTTCTCGGGGCCGCATATACGATTGTAAATGATCACAAATCTGCAAGAGTGCTGCTGGAACGAGCGGTATCGCTCGACCAGAATTCAGCCTGGGCCTGGAGCCGGTTGGGTTGGTCCAAAAACTATTGTGATAGTCCCACTGAAGCAATTGAACATTTCGAAACCGCGTTACGATTAAGTCCCTATGATCCGATGAACTTCAATTGTTACTTTGGGATCGGAGAGGCCTATGTAACAAAAGGTGACTTTATTCAGGCTATCGAAAATTTCGAACGCGGTCTCGATGAAAATCCCCGGGCCGTCTGGGTTTATCGCAACCTGGTGCCATGTTATATGGCCGCGGGCCGAACGGAAGATGCGCAAAGAGGCGTCCAGTTGCTGCTGCAGACTTATCCAGAGTTGACCGCGACCAAGGTGCGTGATGCAATGGTATTTAACGAGCAAAAGCTTAACTGGATTTACGATAACCTGGTATTGGCGGGCCTGCCAAAGTAGTGCGCATCGATCAGTTATTGGGAATGAGACTTGGGGTGAAATCGTAAATTAGAAATCCTCTTCTTCAATTTGAAGATAGACAAAGCTGATAAGCCGGCCAAGTTCTTCGAAGTTGAACCAGTCTGAATAAGCCGCCATATCTGCAATGATGTTATTCTTCATTTCAAAATCCTGCAGTCCTTCGTCATAGTATTTCTTGACACTGGCATATAGTGCCTCCAGAAACAGTAGCGATGCTTCTGGTATCTCCTTCCCTCCTGTTGCTCCGTGGCCCGGGACATAGATATCGACCGGCAATTCAAGTGCATACCTGATCGCTTCAATTTGACCCCTGGCGTTGAAGTCCCGTGGAACATCCGAAGATACCGCGCGTCCATGTTCGACAATATCACCTGTAAATAGGGTTTTAGCTGAAGGAACCTCGACCATAATATCGCTATCGGTATGGGCATGACCTGTATGATGAATGACCAGGGTATGCCCTCCAAAAGATAGTCGTTCATCACCATGAAGCGCTGTATCAGGAAGTATAATCTCCGTTCCTGCCGATTCTGAGCCAGCCATGGTAGTTATTATTTGTAGCCAGTTTTCAGCCTCGCCTTCGTTTAGTCTTTTTATCGCACGTTCATGTGCATAAATTTGAACACCTGGGTAAGATTCTCGAATTGCCTTGTTACCCAACCAGTGATCACCATGTATATGCGTATTGAATACCGCGATGACAGGCATATCAGTCACTTCCTTGATTAACGTTAAAATCCGCCTACCAACTTCGAGTCCGCCTCCACTATCGACGATGACCACCCCGGATTCAGTCAGTATTACGCCGCTGTTACTGATTAATCCCTTGTTTTGTTGATTCGGCAATTCATGTAATCCGTGTACGACGTATATTCGATCCGATATCTTTTGCAGCGTTACGTCTTCTGGGTTTTCAGGCAAATGAACTTCATTGGCAGAGCCGTAACACACGAGCAGAAAAAGTCCGATACCGAGAATAGATTGTTGTATTTGTCTACACATTTTTCCAACAGACTGATTTAAAGTTGAAGTTAATTCTATTTTTTGAATAAGGAATTATAAACAAACCCTGCCTCCAAATAGATAAGCTAGTGTTTCCATTGATGGAAAGGGAAATGTCCGGTCATGGCCGGAGCTTGCCTCCTGGGCTCCGGTTATAAGCGTCTGTTATGGGGAAAGCTGACGCACAAAAGAATTATATAGGCGGCGCGGATCGACCCACAATCGCCGCTCAAGCCTTGAGTCTGGGTGTCCGGTGCGTGGACTTCCCCCGATACCGAGACAATTCCGAGCCTCATTTTGAGGCCAGTTAACTGTCACCATAATTCTCCAGGGGTATTAATTAGAAAACTGCGACAACAGATCTTTTGCAGCCAGGTAATCATGCATTTCACAGGGCTCAGTGACGGACTCACAAACTGACTGTAACAACTCCCGCGCCGCTTGCACTCGCTCGGTGTTTTTATAATGTTTCGCTAACCCGCAAGCAGTGCGCAGCTCGTAGTATTTGTTGGGCTGATTTCTCGCGCTGTCCAATGCTTCAAGATAAGCCCTGTCGATGTCATCGACTGGCGCATTGCTGGCAAGCATCAAATCGGCCTGCAGGCGCGCGAGTTCCGGTGCTCCCCAGGAATCGCCCCCCTGATCGACGATCAAGTTTCCATTTTCAATCGCTTTTCCCGCCTGCTCAGTTTCGCCGCAGCCCAAATAGACTCGCGCGAGGTTGGCTTCGAAAATGGGGCGCCAGTACAGGAACCCGGTACGTTCCAGCATTTCCATACTGCGCCGTATATCTTCCTGCACCAAATTGCTATTCAAGTTATCTGAATTTAACACGGCTTGTGAATATCTAAACACCGGAATCCAGTTAGGTATCGGATGCTCGTGGAGCACGCCGCCCAGTAAACTCACGGTTCTCGATAGACTGACAAAATCACGAATCTCAGAGAACAGTACACTCACGTGACTATATACGTATGCGAGCGTTAACGGGTTTTTGGTTACCTCTGCCCGGTTAATAGCCTGTTCGACAAACTCGTACATTTTACTAAAGTTACCCAGCGCCCCATGTGCAATAGCACCATAGGCAAGGCAGCCGGCCAATGAATCCTGGCCGAAAGTGAAACCAATCTCATCGGACTGTGACGCCCCACACTCTCTCAAAGCCAGTTCGAGGTAACGCAGACCTTCCCCTGGCTCGCCCACCATGACCAACGCGCAGCCTCTGAGTCGATTTCCGAGAATTATCATTAATTCGTCTTTTTGACGCCTGGCTTCGTCGAGAACCTCATTCGAAATCCCGGGACCCTCAACGGCTCTACCCCCAACAAGAGCTCTGGTCCAGCGGGCATAATGAATGGGAAAAATTTTTGGCGAAACATCATCGAGCGACGCATAAACCGACATCGCATCGTCGATCAGGCTTACCATTTGCGGGCTGCCGTAACTGCTAGTCGCAATCGTCGGTGTAACTCGTTGCCCCAGCAGATCCAGGCGCAAGCGCCGATTATCTTCAGAATCGTCTAGTTGCTTTAATCCATCCAAAGCAAATCCCAGATGATTGTAGGCCTCCTCCGGGGCTGCCCTTGAACTCGCGAGATTTGCAGCTCGATGCCAGTACTCGACAGCTTGCGAAATGAGACCGGCTTCAGCGAAATGCTGTGCGGCAATTTCAGGCTGTGTTTCGATCAGACCGGGGAAGCGTTCGACCAGAACTTCACTAATTTTGGCATGGAATTGTTGCCTTCGACTCTTCAGCAGGCTTGCGTAAGAAATTTCCTGAATCAACGCATGCTTGAAAATATAGTGTGCCAATGGCGGCGTACCACGTCGCATCACCAGACCTGCCGCGGCAAGCTTCTCGAGTCCTTCGGTTAGCACCGAGTCTTCGAAACCCGCAACAGCTAGAATCAATTCGTGACCAAACTCCCGACCAATCACTGCACCAATTTGCGCTATCTCCTTGACCGAAGCGAGTCGGTCGAGACGCGCCATCAGTGAATCCTGGAGCGTTGACGGAATCGCCAGTGATGTCAGCGGCTGGTCCAGTACATAGCTGTGATTTTCAATGTGGAGCAAGCCAGACTCCAGAACTGTTTTAGTCAGTTCTTCGATAAACAGGGGGACACCATCGGTTTTGGAAATGATCTCGTTAAGCACCTCGGGTGGAAGCGAAAGACCACCGGTTACGCCTTCAACCAGTGCGGTGCAATTGTTCGAATCGAGCTTGTTCAGCGAGATGGAAGAAACCTGCGCCTCCCCGGTCCAGGCCGAAGAGAAGTCTGGGCGATGGGTTGCCAACAGCATGACAGGAATTTCGGGGATCTTTTCGACAACCAGGTCGAGAAATTCAAGCGTTGTCGGATCGATCCAGTGTAAATCCTCGAACACCATTAACACGGGTTGCTTTTGGCTGAGATCATCGAGCAGGCGAACCAGCACTTGCAGAGTCTGGTCTTTCTGCTGGATCGAAGAAATGTCAATGTTACCGTAGCGTTTTTGACCCGGTAATGAGAGCAAGTCTGCGATCAGGCGGGCGGATGAACCAATTTCATCGGTAGACTGACTAAGCAGCTGTTCCAGCTTGTCGAGCTTCGCCTCGGGGTCATCATCTGGTGCAAATTTCGCAGCGCGTTCCAATTGATTGATCACTGGATAGAGCGCGCTACTGATGTGAAACGGGGAGCATTGATAATTAAGCTCTATGTGTTGTTGTTCCTGCAGGTGTTCGCGTAATCCCCGGCAAAGTCGTGACTTGCCAATTCCCGCTTCCCCGCAGACCATCACAACCTGGCCCGTTCCGCTCGCAGCCCGTTGCCATCGTCTCGTCAGAATATCCCGCTCTTCTTCGCGGCCGACCAACGGTGAGATCCGTTGTCCGCGATCGGCATCAAAGCGATTGCCGTAATCACGTTCACCAACGATGCACCAGGCGACAACAGGTTGCTCGATACCTTTCAGGGATTTCTCGCCCAGGCTACGATAATGAAATTCTCCTGCGGCGAGATTTTTCGTTGCAGGTGAAACAATGATCTGGTTAGACCCGGCGAGCGACTGTAGTCGCGCTGCCACGTTCGGAGTTTCGCCAAGTACGGTACTTTCCTGCGCAGCGCCGTTACCGATGATATCGCCTACCACCACCGGGCCCGTCGCGATACCGATTCGCACTGCCAGATTTAATCCCTGGTACTGCTCACTCGAGTTTAATCTATCTAACCCATCGAGGATCTCCAGACCGGCGTGAATCGCCCGTTGGGCTTCATCTTCATGTGCAAGTGGATAGCCGAAATACACCAGCATGCCATCGCCGAAGAAGCGCGCAACATACCCCTCGTAGCGCTCAACACATCGAGTACATGATTCCTGATAGGCCAGAATCACATCACGGAATGCTTCGGTATTTAATCGACCGCTGAGCGCCGTCGAGTCTGCCAGATCACAGAACATAACGGTCAATTGACGATGTTCGGCCTCTCCTGAAGAGGGCTGGGGAATACTCTCTAGCTTTTGAGTGTTCTGACTTCCCGTTAGCGAATGTTCTTCAACGAGTGCATCGGCTGCTTTCAACATCTTCATACGGTGACCAGCTGACTTTACACCAATAGACTGAAGAACCTCGTGATCGAGACTAGTGAGAAGGCTGAAATCGATATCATTGTCTGCGAAGGTATCGGCGTACTGCTCGAGACCTATGGAAGTGAGCCATCTGACAACATCATTCACAACGTTGTGCTTGAACTTTGATTTTTCGACAGGAAACGATCATGTTTATCTATATTAATTTTCGTCCATTCGGTGACCACCTGAACGGGTTAGTGGATGTTGTTTGTTGGGGCAGTATACCTCTTAATGATAATTCCGGGGACAGTACACCTGACTCCAGAAGCACCGCTTGCTGTCAACGGGCCCTGGCCTATTTCGCTGCTAGTCAAATGCCCGCCCCAGAACTATCCGCAATCAAGAGGTCCACGAGGGTCAGGCCTTGCATTTCACACTAGGCCGGCAAGAAAAGTCCGCTTTGGTGAAAGCTGCCGCCTACGTAGAACCCACTGATTTCCGCTATTGGCCGGTTCCAGCAGCCTGGCGCGGGGATTTCAGCGGCAGCTATCGAGAAAACCGCCGCTCAAACTCTAAGAATCAACGGCGATAGCCGACCCAACTCGGTCACTGAATACATTTAACGCGTAGCTTTTTGTTGATCCGACCGCATGTGCTTGTTATGTGGATTGTGTTCCATTTAATTGCCTATCGTACCCCTCGGCATCGAAATATCCTTTTATCTCGATAATTTTGTTTTCACTACTCAGTTTCCATACCTCACATCCGTCAATGTCTACTCTATTGCCCGTTCCTTCGGGGCCCGTGTTCGTACCCTTTAAGTTCCAGTAAAACACAGTGCCGCGATCCTCTTCGACGATATCTCTCATTGTTATAAGCAAATCGGGAAACGATTCCATGAAACCAATGATCCCACCGAGCCTTTCCTCGGCGGGAATCATCGGTTCGCCGTCATTCACTTTGACAATGCAATCTATCGCTTGATACGAAAATGGATTTTCTGGAACTAGGCTGCGCCATGCCGCTTCATACTCAATTCCAAAACTCTTAAGTTCGTCTTCGTTCATGACAGTCGATTTGTTCGAATTTGTAAATCCACATAACGCCTGGCATCAGCGGTCAAAATGAACGCGTAGCGGGCATTTTGATCCGACTGCATGCCTTTGTTATAGGGCGCTTGAATTAATCTATTTTCCAAAATATTTTTCAAGGAATTGATCTGCCAATTTTATCCCTTCCTCGGTTATGCCTACTGATTTCTGCTTTCCAACTGGATCGCTTATCCAGCCTTTTTCAAACAGCAAATTCATCACATCCCAATCTATACCTTTCCATGCTGTGGTTCCGAATTGCTCTGTCATTCTACTCAATGAAAGAATAGCTAGAGCTGATTCAGCTAGCTTTTCCTCATCTAGGCCTTCTGGGATTGACATAAAATTTACCTTCTAGTTATGAGTTTCGGATAAGCCCTATAACGCTTCGCATCAGCGGCGTTTTCGGGAGCGCAGCGAGTGAAAATGTCCGACTGCATGCTCTTGTTAGGCAGATATTTACTCATTTTCAAATAATGGCCTGGGGTCAAAGTATGGGCGGATACTCGAGATTTGAAAGCCCTCGAATTGAAAATGCTCACAAATTTCCAGTTCTAGGCCCAATGGCGATGTCCACTTAAATAAGACGCATGCATTGTTGCCATCTATCACTTTTGCTTTTTCATCAATTGACTTGATATTTTCTGCAAACTCTTCGACGAATAACTTAACTTTATCGGCTCCTGTAAATGTTTGCCCAGTTACCACGCTGTGAAAAATTACATTTTCAGATAGAGGGATATTTGAACTATCGCCAGTACGAAGACCATTGAAATATGCATCAATGGCACTTTCTATTAGTTGGCGAGCGTCATTTGAATCCATGTATGTTTATCTCGGTTATTCAGTATCTGCCTAACAGCTAGATTATTAGGTTTTTGACTCGATAACATATTATCACGTCATTGTTGGGCGTCCGAAACTGGCCGCATGTCGCCGCCTATTGGGCGCCTGTGAGGGTCCGCTTACCGGAATTCCCGTACCAATAACGGTGTTCTTTTTGAGAGGAAGGGCAACGGGACCCGGAATTTTCCCCTCGCTTACTTATTTAATGCTGCCCAAAATGAGAAAAGCCGTCTGAACACATTCAAACCGGCTTTTCTGAGTTTGGCTCTCTATTGTGGACACATAATGAACTTATTGCGAGGCGCCTTCGCGAGAGGTCAAGGCTTTTTTTGAGGGCATCAAATATTGTCGTATATAGAGGTATACTGGTGATCCCGTTAAATGTTTCGCCTGGTGGGTAAAATATTACATGCCCCGACATGCTACCGAAAACATCCGAAATATCGCGCTGGTCGGACACGCCGGCAGCGGCAAGACCATGATCACCGAGGCCTTATTACACAGGGCCGGAATAGTCACCAATCCCGGAACCATCGAACGCGGCAATACCGTAAGCGACTACGAGCCCCAGGAAAGGGCGCTGCAACATTCGTTGGATTCGAGCGTTTGCCATTTCGACCACGGCGGCATACACGTAAATCTGATCGATACGCCGGGTTACCCGGATTTCGTTGGCCGCTCGATTGGTGCGCTAGCAGCGGCGGACAGCGTCGCGGTCGTGATCAACGCGCAGACGGGCATCGAGGCGATCACGCGGAAAATGATGGATATTGCTCGCGAGCGCAATCTCTGTCGCATGATCGTGGTCAACAAGATCGACACTGTCGAATCGGATCTGGCAGCCTTGCTGGCGCAAATCCAGGATGCCTTTGGTTCTGAATGCCTGCCGCTCAATCTGCCGTCATCGGACGCTTCGTCAGTGGTGGACTGTTTCTTCGAACACGGCGAAAGCGAGACCGCGATTTCGTCGGTCGAGGCGACGCACACTGCAATTGTGGATCAGGTGGTCGAGGTCGACGAGGAGCTCATGTCGCTTTATCTCGAGCAGGGTGAAGAGCTAAGCCTGGAACAGCTACACGACCCCTTCGAACAGGCGCTGCGCGAGGGTCACTTGATCCCCGTCTGCTTCGTTTCTGCGCGCAGCGGCGCGGGCGTGTCTCAGCTGCTGGAAGTATTCGAACGGCTGATGCCGAGCCCGATTGAGGGCAATCCACCACAGTTTCTCAAGGGCGAGGGCGAGACCGCAAAGCCGATCGAGGTCGTCGCCGACGCGGACAAGCACGTGGTCGCGCACGTGTTCAAAGTCGTAGTTGACCCCTATGTCGGTCGCCTCAGCATGTTTAGAATCTACCAGGGCACGGTTACGCCCGGCATGCAGCTATTCATCGGTGATTCGCGCAACTTCAAGGTGGCGAATTTATACAAGATACAGGGCAAGCAGCAAACCGCGGTACCGTCGGCCATTCCGGGCGATATCTGCGCAGTGTCGAAGATCGAGGAGATCACATTCGACGACGTATTGCATGATTCCCACGACGAGGACCATCATCACCTGCGCCCGTTCGAAATGCCCTCGCCGATGTACGGGCTCACGATCCTGCCAATGCGACACGGTGACGAACAGAAGCTATCGACCGCGCTGCATAAGATCGAGGCCGAGGACCCGAGTCTGCGGCTGGAGCACCGGGCCGCGCTGAACGAAACCGTGATCAACGGCGTCGGCGAGCTGCACCTTCGCATCGTCCTCGAAAAAATGCGTGACCAATTCAACGTCGAAGTCGAAACCCGGCCCCCAAGCATTGCTTACCGGGAAACCATCACCAAGTCGGCCGAGGGTCATCATCGGCACAAGAAACAAACCGGTGGCGCCGGTCAGTTCGGCGAAGTGTTTTTAACAGTGGAACCGCTGGCGCGAGGCGCGGGTTTTGAATTTGTCAACAAGGTCGTCGGTGGCGCGATACCGCACCAGTTCATCCCTGCGGTAGAAAAAGGCGTGCGCCAGGTGCTGGACGAAGGTGCACTGGCAGGGTACGCGATGCAGGACATCCGTGTGACCGTGCACGACGGCAAGCACCACTCGGTGGACTCGAAGGAGGTCGCGTTCGTGGCCGCGGGCAGAAAAGCCTTTATCGATGCGGTGCTGAAGGCTGGCCCGATCCTGCTAGAACCCATCGTCAAGACCGCGATCCTGGTACCGGCGGATTGCGTCGGCGACATAACTGGGGACCTTTCCGCCCGCCGCGGCCTCATCAGCGGCACGCTGTCGTTGCCCGATAACCGCATTGAAATTTCGGCTGAAGTACCCTTGAGCGAGCTCGAAAATTTCCAGTCGCGGCTTAAATCCCTGAGCGGCGGTGAAGGCAGCTACACGATGGCCCTCAGCCGTTACAACCAGGTGCCGCCCGGCAAACAAAAGGAACTGGCGGACGAACACAGCTCCGGGGAAACGGACGACTAAGCATGGCCGGAGGGTAAACGTTTTTCGAAACCACCTTGACGGAGATTGTAGTGGTATGCAGGTGTGGCGGTAACCCGGCGTCCGCCGGTAGTCGCTATTTTAGCCTTTACTCGTTGTTCGGAACCTGTCGAAAAAAAGCCGATTGGTCATACCCAACCGGCTTTTTCGGAGTTTAACTCCCCGTCGTGGGCACATATCGAATTTTTTGCATTACCCCCTCCGTCGAGAGAAATCAGGGCTGTCTTCGAGACTGTCGCGAAATTGCTAATATCCTTAACTTACGTCCTCGAGCATGAAAAGCTGACGCTGAGAAACTTTTGATGAGCAGCTCAGAACGACCCGTTTCGGACGCCCATGGTCCCTATAAAATCGATTTGGTGAAATTAATTCCCTTTATTAAAAGGTGTGCTAGAGCAATTATCTTGTAATCAGTAAGTCTGGGATTTGACTCTTCGTGCCGGCACCAATTTTTAATCCGGCATTACCTGCATCTCTAGATTGATTCCGTTGGAAATCAGCTAATGGTCGATTTATTCGGCAGACTCACTTAGTCTTTTGTCATACGGGTGGGATAACTAGTAGTCTCGGCTTCGTATACTCGCGCCGTCGGAGGGTCCGCCAGTCATTTCCGCCTGTCGTGAACGAACTGGACCAGGTACTTCTCCAGCTCCACGAGGATCAATACCGAGGAGGCGACCAGCACGATGCGACCCCAGGTTGGGGCATCGATGGCTGCCGTGCCGAACAGCGTCTGCATGGATCCGAGGTAGGTGAAGCATAGCTGGAAGATCAGCAACAACCCGACCGCCATCAGGGCATAACGGTTGCCGAGCAAGCCGGCACGGTTCAAGACCGGGTCTAAGATGTAGCGCGAATTGAACAGGTAGAAGATCTCGAACATAACCAGCGTATTGACGGCCACGGTACGCGCCAACTCGATGTCGGAGCCCTGGTTGCGCTCCCACAGAAACAGCCCGAAGGTGCCAGCGACCAGGATCAGGGAAACGAACAGGATGCGCCAGACGAACATGGGTGTCAGCAGGGCTTCGCGCGGGTTGCGCGGCGGGCGCTGCATAACCCCTTTCTCGGACGGCTCGAAGGCCAACGCCAGCGCCAGAGTCACGGCCGTGATCATGTTGACCCAGAGTATCTGCACCGGCGTAATGGGCAGCGCGCGTCCGAGCGCGATCGCGCCGATGATGGTCAGTGCCTCGCCACCGTTGGTTGGCAGGATGAACAGGATAGCCTTCTTGAGATTGTCGTAGACGGTACGCCCTTCCTCCACCGCGTTGGCGATAGAGGCGAAATTGTCATCGGCCAGCACCATTTCGGCCGCCTCCTTGGCCACCTCGGTCCCCTGCTGGCCCATGGCGACACCGACATCGGCGCGTTTCAGCGCCGGCGCATCGTTCACGCCGTCGCCGGTCATCGCCACCACGTGCCCGTTGGCCTGCAGCGCTCGCACAAGGCGCAGTTTGTGTTCCGGACTGGAACGAGCAAAGATGTCGACGCCATCGACAGCCGCGCGCAGCTGCTCGTCATCCATCGCCTCGATTTCGTGACCAGCGAGCACCGTTTCGCCGTCACCGATAACCATCTGCGTCCCGATGGCAACGGCGGTCACGGCATGGTCGCCGGTAATCATCTTGACCCGTATACCGGCCGACTGGCAGCGGTCAACCGCGCGGATGGCATCTTCGCGCGGTGGATCGATGATGCCCACTATCCCGAGCAGGGTCGAGCCGGTCTCCAGATCGGCGAAGGTCAGTTCGCTGCGCAATTCTTCGGCCGGCTTGGAGGCAATCGCCAGCACCCGCTGGCCGCGGCTCGCCATGGTGTGCATCTTATGCAACCAGTAGTCGATATCCAGGGGGACGTCCTCGCCGCCAAAGCGCTGCCGGGTGCACATCTCGAACAGCCGTTCCGGCGCCCCCTTGATGTAGGCGAAGCTGTGGCCGGCACGATCGTGGTGCAGGGTGGCCATGAATCGGTGTTCGGACTCGAAGGGGATGACATCGGTGCGCGGCCAAGCCTCTTGTTCGAAAAACTGATCCAGGCCCGCCTTGAGACCGAGGGTCAGCAGGGCGCCCTCGGTTGGATCGCCGTGCAGGACCCATTCGCCCTCCTTCTCCTGTAACGCGGCATCGTTGCACAGCAGCGCGGCGCGGGTAAGTTCGGAGAGGATGGGATAATCGATCACCTCGATCTCCGTGCCGTCCAACTGGAAACCGCCATGAGGATCATAGCCAACGCCATCGACATCGAACAGGCCGGTGGTGGTGGCGACTGATTTAACCGTCATCTCGTTGCGCGTCAGGGTGCCGGTTTTATCCGAACAGATGACGGTGACCGAACCCAGGGTTTCGACTGCGGGCAGGCGCCGGATAATGGCGTTGCGCCGCGCCATGCGCTGCACCCCGATGGCCAGGGTGATGGTCATGATGGCCGGCAAGCCTTCCGGGATCGCGGCCACCGCGAGTCCCACGGCGGCAAGAAACATCTCAGTCGCCGAATATCCACGGGACAGCACACCGAACGCAAAGGTCGCCGCCGCAATGGCAATAATGGCGCCTGTCAGCCAGCGAGCGAATTGCCCCATCTGGCGCAACAGCGGCGTCGTCAGGGTTTCCACGTGCTCGAGCATTGCGCTTATCCGGCCGATTTCGGTGTTCACCCCGGTCGCCACCACCACGCCCGTACCCTGGCCATAGGTCACCAGCGTACCCGAGTAGGCGATGGAACGACGGTCTCCCAGTACCGCGTCATGGGCGACCGCGCCAGTCTGTTTCACCACCGCCACCGACTCACCGGTCAGTACCGCTTCCTGGACCTGCAGGTCCTTGCTTTTGATCAGGCGCAGGTCGGCCGGAACCTTGTCACCGGAGTGCAGCAGCACCATATCACCGGGCACCAGCTCTTCGGCTGGCAAGGTACCCCGTCGTCCGGCGCGTAGCACCATCGCCTGCGGTGACAGCATCCGGCGAATTTCCCGCAGGGCATTCTCCGCCTTGCCCTCCTGCACAAATCCAATCAATGCATTGACGACTACGACCCCCAGGATCACGCCCGTATCCACCCAGTGACCAAGCATCGCTGTCACGCCGCTGGCAACCAGCAGCACGTAGATCAGGAGGTTATGGAACTGAACCAGGAAGCGCAGCAGTGGGCCACGCTTCTTCGGCTCAGGCAGCCGGTTCGGCCCGTACTTCGCCAGGCTACGTTTGACCTCTTCCTCTCCAAGTCCCTCGTGGCTGGTCCGCAGACGTGTCATCACCTCTGCGCTGTCCAGCGCATACCAAGACTCGGCCGTCTTCGCAGAGGAGGGACCCGTTGCGCTGTTGTCGGTAAGCCTGGACTTCAACCGCACGAAAATAATGCCTGCGATCGCAAGCACAAACAGGGCAATCAGAATGAGCAACCCTGAAATGGGCACATCATCAAAGATCATGGTAAAAACCCGTGCTATCGCATTATCATCGTAATATTATCACCCCAAGTCGCCACTTGCGCCCGACAACCGGCCATGACCTGATAAGGCAATTGCTAACACCCCGGTCCCAGGTCCTGCTAGTCATCCCGTTTGCATAATTCCTGGCAAAAGATCTCCGGCAAATAGCTGGTCTTCTCGACTACCTACGCGCCGGCTTCAAGCACAACCGCCCCGAACTGCAGATTGGCTTCCATGTTGATGCCGTATACCGTCAATCAGCTTTAGGGGGTGGCAAACCTACAGGGTTACGGTCAACTCGACTGCACGTAAGTCACTGATTCTATTTTCTAGTGTTGTGCCGTGTTAATTGATTAAGACTTGTAATTAACAGGCCCGGAATTCGACTTCTTAGGTGGATAGAGGTTTTCTGTATCTGAAATTTATTTTGAGACAATATAATTGTCATATCTCCACTTTAGCCCGGCGTCCGAAATTGGCCGTACTTAGTAATTCACTCCCTCAAAACGAGAGGCAGCTTTAGAGTAAAAAGCCCCTTGTTGAGCAGCCGCCAACTACTTTCCAAACCGAAATTTGCCACCACCAGAAGGTTTAAACTCATGGCATCCAAGACAAGCCTGCTCCACCAAACTGAACTGCACTTTAAATGCTTCCACGTCGCCTGAAGCTAATATTTCTATAAGCTTGTCTACCGATGAAATAACTACGTTTCCAGCGGCTTCAAAATCACTAGCCTCGCTCCAAATCTCTGGTTTAGCTCTGGAACCGGGTACTTGATCCTTTGCTGTACCCTCTGAAAATAGGGCTAGCGATTTAGCCATGTCGTCCTTTAGTTTACGTGCAGCTTCGCCGGCTTTGGTCAAGTTAGTGCTCTTACCATTGTAGACAGCAAGTAGTGGAAAGTAGGATTTTAACGCCGATTTCATCAGGGCCTGTCGTTCCATTACTGTTGCCCTTTGATCCGATTGCGCGTATATCCCACGAACGCCGATTAGTATTGTCGTGAGTATTACGGCCAGGCAGATGCCTATAATTCTAATCATTGGCTTCCCCCATCGCATTTGTAGGACCGGTTATTTTAACAACCAAATAGGCTAATGTCCGTTGTTGGCCGATTCCCGCAGCCCGACGCGGCATTTTCAACGGCAGCTATTGGGAAAACCGCCGCTCGAGACTAAGCAGTCAGCGGCGATTGCCGACCCATAGCAGATTTATTTCCCACATCGAGCGCAACTCCAATCCAGGGGTAGGGTCGAGTCCCCTCTTGCTTTTACAGGTCTACGACACTTTCAACTTTTTATATCCGGCCAGGACCTGGTCGAAGGGTTGCGGTACACCAACACCATATCCCTGAGCGTAATCGACACCCATTTCGCCCAGCATGCCCCTGATTTCATCGTTTTCGACAAATTCGGCGATAGTCTTCATGCCCATGACATGGCCGATATCGTTAATCGATTTCACCATGGCGCGATCGATCGGGTCCTCGACAATATCCTTTACGAACATACCGTCAATTTTCAGGTAATCGACCTGGAGGTTTTTCAGGTAGCCGAAAGATGACAGGCCGCTGCCGAAATCATCGAGCGCGAAACGGCAGCCCATCACCTTCATTTTGGCGATGAAATTGGTCGCGGCCCTCAGGTTCGATATTGCAGCGGTCTCAGTGATTTCGAAACAAATCTTACCGGCATCAATACCGTAGTCTTTCACGCAGGCAATTACCGAAGCCAGAAAACTTTCATTGGTTATTGACTGGCCGGAGAGATTGATCGAAACAAATCCGGCTTGGTGGAAAAAATCAGAATTGGCAGCGAGCAGTTCAATGCTGTTCATTATGGTCCATCGATCAAGTTTATCGATAAGACCGTACCGCTCTGCGGCGGATAGAAAACCGTCAGGCATTATCGATTCCCCGTTTTCGTCCAGCATTCTGATCAGCAACTCATAGTGATTATCGGAGCTGTTATCCAGCGGTACAATTTTCTGTGCATACAGCCTGAACCGGTTTTCCTCCAGCGCAAGGTTGATTCGGGAAACCCATTTCATTTCTCCATGGCGCATCGAAATCTCGGTATCGCCGTCGCGATATACCTGGATACGATTTCGACCCATGTCCTTGGCCATATAACAGGCGGCGTCCGCATTCCGCAACAATTCGACCAGGTCTGGCGTGGTTCGGGTAATCGCGACAAGACCAATACTGATGCCGACGCGAAAAATCTGTCCTTCCCAGGAGAAATGAAAGTCCTGCACGGCCTGCTGCAGGTGGCTAACCGCTATCAGCGCCTGCTTTTGCGTGCAGGACTCCAACAGTACTCCGAACTCGTCCCCACCCAGTCGGGCCAGGGTATCGTTGTGCCTCACGGAGCTCTTTAGTACCTGGCTAAGCTGGCGCAGCAATTCGTCTCCTGCGATGTGACCACAGGTATCGTTGACGACCTTAAACTGATCCAGGTCCATAAAGCACAGGGCGTGCTCACCGTCGGTATTCAACGTGGCCTTGATCAGGTTTTGGGCCCTGTTTTCGAACTCCTGGCGATTGATGAGCCCGGTTAATCCGTCATGGCTTGCCTGGTAGCGTATCTTGGCCTCATTTTGAGCCGCCTCTTCGAGGCGGGCTGCCTCGATGCGATCCACCCGCCGCGCACTGGTAATCAGCAGCAGGTACAGAATTGCTACGCTGCCAAGTACGCCAATGAGGATTTGCCACTGCAAACGCTGAATTTGATGCGTCAACTCGGTCACGTCTGAATAGACTTCGAATACTGCTTCGGGCTCACCCGGAGAACTGCCGTCGATTGGAATATAAGAAGAGACGACGCTGATATTGCTCTTCAAGCCTTCGAATGAATCGAACTGATCGCGAAAGGTTATGTTGCTGGCCGTATTACCCGACTTGGCGCTGAGGAAACCCGCGTTACGACTCTTGTCCTCGTTAATTTGCGACGCATCCGTCGAAAATATGGTCAGGCCGTCGAGATTATAAATCTTTACCTTTACCAACTTCGATCCGCGCATCAGGCGCCTTACCTCAGCGTCCAGTTGCCGAATCGCGGCTTGATCTATTCCACCCTTTTGTCCTGCAATCGACCCGGTATCGGCCAGGTACTGATTTCCCGTCCAGACGACCTTCGACATAACCTCGGTAATCGCTACGTTAGAGCGGCTTTCATGTTCGACAAGAAAAGAATAGGCAAGCTGACGATAAAGAAGCATCAGGCATACGATAGAGACGATACCAATTGTACTGGCGATTATCAGGTATCGATTCGATTTGAACATAATTAAGCGATAGTCCTCGGCTATTTATAGAGCCAGATCAATTCCGACAGCCACAACTCATAACTGTAGTACAGATTTCTGGAACCGTGTTGTGCTGATTCCCATCGTGCCATAGGCTGCCAGCCTGGAAGAGACGGTATTTGGGTTTTCACTGTCCGAAAGTGGCCGGAACTCGTCTCCCGGGCCACCTAGCTGGGCGTCTGCTATAAAGAAATTGCAAGCGCGGTGAGTGGCTTGTCGTCTGGATGTGCCTAATAAACTAGACGCGCCCGACTAGTCGAATATTGTACGGATGATGCAGGCTACCTCGTACTGCACTCGCTGGTTAACAACCCGTGTCACCTTGACGGTAGCATGCATGGGCGGTGTTTTAGCCTGGTTCGCCGTGAGTACAAGTGTGAGCAGGCTTCCGACCTCGATTTTATGCCTCGAGGTAAATAAAATCCCCTTGTCGCTCAGGTTGATTACCTTTCCCTCGAAATCACGATCATCACCGACGACAGAATACCTGAGATCACAATCGATGGGCATACGGGGGGAATTCCGTTTTTCGTTATAATTGATCATTGGCAGAGCCGAGAAAATTTAAACAATTTACTAAATTCGATGGCTTCCAGAATCTTGTGAACTTCGGGCGACGTCTGGGTAATTTCATTATCCGACACTTCTCCGCCAGCGTGTTAAGTATAGGAAGAATTAACACCCTAATTTTCACTATTCCACCAAGAAAAGAAAGATACTAATAACAACACCTTGTTCTGGAACATCAGAAATCTGACCGACTTCTGCCGGCACGCCAATATATTCCCTGCCGGCCGGTCGATCCGCCACAATCTGCTACCAGGCATGCCGACTACCTGCCGCTAGTCTAGTAGTGTTAATTGACGCGAAGACGAGGATCTCCTTAGGGTAATTTTTGTCGCCCTTCGCAAAACTCTGGGCGTCCGTAGATGGCCGAAAATTGCCTCCTTGCCTCTAATTATAAGCGTCTCCTATCGGGAAAGCTGACCCATAA
>CP070646.1:1025198-1032572 GCA_020354435.1 Gammaproteobacteria bacterium
GGCGTGCAATGGCATTGATGCCAACCGCTGGATAGCCTTGCTCGAGCAACAGCGTGCCGACCGCATCGAGGATGCGTTGCTCGGTTTTGAGTCTGCCTCGTTGCATCTGTCTATCCGACCCTTTCCTTGGAATCCTGCCAGAAGCCTTCCATCTGCTCGAGTTGCTGTTGCTCCATTTCGATGCCGGCCGCCTGCATCTCCTGCTGCACGTAGGCGAAACGGCGCAGGAATTTCTGGTTGGTGCCACGCAGCGAGATTTCGGCGTTAATCCCGGCGTGGCGTGCAAGGTTGACGCAGACGAAGACCAGGTCGCCGAGCTCGTCGCTGATGGACTGCTTGTCGCCGGTGCCGAAAGCGTGTTTCAGTTCAGCCAGTTCTTCCTCCAGCTTGTCGAATACCGGGTTGATATCGGGCCAGTCGAAACCGAAGCGTGCCGCCTCCTGTTGAATCTGGCGCGCCCGGTACATGGCCGAACTGGAGGCTGAATCGCCACCCAGTGGCGCCGGTTCGCGTCCCGATTTTTCCTGTTTTTTCAGTTCCTGCCATTGCCGGGAGAGGCTTTCATCGCTGTGTTTCTTGTCGCGTTCGTCACCGAATACGTGTGGGTGGCGTCGGCGCATTTTCTCGGTGATCCCGGCGGCAACGTCGTCGAAGTCGAATTGCCCTTTTTCCTCTGCGATGCGCGCATGGAAAACGATGTTGAACAGCAGATCGCCCAGCTCTTCTTTCAGGTTATCGGTATCGTCACGCTCGATCGCGTCGAGCAATTCATGTGTCTCGTCGAGCGTATAGGGCGCGATAGATGCGCTGGTCTGGCGGATGTCCCAGGGGCAGCCGTTTTCGGGGTGGCGTAAATCCTTCATTACCTGTAGAAGATCGTCTATGGCGCTCATCGGTTCTATGGCTTTAGCTGAGTAAAAACCGGATAATACCGGCCTTTTAACAGGATCGCAGCCGCTCCTGGCAGATGAGTGACCGATCGACATTACTGCAACGATGGCTGGAGCAGCAAAATTACCGTGATTACGACCTGAAACCGGCTTCCGAGGATGCCAGTTTCCGCTCCTACCTGCGCCTGCGACTTGGCCGGGATTCGTACATCGTGATGGACGCTCCGCCGGACAAGGAACCCTGTGATCAGTTCATCATGGTCGCCGAGAAACTACGCGCGGCAGGACTTTCCGCGCCCGAGATTATTGCGCGCAATCTCGAACACGGTTTTTTGATACTGACCGACTTCGGCAGCAGCGACTATCTGTCGCAACTCGATACGAAAACAGAGGCGTCGCTTTACGCTGACGCGCTGGCGGCATTACTGCAAATGCAATCAGGTATCGACGCCTCCGATCTGCCGCCTTACGGTGCTGCGCTGTTGCACCGGGAAATGGATTTGTTTCACGACTGGTTTCTCGGCAAACTGATGGGAATTCAACTCGATCAGGCGCAGCAGGCTACGTGGCAGTCGCTCAAGCAGCTGCTGGTCGAAAATGCGCTGCAGCAGCCGCAGGTTTTCGTGCATCGTGACTACCATTCGCGCAACTTGATGAAAATCGATGCGGGTAATCCGGGGATACTCGACTTTCAGGATGCGGTCAGGGGGCCAATTACCTATGACCTGGTATCGCTGCTACGGGACTGTTACATCGCGTGGCCAGCGTCGCGCGTCGATCAGCTTGTACTGGATTATTACGAGCGTGCACGTCTCAACGAACTGACCGACGCTGCGGCCTCACAGTTCATCCACTGGTTCAATCTGATGGGGGTTCAACGCCATCTGAAAGCGATCGGTATCTTTTCCCGGCTCAAGATTCGCGACGGTAAAGCGGGTTTTGTCGGCGATATTCCGCGCACGCTCGGGTACCTGCAGCAGGTCTGCGCCGACGAAGTGGCTCTTGTTGGGTTGCGTTCGATGATCGAGCAGCTCGCGCTGGGTCAGCGCGTCAACGCGCTGGCAGAGGGGTGACTGGCGCATGAAGGCGATGATTCTGGCCGCAGGCCGTGGCGAGCGCTTACGACCGTTGACCGACCATTTGCCCAAGCCGCTGCACGAAGTCGGCGGCAAGCCGCTGATCGTACATCATCTCGAGGCACTGTCCGCCGCCGGTCTGGTTGATATCGTGATCAATCTCAGCTGGCTCGGCGAGCAGATTCGCGAACGGCTGGGAGACGGGGCTGATTACGGCCTTCGCATCGAGTACAGCGAAGAACCGGAAGCACTCGAAACCGCGGGCGGTGTGCGCCAGGCCCTGCCGTTGCTGGGCGAACGGTTTATCGTCGTCAACGCGGATATTTATACCGATTACGATTTTTCCCGGCTGTACAACTGCGACAGTCTCGCCCATCTCGTACTGGTGCCGAATCCGGCACATAATGCCAACGGGGATTTCACGCTGACCGATTCGATCGTCGGCAACGACGGTGCGCCCTGTTACACATTCAGCGGTATCGCGCAGTACCGGCGCCAGTTTTTCGATCATCTGGCACCGGGCAAACGGGCGCTGGCGCCACTGTTGCGCGCGGCCGCTGAACGCGGCCAGGTCACCGGCGAGCTATATGACGGCGACTGGACCGATATCGGCACCGCCGAACGCCTCGCCGCGCTAAATCGCTCGAACAATTCTGAATCCGATTAAAAACTATTCAAAATCGAACGTCATTGCGAGGACCGCGGGGCCGAAGGCCTCGGCGGGACGAAGCAACCTTTAAAAGATTGCTTCGCTTCGCTCGCAATGACGCGGTACGGAGAGATTGCTTCGCTGCAGCCAATGCGTTCGCTTTGCTTACGGGCTGCCCCCGGTTCGCAATGCCGATGCGGGGTGGTAATGCGGCTGCGCCGCCTGAACCGTCATGATGAAGGCCGGAGCTTCACCGCTTTATCCTGATCCCAGGCTTTTCTCGTAGAAGAGTAGCTGTTTGCCCTCGAAGTCCTGCTGGTCGAATGGCCGATATCCGAGCCTGGCATAAACCCGCCGCCCGCGAGCGTTAAAGTCGAATACGTCGAGCCATATACGCTTGCGCTTCAGCCTGTCACGGCAGAAGGCTTCGAGCGCATCGATGGCGCTGGATCCCGTCCCTCGACCTTTGCGAGCGACTACGATTCGGCGCAGTTCGACGCTGCTGCCATCGGCGTCCAGTGCGAGGATGAAATAACCGGCGACCTCGCCGTTTTCGTAAATCGACAGGTAGATGATGTCGTCATGGTCAAAAGCCTGCTGGTGTTGCTCGAGCGTGGTCGGCAGGATGTAGGGCGAGGTATCCGCGTCCTGTTCCATCGCGTGAAACAGCGGCAACTGTTTGCTGCTGGCGATTTTAAGTTCGATCATTTGAGCAGGTGCGCGGGGCTAGCGGATATAGTATCCCGACACGCGCCAGTTACCGTTATCCATCATCGGCGTGACGGTTTCGATCGCGCTTTTCTTGTTTTTGAAGCGGGTTTGAAACTGCAGAATCACGTATTCACCATCGGGCGCGCCGGGCAGGCTGGTTTCGTAGGCGGCCGATAACAGCTGGCGGCTGACGAGGGCTCCCAACGGCGTCCGCGCCGCTGCCAGCGCCTGCGACCATTGTTCGGCGTTAACCTGTTGTTTGAACAGGCTGGCGGCCCGTTCCCAGGATTCCTGGTACTGCCCGCCATCGACCAGCGCCAGCCATTTGCCGGCCTCCTGTTCGGCGGCCTGTTTTTTCTGCTCGCTGGCGAAGCCGGTCATTGGTAGCAGGGTAAGCAATATGATCAAAAAGGAAATATACAGGCTTTTCATGATCGAATCTCGGAGGATTATCGGGTCAGTTGCAGGCGCTGGTGCCACTGATCGATGCTTTCGTCCGGATACTCGTTAAAACTTTTGTCATCGGTACCCAGGTCGGCTTCGACCCAGTTGGCCTTGCTGCCAAGCATCAGGTGAGTGCGCTCGGGTGGCCGTGGCAAGTCGGTATCGATCGCCGATGCAAACGGATGCAACAACTCCGGCCAACGTGGGTCGTACACCCACAGGGCGCTGGCGCAGCGCGGACAGAAATGCCTTTCCGCGGGGCTTTCCTTGCCGTCGATAATGGCATGATAAACCGCGCTTTCGATGTCTCCGGTGACTTTCAGGCTGGCGCTGTCGGCGCCAAGGTTGATGGCAAAACCAC
This sequence comes from Gammaproteobacteria bacterium, assembly GCA_020354435.1. Lineage (GTDB taxonomy): Bacteria > Pseudomonadota > Gammaproteobacteria. The sequence continues at coordinate 1,029,330 of CP070646.1, forward strand.
CGCCGCCGGCGGTCTTGCGACAGATCGAGCAGTAGCACAGGTTGTAGGGATAGGGATGGGGCGATTCGACTTCGAAGCGTATTGCGCCGCAGTGGCAGGATCCTTTTAGTAACATGAGTGCTCCGCGTTCGTGGTTCTATCCTTATTTCGCATGATCGTAAGCCAGCCCTCGCCAGTTTTGCAGCGCAAGCGTCGTCCGGCTTTGTTGTTATGGTGGCAGGATAGATGATGTGACCTGCCGCGGCCACAGTTGGTTTAGCTACTGGTCGAAACCTTGGCCTGGGCCTGTACCCGCGTTGTGTCGTCTTCACTGGATTTTCGCCGGCGCAGGCGCTTGCGCAGATGACCCGCGTCGTCGAGAATCGGGTAGGCGATCGCGGTCAGGTGCGAATTGATGCGTTTCAGATCGCGCAAGATATCCAGTTGCAACGCGCTCAACCTCGAATCGTAAGAGGAATCGTCGCGAATCTTCTGTAAATGATTCATCACCGCTTTCTTTTCGCGTTTGACGAACTTGTACTTGCGCGCCAGCAGTTGGCGCGCCATGGCGACGTCACCCGAGGTAAAAACGCTGAGCGACAGTTCGAAAGCCTTCAGCATCGGCTGGTAAAGACCGTTAAGGTCCTCGCGGTCCTGGCGCGACATCTTGCTGCGGGTAACCAGCTTCTTGCGCAGAATATTGTGGATCATATCGCCGGAAATAATGTCGCCGATATGTTCCAGGTCGGTGGCAAAGGCTAGAATTTCGTTGCAGCGCTCGCTTTCCTTTTTCCCCAGCGACTCGCGCGCCAGAGCGGTCAGGTAGCGTTTGACGTTATCGTAAAACTCGTTTACGAGCTCGTCCATTTCACGTGTTTTCTGTGCCAGCGCGTAGTCGTTTTTCTTCAGCGCAATAAACGCATTGCGCAGCATCCGATCGACGACTTCGCCCATGCGCAGTACTTCACGCTCGGCATTGACCAGTGCCACCAGTGGCGTTTCGAAAGCGCCCCGATCCAGTTGGCGCGGTTCCATCGTGTCGCTAGCCTCGACATCCCGGGGCAGCAGGCGCGCGGTCAGCCTGACCATGCGGTCTATCAACGGGAAAAACGTCACCACCAGGGCAATGTTGAACAGCATGTGAAAGCTGGCGATCTGGCGCGCATAACTCATTTCCAGCGGCGACAACTGGTTTGCGATCAGGCCGATGAACGGCAATACGATCGCAACACCGGTAATACGAAACAGCAGGTTGCCGAGCGGCGGCTGTCGCGCGCTGCGATTTTCGCCGAGCGTGGCAACGAACGGCGGGATCGCGCTGCCGATATTGGCCCCCAGTACGAAGGCAAAGGCGACCGTGATATCGAGAGTGTTGGTGCTCGCCAGTGTGATCACCAGCAGTACCGTGGCCAGGCTCGAATGCGAGGCCCAGGCGATGATTGCGGCGAACACCACGGCGAGTACGAGATCCTGTCCGAGGGCCGCGAAAATCTGCTGGATAACCAGCGATTCACGCATCGGTAACGATGCCGCCACGATTAGTTTCAGCGCCAGCAACATCATGCCGAGGCCGAGCAGTATGCGGCCGATATCGCGCATTCGACCACCGTGGGAGTAAGTAAACATGGCCACGCCCAGCGCGATCAAGATCGGTGACAGGGCGGATAAATCGAAGGTCAGTATTTGTGCTACCAGCGTGGTGCCGACATCGGCGCCGAGCAGGATGGCTAGAGCCGTCGCCGTGGTCAATATGCCCTGACCGCTGAATGAAGCCGTCAGTAGCGCGGTGGCGCTGCTGCTCTGTAGCAGCATGCTCACGCCGAGTCCGGACAGGAATGCCTTGAATCGATTGTTCAGGCTGGCGCCGAGGGTACCGCGGATTTCGCTACCCCAGCTTTCGGAGACGCCGATGCGTACCATGCGCAGCCCCCACAACAGTAACGCGACGCCTCCAATGAGGTTGATCAGAATGATACTGCCGCTAATATCGTAACTCCCACTCTAACCGGGTCGTGCCGGAAAAATGTAATTAAAACAGTATTATAGTAGTAATTTTCGAATATACCACTTGTATATACAATTAATATACATTGGCGTCAGTCAAACGGTCTTGAAAATCTGTCTCAATCAATGCCCGGTACCGGTTTTCGGGCCTGTTCAGGTTTCCGGTGGGTACCTTGCCCTGCGTGGCTGACGGCGCTCTGCGCGCGCTACGACCGGTTCCGGCCTCAGCGATAACGCAGGGAGAAATCAATCGCGCGTATATGCTTGGTTAACGCGCCGATCGAAACATAATCGACCCCGGTTGCGGCGATTTCGGCCAGGTTGTCGCGATCGATGTTGCCGGAGGCCTCGAGCTCGATGCGGCCATCGTTCAGCGCCACCGCGCGCTGCATGTCGTCGAGGGAAAAGTTATCCAGCAGCACGCGATCGACGCCGGCATCGATGGCCTGCCGCAACTGCTCAAGATTTTCGACTTCGATTTCGAGAAATTTGTCAGGCTGCAGCTCGCGGGCGCGCGCCACGGTCGGGGCGATTCCGCCGCTGGCCGCAAGGTGGTTTTCCTTGATCAGGTAGGCGTCGAACAGGCCGATGCGGTGGTTGCTGCCGCCGCCGCAAAGTACCGCGTATTTCTGTGCCAGGCGCAGTTGCGGAATGGTTTTACGCGTGTCCAGGATACGACAGCCGGTGTCGCGAATGAGATCGGCATAAGCTCGCGTGACGGTTGCGGTAGCCGACAGGGTTTGCAGGAAATTCAGCGCGCTGCGCTCTGCGGTCAGTAGCCCACGTGCCGGTCCCGAAACCTCGCAGACGACGCTGCCAGCGCTTATCGCATCGCCGTCCTGGGCGCGCCAGTGAATTTCGATGGCGGCGTCGCATTGGCGGAAAACCTCGTCGAACCACTGGCAGCCGCACAGTATGGCGTCTTCTCGCACCAGCAGCTCGGTTTGCAGCCGGGCCGATTCATCGATTAACCGGGCGCTGATATCGCCGCTGCCAACGTCTTCGTCCAGTGCGTTGGCCACCTGATTGATTATCGTCTGATACAAATCCATTCTAAACCTCGTATTCTTCGCGGCGCAGTTCGTGACCCGCGTCGAGAAAAGCGTTGATGACCGCCGATTCCGGCACTGCGCCGAGGTAGCGGCCGCTGGCGGAATCGATGACCGGGATCGCCTCGCCGACATAATCGCGCATGACCTCCATCGCCTCCCAGATACTGGTGTTGTCGCTGAACTCGATGCCGCTTTCAGTTTCGATGGC
>CP070646.1:1032672-1037470 GCA_020354435.1 Gammaproteobacteria bacterium
GAAACGTGAACGTGCGGTACTGCACGCAATTAATCGCTAACCGGGGAAATGCCATGACCCAGACCAGCCGGCGACGTCCGAAACGTAAATCCCGCAGTGCCGGCCAGCTCGCTAAACTGCCCTGGAAAACGCTGCAATACCGCCACGCCCCGTTCGAGTTGCTCGGTAGCGATGCGATCGAAAGTATCCATCGGGCCGCCTTGTCGATCCTGCAGGAAACCGGCATGCTGATCCTGTCAACGACCGCGCGCGAGTATTTCAGGGCAGCCGGTTTCGATACCAGCCCTGATTCCGAACTGGTGCGCTTCGACAGCGAACTGATCGAGTCACTGGTTCAACAGGCGCCTTCCAGTTTTAACCTGCAAGCGAGAAACCCGGCAAAAAACCTGAAGATCGGTGACGGCCACGCGGTATTTACGTCGGTCGGCGGACCTGCCTACGTCATGGACCTGGAACGCGGCCGGCGAACCGGCAGCTATGCCGAAATGTGCGATTTCATCCGCCTGGTGCAAAGCCTCGACATCCTGCACCAGGAAGGCGGCGGCGGTTTCGAGGCGATGGACCTGCCGGCCGCGAGTCGGCATCTCGACCTGTTTTATGCCGAATGCACGCTGCTCGACAAGAACTGGGTGCCGTGGACCATGGGACGCGAGCAGGCGCTGGATGCGATCGAGATGGCCGCGATCAGCCTCGGGCAAACGCCGGACGACCTTGTCGAAACGCCGGCACTGTGCGGTATCATCAATACCAATACGCCGCTGCAGCTCGATATCCCGATGGCCGAGGGGCTGATCACGATGGCCGAACACGGCCAGGCCAGCGCGGTCACACCGTTCACGCTATCCGGCGCGATGGCGCCGGTGACGCTGGCCGGCGCGCTCGCGTTGCAGCATGCCGAGGCCATGGCCGGCATCGCGCTGACGCAAATCGTTCGCCCGGGCGCACCGGTCCTGTACGGCGGTTTCACATCCAACGTTGACATGAAATCCGGCTCACCGGCGTTCGGTACACCGGAATACCTGCAGGCGGCGCAGGCCTCCGGCCAGCTCGCGCGCCGCCTCGGCGTGCCGTTGCGCTCGAGCAACGTCAATGCCGCCAACGCGCCCGACGCGCAGTCGGCTTACGAAAGCTGCCTGTCGCTTTGGGGTGCGATCAGCGGCCAGGCCAACATGATCAAGCATGCCGCCGGCTGGCTGCACGGCGGCCTCACCGCATCACTGGAAAAACTGATCATCGATGCCGAAATCCTGCAAATGGTCGCCACCAGTCTCGAACCCTTCGAGGTCAATGCCGACACGCTCGCGCTCGACGCGATCCATGAAGTTGGCCCCGGTGGGCACTTTTTCGGCAGCGCGCACACGATGGAACGCTACCAGAGCGCATTCTATGCGCCGCTGCTGTCGGACTGGAGCAATTACGAAACCTGGCTCGAGTCAGGTTCCATCGGCACCGAGCAACACGCCAACCGTATCTGGAAGCAATTACTGCGGGAATACGAACAGCCACCGCTCGACCCTGCTATCGATGAAGCCCTGCTGACTTACGTGGCGCAACGCAAACAGACCATCGATAAGGCAAATTGATAAATTGCTATCACCACTGTATTGGTGTTAAATAATCCCACTATAAAAAAGGCCTTAAAGCCAAAAACTTAATAACAATCTTGTAAAGAAACAATTCCAAACCTGAGGTAATCAATTATGCCGGACATCAAAGATCTCGAAAAAGCAGCGCGAGAAGGTAAAATCGACCGCCGTGAATTCATCAAACGCGCGACTGCGCTGGGTCTCGCGGCCCCGTTTGCTACAACCCTTTTAACCCAGGCGGTACAGGCCGCCACCCCGAAGAAAGGGGGGTACTACAAGCAAGGTGTCGGCCACGGTTCAACCACCGATACGCTGGATCCGGGCACGCATGAAAACGGTTTCATGTCGGATACCGTTTATGCCTATGCCAACCACCTGTTCGAAGTCGACAATACGCAAAAGCTGGTACCCGAACTGGCCGAGAGTTTCGAAGCCAGCAAGGACGCCAGGACCTGGGTGATCAAACTGCGCAAGGGCGTCGAGTTTCATAACGGTAAGTCATTCACCGCCGATGACGTTATCGCCTCGATCAACCACCACCGCGGCGAAGCCTCCAAGTCGGCATCCAAGTCGCTGCTCGACCCCGTCGTGGAATTAAAAAAGACCGGCAAGCACGAAGTCACCTTCAAGCTGCAAGATGGTAACGCCGATTTTCCGTACATCCTGTCCGACTACCACCAGGCGATACTGCCGGAGAAAGACGGCAAGATGGACTGGCAAGCAGGAATTGGCACCGGTGGTTACATTATTGAAAAATTCGAGCCGGGCGTACGCATCAAGTTCAAGCGTAATCCGAACTACTGGAAAGCCGGGCGCGCGCATTTCGATGAGGTCGAGGTCATTTCGCTGATCGACGTCACCGCACGCCAGAACGCAGTCATGAACGAAGAGGTCCACGTGATCGACCGGGTCGACCCGAAAACCGTGCACCTGCTGAGCCGCAACCCGAAGATTAGCATCCTCGAAACCACCGGTACTCTGCACTACACGATGCCGATGCGCGTCGACCAGGCGCCGTTCGACAATTACGACGTACGCATGGCACTCAAACTTGCGATCGACCGGGAACAAATGGTGAAGAAGATTCTGCTCGGCCATGGCGCGATCGGTAACGATCACCCGATCTCGACCGCCAATCCGTATCACAATAGTGAAATGCCGCAGCGCGCTTACGATCCGGACAAGGCCAGGTTCCATATCAAAAAAGCCGGCATGGAAAACAAGCCAATCGACCTCAGCACTTCGGAAGCCGCGTTCTCCGGCGCGGTCGACGCGGCGTTGCTGCTCAAAGACACTGCCGCCAAGGCCGGTATCAACATCAACGTAATCCGCGAGCCCAAAGATGGTTACTGGTCAAACGTCTGGAACAAGAAAGGCTGGTCCACCTGTTACTGGGGCGGCCGACCGACCGAGGACTGGATGTTCACCACGGCTTACGTCAAGGAGAGCAAGTGGAACGATACCGCCTGGACCACGGGTCCGAAGGTCGATCGATTCAACGAACTGGTGGTTGCGGCACGTTCCGAACTCGACACCAACAAGCGTCGCGCGATGTACTACGAGTGCCAGGAAATCCTGAGCGACGATGGTGGTGCCCTGGTGCCGATGTTCGCCAATTACATCATGGCGTTGAACAAAAAGATCGCACACGCCGACCAGGTTGCCGGTAACTGGGACAAGGACGGTAACAAAGCCATCGAACGCTGGTGGTTTGCATAAAGCAGTAATACGGATCGTGGTAATGGAGCATGCTCCATTACCACGATCGATATAATTAGAAAATTGTTGTTCCGGCTTTTCGGATACGACAAATGAGGAGGTAAAACATCGTGCATCCCGTGGTTCGCACCGTGCTGCAACGCCTCGGCCTCGGCCTGGTCACGCTATTCGTCGTTTCACTAATCCTGTTCAGCTCGATCGAGTTCCTGCCCGGTGATTTCGGCGAAGCCGTGCTGGGACAGGCCGCACTACCCGAAACCGTGGAGGCATTTCGCAAGGAACTGGGACTCGATCTGCCGATGCACGAACGGTATTTCGACTGGCTCGGCGGCATTCTCACCGGAGATATGGGTAACTCCTTCTCCGGCCGCGGCGCTTCCGGCGGTCAGGACCGATCACGACCCGTGATCGAACTGCTTGCGCCTCGACTCGCGAATACGCTGTTCCTGGCATCGATGGCGGCCATCATATCGGTACCTCTTGCGCTGTTTCTCGGCGTTACCGCGGCGCTTTACCGCAATTCGATTTACGATCGCTCGGTTAATGCCCTGACGCTGACGACGATTTCCTTTCCCGAATTTTTTGTCGCCTACCTGCTGATCCTGATCCTGTCCTCGTACCTCAAATTATTCCCGTCGCTGGCCAATATCGGGGCCGAAACGGCCTTCTGGGAACGGGTGTATTTAACCGCCCTGCCCGCGCTGACGCTGACGCTGGTCATCGTCGCGCACATGATGCGCATGACGCGCGCCGCGATTATCAACCTGATGGCGAGCCCGTATATCGAAATGGCCGAACTCAAGGGCTCGCCAAAGGCAGAAATTATCCTGCGACACGCGCTGCCGAACGCCTGGGCGCCGATCGTCACGGTTATCGCGTTCAACCTCGCTTACCTCGTCGTCGGCGTGGTCGTGGTCGAGGTGGTCTTCGTTTATCCGGGAGTGGGTCAGCTCATGGTTGACGCGGTAACCACACGCGATGTACCGGTGGTGCAGGGTTGCGCGATGATATTTGCCGCAACCTATATCCTGCTCAACCTGTTTGCCGACATCATTTCCATCATCACCAACCCGCGTTTATTACATCCACGATGAGTACTGAAGAAATCGACACCACGCCCAGCAACGAGGCGGAACTGGCGGACCAGGGTTTCAGCGAGTCCGATCTCGGCGGCCAGGGGTATTCAGCGGCCGGTGAAGTCTCGCTGATCAAGGCGCGCCGGACCTTTCTCGAAAACGTCTGGCGCGGACTCAAATCGGCCCCGCCGACCGCGTTATTCGGCCTGACGGTCATCACCATATACATTTTCTTCGCGCTATTCGCACCACTGCTGGCACCCTACGGCGAGGCAGAAATCTTCGATCTTTCCTATGCACCCTGGAGCGACGAGTTCATGTTCGGTACCGACCAGCTGGGCCGGGATATTCTGTCACGCCTGATTTACGGCGCGCGCAACACCGTCGGTATCGCCTTCGTCACCACCATGCTGGCGT
>CP070646.1:1037570-1040173 GCA_020354435.1 Gammaproteobacteria bacterium
TGGCATGGGCTTGCTGTGGTATAACTACAGGTTCGTTTAGCCATTGCAACGACTGGAGCCGATGGAAAAGCTGGAGCTGGAAGATTTCGACCAGGAACTGCCGGATAGAGTGCAGGTCGCGGTTTTGATGGAGAAAAAACCATCTTCGCACCCGTGGGCGAGTTACAGCTATCAGGCGCTCGGTGTCGTCGTACGTGATGCGGCCGAAGAAAAAAGCGTCAGCCGGGTTTATCAGAATGACGAGGTCGAACATTTCCTCGTGACCGGCATGAGCCTGCAGTTGCATCCGGATGAGTGCGAAAGTTACTACCATAACCTGATGTCGCCCGAACCGGGCTGCTTCATCGTCGCCGATCACCCGGACGATGACGAGGAAATGCCGTTGCCCTACCTGGTCTCGCTGAGCTTCGACGAGGCGCACGCCTATCTCGAAGGGGACGAGCAAATTTACTCGGTACCCATTCCAGCCGAGCTTTACCAGTGGGCCGAGGCCTACGTGCTGACACACTACATCGCGATCAAAAAAACCAAGCGCAAACTTAAGGACTGGCGCCAGACAGAGCAGCGGGCAGATGACCCGGTGGACAAGCAGTCATGACGATCGAAAGCAAGGAATCAGCCCTGTCGCGTTGGTCCCGGCGTAAACTCGAGGCGCAGCAGGCCGAGGCCAGGCCGGCCGAAGCGGGCGAAGACGAAACCGGCGCCGACGAGGCCATGACCAACGAAGTGGCACCTGCTGCCGCCGAAGAACAGCCGGTTCTGACCGATGCCGATATGCCGGATATCGAAAGCCTGAGCGAAAACTCCGATTTCACCCCCTTCATGTCGCCGGGAGTCAGCGATAAATTGCGCAATCTGGCACTACGCAAGCTGTTCCACGCGCCGGTATTCAATATTCGCGACGGTCTCGACGAGTACGACGACGATTTCACCAGTTTCGAGAAACTCGGCGGTATTGTGACCGCCGATATGAAGCACCAGGTCGAAATGCAGCAGCAGAAACTGCGCGAGAAGCTCGCCGCCGGGGGCGAGCAGGGCGATGTCGAGGACGAAATCGAGGCCGAAATCGAGGAACTCGAAGACGAACTAGCGGAAGACATTGAGGATGACGACAACGGGTCGCAGCCGGAGACGACCCTGGCCGCGGCAAGCACTGACAAACCGAAGGCACGGGCAGATGACGACAAGTAGTTCAAAAGCGCGCGATTCTGCGCTCGATGCGCGCGACAGCTTCGAATTCGAACCGACCAGCCTGGTCAGTTATCAGTCGTCCGGCAAGGTTATCGCGCTAGGTGACGCGGAGGCAATGCAGCATTGCGACGCATTGCCGTCCGCGATCGAAATCGAGCGGCTGCTGATCAACGGCGCCGCGGTCGAGATCGAGGGGTACCTCGGCGCATTTGCGGTGATTGTCACCGACCAGCAGGGCAATACGGTCACGCACCGCGGCGATGCCGTGGTCGATTTGAATGCAGCGCCGCTGCTGGCGCGAGAAATGCTGCCGCCGGGTTATTTCCACGCGCCGCCGTCCGAGTGGGAAAAACTCGGTTTGGCGCAGGAACTGGAAAACCTGAGCGGTGAATTCGACAAGCCGAAGTATTTCGATTATGACCCGTCGATCTGCGCGCACGCGGCCAACGGTAAAACCGTCTGCCGTCAGTGTATCGATGCCTGCCCGGCGGAAGCGATTCACAGCCTCGGTGAGACTATCGAGGTAGACCCCGGCCTGTGTCAGGGTGGCGGCAGCTGCAGCACGGTATGCCCGTCGGGCGCAATCCGCTACCTCTATCCCAATCTGCATGATAACGGCCAGCGCTTGCGCACCATGCTGGACGCCTATCGCCAACAGGGCGGTGTCGAACCTGTGGTACTGTTTCATGCCGAGAGTTATGCAGTCGAGGGTTACATCGAGGCCTACGACAACCTGCTGCCGTTGCCGGTCGAAGAGCTCGCCAGCGTTGGCGTCGATTTGTGCCTGTCGGCACTGGCTTACGGTGCGATGCAGGTCGTTTTGCTGGTTGACGAGGCGGTACCGGCGAGTTCGCAGGCGAGTCTGCAGGGACAGCTCGAATGGCTGCATGCACTGATTGTTGATCTGGGCCTGGGTTCGGCCTACGTGTCGCTGTGCAAGCCGGGCGAAGCGCTGCCGTCGGTGGATAACGATCGTATCGTTACGCCCGCAGTCCACGATATGCCGCAACTAAAGCGTGATGCTATTTACCGCGCGCTGGACCACCTGGTGGCACAATTAAAACCGCAGTCGGACCGGGCCAGCCTGCCGCTTTCGGCGCCGTTCGGCGAAGTCGCCATCGCGGCCGACAAGTGCACCCTGTGCATGGCCTGCGTCGGCGCCTGTCCGGGGCGGGCGCTGCAGGACGGTTCCAACCGCGAAGTGCCGGAACTGTTTTTCATCGAAAGCAACTGCCTGCAGTGCGGCGCCTGTGTGCAAACCTGCCCGGAAGATGCTGTCAGCCTGAGTCCGCGATTATTATTCGATCACGAAAGCCGCAACCGTGCCCGTGCGCTCAATCGCGATACGCCGTTTGCCTGCATCGCCTGCGGCAAACCGTTTGCGTCCACCGCGGTGATCCATAAAATGCAGG
>CP070646.1:1040273-1048306 GCA_020354435.1 Gammaproteobacteria bacterium
CCGGTTCAATTTGACGAGAAACAGGCCCCGCCGATTTTCGTGGTCAACTTCGACCGTCATCCGCTCTGGAGCGGGGCGGGTGTTTACAACCCGTTGACTCGGTTCATGGGTTCCGGGACCGCCGAACCGCCGACGGATTCAGCGGGTAAGCCGTTGAGGCATCATGCAAGCGCATAAAGGTGCGCAGAATCTCGATATTACTGCTCGGGTGGAGTGCTATGAAGTAGCCGGTTCGGCTTCGCTGCTCTTCAACCTGCGGCTGGCGCCTGCCGCCCGGCGCTTTTTGAGATGCTGACCTGCAGTAGAATGGAACTTTTTGAATTGGCAGGCAGATTAACCAGGAAGCGCGGCTTTATCGAAGTGTCCACATGATCCCATTGATTGGTCTGCCCCCCACCGCCGGGCACGTATCGAACGTTCTGCCTTGCGCCTAAACGAGAGATAAAACGAATTTTCTAGAATATCTCAAAATTTCAAATATCTTTAATGAGATCTACGATCTTGAATAGTTGTCGCCGTTGATTTTTTCTGGACGACGGCAGAATCTGGCCGAAGATTGCTTACTTGATTCGTGGTCGTCGGCTGCGGGTCAATTTTGCCAGCAAGCCCCCGGGATACGCCACCAAATCGCGAAACTTGAGCGCTGATTTCTGAGGTTTGGAGCTCGGAGAAGGAACACTTGCGTTGGGCAGATCTAACGGTACACGACTAATGCCTCCTTCAATTATTAACTGGATGACCTTGTCATATGACATGTTTTGCGCAGTTTGGCAGGTTTTGGGGAAATAACTGAAGCCAGGAGCCATGCCGGGAACCAGGTCCGCCTTCATAAAAAAGCACTCTCCGAGTCTATTGGTTTTTATATCGATTCTGCCGAAATCTCTAATGCCTAAATGATGAAAAACTACAACCGCCAGTTGTCTGATGTTACCGGTCAATTTACTGTATTCAGTTTTGCCCAATGTTTCGGTTTTTTCTTCCTTGACCTGTTCGTCTGGAATTCTGAACTCGTTTTTAGATTTGGGCGGTAAGATCTCCATCACCGAAACGCTCAGCCCATGACTATTTGATTTAATTAAAGCGCAGGTGAATTCCGGGCCATCCAGATATTCTTCTACCAAAATCGTTTGGCCAAAATTTTCCGAGAGTGACAATAGCTTACGTTGGAATTCCTCAAAATTATTTGCTAATGACGAAATATCGATTCCTTTTCCATTTGTAGAATCCAGTGGCTTTAAAAACAATGGAAATGAAATTGGCAATTCGTGACAACTGCCGAACTGGCCCGGCCTCGCGGTAAAGAATTTCGCGATTTTTATCCCGCGCTTTTTTAAGTGCAGTTTTGCCAGCACCTTATCGGAATCGAAATCAATAGCGCTTATTAAAGAGCCAGTAAAATTGGTCCCATGATTTTCAAAATACTCTGATAGCCAAATATCGTTGCCATCATTAACGGATAAATATTTCACTGCCAGGAGAACCAGATCTGGCCCTTTTTCAACCACCCTCAGTAAATCATGTTCGTGTCTGCAAACATTTAATCCAACTACATGTCCTGATTTCTCAATGGCCCTGGACACGTTCTTACAGGTGTCGAGCGATCCGAATCCCTCCTTTTTTAATGTTCCCTTTAGAGTAGTAACTATTTCAATATTCATACAAACCTCAAGTTCATATTATTTATACGAAGCAATTCACTTTGAGTGCGCCGTTCTCCCAAATTTCGTCTACGGCGTAATTCCAGAATAAGCCGCTCTTCCCGCTCGCTTACCTTCGTGTTTGGTGAGTTATGTGGTCGGCTGCTTCGACTTTCTAGACCGGCTACACCAGCATCCCTATTACGGTGCCACCACTTCCTTAACGTTGGCCGGGAAATACCGCAGCGCCGACACACAAATCCGGCATCACTGTGCTTTTCGTAGAGCTGACCCATTGCAATCGGTGAAAAATTTCTCTGTTCATAGCACCCCATAGTATTGAAAGTATGTCTATGAATGCCGCATTAAATAGCAGTGTGTAACCGCGCAAACTTAATCCCCGACTCATCGCTTTCACGGGCTCACTCCAGTGTCTGGATCCATGCCCTTCAGAAATTTGAACAGCTCGCTGTCGGTCGACAGGACGAGTGTCGTGTTTGCGGCGATGATGTACTTATAGGACTCCATCGTCCGCGTAAATTCGTAGAATGCAGCGGCTTGTGCACTTTGGTTGTACGCCCCGGCGTAGATTTCGGTAGCCTTCGCGTCGGCCAGCCCGCGGATCTCCTCCACCTGCCGATAGGCCTCGGACTGAATCTTGTTCAGGTCGCGAACGCGATTGCCGCGAATTCTGGCCGCTTCGCCGTTGCCTTCCGAAAGAAACCGCTCGGCGATCTGCCGCCGTTCGCTGATCATTCGGTCATAAATCTTTGGGCGAACGCTCTCGTTGTAATTGATTCGCTTGAAGCGGATGTCGAGCAACTCGATCCCGAATACCTGAACCTTTTCGGCGGCTGCTGAAAAAATTTCCTGTTCGACCAGCTTGCGGCCCTTCTGGATCGGGACGAGTGCCCCCATATCGAGTTCGCGTTCCGCGTCCGTCAAGAGCGCATCACGCAAGGGCACGCGATCCCGGGTCGTGCGAATGATTTCGATCAGTTCGTGCTTGGCCACGGCATTGCGGGTCTCGCTGCCCAGGATATCGTCGAGACGGGACTGTGCGCTGCGTTCGTCTCGAAGTCGCAGAAAGTACTGCAGCGGATCGATAATCCGCCAACGGGCGAAAAGGTCGACAGAAATGTAGAGCTTGTCCTTGGTCGGCATGTCCGATGGATTCCCGTCCCACTCGAGTACGCGGTTATCGATCGGGTTGACCTCCTGGATGAAGGGAAGCTTGACTTTCAGGCCCGCTGTCGTCACGGGGTCGCCGACCGGTTTGCCGAACTGAGTGATGATCATCTGCTCGACTTCGTTGACCGTGTAGATCGAATTGACCAGTACAAAAGCCGCACTACCCAGTGCTATCAGTAAACCCAGCAGTTTGTTCATGGCCGATCACCGTTTGCGGTGCCGAGATTCAACAACGGCAGGATATTGCCGGTCTGACCATCGACAATTATTTTCGAGCGTATGCCCGGCATGACGGCCTGCAGGGTCTCGACATAGATACGCCGGCGGGTGACTTGCGGGGCCTTCTCATACTCGGCCAGCAAGGCGCTGAATCGGGCGACATCGCCTTCGGCTTCGTTGATTCGCTTGAGCCTGTAGCCGTCAGCCTCGCGGATTCGTTGATCTTTCTCCCCCTCCGCTAGCGGGATCACCTTGTTGTACTCGCGGCGCGCTTCGTTGATCAGTTTTTCTTTCTCCTGCTGCGCCTGGTTTACCTCGTTGAACGACTCCTGGACCGGTCTAGGAGGATTGATATTTTTCAACTGCACCTGGTCGATGCTGATTCCCATCGCGTACTTGGTCGACAGCGCCTGCATCTTCGTCAGGGCCTCCGCCTCGATTTCCTGGCGCCCGATCGTGATCACTTCGTCCACGGTGCGATCGCCGACGACTTCGCGCATGACCGACTCGGACACATATCGCAGGGTCGCGCTCGGCTCGCGGACTTCGAACAGAAATTTGACCGGGTCCGAGATGCGGTACTGAACGACCCATTCCACCAGTGCGGCGTTGAGATCGCCGGTCACCATCTCCGTTTCCCGCTTACCATCGACAGGGCTCTGGTACGGGTCCGTGGCACCCGGCGTGGTGAATCCGAATTCCTGCTTCAATTGGCGTTTGACCGGAACGATGATTGCCGTGTCTATTCCCAGGGGGAACTTGAAATGCAGTCCGGGTTGAACGTTCTTCAGATACTTGCCAAACCGCTGGACAACCGCGACCGAATCGCTCGGAACCGTGTAATACGCGGTCCAGGCTCCGACCAGAAGCGCCGCGAATGCTGCGAACATGATGACAGAGCCCGAGCCGCCGCCCGGCATGAATTGCCTGAGCCCTTGCTGTGCCTTGCCGATCAGTTGCTCGAGGTCTGGGCCTGGGCCGACGCCTTGGCCCCATGAGTCGCCCCTGTTGCCGTTACCGGACTGCGAAGTCATGCGGGTAGTGGTGCTCTCTATGCTGTGCGCCGACAGGCTTTCGTCTATTCTGCATGTCAATACATTCCTGCGTCTTCGGCCGCTCCAAAGCTGACCGTTTGGCCTTCCGGCGACGTCGTTCCTTTTTTGACGTTAGCGGTTTATGGTCGGCATTTAAAAGTACCGGTTTCGGCAAACTTAAAGTTTTGCGGCGTGGCGCCTGCTCCGATGCATCGGATACATCGACCGACATCGGGGGGCACGCATTCTTTTGGCGAGGTGATTTCATGCGGACAGCCATGACCCGGGCGTAATGTAACGGCAGACGAATCAATTCGCCTGCCGTAAAAATACCCGA
Source organism: Gammaproteobacteria bacterium (assembly GCA_020354435.1). Lineage (GTDB taxonomy): Bacteria > Pseudomonadota > Gammaproteobacteria. The sequence goes on from CP070646.1 coordinate 1,044,692, forward strand.
TAGCTTTAGGCCGCTTTTTCCTTCGTGCCGATCTTGTGGGCGGTGGAGTGGGCAACCTCGAAGGTTTTCACCTGCGGCGTTCCCTGAATCAGTCCCGATAACATTTTGGTTACTTCCGCGTATGATTTCTGGCTGTAAGCTTCAGCATTTTGCTTACTGTCCCACAGGCTCACCGCGAAGGTTCTTTTGCCTCCAGGCTCGACAAACGTGAGTTCATCCATGAAACCTGCCTGCTTGCGCAGCAGAGGGATGATTTCCGAGTCTAGCTTGCGGGTGAAATCGGTCAGGCTGTTCGGCTTTAATTCCATTGATACTTGACGTGCGTACATACATTTCTCCTTGATGATTGGCCAACAAGCCGCTACAGATAACTCATTTGGTTAATCGTGTTTGGCGTCCTGCTGATCCGATAACTATATTCGGTTAATTAAATTGAACTGTCAAGTGATATTTGAGAATATAACGGTAATTAACCTAAATAGTTAAATCTGGGAGATAGCAGTGGATCTTAGTTTGGCCATCAAAAAGCGATTGCACGAGCTGGGGCTGGAGCAGAAGGACCTGGCCGCCGCCGCGCAGGTGACAAATTCCTACATATCCCAACTGCTGACCCGGAAGAAATTACCCCCGGCGCCGGATCGAACAGACATCTACGAGAAAATGGACAAGTTTCTGAAGCTCTCGCACGGAGAGCTCGCGAAACTGGCTCGCGCACAACGACTGGACGAATACAGGCGTAGTTATGCGGAGCCGCAAGGAGCTTTGCTCAAGGAAACCCGCGAATTGATACTGCGAAAGTGCGCGCCGGCCAGGCAGCAGCAAATCCGGTCGATATTCGAAAGGCAGCCATTTGGTGAACTCGAGCGGCTCGTCACGCAGCAACTGTTAGACGTCGTCAGCCGGGTCGCGAGATCGGAGCTGGACAACGAGGTCTGGCTCCGCGAAGTTGCGCGGCTCAGCGATAAGAGCTTCGAGCAAATGCGGGTCATCATTCTGGAATTCCTCGACACGGATATCTTTAATGTCTCGAACGAAGACTGTACTTCCTTTCTCGACCCTCTGATTGCACACTGGGATATCGACCTCTCGACTTTCGATATGGAAGTGGCGCTGAACGACAGACTTGCTCCCGGGAAACCGAAGAAATTTGCATTCGTGGAGAAGGGCCTCGACAGTCCCCGCGAGGACGAATCGGGGCTCAATGATTTTCTGCAGGACCCCATGTTAAGTCGCGACATATCCGAGGAGGAACTCGGATTTTTGAGACGGCTCATGTTCGGGGCGGGCAGGCGGCCCAACCGACTCTTTTATTACCGGGCCCTGCAAATCCTGAGAGATCCGCTGCATTTTCAATCCGCGGAAGAATGACTTCTTGTCACGCGACACCGCACTGATTGCAGCGCAGACCGATTATGATTATAGATCAGCAATCAAATCCAGAAGCCACTCGATTGCCGAAGGAATTCGTTGATCGGCTAACAACCCTTAACAATTCAGACGTTCAAACCAAATGATAATTTGGCATGAAGTCAAAGCGTCTTAATCCCGTTGTACGTGCTTTTTTGAAAATAACGTTTGACTACCTGCCTCTTCCCTATTAACCTGCGCGCCAGCTAGAAAGATAGCTACTTTTTATCCTCAGTATCGTAGTACCCTGCAGTTCTTCGTCCTGTAGTTTCAAAATTAAGTTAATTTTTCCCGCTATACAGGTCTCCTTCAACAGGAGGCATTCATTTCTACTTACAGGATATTTTCAAATGTCAGATACCCATACAGGAACCGTCAAATGGTTCGACAACGCCAAAGGTTACGGCTTCATTCAACGCGAACAAGGAGCAGATCTTTTCGTTCATTTCAACTCGATAATCGGTGAAGGCCATCGCTCTCTGGTTGAAGGCCAAACCGTCGAATTTAACGAAGTGACCGGGAAGAAAGGGCCGCAGGCGGATAACGTTAAACCGTTGTAATCGATTACATAATCACAAAGCGGCCGGACTTGACCCGGCCGGATTCTGTTACTATCCGCTCGAGGCCTTGTAGTATGATAAATCTATCCGTACGTGGGCTTTCCAGTTCGACAACACAGCAATCGCTGAATAAATTATTCTCCGAATTTGGCAAGGTGCACTCACTCACGATTGTGCGAGACATGTTCACTGGAAAATGCCGCGGCTTCGCCAGTGTAAAAATGGAAGGCCACGAAGCCAAGCTGGCCGTTGCCGGGTTGAACAATCGGGAGATTGACGGCTCGGTGGTTCGCGTCGAAAGACAAAAGCCCCGGTTTACCACCGTAAAAAAACGGCGCTAGGCGCCGCCAGAACGCTCAGCTGTCGAAATCGAGCGAAGCGATAATTTCATCCAGCTTGTACTGCTGGCCGCCCTGCTCTCGCGCAACGGCATTTTCCCGGGCCAGTGCCTGCTCTCGCTGCCTGAGTTTTTCCAGATACTGCGTGTTGCAGTCGACAACCGCCTGCTTGAGTTGCTCGAAGTGTCGCGGAATCGCATCCATGTCGTTGACGTAGGTGCTGATGTACCCCGGTTTTATCTTGTCGATCTTTGCCAGCGGATTAACCTGGCGACCAAAACCGGCGAAGTCTTCGCACCACTCCTCGGGCGCGTCCTCCGATAATTGATAGAAAAGATCGATATAGGCTTCCTTGCGAACCCGCGGAGGACGATTTGCATCGATACCGATGATTTTGATCTCGTTAAATAGTGTCATGAAGTTGAGTTCCTGTTCGGATTGCCGCACGGGCAGATGCCGGTTATTGACCGATGGCCGATACCTTGATCTTCCAGGGGCAGGTTATTTTTTCTGAAGTCTGCGCGCAGCATAAGCGGAATATCCCTGTAACGCTCGTAGATTGAGATTCTCGGCAAACTCTTCGGCATAGCGCCGGACGGACTTCAGACTGCCGGATCGAACCCCCGAAATGGGAGAGGAACCGTGCCCGATGGTATATCGATACCAGTCGCCGCTTTGAATACCCTTCGGGCGACTGGTTTTGACGACCTCCGTGACGATGTATTCCCGATCGCCCAGCTCGTCGAAGCCATCCGTCATGTCGCGGTCCCCGCTCATGCCGCAATTCCCCGGCGAGAACCGGGACGGCGCCGCCGTTTGCTCGATTTTTTATTGACGTTTACCTTCGGTGTGGCACGGGATAACTCAGCCGCATAACCCGCAACCATTTGCCGAGGGATGTCACGCTTGATGAGGCGCTCGATATCTCGCAGCTGCCCGCTTTCCTCGTCGCATACCAGCGAAATGGCCTGGCCTCGATGGCCCGCGCGGCCGGTGCGGCCGATGCGATGCACGTAGTCCTCGGCAACCTGCGGCAATTCGAAGTTGATCACGTGCGGCAATTGCGCGATGTCGAGGCCGCGTGCCGCGATATCGGTTGCGACCAGCACCTGCACCTTGCCCTCCTTAAACTTCGCTAGCGCCTGGGTGCGTGCGCTCTGACTCTTGTTGCCATGAATCGCGGTTGCGGTAATGCCGTCGTTATTCAACTGTTTGGCCAGGCGGTTGGCGCCATGCTTGGTGCGACCGAAAACCAGCACCTGCCGCCAGTTATTGGTGCCGATGAGCTCGGAAAGCAATTCCCGTTTGCG
>CP070646.1:1048406-1052867 GCA_020354435.1 Gammaproteobacteria bacterium
GCATTATCCTTTTATGACCCTCTGCCAATGATGGGGTGTGGCCGGCATCCACTGGCCAAATAACATAACTAGGGGCATTTATATTCTCAAACCACTCCGCTCGGCGTCTCAGGAATTGACCGTGCACAGTCTTGTGCACGAAATGTTCGAAACACTCATAAGATTCCCAAACAGAGAGCCTTGCTGCAGCGACATCGGGACGTCCAAACAATTAACTCGGGGACAGTTTACTTATTTTGTTGATCGAAATTAGTAAACTGTCCCCGAGTTTTTTATCAGCTGGATGTATCCCGCACGGCGTTGACTTTGCGCGCGATCTCGGACAGGTGCCGTTCGTCGGTTCCGCAGCAACCACCGATGATGTCGGCCCTCGGCAGCCGGCGCGCGACGTCGCCCATCTGTTCGCCCAGCTCCACCGGGTCGCCGTCCTCGAGGTGGCCGAGCGAGCACAGCGCGATCTTGTCCATCCGCGCTGCGTTCGGCCGGATATAGCGTAACCGGTCGAGCCACGGGCCCGCGTCGGCGATCGCAGGCTCGAACTCGAGCGGGTGCGAGCAGTTGGTGCCGAACCAGGCGGCGGCCCCAGCGGTGGCTTCGTCGACGGTTTCGATGGCCTCGCGCAGGGTCGGACCGGATCGCAGGCGGCCTTCCGGCGTCAGGGTCAGGCTGACGCCGATCGGCATGCCGACCCCGGTCGCGGCGCGGATCACGCCGATCGCCTCGGGGATATTGTTGAAGGTCGCGGCGACCGCCATGTCGGCGGCGGTGCCGTCGAGATTGTGCAATTGTACCGAATGGTAATCCTCGGCCTCGTCCGCGGTTATCTCACCCCCGGTGCCATAGGCGTCACCGCGCGGGCCGATGCAGGCGGCGATGTACACGTCGCTCACCCGGTCCGCGTACTCGGCGCGCATCTCGTCGAGAAACTGGATCGTGCGGCGTTGCATCTGCTGCAGGCCCTCCGCGCTGTAGCCGAGTTTCGCGCCCCAGTCCGGGCTTGCGCGGTAATCGTGGCCGTTGAGCAGCACCCCGGTACCCTGCTCGGCGGCCACGTCCAGGTAGCGCCGATACATGCTTCGAATAACGGCATCCGCCTCCGAGTTGTCGAGCAGCGGATACATCGCGAATTCCGGCAAATCGTAACCCCACTTGTACATAACCTCGGTTTCGGTGCCGCCTTCGGTCAGGTAAAACTTGCCTTCGAGCCGTGGGGGAAAATCAACATTCATAGTGTTACCTCAAATGAATCGATAAGAATACTACAGTTCGGATTGGTGGTTATCATCGATCGCTCCCGTCACGCCGCCGGGCGGATGTTCTGGTTAAAGCGGAAGCGGTTGCCCGGGTCGTACTTCGCCTTGATCTCGCGCAGGCGCTGATAGTTGTCGCCGAAGGTGTCCTGCAACAGCTTGTCGCCCTCCTCGCCCTGGCCGGGGAAATTCAGGTACATGCGCCCATTGTGTGAGTGGGGTTGCATGCGCGCCCAGAGATCGCGCGTCCAGCCGATATTGGCTTCATCGTTTTCGGCTCCTTCCCAGACCGAGTCGATTGAAAACATCCACGGCATCGAGCGGTCGCCGAACGCGGTTGCATCGGCCGCGGGCTGCGCGGTGGCGCCACCGAAATTCCAGATCGACGACAGCGAGTTCGGCGACGGTACCGACGCGACGCCCTCGAGTATCTCGTCGATCACGGCATCCGACAGACCATTCAGGTAATGTGACTTCCAGTAACAGCGAAACTGACCGGCCGGCATCAATGTGTCGAACAGTTGCTGCAATTCGCGGTAATCCATGGGGCCGGAGAAATCGGTGACCATCGGCCCGAGTTCGCGCAGCGGCTGCATCACCTGCTCGCCTTCCTCGGCATCGCCGGCGTAAACCGCGGCGATCGTGTAGACCTGCTTGCCCCAGGCCTCGCGCGGAAACTCGTCGTCCTCGGCGACGGTCGAGAATTCGAGCAGCGAGCCGATGCGATCATTCTTGTCGGCGAGAAAATCGCGCCAGAAACGTATCGGTTCGGCCCCGCGATCGAGCGCGTAGATCGGTGCGCAGAACATGACCTCGGGCCCCAGCGGATGCAATTGGAACTCGAACTCGGTGATCACACCAAAGTTGCCGCCGCCGCCACGGACCGCCCAGAAGAGATCGGCATTCTCCTGCTCGCTGGCGCGGCGGATCTGGCCATCCGCGGTCACGATCTCGACCGATAACATATTGTCGATACAAAGCCCGTAACGGCTGCGCAACCAGCCGATGCCGCCCGATAGCGTCAGGCCCGCAACACCGGTGTCGGAAATCAGCCCGCCGGGCGTCACCAGCCCGTGCGGCTGGCTGGCGGCATCGACATCGCGCCAGGTGGCGCCGCCGGCAACCCGTGCGGTTCGTTTTTCCACGTCGACAGACACATTGCGCATGCCGCTCAGATCGATCATGACCCCGTCGTCGCAGACCGCGTGGCCGGCGACATTGTGTCCGCCGCCTCGAATCGAGACCGGGTAATCGTGGCGGCCGGCAAAGGCCAGGGTCTCGGCGACATCCTGGGTGCTCCGGCATTGTGCGATCAGCGCGGGTTTGCGGTCGATCATGGCATTCCAGACCGCGCGGGCTTCGTCGTAACCGTCGCTGTCCGGGTGCAGTACGTCACCTTCGATTTGCAGGGAATGTTCTTGTGCGGGATTATCCATGTTCGACTCCTCGTTCTCTGTTATTGGTTGTGCCCATTGTAGGAACACAAGGGACACGACCACAATTGTCAAAAAACACAAAAAAGAGGCATTTCGGACAAACAAAATGGCATATTCCACAATACCGTGGCATATTGGACATTCATCCTCTGGCCCTGCGGACGATTTCAATGAATAAACCGCTGATTTGCCTGCTGGCATCGCCGGATACGACGGCGAGCGTGCTCTACGGCCTGTACGACGTGCTCGGTAACGTCGGACCCGACTACGTGGAAATGCTGGGCGGCATCGCCACGGACAGCATGCTCGAGGTAAAAATCGTCGCGCGTACGCCGGAACCGTTCATCTGCCTGAGCGGTATCCCGGTGCAGCCGCAGGCAAGTCTCGACGACATCGAACGCGCGGATGTCGTCGTGGTCTGCGACATGTACACACCCATCGACCAATCACCACTCGGAAAATACACGCCTGAAGTTCAGTGGCTCAAACGCATGCACGCACGCGATGCGCTGCTGTGCTCGGTCTGTTCCGGCGCGACCCTGCTCGCGGAAACCGGGCTTTTGAACGGTTACGAAGTGTCGTCGCACTGGGCCTATCGTAATCTGTTCCAGGAGTATTTCCCGCAGGTCAAATGGGCGCCGGAACCGATCCTGAACCTGAGTGGCGAGAACCGGCGCATGGTTACGTCGGCCGGCGTCACCTCGTGGCAGGATCTGGCGATATACCTGGTCGAGCGTTTCTGCGGCCTGAGCAATGCGACCAATACCGCTCGGGTATACCTGCTCGCGCGCCACGATGACGGACAGTTGCCGTATTCATCGATGTCCTGCAGTACCCGGCATAACGATGCCGTCGTGCGCGATTGCCAGGACTGGATCGAAGGAAACTATAAGTGTTCCAACCCGGTAAGCGAAATGATCGACCGTTCGGGCCTGAACTCGCGTACATTCGCCCGCCGCTTTCGCAGCGCGACCGGCTACCAGCCGATCGAATACGTGCAGGGCCTTCGCATCGAAGCCGCCAAGCAAATGCTCGAATCCGATGCGACCAGTGTCGAGGTGATCAGCAGTTCCGTCGGCTACGACGACCCGGCTTCTTTCCGCCGTATCTTCAAGCGCAAGGTCGGGTTGACGCCGGCCAGGTACCGCAAGAAGTTCAGCCACAGCACAATTCAGTCCCGATAACGAATCAAAGGGATTTAAGTCGAAATAAGTAAACTGTCCCCGACTTATGGCGATTGCTTAATTTCCCGGGAATACAACGCGGGATCACCCAAATCCGATAGAATCCAGGCATGATCGAACTGAACAATCTGACTATGTCCTACGCCCTCGAGCACGGCCGGCTCGACGTTCTCACCGGCGTGAATCTCGAAGTCGACGACGGCGACACGGTCGCGATCGTCGGTCCGTCCGGCTCCGGCAAGACGACGCTGCTGGTGCTGCTGGCGGGGCTGGAGCTGCCGATCGAGGGCAGCGTGCGGCTCGACGGCCGTGCACTCGGCGAACTCGACGAGGATGCGCTCGCGGATCTCAGGCGCGATCGCATCGGCATTGTCTTCCAGTCGTTTCACCTGGTGCCGAGCCTGACCGCGCTCGGCAATGTGGCGCTGCCGCTCGAGATCGCCGGCGCCGCGGATACGCGTGCAAGGGCACACGCGATGCTCGAGCGCGTCGGGCTCGGCGGGCGCGAGGACCACTACCCGGCGCAACTGTCGGGCGGCGAGCAGCAGCGCGTCGCCATCGCGCGTGCGCTGGTGCATCAGCCCAAACTGC
>CP070646.1:1052967-1064576 GCA_020354435.1 Gammaproteobacteria bacterium
AACGGGTTCCGGCGCGGCCAGACGGGCAAGCCGCTGCGTATGTCACCATCGTCGATTTCACTCAATGCCGTGTTGTTGCTGGCCTCGCTGTCGCTGTTCTGGGGCCTGAACTGGCCGGGCATGAAAATCATTCTGTCCGAAATGGCGGTCTGGTGGTTTCGTGCGATGTGCCTGGTCGTCGGTGGTCTGATCCTGATGACATTGTCGGCGCTGTCTGGCAACCGCTGCCGGCTACGGCCTGGTGAGTTGAAGCCGGTACTGCTCTGTGGCAGCTTCGCGATCTTCGGCTGGATGGTATTTTCCGCCTACGGAGTTTCCCTGATGCCGGCGGGCCGCGCGTCGATCATCGCCTTCACGATGCCGCTGTGGGCCACGCTAATCGCGGCTTATGTGCTTGGCGAGGCGGTTAGTGTAAACAAGATCTTCGGCCTGCTTCTCGGATTGTCCGGGCTCGCTGTTTTGATCGGCCCCGACCTGCTGATTCTGCAACGCGCGCCGGTGGGCGCATTTTTCATGTTGCTGGCAGCCATATCATGGGCCATTGGCACGGTTTTACTCAAACGCATCGTCTGGCAGTTGCCGACGCTGAGTAATATCGCCTGGCAATTGTTGCTGAGCGCGGTTCCGGTTACATTGATCGCGCTGCTCGCCGAACCCTTGCCGGATATGACAACGCTTAGCTGGCCGGCTATCGTTGCCTTGCTATACCTGTTCCTGTTTCCAATGAGTTTTTGCCAGTGGGCCTACTTCAAGACGGTAAGTCTGTTACCGGCGTCGATTGCCGCCATCGGCACGTTGATGGTACCGGTGATCGGCGTTTACTCGAGCCACCTGATACTCGATGAAAAAGTCGGCCTCAACGACCTGTTGGCGCTGTTGCTGGTTTTGTCGGCGCTGGTTCTCGTACTGTTGCTGCCCGCCTTGCGCAGCGTACACAGCCAGCGTGTCTGAATCCTGCCGGAATCGTCGTGGATGCGGTCAGGCGTCGTGATAACGGCTGACGGTCACGCGTTGCATGCACCGGTATTCGCTGTAGTCGCCGACGGCATAATGCAGCGTGCTGACATTGTCCCAGATGACGAGATCGTCAGCTTGCCAGGCAATACGCACCTGGTACCTGGGTTGCTTCAGCCTGTCGCGCAACAGGCGCAGCAAGCCTTCGCTTTCCGAGGCAGACAGCTCGATAAAACGGGTCACAAAACAGTCGTCGATGCCGAGATACTTTTTCCCGCTAACGGGATGCATCCCGATTGCCGGGTGCACGCTGCGGCGCATTTCCTCTGGGTGCGCCCTGATCTTTTCCAGGCGTTCGATTTCATTGTTGGCCAGCAGTGTCGGTGTGAATCCCGCCACCTGGTCGTGAACCACGCTTAACTCCTCGAGCATGCGCTGCAGCGGCGGCGACAGGTCGGCGTAAACGGCTTCCATGTCGGCAAACATCGTATCACCGCCGTGCGCCGGCAACACGCGCGCGTGCAGCAGCGAGCAGTGTGGTGGATCGGGCCGAAACGTCATGTCCTTGTGCCAGTATTCGTTATCCGGCGGGCGTTCGGGGCCGTTTTCGATGACCATGATTTCCTCATGGCCTTCGATAGTGGGGTAATCCGGGTGTGCCACCAGTTCGCCGAATCGGCGGCCGAGCGCGACGTGCTTCGCGGGATCGAGATCCTGTTCGGGAAACAGCAGCACCTTGTATCGCAGCAAACCCTGGTAAATCTGCGCGAAGCCTGCATCGTCGAGCCGATTGTTCAGATCGATGCCGTCGACGCGCGCGCCGATGCATCCGGTTAACGGCTGGAACTCGACTGATTCAGTCACGATCCGGTTTCCAGATTTTCGGCGTCGGTTCGGTTGCCTTGCCGATTTCGACGCGCTCGACTGTCCCCTTTCGCTGGAACTCGTTAGTCTCGTCCGGCAGCTCGCGCGCCAGTTCCTCGATGCGCAAGCGCGCGGTTTGCGGCACGATGTGGCCGGCATCGCCGAGGCCCTGGTGACGTGCCCAGGCGGCATATTTCTTATTCACCTGGTGCGGCTGATACAGGCTCATCGTGTGCGGCACGATGTCATACTCGATGGTCAGTGCGCCGTCGGCCGCGGCCGCGGCGAGCAATTCCTCGCCAGCACGAGTACGCGCGATGATCGCGTTGGTGCCCGCATCGGTTTCGCTGTCGACCCGGTCGGGCCCGCCGCCGATCCAGCTGTCGGCGGCGGCGAGGTCGGCCGCCTCGCCGATGCCATCGGGGCAAATCTTGCAGCGAAACGGTAGCGTCCAGGTGGTCTCGTCCTCACCCCAGTAATCGATGTAATGGAATTCCTGCACCGAGCCATCGGCGGTTTCGACCCGGGTCGGCCCGGGGCAACCGCGGCCGCGATAGCGCAAACCCGTGACCTGCTCCGGCTCGATACCGCTGCGCCTGAAAAAATCATTGGTGCCCTGTGGAGTACCGTAGCCACCGCAAACCATGACCAGCCAGTACTTGACCAGTTCGTTCACGCGCGAGTCCTGCTCGGCGTAATTTCTGAGCGCTGCCACGTCGCAGGGTTTGGCGATAAAGGCAAAAGGTTGATCGCGTTCGAGCACCTCGTCGATATCGATCAGGGGCGCCGCCGGCCCATAACGCGAGCCGGCGGCCTCGATCACGTCGGCGGCGGTAAAACTCAGGCAACGTTCGCCGAAACTCGGTTCGCTGTTCGAGGTTTTGACCTGCAGGATAAAATCGACGCGTTTCGACTCGAGCAGGTAGATGCCGAGCGCGGTCAACACGCCGCCGGTCGATCCCTCGAAGCGAATCTCGGGATCGGCCGCCCAGGCGCGCACGATACGCCGCCACGTTCCCCAGACGTTGTCGTGTTTGCTATCGGCCTCGATCAAGCGCTCGGGCAATCCCTCGATCCGCGTACCCGGGCAAACCGCGTATATGCGGTCGACGGTAGCGTCATCCAGCTCGCCCTGCACGACCGGTTGTTCATAGCCGTTGAGCGTCTTGCAAACCCTGACGCGATCGGCGCCTGCCACGGCCTGGCACAGGCCGCAGCCGATACAAAGCCCCTGCTCGACGATCGCGTAAAGCCTTTCGCCGGGCGTAGGATTCTGACCCATTAAATGCCCCTCATCGAATCACGTTCATATAGGGTGCCGCGGGCTCTCCCGGCAGCTGATCGATGAGCGCGATTTCCCAATCCAGGTAGGCGCGGTTGGCGCGCATCAGCTCGTCCTGGTCGGTGTAATCGTTCGGATCGAGATCGCGATCCTCTAGCGCCTCGATGCCGGCACCGGCGCCGGTTTCCAACTGCTCGCTTGCGGGCTCGATGGTGAATGAATAGACCCGCCGCCAACCCATGCGTCTGAGCCAGACCGCCGTGGTTACCGAGCGTACCCAGTCCGAATCGATCAGTACCACAACCGAGTTATGCACTACCAGGTAACGATCTAGGTTTTGCAAAAGATGCCCTCCGGGAACATGCACGGAACCCCGAACGTGTCCGGCCTCGTATTCCTCGCGGCTGCGCACATCGACCAGGTAGCGATTGCGCGCCTCGCCGGCCGTAATCGAATCGAGCCGGTCGATATGCCAGCGCTCGGCCAGTCGATCGGCAATCGCCCGTACCAGGATCAGCGACTTGCTGTCGGGTTCGGGCAAGCATTCTCGATTACCGGTTTCGAGTTCGAGCTGCTCGAACTGCCAGGCCATGGTACCGTTTTCGAGCGCATGCACGTTTTGACAACCGGCATCAATCAGCGTTTGCGCACCGATGATACTGCGCGTACGCCCACCGCAGTGCACTACAATTTCGGTATCGGCATTGATGATCGGCAGCACTCGATAAATCAGCTCAGCCCCGGGGCACAGTATCGCGCCCGGAATACAATAGCTCCCATGCTCTTCGGCGGTGCGCGAATCGAGTAAAAGTACCGGCTCGCCTCGCTGCATGCGATGATGCAGTTCGGACGCGGTCATCGCCGGGGTATTGCAGTAGTGCTCGACAAATTCGCCAAAGGCCTTGCCCGGTACGCTACTGCCGGAAAAGACAGTGCCCCCCGATGACTTCCAGGCATCGAGACCACCATTTAAGATCGCGACATTGGAATATCCGGCAGTCTCGAGCAAAGTTGACGCATTTTCAGCTTCGCCTCCGCCGGCATCACATAGCACGCATAGCGTTTCCGCCCGCGGAACCGCGCTTTCGATTCGCTGTTCGAGGCTGCCAAGCGGCAGGTTCGACGCGGCCAGCAGATGCCCTTTTACAAAATCCGATTTTTCACGAGGATCGATTACCGCGAATTCCTCGTCGCCGTAAAACAGCATGCGAAAAGAATCTATCGTGATTTTTTCTGCCATAAGCCGGCAGTAAACCACTGACCATCGTCTGCTTGCAAGCATCAATACTCGGTAATGCGCAGCGAAAGATGGCCAGGCAGCGCATAACAGGCTTTGCGGCCCATGTTTGATCTAGCGTCTCCCGGGAACCGGCCAGGATCGGGCTGATCGCAAAGGTTTGACGCGATACTGCCGCTGGCGTCGAATCGGGATTTATAGCTTTCATTTTTTTCGTGACTCGCCGTATGACTTTGCCTACCATCGCAGCCATGACGATTCCGGACAAGATGCGCGTCGTGGTGCTGACCGGGCATGGTGGTCTCGACAAGCTCGAATACCGTGAAGACTGGCCAACACCGCAAGCCGGGCCGGGAGAAGTTCTGGTACGGGTCGGAGCCTGCGGGCTCAACAATACCGACATCAACACGCGCACCGCGTGGTACTCGAAAGCAGTGACCGAGGGCATAACCGATGCCGGTGGCAAGGGCGGTTTCGATCAGGCCGACGCGGCCACCGGCAGCTGGGGCAGTTCCTCGATCAGTTTTCCACGCATCCAGGGCGCCGATGTGGCCGGAACCATCGCCGCCGTCGGCGAAGGTATCGACAGCGCAAGAATCGGCGAGCGCGTGATCCTCGATCCATGGCTGCTCGCCAGCGGCGACTGGCTCGACCCGTCGCGCTCGCAGTACTTCGGCTCCGAAGTCGATGGCGGCTTTGCCGAATACACCAAAACGCGCAGCGAAAACGCGATTCTCATCGATACCCCTCAAAGCGACGCCGAACTGGCAACCTACCCCTGCGCCTATACCACCGCCGAGAACCTGACCGCTCGCACAGGCCTGCAGCCGGGCGAAACGGTAGTCATCAACGGCGCCTCGGGCGGCGTCGGTTCCGCTGCGATCCAGCTTTGCCGGCTGCGTGGCGCTCGCGTGATCGCGATCGCGTCCGCGACCAAGGCGGATCTACTAATCGAGCTCGGCGCCGAGAGCGTCATCGATCGCAACGAAGCAGATCTCGAGCAGGCTATCCGCGAAGCTGCCGGTGGCGCGGCAGACGTTGCCCTCGATGTCGTCGGCGGCAACTCTTTCATGCCGTTGATCAATGCGCTGCGCCAGGGAGGCCGTTACTCCAGCTCGGGTTCGATCGCCGGGCCGCTGGTCGAGTTCGATTTACGCCAACTGGTATACAAGGATTTGCAGCTGACCGGCGCGACCATCGTGCCGCCCGGAACCATGGCTCGCCTGGTGCGCCTGATCGAACAGGACTTGCTCAGGCCGCTGCTGGCGCAAGCCTTTCCACTCGAGCAACTGGGACAGGCACAAGAGGCTTTTTTGCAAAAGAAACACGTCGGTAACATCGTCGTCGAAACATGAAAATCACAAACCTCACTGTATTTCGCTAAAATCCAGGGTATGCCGCGGGATTGACGTCCGGGATCAAGGCAGCGTCATCGAATGCGGTTCATGACTAACGGGAAGTAGTAATGGAACAATTTGCGGCTATCGACCTGGGCTCGAACAGTTTTCATCTCGTGGTCGCGCGCGAAGAGGAGCATGCAGTCAGCGTGATCGATCGCGAGCGTGACATGGTGCGGCTGGCCGCCGGGCTCGACGAAAAGAGTCTGCTGACGCCCGAAGCGAGCAAACGCGCGCTCGGCTGCCTGGCGCGATTCGGCGAGCGCCTGCGCGGGCTCGAGCCGGAAAACGTGCGCGTGGTCGGCACCAATGCGTTGCGCAAGGCGAAAAACTCGCAACAGTTTATCCGACGCGCCGAAAAGCTGCTCGGTTTCCCGATCGAAATCATTTCCGGCGTCGAGGAAGCGCGCCTGGTTTATATCGGCGCCGCACATACCCTGCAGGGAGACCGTGGTCGGCGCCTGGTGGTCGACATCGGTGGCGGCAGTACCGAGATCATCGTCGGCGACAAGAGCGATCCCATTTACCTCGAAAGCCTGTACATGGGTTGCGTCAGCAGCAGCGAAAAGTTTTTTCCCCGCGGCAAGACCAGCGAAAAGCGAATGCGGCGCGCGATTCTCGCGGCGCGTCTCGAGCTCGAACCCTATACCATCATGGTCGATTTGCTGGCGCCTCAGGATATCATCGGCACCTCGGGCACCGCGCGTGCGATCGAAAACGTGCTGCGTGAAAACGGCTGGAGCGAGACCGGCATTACCCGCAAGGGGCTCGAGAAACTGGTCAAAAAAATCATTAAAAAGGGTAAGGCACGCAGGCTCAGGTTTGCCGGCCTGAGCGAGGAACGGCGACCGGTATTTGCCGGCGGTGTCGCCGTCATGACCGCAATTTTTCGCGCGTTCGACCTCGATTTCATGCGTGTTTCCGAAGGTTCGCTGCGGGAAGGCGCATTGTACGACCTGATCGGGCGCGTGCGCTACGAGGATCGCCGCGCGATTACCGTGCGCGAGTTGATGAAACGCCACCACATCGATGTCGAGCAGGCAAATCGAGTACGCGAGACCACGCTGATGCTGTTCGACCAGGTCAAGCAGCGGGGCTTGCTCAGGCGCGAGCGACGATTGCTCGGCTGGGCCGCCAAACTGCATGAGATCGGCCTCATGATCGCGCATAGCCAGCATCACATGCACGGCGGTTACGTTTTGCAAAACATGGATCTGCCGGGCTTTTCACGCCAGGAGCAGGGCGCACTGGCAATCATGGTGCGCCTGCACCGGCGCAAGTTCCAGCCCGACCTGATCGAAGACAGCGCCTACGTGCGCTCCGAAGCATTGAACCTGATGACGCGACTGCTCAGGCTCGGGGTTTTACTCAACCGCGGCCGCACACCGATCGAGCTGCCGCCGGCCGAGATCCAGCTGGACGAGACGCTGGGCATGATTCTGAGCATACCCAAGGCCTGGCTCAGCGCGCACCCGCTGACCGGGGCCGACCTCGATCAGGAAGTCGAGCTGCTGCGCGCCGCGGGTTACGAGTTACGTGTTGCCAAAACCCGAGCACCCAGCTCGTCATGACCGAATTACTGCGGGCCATCGCTATCATGGCTCTCGGCAAACTGCTGTTCGCGATGCAGGACGTTATCATCAAGGAAATGAGCGGCAGCTATCCTATACACGAAATAATGACCATCCGCGGCCTGGTTGCAATGGCATTGCTGCTGGTCCTGATTCATATCAGCGTTGGCCTGGCAGCGTTAAAAATGCATCATCCGGGTTACCACGTCTTGCGCGGCGTGCTGATGTTTGTCGCGTTTATGGCTTTTTACATCGGGCTTGCCGAGATTTCCCTGACGACGGCAACCGCGCTTTTTTTCACGGCACCGTTTTTTATCACGCTGCTGTCTATTCCGATGCTCGGAGAACGCGTCGGCCTGCGCCGTTTACTGGGTATTTTTACCGGTTTTATAGGCGTCGTGATCGTGTTGCGACCCGACACCGAGCAGTTCAGCCTGGTAGCCCTGTTGCCCGTCGCCGCGGCATTTTTTTATTCCCTGTGCCAGGTGCTGGTGCGTTACGCGCGCCTGACCGCACCGGCTTCTATCATGTCGCTTTACGCCAGTCTCGCCTTCGCCTTGCTGGCGCCGGCCCTCGGTCTGCTGCTGTCTGCGGCAGAGCCGCACGAAGCCATGTCGGCCAGCAGCACGACCCTGTATCTGGCCTGGTCGCAGCCAGGCGGTTACGACCTGCTGCTGTTGGCCTTTACCGGGGTCACCAGTGCCTTTGGTTTCATGTTCATGAGCCACGCCTACAAACGTGCTCAGGCATCGCGGCTGGCGCCGTTCGAATATGTCATGATTATCTGGGTTACGATACTGAGTTACCTGGTCTGGGCGGAAATTCCGGATTTGCCGACCATTGTGGGTATCGCAATCATCATCCTGTCCGGTATCTACGTACTGCGGCGCGAGGAAAGCGCCGGGGAAAAACCGATTGCCTATACCGGCCTGACGCGGCGCTAACCCGCCAAAAGTCGGGGACAGTTTACTAGTTTCCGCGCATAGAAAATTAGTAATAAGCTATAGCTTACTTTTGTGGAGTATTAAAATGACAACGGCCAGCCGCATGCTGCAAGCATACCTGTCAGCGCTCACCGCCCGGGATCTCAGCGCAATAGAAAAAATAAGCGCCTCGGGTAGCCTGATGGAAATTCCATTTATCAAACCCAACCGTCTGGTCGGTAATAATGAAATCGTCAAGGCCCACAGGGAAATGTTTGCCAATCTTGCGGAAATCGACTTCGAACTACTCGATAGCAGCGCTGACAACAATCATGCCATCGGCCATGGCCGGCTCAACTACGTTCGCAATGGTGGCGACCGTAACAGCCTGCCGGCTGCCATCGTCATCCAGGCTGCCGGCGATTCGCTGGCGCGCATGACCCTGTACTGCGACGCGCGCAACCTGCGTCCCTGGTCCGATAAAAGCATCATGTGAGGTGCGTAGCATGACTCCGACTTCCGCTTTCGAGGCTTACTGTAACGCCTTCTCGCAGGGCGATCACATCGCCATGGCCAATCTGTTCACCGATGATGGCGTGTTTGAAGCCTCCTCCCTGAATGAGCCAATCCGGGGCAAGGATCGGCTCAGATCACAACTGCGCATTATCTCGCAATCGTCAAAGAACATTCACACCGAGATCCGCGTTGCGCTCGAGCAGGGCGAGTGCGGCTATTTCGAGGGCTGCTACGAGGCTGAAATCATCGGCACTGGCGGCAAACTCGACGGTTCGGCGCACCGCATCGATTTCAAGTTCGTCGCCATCGTCGAAATGACCGGCGGTAAAATAGCTCGGCTCAATGAAATCTTCGACACCCGGCCGCTGCATCCGGAGGAGCGCCAGTACGTCTGGGCGATGAACCGGCGCACACCCTACTGGGAAGCGACGGTCGCAGCGAAATGCAAGGAGTGGAGCGTCTACAACAACATGTACTTCCCGATGATCTACAGCCGTACGCCATACGAAGATTACTGCGCGCTGCTCGAGGGCGTGACGCTATGGGATGTCGGGCTCGAGCGGCAAACGCAGCTCAGGGGACCCGATGCACACGCCTTCCTCGACTACCTTTGCTGCCGCGACATGTCGGGCATGCAGGTCGGCGATTGCCGTTACGGCCTGATCTGTGACGATCACGGCAAGATAATGGGGGATCCCGTCGTGCTGTGGCCAAGCGAAGATACAATCTGGATTTCGCACGGCAATACCGACATCACGCTGTGGGCGCGCGGCATCGTCATGGGCTCGGACTGGGATGTCGAAGTCAGCGAACCGGACATCGCGCCGCTGCAGCTGCAGGGTCCGCTGGCGCTCGGCGTCATACAAAAGCTCTGCGACGACGACCTGGATAGCATGAAAAACTACAGCTGTATCGTCACCGAAGTCGCGGGTCAGGCGGCAGTGGTTTCGCGCACCGGCTGGAGCGGCGGTTACGGTTTCGAAATCTTTCCCTACTCCAGCAATAAGGCACTCGAGCTGTGGAACGCCATCCTGGAGGCCGGCGTAGAGTTCGGCATCAAGGTAACCGGGCCAATCGTCGGCCGCGCGGTCGAACGTGGAGTGACCGATTCCGGCTATTACAACAACTCCGGCATGAGCCCGCTGGAGGACTTGAGCGCGCGCCTCGTCGACATCGACAAGAAAGCTGACTTCGTCGGGAAACAGGCCTTACAGCGTATGCGCGCACAGGGTATCGAACGCAAATCGGTCGGCCTGTTGTTTCGCGACGACGTGCCACGGCTGGAATGGTTCTGGGAACTGAGGGACGCGCACGGCAACCCCGGCGAGGTGCGCTGGGCGATTTACTCGTTTGCGCTAAAGCAATACATCGGCATCGCGGTGGTCGATCGAGCGGTGGAAACCGGCGAAATTCTCGTCGTCGATCATCCGCGCGGAAGTTGCGAAGCCGAGGTAACCTTGGTGCCGTTCACCGAACGCTCGAGCTGAGATACGATCTACCGAAAGTCGAAGACACAAAAGTCGGGGACAGTTTACTAGTTTCCGCTGAGATGAAAATAGTAAACTGTCCCCGACTTTTGGAGATGAAAATAGTAAACTGTCCCCGGGTTTTTTAGATCGGGCAAACGAGCTGGCCGAGTTTTTCGGTCAGCTTCATGTTTTCCGAGTAATCCACCGGGCAGTCGATCAGCACCACAGTATCGTCCGAGATTGCTCGCTGCAATGTCGGCAACAAGTCGTCGGCGGATTCGACCCGGTAACCTTTAGCGCCGAAACTCTCGGCGTACCTGACGAAATCCGGGTTGTTGAAATCGATTTGCGTGTCGCGGCCAAATCGGCGATCCTGGTGCCACTTGATCAAGCCGTATTTACTGTCGTTCCAGACCAGGATTACGATCGGCGTGCCGATACGTAACGCGGTTTCGATCTCCTGCGAATTCATCAGGAAACCCGCGTCCCCGGTAACCGTGACCGCCGTTTTTTCCGGGTAAGCCAGCCTGGCTGCAATCGCACCCGGCAAACCGATACCCATCGAGGCAAAACCGTTCGAGATGATGCAGGTATTTGGGCGCTCGGCCTGGTACATGCGCGCCATCCACATTTTGTGGGCACCGACATCGGAGACGACGATATCTTCGGGGTCGAGCGCCTTGCGCAGGTCGAGAATGATTCGCTGCGGCGACATCGGGAACGAGTCGTCGTTTTCGTGCGCGGTTAACTCTTCGACGATGGTTTCACGCAGGCCCTGAGCCTTGAATTCGACCTGCGGCGTAGCCTGTTCGGCGATTGCATTCAGCGCTGCACCGATATCGCCGACCACGCCGCATTCCAGAATGTAGTGCTCATCGACCTCGGCCGGGCTCATATCGATATGGATAATGCGGCTGCTCTTGTCGCGGTTCCAGAGGTGCGGGTGATACTCGATCATGTCGTAACCGACGCAGATAACGACATCGGCGCGATCAAAGCCACAGGCAACGTAGTCCCTCGCCTGTAAACCGACGGTACCCAGCGACAGGTCGTGCGAGAACGGCATGCTGCCCTTGGCCATAAAGGTTGTCGCCACCGGAATATTGAGCTTTTCGGCAAACATGAACAGCGCATCATCGGCGTTGGCGCGGACCACTCCGTTACCGGCCATGACTAGCGGGTAACGCGCCTGCGAAATAATTTCAGCCGCCTGTGCGATCTTTTCTCCGGGCGGCACCGGCGGGCGAGCGCTCTGCACTTTGAGCGGTTGTTTGTCTCCGGCTTCCATCTCCGCGACGTTTTCGGGGAAATCGATAAAGCTGCCACCCGGTTTTTCCGCCTCGGCTGCCTTGAAAGCCTTGCGCACGATCTCGGCGACGATTTCGGGCTCGCGGAT
>CP070646.1:1064676-1069831 GCA_020354435.1 Gammaproteobacteria bacterium
TTTGGCGACGGCACTATTTTGAAATCGAGTCTTTCAAATACGTTTATTCGATACTCCAGGATTTGTATTTGCGTACCTGCCATCGCAATAATTTAAAAACGGAATAGCAATGGGCTTGATAAAAGATCTAAAACAATCGATATCGCTGAAACAGGTAGTTAATGGCCTGTTGTGGGTGGCTATTCCGGCCCTGGTTTTTTTCGCCCTGTCGCTGGTAGTGCTGACCTCGGCTGATTTTAGCCTGCGTGAAATTCTGCGTGATCCGGCACAGCAATCCGGGGCCTCGAGCTTTCTCGGTTTTACCTCCAATATCGGCGTCTGGTTATGGGTTTCGTCGGTGGCAATCTGTTTTTTCGGCGTGCTCACTGCAGATCTCTCCCGGGTAGAGCGGCAAAAGGAACTGCTGTTGTTGCTGGGATTGTTATCGCTGTTGCTCGCGGTAGACGATTTTTTCCTGTTACACGAACGCTACGTGTATCAAAAGGGCATCTTCCTGTTTTACGCGATCTGCGCAATCACTCTGCTGGTGCGCCATTATCGCGCAATACTGGAAATTGATCCCTTCGCTTTCCTGTTGTCCGGGTTCCTGCTCGCCCTGTCGGTGGAGATCGATATTAATCAGCGAAAAATCCCGATGGACTATGCCCATCTGCAGGTTATCGAGGAAGGCTGTAAGTTCGTTGGCGCCGCGTTGTGGTTGTATTTCTGTGGCCTGGTGGCGTCCTATCGTAAATCTGCGTCGAACTGACCGCTAGAAGCCTTTTCCACAACTGTAGCGGCTAACTGGCGCCTGGTCCGATTAAGCGAGCATTAAAAATTCGAAAAGGTATGCGCGATTTTCGCTCGCACGGGAAGGTAGGCGGTCGATCAGGCGTCGGCTTTACGCTTGTGGCCGGCCTGTTCGAGCCGCTCGAGATAATGTTGCCAGCGTTGGTCGTAGGTAACGCCCAGCTCGTACAAATAATCCCAGCTGTAAATACCGCTATCGTGGTTGTCATCGAAGATCAGTTTGACCGCGTAATGGCCTATCGGCTCGATGTTTTCGATATTGACGTCTTCCTTGCCGATCTGCAGCACGTCCTGCCCCGGTCCGTGCCCCTGCACTTCGGCCGATGGTGAATAAACCCTCAGGTACTCTGCTGGCAGCTTGTAGTTGGAGCCATCCTCGAAACTGAGTTCGAGCACGCGCGATACCTTGTGCAGACTGATTTCCGTTGGTTTCATCAGAGGATATATTGCGATAAGTCTTCGTCGAGCGAAAGCTCGCCGAGATGTTCGTTAACGTAATTGGCGTCGATCGTAATGGTTTGCTCGAGCATGTCCGAGGCTTCGAAACTGACGCTTTCCAGCAGACGCTCCATGACCGTATGCAGGCGGCGGGCGCCGATGTTTTCCTGTTTTTCGTTGACTTGCCAGGCGACCTCGGCGATGCGCGCGAGTCCGTCGTCGGTGAACGACAGATGCACACCCTCGGTTTTCATCAGTGCGGTGTACTGTTCGGTCAGGCTGGCGTTGGGTTCGCGCAGAATACGCACGAAATCGCCGACCGTCAAAGCCGACAGTTCGACGCGAATCGGAAGACGTCCCTGCAGCTCGGGAATCAGGTCGCTGGGCTTGGACAGGTGAAACGCGCCCGAGGCGATAAAAAGAATATGGTCGGTCTTGATCATGCCGGCCTTGGTTGACACGGTACAGCCCTCGACCAGTGGCAGCAGGTCGCGCTGCACGCCCTCGCGTGAAACATCGGCGCCGCTGGTCTCCTGGCGCTTGGCAACCTTGTCGATTTCATCGATGAAGACGATGCCGTTCTGTTCGGCGTTTTCCAGCGCGGTCAGCTTGAGTTCATCCTCGTTGATCAGCTTTGCGGCTTCCTCGTCGGTGAGCATTTTTAACGCATCCTCGACCCGCAGTTTGCGCGTTCTGGTTTTCGGGCTGCCGAGATTCTGGAACAGGCCCTGGAGCTGGTTGGTCATGTCTTCCATACCCGGTGGCGCCATGATTTCAACGCCGACGCTGGGTAGCTGCAGGTCGATTTCGATTTCCTTGTCGTTTAGCTTGCCCTCGCGCAGCATCTTGCGGAACTTTTGCCGCGTGCCGTCGCCCGAGCTGCCGGCTTCATCGGCGAAATCGCTAGGCCTTGGTAGCAGGGCATCAAGCACCTTTTCTTCAGCGGCGTCCTCGGCACGATGGCGCACGCGGGCAACTTCGGCCTCGCGCATTTGTTTGACCGAGACGTCGACCAGGTCGCGAATGATCGATTCGACGTCACGGCCGACGTAACCAACCTCGGTGAACTTGGTCGCTTCGACCTTGATAAAGGGTGCGTTCGCGAGTCGCGCCAGACGTCGCGCGATCTCGGTTTTGCCGACCCCGGTAGGGCCCATCATCAGGATATTCTTGGGTGTTATCTCGTTGCGCAATGCTTCATCGACCTGCTGGCGGCGCCAGCGGTTGCGCAGAGCGATCGCGACCGCGCGCTTGGCGTTGTCCTGGCCGATAATGTGGTTGTCGAGTTCCTGCGAAATTTCACGCGGGGTCATCGGCGACTGGCTAATCTGTTTGCTGTCCATGCCTTATCAATAATCGAGTTGTTCGAAAGTGTGGTTGAGGTTGGTATAAACGCAGATTTCGCCGGCAATTTGTAAGCCTTTTTCAACGATTTCACGCGCTCCCATCTCGGTTGTGTCAAGCATTGCCCGTGCTGCCGCCTGGGCGTAGGCGCCGCCGGAGCCAACCGCCATCAGGCTGTCCTCAGGCTCAATCACGTCACCATTGCCGGAAATGATCAGGGAAGCTTCTTCATTGGCGACACAAAGTAGCGCTTCGAGACGCCGCAGGGCGCGGTCGGAACGCCACTCTTTCGCCAGTTCTACGGCGGCGCGAACCATTTGCCCGCTGTGTTTCTCGAGTTTTCCTTCGAACAGTTCGAACAGCAAAAACGCGTCGGCAGTGCCGCCTGCGAACCCGGCGATAACCCTTTCCTTGTAAAGACGCCGCACCTTGCGCGCGTTACCCTTCATGATGGTGTTACCCAGGCTGACCTGGCCGTCACCGCCGATGACGACGCTATTGTTGCGCCGTACCGAAAGTATTGTAGTGCCTTCGAATTGTTCCAATTTCCCGTCCCGCTAAACGCCTGCAGACATTGTCATATATGGGCGAAAGAAAAGAAATACAACCAGAAACCCGGGGACAGTTTACTAGTTACTCTCGCGAAACAAGTAAACTGTCCCCGACTTTATGACGCCTTTGGCATCACTTGCGCTTCGCGCGCGGATGCGCGGCGTCGTAAACCTGGGCCAGGTGCTGGAAATCGAGATGGGTGTAAACCTGCGTGGTCGCGATATTGACGTGACCAAGCAGTTCCTGCACCGCGCGCAGATCGGAACTCGATTCGAGCATATGCGTGGCGAAAGAGTGGCGGAGCATGTGTGGCGACAGGTGCTGCTCCAGCGCGCGCCGATCGATCAGCGCCCTGAGTCGGCTTTGTACGTTACGCGGCGAGATGCGCTTGCCCAGCTTACTCAGAAACAACGCGCTTTCATTCGCGTCGCGACAGTAATCCGAGCGCAGCCTGAGCCAGCGCTTCACCGCCTTTATCGCCTTGCCGCCAATCGGCAGGTGTCGGGTCTTGTTGCCCTTGCCGGTGACGATTAATCGGCCCTGGTCGAGATCGATATCGTCGAGATCGATACCGACCAGCTCGGCCAGGCGCAGGCCCGAAGAGTAAATCAATTCGAAAATGGCAACATCGCGCACCTGCAGGTCGTCGCAGTCCTGCGGTAACTGCAACAGGCGGTCGATGGCCTCCGCGTCGCAAGTCTTGGGTAACGGTTTGTCTGCCTTTGGCGCGCGCACCTCGAGCGCCGGGTTTTGCGCGACTGCGTCCTGGCGGATCAGGAACTGAAAAAAACTGCGAATCGACGACAGCTCGCGCTGAATCGTGCGGCTTTTGCGGCCCTGGCGGTGGCGTTGTGCGGCAAAACCGCTGACATGGTTGTAATTGACCTGCGCTGGAGATTCGATGCCCTCGCGCTCGAGATAAGCCTGGAACTGTTCCAGATCACGGCGGTAGTTACTGCAGGTGTGCGGGGAATAGTACTTTTCGCTGCGCAACATCTGGATGAACTGGTCCAGATATTCTGTCACCGCGTTCAGGCTACCTGTAACAGGTTTTTCAGGCGATTGCTGACCAGCTCGCCCAGTTGCTGCAGAAAAATCGTACCCATGGTCAGGCCGAATCGGTCCGCGCTGACACTGCCGAGGCATAACAGACCGAGATCGCCGGTGTGATAGAGCGGGATCAATGCACTCGAGCCAATGCGTATGTCGGCACCGAACAGTTCGCGATTAATCTTTTCATCCTGGCGTCCGCAGACCGGTTTACGCGCCTCGATCCAGGGCTTGACGCTATCGACGATTCCACTCTTCTGGTCTAGATAAAGCCCATCGAGAATATTACTCTCGGCGCTGACATTCGGCAGAAAGCGAAAGCAGACAAAATCGGTGTAGAAGAAAGTTTGCACCTGGTCCTGCACCATTGCCAGCACGTCGTGTAGCTGGTCGGTATTCATCAACTCCAGCGCGAGCCGGTGAAAGCGCTGGTTCAATTCCTCGTTTTCGCGCGCGATGCCCACCAGCTCCTCGATCTTGGCCTTGAGCGACTGGTTCTCCTCGCGCAGCAGCTTGAGCTGGCGCTCGACCAGCGAGGTCGCGGCACCAGTCTGGTGGGGAATAGCGAGTTCGCAAAAGATGTCGGGATATTTCAGCAGCACTTCCGGGTTGTTGCGCAGGTACTGGATCACCCCGGCCTCATCGACCGGGTCGTTTTGCCGCTGTTCAGCTGATACTTCACTCATATTCGATTTCGCCCTGATAAACCATTGCTGTTTCGCCCGTCATCATAACGGGGTTTGCCGCGCCTTGCCATTCCAGATTGAGTTCGCCGCCGGTCAGAATCGCCCTGGCATTGTTTTCCAGCAAACCCAGCTGCACACCCGCAACCATGGCCGCACAGGCGCCGCTGCCGCAGGCGCGGGTTTCACCGACGCCACGCTCGAAAACGCGCAGCTTGTAGGTCTTCCGATCGATAATTTGCATGAAGCCAACGTTGGCGCGCTCGGGAAACATCATATGCGACTCGAAATAGGGCCCC
>CP070646.1:1069931-1073797 GCA_020354435.1 Gammaproteobacteria bacterium
AGTCGTTAATCAGGCCCCAGCGCAATGCCTCGTCGGTATCCATCCAGCGTCCGAGGTAGAGCATTTCCATCGCGATATGGTAGGGGATGCGCTTGGGCAGCTTGATCGTCGCCGCGTCTGCCAGCGTGCCGGCCTTGATTTCCGGCAGGGCGAAACTCGAATGATCCGCAGCATAAATCAGGTCCGCCGACAGCATCAGTTCGAAACCGCCGCCGACCGCCATGCCGCTGACCGCGGCGATGACCGGTTTGTTCAGGCCGCGCAGTTCCTGCAGACCGGCAAATCCACCGATGCCGTAGTCGCCATCGACGGCATCGCCGCCGGCGGCCGCCTTCAGGTCCCAGCCGGCACTGAAAAACCTGTCGCCGGCGGTTTTGACGATTGCCACGCGCAGTTCCGGATCGTCGCGAAAAGCCTGAAAGGTTTCACCCATTAGTCGGCTGGTTGCCAGATCGATGGCGTTGGCCTTGGGTCGGTCCAGCGTGACTTCGAGGATGGCGCCTTCGCGCCGGGTGGTGATTACGTCTGACATTTATTCCTGCTCCTCTAAAACGATTAGCGCATCGGCGGCGAAAACGCCTTCTCCCTCGGCGCCGATCAGTAATGGATTTACGTCGAGCTCGAGCAACGAGGACGACTTCGATAAGGCATAGTCCTGTACGGCCAGGATGGCATCAACCGTGGCAGCCAGGTCCGCGGCCGGTTGCCCGCGGTAACCCTGCAGCAGCGGTGCCGATTTGAGATCCGCGACGGCGGCCTCGACCTCGTCACGGCTGGCCGGGATCAACAGTGTCTTGCTGTCTTGTAACAGTTCCACCAGGATACCGCCACTGCCAACGGTCAGCACCAGGCCGAATTGCGGCTCGCGCGTGACGCCGACGATAAGTTCGGCCAGCGCCGGTTTCATCGTTTCCAGGTACAGTTGGTCCACGATTTCGAAAAGCTCCGTGGCCGCGACCTCGACCTGCTGGACCGAGTTCAGGTTCAACCGCACCGCGCCCAGTTCGGTCTTGTGCGCGATGCCGAGTCCCTTCAACACCAGCGGGAAGCCGAGCTCGGCGGCGGCCGGCTTTACCTGCTCCGGTGAATCGACGCGCCGGCCCGCCGGCACCGGCACGCCGGCCCGCTGCAGATCCTGTTTGGCGCTGGCTTCATCGAGCGTGATCGATTTGCCGTCGGCGGAAGCCAGTTTCAGCACCGGTGGTGGCAGGTCTTGCTGCCAGGCGCTGCCGATATCGGCGGCGATCTCGGTAGCCTGCAGCGCCTCGTCGATGCCGTAGAAGCTGACGATGCCGCGCTCGCTGTAATTGTCGGTATAGTCCTCGGGGATGTTTTCCGGCATGCCGACGACGAAGGCGCCCTTCGCGTTATTACGCTTGAGCGCGCTTTCGAAGGCATCGACCGCGATATGCCATTCCCAGTCGTCACAGCGCACCGGGTGCGGAAAATCGAGGATCAGGTAGTTCATGTCGAAGCCGGCCGCGGTCATCGCGCTGTAGGTCGCTTCCATGACTTCGCGATTGCCCCAGCTATAGGTGTGATAGTCGAGCGGATTGGCGATTGCAACCAGGGGGCCCAGTGCCGCCTGCAATTGATCGCTATGCCTCTGCTCGAGATCGGGGAAGTAGACTTTACGTTTTTCCGCCGAGTCGGCGATGATGCTGGCCTCGCCGCCGGAGCAGCTCATCGACGATACGCGGTACCCCGGTAGCGGGCCGTGCAAATGCAGCAGTTTCAATGTTTCCAGGAAAACCGGGATCGAGTCCGCCTGGCCGAAACCGTTGCGGCGCAGAAACTCGCTGCTGACCGCGTGTTTGCCGACCAGCGAGGCGGTGTGCGAAAAGGCCGCGGCCTGTGCCTGCTCGCTTTTACCGACCTTGAAAATCACCACCGGTTTTTTCAGCTCGCGCGATTTTCGGGCAAGCGCCTCAAAAGCCTCGATCGAATCGAATCCCTCGATGTAAATGCCGAGCGTGGTTACGCGCGGATCTTCCAGCAGGTTTAGCGCGATTTCGGAGATGCCGACCATCGCCTGGTTGCCCACGGTGAAGATGTAGGCCAGCGGCAGCCCGCGTTTCTGCATCGTGAAATTGATCGCGATATTCGATGATTGCGCGATGATGGCGACCCCGGTCCTACCCGTGTCGAGGCGTTTGCCGCCCTGCTGGTCCGGCCACAACAGCGCGCCGTCGGCATAGTTGATGTAACCGTAACAATTCGGCCCGAGCAGCGGCATGTCGCCGGCGGCCTCGATCAGGTCCGACTGCAGCTCGCCGCCGGTCTCGTCGGCTTCCAGGTAACCGGCGGCGAAGCAGACGCCGCCGCCACAGCCGATGTCGCGCAGTCTTCTCACGACCTCGATTGTCAGGTGTCGGTTAACACCAATGAAGGCAGCATCGGGCGCGCCGGGTAAATCCTCGATCAGGCGGTAGGCCTTTAAGCCATGCACCTCGTCCTTGTTCGGGTGCACCGGCCATATTTCGCCCTCGAATCCCATCAGCTGGCACTGCTCGATCACGCGGCTGGCCTGCAGGCCGCCGATGGCCGCGATCGACTTGGGACGAAGTACTCGTTCCAGGCGCATGCTTTTTTATCCCCCGAGCGGCCGTAGCAACTCGCGCGAAATTATGTGGCGCTGGATTTCCGAAGTGCCGTCCCAGATACGCTCGACGCGGGCATCGCGCCAGAATCGCTCCAGCGGCAGCTCGTCCATCAGGCCCATGCCGCCGAAGATCTGGATCGCTTCGTCGGTGACTTTCGCCAGCATTTCGGTGGCGTAGACCTTGGCGCTGGCAATTTCGCGGTTGGCTTCGAGCCCCTGGTCGAGACGCCAGGCCGCCGACAGGGTCAGCCAGTCGGCGGCATCAATCTCGGTAATCATGTCGGCGAGCTTGAACGAGACGCCCTGGAATTTGCCTATCTGCTGACCGAATTGCTTGCGTTCGACACAGTAGGGCAGGGCGTACTCGAAGGCGCGGCGGGCGCGTCCGACGCTGGTCGCAGCGACCGTCAGGCGGGTGGCGTAGAGCCATTCGTTCATGACGTCGAAACCGCCATGCAGTTCGCCGAGGATTTGCGACCCGGGGATGCGAACCTTGTCGAAGTTGAGGATGCAGTTCTGGTAACCGCGGTGACTGACGGAATTGTATCCCTTGCGAATTTCGAAACCAGGTTCATCACGGTCGACCAGGAAGCAGGTAATTTTCTTCTTGATACCGCGCGGCGTCTCTTCTTCGCCGGTGGCGACAAAGACGATAACGAAGTCGGCGATATTGGCGTGGCTGATGAAATGTTTGCTGCCGTTGATGATCCAGTCGCTGCCGTCCGCCTTTGCATGGCACTGCATGCCACGCACGTCGGAGCCGGCGCCGGGTTCGGTCATCGCCAGCGCGTCGAATTTTTCACCCTTGACCGCGGGGAACAGGTATTTTTCGCGCTGCTCCTCGTTGCAGGCCTGCAGGATGCCGGATGGGCGTCCGAAGAATACCGCGAGGCCGTTGGAAGCACGGCCGAGTTCGCGCTCGAGCAGCGTGAAGTCGAGATGGCCCAAACCGCCACCGCCGAACTCTTCCGAGATATTAGCGGCGAAGTAACCGGCCTCGATGCACTTGTCGCGGATTTCGTGGCCCAGCTCCAGCGGCACCTCACCGCTGCGTTCGACTTCCGCCTCATGCGGGTAGATTTCATTTTCGACGAAGGCCCTGACCGTGTCGACGATCATTTCCTGTTCAAAACTCAAACCAAAATTCAGCATTTTGTTTCTCCAGATAATTCGTCATTGCGAGCGTAGCGAAGCAATCTCACAAAGATTGCTTCGGCGCTACGCGCCTCGCAATGACGTCCATACTTATTCGTCGTTTGCGGCC
>CP070646.1:1073897-1076978 GCA_020354435.1 Gammaproteobacteria bacterium
ATTTCGACCAGTACCGGTTTGCCGCCGGCGTTATTGATCGCACCCGGTACCGGGGCGAGCGTGAAGGCGTTGCTCAGCACCGTTTCGCCCGGCTGCAGGCCGGCGGCCTTCAGCGCGATATGCAGGGCGTAACCACCCGAGGTGCAGGCCAGGCAAAACTGCTGGCTCATGTAGGCTGCGTATTCCCGTTCCAGCAGCGCCGCTTCGGAGAGTTCGTCGCCGATTGTATTGTAGCGGTGCAGGCGGCCGCTGCGCATGACCGCGAGCGCCTGCTCGATACCGGCCTCGGGAATCGCTTCCTGCTGGGTGAAGGGCTTGCTAAATTTCGCCTTGTTCATTGAGCGTCATTCCTGGGTAAGCGGGAGTCTTCTGCAGTATCGACGATAGTATAAGATTCCCGCTTGCGCGGGAATGACTCTAATAATCGCGGGAATGACCCAATCGAGCGCGGGAATGGCTTCAAACGGGAAGCATCATTGGTAACCGGGCAGGTCGAAGATGTTGGGGTAGGCGAATAACGACACGCTGCCGCCGGTGTGCAGAAAGACGACGTTTTGGCCTTTCTTGAAATGCCCCTGGCGCACCAGGTCGATCAGTCCGGAGAAGCCTTTGCCGGCATAGACCGGGTCCAGCAGGATACCCTCGTAGCAGGCCATCATCTTGACCGCTTCGACCATGGCGTCGGTCGGCAGTCCGTAACCGGGGCCGACGTAGTCGCTATTGGCGACGACTTTTTCGCGTGCCACCAGGTCCGGGCTATAACCCATGAATTCGGCGGTGCGCTGCACCAGGCCATAAACGTTTTCTTCCTGCTTGTGTTTGTCCGCGCGCACACTGACACCGTAAATCGGAATACGGCTGTTCATCGCCTCCATGCCGAGCACCAGGCCTGCCTGAGTACCGGCGCTGCCGGTGGCGTGCACCAGGTGATCGATGCGCAGCGAGCGTTCGTTGGCCTGGTGGGTCAGTTCGAAGGCCGCGTTGACGTAACCGAGGGCGCCGATTTCATTTGAGCCGCCGCCCGGAATAATATAGGGCTTCTTGCCATCATCGCGTAATTTCTGTGCAAGCTGGTCCATTTCGGCGTTCATGTCGCTGTCGCCCGGGCGAATCGAAATGCTCGCGCCGTGCAGTTGATCGAGTAAAACGTTGCCGTTATGGGCGTAAGCCTCGTCGTGATAGCCGGTACGGTCTTCCAGCAGTATATGGCACTCGAGGCCGAGCCTGGCGGCGATGGCGCAGGTCTGGCGCGCATGATTCGACTGGGTTGCGCCCTGTGTGATAATCGTGTCGCTCGACTGTTCGAGCGCGTCCGCCATCAGGAATTCGAGTTTACGCGTCTTGTTGCCGCCGGAGGACAGGCCGGTACAGTCGTCACGCTTGATCCACAGGTTGGGTCCACCGAGTTCCTCGGACAGGCGCGGCAAAGGTTCCAGCGGTGTCGGCAGATGGGCAAAATGCAGGCGAGGGTAGTGTGAAAGGTGCATAATGGTCTCCAAGATTAATATCGTGCATGATCACATACAAATATCGGCGATAATAATGCTAAAATTTTTGTGTAAAATTAAAAAATTTAATTTTAGGGCCTAAAAATCCCCGTGGAACTAAAGTGGCTTGAAGACCTGCTGGTGCTGCTCGAGGAAAAATCGATCTCGCGCGCGGCGCTACGCCGGCACGTGACTCAGCCGGCATACTCGCGCCGTGTGCGTCAGCTCGAACGGTGGCTCGGGATCGAGTTGGTCGACCGTGCGACCAAACCGATCAAGATCCGTGAAAGCGCGGTCGCGCTCGAAGACGAGGTGCGCGACCTGGTCAATCGCTTTTACGCGTTGCGCAACAGTGTGCTCGAGTCGAGCGAACGTATAACCTTCGTGGCTCAGCATACGCTGGCGATATCGCGTTTTCCGGTCATGATCCGGGAGGTAAAAGAACAACTGCCGGAGTCTAGTTATCGCGTGGTGCCGGCGAACTACGAGGAATGCGAGACGCTGTTTTATAACGAGGCGGACCTGTTGCTGTGTTATCAAACGCTACAACGGCATTTCGATTTTTCACACAATGCCGTACACCGGTTGTCCCTCGGTCAGGACCGCCTGATTCCGGTCGCATCGGCGCAACTGGCAGCGCAACTCGGGCAGCTCGAGCCCGGTATGGCAATTCCACTGTTAATGTATCAACAAGGCGGTTTTCTCGCCGATGCACTGGCCAACAGCTGCCTGCCCGGCGTGATCCGCGACTATCGTGTCGAAACCATCTGCGAATCGGCGTTTTCGGCCTCGCTCAAGGAAATGGCGCTGGCCGGTATGGGTATCGCCTGGCTTTGCGGCGATCTCATCGAGCAGGAAATCGATGAACAGTTGTTGGTCAGCTACGCAGCGCAGCTTGGCCAGACCGAGCTTGATATCGTCCTCTATTATCGCGATACGGAACTGGCGGTCAGGGTTGGAGAAATTCTCGCGCGGCGGGCGGAGGCAACATGACGCCGGCTTTCCTGTTGACCCGACACTGGGTGGACGATCGTGACGGCGTACGCCTGGAATTCTGGCTGACCAGCGAGCGTGGACCGCTTGCAATATGCATTCATGCACAGCAGGCGCTGTTCTTTATTCGTCAGGCGGACACGGATGCGGTCTCCAGTCTGCTCGCGGGGCAGGCAGGTGTATCCATCAAACCGCTCGAACTGAAAACCTTTAACGCGGAGCCGGTCAGCGCGGTTTACTTCAAATCGCAACAGCAGTTGTATCGCGCGCGCGATCGACTGACGCATGCCGGCCTGTCCTGTTTCGAGGCGGATATTCGGCCGACCGAACGATTCCTGACCGAACGTTTTATTACCGCGTCAGTTGATATCGATGCGGACTACAGCGCCTCGGTGCTTCACAATGTTCGCCTGCGGCCGGGCGATTACGTACCGCGACTCGAAGTGATGTCGCTCGACATCGAATCGGACTACCAGAGCGACGCGCTATTCTCCATCGCCTTCGTCAGTTCGCAGAGTCGGCGGGTAATCATGATCGGCCAGGGTGAGGATGATGAACTGATCGAGTACGTGCCTGACGAACGGACGCTGCTCGAACGCTG
>CP070646.1:1077078-1103225 GCA_020354435.1 Gammaproteobacteria bacterium
AAGAAGGAAGAGCCGAAGAAGAAGGAAGAACCGAAGAAGAAGGAAGAGAAAAAAGAGGTCAAGAAGGATGCTCGCGAGGTTGCCAAGCAAAGCGGCCTGATCGCGCTCAGCGACGAGCTCGAGGACCTGCGTGAAAGCTTCGACCTCGACGACACGCTCAATAAGCCGCAGCAAACCGGCGGCAAGCAGGCGATCAAGGTTGCGACCGCAAGCGATCTGTTGACTGCAACCGCGGGTCAATCGAGCGGTGGCATCAAAACCGATACGCTGAATCGGACGATCAAGACCAGCGAGCTGGCTCAGCGCCAGACGACCAGGGTCGAAAGCAAGATCGAATCAGACGAAAAACTGGCCAAGGCGGCAACCGCGGCCAAGAAACAGTCGGGTGGTAGTAGCTCCGGCTCCAGTGTCGGCAAGCGAACCCCGGACGAAATCGAACGCGTGTTTCAAAAGAACAGGGGCAGGATCGACAACCTTTATCAACGCGCGCTGCGGAAAGACCCGTCGCTCGCAGGCAAGGTCGTGATCGAGATAACCATCGCGCCGAACGGCCAGGTTACCGGGGTCAAGATCCTGTCGAGCGAACTCGGCGACGAAAAACTCGAGCGCAAGCTGGTGCTCAGTATCAAGAAGTTCAAGTTCGCCAATTCGAACGTCGCCGAGATCACGCTGACCTACCCGATCGACTTTCTGCCCTCCTGACGGTCGGCCGATGCAGCCGCTGTCACTGACAACCAGCCGTTTACGAATAACATGGCTGGAGCTCGACGATGCCGCTTTCATCTTTCGCCTGCTCAACGATCCGGACTGGATTCGCTATATCGGCGACAAGTCGGTGACGTCGCTCGACGATGCCCGCGCCTATCTCGAAGGCGGACCGCTGAATTCGTATCGCGAACATGGTTTCGGCCTCAACCGCATAGCACTGGTAGACAGCGACGAGCCGATCGGAATCTGCGGCATCCTGTCGCGCGAGTCCCTGCCCTGCCCCGATCTCGGCTTCGCCCTGCTGCCCGAGCACAGGCAGCAGGGATACGCCCTCGAAGCCGCCCGCGCGGTTCTGCAACACGCATCCCATTATCTTGCCCTGCGTCACGTCGCCGCCATCCTGTCGCCGCAAAATCGGGCTTCGGCAAATCTGCTGCGCAAACTTGGTTTTCGCTACGACAAGCGATACCAGCAGAAATCCGATAATACCGAGCTCGATAGTTACGCGATCGATTTGAGCGCTCCGCAGGCGCCGAACATGGGCAAAATCAACCCATAGGTTATGCCCGGATTGCCGTGATCGGAGATAATCCTGTATATAGTTTCTTGCACAGCAACTACCCGGAGCCACAGATGTCCAAACTGGTCAGCGCCGCCGATGCCATCGCCAGAATTCCCGATAACGCGACTCTCGCCACCGCCGGTTTCGTCGGTATCGGCTTTCCCGAGGCGTTGTCCATCGCGCTGGAGCAACGTTTCGTTTGCAGCGGCAGTCCAACCAACCTGACCCTGATGTATGCCGCCGGCCAGGGTGACGGCGGCGAACGCGGTCTCAACCATCTCGGCCATAAGGGCCTGGTCAAAAGAGTCGTCGGCGGCCACTGGGGCCTGGTGCCCAGGCTCGGCAGGCTCGCACTCGACAACGAAATCGAAGCTTACAACCTGCCGCAGGGCGTCATTTCCCATCTCTACCGGGACATCGCCGCGGGTCGCCCGGGCGCGATTACGCGTGTCGGTTTGCACACTTTCGTCGACCCCCGCGTCGAGGGCGGCAAACTCAACCAGTGCACGACCGAGGACCTGGTGCGGCTGATGGATATCGATGGCGAGCCGTTCCTGTTTTATAAAACCTTTCCGATCAACGTTGCCTTCCTGCGCGGCACCACCGCCGATCCGGCCGGCAATATCACGATGGAGCACGAGGCGCTGCCGCTGGAAGCGCTCGCCATCGCGCAGGCGACGCGCAACAGCGGCGGGCTCGTCATCGTGCAGGTCAAGCGCGTCACCAGCCGCCATGTATTACCGCCGGATCTGGTGCGCATTCCGGGTATCCTGGTCGATTACGTGGTCGTTTCCGAAGAGCAGCATCACCAGCAGACCTTTGGCGAAAGTTACAACCCGGCTTTCACCGGCGAGGTCGAGTTACCGCAGTCGTCGATTGCCAAACTACCGCTTAACGAGCGAAAAATCATCGGCCGGCGCGCGGCGCACGAGCTAAAAACGGGCGCGGTGGTCAATCTCGGAATCGGCATGCCGGAAGCGGTCGCCGGGGTGGCCAACGAGGAGGGACAGCTGCAAAGCGTGACGCTGACCGTGGAGCCCGGCGGTATCGGCGGCATCCCGGCCTCCGGCCTGAACTTCGGCGCGGTGGCGAATGCCGATGCAATCATCGACCAGCCAGCCCAGTTCGATTTTTACGATGGCGGCGGACTCGATCAGGCCTTCCTCGGTATGGCCCAGGCGGATGCCGCCGGTAACGTCAACGTCAGCCGTTTCGGTACGCGTACTGCCGGTGCCGGAGGGTTTATCAACATCAGTCAGAACGCTCGCGAAGTTTATTTTCTCGGCACTTTCACCAGCGGAGGGCTCGAAATCGAATGCGGCGACGGCGTGCTGCGAATCGTTACCGAAGGCAAAACCGCGAAATTCGTCGAGCAGGTCGATCATTTGACTTTCAGCGGCGGTTACGCCAATGAACGCGGGCAGCGGATTGTTTACATCACCGAGCGCGCTGTATTCGAACTCGACAAAGACGGCATCTGCCTGGTCGAAATCGCCCCCGGCATCGATCTCGAGCGCGATATTCTGTCACGCATGGCGTTCAAACCGCGGATCGCCGACAATTTGCACCTGATGGACGCGGCACTATTCAGCGCCTGACGACTTCAGGCCACGAGGATAACCGGACAGCTCAGGGTTTTCAGAATCCGTCTCAAATCTTCCGGTTTTTCATGGCGCGAAATAATCGCGCAGTCGAAACTCGAGCCCAGCTGCGGCAGTTGATCGAACAACTGCTCACGTTTCAGTTCGTTTAGCACGATACGGCGCTTGCCCTCGCCCTGTATTTGCGCCACTCCGTGAGCCAGCTCGCTATCGGCATTGTCAACGGCTAGCGTCAATTCAACGTTTTCATGCCTGAACCGTTCCAGGACAACGTCGAGCGCGCGTTTTTGATGCACCGACTGGTTCGCGACCAGCAGGATTTTGCGTGGCGCACGCTCCGACCGCGAGCGCAACCGGTGGGATACGGGTTGCCCGAGAATGATGTAAGTGACATCGGCGCCATGTTTCAGTCCCAGATCGCGCAGGCGCCCGCGTACGTAATCGAAACTCCAGCCGATACGCAGCGCCCCGGCCTCCTGTTTCAGCGCTTCCTCGAACTGTCGTGCAACCGAGCGCATGGCGCGTTGCATCTGATCGACATCGGTGGGGCGTTCGCGTGCCGTGGTCAGACTGATTTCGCGAGTAATAGGCAATCCCGTCATCTGCAGCAGATCTTCGTCCTCGATGAACAATCCGCGCAAACGCGCATTCATCGATGCCGCCATTTGCACCGCGAGGTTGACCGTCGTAATCGAATAACTGCCGACATCGGCCGCCAGCATGACATCCCGTTCCTTATCGTCGTCCTGCGCTGTCATGATTCATTCTCATTGGCCGAAGCCGATTCGTCGGAGCTCGATCGTTGCATAAACCGTTTTTGCGCGCTTTGCAGCTTTTCGATACGTTGCTGAATCAGGTAATCGAAACTGCCCTCGGGATACCGTCCGCGATCGTCGGCCTTTCCCGGCTTCAGGCCACTCAGCAACTGCATGACTTCGGCTACCTGCCGCGCTGGATAAATGCTGAACTTGCCTTCCTCGACGGCTTCACGGACATCCTTGTGCAGCATCAGGTGCACCTGGTTGGCGGCGGGGATGATAACCCCCTGCTTGCCGGTCAGACCGCGGCTTTGACAGATTTCGAAGAATCCCTCGATTTTCTCGTTGACGCCGCCGACCGCCTGCATCTCACCGAGCTGGTTGATCGAGCCGGTTACCGCCAGGGATTGCTTGAGTGGAATTTCGCCGAGCGCGGAAAGCAGCACGCACAGTTCGGCAGCGGACGCGCTATCGCCATCGACGGTGCCGTAGGACTGCTCGAAAGCCAGGCTCGCGGCCAGCGGTAAAGGTTGATTCGCGGCATAGTGGTGCGCCAGATAGGACGACAGGATCATGACGCCCTTGGAATGCAGATCGCCGCCGAGTTTCGCCTCACGTTCGATATCGACCACGCCGGCACGCCCCAGCCTGGCGGTAGCGGTGATACGTGAAGCCTGGCCGAATCGATAGCGCCCGGTTTGCAACACCGACAGCGCGTTGACCTGCGCCACTCGCTCGCCCTCGGTATCGATCATCTTGATGCCTCGCAGAACCTGCTCCTGCATCAATTCACGATAACGGTCCTGTCGGTAATCCTGCTTGCTGATAGCCTTCTCGACATGCTCGACAGCGATGATTTCCGAGTCGTCCTTGCGCGCCCAGTAATTGGCTTCGCTCAACAGGTCACGCATATCGCCGAGATGCAGCGATAGCTTCTCGGCATCGTCGGCCGCGCGCGAAGCTTCTTCGATCATCCTGCCGATGGCGCCCCGGTCCAGCGGCCGCGCGTCGCACTCGCTCTGGACCGCGGCAATCATGCGAGCATAGTCCCGCATATTTCCATTTTCGCGTTTTGCCGTGCGCGCAAAATCGGCGGCCACCTTGAACAACTGGTCGAACTCGTGATCCAGGGCCCGCAGCAGGTAGTAAAGCCTGGGCTCTCCGGTCAGCACTACCTTGACCTCGAACGGAATCGATTCGGGCTCGAGTGATACCGTGTTCGCCAGACTCAACATCTGCTCCAGCGACTGAATCTTGATCTCGCGCGACTTTAGAGCACGTTTGAGCCCCTCCCAGGCAAAGGCATGAGTCAGCAACTTGTGCGCATCGAGCACCAGGTAACCGCCGTTTGCCCGATGCAGCGCACCGGGTTTGATCAGCGTGAAGTTGGTAATCAGCGTACCCATCTGCGAAATGTATTCGACCCGTCCAATCAGGTTCTGGTAAGTAGGGTGATCCTCGAACACGACCGGAGCCCCGACCATGTCGGTATTGTCGACGATGACATTGATGCTGTAGGCATGAAAGCCTGCCACGCGGCTGGCGATGTTGTCGGTCTCACCGCCACGATCCGACGGCAGGAAAGCTTCGACATCCTTGATCGCGTTTTGCTGCACCGCCTGCAGGTAATCCATGACTTCCGGATAATCCCGGTAACTGTTCTCCATCCACGCAATCAATTGTTCGACGGTATGCTGGGTAATCTCCTGGTTTAGCGCCTTGATACGCTGGTGATGCTCGCGCTGCACCAGCGGCATTTCGCGAATGATGTCCTGCAGCTGCTGTTGCAGCTCCGCGATCAACTCTTCGATACGCGCCTTTTCCTCGTCCGACAGCTTCGCGTATTCCTGCGGATCCAGCGGACGACCGTCGACCATCGGGCCCATGGTGTAACCCGTGGGGGTACGCATGATAATGATGCCCTTTTCCTCGGCCTCGCGGTCGAGCTTGCGGAAGGCATCGTCCTGGCGATTCTGCAGCTCTTGCTCGATCTCCTGGCGACGGTTGCGGTATTCCTCGCTCTGGAAAGACGAAGGCAGCGATGTCAGCAAATCCTCGACCAGCGATTCCATATCCTGGCGCAGCTTCTGCCCCATGCCGGCGGGCAACTTCAGTAACCTTGGTTTCTGCGGATTGTCGAAATTATTGACGTAACACCAGTCCGACTGCGTACCGGTCTTGCGCGCATGGTGGGACAGGATCTGGCGCACCAGTTCCTGTTTGCCGATACCGGGATCGCCGACGACGAACAGGTTGAATCCCTGTTGCTCGATATCGACACCGAATTCGATCGCCTCCAGCGCGCGAGCCTGCCCCACCGGCTGATCCAGCGGTTCCAGCTCAGCCGTGGTCTTGAAATCGAAGCTTTTTAAATCACAGCCGTGATAAAGCGATTTCGCGTCCAGCGGTTTAATTTTTTTGCTTGCCATAATGCATTCTCGCCTATTACCGAAAATCGAAATCCGATCCAGATCAACTGAAGCCGTATT
The DNA here is from genome assembly GCA_020354435.1 of Gammaproteobacteria bacterium. Lineage (GTDB taxonomy): Bacteria > Pseudomonadota > Gammaproteobacteria. Next base: position 1,083,197 of record CP070646.1, read on the forward strand.
TTAGGTGTTCGGCAATATAGAGGAAACCGCATTTTATCTTCGCTTCGGTACGTAGAGCGCAACGATTCGAATCCCGGCCCGACGTCATTGCGAGCGAAGCGAAGCAATCTTTCAGAAGATTGCTTCGTCCCGCCGCGGCCTTTGGCCTCGCGCTCCTCGCAATGACGCCGCAAAAAAAGAAAGCCTCGCATCGGCGAGGCTTTCCATTTGGGTGTTTCGGCACCAGAAAGGTTTCTGGCGTCGCAGGCCGGGTTGCGCTCCCGGCGCACCCGGCACTCGTACGTCCTGTACTCGAGCGAAGCGAGTGCAAGGCATTTTCGACGGTGAAGGCGCGAGCGTAGCCAGAAAAAGAAAACCCCGCGAATGCGGGGTTTTCCGGGGATCGACCGGCGAAGCCTTCCAAGCACCTGGGAGATCTTGCCGTCGCGAGCGCCGCGAGTGCAAGGCGGAAATTTTCGCGAAGGCGCGAACAGTACGTATTGGTACGTGAGCGTCTCGCGCAAATTTCCAACGCCGCAATCGCGGTGCGCAGCAGGCGAGATTACATCATGCCGCCCATGCCGCCCATGCCGCCGCCCATATCAGGCATCGCAGGCGCAGCTTCTTTCTTCGGCGCATCGGCAACCATCGCCTCGGTGGTGATCAACAGACCCGCAACCGAAGCGGCGTTTTGCAGCGCCGAGCGGGTGACCTTGGTCGGATCCAGGATACCCATTTCGATCATGTCGCCGTATTCACCGGTGGCGGCGTTGTAACCGAAGTTACCGTCTTTTTCCTCGACAGTATTGGTGACCACGGAAGCCTCTTCACCGGCGTTGTTGACGATCTGACGAATCGGCTCTTCCAGCGCGCGACGGGCGATATCGATACCGATCTGCTGGTCGTGGTTATCGCCCTTGAGATCCTTGATCGCGGCGCGAGCGCGAATCAGCGCGACACCGCCGCCGGCAACGACGCCTTCCTCGACCGCGGCGCGGGTCGAGTGCAGCGCGTCCTCGACGCGGGCCTTCTTCTCTTTCATCTCGATTTCGGTGGCAGCACCGACCTTGATCACGGCAACGCCACCGGCCAGCTTGGCCAGGCGTTCCTGCATCTTCTCGGTGTCGTAGTCCGAAGTCGACTCGGCGATCTGGGCCTTGATCTGGGTTATGCGGGCCTCGATATCGTTACTGGAACCGGCGCCGTCGACGATGGTGCAGTTCTCCTTGGTGACGGAGACTTTCTTGGCCGAACCAAGATCGTCCAGGGTCGCCTTCTCGAGGCTCAGACCGACTTCCTCGGAAATCACCTGGCCACCGGTCAGTACCGCGATGTCCTGCAGCATGGCCTTACGACGATCGCCAAAACCAGGCGCCTTGACCGCGCAAACCTTGACGATACCGCGCATGCTGTTGACCACCAGGGTTGCCAGCGCTTCACCTTCGATGTCTTCGGCGATGATCAGCAGCGGCTTGCTCGACTTGGCCACGGATTCGAGCACCGGCAGCAGTTCGCGAATATTGGAAATTTTCTTGTCGAACAGCAGGATCAGCGGCTCTTCGAGCTCGGCCGACATGGTGGACTGCTCGTTGACGAAGTAAGGCGACAGGTAACCGCGGTCAAACTGCATGCCTTCGACGACGTCGAGTTCGTTGTCGAAAGAAGAGCCTTCCTCGACGGTAATTACGCCTTCCTTACCGACTTTTTCCATCGCCTCGGCGATGATGTTGCCCACGCTTTCGTCGGCATTGGCGGAAATGGTGCCAACCTGGGCAATTGCCTTGGTATCCTCGCACGGCGTCGAAGCGCCGGACAGGTGTTCAACCGCAGAGGCAACGGCCTTGTCGATGCCGCGCTTGAGGTCCATCGGGTTCATACCGGCGGCAACGGCTTTCATGCCTTCACGCACGATTGCCTGCGCCAGTACGGTCGCGGTAGTGGTGCCGTCGCCGGCCACGTCGGAAGTCTGCGAGGAAACTTCCTTGACCATTTGCGCACCCATGTTTTCGAACTTGTCCTCGAGTTCGATTTCCTTGGCCACGGAAACGCCGTCCTTGGTCATGGTCGGCGCGCCGAAACTCTTGTCCAGAACCACGTTACGACCCTTCGGACCCAGCGTAACTTTTACCGCGTCGGCCAGGATGTTTACGCCCTTGACCATGCGCGTGCGCGCATCGTCACCAAATTTTACGTCTTTTGCACTCATTTGAGTTTATCCTCTTGAAAATCCGAATTATTCAACAACAGCGATGATGTCATCTTCACGCATGATCAACAGCTCTTCGTTGTCGACCTTGATTTCAGTACCGGAATACTTGCCGAAGTAGACGGTGTCACCGACCTTGACTTCGAGGGCACGCACGTCACCGGAATCGGTGACCTTGCCGCTACCGACCGCGAGGATCTCACCCATGCTGGGCTTTTCAGTTGCAGAATCGGGAATGACGATACCACCGGCTGTGGTCCGCTCTTCCTCCTTACGCCTGACGATTACTCGATCATGCAAGGGACGAATGTTCATTATTGCTACGCTCCGTAGTTATCGTTAACTTTCCGCCATCCACACGGGATGGACCAAACTTTTATGCCGCGAGTTAGCACTCGCCTCAAGGGAGTGCTAATAATATTCAGCGGCCTTTTGTAGTCAAGCGAAATGGGGCATTTTTTGGGTGAATCAAGCGAGATCGGCGTAAAAATTCGCCATTTTTGCCGTTTTTACCGAAATTAATCGTCGCGGTGGTATTTGACACCCTCGATCACGTCGTCTTTGTGTTGTCGCTGTCCATGCGTGTGGATCGAGGCCACCATCACCATGCGCGAGGCGACCGCTTTAACCAGCAGCATGCGCGTCGGCGGAAACAACAGCAAAAATCCGACCGCGTCGGTAAAGAATCCGGGCGTCAGCAGCAGCGCGCCGGCGACCAGCAGGCCCATACCTTCGAGGATCTCCTGTGCCGGCAGCTCGTTCGCCTGCAGCTTGTTCTGGGCCCGCTGCAGAGTCGACAGCCCCTGTGCCTTCAGCAGCGCAACGCCGATGACGGCAGTCAGGACCACGAGAAAGATGGTCCAGCCCGCACCAATCACCTGGCCCACCTGGATTAGCAGGTAGATTTCGACGATCGGCACTACCAGGAACAGAATTGCGATCAGCGGGAACATGAGGCTAGCAAACGGTTAACGTGAATTGGACTATAGTTGGCTATTACTACAGTAATAATGATATTCATCCTATATGTGGTTAGCATATCACTTTATCAATCGTGCTCCCGGATTATCTTATGTCGGATCACTATCTGGTGATTACATCATGGCCCGATCTAGACGGAGCCAGGCAGCAGGCACAGGCCTGGCTGCAAAAAAAACTGGCAGCCAGCGTAAACATTTTGCCGCAAATGGACTCTATATATCACTGGAAGGGCGAGTTGCGTCACGGCACCGAGCACAAGATTTTTATCAAGACCCGTGCAGCGCATATCGAGGCTTTACAGCGGGAGATCCGCGACGCTCATCCTTATGCCGTAGCAGAGATACTGCATTTTAAGATAGACTCGGGCGACCCCGAATACCTGGACTGGATAACTCGATCGACGCAATGACAGGCTTCAGATACATCACTGCAGGCATCCTGGTTTTGCTGCTTGCCGCCAGCCTCGCACTGAAGGCGCAGGAGGAAGAACTGCTGCCGCCCGAGGAAGCATTCGCCCTGAGCGCGCATATGGACGGCAATACGCTGATTGCCGAGTACAAGATTGCGCCCGGTTATTACATGTACCGCGAACGCTTCGAGTTCGAAATCGAATCCAGCGACGCACCGGCACGTTTCGATGTCGCCGTGATTCCCAAGGGCAAGATCAAGAATGACGAGTTTTTCGGCAGGATGGAAACCTACCGCGACAGCGTCCGCATCAAGCTGCCGGTGATTTACGATAATGCGACAGCGAACCAGTTACAGGTCAAGATGGTCAGCCAGGGCTGCGCCGATATCGGCGTATGTTATCCGCCTTTGAAGCAGGCGCTCAAGGTAGAAGTTGCTTCCAACGCACCTGTCGTACCGACCGCGTGGGAACCTGGCGAAAGCCCGGTCGATAACCAGAGCAATGACGTCGCCGCGCTGCAGTCTCTGCTGGACCAGGTAACCGACAATCTCGAAAAGCAGCAGCAGACGCAGTCCAGCAGCGCCGACAAGACCGACCCGCTGGCAGCGCTGCAGGCGCTCGGCGACGACATCGGTCTCGACGACGAGGACGAAATCCTGCATCCGGACGAGGCTTTTATCCTGACGGCGAAGCTGGATGCCAACAATGTCATCCAGACCAATATCCTGATGGCCAAAAACATCTACCTCTACCGCGACAAGATTCAGATCGCGATGGTCGAGGGCGAGGGCCATACTATTGGTGCCATCTCGCTGCCCAGGGGCAAGAAAAAGGACGATGAATTTTTCGGTCCGACCGAGGTTATCTATGACCAGGTAAACGTCTCGATACCGATAATTTCCGAGACCGGCGCCAGCAGCCGGTTCACGCTGTCCTATGGTTACCAGGGTTGTGTCGAGGATCGGATCTGTTACCCGCCGATTACCAAGTATCTGGCTGTCAACGCCGGCGAAGGCCTGATCCAGGTACTCAGCGATCTGGGCGAGACTGCCGACGCGCCCTCGTCCACGCCGATGAGCCCGGCGGATAGCGCGACCACGCCGGTTTCAGAACAGGATCAGTTCGCGCAGTTGCTGCGCGACGAAAGCCTGTTGCTGATCGTCGGCCTGTTTTTCCTCGCCGGTATCGGCCTGACCTTTACCCCCTGCGTATTTCCGATGATTCCGATCCTGTCCAGCATTATCGCCGGCCAGGGCGAATCGATTACTACCGGCAGGGCCTTTTCCCTGTCCCTGATATACGTGCTGGCGATGGCCATTACTTATGCTACCGCGGGCGCTATCGTCGGCTACTACGGTGCTGAATTCAACATACAGATCTGGTTCCAGGACCCGATCATCCTGAGCCTATTTGCTGCCGTGTTCGTGCTGCTGGCCTTATCCATGTTCGGTTTTTACGAGTTACAGATGCCGAACGCGATCCAGTCGCGCCTGACCGCGATCAGCAACAGCCAGCAAGGCGGCACGCTGATCGGCGTCGGCCTGATGGGCTTTTTCTCGGCCATCATTGTCGGCCCCTGTATCACGGCACCGCTGGTCGGCGCACTGATTTTCATTTCGCAGACGCAGGACTGGCAGCTCGGCGGGCTGGCATTATTCGCACTCGGGCTCGGCATGGGCGTACCGCTGCTGCTGATTGGCACATCCGCCGGTAAATTGCTGCCGCGGGCCGGCGGCTGGATGGATACGGTCAAGGTCGTGTTCGGCGTGGTCCTGCTGGGAGTCGCGATCTGGCTGCTGGAGCGCATCCTGCCGGTCGGCGTTACCATGGCACTGATTGCGGCACTGCTGATTGCGTCGGCAATTTACATGGGCGCCCTCGATTCGCTCGGTGAAGCGGCTTCGGGCTGGCGGCGTTTATCCAAGTCGCTGGGTCTGCTGGTCCTGATTTACGGCATAACCTACCTGATCGGTGCCGCCGCCGGCAGCAACGACCTGATTCAGCCTCTGCGTGGTCTCAGCGCGTCGGTTGGCGCATCGGGCCAGGCAGAGCAACACCTCGCGTTTCGCCAGATCAAGGGGCGCGACGGCTTGCAGTTCGCGCTGAATGATTCGGTAAGCCAGGGACGTAATACCATGCTCGACTTTTACGCCGACTGGTGCATCTCCTGCAAGGAAATGGAGAAATACGCCTTTACCCACCCCGACGTGCTGGCTGCGCTCAACGATGTCTCGACGCTGCAGGCCGACGTCACCGACAACGACCGCATCGATACCGCGCTGATGACCTCGCTCGGGATCTACGGGCCGCCGGCAATCCTGTTCTTCGACAGCTCCGGCCAGGAAATTCGCAGCCGCCGCGTGGTCGGCGAAATGTCAGGCGACGAGTTCGCTGCGCACGTCAACGCCACCTTTCAGTGAAACAGAAACAACTGCTCGTAGTCGCCATCGCGCTGCTGTCGATGCTCGCTGGTGCCGCGCTTTACAATTTTCTGCAACCCGTGCTGTTTACCGAACCGACCGCCGGCGAGCAGACGCCGCTCGCATTGCATGCCATTCCGCTGACCGATCTCGATCAACGTGAAACTGTTTTCCGCGACTGGCAGGGCGACCTGCTGCTGGTCAATTTCTGGGCTCCGTGGTGTGCCCCCTGTCGGCGCGAAATTCCGAGCCTGATCCAGATTCAGCGGGAATATGGCGAACGCGGCGTGCGCGTTCTCGGTATCGCCTTCGACAGCGAAGCTCAGGTCAGGCGCTTCGCCGAAGAATACAAAATCGATTACCCGCTGTTCCTGGCAACGAATCGCGCCGCGATGTACAACGCCGCGCTCGACAACCCGAGCGGCAGCCTGCCATATACCGCGCTGCTCGATCGCAATTTGACAATTATTTTTCGACACAACGGTGAAATGACACTGGCGGGGCTGCGCGCATTGCTGGATAAATCCCTGTAAGTCGTTGACTACCCGGAATTTATTAAAATATTGTCGACAACTTCGCCAATCTGGCCGTTATCTGACTAAAACTGGACTCCATTTTGCCGATATGTGAAAATCCGCGCATAATCACGATCGGCTTTGGCAAACACACCCCTAATGACGAATATCCTGGTCATCCATGGCCCCAACCTGAACCTGTTGGGTACGCGCGAACCCGAGGTCTACGGCGCCGACACCCTGGACAGCATCAACCAGCAGTTGAACCAGATGGCACAACAAAGCGGCGTCAACCTGCAGACTTTTCAGTCCAACAACGAGGGGGAAATCATCAGCTGTATTCAGCGCGCAGGCAGCGACCAGGTCGACTTTGTCATTATCAATCCGGCGGCCTATACCCATACCAGCGTCGCGATCCGGGATGCCTTCCTGGCGACTCGCCTGCCGTTTATCGAGGTGCATCTTTCCAACGTCTACGCGCGCGAAGAATTCAGAATGAATTCTTACCTGTCCGATTTGGCGGTGGGCGTCATCGGTGGTTTCGGTAAAACCAGCTACCTGCTGGCGCTAGAGGCCGCGGTCATCCACTGCAAACAATCCGCAAAGTAGAGAACCGAATAAATGGATATTCGCAAGATCAAAAAACTCATCGAACTGCTCGAGGAATCGGGAATTGCCGAACTCGAAATCAAGGAGGGTGAGGAATCGGTAAGAATCAGCCGCCAATCGTCGGCGGTCGTACAGACCGTCGCTCCGCCCGCCGCGCAGATGGTGGCGCAGCCGACTGCGCCTGCCGCCGCTGCACCGACGCCAGCGCAGGCTGCCGAAGCGCCGCCGAAAGCATCCGGCCACGAAGTCAAATCGCCGATGGTCGGCACTTTTTACGCGGCGGCCTCGCCGACTTCGAGCCCGTTCGTAACCCAGGGGCAGCAGGTCAGCGTCGGCGATACGCTGTGTATCATCGAGGCGATGAAGATGATGAACCAGATCGAAGCCGACAAGGCCGGCACGATCCGTTCCATCATGGTCGAAAACGGCAGCCCGGTCGAGTTCGACCAGGTACTGTTCGTCATCGAATAACCACTCTCATGCTGGAAAAAATTCTGATCGCCAACCGGGGAGAGATCGCGCTGAGGATCCTGCGCGCCTGCCGTGAAATGGACATCAAGACGGTTGCGGTACATTCGACCGCCGATCGCGACCTTAAACACGTCAGGCTGGCGGACGAGTCGGTCTGCGTCGGCCCGGCATCGTCGCTCGAAAGCTATCTGAACATCCCGGCCATTATCTGCGCCGCGGAACTGACCAATGCCGACGGCATACATCCAGGCTACGGTTTTCTGTCGGAAAACGCCGAATTTGCCGAGCAGGTGGAATCGAGCGGTTTCAAATTCATCGGCCCGAGCGCGGCCGCTATTCGCACCATGGGCGACAAGGTCGCCGCGATCAAGGCGATGAAAGACGCCGGCGTGCCGACCGTACCAGGTTCCGACGGCCCGCTGGACGACGACCAGGACAGGAATATCGAGTTCGGCCGCAAGATCGGCTACCCGGTCATCATCAAGGCCGCCGGTGGCGGCGGCGGACGCGGCATGCGCGTCGTACACGCCGAGGGCAGCCTGCTGAATTCGATCCAGTTGACCCGCTCCGAGGCCGCCGCGGCGTTCAACAACGACACCGTGTACATGGAAAAATTCCTCGGTGCCCCACGGCATATCGAGATCCAGGTCCTGTCAGATTCTCACGGCAACGCCATCCATCTGGGCGAGCGCGACTGTTCGATGCAACGTCGCCATCAAAAAGTGGTCGAAGAGGCGCCGGCGCCCGGAATCACGCCGGAACAGCGTGCCGACATCGGCGGCCGCTGCGCCGAGGCCTGCGTCAAGATGGGCTACGAGGGCGCGGGCACCTTCGAATTTCTTTACGAAAACGGTGAGTTTTACTTTATCGAAATGAATACCCGGGTTCAGGTCGAACACCCGGTCACCGAAATGATCACCTGGGTCGATATCATCAAGGAGCAGATTTCGATCGCCTCGGGTAACCCGCTGCGCTACAAACAGGAAGACATTCAGATCCAGGGACACGCGATCGAGTGCCGCATCAATGCCGAGGATTCGAAAACCTTCCTGCCCTCACCGGGCAAGATCACGCTTTACCACGCGCCCGGCGGACCGGGCGTGCGCATGGATTCGCATATCTACAACGGCTACACGGTACCACCCTATTACGACTCGATGATCGGCAAGCTGATCACCTACGGCAGCTCGCGCGAATCGGCGATCGCGCGTATGAATGGGGCCCTGTCAGAAATCGTGATCGAGGGCATTAAAACCAATATCCAGTTGCAGCAGCAAATTCTGAGCGACGGCAACTTTGCCGCCGGCGGTACCGATATCCATTATCTCGAGAAAAAACTCGGTATCGATTAACGCCAATGGCATGGTGGCAATTCAGCCTGAATTGCCAGGCATCCGAGCTCGAGCTGGTTGAAGACCTGATGCAGGAACTCGGCGCCTTGAGCCTGTCGATCAGCGACGCCGGCGACGAGCCGATTTACGAGCCGCTACCGGGCACAACGCCGCTGTGGAAGGAATCGGTGGTAACCGCGACCTTCGATACCGAACTCGATCCCGAGTTCCTCTATCAACAGATCAGTAGCGCTTTACCAACGCGGCTGGTCGCCAGCCTGCATCGCCATAGCCTGCAGGAACGCGACTGGGAGCAGGCCTACAAACAGCATTTTCAGCCGATTCAGTGCGCGCCGGGGCTTTGGATCGTGCCAAGCTGGTCGGAACCGCCAGAACCGCAGGCAACCGTCATCGTGCTGGACCCGGGCCTGGCGTTCGGCACCGGCAGCCATCCGACCACGGCCCTGTGTCTGGCCTGGCTGGCCAGTAATCCACCCACCGGCAGTCATGTCATCGATTATGGCTGCGGCTCGGGCATCCTCGCGATCGCGGCTTTGAAGCTGGGCGCAGAACACGTGCTTGCGGTTGACATAGATGCCCAGGCATTAACCGCCTGCCGCGCCAATGCACGGGCCAATCATATCGATGCCGGACAGATACAGATCAGCACCCCCGAAAACATGGATGACGACCCGACCGACCTACTCGTCGCCAATATTCTCGCCGGACCCCTGGTCGAACTCGCACCCAGGTTTGCCTCGCTGGTCAGGCCGGGCGGATATATTTTGCTTTCAGGCATACTCAAATCGCAGCTCGAGGATATACAATTAGCCTATCAGTCCGATTTTACGCTTGCCCGGGCCGAAGTACGCGAAGACTGGGTTTGCCTCAGCGGTCAACGAATATAGTCGATACTATGTACAAGAGCACACATCTCGGCGACGTCATGGAAACGACCTGTGATCAGTGTCACAGCCGTTTCCGCCTGACCGAAAAGCAGCTCAAACAGGCCTACGGCAAGGTGCGCTGCGGTGAGTGCGGCTTCACTTTTAACGCCCTGAATGGATTGAAAAACTACGAGGGCGAACTGCCGCCGGATTATTACGAACAGCTGGAAAACGATCTGGAGATCGACGAAACCCAACCGATCAAGGATTTCGAGCCCGAAATGGAAATCGGGGAAAGACGCGAACTCAGCCTGCACGAAGCGATGTACGGCTCCGAGCGTCGTTCCTTTTTCTCCTTCGGTCCGCTGGGCTGGTTTATCGGTATCCTGTTGCTGCTTGCGGTCGGTCTCGCACAGGTGATTTATTATCAGCGTTACGAGCTGATCGAGGATCCGCGCTACCAGCAACAGGTGATCAACCTGTGCCAGCTACTACCCTGCGCCGAAACCGCGTTTGCCAGCACCGAACAACTGAGGTTACTCGAGCGTAACGTCTTTACCCATCCAGTTGCCAACAATGCGCTGATGGTAACCGGTTCATTCACCAATCAGGCGCCCTTCAGGCAAAAACTGCCCGAGATGCTGATCAGCCTGTTCGATGTGCGCGGCAAGCTGATTGCAAACCGTCTGTTTAAGCCGGCAGAGTATTTGCTGGAAGATAAAAACCGCGGCATCATCAATCCCGACGCGGTAGTCCAGTTCCGCCTCGAAATAGTCGACCCCGGGACCGATGCGTTGACTTACGAATTCGAGTTTTTCTGAGCGAATTCAAATAATAAGCGAGCCTAATGGCGGCATCGAATTTTACTGCTATGCTCGACTGTTTTGCGGTTGTATATTGCGTCGTTTGCGGGCGACACGCAGCGCCCCTGTCAGGGATAGCACAGACATTTATCGATGAATCTCCAGTACCAGCTCAATCGTTACCTGCCTTTTATGCGCTGGGGCAGGAACATGACGCGCGAAAGCATGCGCGCCGACGCCATCGCCGGCCTGACCGGCGCCGCGATCGTACTGCCGCAGGGTGTCGCGTTCGCCGCGATTGCCGGTATGCCGCCGGAATACGGGCTATACACCAGTATGGTGCCGGCGGTCATCGCCGCGCTGTTCGGATCTTCCTGGCACCTGGTTTCGGGGCCGACCACGGCGGCCTCGGTCATCATGTTTGCCTCGCTGAGCGGGATCGCCAATCCGGGAAGCCCACACTACATTACGCTCGCCATTACGCTGGCATTCATGGTTGGCGTTTTGCAGCTGGCCATGGGCATAGTAAGGCTCGGCGCACTGGTCAATTTTATCTCGCACTCGGTCGTGGTTGGATTTACCGCTGGCGCGGCCTGCCTGATCGCCGCCAAGCAGGCCAGCAATTTTTTCGGAATCTCGATCCCGGCCGGCAGCCACCTGGTTGAATCGATCGAATTTCTGTGGCTGTTCCGGGAGTATCTGCATCCGCTGGTGAGCGTGGTTGCGGTCATTACCCTCCTCGCTGGCATTCTTGCACAGCGTCGATTCGGCGGCATGAGCATGATCGTCGCCCTGATTGCCGGCAGCGCAGCGGCGGGACTTTTCAATCTCGTATTCGGCGCAGAAACCACCGGCATCAAGATGGTCGGCGCGTTGCCGCAACATTTACCGCCGTTATCGATGCCGGACTTTTCACTCGAAACCATGCGTCAGCTTTCTCCATTGGCGTTTGCAATGACCCTGTTCGCGCTGACCGAGGCGGTTTCGATCGCACGCTCGATCTCGCTAAAATCAGGACAGGCAATCGACGGCAACCAGGAATTCATTGGCCAGGGCCTGTCGAATATTTTCGGCAGTTTCTTCTCCTCCTATGTGGCAACCGGATCCTTCAACCGCAGCGGCGCCAACTACGATGCCGGCGCGCGCACGCCGTTGGCAGCGATCCTGGCCGGCATATTGCTGGTTGTTATCGTCATGCTGGTCGCACCGTTGACATCCTATCTGCCCAAAGCAGCGGTAGCCGGTCTGCTGTTCCTGGTTGCCTGGCGCCTGATCAATTTCAGTCAAATCCGCAAAATCCTGCGAGCAGACCGGAACGAAGCCGTCATTCTCTGCGTCGTTTTTTTCGGCACTGTCTTCTTCTCGATCGAGTTCGCGATTCTCGCCGGCGTGATCCTGTCACTGACGGTTTTCCTGCGCAAGACCTCGCGCCCGCGGCTGTCGCCACGCGTGCCCGACCCGGACTCGAAAACCCGCAAGTTCGTCTTTGGCCAGTTCCTGCCGGAGTGTCCACAGCTCAAGATACTGCGCCTCGATGATTCGCTTTACTTCGGTTCGGTGTCCCATGTGGGTGAGCTGCTACGCCGTTACCGCGAGCATTACCCCGAGCAAAAACATTTGTTTCTGCTGACCAAGGGTATCAGCCAGGTGGATATCGCCGGTGCCGAACTGCTGGTGGGAGAGGCACGCGAAAGGCGAGCGATCGGCGGCGATTTATATATCTACCGGCTGCGGGACACCGCCTCGAAGGTATTGAAGCGCGGCGGCTATGCCGACGAAATCGGCGAGTCCAATATCTTCGACGGCAAGCTCGATGCGATTTCATCCATCTTCGGCCGGCTCGACAAAAGCATTTGCGCGACCTGCGAAAACCGTATCTTTCTCGAATGCCAGATGATCGATAAAATAGAGTCCGATCACGAATCCGAGTCCGAATCGGACACCGCGAACAAGCCCGATAGCTAAAAAAATGCCGTTTACGATTGGTCCCTACCCGTTTCGAAATTGCCTGGCGCTGGCGCCGATGGCCGGCGTTACCGATCGCCCGTTTCGACAGCTATGCCGTCAGCTCGGCGCCGGCATGACCGTATCCGAAATGATTAGCAGCCACCCGGACCTGCGTGAAAGCCGCAAGACCCGCCTGCGCATGGATCACGCGGGCGAGCCCGGACCGATCATCGTGCAAATCGCCGGCGGCATCCCGGAAATGATGGCCGAAGCCGCCGTCTACAACGTCTCGCAGGGAGCGCAGATCATCGATATCAACATGGGCTGCCCGGCGAAAAAGGTTTGCAGAGTCGACGCCGGCTCCGCCCTGCTGCGCGATCCAGGACTGGTGCAATCGATTCTGCGCGCCGTCGTCGCCGCGGTCGAGGTACCGGTTACGCTGAAAATTCGCACCGGCTGGTCGCGCCACCAGCGCAACGCGCTCGAGATTGCGCGCATCGCCGAAGACTGCGGCATCGCCGCACTAACGATCCACGGGCGTACGCGCGAAGACAGGTATCTGGGCGAGGCCGAGTACGAAACCATTCGACGAGTAAAACAATCGCTGGACATACCCGTAATCGCCAATGGCGACATCGATTCGGTGAAAAAAGCAAAAATGGTCATGGACTTCACGGCTGCGGATGCTATTATGGTCGGCCGTATCGCGCAGCAGCGTCCGTGGATTTTCAGCCAGATCGAGCGGTATCTGAGCACCGGAATAGAACCCGTCGAACCCTCGGACGAACTAAAACAACGATGGCTATACGGCCATATAAAGAATCTGCATGCGTTCTACGGGGAGTATCAGGGGGTGCGAATCGCACGTAAGCATATCAACTGGCAGCTTGGCCAGTGCGAAAATTATGACATCGTCAAGCCCGCGCTAATGCAGGCACAAACCGCGGCACAACAGCTGCAGACGATCGAGGCTTACTTCGGCAACAGCATCCTTGAAAACTATGACAGGGCCTCATGAGGAGAGCCTCGGCGCAACCTGGTCGGTGAGTGTGGCAAAAAAGAAAAACACCAGTCAATTACAGCAGTCGGTAGAGCAGGCAATCCGCAAATACCTGGATGACCTCGACGGTGAATTGCCCTGTAATCTCTTCGACACGGTGATTTCCGAAATCGAACAACCCATGCTCAAAACGGTCCTGCGTCACTGCGATAACAACCAGTCCAAAACCGCGTCCTGCCTCGGTATCAACCGCGGCACGCTGCGCAAGAAACTTAAGCAATACCATATCGAACATTAATACCGGCGGCGGGCCGATCGGTTATAATGCCGCTTTAATCACTGACAAAATGGATTACCTATGCCGAAGGCTATTCGTCGCGCACTGATCAGCGTCTCAGATAAAACCGGCATCGTCGAACTGGCCCAGAAACTGAACAACCAAGGTGTCGAGTTGCTGTCCACCGGCGGTACCGCCAAATTGATCGCCGATGCTGGCATCGCGGTCACCGAAATCTCCGATCACACCGGCTTCCCGGAAATGATGGCTGGACGCGTCAAGACCCTGCACCCGGTGGTACACGGGGGTATCCTCGGGCGCCGCGGCATCGACGATGCCGTGATGCAGGAACACGGTATCGCACCGATCGACCTGGTAATCATCAATCTCTACCCGTTTCAGCAAACCGTGGCGAAGCCGGACTGCAGTCTCGAGGATGCAATCGAAAACATCGATATCGGCGGCCCTGCGATGGTACGCGCCGCGGCCAAGAATCACGCCAGCGTAACCATTGTCGTCGATCCGGCCGACTATGACCTGCTGCTCGAGGAAATTGAGGCCGATGGCGGCGTCAGCGACGCAACCCGGTTCTCGCTCGCGATCAAGGCCTACGAACATACCGCGCAATACGATGGCGCCATCGCCAACTACTTTGGCCGCCTGGTGCAGAGCGACGACGATCGGGAATTTCCACGCACGCTGAACCTGCAGTATCGTCACGCGCAGTCGATGCGCTACGGCGAAAATCCGCACCAGGCGGCGGCCTTTTATACCAACGACGGCAGTAGCGAGGCCAGCGTTGCCAGCGCAGAGCAGCTGCAGGGCAAGGCGCTGTCGTTCAACAACATCGCCGATACCGACGCCGCGCTCGAATGCGTCAAGCAATTCGAGGCGCCCGCCTGCGTTATTGTCAAACACGCCAATCCCTGCGGCGTCGCCCTGGCGGACAACATCCACGACGCTTACCAGCGCGCCTTCAGCACCGACCCGGAATCGGCTTTCGGCGGCATCATCGCTTTTAACCGACCGCTCGATGCGGACACCGCGAAGGCGATCATCGAAAAGCAGTTCGTCGAGGTCATCATCGCGCCCGCGGTCGACGATGACGCCTCGGCTGCGGTCGCCAGCAAGGAAAACGTGCGCCTGCTGCGTTGCGGCCAATGGGATGAAATCGCCGACCGTCTCGACTACAGGCATGTCAACGGCGGCCTGCTGGTACAGGACGCCGATCAGGCGCTTTACCAGGGCCTCGAAGTTGTCAGCGAAATCAAACCCGACGAGTTGCAGATGCAGGATCTCGTGTTCGCCTGGCAGGTGGCCAAGTTCGTCAAGTCCAATGCCATCATCTACGCGCACGATCAAATGACGATCGGTGTCGGCGCCGGACAAATGTCGCGCATCAACAGCGCGCGTATCGCCGCGATCAAGGCCGAACACGCCAGTTTGCAGGTTGCCGGTTCGGTGATGGCGTCGGATGCCTTTTTCCCGTTCCGCGACGGTATCGACGCCGCCGCCGAAGTCGGCATCAGCGCGGTTATCCAGCCGGGCGGATCGATGCGCGACGACGAAGTCATCGCCGCCGCCAACGAGCATGGAATGGCCATGGTGTTTACCGGCATGCGCCATTTCCGCCACTAGCGCTAGTGGGGTAAGCGGATGAAAGTGTTAGTCGTCGGTGGTGGAGGACGCGAACATGCGCTCGCATGGAAAGCGCGCCAGTCGCATCGTGTCGATCGGGTTTATGTCGCCCCCGGTAATGCCGGCACCGAACTCGAAGATGGTATCGAAAACGTCGACATCGGCGCCGAGGATATCGAACAGCTGCTCGCCTTCGCGCAGGAGCAAGACATCGACCTGACCATCGTCGGACCCGAAGCACCGCTGGTAGCCGGCATCGTCGATCGATTCGAGGCCGCCGGCCTGACCATATTCGGGCCCAGCGCCGCGGCCGCGCAACTCGAGGGTTCCAAGACTTTCACCAAGGACTTTCTCGCGCGCCACCAGATTCCGAGCGCCGCCTACCAGAGTTTCACCGAGATCGATGCAGCGCGCGCCTATGTCGAGAAAATGGGCACACCGATCGTGATCAAGGCCGACGGCCTCGCTGCCGGCAAGGGCGTCATCATCGCGCAGTCCGAAGACGAGGCGGAAGCCGCGATCATCGACATGCTCGCCGGCAATCGATTCGGCGAGGCCGGCCACCGCGTCGTCATCGAGGAATTTCTGCAGGGCGAGGAAGCCAGCTATATCTGCATCGTCGACGGCGAACAGGTATTGCCGATGGCCAGCTCGCAGGATCACAAGGCGCGCGACAATGGCGACCTGGGCCCAAATACCGGCGGCATGGGCGCCTATTCCCCGGCACCGGTGCTGAGCGAAGTGATCGAGGACCAGGTCATGTCCGATATCATCCTGCCGACCGTGCACGGCATGATGGCGGAAGGCAATCGCTACCGCGGTTTTCTGTACGCGGGCCTTATGATCGGCGCCGACGGCACTGCCCGGGTACTCGAATACAACTGCCGCTTCGGTGATCCCGAGACCCAGCCGATTCTGATGCGCCTGCAGTCCGACCTGGTCGAACTCTGCCTCGCCGCGTGCCGCGGTGATCTCGGCAGCATGTCGGCCAAATGGGATGATCGCGCCAGCCTTGGCGTGGTCATGGCGGCCGACGGTTATCCCGATAGTTACGCCAGGGGGGAGCAGATTCGAAATATTCCGCCAGAGTCGGAGAATGGCAAGGTGTTCCATGCTGGCACCAAACGCGATGCCGACGGCTCTATCCTGTCGAATGGAGGACGTGTGCTGTGTGCCGTCGGCCTCGGCGAAAACATCGCTGATGCGCAGCGCCAGGCCTATGAAATTGTCGAAAGCATTGACTGGGATTGCGCCTATTTCCGTACCGATATCGGTTTCAAGGCGCTCTAGAAATCCCGCGAAACTACCTCCTTCGGACCCTTGTCAGCCGGAATTGTTTAACACAAAGCGCGATTTATGACCCATTCGGAAGTTGCGATCATCAAGGGCGACGGCATCGGCATCGACGTGACCGATGCGACGCTGGCCGTGATCGACGCTGCAAGCGAAGTTACCGGCGGCTTCAGGCTCGAGTACCGCGAAATCCTGGCCGGTGCCGGTTACTACGCCGACAACGGTGTCGACATCGAAGCCGGCGGTGAAGCGGCGGCCGGCGAATGCGACGCGATTTTCCTCGGCGCGATCGGGCTGCCTGCGATTCGACTCGACGACGGCACCGAGATTTCACCGCACCTGCGCCTGCGCGATATCTATGGCCTTTACGCCGGAGTGCGCCCGGTCAAGGCTTACCCGAATGCACCGCAACGACTGGCCGAACCACGCGCCGCCAACATCGACCTGGTGATCCTGCGCGAATCCACCGAGGGCCTGTTTTACTCGGCGGCGGTGCACGCACGCAGCGAGGTCATCGGCAACGAGGAAGTACGCGACACGCTGCGCATCACGCGCGCGACAACCGAGAAACTGCACCGCTTCGGCTTCGAACTCGCGCGCAAACGCAAGGCGCGCGGCGGCAAGGGAATGCTGACCTGCGTCGACAAGGCCAACGTATTCAGGTCGATGGCTTTTTTCCGACAGATATTCGACGAGATCAAACCCGAGTTCCCCGATGTCGAAACCGGTTACAACTACGTCGATGCGCAGGCGCTCGATTTCATTCGGCGCCCGTGGGAGTTCGACGTACTGGTCATGGAAAACATGTTCGGCGACATTCTGTCGGATCTCGCCGGCGGCCTCGTCGGCGGCATGGGCATGGCCGCCTGTGCCGAGATCGGCGACGACAACGGGCTGTTTCAACCGGCGCACGGCAGCGCACCCGACATCATGGGACAGGATCTGGCCAACCCGCTGGCGGCGATCCTGAGCGGCGCACTGATGCTCGACTTTCTCGCCGACAAAACCGGCTGCAATGAGATGTCGCAAGCTGCCGAGTTGGTCAACCTCGCGGTCGAAAGCGGCTTCGGCGCAAATCGAATCCGGCCAAAGGAATTTGGTGGTGACATGGGCACGCGCGCGGTCACGGACGAAGTCGTCGCGCAGATCCGCGGCGCATGAGGTCATGACGATTCGCAAACCCATCGAACCATTAGCGCCAGGTACACCCTAGAGAAAAGACATGTATGTAGTCATCGTCGAATTCACCACTCACGAGAGCAATTTCGAGGCCTTTCTTGCGCGTGTTCGCCGGCAAGCGTCGGACTCCCTGCAACAAGAATCCGATTGCCACGTATTCGACGTCTGCGTGAGTCCAGACAGGGATAATTACGTACTGCTGTACGAAGTTTACAGCGACAGGGATGCCTTCGACGCTCACCTCGAGTCGGCGCATTTTCGTGATTTCGATTCAACGGTAGCGGAATGGGTCGGCGATAAAAAGGTCACTACCCTGGAAAAAGTTTAACCCGCAATACCGTTCATCTTCCCCGTCCCGGCATTGCTAACGCAATGCCGGGTAGATGTACTAATCCCGCAACACTGGTATTTCAGCCCTGAATCGGCTGTTACGGCGAGTCCAACGAGCGCCGAATTTTTTTCGATTAAGATCGAATATACCGGTGAAAAAGAGTCTCTCCCGACAAAATTTTTCTCGAGGGGAGATAGGATAGTTGAGGTAGTTTGTGAGCTTTCAAGCGTAAGGCATTGACTGCCTGAGAAAAAAATTCACGTCCCTGTGAAATCGACACAACCACTACATATTGTATGTGTAAATAAAAAATATAACAAGATATTGTGTTTAATTATTTTGTAACTATACTACTGCGAACCACAGCAGGGATACCTGATATGAAATGCCCCAACTGCAGTTCACAGATGTTTGTCACCAATGAAATTGTCAACTCCCGCAGCCAGGTGACCTTTTACCGCTGCAGCGTTTGCGTCAGCGAACATGTCTCCTCGGAGGCGATTGTCGAAACCGCAGGCTACGACGGCAACGACTATTTCAACAGCCCGTTGGAAGAGAAAAAGCGCTACCTGATGGTCTGAACGCAGTGCCGTATTCCGGCATCTGCCTGCCAACTGCGAGCACAGATCCATGCTAAAACAGCAGCCTAAATTTCGTATCAGGGAGCCGTACAGCCGCATGAGCCTGTGGGACCGCTTGCTGTATCTGCCAGGAGCGCTGGTGCTGGTTTACGGTTTCTGGCTGTCGCTGACGGCCTGAATCCTTTACACCGTCTGAAATCGCAGGCTGACCTTGAGGCCACCGAGCTCGGCGTTGCCAAATTCAAGCCCGATGTTATAGGACTCAACGATATCGGCCACCACGGCAAGCCCGATACCCTGCCCCTCAGTGGCTTCGTCCAGCCGCGTGCCCCGATTCAGAATCTGTTCGATTTCGCTTTCGCCAAGGCCGTCGCCATCGTCTTCGATAACCAGCAGGGTCGATTTATCTGGCTGTACCGATCCGGTTATAGTTATCCGCCGCTTGCCGTACTTGAATGCATTGTCGAGCAAATTACCCACGACTTCGAGGCAGTCGCCCTCATCCATGCGCAGTAGCATCTGCTGCGGCAGACGGCGATCGAAATCGATGGCCTTTTCCTGGTAAACCTTTTCCAGCGCCGAGGCCAGCTTGTCGATAACTGTAACCAGGTCGACGGGCTTGCTGATGCGAATATCCGAAACGCTGGTCGCTTTTTGCAGCTGGTAGGAAACGATCTGGTTCATGCGCTCGGTTTGCTCGCGCAGCGTATCGCGCTGGGCCTCGTCGAGATGTGCCTGATCTCCAAGCCCGGTCAAAACCGCCAGCGGCGTTTTCAGGCTGTGCGCGAGGTCGTCCATCGCGTTGCGATATCGCTGACGCTGGTACTGCTCGCGCCGCAACAGGATATTCAGGTTTTCGGTTAGCGGCGCAATTTCGTCCGGATAATCCTGCTCGAACTGCGTCTGCTGTTGATCCTCGATCGCCTTCACCTCGAGGCCGATCTTTTTCAGCGGCAGCAGACTCCAGCGGGTCACCAGGTACATCAGCAGTAACAGTAAAATCGTGGTCACGATGAGCCAGGCCCAGAGTGTCTGGCGGAAACGGCTCAGCTGTTCGTGGTAGTCGACCGCGTTTCGCCAGACCACAATATCGTAGGACTGCAGCTTTTCATTGATATCCGGCCACTGGATCGCGAACACGAGCCGAAAATAGGGTGTTGCCTGATGTTCCA
>CP070646.1:1103325-1104540 GCA_020354435.1 Gammaproteobacteria bacterium
TTTTTCATCGATCTTTATCAACGCGCGCGTTTTCTGCAGCCGCGCGACAGTGAATTTGTCGGCCGGGTCATGGGCGGGCTGCTGGATCGTTTCAACCTGTTGTGGCTGTTGCGTTACCGTTTTTCCTACGGGCTGTCTGCGGCGAAGTCGTTTTATCTGCTGACCGCGACCGGTAACAAACTGCACTCGGCGGAATTGATGCGCCTGGCGAAGATGGAAAACATCGAAGCAGTCGTGTCCGCTTTGCCGCAGCCATACCAGTCGCTGCTGGCGCGCAGCGCTTCGATCTCGGAAATGGAAACCGCGATGGAATACTATAGCCTGTCCGTCGCCTCCGAAATGCTGCACAGGAAATCCAACCTGTTGGCACGGACATTCTCTTACGTGCTGCTGCGCGAGGCCGAGGTCAGGTTTTTGCAGGCGCTGATCAAGGGTAAGCAGCTCGGTTTCGAGCAGGAATTGATCAGCAGGGCCGTGGGGGTATCGCACTGATGCTGAATGCTCCGATGCCGATGAAGAAAATCAGCCTCTACATGGTGGACGCCGATGCCCAGCGGGCGGCGATAACGCTGGCGCAAATGTCGGTGATTCATCCGTTCGAGTCGCGCCAGGTCGAACCCGAGCTGCAGGAATTTCCGGCCGAAGATTATTATGCGGTTTACCACGAGCTGAACTCGCGCTTCGGTAAGATTATCGGTTACGTTCGCGAACCTTTCGGCGACGATATCGCGGTCGACGACATTGTTACGCTGGATCAGTTACGCGAACTGGATGATGATCTGAGGGTTCTGTGGGCGCGCGTATCCGATCTCGAGGAACAGTTACGCCGGCAAAGCGAGAAAAAGAACGCGCTGCGGCAGTTGTCCGGCAGCCTGCAAAAGTTTGCCTCGCTGGATCTCGATTTGGGTCGGCTGAGGCGACGCGGCCGGTTCCTCAGAATATTCGTCGGCACGGTGCCGTCGACCAACTTCGACCGGCTCAGGCGCGCGTTGACCCTGACCGGTTTCATGACCAAATCGTTTTATACCAGCGAGGGGCTGGATCACGTTGTCGTTTTCGGCTCAAGCCTGCAACAGGAAGACGTGCAGGATGTACTGAATTCAGCCGATTTCCGCGGATTGACCGTGCCACAGGAGTTTTCCGGCAGCCCGGCGCAGCTGGAGGCCGACCTGAACCGGCAGATTAGCGAGATCAACCAGGCGCTCAGATCGATAA
>CP070646.1:1104640-1125917 GCA_020354435.1 Gammaproteobacteria bacterium
ACGCGCTGGAAAATATACCTGCATATTCTCAAAGTATTTCGATTATAGAAAGGTACGGCGGAAGCAAGGCACGGCAGGCGCTTAACAGTCCATTTGAACTAGGAGACAAAGATGTTTTACGAGCCACATTCAGCCAAGCCGGCATCTCCGGCATTACAATTAAGACTCATACCGGAACAGCTCGATTCCCGGACTTAAAGTCCATGCTCGATGCAGATTTAAGAGGATGGTTGCCAGTAATGGGGATAGCGCTTGGGGAGGAGGACATTCAAGAGATTTTCAACGAAGCTTCGGACTCGCTGCGGGAATATATTTCCGCAAATGGCAATGTAACCTTCGATATAACCGCGCATGTTGTCACATACCAGGCCTGAAACATCACATGAAAGGGCCGGCATGCCGTCGGATCAAATGTCTGCTCCGCGGTCATTTGACCGATGATGCGAAGCGTAATATGGCGGGCACTACCGAGACGCTCAGCCAGGAGATTTTGAAGTTAGGTATCAAGTTGTAAAATTTGAAATACTCGTAAGATAAAAATATGGGAGGAGAGCCATGCCAACTGTCGACGTGCAAGTAATGGAGGATGTCTTCACGCTTGAAGAAAAACAAAAATTGATACGTGGAATAGCAAGAGTTTTTGGCGAGGTGGCTGGCGAATGGATGCGAGACAACACTTCGATAAGAATTCATGAAGTCAAAAGCGGCCATTGGGGTGGCGCAGAATCGTGTTGGACGACAGAAATAGCCAAAAGCAAGAAATCCGATCCTGTATGAGTCAGATGGCTTGCTGCCAGAGAGAATCACACTGCCGCATAAATCAGCTGTTATGAGAACTTAAATAAGGGCAACCACCCGTGATCGATCGGGACATTGACATTCATACCAAAGCTGGCGCAATGAACACCTTTGTCACGCATCCCGAAGAGGATGGTCCACACCCGGTTGTACTTTTCCTTATGGATGCCCCAGGCAAGCGTGAAGAGCTGCATGATATGGCACGCCGGCTCGGTTCTGCCGGATACTATGTGATGCTACCTAACCTCTACTATCGGCGTTTGCGCGAGTTTGATATCGAGTCATCCACCCTGGAAGTTATGTTCGAACACATGAACTCACTTTCCAATGCGATGGCTTGTGAAGACATTCAGGCGCTGATGAAATTTGCAGCAACGGACGATGCTGCTCGCGATGGCAAGATGGGTTGCGTCGGATATTGCATGAGCGGCCCTTTTGCTTTTGCTGCAGCAGCAGCCTTTCCCGACAGGATAGCGGCTTCTGCGTCTTTTCATGGCGTTCGATTACTTACTGATGCGAAGGATTCCCCTCACCTGAATGCCGGAAATATCATGGGCGAAATGTATTTTGGCTGTGCGGAGACTGACGAATATGCACCCCAAAAAATGATCGATGAATTAGAGAGTTACTTGACTAAAACAGGGATTAAATTCCGCATCGAATTATATCCGGATAGCGAGCACGGATTCGTTTTTCCCTTGAGGCAAGGGAAATATCATAAGGCCTCAGCCGAGCGGCACTGGGAACGAATGCTGGCAATGTTTGATCGCTGCTTGTAGGGGCAAGGATCGATGGATCGGTTATCTTAAGGCTGCCTGATCGAATGCCTCACTCTAAGTTCTCATAACAAGCGCGTGCAGACGGACCGGCCTAGGTCCGGCCGCTGATAAGGAATGTTAGAGCGTAGCGACAAATCAGAAAACTCGCCTAAACTCATATTCATATGGCAAAGCTATTAATCCTATTCTTGGCAATTATTTCATTTTCACCTGCGGTTATCGGCGAAGAGTTCGTGCGCGAGGGCTGGCCTGGCGAAGGCACTCCTAGATTAGCCGCTAAATCTGATGAACTTGTCTTACACAAAACACCAGACTTAACATCTGAAAGCAGACGTTTGAAATACAAAACAGGATGGCTAATTGTTTGGGACCAGTCAAAAGTGATAACGAAAAAATCAGCTATTTGGACTGTAAAAAGGGAAATAAACAAAGGCAGTTGTGGAACACTTTCGCCAGGCGTTAAAGTGGAGTTTCTTCAGTTCGAGGCTGAAGGTTGGGGTGCTTTCAAAGTAGGAGACAAAATATGCTCTTTGAAAGCAACACGAGACAGGGATTTCGATAAAGCGGGCGAATGGCCAGAGGTCGAATGGTGGGTTAGAGTATTAGACAACACAAAAGCGGCCGTTGGCTGGTTATTAGTTGACGCACAACAAGTAAATCTTCTCCCTCGAAAATTTTAACGAAGAAACAACTATCTGAACGAAAATACTTCGGCCTTCAATCAAGGCCAATTCCTGGCGACAGAAACAAACAGAATACGCTCTAACAAGGGAATGCTGTCGGACCGCTCCACTCTCGCTACGCGGGTGAAACGGCGGCTGATGCAGAGCGCAATGGCGCTTCGTAACCAACCAACGTTACAATGCACTTATTGTTTAAGGAGCCTGGTTAATGAATATTGAGCGCTTTCAGGAATTGCTAAAACCAGTAACCGACTTTGTATCGAGTCAGATTGTGAGCCCCGATCTGGCCGAGGAACTCAATCGTCGGTTTCCTCATGACGGGGTGACATTCAGGGCCATCGAGGCAGCTTGCCACGAGGCTATACTGGATGGCTGGATGTGTGTACAGGGGAAAGAAGGGCGCCGCTTCGGCCGTATCATCGAGCCAGGCAAAGAAACCGGAAGGCTAAGTGTCGATGTGGTCGATTTAAAAAATATAGTTGGCCCACATCATCGCCACCCAACGGGCGAAATATGCATGATCATGCCTGTCACTGAAGGTGCCCAGTTTGACGGGAAACCTCGGGGCTGGTGTGTATTTGAACCAGGATCCGATCACCGACCAACTGTAACGAACGGAGAGGCGCTCGTGCTGTATATGCTGCCAGAAGGAAAGATTGAATTTACTGAACAGTAGTGGCGAAAAACCGATCGCAACCATGAAACGGCCAATGTGCAGGTCGCATCAGGAGCAATCTTTTAGTATGTGTTTTTAATTCGGGTTAAAGGATTTGATGGTTGAAAACAAGCGCACATAACAAACGCATGCAGCCGGAGCACTCCACTCGCTACACGAGTAAAATGGTCGCTGATGCGTAGCGCTATACGCCGTAGAAAAATGAATAAGCCAGTACTAGTTATTTTTTTTCTGCTGTTTGTCGGATGCAGTTCAGGAGTTATCGTTCACGACCAGACCCGAGCTGCTGAACTTGTTGTCGATTTTCTTTCGAGTTTGAAATCCGATCCAGGTATAAAACTGGCCTACGAGTGGACCGACGATAGATTTAAGGAAACAGTATCATTTACAGAGTTTTCTCAAATTGCTTCTTCGATAAGAGACAGAAATCTTGGTGCAGACATACGTTTAGTCGGGTACGAAGTTTTCGGGTCGAAAGAAACGCTAGTCGTTTACGCGAATTCAGAAGGAGGCGAAGGAAAAATGTACTTCAAATTCTCTCTAGTTGGGACAAAATCCAAGGACTATTACCTGATTGGTTTAAGTACCAACGATACAGAATTCAGTAAAACCGGAATATACAGGGAGTATGGAAAATCAATCATCGTCCAGGGCGTATAACAGGCGCATGCAGTCGAACCGTTGCACTCACCACACGAGTGAAACGGCCGCTGATGCAAAGCGTCAGGCGGACACTAAACTTTGCATACATTCTTCTAAGTAGAGAAATCGACAATTACAAAATGTGAGGAGACAAAATAATGAGTGCTTATGTCCTGGCACAGATACAAATCAACGACCCGGATGAATATCAAAACTATCTAGCTGGTTTTATGCCGATTTTCGAGAGGCATGGTGGCGAGCTGTTAGCGACTTCAAAAAATCAAACCATCGTGGTTGAGGGGAGCTGGGCGTATCCGGGCACGGTAATAATGAAATTCCCCAGCGTAGCGGCTGCCCGGGCATGGTGTGATGATCCAGACTACAAGGCTCTCGCAGAGCATCGACACCGCTCGGCAGATGCGAACCTCGTCATAGTTGAAGGTATATCATAGAAGTTTAACTTGGGTAATTTGCGAATTATCGAATCAGCGCCCGTGCCGCCTGCCATTTATGAGAACCAGGCGGTCTGATAGGATGAATTTTCTCTCACTGAATGCGTGTACCCTTCGGGGGAAGGTCAGCGGAACCAAATCATTTCAGACCAGCGTCACCGAGGTCACCACAATCGATATTCCTGATAAAAGCAGTAAAACCAGTACCACCTGGTTGAATCGATAATCCCCTACCCAATTGTATGTTTTACGGCCCAACCAGGCTCCAATAATGGTTCCGGGAAGCGCAATCAACACGGATACAATAACCTCACTGGTCAAAAATCCGCCGATCAGCTGTGAGAAAAAGGCGAAGCTTAGGACTGATAAGTTAAAGGCCTGAAATATGCCTCGCCTGGTATCCTTGCCCCATCCCCTTAAACCTGCCCATATCGTAGGCAATGCGCCCGAGAGACCGGCTAAACCCCCAAGGACGCCCCCTGCAAAACCAATGACACCATCCGCATTCCGACCACCCCAGGATAAGACGGGTACTGAACTCCTGGCGAGCATGAAACTACAGTAGCCTATAAGAAATATCCCTATGAAGAGCTTGAAAACGAGCGGCGCGACAATCGACAGCAATAGTGTCCCGACAGGCACCCCAATCATCCCGCCTACAATAAAAGGAATAACCCGGCGCCAACTGATTGCATGCCAGATAGAGGGCAAGGTCTGAATCTGGGCAACAATTGAGCAGACAACAACCAATGGTGCCGCAACCACCGGGTGAACGGCGTTGAGCCAGAAAGGCAAGGCCGATAAACCGGTACCGAACCCGGTAAGCCCGGAAACATAGCCGCCGGCAAAACCACCAGCCAATATTAGTATTTCGACTACGCCCATCGTGCGATAATAACAATCACTGATGATGAGAACAGGCAATCATGGGTTCGCGAAAAATTTGCCTTCTCTGCCGGGCGCGTAAAAACCAGGTAATGACAGCTTTCACTCCAGCGCATAACAGGCACATACAGCCTGATCAACAAACCGCCAGGTGCCTGGTTGGTCGCCGATGCGGGGCGTTATAGGGCATGAGCAACAATAAATAGTAATCCATGTCTTTTTTAACCGCATTTTTCTATGACAGTTTCATGGCAAAGACCGAAGAGGCCTGCTTAAGGGAATGGAGGCACCGGCTTCTCGAACAGGTGAGCGGTGACGTATTGGAAGTTGGTGCGGGTACCGGAGCAAATATCAGGTTTTATTCTGGAGATGTTACCAGGCTCGTACTTTCCGAGCCCGATAGACATATGCGAAAAATTTTGAAACAGCAGGTAGACATTCACGGTCCTGGAAATGTCAGCATAATCGGCGGAACGGCCGAGCAAATCGAATCGGAAGATGAGTCATTCGACTATGTCGTGACGACGCTGGTCTGTTGCTCGGTAACGAATCTAAAAACATGTTTAAGTGAGTTCCGGCGAGTATTAAAGCCCGGGGGTAGGTTCGTGTTTCTGGAGCATGTAGCAGCTGCTGATGGCACCTCGAGAAGACGATGGCAGAATAGAATTAACCCGATCTGGAAAACATTCATGGGCAATTGCCACCTGAATAGAGAGACGGAGCAGGCAATAGTTGCCGAGGGTTTCGAAATTATTGGAATTGAGAGGGAGAGCATGCGAAAAGCTCCGCCCATTGTACGCCCTACGATTCGCGGTATTGCCATCAAGCCTGACAGGCACATGCAGCCGGACCAAAAAACGGATTACGCTCGGAACCTGGATACGAGCCGGTAAGGAAGAATGTCTTTTCCGAGTAACACTCACAGTATGATCATCGGTTACATCTTGTGGATCTTTGGCTTCATCGGATCCCATCGATTTTATTTTGGCCGGCCTGTATCGGGGACAGTCTACTTTTTTACGCTTGGCCTGTTTCTCATTGGCTGGATCGTCGATCTGTTTTTGATTCCCGGCATGGACAGAGCGGCCGATGCCAGGTATTCGAGCGGTGACAAGAACTACACGGTTAGCTGGATTTTATTGACCTTTCTGGGGATTTTTGGCATTCACAGATTCTATCTGGGCAAATGGATTACAGGATTGATCTGGCTGTTAACCGGGGGACTCTTTCTTGCAGGATTGCTTTATGATTTATGGACGCTAAATACACAAATTGATGAGGTCAATCGAGGTGTGGTTTAGCAAAATATTGTCACTCGAGCCTATAATGAAATTTGAGAACATCCATACGGCTTACATGGCCATAACAGGCATTTGTAGCCAAGCGCGTCAAGGCCGCCCTGCGACGTGGAGGGTTGAACGGAATTCAAGCCGTATGAGTCTGCTGTACAGGAGCACTGTGTGTATTTTCGATTATTGAAAATGATTGCATGTATCACTTTCGGTATGCTGTTTACCGGTACAGTGACGGGCCAGGCAAGAGTCGGAGACTGGGAGTTTCGACTCGAAAGCAAAGAAAGCGATACAAAGGCAAGAATTGCATTCACCTCTGCGCACCCTTACTCCGGCAGCAAGCCAAAGCCCAGACTCGTCATCAGCCGAACGAAACCCAATAGCCCGGTCAAACTTCTGATTACCGACACCCATGATAAGGAGAACGACAGATGCGACTACAAGGACTGGAAAATTATGATCGACGCAACCGATGTTCCCGTTCTGGGCTACACCTTTGAACCAGCAAAAACCGAGCTAAAAGCCCATTTGGGCCGGCCCAAGGACGAGCTTTGGGATTTGTTCAGAAAGGGATTGAAGCTCACGATCGAAGTCGAACAAAAATGTGACAGCTTTTCCGGAGGATCAAATCCTGTCAGTTACAACTTTTCCCTTCGCGGAAGCAATGCCGCTTATAAATTTGTACTGGGCGGCGTCGAATAATCGGCTTTTAATACTCGGTCGGCAGTCGAAGCTCTTGTCTAACGAGTACATGCAGGCGGTCGCGGTCACGCGGAGACATTGATGCCCCACCTTGTCGAGCAAGACAACCCATGACTGGGGAGAGAGACCTGGAAAAGTTGCTCCAATCCATGTCTCCGGAACTTATGGATGGGGAGTATGTATTCTGCACGTTTCAGAATGCTCAATACGGAGACTACGCGGACCTGGATCCGCTGGCCGCAATCCGGGAGTCAGAAGGACTGACACTGATTATTCCCAAATTCAAAGCTGAAGAAAAAGGCTTTACCTACGAGTCAGTCTTCAGGGGAATCACGTTAAGCGTTCACTCCAGCCTTGATGCAGTAGGGCTGACCGCGGCATTTTCAGGCAAGCTAACCGAGCACGGAATCAGTGCAAACGTAGTTGCAGGTTTTTACCATGATCATATATTTGTTCGAAGTGAACTTGCGCAAACAGCCGTCGAAGCGCTTGTTGAGCTTACTCGCTGACAAACGCATGCGGTTGAATCAAGATGCTCACCAATTACCTGTTTCGGCCGCGAGCGCGGGGCTTTCTCTATCAGGATGAGCTACTTAAGCATGGCAGAAGAAAATATCCGTATCGTAAGAGAGCAGGACCTGGATCGATGCTTTGAAATCGAGTCCGTTTCTTATGCGGGCGATGAAGCCGCCACCCGAGATAAAATTCTTAAGCGAATCAATACTTATCCGGAAGGCTTTATTGTTTTAGAAATTGACGGTCAGATAGCAGGTTTCATTAACTCCGGAGCCACCCATAAGGTTGAACTTTCAAGTGAAGAATTTAAAGAACTGGTCGGCCACGATCCCGGGGGTAAACATGTCGTCATACTTTCGGTTGTTGTCCACCCCGCTTTCCAGGGAAAAGGCATGGCCAGCAAGCTGATGAATAACTTTATCGATAGAATGAGGACTCTGGGTAAGTCTGACATCTACCTGATATGTCAAACAGAGTTAATCGATATGTATGCGAAATTTGGCTTTACTAGCCTCGGCGTATCGGAATCAGATCATGGAGGATTGAGCTGGAATGAAATGTCTTTGTCACTAGAGGAGACGTAACAGGCGCAGGTAGTCTCGCGCTTTGTTAACGACGAATACGATTGTAATGCGGCAATGATGGTTCAAGAACATGAAAAGAATTCATTATCTATTTGCAGTAGTTCTGGTTTCGAGCCTGACCGGTAAATCGATCGCGTCGAACGACAACAGAGTGCTCGTGGAGTTACCCGACAGGATGAAACAGCATATGTTGTCCAATATGCGCGATCACCTGGCCGCGATAAACGAAATTCTCGTTTACCTGGGTAACGAAGAGCTGGACAAGGCGGCGGAGACGGCAGAGCACCGACTGGGGATGAGTTCGCTTGATTCACATGGGGCGAGTCACATGGCTAAATTCATGCCCGCCGGAATGCGCGAGGCCGGAACCACCATGCACAAGGCAGCCAGCCGTTTTGCGTTGAAGGCACAGGAGGGTGAGCTACTGTCCGCGTACCAGGCACTGTCTAATATCACTTCGGCTTGCGTGGCATGTCATTCACAATACAGAGTCGATTGAAATTTTGACACGGTTTATGTAGCCGTAAGCTGTCTTGATTCGAGCTGCCGCTAACGTTTGTTGCGCATTGGTCACCCGGCCGAACCAACCATGGTGCTCAATTTTCTGTAAGCTGGAAATTTCTCCAATCAACCTTGAAAGCACATGCCGACGCTGCATGACATTTATTGATATGCGCCAGAAGCGAGCAATATACTCGAGCACTCATACAGGGGAGGAAATTCGGATGTTTATCGTTTTGCTTAAATTTTCTGACAACAGGGAACAGGCCGGCGAATTCATGGAAGGCCACAATGACTGGATCAGACGCGGCTTTGAGGATGGCGTTTTCTTGCTGGTCGGTAGCCTGCAGCCCGGCATGGGAGGCGGCATCGTCGCGCATAACGCATCCTTGGCGGAACTTCAGAACAGGGTTAACGAGGATCCATTCGTGAAGGAAAACGTCGTGCGGGCGGAAGTCCTGGAGATCTCGCCGGCAAAAGCCGATGCGAGACTGGAGTTTTTGCTCGAATAGATAAATTGCAATGCCAATGTAAGACCAGAAACCTCCAGCAATCCTGCGCCTGGCAATGGCGAATTATCTTGCTGCTGCGTGGTTATCCCGCGGCCGGCACCATGCTGCCGAATATCGAACACCCCCCTTTCGAAGAGATCGCCAGCTTGGTTCAGGGATCAGGAGCATTTCTTCAGACCGGCAATTGCTTTAAGATGGCGTTCTGGGCCTGGAAACGAAGCGGCTGTAACCGTGTGATTGAAAACAAACGCCGTGCAACGGCGGGGGGTTCAACATGTCCAACGCAGAACAGGGTATTGGACAAACCCAGATCAAGGCTGACGGGTCACGTCTGGCGCAGGGCGAAGATTTACAGGATCGCCATGATTCGAGCATCACCTATCTAAATGACCGTATTTTTCTCTATCTCGGCGCCATCGCTTTTCTCGGCCTGCTCGTGGTCTGGGCAACCGCGTCGTCCGCGCTTATCCTGTACGGTTCGTTCGGCGTCGCCATACTGCTAGTGGTCCTTTGGGGCCTGTTACGCATTCGGCGGATCACACGAATCAAGCAGGAGCGTGCGCGCCAGGTAGCAGCCATGCAGGCCGAGGATAACCCGAACTAAATTCGACCGCGGTAAAAATCGGGCTGTCGCGAAATACATTCGAGAGATCTAAGCCTGGACATAATGAGTGAAACATACTCCGGCTGCGATATATGACCTAGTTCGAATCACCTGGAATAACGGGGTAAATGCATGAAACGAGCACTCATCATTGTCGATGTGCAAAACGATTACTTCGCCGGCGGCGCAATGGAACTGGTGGGAATGGAAGCGGCCGCACGCAACTGCCGCCGTCTGCTCGATCGCTTTCGCGCCGATGCGGCGCCGGTATTTCACATACAGCACCTGGCGGCACGACCCGGCGCCACGTTTTTCGTAGCGGATACGCCAGGTTGCGAAATTAACCAGCTGATGCAGCCACGGGACGACGAAGCCGTCATCACCAAGCATTTCCCCAGTGCGTTTCGTGAAACCGATTTGCACCAGCGGCTGCAGGCAGCCGGAATAGAAGAACTGGTCATTTGCGGTGCCATGAGCCATATGTGTATTGATACCACGGCGCGGGCAGCCTTCGATCTCGGCTATCGCTGCCAGGTGGTCGCCGATGCCTGCGCCACACGCGACCTCGAATTTGACGGCCAACGGATAGCGGCGGCGGATGTACAGGCAGCGTTCATGGCGGCATTGAGCAGCCCGTTTGCTCAAATCTCGTCGACCGACGAACTCACCGCCAGTTGAGAGATGCGCGCGGGCGCAATCCCGGATTCGGCCAGGATCCGTGTTCGCTGCCAATGCTGAAAAATGCTCGAATGCGTAATTTTTGACCTCGACGGGCTGATGGTGGATTCGGAACCGTTACAGTATCGCGCCTACCGCGATGCTTTCGCACACTATGGTTTCGAGCTGAGTCTGTCGCAGTGGACGCAGTGGCGTATGCTCGAGGCATCGCCGCGGCGCTGGGTCGAAGCGTCGGGGCTGCCGATCGATTCCGAGGAGCTGCGAACGCGCAAGAAGCTTATTTACGATCAAATGATTGCCACCGAGCTGACACTGAAGCCGGGAGTGGTCACGCTGGTCGACGAGCTCGCGGCAAGTTACCGCCTGAGCGTAGCGTCGGGTTCGAGGCACGAGTCGATCTACGGCTGCCTGGAGCGGTTTTCGCTGCTACATCATTTCGACCATCTTTGCTCGGCAACCGCGGTCGAGCGCTCCAAACCCTACCCCGATGTTTACCTGCATGCGCTCGGCCTGCTGCAGGCCGACGCATCCGCTACCGTGGCGCTGGAAGACTCGCCAACCGGGCTGGCGGCAGCCACGGCTGCCGACATTCGCTGCGTCGTTTGCCCGGACCCGTTTCTGCCGACACCGGCCGATGCCTACGCCGACGCGTCACTGCTGGTTGAATCGCTGACACAACTCGACGCCAACAGGCTGGAACAACTGGTACTTCAGCCTTATGATGACGGCCTGCATGAATAAATTAAAAACAGCGGCGCATGACACGATTCCGTTG
This sequence comes from Gammaproteobacteria bacterium, assembly GCA_020354435.1. Classification (GTDB taxonomy): domain Bacteria; phylum Pseudomonadota; class Gammaproteobacteria. The sequence continues at coordinate 1,115,720 of CP070646.1, forward strand.
CGAAAGGTGACAGAGAATACAAAGGAACATCAAAAGTGAATTCAACGCGATTATTTTTACTACTGCTGCTGATTTTGCCTATTGGCCCGGCGAAGGCAGATGCCCGGCTCGAATTGCAAAAGGTAAGCGGCCAGGTTTACGCAATCGTCGGCGAACTCAGCAACCGCTCGCCGGAAAATCTCGGCAACAACGCGACCTTCGGTTTTGTCGTCACCGACAACGGCGTCGTGCTGATCGATCCGGGCGGCAGCTACCGTGGCGCGGAAGCGATCGCGAACATCATCAAACAGGTAAGCGCACAGCCGGTGGTGCGGGTGATCAATACCGGCGGGCAGGATCACCGCTGGCTTGGCAACGGGTATTTCCGTGAACGTGGCGCCAGCATAATTGCGAGCAGCAAGGCAGTCACCGACCAGCAAACCCGCGCCAGGGATCAACTCATCGGCCTGACCAACCTGGTCGGCGAAGCGGGTCTCAAGGGCACCGATCCGGTTTATGCCGATCAACGATTTACCGACTCCTTCGAATTCACCCTGGGCGCTACCCGTTTCGAAATTCACCATTCCGGCGAGGCCCACACTCCGGGCGACAGCTACGTCTGGCTGCCACAGCAGCGGGTGATGTTCAGTGGCGACATCGTTTACGTCGAACGCATGCTCAGTATCGGTGCGCAATCCAGCAGCAAAGGCTGGATCGACGTCTTCGAAGCCATGGCGGCCTACCAGCCTGAACACCTGGTACCCGGCCACGGCCGCGCAACAACACTGGAGCATGCGCGCAAGGATACCCTCGATTACCTGCTTTTCCTGCGCGCCGCGGTTGGCGATTTCATGGACGACGGCGGCGATATCTCCGACATCGGTAGTATCGATCAATCCGCCTACCACTATCTGCGCAACCACGAAAACCTGGCCGGGCGCAACGCGCAGAAAGTGTTTACCGAGCTCGAATGGGAATGAGTCACCGGCAAGGCTTTTGCATGAAATGCTCCCGTTCGTGTCGGCGAGCGCGATGAAATCCTCGTGCTTGACGCCATGGGCGTGATTTTCGAATCGGCCGACGACGTCGCCGAACTGCTAATCCCGTTCATCGGCGAATATAGCGACAGCCAGGATGAGAGCCTGATTCAGGCGACTTACCTGCAAGCAAGCCCGGGCACAATCGCGCCCGAGTCCTTCTGGACACGGGTCGGCATCAGCGCCGATGTCGGTGTCAGAAAGCCGGACGCCGGGATTTACCGGATTCTGCAGCAGCACAGCGGCTACGCTGCCAGCGAATTGCCGTTTATCGACGATCGCGCGAAAAACGTTCAGGCAGCGCTCGATCTGGGTATCGAGAGTATTCTGTTCGCGGCGGAATCCGGATTCAACAACCTGCAACGCCGACTATCTTCGAGGCTCGGCAGATGAACGAGCTCGAAATCAGGCCCTACCGGGCCGAAGACGAGACCGCGGTGATTGATCTCTGGCGGCAGTGCGAACTGATTGTGCCGTGGAACAATCCGCGTGCCGATATCTTGCGCAAGTGTGCCGATTCTCCGGAGTTGTTTTTCATCGGTCTCGTCGATAACGACATAATCGCGACCTGCATGGCGGGTTACGACGGTCATCGCGGCTGGATTTACTACCTGGCCGTGGCCGGCGCGTGGCAGCGACAGGGTATCGCCACGCGCCTGGTGCGCCACGCCGAGGCCAGCTTGATCGAACTCGGTTGCGCCAAGATCGACCTGATGGTCAGAAACACCAACGACAGCGTGATCGCGTTTTACAAAAGCATCGGCTACGGTAACGACCCGGTGGTGGTGTTGAGCAAACGCCTGCTCGAGGATGAAGCGCATGATTTCACCTGATCGGGCTGATTCGAACTAAGGCGGGATAACGGCACGATGCTGCATAGATGCCCGCACTGTGACCAGGCCTGCATGTCCTCGCTGCAAAAACTGTTTGTCAGCCCGGCCAGTTCGATAAGCTGCAAAAGCTGCGGTAAAGGAGTTTCGATCCGCTGGCGGTATTTCATCTGGCTGCTGCTACCGGTCGTGCTCGTGCTGGTCGGCATAAACCTGCTCCAACCGGGACCGCTTTCGATCTTGCTGATCGGAGTACCGCTTGCCTTCGCGGTCAGCCTGATCCAGCTGTTTTTCGTGCCGCTGTCGCGATCGGGCCGCAACCGGGATACTGGTAGAAATACCGCTGGAGACGACAACTGAATGAGTGATACCCCCGTGCTGCTGATCATCGCTGTGCAAAAGGGCCTGGCCGAGCCGTCGCTGGGACAGCGCAACAACCCGGAGGCGGAAGCCAACATGGTAAAGCTGTTGACGGCCTGGCGCGATCGGCGCTGGCCGACAGTTCACATCCGCCACAATTCGGTCGAAGCCAATTCAACCCTGCGCCCGGAGCTGCCTGGTAATGCCTATAAAGATGAAATCCTGCCGTTACCGGGTGAAATAGAATTTTGCAAAACAACCAACAGCGCTTTCGTCGGCACCGGGCTCGAGCAACACCTGCGCGATAACGGCCTGACAAAGCTCGTCATCGTCGGCCTGACTACCGATCACTGCGTCTCGGCAACCACTCGTTCGGCCGCCGACCTCGGTTTCGACGTAACCCTGGTCGCCGATGCCAGCGCGGCCTTCGGCCGTCGCGGATACGACGGCAAGTTCTATAGCGGCGAGCAAATTCATCGGGTGAACGTCGTCAGCCTCGACGGTGAATTTTGCCGCGTACGCCAGACTGCTCAGGTGCTCGAAGAGCCAGGCTGACGCATACCGGGAGGAACCAATGTCTTCGGCTAATGGAAAAACCGGCGGTTGCCAGTGCGGAAATATTCGTTACCAGTTGACCGGCGAAGCGGTCATGCTTTATGCCTGCCACTGTCTCGATTGCCAGAAACAGTCGTCGAGTGCGTTCGGCATGTCGCTGATCATGCCCCGCGACAACATCGAATTTGTGCGCGGTGCCGCAGACCTGAAGACCTGGGACACCAAAGGCGGTGACGGTCGCATCAAACGCTGCACCTTTTGCCCGGAATGCGGTACGCGGATTTATCACGGCTCGGACCGGGAGAACGAGAACATCAGTATCAAGGCTGGTTCGCTGGATGACACCCGCTGGCTACGGCCGGTTGCGCATATCTGGCTGAAAAGCGCCCAGCCCTGGGTCGAAATCGATCGCGAAAACTGCGCCTGCTTTGATCGGGAACCCGAGGACAGAGCCGAACTCGCACGGCTCTGGCGGCAGCAATCCGGCGGCAGCTGACGCCATGGGCAAGCCCTGCGGCGAGATCCGCTTCGACCTGTGTGACGAACCCGAACCCGTCCCCTGCTGTGTTCGTAGGCGGCTTGTTACCGATTAGTCTGGTACCACAGGATGCAGTCATCGCATAATCCGTTATACTCTGCGCGCAAGAGCGATAGCATTTCACCGGCTCAGGGAACTCCGCCATGGCATCAATCACACTCCTGGGACTGCGCATCAGCGTTTATACCCGCATCGCGCGCCTGGCACTGGAAGAAAAGAAAGTCGACTACCAGCTGCAGGAAGTCGATATCTTTGCCGATACCGGCCCTCCCGAAGAGTATCTCGAGTTAAATCCGTTCGGCACTATCCCGTGCCTGCTGTACGGCGATTTCAAACTGTACGAAACCGGCGCAATCTGCCGCTACGTCGACGAAATGTTTCTCGGCGTGCCGCTGCAGCCGAAGGAACCAGCGCCGCGCGCGCGCATGAACCAGATCATCAGCGTTTTCGACAGTTACACCTACCGACCGATGGTGTGGGACGTTTACGTACAGCGCATTGTCATCCCCGGCAGTGGCGGCCGCGCCGACGAGCAACTCATTGCCGCCGCCTTGCCGACAATTCAAACGGCGCTGCAGCAAATCGACCTGTGGCGCGGCGATAGCGAGTTCCTCGTCGGCGACGCGATCACGCTGGCCGATTTATATGCCTATCCGATGTTGCGTTACTTCATCGAAACCGGCGAAGGTGAAGCCATGCTGGCATCTTTTCCGCGGCTGCAGGAATGGCTTTCGCAGATGCAACTACGTCCCAGCGCACGCGCAACCAGCTTTCATTCGGCCAGCGACAGCGAAGGTGGATTTTAATCCAGGCCGGACTGGCGATCGCAGCCATTGCGATTTATGCTAGGCAGGCTTTGTCGAAGACAGCCCAATGCTTGCCACCGAACAGGACGAATCAACTTATCGCGTGTATTACCGCAGTTATTTTCTGTCGCTGCTACTGCTGCTGATTCCGCCGGCGCTGCTGTACGAGCACGGTCCGAGTCTGTTAGACGGCAGCATCGATGCCAGTGACCTGGCAGGGCTGATCATCGGTATCGTGTTGCCGCTGCTCGGCGCCTACTATTTGACCGAGTTCGCCTGTTTCAGTTTTTCGCTGGAGCAGGATGTATTCCGCTGGAGATGGCATAATTTTATTCGTCGTCGCGAGGGCCAGGTACCGCTACAGCGAGTCGTCAAGGTTCGGCGCGAGAGCCTCGAGTCGAGCGGATCCGCCGGACTGGGATACGCCTATCGCCTGGTGGTTATTCTCGACGACGATAGCGTTATTCCGCTGACGCGGGGTTTCTCAGGCCTGCATGGAAGAAAGCTGGATCAGATCGTCGATCAGATTCGCGCGCATCTCGGACATTTCGTGCCAGTGCGCTGACGTTAAGGCTCACACCAAGGCAGACAAATGGTTTATTACGTTGTCAAAGTTGCTCTCTCGGCACTGCTGATCGTCGCCATCGCCGAGATCTCGAAGCGCAGCTCGTTAATCGCGGCTTTGCTGGCCTCGGTACCGCTGGTGTCCGTGCTGGCGATGATCTGGCTGTATATCGATACCCGTGACAGCGACAAGGTCGCCGCTCTCGCCTCCGGCATATTCTGGCTGGTACTGCCGTCGCTGGCGCTGTTCATCGCATTGCCGCTACTGCTCAGGCACGGATTCAATTTTTATCTCAGCATGGGTTTGTCGATCCTGCTTACCATCGGCTGTTACTGGGGAATGGTCAGCCTGCTCAACCATGTCGGTATCGAAATCTAGACAGACGAATGTCGAGTTACGACAGGCGGGCGCAACACTAGCGAAGAATTCCGGGGCTATCGCATGAAAAGCGGCTAAAATAGCGGCCCGACTATCAGCATAAAATAAACATGAAATTATTGCCGATTATTACCATTGCGCTGACGCTGACCCTGCTCGGCGGTTGTCAACAAAGCCTGAAGTGGATGCGGCTGGACGGCAGCAGCGCGGACGAAGCCCGGCTGGAGCAGGCGCGCAAGGCCTGCCGTATCGATATAAAACTAGCAGGAGTCGAAAGAGCCGAAGCGGAAAGGGACGAAAAAATTAAAAAGTCCTCGACCAACCAGTCGAAGATGCTGGCGAAGGAAGATTACGACTCGATTAGACGGCAGGTTTACCGGGAAATCGATACCTGCATGAATAAACAGGGGTACAAACGATAACCGAGGCTCCGCTCGCGATGGAGATTCGCGCAGAAGTCATAGCGGATCGGGCTGCGGTTCATACGCTCAACCGCGCCGCGTTCGACTCTGATGCCGAAGCCGACCTGGTCGACGCGTTGCGACAGCAGGCAGATCCCTGTATTGCACTGCTAGCCGAGGAGGCCGGCGAAATCGTCGGGCATATCATGTTTTCTCCGGCGCTGTTGGCCGCGGATGCAAACCTGAAAGCGATGGCGCTCGGACCGATGGCGGTATTGCCCGCAAGACAGGACAAAGGCATTGGTTCTGCCCTGGTACAGGCCGGCCTCGAACAATGCCGGCACACCGGCTGCGTTGCCGTTTTCGTCCTTGGACATGCCCGTTACTATCCCCGTTTTGGTTTCGTGCCGGCATCGTGCTTTGGCATAAGCTCGGTCTACGATGTACCCGACGAGGCATTCATGGCGCTCGAGCTCGATCCTGGAGCGCTCACCGACAAGGCCGGCAAGATGCACTACCATTCGGCTTTCGCCGACCTTTAAAGAGTCCGCCGTTGAACGACAGGCTGGTCTACCTGCTCGCCGCCGACGCCATCCTGGTCACGCATTTCCTGTTCATCTGTTTCGTCGTTTTTGGCCTGTTATTGATTTTAATTGGCCGATGGCGCGCCTGGACCTGGGTGCGAAACTATCGCTTCAGGCTCGCGCACCTGTTCGCCATTGCCATCGTCGTATTGCAATCCTGGATCGGTATGATCTGCCCATTGACAATCTGGGAAATGGATTTACGGGCACTCGCCGGCGAGCAGGTTTACGCCGGTTCATTCATCGCCCACTGGATCGAACAAGTGCTTTACTATCGCGCTCCCGACTGGGTGTTTATCCTGCTTTACACGGCTTTCGGCGGACTGGTTGTCGCCAGCTGGTTCTGTGTACCCCCGAAAAAATAAAGTCTTCGGCCGGCCCCCGGCATCCGGCTAAAGTACCGTTGCGGAATGCTACTGCATAAGATCGGGGTAGTATTTCCGCGCAATCTCGGGATAACTGCGCACCCAGCGCTGCCAGTACTTCTCGCCAAACACGAGCGGTCTGACCCGGCTGCCCATGCCGCCGGTGCCGGCAGCCATCTCCGAGCGGGACGCCATCAAACCCTCGCCGCGATGGCGTTCGCTGCGGCTCACCATTTCGATGTATTGGCTATCGATCGGTAATGGTTCCAGCGGCGTGTTCAGGTCGGGGCTGTAGAAAAATGCCGACGAGTGACGTTCGCAATCGGAAAGATTGATCACGCGGTGCGGCGTTGCAATAAAATAGTTATGCGTAATCAACTGCAGCAACTCGCCGGTGTTGACGACGAGACTGCCGGCGATCGGCTCGACACGATGCCAGGTATTGTCGTTGGCCTGTGCCTCGAGTCCCGGATTTTCATCCTGCAGCAGCAGCGTCAGAAAGCCCGAATCCTTGTGTATGCCGACGCCCTGACCACCGGCCAGCGTGCGCGGGTAGCGGATCAGCTTCAGGTAGGGCGACGGGTTTGCGCCGAACACTTTTTCGATATGACCTTGCTCGAGCCCGAGTGCGAGCGACATGATACGCAGGAGCTCGCGTGCGACAGCGGACAGACCTGCGAAGAAATCGTTCACGCTGGCGCGAAATCCGGGCAATGCATCCTCAGGTGGCCACTGATTCGGTCCCACCAGTGCCATATAGTAGGGATCCGGATTTTCGATAATATCGCGCTCGACACCGATATCGATTTGCTCGCGGTAATCGACCTCGTTGTTGGTGAGTTCCGAGCCGAGCTGTTCCCAGCCGCGGAACTGCGCCGAATAGTGTTTATCGATCGCCTGGCGCGTGGCTAGCGGCAACTCGAAAAACGCGCGTAGCATGGCCAGGTAGTATTCGCTTTGCTCAGTAGAAATACCGTGGTTGACGATATAAAAAAACCCGATCTCGTGACAAATCCGGTTGACCCGCCGGCACAGCTCGCGGCGCTGGCCCTGGTTGCCGTCGAACCAGGGTTTGAGATCGATGATCGGTATCTGACGGGACATGGCATTCAAACAGGCAAAGGCGCAGAAACTGTGAGACGATAGGCATCGAGTATACTCGATCGACCGGTTTCACAACCTCCATGAATCAATCGCGAGCATTAAAATGATCCACCTGTGCCTTGCCGGTGTTTATCGCGGCATCGGCATCAATCGGTCTTTGCCGTTGCCATGAACCCGGCGGTTTTGCGTATTGCGGCTTTTTGCGACGGCAACACGGGCGGCAACCCGGCCGGGGTTGTCATCGCCGAATCCCATCCCGGCGAAGCCGACATGCGCCGTATCGCGGCCGAGACCGGCTACTCCGAAACCGCGTTCGCGATGCCGCTGGGCGATGCTTTTCGCGTGCGTTATTTCTCACCCGAATCCGAGGTGCCGTTTTGCGGCCACGCAACCATTGCACTCGGCGCCGCGCTCGCGCTCGAGTATGGAAACGGCGTGTTTGACCTGCAGCTGAACGAGGCCAGAATCACCGTCGAGGGCAGCTGCGAGAACGGCAACATGTCGGCCGCACTGCAATCGCCAGCAACCCGCAGCGAAGCCATGCCGGCGGAACTGCTGGAAGAGGTGTTGGCGCTGTTCGGATACTCGTCGACGGATCTCGACCCTGCGCTTGCTCCCGCGCGCGTGCATGGCGGTGCGGATCACTTTGCAATCAGCCTGAACTCACGCAGCCGGCTCGCAGCGATGCAATACGATCTCGATGCCGGCCGCGAACTGATGCGGCGCGAGGGACTGATCACGATTCTGCTGGCCTGGGCCGAGACCCCGAGGCTGTTCCATACGCGCAATCCCTTCGCCTCCGGCGGCGTTTACGAAGACCCGGCCACGGGCACCGCAACCGCGGCCTTTGCCGGTTACCTGCGCGACATCGGCTGGCCGCACGCCGGTTCGATCGAAATACATCAGGGAGAAGACATGGGCGCGCCATCGCGTCTTTATGCCGAAATACCGCCCGAGCCCGGCAGCTCGATTCGCGTCTCCGGCCGGGCGCGCATCGTCGAGGACTGAAAACATGAAAATTATCATCGCCGATGAATCCTTCGACGCCATATTCGAAACTGACAAATCACCCGCGACCTGTGCCGCGTTTGCCGACGTGATGCCGTTCGAGAGCCAGATCGTGCACGTGCGCTGGAGCGGCGAAGGAGTCTGGATACCGCTCGGCGACATGGACTTCGCGGTCGGCTACGAAGACGCCACCGCCTACCCCGCGCCCGGGCAGGTGCTGCTCTACCCCAAAGGCAAGAGCGAAACCGAAATCCTGATCGCTTACGGCAGCGTGCATTTCGCATCCAGGGCCGGTACGCTTGCCGGCAACCATTTCGCGAGCATCACCGAAAATCTCCAGCGTTTACGCGAAATCGGCGTCAGCACCCTGTGGCACGGCGCCAAGCCGATCCGTTTCGAGAACTGATTTGTACCAGCGCATTACAGAAATCAAAAATACGCTTGCCGGAGAACGCAAGACTTTCGACTGCGAGCTGCTGACGAGCAATGCAGGCGAAGCTGTCGTGATCTATCGCATGCCGCGCGATGTTCAGCTCGAGAACGTATTGCTGCGCAAAAATACGATCAGCCTCGGTTACTTCTGGGAAGACCGCCCCTACAACGCATATCACTGGATCGACACACAGCAGGACAGCGTAGCGCTGTACTTCAACATCGCCGACCGTACGCGTATTTCGAGCGCGGCTGTCGAGTGGCGTGACCTGGCCGTCGATGTGCTGATCACGCCGGATGGCTGTTGCCGCGTGCTCGACGAGGACGAGTTACCCGACGATATCGATCCGGCGCTTCTGGCTTACATCGAACGGGCGCGTGACGAATTGTGCCGCAACCCGTTGTCTCGCCTGAGCGAATATGACAAGCTCACTCGTTCGCTGATCAACCACGGGTAATCATCCATGCCGCTCGAACTCTGGCTTGCCTATGTCGCCACCAGCGCGGTGGTGCTGGCCATTCCGGGCCCGACCATTCTGCTGGTGCTGAGTTATTCGATTGCGCACGGGCGCCAGGCAACCCTGCCGCTGGTGGCCGGGGTCGCGCTCGGCGACTCGGTTGCGATCACCTTGTCGTTGATTGGGCTCGGCACGCTGCTGGCGGCTTCGGCTTTCTGGTTTACGATCATCAAGTGGCTGGGCGGGGTGTATCTGATTTACCTCGGCTTTCTGCTGGTGCGCGGCGCCGGCCAGGCAATGCCGGTGCAGGCCGACGCAAGTGACGAATCCTCCCCGCGCAAACTGTTCGGCAATGCCTTTATCGTGACCGCGCTAAACCCGAAGAGCATCGTGTTTTTCATCGCATTGTTACCGCAGTTCATCAGTCCTTCGCACGCGGTCATTGCGCAACTGTGGATTCTCGGCGTGACCTTTGTCGTACTGGCAACCATCGGCGCAACCAGCTACGCGCTGTTTGCGAGTTCGATCCGGCGCTTCCTCGCCTCGCGGCGTGCGCAAAAAGCCTATGGCTACATCGGCGGCGGCCTTTTGTGCAGCGCCGGCGTTTGGGCATTAAGTGCAAAACGTGTAATCTCGGCAGCATGAACCGAAACAGATTGACCGGTTGGCTATTGTGTTGCTGCCTGTTGCTGACGCTTTCCGGCTGCGGCAACAAGGGCCCGCTGGAGCTGCCCGAGGAAGAGCAGAAAAAGAGTAAAAACGAGGCCAGCTGAGTTGGATTATTTCGAGTACAAACGG
>CP070646.1:1126017-1129666 GCA_020354435.1 Gammaproteobacteria bacterium
GCGATAACCTTCTCTCGCTGCGCCAGCGCCAGCCCGAGACCGATCGAGGACGACAGTCCCATCGTGCCGAGCATGTAAAAATTGCTCGGCTGATCGTCGAACAGGTGCAACTCCTGGCTCGGCAGGCCAATGTTGCAAACCACGAGCTGATCCGAAATCGCCGGAATCAGGCTTTTCAGTACTTCGCTGCGAATCATTTCAGGCCCCCTTCCAGAAACCGGCGTCGGTCAGAATCGCGACCGGTTTCTTGCTCATGAAACAGTGATTGAGTATCGCGTCGAGCTCGACGACATCGTCGCGATGATGGAAGTGGTAGGTCGGTATATTGAGCTGGGCCAGCAGCGCCTTGGTATGCACCGCCATTTCCACCTGGCAGGCAATGCGCTCGCCGACCTCGCCGCGATAGCTGATCAGCATCGGCAACGGAATATGGTAATACTGAATCAGCGTTGCCAGCGAGTTGATGGTCACGCCGATGGCCGTATTCTGCATGATAATCGCGGCCCGCTTGCCGCCCATGTATGCGCCGGCGCAAAGTCCCATGCCCTCGTCTTCCTTGTTCGACGGGATATGAAAGATATCTTCCGAGGCTTCGATTTCATCGATTACACCCGCGAGCTGCTTGCACGGTACCGTGGTGACGAACGATACGTCGTTTTTGACGAGATCGGCGACGATCTGCTGATTCAGGGTCATTGCACTTCCTCTGGTTGGAGAGCAGCGCCCAGTATCAGGGTAAATCCCCGAGTGGACAACTGCTATCGAAACTAAAGTGGTTGTTTTGATGAGAATACGGAGCAGCCGGTCAGGTGGTTTAATCTCGATCGAAGTTTTCCCCGCATGACGCTGATCAATAAAATTCTGCAGGTATCGATTGCCGAAAACGTGTTTAATGTAACTGGCGAAACAAATACCGAAACGAGGCTTACCCATGACCAGTGATTCTTTCCAGGAATACGACGATAACCTGATGGCTCTGCTCGAAGCCGTCTGGGGCGAGGGATTCATGTCACCCGGCGGCACGGACGAAGTCGACCGCTACCTGAGCGGAATCGACCTGGCAGATTTGTCGGTGCTCGATATCGGCTGCGGCCTCGGCGGCGTCGATGTTCACCTGGTCAAACAGCACCGCGCGGCGAAGGTAACCGGCATCGATGTCGAGCCGTGGTTGATCGACCGCTGCAACGCGCTGGCGCAAAAGCACGGGGTCGACGACCGCACCGAATTCATTTGCGTCGATCCGGGGCCGCTGCCGTTTGCCGATAGCCGGTTTGCGGCAGTCACGAGCAAGGATTCGATCATCCATATCGCCGATAAACACGCGCTGGCGGCGGATATATTCCGCGTGCTCGAGCCCGGCGGCTGGTTCGCCGCGAGCGACTGGCTCTCGGGTTACGAAGGCGAACCCTCGGCCGAGATGCAGGCTTACCTGGAAGCGGAAGGCCTGGATTTTGGCCTGGCCACGGCCAATACCTACGCTGATGCGCTCACCGCCGCCGGTTTTGTCGACATCGAGATCGTCGATCGCAACGAGTGGTACCGGCAACAGGCTCGCGACGAGCGCGACCAGCTCGGCGGTGCGCTCTACCAAGGCCTGGCTTCACAGGTCGGACGTGAGTTTCTCGAGCATGAAATCGACGTCTGGGATAAATTGATTATTGCTTTAGATCAAGGACAGCTGCGACCGACTCACCTAAGGTGTAAAAAACCAGGATGAGATAAAAATCGGGATTAACAATGAAGATTGCCCGCAACGCCTGTCTGGGTTGCATCATAGTTATCTTGTTATTGTTGACCGGTGTTGCCGGCGCGATCGAGCCAATTCGAGTGGTGCTCGAATTCGTTCCCGATATCGACAACGGCCGCCGCAGCTTCGACATCTGTGCACGTTGCCATCTGCCAGAGGCATGGGGTAATAACGACGGCACCTACCCGCAACTGGCGGGCCAGCACGTCAACGTGTTGATGAAACAATTACTCGATATTCGCAGCGGCCGCCGCGTCAATCCATCGATGCAGCCGTTCGTACAGCAACGCACCATCGGCGGCTACCAGAATATCAGCGACGTGGTTGCGTATATCTCGACCCTGCCGATGAATCCCAAGCACGCCAAAGGCCCGTGGCCGCCCGACAGCGTGGAATACCGCGAGGGCAGCGAAATGTACCGCCAGTACTGTGCCAGCTGTCACGGCCAGGCCGGGGAAGGAAACAATGAACGGGCCTACCCGCGACTGCAGGGGCAGCATTACACCTACATGGCGCGGCAGGCGCGGATGGTCAGGAATAACCTGCGGCAGGTCAAACCGAGCATGGCTGCACTGCTCCAGAGGCTGAATGCCGACGAATTCGACAAGGTGCTGAATTATGTTTCCTATTTGCCGGTCCCGCCCGCGGACCTCGCGCCCGATGCACAATGGCGCAACCCCGATTTTCAGTAAGGGCCTGGGTAAATGAGCAACTCGGACAAGATCGATCGACGGCGTTTTCTCAAGGCAACCGGCGCGGTCCTGGCCGGCACTGCGGTCAGCCCATCGACGGTCGCCAAGGCAGCGACCGAAGCGGAAGACCCACAACCTCAGACAGCGCCAGCCCTGCAAAAGCTGTTGCGTAAGGCAACGATTCCGGCGGCCAGGGGCGCCCGCGTCGTTGTTGTCGGCGGTGGCTGGTCCGGTCTGACCATGGCCAAGTACCTGCGGCGCTTCAATCCCGCCTTCGACGTCATCCTGATTGACCGGCAATCAGCCTTTGTTTCCTTTCCGGTCAGCAATGCCTGGCTCGCGGACCAGGTCGATCTCGATTTTCTGAGTCACAGCTTTTTCGACGCCGCAAACAATCAGGGCTACCATTTCATGCAGGCGACCGTGCTTGGTTTCGACCGGGAATCGCGCCGGGTTTATACGGAACGGGGTTACGTCGACTATGACTACCTGGTGCTGGCGCCGGGAATCGAGTATGACTATCCGCGCATCGGAATCGAGGATACCGAGACACAGAACCTGTTGTTTCACCGTTATCCGGGCGGCTATGTAACCAGCTCGGAGCTGTTGACCATCAAGCACAAAATCCACCGTTTTGCCGGCGGCACCTTTGTGCTCAACGTACCCAGCGGCGATTATCGCTGCGCCGCCGCACCCTACGAGCGTGCCTGCATGGTCGCGGCCGTGTTCGAGCGCCGCCGGGTACGCGCCAAAATCCTGTTGCTCGACATGAACACCGAGATCAGGATCAAGAAGGCGGGGTTCACGCGTGCATTCGAGCAACTGTACGGAGACTATATCGAGTATTTGCCCAGCTCCCTGATCAGCAACGTCGATATCGAAGGCCGTCGGATCGAAACCGAGTTCGACGAATACGATTTCGACGACGCTATTATTTACCCGCCGGTGCGCGCCTCGCGCCTGATCGAAGAGGCTGGCATCGTCGACCCCCATAGCCCGCAAAGAGCCGCCAAAACCGATCCGTTCCGCTATCACCTGGTAGACGACGAACGCGTCTACGTCACCGGTGACTCGCGTTCGCAACCGTTTTCCAAGGGTGGCCACACGGCGCATTCGGAGGGGCAATACGTCGCCGAGGTTATTGCCGCGCACGCCCTCGGGCGCGAAGTGAACTGGCGCAGCCCGCAAACCATGTGCTTTTCCGCGGTCG
>CP070646.1:1129766-1144046 GCA_020354435.1 Gammaproteobacteria bacterium
AAAGTTTGGTCACTCTACATCGTAATGATACGAGATCATCATTGACATGAGTGCCCACACAAATTACCTAATCAATTGTTAAAGATCTGTTTGCCGGGGAACGCCCAGCAAAAACGGGCCTTTCGAAAGCCCACCCCGCATCGCCGATTATCCTTGAATAGCCGGCCGATTTTTTACAGCGAGGGCGCGCATTATAGACCCTTTTTTCACGGCGTCAACGCCTTCTGCAGCATTTATTGACATAAATGCTGGTAAGTCGCTATCTACCTGATTAGCTGGGGCTTTTAATGCTCGTCGGTTATCCGATTCGGCAGTGACACACGAGGGCCGGATCGGCTCGACGAGGCGCGCATTATAGGCAGTATTAATAACGCGTCAAGCGCTATTTACAATTTTTATTAAGTTAACGTGACGCGGGCAAATTTGCGCTTGCCGACCTGGGCCACGAAAACCGAGCCGCGCTCCAGCTCGAGGCCCCGATCGGAGACCCTTTCTCCGTCGATTTTGACCGCACCCTGCTGGATCATGCGGAAACTTTCCGAGGTACTGGCAGTCAGGCCGGCCTGCTTCAGCATGGCCGCAATACCGATGGTTTCATGCTCGAGTGTCAACGCGATTTCCGGCATTTCGTCGGGCATCGCGCCCCTGGCGAAGCGGTTGACAAAATCCTGCCTGGCGGTTTCGGCCGCTTTCGCATCGTGGAATCGGGCGATGATTTCCTCGGCCAGTAAAAACTTGATGTCGCGGGGATTTACGCCTTCCCTGACGTCGTGCTGAAACTGGTTGATCTCCGACATCGGCCGAAAGCTCAGTAATTCGAAGTAGCGCCACATGAGATCGTCGCTGATCGACATGAGCTTGCCGAACATTTCGCTGGGCGGATCCTCGATGCCGATGTAATTGTCCAGCGACTTCGACATTTTCTGTACGCCGTCAAGGCCTTCGAGGATCGGCATGGTCAGTATCACCTGCGGCTCCATGCCCTCGGCTTTCATCAGCTCTCGTCCCACCAGCAGGTTGAACTTCTGGTCGGTACCGCCGAGTTCGACATCGGCCTGCATTTCCACCGAATCCCAGCCCTGCACCAGCGGATAGAGGAATTCGTGGATCGAGATCGGCTGATTATTCTTGTAACGCCTGGCGAAATCGTCGCGCTCGAGCATGCGCGCGACCGTGTGCCTCGAAGCCAGCCGAATCATGTCGGCCGCTGTTTTCGGACCGTGCCATGTCGAGTTGAAGCAGATTTCAGTCGTATCGGGATCTAGAATCTTGAACACCTGTGCCTGGTAGGTCTTGGCATTTTCCTGGATCTGCTCCGGTGACAGCGGTGGCCGCGTCACCGATTTACCGCTGGGATCGCCGATCATGCCGGTAAAGTCACCGATCAGGAACATGATATGGTGGCCGAGCTGCTGGAACTGCCGCATCTTGTTGATCAGAACCGTGTGGCCGAGATGCAAATCCGGCGCGGTCGGATCGAATCCGGCCTTAATTTTCAAAGGCTTGCCGCGCTTTAATTTCTCTTGCAATTCAGCTTCAAGCAGTATTTCATCACTGCCTCGTTTAATTTGCTGCATTGCATCTTTTTCCGAAATCATGCTATATACCTGTCTGGGGATGATTTTTAGGCTATATATCCTAATTTAACCAATAACTTAGCCGCCAATTCTAATGAGTTTTCAAGACCTTGATTTCAAATCTGACCGTGCCCGTTTGTCAAGGTCTGGAAACGTTGCGCCCGCTGCCAGGACATTTCATCCCGGCCTGTTGATCAAATTATCGCTGGTCGCAACCCTCGTCATGCTGCTCGGATTCAGCGTATCGAACTGGCAGCCCTCGGCCAAAGCTGCGAATTCTACGCCGAAGTTGGCACGATTACACTACTCGTTGGAGCTGCCTGAACCGGCCGAAACCCTGCAGCAGGAAATCGCGCAGACCGTTGACGAAATCGAATCGACTCCCTGGGAGAGCGTCACCATCAAGTCGGGCGACACGCTAGCATCGATTTTTGCCAAAAAAGGTATTTCGCCCGCGACAACGCACCAGATTGCGCGGCTGAACGAACAGACCAAACAACTGCGTTACATCAAGCCCGGCCAGGAAATCCAGCTGCTGCTGGACGAAGAGCGCAATCTAAGGCAAATGAAGTACATTCCCGATATCACGCGCACGCTGCTAATCCAGCGTACCGAGGATCAGTCCTTCAGCAGCAGGATTATTAATTTTCAACTCGACGCCTACCCGGTTTATCGCGAGGGCAGAATCGAAAATTCGCTGTTCGAGGCGGCCGCCAATGCCGACATTCCCGACGACGTGATCATGGACCTGGTCGCGATCTTCGGCTGGGACATCGATTTCTCACTGGATATCCGCAAGGGCGACCGGTTTGGCATCGTTTATGAAGAGCTATACAAGGACGACGTCAAGATACGCAACGGCCGCATCCTGGCCGCCGAGTTCACCAACGACGGTAAAACCTATCGCGCCGTTTACTACACGGATCCAACCGGCGAAAGCGATTACTTCTCACCCGACGGGAAAAGCATGCGCAAGGCTTTCCTGCGCAGCCCGGTCGAATTTTCGCGTATCAGTTCACGCTTCACCAGCAAACGCTGGCACCCGCTATTGTCCAAGTGGCGCTCACACAAGGGTGTCGATTACGCCGCAAAGCGTGGTACCCCGGTCCGCGCATCGGGCGATGGCAAGGTAATCTTTGCCGGCAGTAAAGGCGGCTACGGCCGACTGATCGTGATTCGTCACGGCGGCCGCTACACCACCGCCTACGGTCACCTGCATCGCTATGCACGAGGCGTGCGCAGCGGCAAAAAGGTCAAACAGGGCCAGATCATCGGCTACGTCGGCAGCTCTGGCCTGGCTACCGGTCCGCACCTGCACTACGAATTTCGCGTCAACGGTACGCACCGCAATCCGCTGACGGTCAAGCTGCCGGAGGCCAGGCCGGTGCATTCGGCATACGAGTCTCACTTCAAGGAAAACACCCAGGTTTATCTGTCTATGTTGCGCCTGATGGATCGCACATTGGCCGATAATTCACAGTGAATCAGTCCCGCGGCAGTGAAATCTATGTCGGCGTGATGTCGGGCACCAGCCTCGATGGCGTGGATGTCGCGATCGTCGACTTCAGCCAGTTTCCACCACAGGTCCTGCATTGCCAAAGCAATCCCTATCCCGAACCCATGCATCAGGCCTTGCGTGAATTATGCCAGTCGCAATCGGCTTCGCTGGACACCCTGTTTTCTCTCGATGCACAACTGGGCGAGCACTATGCGACCGAAGTCGAAAGCGCACTGAAAACCGCGGCTCTCGATCCTGGCCGCGTTGTCGCGATCGGAAGCCACGGCCAGACAATTCGGCACAGTCCGGATTCGGCCACGGCTTACACGGTGCAGATTGGCGATCCGAACCGACTGACAGCGCTTTGCGGTATTACGACGGTTGCCGACTTCCGCCGCAAGGATATTGCGCTAGGCGGTCAGGCAGCACCGTTAGCGCCCGCATTTCACCAGTTCCTGTTTCGCTCCGAGTCCGAGGATCGTGTCGTCATCAACATTGGCGGAATAGCCAACATTACTCGCCTGGCGGCCGACCCCGGTTCACCGGTGCTCGGTTTCGACACCGGGCCGGGCAACACCCTGATCGACTTGTGGAGTTCCCGGCAACTGGGCAAGAAATTCGACGACGGCGGCGGCTGGGCCCGCAGCGGCTCGCCTATCGACAGTATGCTGAACCAGATGCTGACCAGCGAACCCTATTTTGTGTTGTCGGCGCCGAAATCCACCGGAACCGAATACTTCAATCCGAACTGGTTGGCACCCTTCCTGCGCGACGACTATGCCGCCGAGGACGTGCAGGCGACCCTGGTAGAACTTACCGCCGTTACCCTTGCCGAAGCAATCCGCGGATTACCGGCAATGCCGGCCAATTGTTACGTATGCGGCGGTGGCGCGCATAATACCTACCTGCTCGAACGTATTGGCCGGACCATGCCCGAATGCGGCGTACAGACTACCGCCGCGCTCGGTCTCGACCCCGACTATGTCGAGGCCATGGCTTTCGCCTGGCTGGCGCGCGAGCGCATCAATCTGCGCACTGGAAGCCTTGCGGACGTCACTCACGCCCGGCGAGCAGCGATACTGGGTGGTGTATACTCGGCCGGTTAAATCCAGGCCATAGTGTGACTTAGTTAACAAACCGACCGAACCCGGGACAGATCTGTATGTCTTAAACGGCCTGAAAATGCTAAACTTGTACCCTGTTATCCGGCGAGAACACCGATGAAAAGCACGCGCAGTATATTCGTTACTTCAACCTGTCTCTGGTTGATGATCGGTACTGCCAATGCGGAATTTATCGGTCTCAACATTGGCGCAGGCAATTTTGCGCCAGCCGACGGCAGCGCCTACAACGGCTCCGACTACGAAAGTATTGACCTGGTCGACGATCTGGACACCGATAATCCGGAACAATCGTCGATGGTGCTTATCCTCGAACATCCGATCAAATCGCTACCCAATATCAGGTACCAGGGCTACGACCCGGATTCATCGAGCCCGATGACGCTCAATGCAAATATCTATTTCAACGGCCAGACCTTTACCTCGGGCGACGAAATCACTTCCACCTACGATTTATCGCAAAACGATGTCGTACTTTACTACCAGTTGTACAACAAGCGCCTCAATCTGGACCTGGGCGTGGATTTGAAGAGCTTCGATGGCGAGATTTCGCTGGCCGGACCTAATAGCACCAGCGTCGAAGTCGACGAGACCATTCCGTTGCTTTACCTGTCGGCGCGATACGCGCTTCCAAACAGCGGTTTTTATGTCGGTGCGGATATCAACGCCGATGTTATCGACCTCGGCCTGAGCGAGAGCAGCGCCCATGCTTCAACCATAATGCTCGGCTACGACTCGGGCAGCGGGCTGGGCGTCGAAGGTGGTTTGAAGACGTTCTCGCTCGACCTGGACGACGCCAACAACCTCGACGACGAGCTGGAATACGACGGCCTTTACCTGAACGGCTATTTCAACTTTTAACCGCCAGGATGATTCCGGCCGCCGACGCGCGGGCAGCCCTCGAGCATAAATTTCTAGATAGAAAAAGAAGCGCCGCAGCCGCAGGTCGAGGTCGCATTCGGATTATTGACCACGAACATCGCGCCCTCGAGACCCTCGGTGAAATCAACCGTCGAGCCGGCCAGGTAGTTGTAACTCATCTGATCGATAATCAGCGTAGCACCGTCCTTTTCGACGGTCTTGTCGGTCGGTTTGACCTCTTCCTCGAGCGAAAAGGTATACTGGAATCCGGAACAGCCGCCACCGTAGACCGAAAGTCTCAGCTTCAGGTTCGGATTACCCTCTTCCTGCTGCAATGATTTCAGTTTGCGCACGGCCGAATCGCTAAATTCAAGCAGAGTCTCCGACGAATCGGGCCCCAATGCCATGCCAAAATTGGCGTCGATGATTACTTCCATAAGTTTACTCGTTACACAACCGGCTGACGCACAAGGATAACACGAGCCATCAGCTTTCGGTTACCGGTTCGGCGTTGTTGTCGCCGCCTTGATTGTTGGATTTGTCTTCCAGGCGCTTGGGTTGCTGCGAGCCCGCAGGCTGATGCACCAATCCGCCATTAACCTCGGCGCCGATGGCCATTTCGATCAGATTGTAATAAACGCTACCCTTGACCCGGGATTTTGGCGCCAGTTCCACACGGGTCGAACCATAGACATCACCGACAATTTCACCGTTGAGCACCATATTGGGCACGTTGACCTCGCCCTCGATACGACCGAATTCACTCAGGATAAGCATCGCGGTGCTGCCCTCTTCGGCGATAACGTTACCGTTGATCTTGCCATCAACGTGCAGGCCGCCGGAAAACACCAGGTCACCGTTAATTACCGTTCCCTGCCCAACCAGTGTGTCGATACGGGCTGCGCTGAACCCCTTTTTTTTGCCAAACATTTATACATCCTCGGACAACACGCGCGTCCACGAAATAGTTTCTGAAAAAGATTTTACCTTCTTTGTAGTCGGTTTGATGCCTATTTCCACCTCGAAAGGCTCAAATCCTTCGGGCAGGGCAATATCGCCTTCAAAAACCTGGAAGTACTTGAAAGCAAACTTGGTGTCTTTTCCCGGATTTTCAAGCGCAAGATCGGACATTTTCAGCTCGCTGACGCTGCCATTATTCTCACCACGAATGACAACGTTGGCGCCGCCGCGGATCTTTTTGGTGCTTTTGCCGCTCTTGGTCAGAATCATTTTGTAGCTATATTGATTCTGGTTGTTCTTCTTGCGTACCTCGAAGGATTGCAGGTTGACTCCCAGCGCGGCGTCCTTTGGCGACACAATTCCGCGGTAGAATACCAGCTCTTCCTTTTGTGCCAGCAATTCCTGCTGCAAGCGCACCAGTTCCTGGTTGGCCAGTTCATAGGCGTCACGTTCGATTTTACTGCCGCCTTCGAGATGAGCGTTTTTCTGCACCAGGTTGTGGTTACGGGTTTCGAGTTCGCCAATACGGCTGATCAGGGTCTCCCGCTCAAGCTGCAAACGCTCAAGCTGATAGGACTGATAGCCCTTGCCCAGATAAAAAAACATCGCCATCAAAAGCATCAGCAGAGTAATGCCGAGCCAGACCTTCCACGGTCGGTACTGCCTGACCTGAAATCCACGATGCAGACTGCTCAAGGCATCATCCCCGGGGGCTGCAGGCCCGCAGTTTCATCCAGGCCAAACATCAGGTTCATATTCTGAATTGCCTGCCCGGCCGCACCCTTGACCAGGTTATCCTCGACCGACAACACCACATACTTGTCGGCTGCCTCGAGGAAGTGCACGGCGAGGCGGCAAAGGTTCGCGCCTCGTACGCTGCGCGTCTCCGGATGGGAACCGGCGGGCATGACGTCGACAAAGGGCTCGTCACGATAAAATTCCTCGAACACCGACTGCACCCGCTCGGCCGGCCCGCGCGAATCGGCGTAGACGGTAGCGTGAATGCCGCGAATCATCGGCATCAAATGCGGCGTAAATACGAGATCGGCGGCAGCATCGACGCCCCGCAAGATCTCGCGAATTTCGGGTAAATGACGATGCCCATCCACGCCGTAAGCCTTGACCGACTCGGTAACCTCGCAAAAAGCGGTGCCAACGCTGGCCTTACGGCCGGCCCCGCTAGTGCCCGACTTGCAGTCGGCGATGATACTTCCGGGTTCGATCATGTCGTTCTTTAGCAACGGCAGCAGGGCCAGGATCACCGAGGTCGGATAACAACCCGGATTGGCCACCAGGCGGGCATTGCGTATGGCCTCGCGGTTGAGTTCGGGCAATCCGTACACAGCGTCTTCCAGCAACGCCGGGCAGGCATGCGTTGCCCCATACCACTGTTCCCACACGGCAACGTCCTTGATCCTGAAATCGGCGGCCAGATCGATCACGCGGATGCCGGCCGCGAGCAACGCCTCGGCCTGAGACATCGCGGTTGTATTCGGTGTAGCGAAAAAAACCAGATCGCAATCACGGTAAGCGTCCGGCGTCGGCTCGACGAATTTCAAATCCAGATGACCGCGCAAATTCGGAAACAGTTCAGACACCGGTTTCCCAGCCTCGGTACGGGAAGTAATGACCTGTACGTTTGCTTCCGGGTGCTGGGTCAACAAGCGCAGCAATTCCACACCGGTGTATCCGGTACCGCCTATTATTCCAAGCTTTATCATTCTAATGTCTATCCGCAACCGCTAAAATGGACGCAGCATTATACATACTTCAATTTGCACAAGTCCTAAGTTTATAGTCGTATAGCACGACAAGCTAAGAGATTCTTTAATGATTTGGGTCAAAGCTTTTCACATTATCTTCATGGTCGCCTGGTTCGCCGGACTGTTTTACCTGCCGCGTCTGTTCGTCAACCACGCAATGGCCGAAGAAGAGGCGGTCAAGGCACGCCTGACGGTCATGGAAGGCAAGCTTTACCGTTTCATCACGCCGTGGATGCTGCTCACCCTGATTTTCGGATTCTGGTTGCTGTTCGAGTACGCCTGGGCGGCTTATGCGAACATGTTATGGCTGCACGTCAAGCTATTACTGGTCGCACTGCTGGTCGGATACCACTTCTTTTGCGGCAAACTGGTGCGTGATTTCGCCAACGGCAACAACCGCCACTCGCATGTCTGGTATCGCTGGTTCAATGAGCTGCCCGTGCTGGTTCTGTTCGCCGCAGTCATCCTCGCCGTGGTTAAACCCTTTTAACCTCAAAGCGTTCCCGGTCCCTTCGAAGGGGTCAGTGTCGATTGATTTCGCAGAAATCAATCGACACTGACCCCGGCGCACGCTTATTTGCCAGCTCGAATGAGGCCGCCGAGGCCGCGTTCGTCGAGCTTGCCGGCGTACATTTCTCGAATCATGGATGCATCCGGCATTTGCAGCGCCTGCTGCAACATCTCGGTCAACTCGGAATAGCTGAACGACAAGATGACCTTCTTCGCCCGCAGCAGACTGCCGACACTCATGGACAGGCTATCAATGCCCATTCCAAGCAACGCCATTACGCCGAGCGGATCACCGGCGAGCTCTCCGCAAACGCTGACCGGCGTATCGTTATCTAAGGCGCCGCGGACGATCTGGCACATCGCCTTTAACACGGCCGGATGCAGCGAGGAGTATAGGTCGGCAACGTTTTCATTGTTGCGGTCGACCGCCAGCAGATACTGGGTCAAATCATTTGTACCGATGGATACGAAATCGACCAGTTTACAGATATCGTCGATTTGATAGACCGCCGACGGCACTTCGATCATTGCACCGATCTTCGGTAAGCCGATTTTTTCTCCGCATTCCTCCTCTATTTCGTCACGCACCCGATTGATCAGGAAAAGTGAATCGTCGAGTTCGGCCTTGCCGCTGATCATCGGCAACAGAATTTCCAGATTATTGATGCCCAAATTGGCGCGAATCATCGCGCGTACCTGGGTAATGAATATCTCGGGATGATCCAGCGTAATGCGAACCCCGCGCCAGCCGAGGAATGGATTGGCTTCATTGATCGGAAAGTAGGAAAGCGGCTTGTCGCCGCCGACATCGAGCGTACGCAATACCACCGGCATACCCTTGAAAGTCTCCAGCACATTGCGATAAATCTGGTACTGCTCTTCCTCGCTGGGAAAACGATCCCGAACCTGAAATGGTATTTCGGTTCGGTAAAGGCCAACTCCTTCGGCCCCACTGCGAAGCGATGGCGTATGATCCGACATCAGGCCCGAGTTGACCATCAGCGACACCCTGTGCTTGTCGATCGTGACCGCGGATTCGTTTTTCAAACCCATCAGGTCCTGCTCGATTGCATTTTCTTCCTCGAGATACTGGTTGTACTCGTCGAGTACGAGCTTGTCGGGATTTATGAAAGCCGAACCGTTGTATCCATCGACCACCAGCTTTACGCCGTCGAGCTGCTTGACCGGCAGGTTCGGTACGCCCATGACAGCCGGAATGCCGAGCGCGTGTGCCAGTATCGCCACGTGCGACGAGCTGCTGCCGTGCGCAGAAATAATCCCGCTGAGACAGTCGGGTGGCACGTCGGCAAGATCGGTGGCGGTCACCTCGTCTCCGACCAGGATGGTCTGGTCGGGAAAGTCGAGAAACGTGCTCTGTTCCAGCATAAGCTTGCGCAGTACGCGTACACCGAGATCGCGTATATCGTTGGCACGCTCGGCGAGATAAGGATCCTCCATCTGCGAAAATACATAAGCATGCTGCTCGACCGTTTCGCGCCAGCTCGAGGGTGCCCAGTTGCCGGCATTGATACTCTTCTCGGTATCGTCGATCAGCGATCCACCGCTTAGCATCTGCGCGTAGGCCAGAAACAGCGCGCATTCCTCCTCGGGCAGATGATCGCGCATTTTCTCGGCCTGCAGCATCAACTCTTCACAGACCTTGCTCACCGCCTTGCGGAAGCTGTCGAGCTCACTGTCGATATCGCTGGTTTTCTTGTCCGGCACCGAATCCAGGTTGACACCGCGGTTGAGCACCATGGCCACGCCGATCGCCATGCCCGGTGCACCAGCGACACCCTTGACCATATGCGAGGTCTGCTGAGTGGTTAACCGGCCCAGGCTCTCGGCGCGTTCGATCGAGTTCGCCAACTGTGCGGCGAGCGTGGTCAGATAAGCTTCTTCGTCCTCGTTGAAGGCGTTTTCGGCACGCTGCACCGAGATTACGCCAAGCACGTCCCGGTGCGCGATTATCGGTACCCCGAGCAGAATCGGAAAGTCTGCCTCGCCGGATTCAGGCACCAGCAGAAATTTTTTGTGCGCCGGCGCATTGGTCAGGTTCATCGCTTCCGCACGCGCTGCGATGGTACCGATCACGCCCTGCCCCATGCGCAGTTCGACCTTACCCACAATAGCGGGATTCAGGCCGCTACAGGCCTGCAACACCATCACTTCGGGATCGTCCTTGCGAGCCAGGAATATGGTGCAGGCATCGGCGGTGAGGTCGCGCGTCAGGCTCTCGGTAATCAACACCAGCGCAGTATCGATATCGGGCGCCCGGTTAACCTCCTGAACGATACGGTGCAGCCGGTGGATCATCGATGCCACGAGTTATTCCCCCGCTAACTTTCAGCCGCGGTCGCTGGCAACCGGTATCGGCAGGCTGGATTCCAGCTGCGCCAGCGCGCAGTGGTAAACCCGGCGCTTGAAGAAAACCACGTTTTCTACCGGGTACCAGTAATCTACCCATTTCCAGTGATCGAACTCGGGCTTATGGGATACACCCAGATCGAAACTGGTTTCATCGGATTCGAGTTGCAGCAGATACCACAGCTGCTTCTGCCCGATACAGCGCGGTTCGGAACGTCGCATCAGCCGCTTCGGCAGCTTGTAACGCAACCAGCTATGGGTGGCTCCAAGCACCGAGACGTGCTCCGGTTTCAACCCGGTTTCCTCCCGGAGTTCACGATACATGGCCGTCTCCGGATCTTCGTCGGGGCTGATGCCACCCTGCGGGAACTGCCAGGCATCCTGTCCGATGCGACGTGCCCACATGACCTGGCCAGCGCTGTTGCAAAGTATTATTCCGACGTTCGCGCGATAACCATCTACGTCTATCATTTCGTTGCCCGTTGTAAATCGTTTAGAATCTGGACCGATCATTCTTACATAGACATTCTGAACCCAGCAAGCCAATCCAGTGGAAGCAAACCATGACTCTGGCGATATTCGACCTTGACCATACGCTGCTCGACGGCGATAGCGACTACCTTTGGGGTGAATACATGGTCGAAAACCGGATTGTCGACGAGCAGGAGTATCGCCAGCGAAATCTGGTATTTTTTGAGGATTATCAACGCGGCGAGCTCGATAACGAGGTTTACCTGGAGTTTGCACTAAAGCCGCTGACACGTTATAGCATTGAAGAACTTTATGCATGGCGGGCGGATTACGTTGAAAACTGGATAAAGCCGATTATCGTACCCGGTGCTGCGCGATTGCTCGAACGACATCGCGCTCAGGACCACGAATTGCTCATAATCAGTGCAACCAACCTGTTCATCACCGAACCGATCGCGGCACTGCTCGACGTGCCAACCGTGTTGTCCACGGAGCCCGAGATCATCGACAACCGCTACACCGGACGTTATCTGGGGACACCGACTTACCAGGACGGCAAGGTTACCGTGTTACGCGAATGGCTGAACAATACCGGGCATGATCTTGTCGGCAGTTACTTCTACAGCGATTCGATCAACGACCGGGCGCTGCTCGAAATCGTGGAAAACCCAGTCGCCGTGCATCCGGATGACGAACTGAAGCATATCGCCGAGTCCCGCGGCTGGAAGATTATCGACCTCAAATAAGACCCGGCGACATATTTTGCGCGGACGCCGGAGGCGTGTCAGGCACGCTGATTGCTCAGGTTTTCGGCAGCGTGACGCCGGTTTGGCCCTGGTATTTACCGCCACGATCCCGGTAAGAGGTTTCGCAGACTTCGTCGGACTCGTAGAAAAGCATCTGTGCCACGCCCTCATTGGCGTATATCTTCGCCGGTAACGGAGTGGTATTGGAAAACTCGAGCGTGACGTGCCCTTCCCACTCGGGTTCCAGAGGAGTGACGTTAACGATGATGCCGCATCTCGCATAGGTCGACTTTCCAAGGCAGATGGTCAGCACGCTGCGCGGTATGCGGAAATATTCCACCGTGCGCGCCAGCGCAAACGAATTCGGAGGAATAATACAGACGTCGGACTCGATATCGACAAAACTCTCGTCATCGAAATTTTTCGGATCGACGATGGCCGAATTGATATTGGTGAATATCTTGAACTCACTGGCACAGCGCACGTCATAGCCATAGCTCGAGGTTCCGTAGGAAATGATTCGACCATTTTCAGATTCGCGAACCTGACCCGATTCGAAGGGTTCGATCATGCCCTCGGTTTCCGCCATGCGGCGGATCCAGCGATCAGATTTGATGCTCACACCCAGTATCCCGAAAAAAAAAGCGAAGTATATCCGCTTGCGGGCACTGGCGTCGACGCCCGCGAACCGATGCAATCGATTCTGCTCCAACTATACCCGGGGTTATTACTGTCCGGGAATTCCAAAACAATCGGGGATGTGCCGATACAAGTCAAATGGCAAGCTTGACTTCAGCACAGCGCAGGCAAAGGCACTGGCCCAGGATGTTAGGCCAGATGCCGGGTATGGATGGTCTCGAGGCCATTCGCCAGATCCGGGTGCCGGGCATCGAACGAAGCGACATACCGATCGTGGCTATTACCGCGAATACGCAGGAAAGCGACCGTGACGCCTGCATCCAGACCGGGATGAATGATTTCATCGCCAAGCCCTTTGTCAAGAAGCAGCTGGTAACGTTACTCGAGCGATTCTTCCCCGCGACCGAGTCCGGCAGCCGCAAAGCGAGTTGAGCAAACTAGAGTTTTCTATCGCGAAAATGCTCGTGGAGTGCGTCGCTGAAGACTTTAACCCGCCTCGAAATCAACCTGCCCGGCGGATAAACCGCGTACATCCCGACTTCGGGATGCACGTACGGCTCGAGGATCGGCACTAGCTGCCCGTTCTCAATGTGCCGCCGCAAGAATGCCAGCGGGCCGCTGACGATGGCGGTACCCTGGCAGGCGACAGCAGCGAGGAATTCACCGTTGTTGGCGGCCAGTCGATACTTGACCCGCGGGCTGACGACCTTGCCACCCTCCGTGTAGGACCACTGCCGGCCCGCGGCGACATTGCTGTATACCAGCACTTCGTGATCCATCAGTTCAGCCGGATGCCGCGGCTCGCCATAACGCGCCAGGTACTCGGGGCTGGCACAGATGGCAAAATGCACGCTGGCCAACCTGCGCGCGACCAGGCTCGAATCCTCGAGTTCACCGATACGAATGGCGAGATCGATATTCTCCTCGATCAGATTGACCTGGCGATCGTTCAAATCGATATCGAACTTTATCCCGGGGTGTTGCTCGAGAAAGGCGCTGATCGGCGCGGCCAGCTGGCTGACACCGAAGCCCAGCGGCAGCGCCAGCCGGATTCGGCCCGAGACTTCGCATTGCGCATCGGCGATGTACTGCTCGGCCTCGTCCAGATCCGCCAGGATCTGGTTTGCCCGCTGGTAAAATTCCTGGCCGGCATCGGTCAGGGTCTGGCGACGGGTCGTGCGTTTCAGTAATTGCACACCCAG
This sequence comes from Gammaproteobacteria bacterium, assembly GCA_020354435.1. GTDB lineage: Bacteria > Pseudomonadota > Gammaproteobacteria. Next base: position 1,143,482 of record CP070646.1, read on the forward strand.
CCTGCGTTCGAGCTCGGAGACACGCCGGCTCACCATCGACTTGGCAACGCCCATTTTTTCGGCCGCCTTGCCGAATCCCTGATAATCGACCACGGCGACATAGGCTTCGATTTCTTCGAGACGATTCATATTGTTCTCAAATTAGCAACTATGTATTCAATTTATCGATATATAACTTTTTATCGGAACAATCATAATAACCGCATCTGTAACCCGGAGACAATTGATATGAACACAGCTCTTGTTAACAACATCGCTTCGCTCGTCGGCCGCGCGATGCTCGCGGCCATCTTCATCATCGCCGGTATCGGCAAGATCACGGCCTATGCCGGCACCCAGGCTTACATGGAATCGGCCGGCATACCCGGCATGCTGTTACCAGCGGTGATCGCACTCGAAGTATTCGGCGGTATCGCCATCCTGATCGGCTTTCAGACACGTATCGTGGCAGTCCTGCTGGCCGGCTTCACGCTGCTTGCGGCGACCCTGTTCCACAGCGATTTCAGCCAGCAGATGCAGTCTATCCTGTTCATGAAAAACGTCGCCATCGCCGGCGCATTTCTGT
>CP070646.1:1144146-1152569 GCA_020354435.1 Gammaproteobacteria bacterium
GGGGGCTGCATGGCAACCGCGTGTTCACGCACCAGCGCAACGATGACGGTTGCCAGACCCTCGTCTTCGAAGTAATGAGCCAGCCCGCACACGGCGCGCGTGCAGGCGGGTCACACAGGCGCCAGGACGACGGTGTTGACGCCGAGGGCCAGCATCGATTGCCCGAGTTCGCGCGCGCTGCGTTCCATCTGGCCGGGTTCGGTCGCGCCCATGAAAGCATAGTGAACCTCGGCGGCCTTGCCGATGGTGCCGTCTTGCTCGAGTTCGCGCAGCCGGTCGCGCGGCAGCATGACGCTCAGGTCCTGCTGAAATCCGGTGCGATCGAAGTTGGTGGAGACATGGCTGCAAAGCACATCCTTATCCGCGACCGAGGCGGCAATCGAGCGATAACCGGTTTCCCTGGGCAGCAACGGGCGTTCACCGCGGACGATAAAACCGGCGCTCGAAACCAGCGCGACGTGACGTTCCGCGGGCGCGCTGGCGGGGGTAAACGGCGAATGCTCGTAAGTCGGGCATTCGAGCTCGGCGATCACGCTGCGTTCGGGTTCAGGGACGTCGGCCAGGCGAACCATGTCATGATCTGTGGGGTAAAGTCATGGAAGCTCATCATAGGTAATTGAGACAGGGGTGGCAACTTTACCGAAGGTCGCAATGGATCCCCGGGTCGCGCCGCGCTTGCCAGGGATGACGGGTAACCCGGGGAAGATTGGTTCATCGCGAGCCGCATGCGCGGCGCGGCGATCTCGTAGAGATTGCTTCTGCCCTGCGGGCCTGGCAATGACGCGGGTTAGGTGAAGACTGCTTCCGTCCTGCGGGCCTCGCAATGACCGGTTTATTCGGGTTGGCGGAAGAGCGTGGGAGTCGAACCCACCAGGGACGTGGTACGCCCCTCACCGGATTTGAAGTCCAGGCGCCCCACCGGGGTGCGATCCTCTTCCTCATGTGCTGTCGATATCAGCCGCCAACACGGCCGCGGCGGCTTGCCGAATACGGCGCTTGTTGCCCTGGCGTTCGGTAAACCCCAGGCGGTCGAAGTACTCGAGCAAATCGATGGCGAAGTTTCGCCCCGTTCGCACATGTTCGCAATATTCGGCCGCGGTGAAATAACCGTCGGCGGTTTTCGCGGCCAGTTCCTCTGCGGCAACGCCCAGGTTTGCAATATGGCCTGCCGGGATATATCGGTTTTTCGCGATCTGTATCATTTTGCCGATCTTGACGGCATTTTTCAGCGATGTTTCGAGCATATTTTTATCGACGCCGATTGCCTCGGCCGCCTGCTGCAGGCTCATCGGGCTGCCGGTGGACGGCGCGAGGCAGGGCATAACCCGCGCCCACAGTTCCCGGTCGTGGGCGGAGACGGGTATTTCATGCGCGGGTAAATGCCAACGTGCGCCGCGTCGGCCGAGTCGTTTTTCGTCGATCAGCACATTTGTCGCGGCTTCGAGGATGGCGGTCTCGACATGGGGTTTTATCGCGAGCTGGATATCCTTGAGACTCGCGCCCGGAAGTGTTGGTCTGGTTGCGTGAAAACTCCCGACGGCCTGTTCGATGCGATCGAGCAGGTCCCGCCACTGATTTTCGCTAAAGACCCGTTCTTCGGGTGAATGTCCGATGCGTCGCAGCGACAGGGATTCTATCAGGCCATCCATTCGCGCCCGCGGCAGGTTGTGCGCGATGGCGAAGGGTGTAACCGGCACCCCGGCCTCGCTCAGCGCCGCCGATGCAGCGAGTGCATCGCCCGGGTCGCGATGGTTCAGCGCGTTTAATAATTCGATCCGTGTCGATCGCGAGCGCCCGCGCCTCGGCGAAAACGGATCGATGACGTGCCCGCCTGCCATCGTGCGTTGCGCGGATTGATCGCGCAACACGAAGCGATCGCCGTGCACGACGAACGCATCCTGCTCCAGCACCAGTTGCGCGAGCCCGCGCTCGCCCGCGGCGATGCTGCCGCCGGAGAGTACCGCGACGCGCGCGGCGATGCGGCCCGCGCCGATGTGCAGGTGCGTCGGCGTCCAGTGTTTCAACGCTCTGGTTTCGGAATCGAGCACGCGTAAATCGACATCGATTCTGCGTGTTGGCGCGTATGGCCTCGAGTGCAGTAACCAGTCGCCTCGCCTGAGCGATGTTTCACCGACGCCGCGCCCGACGATGTTGAGCGCGCAGCGTTCGCCGGCCCGTGCCGTGTCGCTCGGCTGGTCGTGCGCGCGAATGCCGCGCACTCGTACCGGTGTGCCGTTGGCGGAGAGAATGAGGTTATCGTCGATCGTGGCCGCACCTGCGAACACCATGCCCGTCACCACGAGTCCGACACCTTTCAGGGTAAATACGCGATCGATCGCCATGCGGAAGTGGCCATCGGTATCGTGACCCTGCACCGCTTGAGCACGCGCTTGCAGCGCAGATTTGAGCGCATCCACGCCGTCATTGTCCGGCGCGCACACGGGATAAACCGCAATCTGTTCGTGCCCGGCCCGGCCGAACAGGGTTTCGACCTGGTCCTGCACCTCGAGAATACGGTCATCGTCGACGCGGTCGATCTTGGTGATCGCGACCACGCAGCGATCGATGCCGAGCAAATCGAGAATCGCAAAATGCTCACGCGTCTGCGGCATGACGCCGTCGTCGGCGGCGACTACCAGCAAACCGAGATCGATGCCGCCGACCCCGGCCAGCATGTTGCGGATGAACTTTTCGTGCCCGGGCACATCGACGAATCCGAGCGGGGTATTATCGGCCAGGCACTGGTAGGCAAAGCCGAGGTCGATCGACAGGCCGCGGGCTTTTTCCTCGGGCAGGCGATCGGTATCGATACCGGTCAAGGCCTTGACCAGTTCGGTCTTGCCGTGATCGACGTGGCCCGCGGTGGCGACTATCATGGCGTCATCTGCCGCAGGTTGTCGACGAATTCCGCCTCGTCCTCGAGGCAGCGCAGATCGAGCCAGAAGGCATCGTCGTCGATGCGGCCGATCACCGGGATCGGCAATTCACGAAATGCTTTGGCGAGTTGCTTCAGCGCCTTGCCGGGCCGACGGACCGCCGGTTGCGAAAATTTCAAGGCAACGCTTTCCAGGATATCGGCCGGCAATGCGCCGCTGCCGACCTGGGCCTTGCTGCGCACGACGCTGACCTCGAATGCCTTGCAATGCGCCTGCGCGACAGGCGCGAGCTGCGCTGCCGACTGTTCGATTTCGGCGATATCGCGCGTCAGATAACCTAAGGTCGGCAGTGTTTCTGTCAGACGCGCCGGGTCGGCATAAAGCCGCAGCACGGCTTCGAGCGCGGCCAGCGTTAACTTGTCGGGCCGCAGCGCCCGGGTCATCGGGTTGCGTTTGATTTTCTCGATCAGGTTGCGACGCCCGGCGATGATACCGGCTTGCGGTCCGCCTAGCAGTTTGTCGCCGCTAAAGGTCACCAGATCGGTAGCCGCGTTCAACACCTCACGAACGGTGGGTTCGTGCGGCAATCCGTGGGCTTCGAGATCGATCAGGCTGCCGCTGCCGAGATCGGAAACCAGCGGCAGCGCGTGCGCGTGCGCTATGTTAGCGAGTTCGGCTTCGGTCACGCTCGCGGTAAATCCCTGGATCGCGTAGTTACTGGTATGAACCTTCAACAACAGCGCGGTTTTCGGACCGATGGCCTGCTCGAAATCTATTGCGTGGGTGCGATTGGTGGTGCCGACTTCGACCAGCTTGCAACCCGCGCGGGCCATGATGTCGGGCATGCGAAAGGCGCCGCCGATCTCGATCAGTTCACCGCGCGAAACCGGGACTTGCTTGCGCAGCGCCAGGCTGTTCAATGTCAGCAAAATCGCCGCCGCATTATTATTGACCACCAGTGCGCTTTCCGCGCCGGTCAAATCACGCAGCAGGGTTTCGCAGTGTGCGTGCCGATCACCGCGTTTGCCTGAAGCCAGATCGAACTCGAGATTGCTGGCGCCGCGGGAAATGTCGATCATCGCGTCGATCGCGGCCCGGGGCAGTGCTGCGCGGCCGAGGTTGGTGTGCAGCACCGTACCGCTCAGGTTGATGACCCGGCGTAACGATGGGCGCAGCGTTCGGGCGACGTCTTCGTGCAGGTGATTGATCAGGTCGCGCGATTCGAACGGTTTTCCGCCGAGTACCTTTTCACGTGCCGACGCCAGCACCCGGCGCGCACAGCGGGTGACGAGCGCTGCGCCGTGATTTTCACTCAATGCAATAACATCGGGATCGTTCAACAAACGATCGACGGACGGCAATTTGTCGGGGGCATCGATAACAGGCATTTCGAATCACACGGACCGAACGGATACACGGTAACGATTCCGGCATCCCCGCGCAAGCGAGAACTTCTGGTCATTGCGAGCGAAGCGAAGCAATCTTTAAAAGATTGCTTCGTCGCTACGCTCCTCGCAATGACGCGGAAATCCGGTTGCTTTTGCACGATAAGTCCATTTGTTACACTCGTGGCCAAAGTAAATTCAAATCCTGGGGAGGGCAAGAGACTATGGCAAAAATCACCGAGATGCCGGCCGTTGGGCGCGGCTTTATCTCGGAGCTTGAGATGCCCGAGATTGAGCATCCTGCCTGGACACCGCCGGTGCCGGCGAGCGAGCGCCGGATTTCGATTGTTTCGACGGCGGCCGTATCGAGGCGCGGCGAGAAGCCGTTTTCCTGGCTCGCGCGGGACTATCGCATCATACCGAAGGATGAGCGCGACCTCGTGATGACACATGTCGCGGTCGAGTTCGACCGTACCGCCTGGCAGCAGGATTTGAATGCGATTCTTCCGCTTGACCGGCTCGACGAGATGGCGCAGGACGGTGAAATCGGCTCGGTGGCCGACGAACATTATGCATTCATGGGCGCCGCCGATCCGCGCGACATGGAAAAGTCCGCCCGTGAAGTAGCGGGGCGGATGAAGCAGGAAGGCGTCAATACGGTTTTTCTGATACCCGTCTGACCTTTTTGCACGCGCGCCGTGTGCGGGCTTGCTCACTACTTCGAATCCGAGGGTCTGGCCACGGTCCTGGTCGGCTTCGTGCGTGAACATATGGAGGCGATCGAGCCTGCGCGTGCGTTGTGGCTCGATTTCCCGATGGGGCGGCCGATGGGCAAACCGAATGACCCTGTCTACCAGTTGAAGGTTATCCGTGCGGCATTCGAGCTGCTGGAAGCACCGTTCGGCCCGGTGCTCCAGGACTTTGCCGAAGTCATTCCGGTCAGGGACGGGCGCATGGGTTATGCTCTGCCGCCCGGGCTCGTGCTGACCACGGCGGATATCGGTGACTTAAATGCGTTGCTGGCCGAAGTCCGGGCCGAGATCGAGGCGCTGCGTCCGGCCTACGATGAGGCGGTGGCGGCACGCGGGCGCACGACGGTAGGAGCCAGCGAGCTCGCGATCGAGAATCTGGCGCCGCATATTGCGGCTTTCGTCAGGGGCGAAAAGCCGAGGAGCCCGCGCAAGGGGCTGTCGCCCGTGCCGGCGCTCAAGCTGGTGGTCGAGGATCTCCAGGCCTACTATACGGAGGCACGCACCTACCGCGACGGCATCGACGATTTCGAGCTGATGGGTAAGTGGTTCTGGGAAGAGACCCGGGCCGGGTGGCTGCTGCTACTGCTCGAGGCCGTGTCGCTCGAGACCGAAGACCGGGTACTGCGCCAGATCGTCGACATGTCGCTGATAACGCCGCGCTTCTGGTCCGAGGGCCCGCTGCCCGGAACCTCCGGATCGGGCTGGTAGAGGCAAGAAAAAGGGGACGGAGGGATTAAAAAATAATCCCTCCGTCCCCTTTTTTTCGTCATTGCGAGCGAAGCGAAGCAATCTCCCACCGTATTGGAGATTGCTTCGTCCCGCCGCGGGCTTCGGCCTTGCGCTCCTCGCAATGACGGCCGTGTTGGGAGCCTTTGTAGTTAGGTATCACAATGACGTGGGCGTGACTCCCTGATGATCTTTGATTTCGTTGTAATGCGGGAATATCTGATTAATTTATAAAAACAATTATAAATATAATTATAATTAATTTTATTTAATTTTTGGATGCCCTTATATTTTACTCCGTTTCTATTCACAAACAGACAGGAGTAAATAATGAGCGCAGCCGCAGAAAGCATAGGTCGTTGCCCGGTGATGCACGGTGCCCAGACGACTGGTGAAACTTCGGTCACGGATTGGTGGCCGAACAACCTCAATCTCGACATCCTGCATCAGCACGACCAAAAGACCGACCCGTTGGGTAAGGATTTCGACTATCGCGAAGCCCTTAAGACGCTGGACGTCGACGCCCTGAAGAAAGACCTGCACGGCCTGATGACCGACAGCCAGGAATGGTGGCCGGCGGATTGGGGCCACTACGGCGGCCTGATGATTCGCATGGCCTGGCACGCGGCGGGTTCCTACCGCACGGCCGACGGCCGCGGTGGCGCCGGCACCGGCAACCAGCGCTTCGCGCCGCTGAACTCGTGGCCGGATAACGGCAACCTCGACAAGGCGCGCCGGCTGCTGTGGCCGATCAAGAAGAAATACGGCAACAAAATCAGCTGGGCCGACCTGATCATTCTCGCCGGCAACATTGCCTACGAGTCGTTCGGCCTCAAGACCTTCGGCTTCGGCTTCGGCCGCGAGGATATCTGGCATCCGGAAAAGGATGTCTACTGGGGCTCCGAGAAGGAGTGGCTGGCCACTTCCGACAATCCCGACAGCCGTTTTTCGGGTGAACGCGAACTCGAGAACCCGCTGGCCGCGGTCATGATGGGCCTGATTTACGTCAACCCCGAGGGTGTCGACGGCAAGCCCGATCCGCTAAGGACCGCGCAAGACGTGCGCGAAACCTTTGCCCGCATGGCGATGAACGACGAGGAAACCGTCGCCCTCACCGCCGGCGGCCACACCGTCGGCAAGGCACACGGTAATGGCGATGCCAGCCTGCTGGGGCCGGAGCCCGAGGGCGCGCCGATCGAGGAGCAGGGTTTCGGCTGGATGAATCACGCGAAGCGTGGCGTTGGCCGCGACACGGTCACCAGCGGCCTCGAGGGTGCCTGGACCAGCAATCCCACTAAATGGGACAACGGCTATTTCGAGATGCTGCTGAACCACGAGTGGGAGCTCAAGAAGAGCCCGGCCGGCGCCTGGCAGTGGCAGCCGGTCGACATCGACGAAGCCGACATGCCGGTCGACGTCGAAGACCCGTCGATCCGCCGCATGCCGATCATGACCGACGCCGACATGGCGATGAAGATGGACCCGGAATACCGCAAGATCTCGGAGCGTTTCGCCACCGATCCCGGGTACTTCTCGGAAACCTTCGCCCGCGCCTGGTTCAAGCTGACCCACCGCGACATGGGCCCGAAGGCGCGCTACATTGGCCCTGACGTGCCGGCCGAAGACCTGATCTGGCAGGACCCGGTGCCGGCCGGTAACTTCGACTACGATGTCGTCGCGGTGAAAGCGAAGATCGTGGCCAGCGGTCTCGGCATCGCCGAAATGGTTGCCACCGCCTGGGACAGTGCGCGGACTTTCCGCGGCTCCGACATGCGCGGCGGCGCCAACGGCGCGCGCATTCGCCTCGCGCCGCAGAAGGACTGGGCCGGCAACGAGCCCGAGCGCCTGGCGAAAGTGCTCGCGGTCTACGAGGCTATCGCCGCCGACACCGGCGCCAGCGTCGCGGACATCATCGTGCTCGGCGGTAACCTCGGGGTCGAGCAGGCGGCGAAAGCGGCCGGCGTCGAGGTTACGGTGCCGTTTTCACCGGGCCGCGGCGATGCCAGCGCGGAAGATACCGACGCCGGTTCGTTCGGTGTGCTGGAGCCGATCCACGACGGTTACCGCAACTGGCTCAAGAACGACTATGCCGTCAGCGCCGAAGAGCTGATGCTCGATCGCACCCAGCTGATGGGCCTGACGGCGCCGGAGATGACCGTGCTGGTCGGCGGCATGCGAGTTCTCGGCACCAACCATGGCGGCACCAGGCACGGTGTGTTCACCGACCGGGCAGGGCAGTTGACGAACGACTTCTTCGTCAACCTGACCGACATGGGTAACCATTGGGTTGCGGCGGGTGACAACCTCTACGAGATTCGCGACCGCAAGACTGGCGAGGTCAAGTGGACCGCCACCCGCGTCGACCTCGTCTTTGGGTCGAACTCGATCCTGCGCGCCTACGCCGAGGTCTACGCCCAGGACGACAACCACGAGAAGTTCGTCTACGACTTCGTCGCCGCCTGGACCCGGGTGATGAATGCGGATCGCTTCGATCTGAAATAGATCTGGTGGCTGTACCCCGCGCCGGCCGCAAACGCGGCGCGAGGTCAATACCACCCAACGAATCGGTTAAAGTTCGGTTCCGAATGGATTTACTCAAGATTGTCATTGCGAGCGTAGCGAAGCAATCTCCCCACTGCAGCAAGCTATATGGAGATTGCTTCGCCCCGCTGCGGCCTTCGGCC
>CP070646.1:1152669-1190579 GCA_020354435.1 Gammaproteobacteria bacterium
ACGTGTGCAATTACATGTTGATGCACAAGGAAGTGATCGATCGCATCAAGAAAGCCGGCAAGGGCCCGGCCAAGCTGTTGTTCGTCATGCTGGATGAAAAAACCGAGGAAATTTGCCGCGAACTCGGTGTCGACATCGCTCTGCCCCCGGTCGCGCTGCGCAAGAAACTCGATTCGAAGATCGAGCTGACGCGACTGGCCAACGAGGCCGGTATCGATAGTGCACCCAACGTACTCGGCCGCGCAAGAAGTTTCGACGAACTCATGCAGGTTGCAAAAAAATCCGGGCTCGGCGGAGATCTCGTGGTGCAAACACCCTATGGCGATTCCGGGCGCACGACCTTTTTCATCAAGTCCGAGGCCGACTGGGACAAGAATGCGGACGACATGAAGGATGAACAGCTCAAGATCATGAAACGCATCAATCACATGCCCGGTACGCTCGAGGTCTGTGTTACCCGCCACGGCACCTTGTCGGGGCCGATCCAGACCGATATCACCGGCTTCGCCGAGATCACACCGTACAAGGGCGGTTGGTGCGGCAACGACGTCTGGCCCAAGATTTTCAACGCCAAAACCCGCAAGGAACTGCGTAACATGGCTTCGGCTTTGGGCGATCGACTTTACCGCGAAGGTTACAAGGGCGTTTTCTGCATGGATTTCTTACTCGATACCGACGATGGAACGCCCTATCTCGGCGAGGTTAACCCGCGCATCAGCGGCGCCAGTCCGCTGACCAATCTGGTTACGGCACATTATGGGGGGGTGCCGCTTTTCCTGTTCCACCTGCTCGAGTACCTCGACGTCAATTACGAAATAAACCTGAAAAAAGTGCAGAATCGCTGGAACGAATACGACTTCTGGAGCCAGCTGGTGCTGAAACAAACCGAGGATAAGGTCAGGCAGTTGACCCATGCGCCCAAAACCGGGGTCTGGCGCATGGACAAGTACGGTGGAATTAGCTTCGATCGTACCGATCTGGACTGGACCAACGTTATCGACAACGACGAGGCCTACTATCTGCGGGTTTACCGCGAGGGTGACTACACTTACAAGGGCGCCGATCTGGGTATTATCGTTGCGCGCGGACGCATGCAGACCGAGGATCGTCAGTTACGCGAGCGCGCCAGGCTCTGGACCGCCGCGATCAATGCCGAATTCCACGGCATCGAGCCGAAGGCCGTGGCTGATCTGTACCAGGATCCGTATCGTTCGAAGCTGTTCTAGGCAATCCGGCCGGGTCAGGCGGTCCGATCCAGCGGGCCGCTTTCGGGCGTTACGATTGAATTGTCCCAGCCAACCAGTTTCTCGATGGCCGCCGCCACGCGCAGCACTTCGTAATCGCTACCTTCAGGGCCCAGTATCTGCAACGATACGGGAAGCCCCTCATCACCCAAACCCATCGGAATCGCGCAGGCGGGCATGCCCACGAGGTTAGCGTCGTAGAGAAAACTTGCCCAGTCGAGCCAGGGCAGTTCGATATGGGTGTCGTCGATCTTGTGCGGGTGGATGCTGCCATGGGGAAAGGCTTCGCAGCCCAGCGTCGGCGTTATCAGAATGCAGGAGCCATGGCGCTCGAACATTTCCGCGTAATGCGTTCGGATCACGTTGCGATGCGCCTGGGCCTGTTCGAACTCTTCCTCGCTGAACTGATCGCCGAAATCGATGAATCCCCTGGCCACTTCACCGAGATAATCGAGGTTATAGGCACTGCCTTTGGCGTGTTCGGCGGCGTCGTAACAGGCGGTAACCGCCCAGGTAATTACCGAGGACGAAAGCCCCGGATTATCTTCCACGAGATCGAAATCTGCGTCTGACATCAGGGCGATGACCTTGCGAAACGCCTCACGCACGTCCTGGTTCACGGGAGCGAAACCGAGATCCTCGGAAAATATGATTGGTCCCTTGGTGCCAAATTTACCCGGGCCGGCCTGATGTCGCTCGGCCAGGATTTCGAAAAACAGCCTGGCGTCGGCAACGCCGCGCGTCATCGGGCCGTAGGAGACGATCGACTGCCAGGAAGGGAAGCAGGGCTCGCGCGGTATCACGCCGAAACTCGGTTTGAAGCCGACAATGCCACAGAATCCCGCCGGGATACGGATCGAACCGCCGCCATCACCTCCCAGCGAAAATGCACCAAGCCCAGCCGCTACCGCCGTTGCCGCACCACCGGACGAACCGCCACAAGTGCGCTCAATATCCCATGGATTGGAAGTCAGGCCAGATATTTCAGAGTGGGTAACGCCGGTAAGACTGAATTCGGGGCAAGTTGTTTTGGCAAAGATGATCGCGTCTTCCTGTTCGAGTATCTCCACCGCGCGGCAGGTTTCATTGGGGATGAAGTCACGCAGTATGTGCGAGCCATTGGCACAGGCATAGCCCGCCAAAAACTGTGAATCCTTGATTGTAATCGGCAAGCCACACAGTTTTCCGCCGCTCCCGGCGGCCAGTTTTTTATCCGCCTCCTGGGCCGCCTGACGCGCCCGACCATACAGGGTCAGGGCGAAGGGATTCAGGTCGGGGATCAGCTTTTCGGCGCGTGCAATAGTCTGTTCGAGCAGTTCCACCGCGCTGATTTCACCCCCGCGCAGAGCCTCCAGTTGTTGCGACGCTGTTTTATTCAGGTATTCCAAAATTATCAAAAGCCAGGCAAGGGCCGGGGTAGCTCCCGGCCCCGAAAACACCCGAGCTTAGACAGCCTGGTATTCGTCTGCAACTACTTCCTGCGCTGCAAGCACGTCGAGCGGAGCCTCGAATTCTTCAGGCAGGTCGATATCGGCAACCAGGCTGGCATGCGCACGGCGCTGGATTTCATCCTGGCTGACGTTTTCGATCTTGCTCGCGATCGACCAAAGGTGGCCATTACCGTCGAGCAGAATGCCGGTACGGTCGCCCCAGTAAGCATCATAGATCGGAGTGTGCGCAATCGCACCGGCCTCGACAGCCCTTTCCCAACTGGCGTCGACATCGTCGACATAAAGGTGAACCTGGCTGGCCGAGCCACCGAGACTCACCGGCGCATAAATTCCGCGCTCGGGCGCTTCGCGGTTTAACGCTATAATGCTGTTGCCAATTTTAATCGTTGCGTGCAGCGCCGGCATTTCATCGGCACCGCCAAGGCGGGTCAGAATTTCGGCGCCAAAGGCGGCCTGGTAAAACGCCAACGCGGCATCGACGTCAACTACGGTAAGACAGGTGGTCGCGGTACGATATCCACGGGGGATCGGAGAAATTTTCTTACTCACAATATACTCCATAATGTAAGTTAATCGGAATTTGAACTATTAGGCTTCATTTGACAGAAGATGTAGTTAAGTTTAATTGCAGCTAACTACATCATGAATCATAATGTAGTTAATAAATATCATTTCGTCAACACCATGAATCAAGATGTAGAACTAGGAATCGTGGGTTCAGTCACCCAGGCGGATCTCGCGCCGCTGCGCGATGCGGCGCGTCTCGGCGAATATGCACTGGTTTACCGGGTGCAACGTGTCCACCAGGGTGGCGGTTACGGCGATCAGGACAAACACCCGCTGGCCTGGGCGGTTGCCGTCTATGTCGACAATCAACTATGCCGTGTTTACAACGCCCGCGGCGCCGGGCGTGAATGGAATAGCATCGACAAACTGGCCGGCTGGTTGCGGGAACAGGGATTCTGGTACTGGTGGACACGCAACGATCTCGAACCGGTCGGATACGCGGCTACCGAGCCTGAAAGCGAAGAGGCGCAGGAATCTCCTCAGTCACCGGCTTTCATCGACCCACCCTTTTCACCCTTCTAGTGAATTCGCCGACACACATGGACTTTACCTTCCGCGCCTTCGCGGAAGACGAGCCAGGCGCGATCTGGAAAAAACATTTCAACGCGCTGTGGCCGGCATACAAAAACTGGTTTCTGCGTTACGGCGAGTCGGACCGCCCAACCTACCACGAGTCGGTAAAGGCGTTGAAACAACATATGCCCGAACTGCAACCGATTTACGAGGCCATGGTCGACCTTGCCGGTGGCGGTGATCATGCAGCGCGTTTTCTCGCGCAGTATTGCCCACCACCGCTGTTTCGGGGCTGTTCACAGGCGGTTTACCACGTCGATGAAGCAGTCCTGGTGCGCTCTTACGACTACTCGCCCTATGTTTTCGATGGCTTGCTGATGCACAGCAAGTTTAACCGGCGCCGGGTGATCGCCATGCTTGACTGCATGTCGGGGGTGCTTGACGGGATCAACGATGACGGCCTCGTGGTGTCCATGTCCTTTGGCGGCCGCGAAGAGTTCGGGGAAGGTTTCGGTATTACGCTGCTGTTGCGCTACCTGCTCGAATTCGCCGGCGACGTTGCTGAAGCCGGCGAACTGATTCGCCGGGTACCGGTACAGGGTGCCTACAACGTCATGCTACTGGACCGTGCGGCAAGTTTCGTAACGGTCGAAATCGCGGCCGGGCGCGAACCCCGCTTCGTCGACAGCCGGGTGGCCACCAATCACCAGGCGGATAGCCATTGGCCGCTTTACGAGGAAAAGGTGTTTACCCATGCCCGCTACCAGCACCTGCACAACGTTATCGCCGACCGTGAGCATACGGCCTGGGCATTCAGCCGCGAATTCCTGCAGTTTCCGCTATATCAGAGCCGCTTCGCGCGGGGATTCGGCACGCTGTACGACGCCGCGTTTTATCCGCAACGAGGTGCCTGCGAATACTTCTGGCCGCATCACCAGTGGGAATTCGGCTTCGACAGTTTCAATGATTGCGAATATCACGTCGAATTCATCGATCCGGAGGGATACCCCGAAGATTGCGAATCCTACAGCGAGGTTTATACCAGCAAGCCGCTACCGGTACTGCAGTTTTGATGCTGCTGGTAGTAGTTTCTTCGCAATCCGGGCCGCGGCTGTTATACCCGCTTTCGGGAAGTTACTCGAATGACAAGACCAGGTTCAGGGTCACGAAATCCATTTCGAGGTCTTCTTCGATCACGGAGCCGCCAACACCGGTAAGGTCAATTTCGACATCATCTCGGGTCGGGTAAACCATGTACTCCAATTCGAGCGCGCTTCGGAGCGTACCGCGCTTCATGAACTTGTATCCCGCTGCGACACCCTAAGCGATACCGTAGACGTTCTTACTGCCTACCAGATCGGCAAAAATGCCGCTGGAATCCGAACCAAATTGCTGTTCTGATTGGGTATATCCCAATCTACCCTTTACATAGAGATCACCGGTGGTTTTGGCTGACACGAAAACACCCATGGTTTCTACCTCTGCACTGACGCCACTGCCCTGGTAATCATCATCTTTGCTCACCGTGTCGGTATATTCGAACTCAATCGCAAGCACATCGTTGAACCCCTTGCCAAAAACCACGCCCATGTTCCTGATATCGGACCCACTTTCGGGAACGTCTTCATCGATGGTAATTTCGCCGTACTTGAACGCGAGATATACCTGGCCGCCGCCGTATTGATTACGACCATAGTCCCTGGCAGCATGGCTCAGCCCGGGTATTAAGAAGGTTAGAGACAGAAAAACTATAACCAAATTTTTCCTCATAGCTACCAACTCCTGGTTAGATTTTGTGAACAATGAGCCCAATCCCGCCTGACTGCATTACATTATCCGGCGCAACTTAACATAGCCCCTGAAGTAAGTGTAGTACATCACTGATTATTAATGAGATTTTTTACAAAATTTTTCGCTTTTTTTCAAAAACAAAAGCTTAATAAAGCGTCGCTGCGACCAACTTACCGACAAAAGGGGCTTACCAGATACTTTTTGCAGACCCATACTGGCTAATCGGGATTGCTAATTCACCCAATAGAATAAAGTAAATCGACCCTGCCGGTCGTTGCAGGTTTGCTGAAGCAGTCCTCGAAGTTTTCTGAATATAGTTTACTGCTGCAGCTTTTGCAGGGCTTCCTCGGTGAACAGCTGCAGTCCGATCTCGGCGTCGTAGCCGTGGATTTCCTTGACGTCGAGCGCCCGCATGAAAGCGAGGATTTGCTCGCTGACCACCTGGCCCGGCACCAGGATCGGAAAGCCTGGTGGATAGGGCGTGACAAAGCTGGCCGACACCAGTTCTCGTCCGAACTCGATGGCCTGGCCTATGGTAATTTCGTCAATCGTCAGGTATTCGCAGTTGTCGTCGTCATAGGCATAAAAAAACGCGGATCTGATATCGCCCTCGGCGGTTTTGTTCTTTTGTCCGGTAGACGGTGAAAAGGCGGGGTGGAAGTAGCTGAAATCGGGCAGCGGCGGCAAGTCGTGCGAAAGCGACTTGACCCGTTTTTCGATGAGCTTGCGCTCGACCTTGTTCGCATCCTCGCGTTCCTGCTCCAGCTCGGTGGCGATCTTGACCAGCACCTCGAGCAGGAAAGCGACCGAGCTACGCGTGGTGCCGATGTTTGTCATGACCAAAACCGTGTTACGCGAGGTTTTGTTGATCTGAATACCGTACTTGTCCATCAGGTAATCATTCTTGAAGGTATCGCCGTCGATGCCGGTGAGCCCGAGGTAAAGCGTCAGCCGGGTCAGGTCGATGACGAAGTCGTCGGTGGCCCAGGCCTCCTCCATGCGTGTGTTGCGCCAGCCCTTCTCCGGGTCAAAATAACTACCGATTCCCGATGGCCGATACTCTTCCGGGATCATGTCGTCGGCCGACAAGAATCGGAAATAGCGGTTCAGCAGCGGGTGCGACGCGACCCGTTCGCGAATCGTCATCGCCAGTTCGATCTGCTTTTGCACCAGCTCAAAGCCCTCGAGTTCAACCTGGCGCCCGCCGATGTCGAGTGAGGCCAGGATCTGGTAGTTGGGCGAGGTTGAGGTATGTGTCATGAAGGCTTCGTCGAAGGGCTCCTGTACCTTGTGGCTGAAATCCTGATCATAGACGTGAATCATCGAACCCTGGCGCAGCGAAGTCAGCGACTTGTGCGTCGACTGCGTTGCATAGCAGCGAATCCGTACTGTTGCCGGATCAGGGTATAACCGTTGGTCGATCAGGTCATCATCCTTGAGCTTGGCCACGCGCTCCCTGAAAGCGGCGTATTCGCTGCCGTACTCGCCGCTGCGATAACGTGCGTATAGCCGGCGCGCGGTCGCCATCGCGGTGCGCCGGCGGTATGTCGGGGTGAAACCGGCAAAGGCGAACCAGGCTTCGTCCCACAGGAATATCAGGTCGGGCTTGATCGCGAGACACTCCTCCATCACGCGCTCGACGTTGTAGACCACGCCGTCGAAGGTACAGTTGGTCAGCAGCAGCATCTTGACCTTGTGCAGCAGGCCCGCCTTTTTGTACATCAAAAGCTTGCTTTTGATTTCCGTCAGTGGCACGGCGCCGTACATCGAGTAGTTGTCCAGCGGATAGGAGTCGAGGTAACAGACATGGGCGCCAGCGAGCACCATGCCGTAATGGTGCGACTTGTGACAGTCGCGATCGATCAGGATGATGTCGCCCGGCCTGACCAGCGCCTGCACCACGATCTTGTTGGCGGTGGAGGTACCATTGGTGACAAAGTAGGTACGCTTGGCGCCGAAGGCGCGCGCAGCCAGTTCCTGCGCCTTCTTAATCGGGCCGTGCGGCTGCAGCAGCGAATCCAGCCCACCCGATGTGGCCGAGGTTTCGGCGAGAAAAATATTCATGCCGTAGAACTGCGCCATATCCTTGATCCAGTGCGACTTGGTCACCGACTTGCCGCGCGAGATCGGCATCGCGTGAAACACGCCGGTGGGCTGGCGGCTGTAGCGCCTGAGCGCGGTGAAAAACGGTGTTTCGTAGCGCCGCTGGATGCCGCGCAAGACGTTCAGATGCAGGTCCAGGTAGTCCTCCTGCTGGTAAAAGATACGCTTGAATTTTTGCGTCACGTTGCCGGCGATATCCTCCACCGCGGCGTCGGTCACGAGGTACAAATCGAGCTCCGGGCGCAGCTCGGAGAGCAGGTTGCCGAGCAACGGCCCACGTTCGATGTCGAGCGCGTCCTCGTATTCGGCCTCGCTGATCTTGGCCAGGTAACGTTGCAGAATCTCGAGGTGGTTGACCGAGTGCAGTGGAAAGCCGTAACGAATCACCGCCGCCTGAATATTATAATTGAACAAAATCGCGATCAGCGCGTCCTCGAAACTCGGCACAACGACGATGTCATAGACGAAATCGTCCTCCGGTCGGCGCAGCGCCATCAGGCTTTCGCGCAGGCGGCGTACCTCATCCGGCCCGCTTTCGTCGACGAACAGTACCTCAAAATAGGGTCGCTGCTGCTGCCGATGGTCGTCGGCTGCCGCGGTTTCTTCCTTGTTCTCGAGCTCACTGGCAACTCGCAGATCGATATGCCGCGAGCGATAGGTGCCGCCGGTTAGCGCGCGTACAACGCGCGCTACCATACGCGCAAGCAGATCGAAATCCTGGTCCTGGAACAGCTGCCACAACAGCTTGAAATCCTCCTGCGACGGGAAAGCGCTGTAGGTTTCGATGGTTTCGAGCAGGGTAATGGCGTCGCGGGTTTTGCGCGTGAACGCGGCGACGTCGGCTTTGCGGAGGTGTTTGTCGCGCAGGCGGCTGGTGTATTCCTCCAGCTGATTCCAGGTATCGAAACGCAGCTGCGTCGGACTGTGATAGAAATCCAGGTCGGTACGCTTGGACTTCTTTGGAGCTGTCCTGTTATCAGGCATGGCGACGCGAACCCTCAATTTTTGTTGCATTCTAGCATGAGGAGATCCAATTTCGGGGTAAAAGCCGCATTGCCGGACCCGGGAAATAATTTGTCGTCAAGGAGCGAAATCGTTATGCTTTGCGCCTTTCCGCCAACCCTAATCGAGACAGGAAATATGAGTATTCAACTTACCGACCAGGCCCTGCTCAGGACACAGGCCTATATCAACGGCCAGTGGGTCGATGCCGATAGCGGAGAAACCGTCGCGGTTACCAATCCGGCCAATGGCGAAGTCATCGCCGAGGTCGCCAGATGCAGCACCGCCGAAACCCGGCGCGCAATCGAGGCAGCCGCAGAGGCCTTTGTAAGCTGGCGCCAGCGCACCGCCAAGGAGCGCGCCGCCTGTCTGCGCAAGTGGTTCAACCTGATGATGGAGGCGCAGGAAGACCTGGCCATGATCATGACCATGGAACAGGGCAAGCCGCTGACCGAGGCGCGCGGAGAAATCGCTTACGGCGCAAACTATATCGAATGGTTCGCCGAGGAAGCCAAGCGCATTTACGGCGACACCATCCCGGCGCCGTCCAACGACAAACGCATCGTCTGTATCAAGCAACCAGTCGGCGTGGTCGCCTGCATCACCCCGTGGAATTTTCCCAACGCGATGCTGACGCGCAAGATCGCACCGGCGCTGGCGGCCGGCTGCACCGTCGTCTGCAAACCGGCCAACGCCACTCCGCTGTCGGCCTATGCGTTTACCGAACTGGCTGAGCGAGCCGGTATTCCGGCCGGTGTAATCAACATGGTGACTGGCGAAACCGCGGCCATCGGCAAAGAAATGACGTCGAATCCGATCGTACGCAAGCTGACCTTCACCGGCTCTACCCCGGTTGGCAAGCAATTGATGGCCGAATGCGCGGCGACCGTGAAGCGCACATCGATGGAGCTCGGCGGCAACGCACCATTCATCGTTTTCGATGACGCCGATCTCGACGCCGCCGTTGCCGGTGCCCTGATCAGCAAGTACCGCAATGCCGGCCAGACCTGTGTTTGCGCCAACCGTATCCTGGTGCAGGAAGGCTGCTACGACGCTTTCGCGGAAAAACTGGCCGCGGCCGTCAGCGAACTCAAGATGGGCCCGGGCACGGAAGAAGGTGTCACCGTCGGCCCGCTGATCACCGAGGAAGCGGCCAACGATATGCAGGCCTTTGTCGACGACGCAGTCGCCAAGGGTGCAAACAAAGTCGTTGGCGGCAACCGCTCGGATCTCGGCTCGCAATTCTTCGAACCGACCATTCTGACCAACGTCAGTGGCGAGATGCGCGTCTTCCGCGAGGAAATCTTCGGACCGATCGCGCCGCTGTTCAAGTTCAGCACCGAGGAAGATGCGATTCAAATGGCCAACGACACCGAGTTCGGCCTGGCCTGCTACTTCTATGCGCGCGATGTCGGGCGTATCTGGCGTGTCGCTGAAGGTCTTGAGTACGGCATCGTCGGCATCAACGAGGGCATCATCTCGAATGAAATGGCGCCTTTCGGCGGGGTCAAGGAATCGGGCCAGGGCCGTGAAGGCTCGAAGTACGGTCTCGACGACTACGTCGAAATCAAGTACATGCTGATGGGCGGCCTCGACAGCTGACATAAAAGCGCATTTATGTCATCACGGAAGCCACACCGCAGCTATCCGGGATCTCCCAACCCTGTCGGATATTACCCAATTTAAAAATCTCGATTTTTGGGTTGTCCCTTCGCCGGCGCGGCCGTGGTTGCCGCGTTGCGGGGACGCCGTAAATACCCCGCCGGACCCGCACCGTTTACTGGAATACAGCCATCGAGAAAAGACAATGGGTTGGTTGAGTTTGAAATTGACCTATCTCAAGTAGATGTGGATCTGTCGGGTATTACGCTGTTTTACGGCTTTTATCGGGCGTATTATCGATATTTGATCGGTATGAAACGAAGCCTGTTCACCAGTTTTATCTTTCTGATTGCGCTAGTGCAGGTTTCGTTTGCCAGCGAGGACGGAGTGCAAGTGAAACTGCCCGAACCCGATACCCGAGGCGATATGTCGGTCGAACAGGCTATCGACCAGCGCCGCTCACTGCGCGACTTTAGCGGCAGTCTGTCGCTTGCGGACATATCACAGCTATTGTGGGCCGCGCAGGGCATAACCGATCCCGCGGGTTACCGCGCAGCACCTTCGGCCGGCGCCCTGTATCCGCTCGAAGTCTACCTGCTTGCCGCTAATGTCGACGAATTGCCTGCTGGTGTTTATCGCTACCACCCCGCCGGGCACAAGTTGAAGCGACATGGTACATCGGACCTGCGTGCCGAACTGGCGGACGCGGCTCGGGGCCAATTCTATCTGGCCAGCGCGCCAGCGGTACTGGTCTTTACCGGCGTGTATCAGCGTACGATGCAGAAATACGGCGAACGCGGTCGCCGCTATGTGCACATGGATGTCGGCCATGCCGCTGAAAATGTTTACCTGCAGGCGCAGGCGCGGGATCTCGGCACCGTCATCATGGGCGCGTTCGACGACGCTCGAGTGCAACAGGTACTCGCTCTGCCCGACGACCACGAACCGCTTGCGCTGATGCCGATCGGGCATAAATAAGGCCCGGGTCATCGCCACGATGCGCATTTGTATGGAGCTTGCCTAGATGACCAGGATCTCTCCGCAACGAACCAGAGTCACTGGCAATCCTCGCGAACCGGTGCGCGTGCTGGTCCTCGGAACCGGGCAAATGGGATCCGGTATCGCACGCCTGGTGCTTGCAAGGCCGGGGCTGCAGCTGGTCGGCGCCTTTGGCAGGCGCGCACAGCGTGTCGGTCTCGATCTCGGCCAGGCGCTCGACCTCGAGCACAGTCTCGGCCTGCCGATCAGTGGCAACCTCGAACAGCTCATCGACGAAACACAACCCGAAGTCGCAATACAGGCCACCTGCTCCCGTGCCGTCGACGCAGCAACGGAAATTTCCGTGCTGCTGCGCAACGGTGTCAACGTGATCTCGATTGCCGAGGAAATGGCGTATCCCGAGTATGGCGCGCCGGCGCTGGCCGAGTCGCTGCACTGGGAGGCGATAAGCCATGGAGTTTCGATCCTCGGCACCGGTGTCAATCCCGGATTCGTGATGGATTTACTGGTCATCGCGCTAAGCGGGGTTTGCCTTCAAATCGACACCATCACGGTACAACGGGTCAACAATCTGTCGCCCTATGGGTTGTCGGTAATGATGAGCCAGGGCGTCGGCCTGACGCCGCAGGCATTTCGCGAGGGTGTCGAAAATGGCACCATTGCCGGACACCTTGGCTTCGCCGAATCGATCCATATGATTGCACACGCCGTCGGCTGGGATATAGAACGCATTGACGAGAGCCGCGAACCCATTGTCTCGCAGCTGCGTCGCTCCACGCCCTTTGTCGAGGTCGAGCCAGGCCAGGTGGCCGGCTGCCATCACAGGGCCATCGCCTATGCCGGTGGGCGCCCGGTGATCACGCTCGACCATCCGCAGCAAATCGAGCCGCAGCTCGAAGACATTCAGACCGGTGACCGCATCGAGATCCAGGGCACGCCGACGATCAACCTCGCCGGTACCCCGGAAATACCCGGCGGGCAGGCGACGATCGCGCTCGCGGTCAACGCGATTCCTCGAATTTTGAATGCCCCGCCCGGGCTGTTTAACATGACCGACCTGCCGGTTCCGGCAGCGATGCTGGCCGACGCACGACGCTTCCTGCCGGAAGAAATGATCGAGATACGTTATGACTGAGCGAATCGCCGCGGGCAGCTGGGTAGAGATCCACAAAATCGTGCTGAAGGCCGGCGAACGCGCACCGCAGGTACCCGAGGATACGCGGCAAGTACCGCTGGAGATGCGGGTTAAAGGCTTTCTCGCCGCCAGCGCCAACGTCGACGACGAAGTCGAGATCGTGACGCCGGCCGGACGCCGCCTGCGCGGCCGGCTTGCGGCAGTCAACCCGGCTTACAACCACGGCTTCGGCCCACCGGTCGACGAACTCGTCACCGTCGGCATCGAAGTGCGCGCCATCCTGCGGCAAAGAGACCAGGTCAAATGAACGCTGCTGCCGGTTATGCACAGGTCATGGAGCGACGCGATGAAATCATCAGGTCATCGCTCGAAATCGACTATGCGCGATACGCGATCGGTGCGCTCGGTTTCGACTACGAGCGCCTGCTGGCTGACACGGGATATTCGATCGATGACGTCGGCGCAATACAGCAACGCACCGCGGTGGGCAATACGCCGCTGCTCGAGCTTACCAATATCACCGCGTTGGTGCGCGCCGTCGCCGCAGCCGGCAAGGGCGCGCGCATCTTCGTCAAGGATGAAGCCGCCAATCCCTCGGGCTCGTTCAAGGACCGGCGCGCGGCACTCGCGGTGCACGAGGCCAAGAGCCGCGGCCGGGCCGGTGTCGCCGCGGCCACCAGCGGTAACTTCGGCGCCGCGGTGGCATCGCAGGCTGCGAAAGCCGGCCTGCGTTGTATCATCGTGCAGGAGGCCTTCGACAGCCACGGCATCGCACAACCGGAGATCGCGGAAAAAACTCGCGCCTGCGAAGCCTACGGTGCCGAGGTGATCCGAACCTCGGTCGGACCGGAACTGTTTTACGTGTTCTTGCGCGTGCTCGAGGCAAGCGGTTATTTCAATGCGTCGCTGTACACACCTTATTCGATCCTCGGCATCGAAACACTCGGTTACGAACTTGCCCACCAGGTACGGCAACAGTGCGGGCGTCCGCCGGATCTCGTCATCGTAACGCATGCCGGTGGCGGCAACCTGACCGGCACCGCGCGCGGCCTGGCAAAGGCCGGAGCCGCTGATACCACGGTTATCGCCGCGAGTGTCGATCTCGGCGGATTGCATATGGCCTCGGACCATGATTTCAATCGCAAGTCTTTCACCACCGGTCACACCGGTTTTGCCCTGCCCTTCACGACCTGGCCGGACCGCGCCGATGTACCGCGCAACGCGGCACGACCGTTGCGATACATGGATCGTTTCGTCACCGTCAGCCAGGGCGAGGTCTTTTACCTGACCCAGGTGCTGGCCGAACTCGAAGGGCTCGAACGCGGACCCGCCGGCAATACATCGCTGGCGGCAGCTTTCGCGATCGCGCGCGAACTCGACCAGGACCGGATCGTCGTAGTGCAGGAAACCGAGTACACCGGCGCCGGCAAGCATCCACTGGCACAGCTCAACCTCGCCAGGCAACTTGGCATCGAGCTGCGTCGCGGCGACCCACGCGAGAACCGTCCGGGTCAGTGTATCGTCATTCCGGAACATCCATCGCAGATCGCCGTAAGTGATGTCGATCTCGACCACGTCAGGCGCTCCTACCTGCGCAACGCCTTCGAATCGCTCGGCCAAACCGATCGATTAACCGGGGCCGATATCGATTTTCTCGCTGATGAAACCCGTTCAAGTCCAGCTTACATCCAGGAGGTAATCGATGAAACACATTGAGCGAGAGGACGATTTCTCCTCCCGTCGCATGCATTTGCGCGAGCTTTCCGATGACGAACTGCACGCCCGTTTCTGGGATCTTGTGAATCAGATCGTTACCCCGCTGATCGACGAGGCGCGCAGCCATACGACGCCGTCGATCGAGCGCTCGGTCCTGTTGCGCATGGGTTTCTCGAGCCTGGAAGCCGGCGACCTGGTCGCCGCCATGCATCGGCGCGGCCTGCTCAATCACGGCGCCGGGCGGCAGATACTGGAACTCGCCAACAAGCGGCGTATTAGTATTCGCGATGCCGGCAGCGCGCTGCTCGAGGGTCGTTACTGGGAACTTCTGCCGCTATGAAACTCTCACCCGACAGCAAGCTCGATATCGCGGAGTTGCTCAGGGATCTCGAGCATTTTCGGCCGAAACGCAAGGGCTGGAGCTGGCGTCGCCGGATCGAAAACCAGTCGATCGGACCTTTCATCTACCGTGACAGCGCGCAAAGCCTGAAACACTCGGTACCGCTCGCGGCTGCGCATCATTTCGATCATATCGACCCGCAGTGCGACCTCGTGATCACCACCGAGATTGCATCGGGCCGCTTCGAAGACGACCTTCGGCGTATGCGCATGGCCGCCTGGCACGGCGCCGATCATATCATGGTAATTCGCACCACCGGCCAGTCGCACATCGACGGCCTGATCGAGGGCACGCCTGAAGGGGTTGGCGGGATTCCGATCTCGCGCAAGCAAATTCGCGCCACGCGCAAGGCCCTCGACGCGATCGAGGATGAGGTCGGCCGCCCGATCAACTTCCATTCCTACGTCAGCGGCCTCGCCGGGCCCGATATTGCGGTGCTGTTTGCCGAGGAAGGCGTCAACGGCGCGCATCAGGATCCGCAGTACAACGTGCTTTATCGCGACGTCAACATGCATCGATCGTTCGTCGATGCCGCCGAGGCCAAGCGCGTGCTGGCCGACGCCGGTATTCTTCAGCTCGATGGTGCACACAATGCCAACGCTACCGCCAGGGAAGCCTGGAAGGTCACACCCGAACTGTTCGTGCAGCATGCGATCAACTGCGCCTACTCACGGGCGGCCGGCATGCCTGACGATCTGATCGCCTTGTCGACGGTACCACCAACCGCACCGCCGGCGCCCAAGCTCAGGCTCGATCTGCCATACGCCGTTGCGCTGCGCGAGGTTTTCGCCGGTTTCCGTTTCCGCGCACAGCAGAATACGCGCTACATGGAAGCCAATGCCCGCGAGGTCAACGTCACGCACGTGCTCGACACGCTGATCTCGAAACTCGCCAGGACCGATATCCAGAGCACGATTACGCCGGACGAGGGGCGTAACATTCCCTGGCACTACAACAACATTGCCGGTGTTAACACAGCGCGGCAAACCCTGATGGGCATCGACGGCCTCGGTGAACTGCTCAGGCTCAGGGAAACAGGTCCGCTGCGCGATAAGGCACGCGAACTGAAGGAGCGCGCCGTACTGTTTCTCGAGGAAATACTCGACGGCGGCGGATATTACGCGGCGGTTGCCGCCGGCCAGTTCGTTGACCAGGGATTTTATCCGGAACGTCGAGGTGACGGCATCGTGCGTGATCCCGAAGGCGGTGACGGTGCCGACAGCGTAATCCCGCGAGCGCCCGATTACGGCGCGCCGGTGTGCAGTCATTTCGGCAATAATATTTATGCTCAGGGCGACGCCAGGGCTTGCGACGCCCATGGCGGCTGCACGCTCTGCGATCCCGATAAAATTCAATATATCGATGAACTCGATGCCGATGACAACGTGAATCGCCGGCTCGAGCGCCCGCTCGACGAACATCGGCGGGGTTTACTGCGCCCGGAAGTCGAAAAACATGGGGACAATGTTGTCAGCGTGACGCTGTTCGTGCCGGCCAGCCCGCGTGTCGCCGAAGCGGCCGCGCTGCAAATGGCGGCGCACATGGGATTAAAGGATCCGCAGGTCATCAGCCGGCGCATGATGCACCCGGCAGAAGGCAGCGTGTTCGAAATCAAGGGTATTCTCGATATCGCCATCGCCATCGACGAACTCGAACTACCGCAACGGCTGGAACCGCTGGACGATGCCGAGATCGAGTCCTGGGTGAGACCCCGTGAGATTCACGTCGTCGCGGCCACGGTCGGCGAGGACGAGCATTCAGTGGGCCTGCACGAAATTCTCGATATCAAACACGGCGGTATCGAAAGATACGGTTTTCACTGCCATAACCTCGGCACCTCGGTATCAATCGAACGGCTGCTCGACACCGCGGCGCAAACCGATGCGCGCGCGGTGTTGATTTCGACCATCATCACCCATGCAGACGTGCACCAGAAACACATGCGCCAACTGCACGAACTCGCGCTCGAGCGCGGCCTGCGCGAGCGACTACTACTGGTGGCCGGCGGTACCCAGGTAACCGATTCGCTGGCGCGTGAATGTGGCCTCGATGCCGGTTTCGGTCGCGGCACCAGCGGTCGCGAACTGGCCAGCTTTATCGTAGGTCGGCTGCGCCAGGCCGTTTGACACCATGTCTGCCCCCCTGCACCTGACCCGGGCCTGCATTCATCTCGATCGCCTGAGCCACAACCTTCTCCTGCTGCAACAGCTGGTTGGATCGCGACCGATGTGGCCGGCGATCAAGGCGAATGCCTACGGCCACGGCAGCGAGATCGTCGCCCGGCATTTGCTCGCGCTCGGTTACGATACCCTTTGCGTGGCACACGTCAGCGAAGCGGTGGCGCTGAGGGAGGCAGGCTTAAAGGCGAGAATTCTGTTGTTATCGGCGACGTTGCCGGAGCATTGCGAGGCAATCGTCGACTGCGGCTGTGAGCCGGCGGTGTGTACGCCGGAAATGCTCGAAGCCCTCGCCGCCGAGGCGCATCGCAGCGCCAGGCAGGTATCGATCCACGTCATGGTCGACACGGGTATGGGGCGTATCGGTATTGCACCCGAAGAGGCAGAATCTTTTCTGGCGCGTTGCTGCGCCCTGCCCGAGCTGCGTTTGCGCGGACTGATGAGTCACTTCCCGCGAGCCGACGAAAGCGACAAAACCTTCTCCTGCGAGCAAATCGAAAAGTTCCGCGAGCTCGCGGTACTGGCTGAATCCTGCGGCGTGGAAACCTGCCATCTCGCAAACAGCGCAGCAATTCTGGATTTGCCCGAGTCGTACTTCGACGCGGTACGCCCCGGCATAGCAATCTACGGATTGCGTCCTTCGGCGCAAATCGCCAATCCCCTGGTCGACCATCTGCAGCCGGTGCTCGAATGGAAAACCAGGATCACGCTGCTCAAGGAAGTACCCGGCGGCGTCGGTCTGAGTTACGGTCACGCATTTCACACCTCGCGACCATCGCTGATTGCAACCCTGCCTGTGGGATATGGCGACGGACTCAGTCGCAACCTTTCCAACAACCTCGAGGTTCTCGTCCGCGGGATACGATGCCCGCAGGTGGGGCGCATCACGATGGACCAGAGCCTGATCGACGTCACCGTGTTGCGAGGTCGAGTCGAACTCGGTGACGAAGTCGTCATCATCGGCCGCCAGGGCGAAGAGGAAATTTTCGCCGACGAACTGGCAGGCAAACTCGGCACGATCAACTACGAGATCGTCAGCGCCATCGCCGCGCGCGTACCCCGCATCCGGCAAACAACCAACAATGGCTGACCTCCGAACATGGCAGCTGCTTCGCCAAGTGCACAGGCAATTAAGCTGACAGAATACGGTCCTTGGTAGTCCCTTCGACGGCGCGCACGAGCCTACATGGATGTATTTACGGCGTTTCTGAAAAGGCCTCTCCGGAACCGTACCGTTTACTGGGAAGCAATCTGGCAAATATGGATCAGGAACTGCCGAGGGGTTCGTTGAGTTCGATGACGTAGCCGTTAGGGTCCTTGAAGAAGGCGATGATGCGGGTACCGGCGTTCATCGGGCCTGGCTCGCGCACGAATTCGACGCCCTGCGACTTGAGGTAATCGGCAGTCGCGTAAACGTCGGAAACCTTGAGCGCGAAGTGTCCCCAGGCGTTGCCCATGTCGTAGGGTTCCTGCTGGTCCCAGTTGTACGTCATTTCGATCGTCGTACCCTCGTCCTCACCCTGGTAGCCGACGAAGGTATTGGTGAAACGACCATCAGGATACTCATTCTGGCGCAGAATCTTCATGCCCAGAATACGGGTATAGAAGTCCAGGGTCTTTTCCTGGTCGAACACACGAATCATCGTATGGTCGAGTCGAAAATCGGGTCTTTGCTCGCTCATGGTTTACCTCGTTCAATCGGTTAGTGCGGGCCGCACCGAGTCGGCCACCATTTCCTGAAATCTTCTTACGCTGTTTTCCCAGCGGGGCGACAACAGCCCGCCGTCGGCCGCCAACGGCGAATGACGCCCCTGCTGCATGCGTACGCACATCTCATGATCCTCGAGATGCACGTTATGCCATAGATCCGCGATCTGCTGGATCTGCGAATCACTATAGTGCGCGTCCTGGTGCGTGTAAATAACACGGGTTTGCCGTGTCCGCTCAGGCCCCAGCGGAACATGCAGGTAAACCCCCATCTGGTCCGGCTGGTAAGTACCCATGATAAAAGACGGAAACAGGGTCAGGTAGTGTGAAGTCACGCCGAGCGCGCTCAGATCAGCTTGTGCCTGTTGCTCCATGCTGAGTTCGACCGCGCTGCCGATACAGTGATCATCGATCACGGTATAGTGATCCTCGAGAGGCTGCTCGGTGGTTTTGTTGTGCACGAATTGCACGTGATACGGCTCGATGAAGTTTTCCGTCAACAATTTCCAGTTGCAGGCCACCTCGCCAAACTCGAGAGTCGCCACCGGCAGGTACTTGTTTACATCGGTGTCGCCCAGCTGCCGTTTGATCGGCGCAAGAAAATCTTCGAACGCGACTGGCTGCGACGACAGGTTAACGAAAATCCAGTCATGCCAGACCTCACAGTTAACCGGCAACAGGCCATTGTCGGCGAAGTCGAAATCAGGTGGTAACTCGCGCATCGCACCGCCAAAATAAGGCGCGTTCTTGAGCGCGCCACAAAAGTCGTAACTCCAGCTATGGTAGGGGCAGCGAATCAGCTTGCCGACTGTGCCGTCTGCATCAATCAGCTTGAGGTTGCGATGGCGGCAAAGATTGTGAAAAGCGACAATTTTGTCCATCCCGTCACGCAGCAGAAACAGTGGCAGGCCGCCAACCTCGATCGGTTTGACGTCGCCGCGCCGGGAGAACTGGTGCACATAACCCACCAGGACCCAGCTGTTACCGAACAGGTATTCCTGTTCGGCCTTGAGGAAGGCGGGGCTGGTGTAGGCCTCGCCTGGCAGACCGTGCCTGACAGCAGCCTCGGCATCGAAATCGTTAAAAATTGATCGACTCAGCATGAAGAACCCTCGCCAGAGCGCGCCAAATTATCACAAAATTTCGGCATTTCGAAGCCTGATTAAGCAAATATTTACGTTTTCCTCAAGCTATTTTGCATTTTTCTACATTATCCTCAATAATACGCGGCCAATATTTACGATAAAGTCAATTAATGTCCCCCGAAATCGCTGCATCCATGGAACCCGGCAAGGTACGTGGCATTGCCTCGACCGACGATGATCTAAACCGCGAAATCATCAAGATGCTGCAGCAGGACGGGCGCCTGCCTTACAAGGATATCGCGCGTGCGCTGAAGGTGTCGGAAGGCACGATTCGCAACCGTGTGCAGTCGATGAAACAAAGCGGCGCGCTCAAGATCGTTGCGCTGGCCGACCCGATGGCTATACGTTACAAGGCGGACGCGATGATTGGCATCAAGGTCGCCACCCCGGCAACGCCGCGCGATGTCGCATTGCGCTTGAGCGACCTTGGTGAAGTGGTTTACGTACTCTGGGTATCCGGGCGCTACGACCTGCTGATCGAGGTCGTTTGCGAAACCCGAAACGCCTTTCAGAACTTTCTCGAACATCACTGTTTCGGCCACGACGACATCGACTCGATCGAGGTCATGAG
Organism: Gammaproteobacteria bacterium; assembly: GCA_020354435.1. GTDB lineage: Bacteria > Pseudomonadota > Gammaproteobacteria. Next base: position 1,172,793 of record CP070646.1, read on the forward strand.
CGGCATCGAAATGTTCAAAAACCAGTTCCTGCTGAAGCGGCAGGCGCAATAAACAAAAACCTGAGGAGTCCCAATGAGCAGCACCTATTACGAGAAAATGGAGCAGTCCTTTCCCACCAGGGCGCGAATTCGCAAGGAACAGAAACGGCTGGAGGCAGCCGGTGTGAAATACATTCTCTCCTGCTGGATCGATATGCTCGGTGTACCAAAAACCAAACCCGTGCCGCTGTGCGACTTCGAGCCTCTGTGTCTTGGCAGAGGACCACAGTTCGCCGTGCATTCCGTGTCTTTCGTGCCCGAACTCGGACCGGCGGACTCGGACCAGATCCCGGTACCCGATCTTGATACGCTGGTGATCTGCCCCTGGGATCCGACCTGCGCCTGGGTTTTTGCCGACCTGTGGTGGGAAGGCAAGCCCTATAACCTGTGTCCGCGGCAGGCGTTGAAGCGTGCAATCCGCGACGCGGAGAAAAAGGGTTACGCGATGATGGCTGGCGTCGAGCCCGAGTTCATCACTATGCAGTGGGATGAAAAGGGCCAACCCGTCAAGGCATTCGACGACGATCCCGCCGAAGGTGAAGGCCTGCGTCCACGGCGCCAGGCTTTCGGCTACGACGTCGAATACTCCATCGACGCCATGAGTTTCCTCGGCGAACTGATCGATATTCTCAACGATATGGGCTGGGGTCTGCACGATGTTGTGGCCGAGGGCGCTTACTCGCAGTTCGAACTCGATTTCCACTATACCGACGTTTTGAAGATGGCAGATCGGCTCGTATTCCTTCGCGTATTGCTCAAGGAAGTCGCCAAGAAACACGGCATGTTTGTCACCTTCATGCCCAAGCCGACCACCGGCGACTGGCGCTCGGGTGCTCACATGAACACCTCGCTGGTCAAGGTCGGCAAGCCGGGCAAAAACATTTATGAAGCCGCACGCGGCAAGTGGAGTCCAGCCGCGTTTCACGCAATCGGCGGCATGATGAAACACGGCGCCGCAATTACCGCGATCGCGTGCAGCACGGTTAACTCCTACAATGGACTGGTACCCAAGGTCGCTGGCTTCGAGGGCGGCGTCTACACCTGGGCGCCGACTCATATTACTTACGGTGCCAACAACCGTTCGGCAATGTTGCGCATGCCACAAAATCGCTTCTGTATCGAAAATCGTGCCGCCGATATGTGCATGAATCCTTATCTCGGACTCGGTATGTCACTGGCTGCCTCGGTAGACGGCATTGTTAACAAGACAGATCCGGGCCCATCGGTGGACGAGGATCTCTACGTCATGGATGAAAAGAAACAGCGCAAACTGACGCCATTGCCGCGCAACCTGCTGGAAGCCACCGAGCAACTGGGCAAGAGCTCATTGGCAAAAGAGGTGCTCGGCGAGCAAATGCTGTCTTCGTTTATCGCCTACAAAATCGACGAATGGGAGCGTTACCATCAGACCACCACCGACTGGGAACTTCAGGAATACCTGCGCCTGTTCTGATGGACCACGAGATCTATCATCTCGAAAATTTCGGGCTGCAGTCGGGCGAAGTTTTGCCTGTTGCCGAGCTTGCGTATAAAACCTATGGCAAACTCGGCGCAAATGGCGACAACGTCGTCGTCTTGCCGACTTTTTACACTGGCGACCATAGGCGCAACGAAGGCTTCTTCGGCTGCGGACGCGCGATCGATCCCGCGCGCCATTTTGTCGTCTCGGTCAATCTATTCGGCAACGGCCTTTCTTCATCGCCGAGCAATACCCCGGCTCCATTTAACGCGGCAAACTTCCCGCGCGTTACGTTTTATGACAATGTTCGCGCGCAGCATGCGCTATTGACCGAAAAACTCGGCGTTGAAAAAGTGGCGTTGGTGACCGGCTGGTCGATGGCCGGCTGCCAGAGCTTCCAGTGGGGCGCGCAATACCCGGATATGGTCGAGGCAATACTGCCATTTTGCGGTTCGGCGAAAACTTCCGAGCACAACATCGTTTTCCTCGAGGGCGTGAAGGCGGCGTTGACCGCCGATGGAACTTATGCCGACGGCAACTATACCGCTGCGCCGGTCAGGGGCCTCAAGGCTTTCGGCCGCGTATACGCCGGCTGGGCTTTCTCGCAAACCTTCTACCGAGAACATATGTACCGCCTGCAGGGTTTCGACAGTGCCGAGGCATTGCTGCAGGACTGGGAACAGGATCACTTGAACTGGGACGCAAACGACCTGCTGTGCAAGTTATGGACATGGCAACGCGGCGACATCAGCGCGCAACCGGCCTACAATTATGATTTTGTCGCGGCCCTGAACGCGATACGGGCAAAAACGATTATCATCGCCTGCGATAACGATTTGTATTTCCAGCCGGCCGACAATGAAATTGAAATCGAACATATCCGCAACGGCGAATTGCGCGTTTATCGATCGCCATGGGGGCACTGCGTCGCCTCGCCCGGCAATGACCCGGAATTCGAGCGTTACCTCGATCAGGCAATTTACGAGTTAATTGATTAACTTTCGCAGATTTTCAAGTCAATACGCATCATGTCCGCCGCCGGGTCGGACTGCTATTCGGTCTGCTGTCGCCAACGCAAGGCAGCGCCTGAACCGCGTTCGATCAGCAACACAGTGTGGCTATTTTATGCGCTTGATCTTGCTGCCTAAACTGGCGGAAGTTTCTGCCTCGACGATTCCGAACCTGGTTTCGAATTCGGTCACCGGCATCGGTTTGCCGAGCAGAAATCCCTGTAGCTGATCGCAACCGGCCGCCTGTAACTGGTCACGCTGTGTTTCGGTTTCGACACCCTCGGCAACAACCTCGAGTTGCAGCGCCCGCGCCATCGCGATTATCGTACTTAACACGATCGCCGAGTGCTGGGCGCCCGAAACGAAAGAGCGATCGATTTTCAGTTCGTCGATCGGCAATCGCGTAAGATAAGAGAGCGACGAGTAGCCCGTGCCGAAATCATCGATACTAATGCGAAAGCCGTAGTCGCGCAGCGCGGTCAACTGTTCAAAACTCTGATCCAGGTCCTGCATCAGAGTCGACTCGGTAATTTCGAAACCCAGCAGAGCCGGAGATACGCCGTGACGCTGAACCGTTTGCATAATACGCCTGGCAAAACCGTCGTCGGCCAGCTGGCGGGCTGACACATTGACCGAAATCGAGATCTCGTGACCTTGCCAGCGTTTGAGCGTCTGGCAGGCCTCGACAATCACCCAATCGCCGATCTCGCGGATCAGTCCAGAGCTCTCGGCCAGTCCGATAAACTTGTCGGGCGCCACTGAACGTCCCTCGTACTGCCAGCGAAGCAGCGCCTCGGATCCGGCCAGCTTCATACTGCTGCCCTCGAACTTGGGCTGTAAGTAAAACTCCAGTTCGTTGCGTAACACCGCGTTCGCCAGTGCGGTTTCGAACAGCACTCCGGCATCGACCGCTTGCCCCATGTCCTGCGAGAAAAGCTGCCAGCGTGTGGTCGCATCCGCCTTGGCCTTGTACATCGCCAGGTCGGCGCGACGCATCAACACGTCGGCGTCGGTGCCGTCGTCAGGAAAAACAGCGATACCGATACTCGCGCTGGTGCGTAAATCGATTCCGTCGATTTCGAATGGGTGCGCCATTGCATCGATGATTCTGCGTACCACGACGACGACATCGTTGACATTGTGCACCGGCATGACCACCAGAAATTCGTCACCGCCAAGCCGACCTATGGAATCCTGCTCTCGGATTTGCGCCAGTAGCGTATTGGCGACGCGAATCAACAGCTTGTCGCCGATTTCGTGACCAAGGGTATCGTTTACCGATTTGAATCGATCCAGATCGATAAAAATGACCGCGACCTGTTGCTCGTTACGCTGCGCATTCGCAAGCGTCGTCGTCACCGATTCCTTGATCAGCGCGCGATTGGGCAAACCCGTAAGCGGATCACGGGTTGCAAGTGTGCGCAGCGCGGTCTGCGACTCGACCAGCCGATCGAGCAGTTGGTTGGTATGATTAAACAGCAGGCCGAGTTCGTCCGACTTGTGCAGCCCGGGTATTTCGATCGAAAACTCGGTATCTTCAAGCGCGTCGGGATTCAGCCGCGATATCTTGGCGGCGGCACGGCGTATAGGCGCTGTTACGAGCCACTGGGCCACCAGCAGTAAAACGATGCCGATGAGAAATGCTTCCATCAGGCTGACTGTCAATATCGAGTAAACAATGGCGAGAAACTTTTGCGCGCCATAAACCGGGGCGATCTGCACGACCATGTCGCCGACATCTACCTGCTTGCCCTGCTGGATGACGTACAGATCCCTTTGCGAATGAGTCAGATCGGCGAAATATTTCCGTGCCACCCAGTCGGTTAATTCATCGCTGGACGGTGAGGGTTTTTCCTGGCGCGAGAGCAAACGTTTTGTATCTACCCGAAGATCAGCATATATCTCGACCGCAACGACGCCTTCCTGCTTGATCACACCCGCAACAATCTCGTTGGCCAGATCGTCATCCAGCGCCCAGGCCGCGCTGGAGGCGCCGCTGAGAGATAGATCGAGCAACTGATTAACATGCTCGAACGTGTACTCACGTTGATCGCCGAGTGCTGAACGCGTTTCCCATGCGCTCAGGGCGAGGCCAATAACAATGGCACAGGACATCAGCAGGAGCGCCTGCATCAGTCCGATCGATTTGCTGATGTATGAAAAAGCCTTCATTGATCCTATTTTTCGATGACGCCGTAACAGCGCGCCATTGTCGAATTAAGTGCTTCGAGTATAGGTCAATCTGGCAGTTTCACTCCGGTTTCGAGTCTGGACTAAACAAACTTTTTTCAGCGCCAGCCCGCACGGTCCATTAACTCGACCGCGGCCCGGTTATTTTCACCCAGTCGTGTCAGGTTGAGGCTGTCGCCGCGGAAATCGCCGAAAGATTCCAGCACGGCCGAAGTCCTGGCATCGGCCACCACCGGGTACTCGTTATTTACCTCGGCGTACCAGGTCTGCGCCTCCGCGCTGACGAGGAACTCGAGCAGGCGCTCGGCCGCCTGCCGATGCTTCGCATGCCGGGTGATACCGGCGCCGCTAACATTGACGTGCGCGCCACGATCGGCCTGGTTAGGCCAGAAGACAGCGAGTTTTTCCGCAACCTGGCGATCCTCGTCCTTGTCGCTGTTAACCAGGCGCCCGTAATAATAAGTGTTGGCGATCGCGATATCGCATAATCCTGCCGCCGCCGCGCGCAACTGATCGGTATCACCACCGGCGGGCTTACGCGCGAAGTTTGCCACCAGGCCCTTGGCCCAGGCCTCGGTTGTTTCAATGCCCTGGGCCTCGATCATCGACGCAACCAGCGACTGGTTGTAAATATTGCCCGAAGAGCGCACGCAAATACGCTGCTTCCACTTATCATCCGCCAGCGCCTCGTAGGTCGAGAGCTCGGCAGCGTTGACCCGCGATTTGGCGTAAAAGATAACCCGCGCCCGTTGTGACAGTCCGAACCAGTAGTTTTCACGATCGCGCAGATTCTCCGGAATTCTCGATGTCAGCACCGAACTTTCAATCGGCTGTAACACCCCGGCCTCCTTCGCGCGTTGCAGGCGGCCTGCGTCGGTGGTAATGAACAGGTCGGCCGGTGTCGAGCGCCCCTCGGATTCGAGACGTTTCAACAGCGCATCGGCCTTGGCGGTCACCAGATTAAATCCAATCCCGGTCTCTGCCTCGAATTTTTTCAACAATGGCAGGATAAGGGCCTCTTTGCGCGCCGAGTAAACATTAACCTCATCGGCCTGGGCCTGGACCTGAGATAACAGGCCCAGGGTACAGACCAGGCCCACGGCCAAGGGTTTAAAAACGGTCAATCTGCGGTACATCTCAGCTATCTCCAGCATCGAGTTGGTAACAATGAGCAAAAATTAGCAAATCCTAAATGCGAATGCAAATGTTAATCATTCTCATTTAGAATATTAATTAGCAATATATTACACCGGGATCAATGCCCGGTAATTGACCGAAATCAAGCCAACCAGCCCCGGTTGCCGATATTCGCAATCATCCTTATCATGCTCGCAACCTTTTATCCCGCTGGATTCGCAATGAGCTTTGGCATCACCAAAACCATACCGGCAAAAGCCGGCATCGAAACACTGAACTCGCTTTACGACGGTAGCCGCAAGGAATTCGAATTCCACATGGCCGGTACCGAGCCGAAGCGCCTCAAGGTCGGGGACTATGTCTACACCATATTCAACGACCAGCTTCATGGTCGTCTGCGAATCAAAAAATTCATCACCGGCACGACCAACCCGGCTTCCGGCAAACCCAGGATACTGATTATCGTCAACGCGCCCGGCGAGCGTTTGTCGCAACCGGTTGCGAAAAGAGGCCACCGCGGAACCCGCTATACCGACGGTGAAGACTGGCCCGCCTAGTCCCCTGATTATTATTTTTTACGCATTTATATCGGCATGTTTACTCATTTATCCGATCCGGACCGCGCCCGTTTCGAGTCCGACGGTTTTCTGATCGTCGACCGCCTGATCGAAACCGACCTGGTGCCGCGCCTACAGCAGGCCTTCGCAGACCTGTTTCATGGCCGGTTCGAAACCGGTGTGCGACCCGACGAAGTCAACTGGCAGTACGAAGACGGAGATCCGAGCCTCACCCGGCAAATCTGCAATGGCTGGAAAGCAAACCGTGAAATCGCGCGCGTAGTACTCGATGAGTCACTGGGCAGGGCAATCGCCGGACTGGCGGGCTGGCCCGGCGTGCGCATCATGATCGATAACGTAATCTGGAAGCCGCCGGCGACCAGGTCACTGGGCTTCCATCAGGACAGCGCTTACCTTGCATGGTTCACGCCGTCCGACCTGCTGACCTGCTGGATTGCGCTCGACGACACCACTGCCGATGGCGGCACCATCGAATTCGTTCGCGGCTCGCATCTGTGGCCGCTGGACGAACCCGAGGGTGAATTTCACGCACCGGCGAACTATCGTGCGCCGATGCTTGCCGCCGCGGCGCGCGTTGGCATCGATCCCGAGATTGTCTATGTCGAAGTCGGTTCCGGCGGCGGTTCGTTTCATCACGGCTGGACCTGGCATGGCTCCGGTGCCAACCAGAGCCCTAATCCACGGCGTTCGCTGGTGCTGCACGCGATGCGCAGCGATGTCGAGTATCAGCCGGAACATTTCGACCAGGGCATCGGCCCGATTTACAGCCGTTACAAACGTCTCGGCGACAACCGGCTCGACGAAAACTACTTCCCCGTTCTGTGGCGCGAGGACGGTTACCGTACGCCGCAGATCGACGACTATCTGCAGGCGAATAACTAATGTTACGCGGCCTGATCGGCTTGCTGTCACCCTCCCTGCCGGGGCGGATCGAGGCCGAATCACGGCAATGGATGATGCAGTGCCCGAACTGCGGCGACGAGATTTCAGTCTGGGATTATGGTGGCATGCGCTAGAGGGGATTCGGCACGGTTTACCGTCTCGGCCGCTGCCGCGGCTGCCGAAAGGTCAAGATGCCGCGCTTCTACAAACGAGACTCCGACGCGGCGCGCTAACGGAGAATAGCAACGCGTTTGGTGATAGTATCAGGGCAAAAGACTGCGCCGAACCATACCGATGACCGATGCCGCAAGCCAGGCCCTGCAAGCACTGAAGAACACCCGCTTCACGACCTACTGGCTGGATAGCCTCGAGGCGGTCGAGGATGAAGCGGCCCTGGCCGAGAAAACAAGTTGCGATTTGCTTGTTGTCGGCGGCGGCTTTTGCGGGCTGTGGGCCGCGATCCAGGCGAAAGAACAGGATCCAGCACGCGACGTTGTGCTGATCGAGGCGAAAAGCGTCGCTAATGGCGCCAGCGGTCGGCCGGCGGCAATCATGTCGACCTCTGTCATGCACGGAATCGACAATACCGAACGTATTTTCCCGGACGATGTCGCCGAACTGGAGCGCCTCGGCCAGCACAACATGGACGGATTTCGCGACACGATCGAACGTTACCAGATCGATTGCGACATCGAATGGGGCGGCGAGATGAAGGTTTCGATAGGCGATGAGGGCCTTGCAACCGTTAACGATGACCATCAACTCTATCTTAAATATGGTCACGACGCGGTCCTGCTTGACAAGGCCGGAATGCAGGCTGAAATCAACTCGCCGATATTTCACGGCGGCACCTGGTCGCGGCAGCGTAGCGGCACCGTACATCCCGGAAAGCTCGTGCGCGGCCTGAAGCGCGCGGCATTGCAGCTCGGCGTACGCCTTTATGAAAACACGCCGCATCGGCGCAATCGCAAAACCGCCACAGGTATCATCGTCGAAACGCCGCGCGCAAGAATCACCGCGCGCAAGGTCTTGCTGGCGACCAACGCCTGGGCCGCGGGCCATACCCACATCAGCCGCCGTGTCGCCGCCATACGCGACCGTATCGTCGTCACCGATCCGTTGACGCCCGAACAGATGGCAAAGGTCGGCTGGCAAAATCGTCAGGGAATCTACGATACCCGCACCCAGCTGAACTACATGCGCCTGACCGCCGACAATCGCATCCTTTTCGGTGGCCGACTGGCCTATTTTTACGGCAATAATACCGATCCGGAACAGGATAAGGTCGCGCAGCCCTACGTCCGCCTGGTGCAGTCCTTTTACCGAACCTTTCCGCAGCTCGCGCATGAAATCCGATTTTCGCACGCCTGGAGCGGACCGATCGGCCTGACCACGCGCATGGCGGTGCACTACCAGAGGTACCACGACGGCGACATGGTTTACGCCGGTGGTTACTCCGGTTTTGGCGTCACCGCGTCACGTTTCGGCGCACGCGTCGGCCTGGCTATCCTCGACCGCCAGGATATTCCCGAGACGCGCATGCAGTTCGCGCTCACCGTTCCCGCCTATATTCCGCCGGAACCGTTTCGCTGGCTGGGTGCGCAAATCACGATGTACGCACTCGATACGCTCGACGAGAAAGGCGGCTGGCGCAAGCTGTGGGTGGCCATGGTGCAGAAAATGGGCTTTCCGATCACGTTATGAGCGTACCACGGATTACATACCGGCGAGAAAAGTGCTGCTGTTGACTCGCCCGTCAGGCTAAACCCGTTAACCCTTTCACTATTCGACGCAAGGCCATTCCTCTGGCGCGACCAAACCCTCCGGCAGGCGGGTCTTGTCATCACCGCAGCCCAGCCGGAGCTGTATCGGCCCCAGGTTTACGACGCGGCTGAGATCGACCCCTGTGAAATCGGTGCGATAGGTATAGGCGCCCCTGAAATCGACCTTGTCGAGCCGGGTACCGTCGAACTGAACCCTGGATATATTGGAAAATTCGAAGCTGACGTTTTCCAGCGTCGCCCCTGTAAAATCGACACGACCCAGTTCCGATTTCGACCAGTCGACGTTTTTAATCTCGGAGTTTTTGAAACTCGCGCGCAGGAATTCGGACTTGCTCAGGTTCGAGTCGTGCAGCGTCGTGCGGTCGAAATTGGCGCGATAACCTGCCGCCTTGTTCAAATCGGCATTGACGAAACGGCTGCGGATTGCGCTGACGCGCGTCAGGTCGGTTTTGACCAGGCTGGCACCGGTAAAATCGCTATCGGCAAGATCACTCAGGGCGAGATCGGCGTTATCGAAGCGGCTGCCGCTGAAATCGGAATCACCCAGCATCTTGTTGGTTTTATTACAGCCGGACCAGTCCATCCCGGGCGAACGCCTGTCGCTGCATTTGGCATGAGCAACCTGCGTACTGACCAGGAACACGGCCAATACGGCAAAAACGGCAGGGTGCAGTAGATTTACCTTCATTCAATCCTTCGACTTCATCGGTTAAAGACCTTTGACTATAACACCCGCGTAAAATTCCATAAACCATTTAGGGTTCATCCGGGTCGGCCACAACCGCCGAATCAATCTTCTGCGGGCGCAGCACCTCGACCACACCGGCGGAGATGATCAGCGCGGCACCGACAAATTCACGCAGTCCGAATTGTTCCTCCGTCAGCATGGCCGCCGAGGCGACGCCGACGATAACCTCGACCATCAGCAACATACCTACGCGGCCCGGACTCAATACGGTCGCCGGCCAGATCGTCAGGTAAGTGATCGGCAGCATCAATAACGCCACCAGCGCGATCCAGTACCAGCCGTTTACCAGGCTCGCGGCACCGGGTAAGCCATCAAAATTGCCCAGCTGCCAGAACATTAGCAACAACGACAGCAGCAGCGCAAAAAAGATGAAGATGGTAACCTTTTCGATAATGTAACGGGCGCCGTCCTGGAATAGTTTGACCGACGCAACCGACCAGCACAGGCCCGAGATCAACGCAAACCAGTCGCCGGTATTGCGCGGGATCGGCAGGCCGCTTTCGACCACGAGCACAATATACAAACCGGTAAAGGCAAGCAGCAAACCGAGCACCCGGTTGCCCGTCAGGCGCTCCTTCAGCACGACAATACCGAGCAGCGTACTCCAAAGCGGGCTCATGTAAAACAGCAGAATCGCACGCACCACGTCGGTCAGGTTGAGACTGGCGATATAGAGAGAAAATGCAAAGCCGGCAAGCAAGCCCGGTATCAAGGTATGGTGCCAGTGCGCGGCGAAATTGCGCCAGCGAATCAGTACCAGCGGAACGAACAATAACGTGCTGACAGCGAAAATCACCGGCCCGGTCCAGTAAGCCGACACCCCGCTCTGCTCGATTCCCCGCACCGGAATCCAGTAAAGGCCCCATAGCGCGGCGCCGAAGGCGAGCCCGAGGCTGGGCAGCAGATCGCTGCGCGGCTTATCCATGCGCGGATGTCATCGAAATCGCATCAGGCCGAGACCAGTGCGCTGATGTTGGTGAACGCCTGCAGGTTAATCTCGTCCAGGTCCGGCCTGAGCGGTTCATCCTGCGACGACAGCTTGACGATGCTGACCTCGGTTACCGGATTAATGTAAATCCACTGGCTGTGGATCCCGATCGCAAGCATGACCTGGTGTTCGTTGCCGGTCTGGTACCACTTGTTGCGATAACGCCCATCCGTAAATTCCTTCGACGACTCGCCGCGTCTCCAGGCTTCGCGATCGCCGCCCTGGCTGCAATCCTCGATCCATGCTTGCGGAATCACTTGCCGATGATTGGCGTAACCACGGTTGCGCACCATTTCGCCGAAGCGCAGCAAGTCTCGCGGCACCACGCAAATGCCGCCCGCGGTGCGCGCCGCACCCTTGCGATCGACGGTGACATAAGCATTCGCTTCCGCACCCATCGGCTGCCACAGGCGCTCGCTCATCAACCGGGCAAGACGCTTACCGCTGACGCGTTCGAGGATCCAGCCGAGCAAGTCCGAGTTCGGCGACTTGTACTGCCAGACCTCGCCGTGGGCACCGTCGGCGCGCTTGAGCGCGCACAGAAAATCGTGCAGGTTGCGATCGATCTGATCGACCGCACAAGGATGCCATGCAGTTGCCGTGCGATAATCGACGAATACGCCCGTGGTCGCGAGATAATCCTCGGTGAAATCGATGCGCACGAGCATGTCGAGCACCTGCTGCAGGCTGGCATCGCTATAACCTGAATCGGCGAGTTCCGGAATGTAGTCGACCACCAACCGCGATGGATCGAGCAGCCCCTCGTCAACCAGCACGCCGGCAAGCGTAGCGGTAATCGACTTGCTCACCGAAAACACGATATGCGGGTTAAGTTCGATTGCCGGATCGACATACCATTCGTGCACGATTTTTCCGCGGTGCGCAACCAGCAAGGCGTCACTGTTCGAAACCTCGAGCCACTGCCGCAAAGACCAGCTGGCGCCGTCGAATCCCGGCGTCGTAAGGCCTTCGGCCGCATCGACATCGATTCGCTCCAGTTCGCTGCTGTTTTCGGCGCGCGGAATCGGTTCGCTCGGAACGATCTCGCGCACGTGGTGAAAGGCCCAGCGGCCGTGCGGCGGCAGGCGCCAGTTGGCGAGGTTCAGGGTTTGCGGCCTGCTAATCACGTCAATCGAGTTCGGTTATGATTTTCTGGTTATTCGAATCGAGCACGGTCTGGCACATCTCCAGGTGCAACCGTCCGCCGCTGTTATAGGGATGCGATTCGACAACGGTTTCATTGAGCACGATTCCAAGACCGGGTTCTCCCGGCGCCGGCATGTAGCCCGATTCCCACTCAAGCGGTTTCATCAGGATCGCATCGTGGAACTCGGTTTGTATCGTTTCCAGAATCAGGAAATTCGGACAGCTGAAGGCAACATGCGCGGCGGCGGCGTGCGCGATCGGTCCGCAGTAAATGTGCGGCGCCACCTGCGCGTTGAAAAGTTCCGCGAGCGCTGCGATTTTTTTCGTCTCCCAGACGCCGCCGCTACGACCGATGTCCGGCTGCAGAATTGACACACCGGCCTTCAATGCCTGGTGAAACTCGACCCGCGTGGTCAGTCGCTCGCCGGTCGCGACCGGGATCGTCGTCGCGCCAGCAACGCGGCCGATGGCATCCATCTGGTCCGGCGGGCAGGGTTCCTCGAACCACAGCGGGTCATAGGGCTCGAGCCGGCGCGCGAGCCGAATCGCCGATGCTGTCGTCATCTGGCCGTGAGTACCGAACAGGATATCGGCACGGTCGCCAACCGCTTCGCGGACTTTGCGCACATTGTCTTCGCAGCGCGACAGCTCGGTAAGCGACAGCTCGCGCCCGCCCTGAAAACTGTAAGGACCGGCCGGATCCTGCTTGATCGCAGTAAAGCCCATGTCGAGGTAATCGAGCGCACGCGCCGCCGCGGCATCACCGTCATGATAGACGTCGGGCGCGCCTTCGCCCGGATTACCGTCGGCCGACAGCGCCTGCGGGTACAGGTAGGTATAGGTCCGCAGCCGCTCGTGAAACTGGCCGCCGAGCAGCTGGTAAACCGGCACGTCGTGCGCCTTGCCGAGGATGTCCCAGATAGCGATCTCGATGCCGCTGAACACGCCCATCATGCTGACGTCCGGCCGCTGCGTGAAGCCGGCCGAGTAAACCCGGCGAAACATTGTTTCGACATGGTGCGGGGCCTCGCCGGCGATGTAGCGCTCGAAAGTGTCCTCGACCATTTTGCAGGCGATGTCGCCGGACACGGGAATGCCGTAACATTCGCCGATGCCTTCGATACCGTTATCGGTGTTGATCTTGACGATCACCCAGAATGCACCGCCGATGCCGCTCGGCGGCACCGTGACCCAGGTTTTGATGTCTTTGAGAATCATGTTTGCGTCCGGCCTGGAGAATTTCCGCTAAGTTACTCCAAACCGACACTTTACGAAACCGGTATTAACTCCTGTTTAATCAATTCCAGCAGCTTGTCCATTTGCTGTGTCGGCATGCCGGCGGAAAAGCGAGCCACGTGTTGAATCGGCGGTGGCTGGGGCAACAGGTTGCGCTCGAAGGTCAGTCCCATGCCCTCACCGCGTCGGCCGGCCTGACGCTGCTCAAACACGTTGTAGTTCACCAGCCCTATACCGAGGCCATTACGCACCGCGTTGACCATGCCATCAAGACTCGGGCATTCGAACACTACGCGAAGACTGCGATTGATCTTCGCCAGCGCCTGTTCGGCCCAGGCCTGGTAAAAGCAGTCCCGGTGATAGGTCACGTAAGGAATCGGTCCGTCGTCGAGGATAAAGTCCTCCGCCTGCAGCCAGACAACCTGCTGTCGCCCCAGCGGATAATCGTCGTCGAGCAGCTGCGACTCAAAAACTTCGATCAGTGCCATGTCAATTTCCCCGCGATCCAGCCAACCGACCAGCTCTGGCGTATGCGCCACACGCGAGGTCAGCGCGACATTCGGAAAACTGTTGGAAAAATTGGACAGGATAAGCGCCATGTCGGGCGCGGTGATGTCCTCGGTGATACCGAGGCGCAGCTCGCCGGAAAGATCGCTTTGGTGAAAGCTGGCCCAGGCTTCGTCGTGCAGACGCACCATGCGCCGGGCATAATCGAGTAACTTTTCGCCATCGCGGCTGAAACCGATCTTGCCGTCTATCCGCGTAAACAGGCTGCGATTGAGGCGCCGCTCGAGCCGCTTTATTTTGTGGCTAACCGCTGATTGCGACAGGTTTAGCTTTTTCGCCGCACGCGTAATGCCACCGGTCTCCGCGATAGTCGCCAACGCGCGCATGGATTCAATATCGAACTTGGACATTATGACAAAAATCGATGGAGCTCATGAAAATATATCGTTTTGTTCATACTAAAACAATCGGTATATTCAGACTCTCGATGTTTCCCCGGCAATAACATGAGCCTATACCAGAATATTTTTCAGCCCCTTGAACTGCGGCATCGCAGACTCGATAACCGCATCGTCTTCGGCGCGCATACCGCCAACATGTCCGACCTCGGCCTGCCGGGGGAACGCCATCGCGGCTATTACGAGGAGCGCGCAATCGGCGGCGCAGCGATGATTGTGGTCGAGCCAATGCCGGTGCACCCGACCGCGGTACTGACGCGTGGCAACTTTCGCCATTGTGACGACGCAGTGATCCCGCATTTCCGCAAGATCACCGACGCGGTACATGCGCACGGCACGACCATCCTGCAGCAGCTGTACCACGTCGGCCAGCACGGCGATTCCGATTTATCCTTCATGCCACACTGGGGACCGTCGGGACTGCCTTCGTATCATGATTCGGATGGCAGCCACGCCATGCGCGAACCCGAGATTCTCGAAGTGATCGACTGTTTCACGCAGGCAGCAAAACGCTGCCAGGCTGCCGGCTTCGACGGCGTCGACCTGTTCGCCGCCTACCATGCGCTACTCGACCAGTTCTGGACCCCGTGGACTAACAGGCGCGACGATCGCTGGGGCGGCTCGCTGGAGAACCGCTGTCGCCTGTCGATGTCGATCGTCAACTCGATTCGCGAAGCCTGCGGCGAGGACTTCATCATCGGCATGTCGATCAGCTTTTCGGAAGAAACCCCGTACGTCATGACCCTGGAACAGTTACAGGAAGTCATCGCGCTGCACGACGCTAGCGGCAATCTCGATTACGTCAGCTGTGGCGCCGGCAACTACGTCGACTACGAGCGTTTGATGGCTACCTTCGTCTATGGCGAAAAGCAGGGGGTCCCGCTCGCCGCCGCGCTCAAGCAGGCCGTCAACTACGCGAAGATCACCGCGGAATGCCATATCCGCACGCCAGAGAATGCCGACTACACTGTCGCCAGCGGCGACGCCGACCTGGTCTCAATAGTGCGAGGGCAAATCGCCGATCCTCACTGGGTCAATAAAACGCGCGAGGATCGTCACGACGACATTCGTGGCTGTATTTCTTGCAACCAGATGTGCTGGGGCCGACGTTCGCGCGATTACTGGATTTCGTGCCTGGTCAACCCTTCGGCCGGGCGCGAATTCGAGTGGGGCGGCGATCGCTTCGTTAAGGCCGACACGGTGAAAAAGATTCTCGTTGTCGGTGGTGGGCCGGCTGGCATGGAGGCCGCGCGGGTTGCCGCCGAGCGCGGCCATGATGTGACTCTGGCAGAAGCGCTCGGCGATCTCGGCGGCCAGTTCCGTCTCGCCGGGCTGGCGCCGCGCCGCGGCCAGATTACCGAGCTGATCGGCTGGTACCTGCGTCAGTTCGAACAGCTTGGAGTCGAGGTGCGTTACTTCTCGCCGATGGATGAAAACGATATCGTCGAGTTCGGCGCCGACGAAGTTATACTCGCCACCGGTTCAATGCCGGACGGCCTCGCACGCCAACGCTGGCTGCCCGAGGCCGAACAATTGCCCGGCCTCGAAAACGGACAGGTGTATACCTGCGAGGAAGTGTTGCGCGAGCAAGCCGAGCTCGGCGAATCAGTGATCGTCATCGACGAAGGCGGCAACTGGCGCGGCACCGGTACCGCCTGGTACCTCGCCGATAAGGGGCAACTGGTCACCATCGTCACGCCCGACGAGTTAATCGGCAAGGAGCTATATCGGACAACGGTGGACTCCAAGGTTCGGGCCGCGCTGAAAAAGCTCGGAGTCTCCTTCATGGTCGAATCGGTGGTTACGCACTGGCACGGCGATCGCGCCGAGGTGCAATCGCTGCTCGACGGCGAAATGCAGAACATCGAAGCTACGGCCCTCGTCACTGCCACCACCAACACCGTGCACCAGGATATCGAGCTGGCGCTGGCTGAAACCGATGTCCGTTTTCACGTCATCGGCGATGCCGCGGCGCCGCGGCAAGCACCTTACGCGTTTCACGACGGGCGCAAGATTGGATTGCAGCTGTGACCGCTGCCGAACGCAAACCACGTCGACGGCGCCAGGGCGGCAGTGCCGCACGCCGGGCAGCGGTCGCAAACGCGGCGATCGTACACCATCCTGAAATCAGGCGCGGTATCCCGCTAATGGAAGTCACCGCCCAGGAGGGCATCGAGCTAATCCATGATTTCGCGATGCGCGTGGTCGAGCAGATCGGCTGCGACTTCCAGGACGGCGAATCGCTCGACTACTGGCGCCAGACCGGCGCCGAAATTGACGCTGAACGCGTGCGCATCGGCCGCGATGAACTGCTCGAGCTAATCGGCAGGATTCCTTCGTCCTACGTGCATCACGCGCGTAACCCCGAGCGCACGGTACGCGTCGGCGACGGCCACGCCGTGGTCTCACCATCCTACGGCGCTCCGTTCGTGCGCGACATGGAGGGTAATCGACGCTACGCCACGCTCGAGGACCTGAACAACCTGCAGAAACTGAATCACATGGCATCGACGATCCATATCGCCGGCGGCACAATCGTCGAACCGGTCGACATTCCGGTTCCGCATCGGCATCTACACATGGCCTACAGCGCGTTGAAATATTCAGACAAACCGATCATCGGCAACGTCACCGCGCGTGAGCGCGCCGAGGACACGGTCGAAATGACGAAGATCGTCTTCGGCGACGATTTTGCCAGCAATAATTGCTGCACCACGTCGCTGATCAACGCCAACTCGCCCCTGGTTTGGGACGAAACCATGCTCGACGCACTCAAGGTCTACGCACAAAATAACCACGCGGTCATGTGCTCACCATTTTCGATGGCCGCGGCGAGCACGCCGGCGAGCAACGTCGGTACCGTCGGCGTCGTGCTCGCCGAAGCGCTGATGGCGATGGCAATGACGCAAATCATCCGCCCGGGTGCGCCGATGCTGTTCGGCGTGCCGGCGATGACGGTCGCATTGAACAGCGGCGCACCGGTACACGGTTCGCCCGATTCGGCGATGGTGCAGTTCCTGTCGAACGCGATGGCGCGCCATTACAGGTTGCCGCACCGCGCGATTCTGAACGTGGCGACGTCGAAGTCGGGCGACATGCAGGCCGCCTACGACTCGATGTGGGGCCTGTTCCCAAGCATGCTCTCCGGCGCCGACTGGCTGACCATGGGCGGCGGCATGCTCGAGGGCGCGCTGACCGTCGGTTACGGCAAGACCATGATCGACTTCGAGCAGCTGGACGCATTTTACCATTTCCTGCAGGGTCCGGATTTTCACGATATCGAGGAAGTGTTCGAGACCACAAAACGCGTTGGCCCGGGCGGGCACTTCCTCGGCGAAACGCATACGCTCAACAGTAACCTGTTCATCTTCGATTCGCAGCACAACAACTCCTACGAGCAATGGGACATCGAGGGCCGCCTCGACAGCGAAGCCGTCGGCGTGCTGAAAGCGAAAAAATGGCTGCAGAAATACGAGGCACCGCCGATCGACGCCGCGCTCGACGAAGCACTGCTCGATTTCATCGCCCTTCGCGAGCGCGAAATCCCCAACACATGACAATTTCAAAGGGCTCAGTATCGATTGATAATGGAGCCTTATCTATCGCCGGGTCTCGCGATTAGACT
>CP070646.1:1190679-1194994 GCA_020354435.1 Gammaproteobacteria bacterium
GTTTTAATGATTCCGATCACCGAACACGGCATTCTCAAGCGCGTCGAAGGTTTAACCGAGGCGATGCAGACCGAATATGTCAGGGATATCGAGATTCATATCAATCCCGGTTACGAACTGGTGCCGCTGCCGGAAGGCGCCAGTTATCTCGGGTTTATCTTTGCCCAGGCGCCTGATTTCGAGCGTACTTATGCCGCGCTTAAATCGGCACATGCGAAACTGCGCTTTGTCACCCAGCCGAAGTGGGCGCTCGAAAGCCGGGTCGGCTGAATTTACTTTTTCGCGCCCGGCGCCCTGAAGCCGGCCGGCTGTTGCCCCATGTCGCCTTCCTCGAAGATAAAACCGAGCATGTGTTGCTCGAGGATGGCCATGCTGGCCGGGTCTATCGTCGACAGGCCGTTTTCATTGATGATCATGGTCTGGCGTTCGATCCACTGGCGCCAGCCCTCGGCAGAAACGTTTTCGTAGATACGCTGCCCGAGTTCACCGGGATAAGGAACCCTTTCCAGCCCGGGCGCTTCCTCGCCCAGCACCACGCAATTTACCATTCGCGTCATTTTACTACCCAAAAAAAAGCAGCCATTAAGCGGCTGCTTCGTATGATATCAAGAGTTAAAGCCAATCAGAATGCATAATTTACGCCGACTGCAAAAACAGGCCATAACTCGTAGTCATCAAGTTCGTCCTCGGCGTCGCTGTCCATCTGCTTGAGCAGGCTGTCGAGTTCGGCCTGTGTCAGGCCGTTGGTACCAGCGGGATTAACGTCAGCTTCCAGTTCGACCTCGGGATCCAGCATTGCCACACCGAGATCCACCGTCAATGAAAATCCACCCTCGCCGCCGGCGCCACGGCCCCAGCCAATGCCGACGTAAGGCATATAGGAATCGGCAAGTTTGACTTCACCGCCGATATCGCCGAGGTCATCGGTAGCCAGCGGCTGACCATCAACGACGATGTCGCTCTGCAAGGTTCCGCTTAAATCGACCTCGCCGGTGTGCCTGAATGCACCGGCAGTGATGCGAAAGCCGCCGTTAAAGACATGCCAGTCGAGCAGAACCGCATTGGAGCCAAAATCCAGTTCCAGTTCGGCGTCGATATCTCCCTCGCTGCCACTGTCACCCACGGTAAGCGATTCGTCTTCGTCATCGATATCGATTTGCGCCGCGGATAAACGCAGGACAACCGTCTTTGTAAGACCGAAGCTGAGATTCAGCCCAACGCCATCCAGACCCACTTTTGCACCAACACCGAAGTCGACGGCGCCCGCGTGGGTAATAAAAAACAATAAAACAACACCCGTTCCGATGAATCTTTTCATTTGATGATCCCTATGGAAAGTTATCCCCTGGCAATGAGTATAGGCCAGATCACAAATGGCGCTTGGCCAAAATTTTCATCGGGTTATGCGTGATTCTTCACGTTAAACATATCAATTTGTTATTAATTTACTATTATAATTGTCAATGACAGAAAATCTTGAACCTGAAAGGAGTTGCGTTGTCCAGCTATACAGCACATAACGATCAACCATCCTCAAACAATTTCCAAATTTACAGCCACGGCGTCACCGATACCGGTCATGTCAGAACCAAGAACGAAGACTCTATCCTGGTACATGACGATGAGAATGTCTGGATTGTTGCCGATGGTATGGGTGGTCATCATGCGGGCGATTTCGCCAGCCAGACCATTACCAATAATTTGAGCCTGTTCAAGCAACACGCATCGCTGGATGACAATATCCTGCTGCTCGAAGAAAACATCCTCAACTCAAACGCAATAATCAGGAAAAAATCCTTCAAGCTCGGGCGCAACGCGACCATAGGCAGCACCGTCGTCTGTGTTTACACCTGGGACAACTACCTTTTTACTTTCTGGGCCGGCGACAGCCGGCTCTACCGTTACCGCGATTCGCAACTGGAACGCCTGACCGAAGATCACAGTTACGTCGAGGAGCTGGTCAGGATGGGCAAGATCGAAGCCAAGGATGCCGAGGAACACCCCGCAGCCAATGTCGTTTTGAAGGCCGTCGGCATCGATGACAACCTGATAATGGACTTCGACTATTTCGAGATGCAGAAAGACGATATTTACATAATATGTACCGATGGTCTATATAAGGACCTTGACGAGGAAAAGCTCGCACCGATCATTGAGTCTCACCTCGAAGATATGACCGAACTCTGTGAAGCCCTGCTGGCGTCTTCACTGGATGCGGGCGGCACTGATAATACATCGATAATCACGATGAAAATCTGTCAAAAGGAAGCTGATGTCTGAAGTCTGTCAGTCTCTGATCAATGACTATCTTGCCGGGTCGTTAAACTTGAGCGACCTGGAAGAAGGTCTTGCGAGCCTGTTCGATGCGATGCCGAACGGCCATGCCGATGCGCAAAACTACCTGCAAACTTTATACACCGAAGACAAGATCGATTCCGACGGATTCACTGAGATTTCACAGGTCATTTCCAAGGTCAACATCCAGTCCACGCTGAGAAACAACCAGGAAACCGATATTTCCTATTTCGGCGAGGATCAAACCATGCATCTGACCGATTTGTCCGGTCTCGACGCGGACATCGAAGGCGATGACGCCAACGACAAAACGGTCATCGTCAGTATCGGCCAGCGTGACTCCGAAGTCGATGTTTCCGAGCCGTCGCTCGACGCGCGAGACGAGCTGTCGCCGATCAGTCCCAAAATCATCGAAAAACCGCACAAGTCGGCGCATTACGAAAACCTGGGACCCGGTGTTACGCTGAAGGACCGCTTCGTGTTGCTGGAGAAGCTCGGCCAGGGTGGCATGGGCGTGGTGTTCAAGGCCAAGGATTTGCTCAAGGTCGAGGCCCAGGACAGGGATCCCTACGTCGCGATCAAAGTCCTGACCGATGCATTCAAGAAGTATTCAGGGTCTTTCATCGCGCTGCAGCGCGAAGCCAGTAAAGCGCAACGCCTGGCGCATCCCAACATCGCCACCGTTTACGATTTCGATCGCGACGGTAACACCGTTTTCATGACCATGGAATTCCTCCAGGGTAAACCGCTTAACCAGCTGATCAAGGAACTCGCGAAGAAACCGCTGAAGCTCGACCACGCACTGCATATCATTGAAGAACTCTGCAGCGGCCTCGCTTACGCGCACGAAAAAAAGCTGATTCATTCCGACTTCAAACCCGGTAACTGCTTTCTGTTGAACGACGGCCACGTCAAGCTGCTCGATTTCGGCATCGCTCGGGCAAGCACACAAACCGACGAGGAACGGGAAACCACGATGTTCGATCCGGCCAAACTCAGCGCAGTGACGCCGGCCTACGCGACGCCGGAAATGTTTGCCGGTATGAATCCCGATCCGCGCGACGATATCTACGGCCTCGCCTGCGTCGCCTACCAGTTGCTCGCCGGCGGCAAACACCCCTATAACAAGGTAGCCTCGCCCAAGATCAAGGAACTGGGTATAAAACCGAAACCGATCAAGGGACTGAATCGACGCCAGCAGAAAACCCTGATGAAAGCGCTGACGGTGACGCGAGAAGATCGTATAGCCGATGTCGACAAGTTCGCCGAGGGCATGCGCTCGAAAAAATCGCATACCAAGACGATCCTGCTGGTCACCCTGTTTATCGCGGTTATCGGCGCCGGCATCGGTTACAAGCCTTTCCTCGCGTTTCGCGAGGAACAGGCTATACACGACAAAATTCAACAGATCAAAGCCGGCGACAAGGCGCTCATGATCGAGACCATCTGGTCGCTAGATCAACTCGAACCGGAACAACAAAAGATCATATCGGTTGGTCTGCGCCGTGAAATCATCACCTTTTATCGTGACCGGATTCGTTCCGTATTCAGGCCCAAGGAAGGCCTGTATGATTATCCGCAGGCGCAAAGCCTGCTTGCCCAGGCAAAACGGCATTATCCCGATTCTGTCGCCCTGTCGACCATCGAAGATCAGGTTAAAGAGCAACACGACCGACTGATGAATAGCCTGGTGTCGCTGTACAAGCGTTATGTCAAGGAAAAGAAACTGGTCAAAACTCAGAGCGGCGAAGATCTGACCACGGTTATGCCGTTGATCAAGCGCGTCGATCCGAAACATTACCTGTTGAAGGATAAGGCATTATCCGACCTGTACCTGTCCGAGGCCGAAAAGCTGATTGCCAGGCGCAAATACAAGGATGCTTCGAACTATATTGTAACCGGCCTGAAAATGTTTCCTGACGACACGCGCCTGCAAAGCCTTAACAAGCAGATCAACGCGCAGTTTCAAGACTAATGGAACGGCCGATCTCTCCACTTCGCCTGCTCGCAAAATCCTATG
>CP070646.1:1195094-1236795 GCA_020354435.1 Gammaproteobacteria bacterium
TGCCGATCACCTACTGGGTGTCGCTGATCGGCTCGCTGGCATTGATCGGTTTTCCCGGCTTCTCGGGTTATTTTTCCAAGGACGCGATCCTGATTGCCACGCAGAACGCTGACGTTCCGGGCGCCGGTTATGCCTTTATCTGCGTGATGCTGGGCGTTTTCGTCACCGCGTTTTACTCGTTCCGCATGTTCTTCCTGGTTTTCCACGGCGAAGAGCGTATGGATAAACACACGCGTGAACATTTGCACGAAACGCCGTGGGTGGTGACCGGGCCGCTGATCGCGCTGGCGATTCCGTCGGTGATCATCGGCTGGATTACGATCGAGGAAGTGCTTTTCGGTGACCTGTTCAAGGAAGCCATCATGGTGTTCGAGGACCACGGCGCGATGGCCGCGGTCGGCGCGGTATTTCATGGTTCGTTCAATTTTGTCATGCACGGATTTGCCGGTCCCGCGGTTTACCTGGCCGGCGCCGGGGTAGTCGCAGCCTGGTACCTGTACCTGAAGCAGCCGGAGCTGGCCGCCCGGTTGAAGCAGAAACTGGCGCTGCCGTACCGCATTCTGGATAACAAGTATTACTTCGATCGTTTCAACGAAATCGTGTTTGCCGCTACCGCCAGGGGTGTCGGCCAGGTCTTGTGGCGCCTCGGCGATGCATTGATGATCGACGGCCTGGTCGTAAACGGCAGCGCGCGCCTGGTCGGCTGGGTTTCGGGCATCGTGCGCTATGTGCAAACCGGTTATCTGAACCATTACGCGTTTGCGATGATTTCGGGGCTGATCCTGTTACTGGGATGGGTTGTATTGGGCTAAAGCAGAATAACGACAAGGGTTAACGCTAAATTATGTACGCTGACTGGCCGCTATTGAGCCTTGTGATCTGGACGCCGATTCTCGGTGGCATCCTGGTGTTGTTTGCCGGAGACAAGGAACCCGCGGGCGCGCGCAAGATTGCCCTGGTGGTGTCGATCGCGACCTTCCTGCTGACGCTGCCGCTGTATACGCAGTTCAACACCGAAACCCACCTGATGCAGTTCGTCGAGCGCCAGCCATGGATCGACGCCTTCGATATCGAGTACTACCTCGGTGTCGACGGTATCTCGATGCCGTTGATTCTGCTGACGTCGTTTACCACGGTTATCGTCATCATATCGGCCTGGGAAGTCATCCAGTACCGCGCGTCGCAGTATATGGCGGCATTCCTGATCATGGAAGGTTTCATGATCGGCACCTTTTCCGCGCTCGACGCGGTACTGTTCTATATTTTCTTCGAGGCCATGCTGATACCGATGTTCCTGGTCATCGGCGTCTGGGGTGGCGCCAACCGAATTTACGCCACGCTGAAGTTCTTTCTCTATACCTTTATCGGTTCGGTGCTGATGCTGGTCGCGCTGATCTACATGTATAACCAGGCAGGCAGTTTCGCGATTTTCGATTTTCACCACCTGAGGCTGTCGTTAACCGAGCAGGTGCTGATCTTCCTCGCCATGCTGGTCGCCTTCGCGGTCAAGGTGCCGATGTGGCCGGTACACACCTGGTTGCCGGACGCGCACGTCGAAGCGCCGACCGGCGGCTCGGTTATCCTGGCAGCAATCATGTTGAAGATCGGCGGTTACGGTTTCCTGCGCTTCAGTCTGCCGATCACGCCGGATGCAAGCGCCGAGCTCGACTGGCTTATCATCACGATGTCGCTGACCGCGGTGGTTTATATCGGTTTTGTCGCCCTGGTTCAGCGCGATATGAAAAAGCTGATTGCCTACTCGTCGATCGCGCATATGGGTTTCGTTACCCTCGGTTTCTTCATCGTCTTCCGCATCGTCAACTCGGGCTTCGGCGACCAGGGTGCCGCGCTGGCGCTGGAAGGCGGCATGGTGCAAATGGTGTCACACGGTTTTATCTCGGGCGCGCTGTTCCTCTGCGTCGGCGTCATGTACGATCGCATGCACAGCCGTCAGATCGCCGATTATGGCGGTGTTGTCAACACCATGCCGGTTTTTGCCGCGTTCATGGTTTTCTTTGCCATGGCCAATGCCGGACTGCCGGGCACTTCGGGATTCGTCGGCGAATTCATGGTCATCCTGGCAAGCTTCAAGGCCAGCTTCTGGATTGCTTTTCTCGCCGCCCTGACGCTGATCCTCGGCGCTGCCTACACCCTGTGGATGATCAAGCGCGTGGTTTTCGGCGACGTCGCCAACGACAATGTTGCGGCGCTCTCGGATATCAACCGGCGCGAATTTTTGTTCCTGGCGATACTGGCGTTGGCGGTGCTGGGTCTCGGCCTGTGGCCCGACCCGCTGGTCGAGGTCATGCACCCGACAATCGACAACCTGCTTAACCACATTGCGAATTCGAAGATATGAGCGCGGAGTTCATTCAGCCTGACTTGATGCCGGCACTGCCGGAAATGGTAATGCTCGCGATGACTTGCCTGGTGCTGGTGGTCGATTTGTTCCTGCCGCAGGAAAAACGCGGTTTCACGCTGCTGCTGGCGGTGGCAACCCTGGTTCTGGCGATTGCCGCGGTCGTGTGGGTGGCACCGGTGAATGCGGTTAGCAGTTTCGGCGGATCCTTTGTGCTCGACCAGCTCGCGGTCGTGTTGAAAATTTCGACCTGCGTGGTTTCCATCCTCGTGTTCATTTATTCGCGTGACTATCTCGTCGATCACGATATCTACCGCGGGGAATACTATGTACTCGGGCTGTTTGCCACGCTCGGCATGATGGTGATGATTTCGGCGCATTCGTTTTTGCTGATTTATCTCGGCCTCGAGTTACTGTCGCTGTCGCTGTATGCCATGATCGCGTTCAATCGAAAATCGCTGTCGGCGTCGGAATCGGCGATGAAATATTTCGTGCTGGGGGCGATGGCGTCCGGCCTGTTGCTTTACGGCATTTCGATTTTCTACGGCATCACCGCTACGCTCGACATCAATCAGTTATCGGCCGAGATCAGCGTCCAGTTCGCGCAACACCCGGTTGCACTCGGCTTTGCGCTGACCTTTATCGTCGTCGGCCTGTCGTTCAAGCTCGGCGCGGTACCTTTCCACATGTGGCTGCCGGATATTTATCAGGGCTCGCCGACCTCGGTAACGCTGTTTATCGGCACCGCGCCCAAGATCGCCGGTTTTGCGATGGCGATTCGGCTGCTGGTGGACGGACTCGGTGAGTTGCAGGTGGACTGGTCGCAGATGCTCACTGCCCTTGCCATCGCATCGTTGGCGATCGGTAACGTCATTGCGATTGCGCAGACCAATTTCAAGCGAATGCTGGCGTATTCTACGATATCGCATGTCGGTTTCATCCTACTGGGTATCCTCTCCGCCAGTGCCAACGGTTACGCCTCGGCCATGTTTTACACCATCACCTATGCAATCACGTCGTCGGTGGCTTTCGGCGTTTTGCTGGTGTTGAACCGCAAGGGATTCGAGGCTGAAGAGATCAGCGATCTGTCGGGGCTGAACGATAGCAATCCCTGGTACGCGGCGCTGCTCGCTATCGCGATGTTTTCCATGGCCGGGGTGCCGCCGACGGTCGGTTTTTATGCCAAGCTCAGCGTGCTGCAGGCGGTCGTCGGGGTCGACATGGTCTGGCTTGCGGTGCTGGCGGTACTGTTCTCGGTTATCGGTCTGTTCTACTATCTGCGCGTGGTCAAGGTCATGTACTTCGACAAGCCGCTGCCGGAGCAGACCACGACGATCAAGGAGGCGCTCGACGTCAAGCTGCTGCTCGGCGCCAACAGCCTCAGCCTGATCCTGCTCGGCATGTTCCCGTCGACGCTGATGGCCTACTGCATCCTCGCCTTCAGCTAGTCATTATCCCTTCGAACGCAGGCGGCGGGATTCGATTATTCCGGTGGGACTTTGATTGATGTTGTCCTAATTTGTACCTTCGAGGGGGTCAGAGCAAAAATTTCGTTGCCGCCGTGCCGATAGCTTAAATGAGCTGAAATTTTTGGTCTGACCCCGGGTGTCGAAGTGTTGCATTCCCAATAACCGAACGCCCGGGGACAGACCTTCAGCTCTGTCCCCCTCAAAGGTGCGAGGTTGGATGACATCAATACAACCGACCTCTTGTAAATTTTGTTCATTGTAGCTATCATTCCGCGCCTCTGATGCGGGGTGGAGCAGCTTGGTAGCTCGTCGGGCTCATAACCCGAAGGTCGTAGGTTCAAATCCTGCCCCCGCTACCAATTACCGAAAGGCCCTTTAAGGGCCTTTTTTCGTGCTAAGCGGGACCTTGTGGTTACGCGGCTGTTTGTAGTACTATGCGCGTCCGTAGCGGATCGGTCGAAGCATATGCCCTGCGGCCGTATCGACCGGGCGGGTTGAAATCCGTCCCGTTACCCATATTTAGCTGACTACAAACGGATCTTGGTCCAGGCGCAGTCAGTAGTCAGTTAAAAGGCCCATACGGGCCTTTTTTATTGGTTTTCTGGAGGTTGCAGGTGCAGGATTTGACGCCATTTTTCGAACCGGTGATCGAGTCGATGGGTTATGAACTCGTCGGCGTCGAGTTTCTCGGTGGCGGCGGGCACGGTACCTTGCGCGTTTATATCGACCGCGACGACGGCGTCAGCGTCGACGATTGCGCCGCGATCAGCCACCAGATCAGCGGGATCCTCGATATCGAGGAACCGATCAAGCAGGCCTATGACCTCGAGGTTTCATCGCCGGGTATCGACAGGCCGCTGTTCAAGCTGGCAGACTTCCAGCGTTTCGCAGGCCAGACGGCCAGAATCAAGCTGGCGATTGCGCAACAGGGACGTAAGAATTTCAAGGGTCGGCTACAGGGTGTAGCCGATGACAAGATGGTAAGGATCGAGGTAGACGGAGAAGAATTCAGTCTGCCTTTCGCCGATATCGCCAGGGCGAATCTGGTCGGCGAGTTTTAGAACAGGACCGTTTGCCACGGACAGCAAGGGTCAGGTAGACATTATTGCGAGTAACGACAATGGAAAACAAAGAAATTTTGTTAGTAGCGGACACCGTCTCCAATGAAAAAGGCGTCGATCGCGAGGTTATTTTCGAAGCGATCGAAGCCGCACTGGCGTCGGCAACGCGCAAGAAACATCAGCAGGATATCGAGGTACGGGTCGATATCGACCGCAATACCGGCGATTACGACACTTACCGCCGCTGGGAAGTGGTCGAGCCGGGTGAAGATGGGGGTCTGGAAGAGCCGCTACGCCAGATTACGCTGGAAGCTGCACAGATCGACCAGCCGGAAATCCAGGTCGGTGATTTTATCGAGGAACAGATCGAGTCGGTCGAATTCGGTCGCATCGCCGCGCAGACCGCCAAGCAGGTCATCGTGCAAAAGGTGCGCGAGGCCGAGCGCCGTAAGGTTATCGATGCCTATGCCGATCGTGAAGGCACCCTGGTCATGGGCCAGGTCAAGCGCGTCGAGCGCGGTAACGTCTATGTCGACCTGGGTGATAACGCCGAGGGTTTCATCCCGCGCGAGGAAATGATTCCGCGTGAATCGGTGCGTCCGGGCGATCGCGTGCGCGGTTACCTTTACAAGATTGCCTCCGAGGTGCGCGGCCCGCAGTTATTCATCAGCCGTACCGCCCCCGAGTTTCTGGTCGAACTGTTCAAGCTCGAAGTACCGGAAGTCGGGCAGGAGCTGATCGAGATCATCTCGGCTGCACGCGATCCGGGCATGCGCGCCAAGATCGCGGTTAAGAGCAATGATCCACGCATGGACCCGGTCGGTGCCTGTGTCGGCATGCGTGGTTCGCGCGTGCAATCGGTTTCCAACGAACTCGCCGGTGAAAGGGTGGATATTATCCTGTGGGATGAAAATCCGGCGCAGTTCGCGGTTAATGCGATGTCGCCGGCAGAGGTGACCTCTATCGTTATCGATGAAGAGGCTAACTCGATGGATATCGCGGTGCCGGAAGACAAGCTGTCCCAGGCCATCGGTCGGGGTGGTCAGAACATAAAACTGGCGAGTCAGCTAACCGGCTGGATTCTGAACGTCATGGATGAAGCCGCCGCCGAAGAAAAATCGGAAGGCGAGTCACGGCAACTGGTCGAAAACTTCATGACCCAGCTTGATGTCGACGAAGAGGTCGCCATAATCCTGGTGCAGGAAGGTTTGACCACGATCGACGAGGTCGCCTACATCCCCGAGTCGGAGCTGCTCGAAATCGAGGAATTCGATGAAGAAATCGTGCACGAACTGCGCGGGCGCGCGCGTGACGCGCTGCTGACGATGGCGATCGCGCGTGAAGAAACCGCCGAGGCCGGCGAACCGCAGGACGATCTGCTTAACATGGAATACATGACCAGTGAACTGGCACACAAACTGTCGCTGCGCGGCATTTGCACAATGGAAGACCTCGCCGAGCAGTCGACCGACGAGCTCGAGGAAATCGAAGGCATAGACGCCGAGTTCGCCGGCAAGCTAATCATGAAAGCGCGTGAACCCTGGTTCGCGGAAGCGGAGTCCGAGTAGGTTTTTTTCGCGGCTTTCGGCAAAATACGTACTGGATAGATAATCATGGCAAACGTAACAGCTAAACAACTTTCAGAAGTCATCGGAATCAGCATTGAGAAACTGCTGGATCAATTGAAAACCGCGGGTGTTGAAGTCAGCGGCGCGGATGATCCCATTTCCGACGAAGACAAAATGAAGCTGCTGGAATCGCTGCGTTCTAGCCATGGCAAGACAGAGGTTTCCGGGCCGAAAAAGATTACCCTGCGCCGCAAGAGCAAAAGCGAACTCAAGGTAGCCGGCACCTCGGGTTCGGGCCGCAATACGACCACCAAAACGATTAACGTCGAAGTACGCAAGAAGCGTACCTACGTGCGCCGTGCTGATATCGAAGCCGAGGAAATGAAGCAACAGCAGGAAGCCGAAGCCGCGGCCGAAGAGCAGAGCCGGTTACAGCAGCAGCAGGCCGAGGAAGCAGCCCGCCAGGCCGAGGCGGCGGCCCAGGCTGAAGCCGAGGCGGCAAAGGCGGCCGCCGAGGAAACCGCGCGTGCCGAGGCGGAAAAGAAGGCTTATGAGAAAAGTCTGCAGGAAGTCGAGGCGGCGCAAAAGGAAATCGAAAAGCAGCGAGCCGAAGCCGAAGCAGTCGAGGCTGCCGAAGCTGCCGCGCGTGCAGCGCTGGAACAGGCAGCCGTGGCCAGTGCTGCGGCGGCCGCCGACAAGCCCGGAAAACACGGCAAGCACGAAGACCGTCATACCCGTTACGGGCGCAAGGAATTGCACGTCAAGGAATCGGCACATCAGCCCAATCGCAAGCAAAAGTTCAAAAAGGGTCAGAAACAGGTGCACGAAATTACGCGTCAGCACCAGTTTGAAAAGCCGACCGCACCGGTGGTTCGCAATGTCGAGGTGCCCGAGGCCATATCGGTCGCCGATCTCGCCCAGCGCATGGCGGTCAAGGCTGGCGACGTGATCAAGACCCTGATGCAGATGGGCACCATGGCCACGATCAACGAAATCCTGGATCATGACACGGCAACGCTGGTGGTCGAGGAAATGGGGCATGTCGCCGTCAGCGCCGCCAGCGAGGACGATTTCGAGAAAGAGTTACAGGCGAGTGCCGAGCAGGCGGGTGAAGCAAAGGCTACCCGCCCACCGGTGGTCACTATCATGGGCCATGTCGACCATGGCAAGACCTCGCTGCTCGATTACATCCGCAAGTCACGCGTGACCTCGGGCGAGGCTGGTGGTATTACCCAGCATATCGGTGCCTATCACGTCGAAACCGACAAAGGTATTATTACCTTCCTCGATACCCCCGGCCATGCCGCATTTTCGGCCATGCGCGCACGCGGCGCCCAGGCGACGGATATCGTTGTACTGGTCGTTGCCGCAGACGATGGCGTGATGCCGCAAACCAAGGAAGCGATTCAGCATGCCGGCGCGGCAGGAGTGCCACTGGTGGTTGCGGTCAACAAGATCGACAAGGAGGATGCCGATCCGGATCGGGTCAAGAACGAGCTGGCCGCGCTGGAAGTCATTCCCGAGGAATGGGGCGGTGAGAACATTTTCGTCAACGTTTCCGCGATAACCGGTGAAGGCGTCGACAATCTGCTCGACTCGATCCTGCTGCAGGCGGAAATACTGGAACTCGAAGCCGTCGACAAGGGTAACGCCAAGGGCATTGTTGTAGAGGCTTCGCTCGACAAGGGCCGCGGGCCGGTGGCAACGGTGCTGGTCCAGTCCGGCCTGCTGCAACAGGGACAGATGCTGCTGGCCGGTACTCAGTACGGTCGCGTACGCGCGATGTACGACGAATCCGCCAGCACGATCAAATCCGCCGGGCCGTCGATGCCGGCGGTGGTGCTGGGACTGTCGGGCGTACCCAACGCGGGTGACGAGGTTTTTGTCGTCGAAAACGAACGCAGGGCGCGTGAATTCGCCGAGATTCGTGAAGCCAAGATTCGCGAAACCAAGCTTGCCGACCAGCAGAAGGCGAAGCTGCAGGGTATGTTCGACGCCATGGCCGAGGGCGAGGTCGCCGAGATCAATATCCTGG
Source organism: Gammaproteobacteria bacterium (assembly GCA_020354435.1). Lineage (GTDB taxonomy): Bacteria > Pseudomonadota > Gammaproteobacteria. The sequence continues at coordinate 1,203,587 of CP070646.1, forward strand.
TCAAGGCCGACGTACAGGGCAGTGCCGAAGCGATCCGTGAATCGCTGGACAAACTGTCTACCGACGAGGTTCGCACCCGCCTGGTTGCAACCGGTGTCGGTGGAATCAATGAGTCGGATATCAACCTGGCCGCTGCATCGGATGCGATCGTGATCGGATTTAACGTCCGTGCCGATAACTCGGCCAAGCGAGTCGCCGGCGACTATGGCATCGAAATCCGTTACTACAGCGTCATCTACGATATTATCGATGATATCAAGGCGATCATGTCCGGCATGCTGTCGCCGGAGGCGCAGGAAAATATCATTGGCCTGGCCGAGGTAAAAGACGTGTTCCGCTCGCCCAAATTCGGTGACGTTGCCGGTTCCATCGTGGTCGAGGGCGTGGTGCGCAAGGGCCAGCCGATTCGAGTATTACGCGATAATGTCGTTATTTACGAGGGCGAACTCGAGTCGCTGCGCCGCTTCAAGGATCCGGTCGAGGAAGTACGTATGGGCACCGAATGCGGCATCGCGGTGAAAAACTACAACGATGTCAGGCCCGGCGACCAGATCGAGGTTTACGAACGCGTCGAGGTGGCGCGCTCGATCGACTGAGTGTCTCCGAGATGGTGAAGGATTATTCGCGCAGCGAACGGCTGGCATCTCAGATTCAGCGCGAACTGGCGTCACTGGTTCAGACCGAGCTGAAAGATCCACGTCTCGGCATGCCGAGTATACTCGAGGTAGAGGTGAGCAAGGATCTGGCCCACGCCCGGGTTTACTTCAGCGTGCTGAATCCCGAGGATGCCGAAGCCTGTCTCGAAGCGCTTAACCACGCAAGCGGGTTCCTGCAGCGGGAAATCGGTAAAAGCATCAAGGCGAGGGTGACTCCCAGGCTTGCCTTCATTTACGACGATACCGATATCCGCGGTCGCCAGCTGTCCGACCTGATTGACTCCGCGGTCGCCAGTGACAAGGTTAAAGCCAACCACTGATGGCCGGCCGGCGAAAGCCACAGGGCTATCGGGATATCGACGGCATCCTGATTCTCGATAAACCCGCAGGCATCAGCTCGAACCACGCACTTCAGCAGGTCCGGCGCCTGTACCGCGCGCGAAAGGCCGGACACTGCGGCAGTCTCGACCCGCTCGCAACCGGTGTTTTGCCAGTGTGCCTCGGCCAGGCAACCAGGTTCTCCAGTTACCTGCTAGGCGCGAGCAAGACTTATCGGGCCTGCGCGATGCTCGGCCGGACCACGACCACGGGCGACTCCGAAGGCGAGGTGATCGCCAGTCGACCCGTCAACGTCAGCCGCGAACAGGTTGAAGCCGTATTACCCCGGTTTATCGGCGCGATCGAGCAGGTTCCACCGATGTATTCGGCCATTCGGCACGAAGGCAGGCGACTCTATCAGCTCGCGCGCGAGGGCAGGCAGGTCGAGCGCAAGCCGCGCGGGGTAGAGGTTTATTCACTCGAGCTGTTGTCATTTGATCACGACAGTTTCGAGTTCGAAGTCTGCTGTTCCAAGGGTACCTATGTCAGAACCCTTGCCGAAGATATCGGAAATGCGCTCGACTGCGGTGCGCATCTGACGGCGCTCAGGCGCGGCGCGGTTGGTCAGCTCATGTTGAAGGATGCGGTAAGCGTGGATCGGCTGCAGCAATTGGCAGCAGAAGGCAGCGAACAAATCGACCGTTTACTGTTGCCGGTAAGCGCGGCGCTGGATCGGTTTTCCGAGCTGCGTCTCGACGCCGCGGCGAGTCTCGATATTCGCCATGGACGGCGGGTAAAACTCGCGCACGCGCCGGCCATCGGGCTGTATCGTCTGGTTTCCGACGAAGGCCGTTTCATGGGCCTCGGAGAAGTGGGCCCCGACGCCGAGCTGGCAGCAAAAAGGCTAATGAATACAGCAAGATAGCTCGAAACCAGGCGGTAGGTGGCAATTCCCCGGAGAATTGCGGTTAAAGTCCTTGTTACCACCAGCGCAGATAGGTAGAATACCTGCCTTTTTCGGGCCCCACGAGGTTTTATCCATGGCAATGTCAGCTGAACAGAAAGCTGCGATTATTGCTGATTTTCAGCAAAGTAAAGGTGACACCGGTTCACCCGAGGTGCAGGTTGCGCTGTTATCACACCAGATCAGCCACCTGACCGAGCACTTCAAAAAACATATTCATGACCATCATTCGCGTCGCGGACTGCTGAAAATGGTCAACCAGCGTCGCAATTTACTGGATTATCTGAAATCCAAGAATCAGCAGCGCTACAAAGACTTGATTGCAAAACTCGGATTGCGTCGATAAGTAAGTGAGAGAATAGTGAATCCAATTAAAAAGACATTTCAGTACGGCGCGCATCAGGTAACGCTGGAAACGGGAGAAATTGCGCGCCAGGCCAGCGGTGCTGTCATTGTAAACATGGCCGACACGGTGGTTTTCGTGACCGTCGTCGGCTCAAAAACCGCAGACCCAGGTCGCGGTTTTTTTCCGTTAACCGTCGACTACCAGGAAAAGACCTACGCCGCCGGCAGGATTCCGGGCGGATTCTTCAAACGCGAAGGCCGTCCCAGCGAAAAGGAAACCCTGACCTGCCGCCTGATCGACCGACCGATTCGTCCGCTGTTTCCGAAAGGATTCATGAACGAAGTACAGGTGGTCGCGAACGTGATTTCGATGAACCCCGACGTCGATCCCGATATCGTCGCGATGCTCGGAACCTCGGCCGCGCTGGCCGTCTCGGGTATCCCTTTCGCGGGCCCGATCGGCGCCGCGCGCGTGGGTTACCTGAATGGCGACTACGTACTCAACCCGACCAATAGCCAGCTCGCCGAGTCCGAACTCGACCTGGTCGTCGCCGGCACCAAAAACGCGGTACTGATGGTCGAATCCGAAGCCAAGTGCCTGTCGGAAGAAGTCATGCTGGGTTCGGTGGTGTACGGCCACGAGCAAATGCAAAACGCGATCCAGGCGATCGAGGAACTGGCCGCCGAAGTCGGTGTCGAGACCTGGGAATGGGAAGCGCCTGAAACGGATGAAAGCCTGGCGCAAAAAGTAGCAGATCAGGGTACCTCGGCTATCACCGGGGGATATGCCATTGCAGATAAGATAGATCGTCAAAACAACCTTGCTGAAGTACGCGACGGTATTGTTGCCGCATTGGTAACCGAAGCGGAAGATTCGCCTGAGGAAGGCGATGTACGTAACGCCATCAGCAAGCTCGAAAAATCCATCGTACGCGGCCGCATTATCGCCGGTGAAAAGCGCATCGACGGTCGCGATACCTCGACCGTGCGCCCGATTACCGTACGCACCGGCGTATTGCCGCGTACCCACGGCTCGGCGCTGTTCACCCGCGGCGAAACCCAGGCGCTGGTGGTAACCACGCTCGGCACCGGCAGGGACGCGCAGTTGATCGATGCGATCGAGGGCACCTACAAGGAAAATTTCATGATGCATTACAACTTCCCGCCGTCGAGCGTCGGTGAAACCGGCCGGGTGGGCAGTCCCAAGCGTCGCGAGATCGGCCACGGTCGTCTGGCCAAGCGCGGCGTGCAGGCAGTCATGCCGCACATCGACGATTTCCCTTATGTCATCCGCGTGGTTTCCGAGATTACCGAGTCCAACGGTTCATCTTCGATGGCCAGCGTCTGCGGTGCCAGCCTGGCGCTGATGGATGCCGGTGTACCGTTGCAGGCGCCGGTGGCCGGTATCGCAATGGGCCTGATCAAGGAAGGCGACGATTTTGCCGTATTGTCGGATATCCTTGGCGACGAGGATCATCTCGGTGATATGGATTTCAAGGTGGCCGGTACCACCGAAGGCGTCAGCGCGTTGCAAATGGATATCAAGATCGACGGCATCACGACCGAGATCATGCAAAAGGCGCTGGATCAGGCCAAAGCGGGCCGTCTGCATATCCTCGGCGAAATGGCCAAGGTCATCAGCGAAAGCCGCGAGGAGATGTCCGAGTACGCACCGCGTCTGATCACTTTCCGCATCAATCCGGAGAAGATCCGCGACGTCATCGGCAAGGGGGGCGCCACCATCCGCTCGATTACCGAGGAAACCGGGGCTACCATCGAGATCGATGATGACGGTGTGGTCAAGATCGCGTCGGTGGAGAAAGCCGCCGGCGACGAGGCCAGGCGCCGTGTCGAACAGGTTACCGCCGAGGTCGAAGTCGGCGTGATTTACGAGGGCAAGGTCGCCAAGATCATGGATTTTGGTGCTTTCGTCAACATCCTGCCCGGCAAGGATGGACTGGTGCATATTTCGCAAATCTCCGACGAGCGTGTCGAAAACGTCAGCGACAAGCTGTCGGAAGGCGACGTTATCAAGGTCAAGGTACTCGAAGTCGATCGCCAGGGTCGAATTCGCCTGAGCATGAAGGCCGTTAGCGAAGACGAAGCGGCAGCCGTCTAGTCCCGACTCCGGCAGCAGACGACAAAAAGGGGAAACGATGTTTCCCCTTTTTTGTGTCTGCTTGTAATCTTGGTCGTGGAGGTAAGAAATGCCCGGGCTTATTCGAGCGATGTTCGGACTGTTACTGACATTTGTCGTTTTATCGGCGGATGCCGAATCCATGGGTATTAATCAGGCGCTGAGTTGCCTGGTCAAACCCTGCAACCAGGCACCCCTGCGGGTGGATGTGATCGATTTTCGGCAACAGGGTTTTGCCGCCAGGAGTAAAACCGTTGTGCGCCAGGGACGTACGCTGCGCCGCCTGAAGCTGACCGGGTTCGAATCAATCGATGCCGCCCTGAATACCGCATCCCGGATTGAGCAAACCCCGGGTATTCGCGATGCCCGGGTATGGAAGCAACCGGATTCCTAGAGCAACTTGAACATGGTGCCGCAGTAGGGGCATCTGGCTTCGCCGCCGTTTTCCTCGACCGGAATATACACCCGTGGATGTGAATTCCACAGGCTGCTGCCTTCAACCGGACAGTGAATCGGCAAGTCGCCGGATTTGACTTCGATCGCGGTTTTCGCGTTAGGCGTGGCGTAGGCGTCCTGGTCTGCAGCAGTGTCGGGATTAACCATGATTTCTCTATTTAACGTAAGTTAGCAGGTCGAGATATTTTTCGTTGCGGCCGTGCACCAGGTCGAAATAATCGCTTTGCAGCATTTCCGTGATCGGCCCGCGCGCGCCGCTGCCAATGGCGCGGTTGTCGAGCTCGGCGATCGGCGTAACCTCGGCCGCGGTGCCGGTAAAAAACGCTTCGTCGGCGATATAAATTTCGTCACGGGTCAGGCGTTTTTCGACGATCTCGAGGTCACGGTCCGCAGCCAGATTAAAAATAGTCTTGCGCGTAATGCCGTTCAGTGCAGTTGTCGTCTCCGGGGTGTAAATAAAATCATCCTTGACGACAAAGATGTTTTCACCGCTGCCTTCAGCGACGTAACCTTCGGGATCGAGTAGCAGGGCTTCGTCGTAACCGTCATTAAGCGCCTCGCCCAGCGCTGCCATCGAGTTGATGTACTGACCATTGGCCTTTGCCTTGGTCATGGCAATATTCGGATGATGTCGCGTATAAGACGATGTTTTGATGCGAATGCCTTTTTCCAGCCCTTCCTGGCCGAGATAAGAACCCCATTCCCAGGCAGCGACGATACAGTGTACGCTCAGGTTGTCGGCGCGCAGGCCCATGCCCTCGGAACCGTAAAATACCATCGGCCGGATGTAGGCGCTGTCGAGTTTGTTTTCCCGCACCGAGGCGACCTGTGCGTCCATGATTTGTTGCGGCGTATAGGTGATCGCCATGCCGAGCACTTTACAGGATTCGAACAGGCGCCTGGTATGCGCCTCGAGGGCGAAGATAGCGGTTCCCTGTTCGGCATGGTAGGCGCGCACGCCCTCGAAACAGCCCATGCCGTAATGCAGCGTGTGCGTCAGCACATGCGTGGTGGCTTCCCGCCACGGAACCATTTCGCCGTCATACCAGATAACACCGTCGCGGTCGGACATCGACATTTTAATTCTCCAGGCCGAAACACTCGTTCCAGCAATTTACAACGTGACTTACCTGTGCCTCGATCATTTCGGCATCGACTTCACTGGATTGGTTTTGCATTACGGATTCGTGCAGCAAGTGATGATAGTCGGTGTATATTTCAGCCAGCCGCGATTGCGCACTGGTAATCAGTTTTAACCGAAATAACTCATTGAGCAGGCGAATGTTATCAGAATATAAACAATCTGAGCCAATATTATTTGCCTGCTTGAGTACCCAGTATTGCACCAGGAACTCGATGTCGACCATGGTGCCGCGTGACTGCTTCAAATCCCTGCGCTCGCCCTCGGGTGGCTGTTTGCTGCGGTAAATCCGCTCGCGCATTTCGACGATATTCTTACGCAGCTCGTCATCGTTGCGCTCGAGGCACAGGACCTGACGGCGAATGCGTTCGAATTCCGGTTCCAGCGCCGGACTGCCGGCTACCAGCCGCGCCCTGACCAGCGCCTGGTGTTCCCAGGTCCAGGCCTTTTCCAGCTGATAGCGCAAATAGGCCTGAGTCGAGGACACCAGTAATCCGGAAGAGCCTTCAGGCCGCAGGCGTGAGTCGATTTCATAGAGTTTGCCCGAGGCCGTCAGGACGCTGGTCATCGAGATGATTTTTTGCGCCAGGCGGCCGAAGAAAACCGAGTTTTCGATGCACTTGTCGCCGCTGGTGAACTGCTGTTCACCGCTGGAATCGTGCAGAAAGATGACATCGAGATCGGACTGGTAATGCATTTCATAGCCACCCAGCTTGCCGTAACCGATGATTGCCAGGTTGGCCTCGCGACGTTCGCCGTCTATCGTACACTGCGGAATGCCATGTTGTAGCTGCAGCGCTTTGCTGGCGAGGCGGTATACCGCTTCCAGCACAACCTCGGCCAGCTCGGATAAATAGCGACTGGCCTGCAGCGCATCGATTTCCTGCGCCAGCTCGGCGCTGGCGATAACCAGCGTTTGCTCGCGTTTGAACAGGCGCAGGCTGTCCAGCTCGAGCTCGGTGTCGCCCTCGATGTTATCGAGCTGAATCTGCAGCCGTTGATGCAGGGTTTTCTTGACGAAACGGCCCTGCTCGCCAGGCTGAATCAGATTCTCCAGCAGCATCGGGTACTGCGAAACCTCGTCGGCAATCCAGGCGCTGCGCGAAAAAAGCGAACAGAGTTTTTCCAGCAGTGCATTGTTCTGAAACAGCAGTTCGAAGTAAACACTGCGTCCCGCGATTGACGAAAACAGGCGCATGAAACGCTCGAACAGCAGTGCCGGGGTATCCTCCTGCCGCAGCGACTCAAGCAGTCGCGGCAGCAGGTTATTGAATCGCTGCCTCGCCCGCGCCGACATGTAATTCCAGGCTTTGGATTTGAGGAAGCGATTCAGTAACTGATTAAGTTCGTCGGCGTCGGTGATGCCGCTGTTATCGATAAAATCCCATCTTCGCTCGTCGTCGATGGTTTCGGCGAAGCTGTCGTCGATAACGGCTTCGGACTTTTTTTCTTCTTCCTGTTTGAACAGCTCTTTGAAAGTATGATTGACCTGGTCACGGTGCTGCTGCAATTGCTCGAGCAGGGCCTGCCAGTCGGTAAATCCCATGGTGCAGGCAATTCGCCGCTGCTGGTCGACGCTGCTCGGCAGGTCGTGGGTCTGCTGATCCGCGAACATCTGGATCCGGTTTTCCAGCTGGCGCAGAAAACAATAAGCGGCACGCAGCTGCTCAATGGTTCGGGGATCGACGATTCCCTGCTGTAACAAAGCCTCGAAGCAGGTAAAAATTTCGGTGCTCTGCAAGTGGTGATTGCGACCGCCTTTAAGAATCTGGAAGGCCTGCACGAAGAACTCGATCTCGCGAATGCCACCCGGACCGAGCTTGATGTTGACACGCATGCCGCGAGATCTTGCCTGATTATCGATCTTGCCCTTGAGCGTGGCCAGGCCATCGAATACGCGGTAGTCATGGTACTTGCGAAACACGAAGGGCTTAAGCAGCGCGGCCAGGTGCTGACGGCTGGCCGCGCTGCCGCTGATAACTCGTGCCTTGACCATGGCGTACTGTTCCCACTCGCGCCCATGTAGCTGGTAGTAATGTTCGAGCGCGCTATGGTTCAGCACCACCGGGCCCGAGTCTCCCCACGGCCGCAGGCGCAGGTCGACGCGGTAGACGAATCCGTCGGCGGTGTTGTCGCTGAGTACCTGGTTGAACAGTCGTACCAGGCGCGCGAAGTACTCCTGGTAGCTGAGCTGGCCGTAACCCGTGAGTTCACCGTCGCTCTCGTAACAACAAATCAGATCGATATCCGAGGAAAAGTTGAGTTCACGACCGCCAAGCTTGCCCATAGCGATGATATTGAGCTGCATTGGCTCGCCGTCGGCATCCACAGGCTGGCCGTGTTTTGCCGACAGTTGCCGATTACTGGCTTCGAGTGCGATTTGAATCAGTTGCTCGGCGAGGTCACTCAGATGGCGAAGCGTATTTTCCAGCGAATTACCTGCGACCACGTCGAGATAAATGATTTCGACCAGTTTACGGTGTCGATAAAGGCGAAGTTGACGCTTGACCGCGTCGATATCGATCTTCTGCGGTGACGCGAAATCGATGAAATCCGGTTCCAGGCTGAAGCGCTTGAGCTTTAGCAATACATCGATCAGACTCGTATCCCGTCTCAACTGGTTCAACGCGTAGGGACTGGCGATAGCGAGCCGCTCGATGCGGTTTACCTCGTCGGCTTTGACCTGATTGGCGTTAAGGTAATCATCGACCGCTTGCCACTCGAACCTGTTTTCGGTGAGCATTGAGGCGGTATCCGGTGTCGTGATCATTATTGGTAATTATTTGCAAATGAGAACAGTTATTATTTACGCCAGCATCGATATTAACTAAAATCCACGCACCGAAAGCGGGACGAGCAGTAACAATTTTAGCGCTGAATCCGGCGGTATAAACCATTAAATTGCCGAACAGACTAAAATTTTGTCGCGATACGGTTCGTCGCATGTAAGTCGTTTTTCCTCGAGCGGTCATTTATTGAAATCCGTTTCTGCCAATCAATCGCTGTTGTCGGGTTTGTGGAAACCTGGCGTGCTGCTGGTCGCCTGCCTGTTCAGCCTGCCCATTTTCACCGTGGCCAGTTTCGTCCTGCATCCGGCGAATGATGTCTGGCAGCATTTGCTCGACAACCTGCTTGGCGAGTACCTGCTCAATTCCGCGCTTTTAATGATTGGCGTGGCCGTGGGAACGCTGGTGATCGGTGTCGGCTGTGCCTGGCTTACCAGCGTCTGCCTTTTCCCGGGAAAGAAACTGTTTAGCTGGGCCTTGCTGCTGCCGCTGGCCTTTCCGGCTTACATCATTGCCTATACCTATACCGGCATGTTCGATTTCGCCGGTCCGGTGCAAAGCTGGATCAGGGCCAGTACCGGCTGGGGAGCGCATGATTACTACTTCCCCGAGGTGCGTTCACTCGGAGGCGCGGTGACGATGTTTTCGCTGGTATTGTATCCCTATGTCTATTTACTCGCGCGTGCCGCGTTTCTCGAGCAATCGATTTGCGTGCTCGAAGTCAGCCGCACGCTGGGCTGCTCGGTCTGGTCGAGTTTTTACCGGGTTGCATTGCCACTGGCGCGCCCGGCTATCGTCGCCGGCCTGTCGCTGGCGCTGATGGAAACCCTGGCCGATTACGGCACCGTGGCCTATTTTGGCCTGGGCGTGTTTACCACCGGAATTTTTCGAACCTGGTTCGGGCTCGGCGATGGCGCAGCCGCGGCCAAGCTGGCCGCGATCCTGCTCGCGTTCGTGTTTACCCTGATCGTGATCGAACGCTGGTCTCGCCGACGCGCGCGCTATCATCACGCGACCTACCGCTATCGCTCGCTGCCGCAGTACCGATTGCGTGGCTGGCGCGCCTTTTTTGCATTCTGCGCCTGTTTCGTGCCGTTGGCGCTGGGATTTCTGCTGCCCGCCTGGCAACTAGCGCTATGGGCGCTCGAAACCTATGACTACATGGTCGACGCGTCCTTCCTGCAATTGACTCTCAATTCGCTCGAGCTGGCGACCAGCGCCGCGCTGCTGGCCGTATTGCTGGCCCTGTTCATGGTTTACGGCAAGCGTCTGTTCGACAGTAAAACCGTCAATGCGTCGATTCGAATCGTTGCGACCGGTTATGCGGTTCCGGGGACCGTAATCGCCGTCGGCGTCATCATTCCGTTTGCCTGGTTCGATAACAGTATCGATACGCTGATGCGCGAACATTACGGCTTTTCCAGCGGTTTATTGTTGAGCGGCAGCCTGATTGCGGTCATGTTTGCCTACATGGTGCGTTTCCTGGCGGTTTCGATTCAGGCCGTGGAGTCAGGTCTTTCCAATATCAAACCTTCGATGGATGACGCTGCTCGCTCGCTGGCGCATGCGCCGGGGCAGGTCCTGATGCGGGTGCATCTGCCGTTGATGAAGGGCACCGTATTGACCGCGTTGTTGATCGTTTTTGTCGATGTCATGAAGGAGCTGCCAGCCACGCTGATACTGCGTCCGTTCAATTTCAACACGCTCGCGGTCAGGGCCTTTGAGCTCGCCTCGGATGAACGCCTGGCCGATTCATCGACCGCGGCTCTGATGATAGTGGCTGTTGGCCTGGGGCCGGTTATACTGTTAAGTCGAAGTATTACTGCATCGAGAGCAGGTTCGTGACATCCCAACTTGACGTCGAAAATATTGATTGCGGCTACGATGACCTGCAGGTGCTGAATCAGGTCAGTATTTCGCTGCAGCCGGGTCATATCGGTTGCATGCTGGGCCCGAGCGGCTGCGGCAAGACCACCGTGTTGCGCGCCATCGCCGGTTTCGAGCCGATCTGGCGTGGTCGTATCCTGATCGACGGCATCGAAGTCAGCTCTGCAAAAACATGCCTGGTACCGGAAAAGCGAAACATCGGCATGGTGTTTCAGGATTTTGCGTTGTTTCCGCACCTGAAGGTCGAAGACAATGTACGTTTCGGGTTACGGGGAATGGAGCGCAAACAGCAACGGGCACGCGTGCATGAAATGCTTGCAATCGTCGGCATGCCGGCTTACGCGCAGGCTTACCCGCACCAGTTATCGGGTGGTCAGCAGCAGCGTATCGCGCTGGCGCGCGCGCTGGCACCGCGTCCGGGGGTTTTGCTGCTGGACGAGCCGTTTTCCAACATGGACGCGGAAATGCGCGAACAATTGGCGCGCGAAGTCAGAAGCATTCTGAACCAGGAAAACAGTACCGCGATCCTGGTGACGCACGATCAGAACGAAGCCTTTGCGATGGCCGACCAGATTTGCGTCATGAACGAGGGTAGTATCCAGCAGCAGGGCAGCGGTTACGATTTATACCATGAGCCGGCCAATCGCTTCGTCGCCGATTTTATCGGCCAGGGCGTTATACTGCCGGCCACGGTGGAAAGCGAGACAACTGTCAGAACCGATCTGGGCATCATTCACGGCAGCGCGCCGTTAAGTGATGCGCCAGGTGCCACGGTGGATGTCTTAATCCGTCCCGATGACGTCGTACACGACGATAACGCGAGCGAGTCGGCCATTGTCGTCGAAAAGGCTTTTCGCGGCGCCGATTTTCTTTACCACCTGCGCATGGATAGCGGAATCGAGGTCATGTGCCTTGCACCCAGTCACCATAACCATAAAATAAACGAACGCATCGGGATCCGGCTCAACGTTGACCATCTGGTCACTTTTTCCCGCAGTTAACGGCGACATCAAAATTCGAGACTAAATGATCAGTAAAATTCTCATTACCCTCGGGGTAATCGTGGCCTGCATGTGGATGATTTCCTCGCGGGCCAAGCCGGAGTTGAGGAAAATCAGGAATCCTGAAACCGAACGCCGGAAAAAGCAGTTGCGCAATGGCGCCATCGCTTTCATGATTGTCATGGTCATTGCCGCCGGCGTCATGATTTATCTCGAGGTCGATGAGCGCAGCGCGGTCGTAACCGTACACGTCATCAACACGCAGTCGGGCGCGAAAAAATCCTATCGCGCGATGAAAAGCGAGATTCAAAGCGATGGTTTTACCACGCTCGACGGGGTGCAGGTTTTCGTCGCCGGTATCGAGAGAATCGAAATCGAATCCCGCTGACGCCGGCTGCTATGACTTCAGAGCCGGCTGCTGATCGCCTGCATCACCGTTTCAAGGTCTGATGAGGGTACGCTCACCAATAAGCCTTCGTTGCGATAAAAATCGACCAGAGGCGCGGTCTGCTCGTTGTAAACCTCGAGCCGGTTGAGAATCGCTTCCTCGGTCTCGTCGTCGCGTTGCACGACGGCGCTGCCGCAGACATCGCAAACGTTCTCGACTTTGGGCGGTTTCGACTTGACATTATATATTTCGCCACAGTTGCTGCAGGTGCGACGCGTCGTGAGTCGGTCGATAATGACGTCGCGCGGAATATCGAGTTCGAGCGCGCAGTTAAGCTTTTCGCCGAGTTTTTCGAGCAGGGCCTTCAGCGCTTCGGCCTGCGGTATCGTGCGCGGGAATCCGTCCAGCAGGTAACCCTTTTTGCAATCATCCTGTTGCAGGCGCTCCTCCATGATACCCATGATCAATTCGTCGGTAACGAGATCGCCGGCCTTCATCGCCGCTTCCGCCAGTTTGCCTAATTCGGTGCCGGCGGCGACCGCGGCACGCAGGATATCACCGGTGGAAATCTGTACCGAGCCGTCTCGCGCCATCAGCGCCTTGGCGATAGTGCCCTTGCCGGCACCGGGTGGTCCTAACAGGATTATCTTCATGATTGTTCCTCGAATTGGTTTGCTACTTTGCGCATCATTCTCCGGTTTTAACCGGTGAAGACAATATCAATATATTAATAGACGTTATTATCCCTTAGGTGCCCGTTAGCGTTACGGTAAGACGGCGACGGTGTGGACGGTAGCGATGTTCCCACAGGTACAGGCCCTGCCAGGTGCCGAGCGCGAGTCGGCCTGCGTGTATCGGTATCGTGATTTCGGTCTGGGTCAGCACCGAACGAATATGCGCGGCCATGTCATCGGCACCTTCCTGGTCGTGCAGATAGGCCGGATCGCCGTCCTTGACCAGTTTTGCGATGTAGTTCTCCAGGTCGCGACGCACGTCGGCATCGGCATTCTCGGTAATGATGAGCGACGCACTGGTGTGGTGAATGAAAACGTGGCACAAACCCTGTTCGATGTCGTTTGACCTCAACAGAGCTTCGATTTCAGTGGTTATATCGACTGTTGCGCGGCCCTGGGTTTGAACCGTAATGGTCTGTTGTTGCATCATCGGCGCATTCTAACACCAACACTTACCCGCTGCTTGACAGGCGGCCCAGCCTCGAGCGGGACTGTGGCCATAAAACGGGTGACAGGCCGGGACAGTTCAGATGGAAGCGAGGCTGGCCCGATCCTGCTTTGACAGTCGCGGATCGAGAACGGTTGGCGCCAGGAAATCATCGCTGCTTTCGGGATAATCCAGGGTGAAATGCAGTCCGCGGCTTTCCTTGCGCGCAAGCGCCGAGCGAATGATCAGGTCGGCGACCACGACCAGGTTGCGCAGCTCCAGCAGGTCCGGTGACACCTTGTAGTTGCCGTAGTACTCATCGATTTCGCGTTCGAGCAACTCGCTGCGGTGCAGCGCGCGCTGGAGGCGCTTGTTGGTGCGAACGATGCCGACATAGTCCCACATGAAACGCCGTAATTCGTCCCAGTTATGCGATACCACGATGTCCTCGTCGGAATCGGTCACCTGCGATTCGTCCCAGCGCGCTAACGCCGGCATGGATTTGCCGGGTTCGATTTCATCGGCGATGGCGCGTGCCGCGCTGCGTGCGAAAACCAGGCATTCAAGCAGCGAATTGCTGGCCATGCGATTGGCGCCATGCAGGCCGGAATAAGTCACCTCGCCAATGGCATACAGATTTTCCAGGTCGGTGCGACCGTCGGTATCGATCATGACGCCACCGCAGGTGTAATGCGCCGCCGGCACCACCGGTATCGGCTGCCGCGTGATATCGATATCGAAGTGCAGGCAGCGCTGGTAGATAGCCGGGAAATGCGACTTGATGAAGGCTCGACTCTTGTGACTGATATCGAGATAGACGCAGTCGATTCCGAGGCGCTTCATTTCATGGTCGATGGCGCGAGCGACGATATCCCGCGGCGCCAGTTCCGCGCGATCGTCGAAGCGCGGCATGAAACGTTCGCCATTGGGCAGCAACAGTTTTCCACCTTCGCCGCGAACCGCCTCGGTGATCAAAAAAGTACGCGCTTCGGGGTGGTACAGGCAGGTCGGGTGAAACTGGTTAAATTCCATGTTGGCAACACGACAACCGGCGCGCCAGGCCATGGCGATGCCGTCACCGGTGGAACCATCGGGATTACTGGTGTACAGATAAACCCGGCTGGCGCCGCCGGTGGCGAGGATGACTTTTTGCGCCCTGAATACGTCGACGCGCTGGTTGGCTAGGCTATAGGCGTAAAGTCCGGCGCATTTTTGATGTCGACTTATCAGATCGATGGCGATATGTTCATAAAGAACCTTGATATTGCGCCGTTCGGCGACGTGTGCCTGCAGCGTCTGCTGCAGTGCCTTGCCGGTGGTATCGGCGACGTGCACGACACGGCGTTTGCTGTGACCGCCCTCGCGTGTCAAATGAAATGCGCTGTCGACGATTTCGGGGTTATCCAGGGTGAAGGGCATGCCCAGATCGGCCAGCCAGTTGATACATTCGGCACCGTTGGCCACGGTAAATTCGACTACCGATTCCTCGCATATTCCCGCGCCAGCCACTATCGTGTCGCGGGCGTGTAATTCGATACTGTCCTCCGGGTCCAGCACCGCCGAAATTCCGCCCTGGGCCCAGGAGCTCGAGGTTTGCTCGAGGTCGGCTTTTGCCAGGATAGCGATGCTGAGCGAGGACGGCAGGTGTAACGCAGCCGACAGGCCTGCTGTACCCGAGCCGACGATAACGACATCATATTTGAATTGGCTGCTCATTGGCTTGCGCTTTCGAAATCTCGCACCAGTATAGTGAAATCGTTCGCATCTCAAAACCCGTCCGGTGACAGAACTTTTTGCAATATAATCAGTCCTTATTTATCAGTTTGGAAGATAAGAAGCCGTTATCTCCAAGAATCATAAACACAAAGGGTAGTGAATGGGGACGAATCTGCTCGATGCAGACCTGGTGAAGCGGGTACAGGCAGGAGATACGGCTGCCTTCGATATTCTGGTACAGAAATATCAGCACAAGGTGATCAACCTGGTTGGCCGCTTCGTATCGGATCAGGCCGAATGCCAGGACATCGCCCAGGATGCTTTTATCAAGGCATTCCGCGCGATTGGCAGTTTCAGGGGTGACAGTCAGTTTTATACCTGGCTATACCGGATTGCGACCAACACGGCGAAGAATCATCTGGCTTCGCGCGCGCGTAAATCGCCGAATTATGCGGTCGACGTGGACGATGCCGAGCATTACGAGGGTGAATCCGGGCTTAAGGAGTATGCCAACCCGGAAAGCCTGTTGTTAACCGATGAGATCAAGGCGACGATTTTTCGCGCCATCGAAAATTTACCGGACGACCTCAAATCGGCAATTACGCTGCGTGAAATCGATGGTTTGAGCTATGAAGAGATAGCGGAAGTAATGGATTGCCCGATCGGCACGGTTAGATCTAGAATATTTCGTGCCCGGGATGTAATCGATAAGGAACTTAGACCCCTGTTAGAGTGACTAACTAGCAGATTTTTGAAAACCATCGAAATAAATGGTTTAAACAGAGAGTTTAAGATGACAGAGCATGACGAAAAACTAGCTTACCTGCTGGACGAATTTCGGGATGAAAATGCCGACGCTTCGCTCGACGAAGTGATGGCTGATGTGAATTTGCAGTACCGTGCGCGACGTTACCGGATGATCGGCGAAGCGATGCGAAATGAATTGCCGCCAGCCGTCGACAGCGATTTTCACAATTCGGTCATGGCCCGATTGCACGCGGAAGTCGCAATCGAGAAGGCCAGTAAAATGGAGAAACCGTCGCAGGCGGATCGCCCATCCTCTTTGCTGAGCTGGGCCAGCCTCAAGCCTTTTGCCGGACTGGCGGTTGCCGCCAGCGTGGCCGTGGTTACCGTTGCGTTGTGGCAACCGCTGCAAAAAGAGACCGGCCAGATCGATAACGAGCTTGTCAGCGCCGATCAGCAGAAAGTTCAAAAACTGGCCGGACAGCAAATTCAGGGAACCGCGGTAGCGGTATCCACCCGGGTGCAAACGCTGGGCACGCGCTGGAAGGTAGATCGCGAAATGCCGGGAATGCAGCAGAAACTAAACGCCTACCTGGTTAATCATACCGAGTACTCGAACTCGGTGCAGGGATTGATTCCCCAGGCCAGGGTTGCCGGCTTTGATTCCCAGAAGTAGGCGGGTTGGTCAGTTGAAGTTTCTGCCCAGGTTGCTGATTCCGCTGCTTGCCACAGCCCTCGCAAGCGCACCCGTGCTGGCCGATCCGGCAATGGAATGGGTACAGAAAATGTCGGACGCAATGCGCAATCTGAGCTATCGCGGTAATTTTGTTTACCTGCACGGGAATCAGCTTGAAAGCATGCAAATAGAGCATTTTCGCGACGCCAGCGGAGAGAAGGAACGGCTGATTTCGCTCAACGGCGAGGCGCGCGAAGTGATTCGCGATAATCAGAACCTTACCTGTATCTGGCCATCGAGCCGTAAGGTGGTCGTAGATCTGTCTCGAAAGAACAGTTTTTCGCCGATTTTTATTCCGGAAGATATCAAGCGACTGGAAAAGTTCTACAACATGAAACTGTTGGGCATGGATCGCATCGCCGACCAGGAAACCATGGTCGTGCATATCGATCCGAAGGACAGGTATCGTTATGGCATGAAATTCTGGATCAACCAGGAGAACGGCCTGATGATGAAATCCAGCCTGATCGACGAAACCAACCGCGAGGTCGAACAGGTGATGTTTACCAGTTTAAGGCTGTTCGAGGAAGGTGAGAAACTGGAAGTCAACACCTTGCCGGAAATCGGCGAGAATTACTCGTTGATACGTTATCGTCGCGATGATGGCGATAACGCCCTGGCCGTGGATAGCGCCTGGCAGTTGAATGGCGCACCGGGTGGCTTCTGGCGCCAGTCGGTGTTAAAGCGCAAGATTCCGGGTACCAACCAGGTGGTGCAGCAAATGGTTTATACCGATGGCCTGGCATCGCTGTCGGTGTTTATCGAACGGCAAACCAGTGAAATTCACGGTGGCAGCTCTTCGATGGGCGCGGTCAACGCATTTATTCGCATTCTCGATGATCACGCAGTGACCGCGATCGGAGAAGTTCCGGCGGTTACGGTGAAACAGGTTGCCGAATCGGTGTCTTACCGCAAACCCTAGGCGTTGTCTGGATTCTGCACTCCAGCTTGCGATCGATCGCAATTGGTATCAAACTTGGATGTTGTTTATATGAAACCGGGATGTTGCGCATGATTACCGAACAGGCCGTGGTAACGGCTTGTAATAAAGGGCGGGTAGAAGTCAGGCTGCAGCGAACCGCTACCTGTGGTCACTGTGAAATGGCGCAGGGGTGCGGCACGGGAGCGCTCGGCCGCCTGCTGGGAAATCGTTCACGACCGCTGGTAATCGAAACCGATCAGGATTTAAAGCCGGGAGACGAGGTATTGCTGGGCCTGTCGGAGGCCGCGCTGGTCAAGGCCAGCCTGACCGTGTATGGGCTGCCGCTAGTGGCGATGGTCGGCGCCGGCCTGTTCGCCGCGTTGGCCGGCCTGGCCGAGATCTGGATTGCGCTGTTTTCGATCGGGGGATTCATTGTCGGTTTCAAATATGCCTCCCGTACAGGCCGATCCCTTGAAGCCGGGCGCATGACGCCATATATCCTGGAAATCAGGGGGAACCCGAGACCGCTATCCGAGTCATAGAACTGTATTTGAGATTATCTGGAAGGACTTCATGAAATTTTTTAGCAAACACATTCAGAAATTTATAGTCGTGCTGGCGTTCAGCCTGCCGTTAAGTGTCCAGGCGGCGTTACCCGATTTTACCGAGATTGTCGAGGAGTCGAAGGATTCCGTTGTCAACATCAGTACCAAGATGAAGATGAAGAGCAGTACTTCGAAACGACACAATATTCCCGAATTGCCCGAAGGTTCTCCCTTCGGCGAATTGTTCGACAAGTTTTTCGACCATGATGAATTCGAGCGCCGCCGGCGCGACTCGCAGTCGCTCGGTTCCGGCTTCATCATTTCGGACGATGGTTATATTCTGACCAATCATCACGTAATCGCCGGCGCCGATGAAGTCATCGTGCGCATGGCGAATCGCAAGGAGTATACGGCCAGGGTCATAGGCTCGGACGAAGCTTCCGACGTTGCCGTGCTGAAAGTCGACGCCGACAACCTGCCAACGCTGAAAATTGGTGATTCGGATGATCTGAAGGTAGGTGAATGGGTGCTCGCAATCGGCTCGCCTTTCGGTTTCGATGCCACCGTCACGGCGGGGATTGTCAGCGCCAAGGGGCGCAACCTGCCGAGTGACAATTACGTGCCGTTCATCCAGACCGACGTTGCGATCAACCCGGGTAATTCCGGTGGCCCGCTGTTCAATCTCGACGGCGAGGTGGTTGGCATCAACTCGCAGATTTATAGCCGTTCGGGCGGTTTCATGGGGCTGTCCTTCGCGATTCCGATCGAAATGGCGGTCGACGTTGCCAACCAGATCAAGGAGACCGGCTCGGTTTCACGCGGCTGGCTGGGTGTGCTAATCCAGGAAGTCACGCGCGAACTGGCGGAATCCTTTGGCATGGAGAATCCACATGGTGCTCTGGTGGCCAAGGTGCTCGACGAAAGCCCGGCTGCCGAGGCGGGGCTGCAGGTTGGTGACGTGATCGTCGAGTTTAACGGCAAAAAGGTTATGCGTTCGAGCGGATTGCCGCCGCTGGTTGGGCGCGCCAAGGTCGGAAGGGAAGCCCAGGTTACCGTGATCCGCGACAAGAAACGCCAGGATATCGGTGTCGTCATCGCACAGTTGCCGTCCACGATCACCCAGGCGGCCTATCAACCCGAGTCCAAACCCGAGATCGAGGAATCGTCGCTTGGCATGAAAGTGGAAGAGTTGAGCCGTGATGCCGGTAAACGGCTCAAGATCGAAAGCGGCGTGCAGGTCGTCGAAGTGGATGAGTATGGCCCGGCCAGCGACGCCGGTATTCAGAAAGGCGACGTTATCACCATGATCGATAATCAGGCGGTCGAATCGCTCGACGATTTCGAAAAGATCGCCGGCGAACTACAGTCCGGCAAATCGGTGGCCCTGCTGGTGCAGCGTCGCGCCGGACCGGTTTTTCTCGCGATTCGACCAGATGAGGACTCCTAGGCAACGGGTAAATCATTCGATTTCTGATATCGTTGCGTGCCTCGCGATGGCGGGATGGTCAGCGAACCGGGCGGTAGCAATCGCGTTTTGGCGTTAATTCTTTACTACCGCGAACAATGCCACCTGTGCGATGCCATGCGCAAAGCACTGGTGGCTTTTTCGTGTCGGCAACAGGCCTTGAACTGGTCTGAAATCGATATCGACCGCGATCCGGAGCTGATCCGGCGCTACGACGCCCGGGTACCGGTGCTTTGTCAGGACGATGTTGAAATCTGTCACTTTTTTTTCGATGAAACGGCATTGCGGGCCGCGCTGGCTTTAGCGTAAACTTCGCAGGTTTTATACATCCAGGGCCGGCCTGTGCCAGGTCGGCAATCCACTTTTCCACCAATCCACAGAACGGGCGGGACGAATACCACTTATGCGCATGGAGTTAATACGCAATTTTTCGATCATCGCTCATATCGACCATGGCAAATCGACGCTCGCGGACCGCTTCATCCAGATCTGTGGTGGCTTGAGTGAACGCGAGATGGAAGCGCAGGTGCTCGATTCGATGGAACTCGAGCGCGAGCGGGGTATTACCATCAAGGCGCAAAGCGTTTCGCTGAATTACCACGCGCGCGACGGTCGTGACTATATGCTGAACATTATCGACACGCCCGGTCACGTCGATTTTTCCTACGAAGTGTCGCGCTCGCTGGCCGCATGCGAGGGCGCGCTGCTGGTGGTCGATGCCTCGCAAGGGGTCGAAGCGCAGAGCGTCGCCAATTGCTACACCGCGATCGATCTCGATCTGGAGGTTTTGCCGGTGCTGAACAAAATCGATTTACCGGCCGCCGACCCGGATCGGGTCAAGCTCGAAATCGAGGAAATCATAGGGCTGGATGCTGCCGATGCGATAGAAGTCAGCGCCAAGACCGGTGTCGGTGTCGAGGATCTGCTCGAGCAGATTATCGAAAAAATTCCGCCGCCGGAGGGTTCGGAAGACAATCGCACCCAGGCCCTGATCATCGACTCCTGGTTCGATAGCTACGTTGGCGTGATTACGCTGGTACGTGTCATGCAAGGGGGTATCCGCCCCAAGCAAAAGATTCAGATGATGTCCAGCGGGCGCGAGTTCCTGGTGGAAAAGGTTGGTGTGTTCACGCCCAAACGCATGGATACCGACTGCCTGCAGGCCGGCAGTGTCGGTTACGTCATCGCCGGCATCAAGGATATCGAATCGGCTCGCGTCGGCGACACGATCACATTGTCACAGCAACCGGCGGAACAACCACTGGCCGATTTCAAACAGATCCAGCCACGCGTGTTTGCAGGCCTGTTTCCGGTAAGCTCCGACGACTACGAGGATTGTCGCGAAGCTTTGCGCAAACTGAAACTGAACGATGCCTCGCTACAGTTCGAACCGGAAACCTCGCAGGCGCTGGGATTCGGTTTTCGCTGCGGTTTTCTCGGAATGCTGCACATGGAAATCGTGCAGGAACGGCTTGAGCGCGAGTACGATCTCGACCTGATTACGACCGCGCCGACGGTGGTTTACCAGGTGGAAACTACGGCCGGTGACGAGATCGAAATCCATAATCCGGCCGATCTGCCGCCGGTGAACAAAATCAGTGAAATTCGCGAACCGATTATCCAGGCGAATATCCTTTTGCCAGAGGATTACATCGGTGCGGTTATCTCGTTGTGCATCGAAAAGCGTGGCGTGCAAAAGGATATGCAGTTTCTCGGCAACCAGGTTTCGCTGGTGTTCGAGTTGCCACTGTCCGAGGTTGTACTAGACTTTTTTGATCGCCTGAAATCGGTTAGCCGCGGCTATGCTTCCTTCGACTACGAGTTTTTGCGCTTCGAAGCATCCAACCTGGTGAAACTCGATGTGCTGATTAACGGCGACCGGGTCGATGCGCTGTCGCTGATTGTTCATCGCAGCAATGCCGAATACCGTGGCCGCGAGCTGGCGTCGAAAATGAAGGAGTTGATACCGCGGCAAATGTTCGATGTTGCGATCCAGGCTGCGATTGGCTCGAACGTTATCGCGCGTACCAACGTCAAGGCGTTGCGCAAGAACGTAACCGCCAAATGTTATGGCGGAGATGTGACGCGCAAGCGAAAATTGCTCGAGAAGCAAAAAGCCGGTAAAAAGCGTATGAAGCAGGTCGGCAGCGTCGAAATACCGCAGGATGCGTTTCTCGCGGTGTTGAAGGTAGATAATTGATAAGGCTGCCGTTAGGGGTAGAGACAGACTGAATGGTTCATTTTGATTTTGAGTTTTTGTTACTGATTTTGACCGTTGTCTCGGGTTTTATCTGGCTGGTCGATGTACTGCTGTTTGCTCGCCTGCGCAAGCCGGGCCCGAAGGGTAAAGTCCCCAAGGAGCCTATTCTCACCGAGTATTCGAGAGCTTTTTTCCCGGTACTGCTGGTCGTGCTGGTGCTGCGCGCTTTCCTCTATGAACCGTTTCGAATTCCGTCAGGTTCAATGATGCCATCGCTGCTGGTCGGTGATTTTATCCTGGTTAACAAATACAGCTACGGTTTGCGTATGCCGGTTTGGCAAAACCGTATTACCAAAGGCGATCAACCCAAACGCGGCGACGTCGTCGTTTTCCGCTTCCCTCGTGATGAATCGCAGGATTACATCAAGCGCATCGTAGGATTGCCCGGGGATCATGTAAGTTACTATAATCGTCGTTTATCGATAAATGGTCGGGCCCTGACATTTGAGAAAAACGGTAAATACCAGGGATTGGGAGATCTCAACAAGATGTCAGCC
This sequence comes from Gammaproteobacteria bacterium, assembly GCA_020354435.1. Classification (GTDB taxonomy): domain Bacteria; phylum Pseudomonadota; class Gammaproteobacteria. The sequence goes on from CP070646.1 coordinate 1,225,712, forward strand.
GCTAGCGGCTGCGACCGTGCAGGCGCGGATTGCCAGGTGTTTACCGAGGTGCTGGACAAGAGCCGTCATACGGTGATGATCAATCCGAGTATGAGCGTAGGCATCAACGGTGAGGTTTTTGTGCCCGATGGTCACTACTTCGTCATGGGCGATAATCGTGATCACAGTAACGACAGCAGGATCTGGGGTTTCGTGCCCGAAGAAAATCTCGTTGGTAAGGCGGTCATGATATGGATGCATTGGGACTGGCGGGAAGGCGGGACCGGTCTGGATATCTCTAGAATCGGTCAGAAAATTTCGAACTGAGGTAATGGTTATGAAAAGAGTCATGAAATCAAGGCATCGACAGCAGGGTTTGTCATCTGTCGGATGGATTTTGGTTGCCGCCATCTTCGGCCTGCTATTGATCACGTTCTTCAAGATTTTTCCGATGTACTACGATAATTTCAAGGTCAGGTCGGCGCTGGATTCGCTGCAAGAGGATACTTCCATCGATCCGAAATCCAAGCGGGCCATCTGGGATTCGCTGCAAAAGCGCCTGTATGTTCAGGGTGTCAAATCGATCCAGCGTGAAAACGTAAAAATGGAGCGCAAGGATGGAATAACCACGGTAACTATCACCTACCAGGCCCAGGACGACTACATTGCCAATTTGTATATCGGTGCCCGATTCGTGGAAAAAGCAGTGATCAATCGGTGAATGCCGAAGATTTTTTTGCGCTTACCGGATATCAATTCAGACAGCAGGACTTACTGCAGCAAGCCCTGACACACCGTAGTTTCTCGCGTAGTAACAATAATGAGCGGCTCGAATTTCTCGGCGACAGTGTTCTTAACCTGATCATTTCGAACCACATCTATCAACGTTTCAGGGATGCCGACGAAGGTAACCTGAGCCGTATCCGTGCATCGCTGGTGAAGGAGGCCACGCTGGCCGAGGTTGCGCGTTCGATCAAGCTCGGCGATCACGTCAATCTCGGCGGCGGCGAACTCAAATCCGGCGGCCATCGGCGTGAATCGATACTGTCCGATGCGCTCGAGGCGGTTATCGGCGCGATCTATCTGGATAGTGATTACCCACGGACCGAAACCGCGGTACTGCGGTTGTTCCAGCAGCAGCTCGATCGCATCGATACCACGGCAAGCCTTAAAGATCCAAAAACTCGGCTGCAGGAATACCTGCAGGCGAGACAGCAGGGGCTGCCCGAATACCGGGTGGATAAAACCAGCGGCAGATCCCATGCACAACTGTTTACCGTCAGTTGCGCGATTGGCGAAAACGGGCTGGAGAGTCGGGGAAGCGGCACCAGTCGTAAAAAGGCAGAACAGCATGCGGCTCAGAAAATGCTGGAAAAACTCGGCTTATGAGTGATGCGTTTCGCTGTGGTTACGTCGCCCTGATCGGCAAGCCGAATACCGGCAAGTCGACCTTGATGAATGCGCTGGTTGGTGAAAAACTCAGCATTACCGCGCATCGACCCCAGACTACCCGGCATCAGATTCTCGGCATCAAGACGACTGAAGATTACCAGTGCATCTTTGTCGATACGCCAGGGATTCACGACGAAAAACGCAAGGCTATACACCGCTACATGAACCGTGCGGCTACCAGTATGTTCGACGACGCCGATCTTATTTGCGTCATGCTGGATATCACCCGTTTCAACCAGGATGACGAAAAAATCCTGCGTCGCGTCAGTGACTACGACAATGTTTTAATCGTGGTCAACAAGGTTGATCGTCTGAGCCGCGAGGATTGCCTGCCACGCATGCAGAAAATATCGGAACACGCGCCCGGTTTCGAATGTGTGCCCGTGTCAGCATTGACCGGTGACAACCTCGAGCGGCTCGAGCGCCTGATCGTGGAGCGTTTGCCGATTGGCGTAGCGCAATTCCCGGACGATCAATTAACCGACAAGTCGATGCGTTTCATCAGCGCCGAGATCGTGCGCGAAAAACTGTTCCGCACGCTCAAGCAGGAGTTGCCTTATTCGATTACCGTCAGTATCGATCACTACGTCGAGGAGGCTGACATTACCCGGATTTCCGCGACTATCTGGGTCGAGAGAAAATCGCAAAAGGCAATCGTGATCGGCAAGAGTGGCAAACAGCTGAAGAAAATCGGTTCGCTGGCACGCACGGATATCGAGCACCTGCTGGGCGGCAAGGTTTACCTGCAACTATGGGTGAAAATTCGTGCCGACTGGGCCGATGACGAACAATCGCTGGCCGCCTTTGGCTATTCCGATGGAAGCCAGGATATCTGATCAACCAGCTTTAATCCTTCGCCGCTGGGACTGGCGCAACAGCAGTCTGCTGCTCGACCTGTTTACCCGCGACTACGGGCGCATACGTGTGATGGCGCGGGGCGCAAGACGTAATCCGGCAAAAATTCCTTATCAGCCGTTCGAACTGCTTACCGTCGGCTGGAGCGGCCAAGCGGAGCTGAAAAACCTGACCGCGATCGAAGCCCTCACGCTGCCGGTGGACGAGGCCAACTACCTGCCCCTGCTATATGTCAACGAGCTGATCGCTGCCTTGCTGCCGGAGCGGGAAGCCAATCCTGAAGTGTTTATGATCTACCTTGAACTGCTAAAAGCAGCCCACGAAAAGCTCGGTGAAGCCGGTTTGCGCAGCTTCGAACTCGCAATGATGCAGGCTCTCGGTTACTTCCCGGAAATTTCGCTAGATGCCGTGAGTGGCTTGCCGATTCAGGCGGATCAGAGTTACCAGTTTGTCGTCGACAGCGGTTTTGTCGCCTGCGCCGGCTCCGCCAGGGAGGCGGTTAACGGTCAGACAATTATCGACTGGCTCGAAGGGCATTATCAACGTGATCCGGTACTGCGGCTGGCGAAAACGGTGCTGCGCAGCACGATCGACTTTAACTTGCATGGAAAAACGCTAAAATCGCGCGAAGTGTTGCTGCAAATGATGAAAAGAAAATGACCAATCCGATAACGCTGGGTGTTAATATCGATCATGTCGCGACCCTGCGTCAGGCGCGCGGTACGCGCTTTCCGGATCCGGTTTACGCGGCCCAGATTGCCGAGTATTCGGGCGCCGACTCGATTACTTTCCATCTGCGCGAAGACCGCCGGCATATCCAGGAACGAGACGCCCATCTGCTCAAACAGGTGGTCAATACCAAGCTGAACCTCGAGATGGCCATCACCGACGAAATGCTGGCCTTTGCTTGCGAGTTCAGGGCCGAGGACGTTTGCCTGGTGCCGGAAAAACGGGAAGAGTTAACCACCGAGGGCGGGCTCGACGTCGCCGGCCAGCTGGACCAGGTACGTGCAGCCTGCACGCGTCTGGCGGAGGTCGGCACCCGGGTATCGCCGTTTATCGATGCCAGCCGCGAACAGATTGACGCCGTCATCGAGTGTGGCGCGCCCTGTATCGAGATACACACCGGGCATTATGCAGATGCCAGCGATGACCAACAGGCGCGCCTGCTGGAAGGTATTAACGATGCGATCGCCTATGCGCATGGACGAGGTTTGCAGGTTAATGCCGGTCACGGTTTGAACCGGCATAACGTCCGGCCGATTGCAGCGAATCCGCTGGTCACCGAGCTCAACATCGGTCATGCCATCGTTGCCGACGCGGTTTTCATCGGACTGGCGCAGGCCATCCGCGATATCAAGGAACTGATGCTGGCGGCGCGTGCCACCGGCGTATAATCGCCGCTATCGATCCATTAGCCGTTTCGCCGGCCGCGATTGGGCGGTTAGAACGCCGCTGCCAGGTCTGTCGAAGCAAGCTCGGCCGCTCAGGCCGAGATGCCTTTTTGATCCATCCGTTCCAGGCAACGTCTTACTTCCCGTTTTATCGCCGTGAGTTCGGCAGACACAATCTCCAGCTGTTGTTGCAGCGCCGCCATATCGCCGTTACCTGCCAGCTGTTGTTGAAATTCGAGCACCTTACGGCGCAGGCGGGGTAGACTGGCATAACAGGTGACACCGTGCAGCTTGTGAAGAATGGCAGCCAGTTTGTCCGGGTCCTGCTGTCGTAACGCGTTATCGAGCTGTTGTTGCTGATCGGGGATATCGCGTTCGATGATTTCGAAAATCTGCCGTAACAGGGACTCGTTGTCTGCAGACAACGACAGCGATTTGGCATAGTCCACCGTGCAGTCGGTCTCGGCTTCGTGCTGTTGGCGAAATTGCCGTGCGGTTTCATGGCGTTGCAGATTGCCATCGAGCAGTGAACGAAAGCGGTCTTCGTCGATGGGTTTAGCGAAGAAGTAATCGAAGCCCAGTTCCTGTAGCCGGCCGGCTTCATCGTTAAGCACGTTCGCAGTCAGTGCTACCACGGGTGTCTGATCATCAGGATTGTGTTCACGCATCATTTGCAGCAGGCTGACGCCGTCGATATCGGGCATCTGGATATCGACAATGATGAGGTCGAACGGTTGCTGGCGATAGTATTCCAGTGCCGTGCTTCCGTGATCCGCCTCGACCACCTGGTGGCCCCAGAGCCGGATCAATTCACTTGCGAGTTTCAGGTTGACCTGGTTGTCGTCGACCAGCAGAATCCGCTTGCCCTTCACGCTGCCGGATGTCTGATCTGATTTTTTCCGAGCCTGTTTCCCGGCTTTGCCCGTAATCAGTTCCGAGATCGACTGGCTGGTACTGATAATCGACACAAATTCCACAGCTGCCAGTTTCGACAATGGCTCCAGACCCCGGTCGTAGTCCATCAGGATAATACGAGTAGCCCGCAGCAGTTCGGGATCGATTATTCTTTCCAGGTCGATGTCAAGATGACGCCGGTCGAATACCAGCAGATCGATATAAGCCAGGTTGCGCTGTATGCATTCAACCACCGGTTCGATACCCTTGTCGTTATCGACCAGATTGCCTTCCGTGGCGACACCTGCACGATCAAACAGGGTGCGGGTTTCCATCAGGCAAATATCGTCGGCAGCGAATATCAACGCCTTAAGCTGGTCAGCCTCTACTGGCTCCGCGGAGAGGCTTCTTCGCGCCAGCCTGAACGGCAGGCGCAGAACAAACTTCGAGCCCCGGTCGGGGGTTGAGTCCAGGTTTATGTCGCCACCCATCAGGGTCGCCAGGTTTTTGCTGATGGCAAGACCCAGCCCGGTACCGGCGCAGCGCCGGTTGTTCGAGCTTTCGGCCTGGCTAAAGGCCTGGAACAGGTTTTGCTGATCTTCGTCGGAGATGCCGATGCCGCTGTCTTCGACGACGATTGCGATGTCGATCTCGTCCTCGCGTTGATCCTCGAGGCTGACCTTGATCGAGACGCGGCCCTGGTCGGTAAACTTGATCGCGTTTCCGATCAGGTTCAGCAAAATCTGTTTCAGACGTAACTTGTCACCAATCAGCCAGCGTGGCGTATCGCTGTATATGATCAGATTCAGGTCGATGTTTTTGGTCAACACGTTTATGAACAGAAGATCCCGGGTTTGCTCGATTACCTCGTACAGATCGAACTCCTCGTCGACGATATTCAACTTGCCTGATTCCATTTTGGAAAAATCCAGGATCTCGTTGACGATATTGGTCAGGTCCGAGGTCGATTTGAGAATAATATCGACGTAGCGCTGTTGCGCGGCCTCGAGCTTCGATTGGCTCAACAGGCTGATAAAACCCTTGATGCCATTGATCGGTGTGCGGATTTCATGGCTCATGTTAGCGAGAAACTCGGATTTGCTGCGGCTTGCATTTTGCGCTTGGTCGCGGGCAAAACCCAGTTGCCGGTTTTTCGACTCGAGATCGGTGATTGCCTCGTTGAGCTGCTGGGTGGCCTGCTGAATGCGCTGATTTAAATGGCGGCGATTGGTCAGCAGGGATTGCGTCATTCGATTGAATCCCTTTTGCACCGCGCCGATCTCATTGTCTTCCGTGGGATCGATTATCTTGCCGAGTTGCCCGGTTTCAACGTTTTTAAGGTGCTCCACCAGGTTAATAATGGGCCGGGTAATACGGTGGCTGATGGCTACGGTCAGCACGATTGCCATTACCAGGATCGAGACGAAAAAAATGATCGAATCGGCGATGATTTGACGCGTGGTCTGTTGCAGCCGATAGCGTGAGATGTACAAATGTACCCAACCGAGGGTTCGGGTCTGCCGGGCGTCGGCGAGATCGGGCGTGAACACGTCCGAGTGCTCGATACTTTGCGAAGTGATGGTTTCGCGGTGATAAAAATAATCGGCCGTATCCGCCGGCGCGAAGCCGGTTGCGATAGACTCGGCAATCAGTTTGCCCTGGCGGTCGTAGATCGAGGCCTGCACGATATCGTTGCTACCAACCGACTGATCGAGGAGGTATTGAATCTGACTGCTGTTACCGGTGAACAGGCTGAATTCCGACGCGCCGGCAATCTGGCGGGCGATGATTTCCCCCTTGCTCTGCAGCAGTTCGTTGGCCTGGTCGATACTGTTGTCGATATGCGTGTAGGTAAAAAACAAATCGATCAGAAACACCGGGATCAGCGTGATCAGCAGTATCTGGTACTTGATGCCCAGTCTTCTCACGGTTCCAGCCTGTCTATGGCCGAGCGCAGCTCGCTCTCGGCGGGAAGCTCGATACCCAGAGCCTTCGCAATCCGACGGTTGGTGGCGATCGAGTAGAATTTGGCGAACTGGTAAGCTGGAGTCTCGTGTGCCGGATATTGCAGTTTCCTGTTGATCAGTTGCGCCAGGTGCCTGCCGATATCCACCGGCGAGGAATATATCGACGCCAACGCGCCCGATTTGACATGAGCCGGCGAATAGCTGATTGCCGGTTTACGGATGCGGTAGCTGGTCAGCAGCACGCCTTTCAGGGTATCCCGATTGTATATAGATTGCCGCGGCAGCATTAACAGGGCGTCGTTCTGTCTGAGTAACCGACGTAACACGGGCAGCAGCTTGTTCGCCTGATCGATACGGTACTGATTCAATTCGAAATCGAGCCTCTCGAGCAATTCTGATTGACTCCGATCCAGCCTGATTTCCCGGTCGTCAATCAGGCCGATCGAACCGGCGGCCAGCATCAGCTTGCAGAATACCAGGTAACGATGCAGGGGTTGATCGAGCAACACCGTCGACTGATTCTCGAGTTGCAAATCCTTGTACTGTTCGTGTGTCAGATAAGCACCGAAGGAACTGCGACCGCTGTCGAGGCGATTAACCGCCTGCGCCGCAGCCTGTCCCAGGGTAACGAAGAAACTGTTATTTTCATTGTCTTCCAGTTCTCGCGTGAGGTCCTCCGCCATGACGGTTTTGAACCTGGTCAGCGGATCGACGTGGTTGATCAGGGTCTCGATACTCTGGTTGAAGTAGGCGTTATCGCTGCTTTTAACGATAACGATCTGGCTCGCGGCGGACGCGGCGGTTGTCAGTCCGGCTAACAGCAGCATCAAGCCGCACAAAAATCCCGTATACCGATTGATGTTCACGCTTCCATTTCTCACATCGGGCTAATTCCCCGCCGACCGAATTCCGCATTGGTCACGACCTTGCCGATCAGGCAGACCGATATCGGATTCGACGTTTGCGTTGCCGGTCGACGCGGGCACCGTAACGCTATACGGTGGATCAGGATTGTCCATAAATCGCTTATATGCGAATCCCGGTTAAAGTAAAATAAACGGCTTTGAACCCCTTCCAGGATTGGGTTGTTATTAATAGATGTTTTTGCAGGATTATATCGGAAACACCCCGCTGGTAACATTACAGCGCCTGGGTGCCGGTCGCGGTAACAGGATATCGGTAAAGCTGGAGGGCAATAATCCAGCCGGTTCGGTCAAGGACCGCGCCGCCTACAGCATGATTCGGCATGCCGAGGCGCGTGGTGAAATCCATCCCGGCGACGAACTGGTCGAAGCCACTAGCGGTAACACTGGCATTGCGCTGGCGATGGTTGCGGCAATGCGCGGCTATCGCATGATCCTGGTCATGCCGGATAACATGAGTCACGAGCGGCTCGCGACCATGCGTGCCTACGGCGCGGAAATTATCCTGGTCAGCCAGGAAGAGGGCATGATCAGGGCGCGGGATATTGCCGAGGAAATGAATGCCGCGGGTAGGGCGAAAATGCTCGACCAGTTCGCAAATGCCGATAATCCACGTGCCCATTACGAGACGACCGGACCCGAGATATGGCGCCAGACCGATCAAAAGCTGACTCATTTTGTCAGTTCCATGGGCACCACCGGCACCATCATGGGTTGCTCGCGCTATTTTCGCGAGGTCAATCCGCAAATAGAAATCGTCGGCGTACAGCCGGCCGATGGTTCTTCGATTCCGGGCATTCGGCGCTGGCCGGCCGAATATGTGCCGAAGATTTACCAGCCGGAGGCGGTTGATCGTATCATCGATGTGTCGCGTGAAGAGGCCGAAGTTTATACCCGCGAGCTGGCCGCGAAAGAGGGTATTTTTAGCGGTATTTCCTCGGGCGGAGCGGTTTGCGCCAGCTTGCGCCTGGCGCAAACGCTGACCAACGCCAACATCGTCACGATTGTCTGCGACCGGGGCGATCGTTACCTGTCGACTGGAGTTTTTCCGAATTGCTGATGTGGACCAATCCATGAATGTATTCGTATTTGACATCGAAACCATCCCGGACATCGACGGCTGTCGTAGACTCTATGATTTACATGGACTTTCCGACGATGATGTTGCCCGCGCGGTGTTCCAGCTGCGGCGCCAGCAGGCCGGTATCGAATTCCTGCGGCATCACCTGCACCGCATCGTTGCAATTTCGGCGGTGCTGCGCACTCGTGATCAGGTCAAGGTCTGGTCATTAGGCAGCGTCGACTCCGATGAACAGGACCTGCTGCAGCGATTTTTCAGCGGTATCGAGCGCTACACACCGCGTCTGGTGTCGTGGAACGGGGGCGGTTTCGACCTGCCGGTGATACACTACCGCAGCCTGCTTTACCCGATAGATGCGGCACAATACTGGGAAACCGGGCAAAACGATACCGGTTTTCGCTACAACAATTACCTCAGCCGCTACCACGAGCGCCACACCGATTTAATGGATGTACTCGCGGGCTTTCAGCCGCGCGCCAACGCACCGCTGGATGAAATAGCCAGCCTGTGCGGTTTTCCCGGAAAAATGGGCATGAGCGGCGCGAAGGTCTGGGACGCCTACCAGCAGGGGGAGATCAAGGCGATTCGGGATTACTGCGAAACCGACGTGCTCAATACTTACCTGGTTTACCTCAATTACGAACGTAACCGCGGCAATTTCGACCAGAGCCGCTATCGCAGCGAATGCCAGTTGCTGCGCGACGAGTTGAAAGCCTCGGGCCTGCCGCATCTGCTCGAGTTCGAATCAGCCTGGCTGGAAGGATAAATCATGGCCTCCAGGCGGCGGCGCAACCGGCCTTCCGAGCCGCGTGAAGTCACGATCGAGTCGATGTCGCACGAAGGGCGCGGCATTGCGCATGTGAATGGCAAAACCGTATTCGTGTTTGGCGCATTGCCGGGAGAAAGGGTATTGATGCAGGTGCAGCAGCGTAGCCGCAAATTCGACCAGGCGGTTACCCTGGAAGTCATCGAGGCTTCTCCACAACGCATTGAGCCGCGTTGCGAGTTCTTCCAGGTCTGCGGCGGTTGCAGCCTGCAACACCTGTCGAACGATGACCAGGTCGCGCTGAAACAGCAATCCCTGCTGGATATGATGGCGCATGCGGGTGTTCGGGTGGGTCAGGTTCTGGCGCCACTGAGAGGCCCCGAGTGGGGATATCGCAAGAAAGCCCGGCTAGGCGTCAAAAACGTCACAAAAAAGGGGCGGGTGCTGGTTGGTTTCCGCGAGCGCAGTACCCCGTTTATTGCCGACATGCGCGCCTGCGAAGTATTGCTGCCGGAGGTCGGAAATCGCCTGCAGGAGTTGTCCGAGTTGGTCGGTCAGCTCGATGCGCGAGCACAGATTCCTCAGATCGAGGTCGCCGCCGATGACAGCCAGGTACAGCTCGTGTTCCGGCATCTGCAACCACTGTCGGAATCTGACCTGGGTTTGCTGCGCGAGTTTGCCCGACAGCACGGGTTTCTGCTGCAGCTGCAGCCCGCGGGACCCGAGACGGTACACGATCTTTATCCAGCAGAACAATCGCTGGCATTCGATCCAATCGGTGACGGCAGTATCGCAATAGGCTTTAACGCGCTCGATTTCGTCCAGGTCAACACGACGATTAACCAGCAGATGGTCAGGCAGGCACTGGAATTCCTCGAATTACAGGCCACCGACAGCGTGCTGGATCTGTTTTGTGGCCTGGGCAACTTTACCCTGCCGGTTGCGCGTCGATGCGCTCGCGTTAGCGGAATCGAGGGCGATGCCGCGATGGTGCAGCGCGCGCGGGAATCGGCGCAGGCCAATGGAATCGGCAATACCGAGTATTACGTTGCAGATTTGGGCAGCCCCGATGCGAATGATCCATGGGCGCGGGCAGACTACGACAAAATTCTCCTCGATCCGCCGCGTTCCGGGGCGCAGGAGATGGCGCGCAGTATCGGCTCTTTCAAAGCGCGTCGTATTGTTTACGTCTCCTGCCAACCTTCCAGCCTGGTGCGCGATGCTGCTATTATCTGCGGCCAGGGATACCAAATGACGCATCTGGGTGTCATGGATATGTTCCCGCAAACCGCACATATCGAATCGATGGCGGTATTTGCCAAATAGTCCGGGAGGCGCAGGTGAAGATAGTCAGTGCAATAATCAAACCATTCAAGCTGGACGATGTCCGCAGCGCCTTGTCGGATATCGGTATCGCCGGCCTCACCGTATACGAAGTCAAGGGATTCGGGCGTCAAAAGGGCCACACCGAGCTATACCGCGGCGCCGAGTATGTGGTCGATTACATACCCAAGGTCAAAATCGAGGTCGCTGTCGATGACCACATGATCGATCGGGTTATCGATGCCATTATCGATTCCGCCAGGACCGGCAAGATCGGCGACGGCAAGATTTTCGTCACCAACCTCGAATCGGTTGTGCGTATCAGAACCGGAGAATCCGGCTCTTCCGCTTTGTAAAAAAACGCAAATTTTATTAATCTTGTCATCTTCAGGGTGACATGCATAGAATTAAATAATGAGAAAGGTGTGAACAATGAGTGCGAATTTAGAC
>CP070646.1:1236895-1276128 GCA_020354435.1 Gammaproteobacteria bacterium
GGGTATCGGCTGCTTTGGCCGTCGATCCAGTCCGGCCGGCCGCCCTCGTCGTCGGGCGTGCTGGCACAGGCGGCGGTGAACAGGCATAGCAAGATCGTGGCATAACGTTTCATTGGTATCCTCCCCCCAGGGTCGAGTAGGATTCGGGCCAGTGGAGGCCGAATACGACTGTCTCGCCCGCTTCGAGTTGAATTTGTTGCCAGCTCGGGCTGGCCTCAGGACGGAATGAGCCATCGAGCAACAGCTGCAGGTCGTGCAGCCCGGGTTCGAGTTCGAGCCGCGTCACCAGGATCTCCTGCGGTAACGTATACCATGCACGCGTATCGGCCTGCTCGCTCAACACGGCGAGAACATTCAGCGCCAGGCCGAACAGCGGCTGCTCCTCGCCGGCTTCGTCGGCGACCCTGTTCTTGACGGCAACGCGCGCCACGGTGCGGGCGATGATGGCCGGCATTTCGTCTTCCAGCGCGGCACGCGCGTGGCGATCGAGATCTGCAAACAGTTCCGAATCGTTGGCAACCAGATCACTGGTGAGCATGGCGCTGTGTACGCGCGTGTAACGCCGTTCGTAAAACGGCGTGGAAATGCGATGCATTTGACCGTCGCTGGGCGACTGCGCCAGGATTTCGTGGCTGTGCTTGCGCGGGATCAGGCCGTTGAACAGGATCGCCACCGCGCGCGCCTGCTCGCGAAAACGCTGTTGCGTCGGCCAGCTTACGAGCGCGAACTCTTCGTCGAAGCGGCGATGCTCGTCGACGCGGCCGAGGTAGTCGGTCAGGCGCAGCAAGTCCTGTTGCAACAGGCTCGGAATTCTGCGTCCATTGTCGCGATAGGCCTCGTATGCCTTGCGGTACGCGATCAGCGCATTGTCGGGCTCCTGGTTGAACTCGAATACCAGGCCCGACAGGTAGCGCGCGAACGGCAGCCTAAAGCCGTCCTGCTGCTTGAGAAATTCGTCAAGCTGCAGTACCTCGACGCGGGCATCGTCGTATTGCCGCAGCTCGAGATAATTCATCGCCTTGAAGCAATGGATGAGTACGCGCTCGAACGTCGGTGGCAGGTAACTGCGCATCAGGTCGTTGATCGTAACCGACGCGGCCTGCTCACGCAGGCTGATGGCATCGAGTTCCTCGATGACATCCTTGGCCTCTTCAAACGCGGTATTGCTGGCCTCGAATTCTTGTTGCATACGCAATAACATGGCCTTGTCCAGCAGGTATATGCTCTTGTTGCGCGACACGCGACGGCGCAATTCGACCACTTCCAGCGCCTCGGCGGTCTGGTTGTTGCGGAGGTAATGCTCCAGGTCACTTTGGTGGCGGGCAATGCCGACAACACAGCCAGCCTGGCTCAGCGCCAGTCCGGCAAGGACCAGCACCGCCAGCGGCTTCGGGCCCGTACAACTCATGCGTCCTGCTTACCAACGAATCGAGTTTTTCTTGACGAACTTCTTGATCTTCTTTTGCCCGACCCAGACCTTGCGGTTGTCCGCCAGGCTGATCAGCGACAGGTCGACCTGGTAATAGCGCACCTGTTCCTTGCCCTCGGTATCGAGGATGGTATTGATCGCGCCCTTGAGCATGAAGTCGGCACCGAGCTCCTCGCCCATGCGCTTGGCGGTTTCGGCGCTGGCGTTCAATTCCTGGTCCTTGCGTTCCTCGCGGATTTCGCCGCGTTCGTTTCTGGAGGCAACAAATTGTACGCCGCCGGAATTGATCAGCTCGCGCTCGATATCGCCGATGAAGGTAGCGACATTGATGTGTTCATGGCTCAGGTTGCGCACCTCGCCGACGATGACCGCGGGCAGGTTGCCCTGCTCGTTGATGAAACTGTCCAGCCACGGGCGCGCCAGCACGTCGCGCACCATTTCCTCGGATACCAGGCGCGAATCGGTGTCGTTCCACTCGCCGCTAAGATCGCGGGTTTCGTCGACGTCGATGCGCTCGACGTGGGTGGCGCAGGAGGATAATACCAGGGTGACGCACAAGGCGGCGGCCAGCGCCAGGGCACTTGCCGGTAACCGAATCATTGCTTGGCTCCCGTCATGCGGTCAAATATCGAATCGCCCTCTTGGGCGAGAAAATCGCGCAACGAGGGGCTCATTTCCATGGCCGTATTGAGCGTTTTCTTGACCTGCTTGATATCCAGCTCGGCCAGCGACCAGATGGTGCCGCTATCCTCGTCGCGCCAGCGGCCAATGATTTTCGCGCCGGTCAGGTTGAGCTGGGTCAGGCTGTCGATCTGACGCGTCACCGCCTGCTCGCTCAATTGCTCGTCGCCATCGCCGGCGGCGGCGCTGTAATCGTTCGAGACAACATTCATGTACGAACTGAAAATACGCGCCAACTCGGCGCGCGCGCGGTCATCGGCAGTGGTTTTCTGCAGCGATAAATTGCCCATCTCTGGCGCCGAGCCAATGCCGTGAAACAGGCGCCCGTCGCGGTCCTTGAGCATCTGGTTGCCTTCATTGACCCAGTCGGGCGCACCGGCGATGTGCAGGTCACTTTCGACCTCGGTTTTGCTGCTGCAGCCCGTGAGCAATAGTATTCCGATCGCAACGGAGCCCAGGCACAGGCGGAATCTGGTCATGACGTTTTCCCTCGCATTCCATGTTTTAAACGAAAGTTTACTCCATTCCGGCAATCTTGTGTTCCACGGGTTTAGCAAAAAGTGCAAAAATGCCAGTTAAAGCAAAAGCGCCGGGGCAAGCCCGGCGCTAAAGTTATCGGCCCTTTCGCGGCGGTTACATTTTCGGCGTCTGCGTCATGAACAGGAATTCCTGCACGGCCTTGACCGATTCCGGGCGCAGGTTTTCGATTCCCTCGTAGGGCTTGCCGAGGGCCGGCGGCTCATCCGGGTATTTCTGCTTGCGCATCTGGTGACGCATAACCATGCGTACGAACTTGGCCCCGCCCCAGGCGCCGATCTCGGTCGACACCGGGTATCTCTCCTGCGGATCACGGAACAGATTGTAGAAATCCGCAATAATCGCGTTTTCGATGTTACCCCCGGGAATCGCCAGCTTGATCTGCTCCTTGACCACGGCTTCGAGCTTGTTGATGTTGTAGAGGAAGACGTAGTCGCGGCGCCCGTGGGTATCGCCGTTCAACAGCAAGGCGGTCTGGTCGATGCCGTCGATGATGCGGTCCCGCGGAATCTTGTCGGTGGCGCCGCCGAGACGCGCAATCGTCGTGAACAGGTCGGTCACGTGCACGATATCGCCGGCAACCGTGTCGGCCTCGATCATGCCGGGCCAGCGAACGAAAGCATCGACGCGCACGCCGCCCTCGGAGGTGTCGCCCTTGCCGCCGCGATAAATCATCGGCGTGTAACCCGATTGCGGCGAGTACTTGGTGAAGTGCCCGTTGTCGCCCATGACGATCACGAGCGTGTTGTCGGCGACGCCGAGCGTTTCCATTTCATCCGTCAGTTCACCGATCCACTTATCGACGAGCTTCATCTTCTCGACGTAGTGGCCGCCGTTCGGGGTCGTGTACTGATCGGTGGTGGTGCGCGGACCGGTCAGCGGGTAAAGCGGCCAGTACTGCAGGAAAAACGGCTTGTCGTCCCTGGCCAGCTTGCGCAGGTGTTCCATCGCCTGGTTCTGGTAGCGCACGTTCATCTCGTGGTACTTGGCCTCGTTCCAGCGCTCGCCGGGCTGCATGTGAACTTCGCGTACGTTCTCGCCACGGTTGCCCTCGACGCCGGTGACCATGCTCGACGCGTCGGTGCGCAGCCAGCCGTCGATGGTGTAGCGGGCATCGAAATTGTTGCTGCCGATGCCGATCGAGACTTCCTCGTCGGCGGCGTCGTCGTGGAAGATGGTCAACTGCCCTTGCTGGTGGATCGGAAACGCGGCAAAGTCGAAGCCCTGGTGGTTCGGCCAGGCTTCCTTGATGTCGCCCATGTGCCACTTACCGATGTGCACGGTGTTGTAGCCGGCCTCGGACAGGATCTCTGCGATCGTGACTTCCTTTTCGGCCAGGCCGAAGCCGGATATGTCGACCGCGGTGTTGCCCATGCCGTTGCGATACGGTTGCCGGCCGGTCATGAAGGCGACCCGGGTCGGGGTGCACGACGGCTCGGTATACATCCGCGCCAGGCGCATGCCCTGACGCGCAATCTTGTTGATCGAAGGGGTTTCGTAACCGCGGATCATGTTCAGCGTCTTGCTGCCGAGATCGCCGAAACCAATATCATCGATCAGGATATACAGGATATTGGGCGGCTTGCCGCCATTTTGGGCACGAAAAGCCTCGATCTGGGCATCGAGTTCCTTGTCGTCGGCAGCCCATCGCTCGCCGTGCTGGGCTTCGAGAATATAGTATTCCGCGTCGCGGACGATCGGATCCCTTGCAATGGCGCTGTTGGCGCCCAACGCCATGAACGTACACAGCGCAACGAACCCGGTGAGCCCCGCTCGAGACGTGTCACCGAAGATCAAATTTTTCAACATTGTCCCTCTCCATGTTTTTTCTTGTGAATGAATGGCGGGCCGCGCGAAATACCGCGGTACTGACCGGCTGAATATTCGCATTTTTGCAACCGGTCGTCCACGCCTTCGGGGTCGAAAGGCAAACGGCAGGGAAAAAGGGAAAAAGGGGACGGAGGGATTAAAAAATAATCCCTCCGTCCCCTTTATTTCCTTAGTGCTTGACGAGGCCGGCCTTGTCGAGGCCTTCGATCAGGTGCTGGACCGGAGCCTGGTCGCGAAAATCGACGTAATCGTTCCAGAACCGGTGCCAGTCGGTGATGTCCTTGGCGCACTCCCCTTCGTGATCGACGCACTCCGCCGCAACCTTTTGCGCATCTTCGACCTGGCCGAGCTGGGCATAGCTCGCGGCGAGACAGGCGTAGCTATAGGGAGAGATCTGGTTGATCTGGCCAATGGTTGCGATAGCGTTTTCGTAACGTCCGGCGAGATACTCGGATAAACCGACTGATTCGAGGCAGCCGTCGGGCAGCAGGGGATTGCGCCGGATGGCTTCCTTGCCGCAGACGATACTGGCCTCGAGATCGCCGTAGCTGGCGGAAAACCAGCATCCGTAACAGTAAGACCAGTAATAATTCGGGTTGAGTTCGACGGCTTTTTCATACTGGCTACGGGCAAGTTCGAAGTTGCGCTTGAAGCGCCAGTAAGCAGACGACAGCACGAGGTAGGCGAAACTGTCCCGCGCATCGAGTTCGATGGCCTTACGCGCCAGCTCGATGCATTTATCGGCAGCTGCGTCCGGATCATCCGTCCATCCATATCTGCATTGCTGGTGAATGGCCGAAGCAAGACCGGAGTAGGCGGCGGCGTAGCGCGGATCGAGCTCGATCGCTTTTTCGAACATTTCGCGGGAGCGGCGAATGTCTTCCTCGCCTCCCTTCCAGTCACCGAAATAATGGCGCCCGCGTAAAACGCATTCGTAAGCGCTGAGATCGGCTTCCTTATGCAACGAGCGCTCGAGATCAGCGCGCTCGATCTTGCCGACCAGGGTGGCGACGATTTTCTGCGCGACCTCGTCCTGGACCTCGAAGATATCGTCGAGCACGTGATCGTATGTCTCCGACCAGACCTGGCGTCCGGACTCGCCGTCGACGAGCGTGGCCACGATGCGCACGCGATCGCCCGCGCGGCGCACGCTGCCGCTCAACGCATAGTTGACCCCGAGCCGGTTAGCCGCCTCGCCCGGATCCGAGGTTTCGCTGCTGACCTCGTGCGCCGAACCCCGCGCGGCGAGCACGATTTCGCCATAGCGCCCCAGGATCGTCATGATTTCCTCGCCGATACCCTCGGCAAAAAAATCGTTTTCGGGATCGCTGCTCATGTTCTTGAACGGCAGTATGACGATCGACGCCCGATCCGATGACGCCGAGGCCGGCATCTTTATGCTGGTACAGGGCTTCGTGCCGATGCCACGAATCAGAAAAGCCTTGACCGGCTCGGCGATATTCTTCACCTGCTGTTCGCCGAGGCTCTCGTAGTCGAGGTCGAGCTTGCCGCCGAGCGCGGTACGCACCGCTTCCGAGATACAGATGCCGCCCGGGGTGGCGAGGCTTTCGAGCCGCGCGGCGACGTTGACGCCATCGCCATAAATATCGCCACGGTCCTCGATGACATCGCCGAGGTTAACGCCAATACGAAACTCCACCTTGCGCTCGTCAGGCAGATCCGCGTTGCGCGTTGCCAGCTGAAATTGAACGTCGGTCGCGCAGCAAACCGCGTCGACCACGGCATCGAAGCGCGCGAGCACCGCATCGCCCGCATAGTGCATGACCTGGCCACCCGCAATGTGGATGGTGGACGCGATCAGATCGAGATAGGCGCTGAGCGTGCGGTGGGTGGCATCCTCGTCGGCACCGGTCAGTCGACTGTAACCGGCCACGTCGGCATAGAGGATAGCCGCAAGTTTGCGCGGTAGACGATCGTCCACTAAAGGCACCTCCCCAGGGACCCCTGAATTCGGCCAATCATAGCGCGAATAACCGCCCATGACCAATTGCCGAGAGGCAGGTGACGGTTAGCTTTATGACTCGGTACTCAGGGGCGCTATACTTAATGACAGATGCAGGGATACCTGATCGGCAGAATCGAGGCCTACCGCTCGGGTCGCTTCGATTACCCACAAATGACCAAGATCGCCGGGGGTCCGTCGCAACAGGAAATTGCGAACGTCTCCGGGTGGTACTCGGGTATCGAAATGGATGTGCTCGCTTTCGACTGAACACCGAAGCGCTCAACAACCGATAACAGGCAAGGCCGCACCGAATCGCACCCGGACATCGCAAATGAAAGCACCAGGTATAACGCTAGCATTAATTTGCGTCTTTCCGACGGTTTGCGCGGCCGAGGACCGCGGCCTGGGTCCGATTACGATAACGGCCACCCGCTTCGAAAAGAATATCGACGAGATACCGGCGGCCGTCAGCACCGTCGGCCAGGATAAAATTCAGCTTGGCAAAGAGCAGCTCGGGCTGGACGAGTCCCTCGGCGGCGTACCCGGCCTGTTCATGCAAAATCGATACAACTTCGCACAGGACCTGCGCGCCTCGATCAGGGGATTCGGTGCGCGCTCGAGTTTCGGCATACGCGGCATCAAGATTATCGTCGACGGCATTCCGGAAACACTGCCCGACGGGCAGGGGTCGGTGGACGGCATCGATCTAGGCTCGGCCGACCGCATTACCGTTATTCGCGGACCGTCCTCCTCACTCTACGGCAATGCAGCCGGCGGCGCGATCCTGGTCGAATCGGAAAAAGGGCCTGTCGAACCGTTCGGGGGAGCGCGCGCTACCGTCGGCGACTTCGGCTTTCGCAATGCGCAGTTGAAAACCGGCGGCGAAAGCGGCCGGCTCAACTACCTCGTGAACCTGTCGGATACGACCACGGACGGTTATCGCGATCATAGCGAGTACGAAAATACCCAGCTCAACGGCCGCTTCGAAGCAACGCTCGAGGGCGGCTCCTCCCTGCTCGCCACCGTGCACCATACCGATCAGCCGGTGGCCAACGATGCGGGCAGCCTGACCAGGGCGGAGGCGAAAGACGACCCGGAACAGGCGCGGACGGAAAACGAGATATTCGACGCCGGCGAGGAACTGGAGCAGACCCGGTTCGGCCTGCTCTACAAAACCAGCCTGAGCGCGGGCCGTGACTTCGAGGCCCGGGTCTACAATACGCAAAGAGACTTCAGCAACAAGCTGCCGTTCGAGAGCGGCGGCGCGGTTAAGCTCGATCGCGACTTCACCGGGGGAGGTTTCAAGTTTACCCTGCAGGGCGACCTGGCCGGCCGCCAAAATCGCCTATTGCTGGGGCTGGACTACGATCGCCAGGATGACGACCGCCGCCGGTTCGACAATCTGTCGGGGACGCTTGGTGCGCTGACCTTCGACCAGAACGAGGAGGTGACATCGATTGGTACGTATCTGCAAAACGAAACGCAACTCAGCGACAGCGTCGAACTCACGCTCGGTATTCGCTACGACGATATCGAGTTCGACGTCGACGACAAGTTTCTTGCCGACGGCGACGATTCCGGCAAGGTCGACCTCGACCACACCAGCCCGATGGTGGGAATCAGCGTCGGCCTCGGCGGCGGCACCTATTTGTACGCGACGATCTCCACCGCCTTCGAGACGCCGACCACAACCGAGTTCGCCAATCCCGATGGCGGTGGTTTCAACCAGTCGCTTGATCCCCAGGAATCGACCAACTACGAAATCGGCATCAAGGGACAGGACGACAAGCAGCGCTTCGAGCTGGCGCTGTTTCACATCGACGTCGACGACGAGCTGACTCCGTTCGAGCTGGCGTCCCAGCCCGGGCGCACCTTTTACGAGAATGCAGGATCGTCCACCCGGGATGGACTCGAACTTTCCTACAGCCGAAAACTTAGCCAGCAACTCGGGTTCACCACGGCTTACACCTATTCCGATTTCGAGTTCGATCGGTTTACCGATGCCGACGGCGAGATTTTCGACGGCAAACAGATCCCCGGGATTCCGAAGAAGCTGCTGTACCTCGACCTGAGCTGGTTCGGGCAAGGCGGTTTTTACGCGACCTGGGACATGACCTATACCGGAGAGCTTTACGCCGATAACGCGAATCAAACCAGTGTCGGTTCGAGCCAGGTTTCGAACCTTCGGCTCGGCTATAACCGGAATTACGGCGGCTGGGAAGTCGCCCCGTTTCTGGGGGTAAACAACCTGTTCGACGAAGACTATTACAACAATATTCGTATCAATGCCTTCGGTGGCCGCTACTTCGAGCCGGCGCCGGAGCGTAACGCATTTGTCGGCATTTCGATTCGCACGCACTTCGGAAGCTAACCGACACCCGCCTCAAAAATGCAGCCAACCCCAACCCCCCTTCATTGCGATACCCGCGGAGCATATAGGCACGAAGTGCCGAAGCAATTTCCCACTCCTGCGTCATTGCGAAACGCCCCAGCGCCGAAGCAATCTCCCATCCCTCGCGTCATTGCAATACCCACAGGGCATATAGGCACGGAGTGCCGAAGCAATCGCTTAAAGATTGCTTCGCTTACGCTCGCAATGACGGCGGGGCGGGGAAATCGCTCTCCCGGGAAAACGGGGTCTGTCCCCTATACGCTGCCGGACCTCACGATCAGGGCGCCGGGGTCCGGGCAGTTGACACGATAGAAATCAAGATCGGCGGCATGGGCGACCCCGGGGTAATTGTCATCCAGCCCCTGCAAATCGCGAATCAACTGAAAATGCAGATGCGGCGGCCAGTCGCCGTTCCGCGGGCGATCCCCGATAGAGGCAATCAGCGCGCCGGCATCGACCGTCATACCCCGGCTCAGCCCGTCCAGCGACGATTCGGTCAAATGTCCGTACAGGCTATGGAAGGCAATCCCATCGAGTTCATGGCGCAATATGATGACCGGCCCGTAGTCACCCTCCCCCTGGCGATTGGCGAAACAGCAGACCTCGCCGGCGAGCGGCGCATGCACCGGAGTTCCCGCGGGCATAAACACATCGACGCCGATATGCACGTTTCGATCCTCGTCGTCCTTGAAATTGGGCGTATCCTCGTAGACCGATCGTTTTTCCAGGTAACCGCCGACCGCGGCGATTGCGCCGGCATCGGCGATCTTGTTTTCGATAGCCTGGTCCCACCCGGATTTGCTGAGGCCGTCGAATTCGCGATTCGAGGTCGAAAGGTCGATGTGAATGGTATTGGCAGCGGTCAGTTCCGGATCGAACATCGGCACGAACCGATCTCGATGCCGTTCGATTATCTCGGCCACACTCATCGCATCAATCTCCGAATTCGGTCTTCGCCGCTGCAGTCCAAAAAAAACCTGCGTGGAGGTTCGCCACGCAGGTATCCCAACAAGGAGTAGCTGGATAAAAAAGTATCACAATTCAGCCGGTTTTTCCTGCAGGGTGGCCCTGAAAGGTACTGACTCGAGACCAGACCGGCGTCATTGCGATAGCCGCGGGTCACGAGGCCGCGGGCACCCGCCAGGTGGCCAACGAGGATGCCGAAAAGGTCCCGCGGGAATTCGTCGCCCAGATCAACGCCGACGGCTGATCCTCGCTCGACGGGAGTATTCGACGAGCCGCACGCGAATTTTCACTCGACCGGATATCCCCGGGGCAACAATACAAAAAGCCTGCCCTGTTGCTTCATCAGGCCGGCCAGTTTTTCGGCTTCGTCGCCCCGGCCCCAGAACACATCGGCACGCACGTGGCCCTTGATGGCGCCACCGGTGTCCTGCGCCAGCATCAGCTGGTTGAGCGGCGATTGCCGTTCGTCCGGCAGCGTGGTCTGCAACCAGACCGGCGCGCCCAGGGGAATGACGTTGCGATCCACGGCGATGCTGCGCCGTGGCGTCAGCGCCACGTTAAGCGAGCCAACCGGCCCGTCTGCGGCGGCGTCTCGTAGTTCGAAGAATATATAACTCGGGTTCTTCGCCAGGATCTCGTCCGCCCGGGCCGGGTTCGACTTTAACCAGTCCTTGATCGAAAACAGCGTGACGGCTTCTCTTTCCAGCTCTCCCATTTCGATCAGAACCCGGCCAATGGATTGATACGGGTGTCCGTTTTGCTCGGCGTAACCGACCGCAATGAGAGAACCGTCGGTGAGCTCTACCAGCCCGGAACCCTGGACATGCAGGAAAAATACGTCCACCGGGCTGTTCACCCACAGAATCTCGGTACCCTGAAGCAAATCCGGATCGTCATTCAGTTGCGCGCGATCGTGATAAGGCACGACCCTGTTGCCTTCCAGCTTGCCGCGCAAACGCAGGTTTTTCAGCTGCGGGTAAATAGCGCCGAGATCGACGATCAGTAAATCCTCCGGCACCCCGTAAAGCGGATAGCGGAACTCATCGGAGCGCTCCCAGCTGCCTCTTAACAGGGGTTCGTAGTAACCCGTGATCAAGCCCTCGGTTTCGCCCCCTTCTGCGTAAACCGGCCGAACCTCGAAATGCGACTCGAAGAATTCGCGGGCCTCGGCATCGCTCAGGTCACCGCTATTCCCCGCGAGATCGCAAACTGTCCGCCATTGCGTTCCTTTTAGTTTCTCGCAACCCTGCAGAAAGCCCTGCCACGCATCGCCGTGGTTGTCCGACCTCCAGCTCTGCAAATCCGACCAATCGACCGGATCACCCATTCCAGGCGGCCGCGTTGCACACGCGCTCACCATTAACGTACACAGGACGAGAATCGACAGGGATTTCAGCATGGCGGGATTGTACTTTAGATTTTTATCGATGGGGAGGCGTGGCTGGCGTTCAAGTCTTACTCCATTCCCGGAACTGGAACCAGGATCTGCCCGGTCTCGAACCATCTCCAATCAATCAGGGAATCTCTGCCACCCCGGCGCCCTTCATTCTGCCGAATTCCAGGCATCTGTCACCATACAAGCGTAGCGAACGCCTTGGCTGCAGCGAAGCAATCTTTCATCCTGAAATCAGTTATCCCGAGATTGCTTCGTCCCGCCTCGGCCTTCGGCCTCGCGGTCCTCGCAATGACGGGTTATTCAGAGCCTCCTTAGGTATACTGTGCCCCGAATTACCCTAGAATATAATCTCGACACATTTGCTACCGGGGAGCCGCATGCCGCCGCAAAACCTGACAGACAACGAGTGCCGTGTAATCGGCTGCCTGCTGGAGAAATCCGTTACCACGCCGGACCAGTATCCGCTGACCCTGAACGCCCTGACCAACGCCTGCAATCAGAAATCCTCGCGCGATCCGGTGATGAACCTGTCGCAGGGAACGGTTCAAAACACGGTGCGCCAACTCGAGGAAAAGCACCTGCTGCGCGTGGAGGACAACTTCAAACGCGGCACCGAAAAGTATGTGCACCGGTTTTGCAACACGTCATACAGCGAACTGCAGTTCGACACGGCACAATACGCGATCGTATGCCTGCTGTTGCTGCGCGGACCGCAGACCCCCGGCGAGTTACGCGCGCGCAGCGGCCGCCTGCACGAATTCGCCGATAACGGCGAAGTGGTCAGCGCAGTCAACACGCTGATTGAACGCGAGGGCGACCCGCTGGTGGTCAAACTGCCGCGCACGCCGGGGCGCAAGGACTCCGAATACATGCATCTGTTTGCCGGCGAGATCGACACATCGACCTATGCCGAACAAGCCGCGGCCGCACCAACGAGATCATCCCGCAGCAGCATGGCAGACCTCGAGCAGCGCGTCGCCGACCTGGAGGCCGAGGTCGCCGCGCTCAAGCAGCGCCTGGGCGAGTAACGGAAATCAGGGGACAGACCACGTTTTACGCTCACTCTCAAGCGCCAACCTCTGAATGAAATAAGTATACTTTCCCGAGATTTCGTTCATGACTAAACAAGATCCCACATACATTACCGCCAGGGAAATGGCCGGCCGCCAGCGCGAGATCTCGGTCTCGGAGTTCTTTCTGAAGAATCGCCATCTACTGGGTTTCGATTCCCGGGCAAAAGCACTGCTCACCACGGTCAAGGAAGCCGTCGATAACGCGCTCGATGCGTGCGAGGAAGCCGGCATTCTGCCTGACATCCGCGTGCAAATAATCAAAGCCGACCAGGATGTTTATCGGGTCATTGTCGAAGACAACGGACCCGGCATCCTCGAAAACCAGATCGCGCGCATTTTCGGCAAACTGCTGTACGGCTCAAAGTTCCATAAGCTCGCCCAGTCGCGCGGGCAACAGGGCATGGGGATCTCGGCGGCGGGCATGTACGCCCAGCTCACCACCGGCAAGTCGCTGCACGTCATCAGCCGGGTCAAAGGCGAGCGCATGGCCTCCGAGCTCCATGTCTCGGTCGACACCACCAGCAACAAGCCGCAGATGCACGGCAAAAAGAAGGGCAAATGGGATCGTCCGCACGGCACCCGCATCGAGGCCGAGATGGAGGGCCGCTACCAGAAAGGCACGCATTCCGTCGACATGTATCTCAAGCAAACCGCCATCGCCAATCCCCACGCCTCGTTTCATTTCCAGGGCCCGCATGGTGAAGACATCAGCTACGAGCGCAGCAGCAGGGAGTTGCCGCCCCCGCCGGTGGAGATCAAGCCCCATCCGCGCGGCGTGGAACTGGGCCGGCTGATCCAGATGCTGAATTCGACCAAGAGCCGCCACCTGCTGCCCTTTCTGCAAAACGAATTCTCGCGCGTGGGCCCCAAAACCGCACGGCAGATCATCGAGACCTCCGGGCATAGCCTTAGCGAACGTTCGTTACCGAAACGCATCGCCCACGCGCAGGCGAACGCGCTCTATCGCGCGATCAAAAAAGTGCCGGTATCGGCACCGCGCACCGACTGCGTCGTCCCGATTGGCGAGCAGCGGCTACTCGATGGCATGAAAAAGGAAATCGATGCGGATTTCTATATCGTCAAGACACGGCCGCCGGCGGTCTACCGCGGCAACCCGTTCCAGATCGAAGTCGGTATTGCCTGGGGTCATCCGGGCGGCGCGGGCCTGGCGGTGGACAAAGACGGCCACATCGACAAGGTCGCACAGCACAAGCGCGACGCCGCCGAGGCGCTGGTCCTGCATGCCGACGAGCCGGCGCATTTGCTGCGTTTCGCCAATCGCGTGCCGCTGCTTTACGAGCAAGGCGGCTGCGCCATCACCCGCGCCGTGCTGCAGACCAACTGGCGCAATTACGGTCTGAAGCAACCCAAAGGCGCCCTGCCGATCGCGCCGATGGCGATCCTGGTGCACCTGGCATCGGTCTGGGTGCCGTTTACCTCCGAGGCCAAGGAAGCGATCGCGCAATACCCGGAAATCATCAAGCAGTTGAAGCTGGGTTTGCAGGAATGCGCACGCCGCCTGGCGGAACACCTGCGCCGCGAAACGCGTTTGAAAAACGAATACGACAAACGGACTCATATCGAAAAGTATCTGCCCCACGTCGGCATCGCGCTGCAGGATATTCTTCACCTGAGCGACGCAGAGCGCGATCAGGCCATCGGCAAACTCGACGACGTACTGCACAAATCCCGGAAAATCCAATGACAGACACCAACGAGAACACCCGCTTGCAACAGGCGCTGGACCGTAAAACGATCGAGCTGATCGACGACACCGCGGGATCCATTCGCGACAGCATCGAACGCGGCGAACTGCCCGATATCGAGTTACCGGTGCGCAGCCTGGGGAACGTCAACTACGACATCGCCAGAGGTTATCTCGAGCTCGGCGGTGCGACGAAAACGCGCACGCTCTCGGTCAACACCGTGCGCTCGTTTGCCCAGACCCTGCGCCTGATGGCGGCCGCGCGGCAAATGGTCGAGAGCAATGATTTCGCCACCAAACGCGAGGCGTACTACATCAGCAAGAACTGGGGAGACTGCCGCTTCGACCAACAGGCCGAGTCCGATGCCATCATGGACGACATCGAAGCGCTGGCATCGATGCACGGGCTCTCGCGTGAACAGTTGCGATTCTATCCCGAGTCCCACGGCGGATCGGTGGCTGGTGCCTTAACCATCATCGATACCGACCCCGAAACCGGCGGGACGCTTTCGATCGACTGCGCCGGTCTCGGCAGCGGTGCCTATAGCGTGCCGCGCTCGGTGGAACGCCTCAGATTCAGCACCGATGCGGATTTTGTTCTGGCAATCGAAACCGGCGGTATGTTTCAGCGATTGCACAACCACCGCTTCTGGAAAAAGGCCAATTGCATCCTGGTGGAGATGGGCGGTGTGCCGACACGCGCCACCCGCCGCTTTATCCGGCGACTCTCGGACGAGGTCGATATTCCGGTGTATTGTTTCGTCGATTGCGATCCCTATGGCTTCGCCAATATCTATCGTACCCTCAAGGCCGGTTCCGGCAACGCGGCGCATATCAACCGGTTCTTTTGTGTGCCGCGGGCACGGTTCCTGGGTGTCACGCCGCAGGACATTATCGACTACGGCCTGGCCGATGCCACCCATCCGCTCTCCAAAACCGATATCAAGCGCGCGACCGATGCCATCGGCAACGATCCGTTTTTTAACGCCCACCCGCAGTGGATTGCCGCCATCAAACAGCTGCTCGAGATGGGCGTACGCGCCGAACAGCAAGCCCTGGCAAAGTGGGGACTCAATTACGTCATCGATGAATACTTGCCACGCAAGCTTGATGACAGGGTCGGGTTTTTGCCCTGATACAAGGCCACGTTTTTTAATCACTTATAAACGCGGTCAGCCCCCTGAAAAATATTATTTCTGGCGGTTACCAATAAACTGGGTTGCGAGTAATAATACGCTCGAAACCAGGACCATGATGGTCGATATCGCGGCTATGGTCGGATCGATGTAGTCGCGCAGCGCGGCGAACATGTGTTTGGTCAGGGTCGCGTTGACGCCACCGGAGACGAATATCGCGATTATGACCTCGTCGAACGAAGTCAGGAACGACAGCAGCGCCGCGGTCACCACCGAAAACTTGATTTGCGGCAGCGTAATCAGAAAAAACGCCTTGAATCGGGATGCACCCAGGCTTCGGGCGACGAGTTCCTGGTTAAGATCGTAGCTTCGCAGCGCCGCGGTGATCACGATCATCACCAGTGGCGCGGCCAGCACCGTATGGGCCAGCACGAGACCGGTAATCGTGTTGTTGAGGCCGACCCTGCCAAAGGCGTAGAAGGCGCCGATCGCGATCAGGATCACGGGTACGATCATCGGCGTAATCAGGAACATGAAGACCGCGCGCGCCGCGCGGTGCCCGGAGACGAACAGCGCATAAGCAGCCGCGGTTCCGAGCGGCGTCGCCACCAGCATCGTCAGCACGCCTATCTGAAACGACGTGACCGTGGCGCGCATCCATTTGGACGAGCCGAAGTATTCGTCGTACCAGCGTACCGACCAGTGGTTCGGCGGAAACTCGAGGTACTGCGAATCGGAAAACGACATCGGGATGACGATGAAGGTCGGAATCACCAGCAGCAGCATGATGATCGCCGCGACCACATACAGCCATAAGCGGTCGCGGTGGGTGACCTGGGTATCCGACGCGGATCGCTGCAGCCAGCCCATGTCAGCTTTTACCGAACAGCGCCGCGTCGAACTTGAGAAAACGCGCGGCGAGATACAGGATGATCAGCGTCGCAATCAGCAATACCACGCCGAGTGCGCTGGCCGCGCCCCAGTCGAACTGGTTCTCGAGGATCGCGGTGATCTGGGTTGCGACCATGACCACGCGGCCGCCCCCGAGTACCGCCGGGGTGACGTAGAACCCTAGACACAGCACGAACACGATCAAGGATCCGGCCACCATGCCCGACAGCGACAGCGGGAAATAGACTTTCCAGAAGGCCTGCACCGGGGATGCGCCGAGGTTCGCCGCTGCGTGCATCATGTCACGTTCGATCTTGCGCATCGAACCGTAAAGCGGCAACACCAGGAACGGCAGCATGATATGCGCCATGCCGATTAGCGTGCCGGTCATGTTATGCACCAGCTTGACCGGCGTTTCCCACAACCCAATGTAAATCGCGAAATCGTTGAGCATGCCCTTTTTCTGCAGCAGCACGAGCCAGGCATAGGTGCGCACCAGCAGCGAAGTCCAGAACGGCAACAACACCGCGAGCATGAAAATCCCGGCCCAGCGCGTCGGCAGCAGCGCCAGGAAATAAGCCAGCGGATAGCCGATCAATATACAGATCAGCGTGGTCAGAATACTGACTTCGAAGGTGATCAGGAAAACCCGCAGGTACGACTTGTACTTGATCATCTTCGCATAGTGTTCCAGCGAAAACTGTCCGTCGCTGCCGACGAAGGACAGGTAAAACAGCCAGCCCACGGGAATCACGATAATCGCCACGATCGCCAGCACCGCCGGCGCCGCCAGGCCCAGCAGGGTCCATTGTTCACGCGCCTCCTGCCGTTGCAGCGCGTGTTCGTTCATGCCAGCGGGTTCGACCGGGTTCTGCATACCTAAGCGCTGTCAGGAATGGTAATCAGGTCTTCGCGATGAAGGCCGAGGGAGACGCGGTCGCCAGGCTGCAATTCGTTTTGCGACGAGGCGGAATCGGTGCTGAAACGCACCGAAAGCTCGTACCGGTCGTCTACGACGACCAGCGCGAACGCGGTTTCACCCTGAAACACGAACTCGCGGACGGTACCGTCGAACCGAATCGTCTTTTCCGGGTCGGCCGCCTCGGCGCCGAGAACGAACAGCCGCTCGGGCCGGACCACCAGCAAATGATCGGCCGCCGCATCGGCGGGAGCCTCGGCAGTCACCGCCTGGTCGCCGAACGTCAGGCGCCCGACGCTGTCGCGGGAGAGCGGCAGCATGGTCGACTCGCCGATGAAGTCGGCAACGAAGGCGTTGGCCGGATGGTTGTAGATCGCGTGCGGTGTATCGACCTGGGCCAGCCGGCCGTCGTTGATGACCGCGATGCGATCCGACATGGTCAGCGCCTCGCGCTGATCGTGGGTCACGTAAACCGTGGTAACGCCGAGCTTTTCATGCAGGTGCTTGAGCTCGATCTGCATGTGTTCGCGCAACTTCTTGTCGAGCGCGGACAGCGGCTCGTCCATCAGCAGAATGCGCGGGCCGAAGACGAAAGCCCTGGCCAGCGCGACGCGCTGGCGCTGCCCGCCGGACAATTGATCGATACCGCGCTCGCCGAACTCGGACAACTGCACCGTTGCCAGGGCCTCGGCAACGCGCTCCGCGCATTCCGCGGCACCGATCTTGCGCAGCTTCAACGGAAAAGCGACATTTTCCGCCACCGACATGTGCGGGAACAGGGCATAACTCTGGAATACCATACCGACGTCGCGCTTGTGCGGCGGCGTCAGGATCATCTCGGTGTCGCCGAAGCGGATACTGCCGGCGTCGGGCCGGTTGAAGCCGGCGATGGCCATCAGCAGCGTGGTCTTACCCGAACCGGAGGGACCCAGCAGCGTCAGAAACTCTCCGCTCCTGATTTCGAGGTCGACCGAATCAAGGGCATACATCTGGCCGTAACGCTTGGTCAACCCCTGGATATGAATCGGTAACGCGGTCGACGCCTGCGCCGACTGATTCGAATCGTTGGCCAAAGTCAGAGTCCCCCGGGATATGAAACTACCGGGCGGCAGCGCCGCCCGGTAGCGATAACGCTTTGCTTACTCGCTCAGCATTTCCATGTAAAGCTCGAGCGCTTCGGTGCGATGCTTGGCATAAAAGTCCAGCGCGACCGGCAGCATCATCGGCACGTTTTTCGGATGCGACGGCAGCGATTCGATCAACTCCTTGGGCGCAGTCGTAATATCGTACGCCTTCTTGTTGGTCGGCCCGTAGGTGATATGAAACGGCAGGTTGGCCTGGTACTCGGGCTTCGAAATCTCAGCCAGGAACTTCATTGCGACTTTCTTGTTCGGCGCGCCCTTCGGCATCGCGAAGCAATCATAGTCGAGCAGCGCCTGGTTGAAGGTGTAACCGACCTTGGCACCGTCCTTCTTGGCGTTGTCGAAACGGCCGTTCCAGCCGGTGGTCATATCCACTTCGGCGTCCTTCATCAGCTGCGCCTGCTGAGCGCCGGAGCCCCAGAAGACCGCGATATGCGGCTTGAGCTCGCGGATCTTGTTGACCGCGCGCTTCATGCCTTCCGTGGTCGAAAGCACCTCGTAGACCTTCTCCGGCGGCACGCCGTCGGCCATCAGCGCCGGCTCGAGCGCACCGTCGACATTGTTGGCGCGGTAGGCGCGGGTGCCGGGATATTTCTTGACATCCCAGAAGTCGGCCCAGGAACTTGGCGCACCCGGGCTGCCCGGCTCACCGTATTTGTCGGTATTCCAAGCCATCACGGTCGCGAAAACGTCGGAGCCGACGCAGTAATCGGTGTACAGGTTGGGATAAAAATCGGAAACGTCGACCACGCTATAGTCGATCTTTTCCAGGCAACCCTTGGCGGCGGCCGAAGCGGCGCCCCCCGAACCGGTAACCACCAGGTCCCAGGAAACCGCGCCGGACTGCACCTGCAGGCAGGCTTTCGACATGCTGGCGCCCGATTCGCGATTGATCGCGATACCGGTATTCTTGGACGCATCGTTGAACAGCGCATTATCCTGCGCTGCGCCGTAGCTGCCGCCCCAGGAGACGACCGTAATCGGTTCGGCGGATACGGCAAAGCTGGTAAAGGCTGCCAGACCGGCAGCGAGAATCATGGAGCGGACCCGGGGGGCCGGCTTGGGCATACGAGACATTTTAGTCCTCCTAAATTTGTTTATGATGTTTCGAGTTTTTGTTTTATTGCTTTTATTTGCGAGGACCTGGAAGTGCCTTTAGTCCACCAAGCCGAAGTATATACACCCGCCGAACGCGATTCTATAGTTGCAAACTCAGAAATTCAGCCGGTCGAGCCAGCGGTAATACATAATGGATGCCGCCAGGAACCAGGGATTGCCCGTGTACAGGGGGCGGGTTTCGAAGGTCAGGCGATCGAATCCCGTTTGCCCCTCCTTGCGGCCGAGCAGCTGCTGCCCGATGCGCATGCCGAGATAACTCGCCATGCCGACCCCGGAGCCGCAGTAGCCCATTGCGTAGTGAATCCCGTCGTGTTTGCCGAGGTGCGGCAGCGTATCGAAGGTATAGCCGACGAACCCCACCCAGGAATGGCTGATCCGCGTTGCCGCCAGTTGCGGGAATATCCTGACCATTTCGGCGTATAGCCGCGGGCCGGATTTGAACGGATCGGATTCGGCCAGCGATACCCGCCCGCCGAACAGTATCCTGCTGCGGTCGGGAGACGCGCGGTAGTAATAAACCATGCGCCGCGTGTCGCCGAGCATACGATCGTTGGGGACCAACCCGCCGATCAGCCCGCGCGCGAGCGGCTCGGTGGCGATGATATAGCTGCCGATCGGGATAATGCGCCGGCGCAGCCAGGGCGTCAGTGAACTGGTGTAGCCGTTGCTGGCGACGACGACATCACGGGCCCTGACGACACCTTTCGCGGTGGTGACGCGAAAGCCGTCGCCGTCCCGGCCGATATCGACCGCGGGGCAGCGGCCGACAACGGCCGCGCCAGCCTCGAGCACGCGCTGTAGCAGGCCCTGGTGATAACGGGCCGGATCGACCCCGGCAACCTTCGGCAAAACGACGCCGCCATAATACAAATCCGTGCCGATCTCAGCGTGCTGCTCGGCGTGCGGCAGCAGCCAGGCCTCCGATTCCAGCCCCTCGATCTGATTGTCCACCTCCCGACCCAGGCGCTCGTATTGCGCCGGAGTATGCGCACCGATGAATTTACCGGTGACCCTGAAATCGCATTCGATGCCCTCCGCGGCGATAAATTCCTCAATCCACGCCAGCGCGTTGTGCCCTTCCTTGAGGATATCGAAGGCTGCCTTCTTGCCATACCTGGCTGAGAGCTTGTCGAAACCGGGCTTGATGCTCGTACTGACGTGCCCGCCGTTACGGGTGCTGCATCCCCAGCCAGGATCTTCGGCATCCACGACCACCGTATCCCGGTCACCGCGCGCCGTGTGCAGCGCTGCGGACAAACCCGTATAACCGGCACCGATCACAACCACGTCGGCAGCAGCGGGCAACTCGGTGGCTGCCGGCGTGGATCGCGGCGTATTGTCCCACCAGTACGGCGTCGTCTTACAGTCTTCGGTAAACAGCGGGTTTTTCATTTTTATATCGGCATCGTCAGGCTTTTACGATTCAAGACGACAGTTTACCTGATTCAAAATATGACCGGCTCATTGTCTACGGCCGAATTGGGTATACTTTCCCGCAATGCCCGACGCGTTCTTGCGATACCCACAGGGCATAAAGGAGCGCAGCGACAAAGCAATCTCCCACCCCCCGCGTCATTGCGAGGACCGCGAGGCCGAAGGCCGCGGCGGGACGAAGCAATCTCCTCGAATAAGCCCGTCATTCACGCATAAGCGGCGGCCCGGCGTCGTCATCGCCAGCGGGCTGCACGTCTGGTATCGCGAAACCCGTGCCAGGAAGCCCGAGCAAAATTAGGTGTCAGAAGGCAATTGTTTCTAATATCAGAAGAGAATGAGGGGTCAGATCTCGATGTCCTGCGCGTAGCAGATATATTCCATCAGCGGCATCGCGGCGCTGAAGGTTTTTTCCACCTCGTCCACAAAACCGTCATCGAGAATGATTTCGGGCAGCTCGCGGCGCATCAGGAAAAAACTTTTACGCTTGAGGTCCTCGATGTGCTCGTGCTCGGCATCGAAGCCGCGCGGCGGGCGCTTCAGACCGTCGCCGCCGATGCCGCCAAAGTATTTCTTCACCGTGCGGCTCGACTTGATCCGCCGCCATGCGTGTGGGTTATCGACAATAGTGTTGCGTATTTTCAAAAGCTCGCTGGAAGGCGGCAGCCAGATCCCGCCACCGAACACGGCTTCCTCGGTGGAGACATGTACATAGAAACCCACCGTATGCGCGTCCTTGCCCAGTTCATGGCGAAACTGACAGGCCGCGTGCAGCTTGTAGGGACTTTTGTCTTTGGAGAATCGCACATCGCGGTAAATACGAAACATCGAGCCGCCGTGCGGGCGCGAGTCGGCAATAAAATGCGGCGAAATCTTGCGCAGCCGTGGCGCCATCTCATCGATGAAAGCGGACATCGGCTGCACCACCGCCTGCTGATAGTCCGGTTTATGTTCGTTAAACCAGTCTCGGTTGTTATTTTTCGCCAGTTTTTCGAAAAACTCGAAGAATTTCGGCGTGAACATATTTGGTTCTCACAAGGTTGGGCCGCCAGGAAGCCCGGGAATCAACGTGCCCGGGAGTTTGGCAGACAGTATATATAACTCCTTCGGAAATTCGGGGACGGATTGACGCAGGCCCCGGTCAGTGGTTAGATGACGTCTAAGGGGTTCGGAACTCAACAGATGCCGGGGATCCCTAGAACCCCTGCTCGAGCGAGACGGCGGCGCCGTCTCCGAACCCTAACCGCGGGCGCAATGCCT
This sequence comes from Gammaproteobacteria bacterium, assembly GCA_020354435.1. Taxonomy (GTDB): domain Bacteria; phylum Pseudomonadota; class Gammaproteobacteria. The sequence goes on from CP070646.1 coordinate 1,258,769, forward strand.
GGCGCCCCGGGGATCGCCGGTGAAGGAATCAGGAGGACATCATGACGTCGACATCCTGTAACCGATGCCACGCCGAAACCGAAATCAAAATCATCCACGTCGCCGATGGCAACGCCGATCAGCTGCACATTTGCCTGAAGGACTTTCCGCTGCGCACCTGCCCCGAGGGGCACCGCCAATTCGTGCGCCCGAATTTTGCCGCCGAGCTGCTGCATCACCTGACCGAGGAGGACGAGCCCGGGCTGCCGGCCGGAGAGGAAAAGGGGCTGATCATGAAGAAGTACCTTTGCGAAAGCTGCCACGCCGCGCTCGAGCCCAAACCCGACCACACGCATACCTTTTCGATCGATATCGAACTCGAGGACCTGCAACCGTTCGGGGTCGACCTGTCGATGCCGGTATACAAGTGTTCGGCCTGCGGCAAGGAGCAGCTGCATTCGCTCAAAGAGGTGCGCAAGCTGACGCCGGCAGCGATGGCGCATGCGTTCGAGGATGCGAATATTCCGCCGCCGCCGGGAGTAATCTGAATTCGGGCGGGTCCTGTCATCCCGCGACTCGGAGAACCTGAAACCGCCGAGTTCAGGGAGGCCAGGCCTCATAGCGAGGCCCGCAGGGTCGAAGCAATCTTCTCAAACATCCTGAACTTGCGAAGATTGCTTCGCTACGCTCGCAATAACGGGTTCCGGTGCGGGCCTCGCAATGACGGGCCTGATATAGCGCCTTACCTGGACATCCCGCCTTGCGCGCCTGCCCGAATACCTCTGACACGCATTCAAACGAATTAAACCAGGTCAAAGTTCGCGACGCTGGAACAACAGCAACGCGGCAATCAACGGCAGAATCACCCATAGCGAAAGCGAGCCGATTAAAAATCCGCCGGTCAGGCCCGCTTCGCTGGCGACACCGGCAAGGCCCGCCGCCTCGCTAACACCATCGAACAGGCTCAGGTTGAGGATACGGTAAGCATCGGTCGGGCTGATCAGCATCAGCGCCGCGAACAATTGTTCGCTGATCTGCTGTTCCTTATCCATCGTGAGGACGCCGAACAGGATTAAATCGTACAGCACGACAAATACCAGCCACAGGCCGATGGCGGCACCGACCGCGGTTGCCCGTTCGCGCACGATTACGCTGACGAGGTATCCCAGCGCGATAAACACCGCACCCAGCGCCAGCGAACTCGCCATCATCGAGACATAGGCCTGCCAACCCTCGATGCCACCACCGGTGACCAGCGTCAGGATGAGCGAGGTGCCGCCGTATCCGATCAGAATCGCAATCAGCAAAATCAGGACGTGCCCCAGGAACTTGCCGATGATGATTTGCCAGCGCGTTACCGGGTAAGCCAGCAACAGCATCATCGTGCCGCGCTCGAACTCGCCCACCATCGCGTCGAAAGACAGCATCAATGCAATCAGCGGAATCAGGTAAACGCTCAGGCTGGCCAAACTGATCACGCTGATATCGAGTTCACTGACCCGCACCGAACCGGTCGGCGCCGATCCCAGCACCGACAGCACCAGCGCCAGAATCGCCAGCACGATGATCGCCGCGGCAATCCAGCGATTACGAAAGCCGTCGCGCAATTCCTTCCGCGCGAGAACCCAGATCATCTTCATGACGCCTCCCGATTCATAAAGTGGTTATAAACCTCGTCGAGCTTTGGCGGCTGGATTTGCAAATCGTTGACGCTATCGCCCAAATCGCCGATACGGCGAATCACCGCCATTTTGTCGCCGTTGAAACACGCCAGGCTCAGCGTGGTGTCACCAATTTCGCTGATATCGATTGCCGAGCCCAGACGTTCGGCAACCCCGGCAGCCTGGCCCGGCGCCACCGAGATTCGCATGCGCACCGGCAGCGCGGCCTGGCGAAACAGTTCGTCGAGCGTACCGCTGGCAATCATCCGGCCGGATTTCACGATCACGAAACGATTGGCCCTGGCTTCGATTTCGTCGAGCGCATGGGATGAAATCACCGACGTCGCGCCCGCCCGATGCAGGGCATTGATAAGGTCGTAGAACAAGTGGCGCAAACTGGGATCGAGACCGTTGGTCGGCTCGTCGAGAAACAACAGGCGCGGATTTCCCAGCATCGCCTGCGCCAGTCCCAACCGCTGCCGCATGCCTTTTGAATAGGTACCGACCCGCCGCGCAGCGGCGCCGGAGAGACCAACGATATCGAGCAAATTCTCGCAGTCGCGTGGAGATGACCCTTTGAGACGGGCATAAAAAGTCAGCACTTCGGACCCGGTCATGGCTTCATTGAAAGCCACACTTTCAGGCAGGTAACCCCAGGTTCTGTGGTGCGCGACCGCGCTCGCAAACGCAGGATCCCCGCCGAGCACTTCGACACGGCCGGAGGTAGGCCGGGTTAGTCCGAGCATCAATTTCATCAACGTGGTTTTACCGGCGCCGTTATGTCCGACCAGGACCACGCATTCGCCGGATTGAATGTCGAGATCCATATCCGATAAAACGGTTTCCCGGCCGTAAGTTTTGCTCACGTTTTGCATCGAAATAACGGGCTGGATAATCGAGTCGAGCATCATTGTTAATCTCCAAGTTCAGCCATATCGAGCGATTCAGGCTCATCGCCGATCGAGCGCAAAGGGGGCGCCGATGGCCTCATGAGTGGCCTGCTGTCGGTGACCCCGCCCGGCCGCAGCGTTGGGAATTCGGCCTGTACCCACTTCAGCAGCTGCACCGAGGGACTGTTCATCAGCAGTTTCGCCAGCGGGTGTCGCCAGACGATCTGGTCGACCAGGTCGTTGGGTTTATATATTTGATCAGCAATACCGTTAGCATCGATATCGAACGCGGGGTTATCGCTCCAGTAGTTGCCGCGACCATCTTTCGACCATTCGATATAACGCGTACCGACGTATTTCACCTGGGTCCGGTTATCGATAAACGCGTTGGTATAAATTTCGTTCTTTTCCGAACCGGCGGTGAAATGGATACCGATCTGGCAATCCTCGAACGAGTTCTCATGAATCTGGTTGAAATTGGCGTTGTAAATGAATACGCATTTTTTCGCACCGATGACCCGATTGCCGGAGATATCGGAATAATTGGCGGCGTTGAAAAACAGGCCATGTTCTCTGTCGCCGGACGAATAATTATTACTTGCGGTAATGCGATCCGAAAACATGATCGCATAACCCATGTGATTGTTGATCGATATGTTGTTGCTGACTTCGCTGTCGTGCGCATACATATAATGGACTGCAAAGCGCAGTTCGGACATGTGGTTGCCGCTGAACACGTTGTCGCGACTGCCGTTGACGAAGATGCCGTCGCGGCCGTATCGAATCATATTGTCCTTGATTACGGATCCGGGCGTATTCCATAGATACACCCCGTTGCCGCGATCGTTCATGCGGTGAAACTGGCTGCCGATAATGACATTGTTGCGCACCACGGCCGCTTCGGGACCTTTCAGGTAAACACCGATCAGATTGTCTTGCAGGCGATTGCCGTCGATCAACGCCCGGTCGCCCTGGTCGGTAATAAAAATACCGCTGTTCTCGTCCTCGGCAACCCCGCCCGAATTGCGCACGGTAACGCCCCTGACAACCACATCGGGGGCCGACACCAGGATTACATGTGACGAAGCTTCGCCATCGATGATGCTGGCGCCGCCCTGCCCGGCGACAACGAGGCTGCGATTGATATCCACCGATCCGGTATAGGTACCCGCGGCCAGCAGCAGGGTATCGCCGTCACCGGCGGCATCGATTGCGGCCTGTAGCGTGCCCCGCCCCGGGTCGACCTGCCACTCCCTGGCACTTGCCGGCAACGACAGCAACAAAAATGCCAGCAACAGCCCGAGCAACAGCCCGGGATTCCTTCCCGGGCTGGCAGACGAGCCGTTTATGACGCGTTTCGATTGCACGCTGGGCCTAGGCCGGCTCGACCAACATGCGGCCGCGCATTTCCATGTGCAGGGCATGGCAGAACCACTGGCAGTAGAACCAGTGAACCCCCGGTCGATCCGCGACAAAAGTGATCGACGAGGTTTGCTGCGGGCCGATTTCCATCGCCAGGCCGTAATTGGCCATGGTGATGCCGTGGGTCAGGTCGTCGATCTGATCGAGGTTACTGACGATGAGGGTAACTTCGTCACCCTGTTTGACGGTAAATTTCTCCATGCTGAAATTCGGCGCAATCGAGTACATGTAGACCCGAACCTTGTTACCGTCGCGCACGACCTTGGAATCGGTGCCGGAACCCAGCTCGATGCCGTCCTTCTCCGCCTGCGCGCTGGTTTCGGCCCAGAAGGGGTCGCCCTTGGTCCAGGTCGCACTCGGGTTGACGATGTCGGCGCGCACGATGATGCAGTCATGCGGTTCGGCATAGGTCGGGCCGTCATGCACCAGTTTCATCTTGTCCCCGGTGATATCGATCAACTGCTCGTTTTCCGGCTTGCACGGACCCACGTTGATATAGCGGTCCTTGGAAAACTTGTTCAGCGACACCAGCCACTTGCCGTCTGCCTCCTTGGTTTCCCCCATACTGGTGTGATTGTGTCCCGGCTGGTAGTGCACGTCGAGCTTGTCGAGAATCGGGTCGACGTTCTTGCCGTTATAGGCATCGATGGCTTTCTGAACATTCCACTTGACCGCCTGGCTGTCGAGAAACAGCGTGGTGTAAGCGTTGCCCTTGCCGTCGAACGCTGTATGCAACGGCCCGAGGCCCAGTTCGGGTTCGGCCACCACCACATCGCGGGGTTTGATCTTGTCGCTGAACAAATCGGGCAATTTTCTGACATCGATAACCGTCACCGTCGGCGACAGTTTACCGTTGAAAACGACATGTATGCCGTCCGGCGCGGTATTACAACCGTGAGGACTGTTGGGGACCGGGATGTAGCGGGTATATTTCGAGCCCTTGCGGCCGTCGAGTACCGGCACACCGCTCATTTCCTTGAAGTCGCCGGCCTTGATCCCGGCTTCGATCGCCTTGATATCGAATACCACGGCCCAGTCGCGTTCATTGGCGATCATGCCCTGCAGGTTAACCGCTTCCTCGCTGTTGTAACAGGTCGAGAAGGCATACAGGCCCTGGTAGTCGGCATCGCAGTTGTCCAGGTTGCCGTCGACGAGCACCTGCCAGGCAACCTCCATCGAATCGCCGTCGACGGCGGTAAAGATCGCATGGTACTTGTCCGGCTCGTCGAGAATACTGCCGTCGTTGGGAAGCGGAATGCGGTGCTCGCCGTTAGCGAACACGTACCCGGTACGTGGATACTTTTGCGGCCGCAGGCCGTGAATATCGGCGGCATTCGGGATTTCGATCATCTTGTCGCATTTCATGATGTCGCAGCGCACCCGGGCCACCCGGGTATTCGCCTTGTCGTTCATGAACAGGTAACGACCGTCGTAGGTGCCGTCGGTAAAGGACATGTGCGGGTGGTGTAAATCGCCGTTGGTCCAGACGCCGCCGCGCCCGCCCGAATCGAGGTAGGCCCTGGTTTCGGGCAGCATGCCGTCGCGCATGATCTTGCGGCTTTCGTTGGTAGCGCCCCAACCGGATGCACTGCAGCGGTTGAATACCGGCACGCGCATAAGTTCACGCATCGACGGCAAGCCGAGTATGCGCAATTCGCCGGATTGACCGCTACTCCAAAAACCGTAGTACTCGTCGAGGTCGCCCGGTGCCACCGCGGCCTTGCTATCGCTGGCGGCCTGCGCCGTCTTCGGCGCCATCGAGGCAACCCCTGCCATAGTGCCGAGACCTGCGAGCGCGGTTACGCCGACCGTGCCGCCCAGCAGTTCGCGCCGGCTAATACCTGTGTTATCCGATGCGTCTTTTTTCGATGTATCTGGTTTCTCTTTCATTCTACTGTCCTCTCATAAGGATGCCCGCCATTGGGCGGGCGGATTAAATATGCCCCATCTGAACAGGGGTATAAGCTGAATCGAGCCAGGTAAAAAGCATCTGCAGGCATTGGGTTGCCCGAAGAAAAGTTTTGCTGGCTCGCCTTGTTTCATTCGATTTACGCTCCGTTTTCATCTGTAAGCCTGCTCAAAGAGCAAAATCTCCCAGGCCATCTGGTTTTTTGTACAAAGCCTCGCGGCGCTCGCGTTTCAGTCGCTTCTGGACCAATACCGGGCAAGCGTGTTGGTCCGAATAAACGACCTGGCAGTGCAGGCAATAGAGGCATTCGTTGACATTGATATTGCCTTCGGGATGAATCGCCTGGACCATGCATTCGTTAGCGCAGCGCTGACACGGACTGCCGCATTCCTTGTAGCGCTTGAGCCAGGCAAACATGCGTATTCGCCCCGGGATTGCCAGCGCAGCACCAAGCGGGCACAGGTAGCGGCAGTAAAACCGCTCGATAAAAATGCCCGGAATCAAAACCGCCAGCGCAAACAACAGGTAGGGCCAGTCGCGCACGAATTTCAAAATGATGGCGGTCTTGAAGGGCTCGACTTCCGCCAGCCGCTCGGCCCATTCGAGCGAGTACAGCGAAAAGCCGAATAACAGCAGGAAAATTAAGTACTTGATGGTCCAGACACGTTCGTGAATTGCCCAGGGCACGACGAACTGTTTTACCCTGAGCACCTTCGCGATGCGATTGATCAATTCCTGTAGTGCGCCGAAAGGGCATAACCAGCCGCAATAGGGACCGCGGCCCCAGAACAGCAGTGCGGCCGCCACCGAGCCCCACAGGATGAAGATCAACGGTTCCATCAGGAAATAACCCCAGTCGAACCCGCTTACCAGAGCGTTGAACATAAACAGGATATTGACTACCGACAGCTGGGCGTTGAAATACCAGCCGATGCCGAACAGCGTAAAGATCAGGAACCCGACACGAATTCGATCGACATACACGGGCCGCTTGACCAGCCAGCCCTGGAAAAAAAACACCACGGTCAGCACCGCCAGCGCCAATCCCAGCACCACGATTTCCGGGATTTTGAGCGACCACATCTTTTTCCAGATCGGCTCCGGTCCCGTAGCCATGCCGCCGGCTATTGTTTCCGGCTCGTCCGCTGCTTCGACGTCAGTGAATTTCAGGTATTTATCCGGTGGACGGTAATCGAGATCGAAACTCAGGAAGGTCTTTTCGGTCGGACCGATATTGCGGCCAACCAGCAATTCCACCTTCCACGGGCCGGCCGCATCGAAATTCAGCTCGGCCGGCGTTCTGAACAAACTTACCTCTTTGAATTTGGGCGCGCCCGCGGCAGCCACGCTGCGCAGCCGCTTATGGTAGCTGTCATGAAAGCGGATGGTCGTGTCACCCTGGACAATCTCGAAGCGGTCGAAAATACCGCCACGCACGTAACCGGAGCCCTTGAACGAATAGCGGCCGTCACCAGCGAGCAGAATCGCCTGTTCCCCGGGCTGCAGCTTGTTGGTCAGGTTGCGATATTCGTTCTCACCGAGCAGGCTGCGGCCGATGCTGGGGATGGATACCACCGCGGCATAGAGTTCGATAAACACCTCCCCGGGCTCGCCTTCCTCGGGAAATTCGGCCGCCAGCGGTTCGCCCGATTCCGCGAACGCGCGGTTTATCTGCGCCAAATCGATTTTGAGCCGCGCCACCGAGCCTTCGCTGAGCAAGCCTATCCAGTCATCGATTTGGTCGACGTCGAGATTCACCGACGCCACCGGTCCGACTGGCTTGCGCTCGGGCCTGAGTCCGGATAATTCGTATCTTCGCGCCACTTTGATCGCACTCAACAGGATCGTGTCGTCCATGACCATGACCGTCACCGTGGCGCCGGTAACGATGTCGACATCGTGCTCCAGCGAACCGCGCACCAGCTTGCCCACATCCAGGCCTTCGTAGTCCTCGAGCACGGCGACGATGCGGCTTTCCGGGATCCCGATCAGCACGATAGGTTCGTGGTGCTCGACCAGCAAAACCTTCTGGATCACGCCCTGCATACTCATCGCCACCAGCTGGTGTATCGGTTTGCCCGAGTAACCGGTGGAATTGACGAAATCCGAGTTCAGAAAGACAAAACCGAGCTGCTCGCCGCGACTGTAGGCGGGCGCCACCATCGGATCGCCAGCGGGAGATCCCAGCCGATCGGCACCCGGGAATATCTCCGCGGGATCGATGGCATCGATAAAACGCGGCAATTCCGAAGCGGCATGGACAGCGCCGAACGGGGCAAACAACTGAACCGACAACAGCGCACACAACAGAACGACAGGTCTGCACCTGCGACCGTTGCGCGCTCTTGCCCGGGAAAGATTGCCGGATAGTCGCGGCCAGAGCGTGAAAGCCTGTAGCCAGTTCAAGTGATACTGTTCTTGTTGGTATCGAATGGCGTCATTTTGCGAGGGATGCCGGGCAGACTAAATGACATTAATCAAGTCGGTTTTGCCCACAAGATGGACAATAATTACCCGGAGAGTCGGAAAACATGTTATCCACGAAGGTCGAAACAATCGCTGACCTGATGTCAATTGCACTGCAGGCGGAACGCGAGGCGGTCCGCCGCTATTCCGGATTGGCAGCAGACATGCGTGCTGGCGGCAACGATTCGGCCGCGGCCCTGTTCGAGCGCATGGTTAGCGAAGAGCAGGAGCACGAACGCCTGTTACTCGAATGGATGGCGCGAGAGTCGATCACCGAGAATCCTGAAATCAGCCCGATTCGCTGGCGCGATCCCAGTGCTGCGGGGCGCTATGACGACGAAGCGCGCAACCCGCACTACAGCACGCCTTATCGAGCGCTGGCGTTTGCCGTCAATAACGAGGAAATCGCATTTCGTTTTTACACCCATGTGGCGGCCGAGGCGAACAACGAAAACGTGCGCCAATACGCCGAAATCCTGGCGCGCGAGGAGTTAGGGCACGCCGCGTTACTCCGGGCCGAGCGACGTCTCGCCTATCACGCGGAACGCAAGACTGGCAAGGACCGAGCCAGACCCGATCCCACGGCCATCCGCAACCAGGCGGACCTGTTGACAATAGCCATTCAAATCGATCGCCGCCTGGTTCAGGCTATGCGCAAAATCGATGCCGAGTTACCGCGACTTGAGGCCATGACACGGGAGGCGTTAAAGCAAATCGGCAACAACGAAGCTGCGCTGCAGCAGATATTCCCGCAGGCCTCGGACTCGGCTGTCACGGCAACCGGCGTAGATTTCAGTTTACTCGAATTCGGCGATGCAGACAGCATGGCCGAGAAACTCGCTCGACTCGGAAATTTTTGCGATCGCTGTTTTGTCTTCTATGACGCGATCGTCGAGAACACCAGGGATGAATCGGTGCTGCATACCGCGCAGCGACTGGCATCGTCGGCGCTCGATCGAATCGGCGTTTTAAAACAGGCGGGGTAAAATCGACAGCAGCATAAGGCCGCATTCGCAAATTCCCGGGAATCAGGTATCAGGGAATCACTCCGGCAGCCCGGCCTTGCGCAAACCGTCGCTAAACGTTTCCCAGTAGCTTTCCAGCTGCCATTGCTTGCGATAACCGCCCGCCAGCGTGTCGAGTGTGTCACTCTCAACGCTGAGGTCGCGGCTGGCAAACTCGCGGTGGCGCTCTTCGACGAACAGATCCAGCGTTTTGCCGGCCTCGTCCAGGCGGCCGAGATGAGCATAGGCACCCGCGAGGCAGCCATGGGCGATCGAATTGAGCAGGGCTTCACCCATCAGCGTTTGGGTAACAGCTTCGAAGTCGTGCAAGAAAAACTGGGCCTGACCGAGCACCCAGTCATAGGAACTCGGGTGCAGCGGATCCAGCAGCTTGGCTTCGAGCGTGATATCCCGCGACCGTTCGGCCTTACCGATCAACATCAACCCATATCCGCCCCACAGCATTTGCTCGGCTTCTATGTCCATTTTTTGCATGGTCCGCTCGAATTGGCGCTCGGCTTCATCCCAGCGGCCCTCGACGAGATAGGTGTAGCCGAGGTGGTTCATAATCGCGACGTCGTGGCTGTCGAGCGACGCCGCCTTGCGCGCCAGTTCCATCATCCTGGGCACCGTATCCGGCTTCTCGATACCCAGCAGGAAATCGACCAGGTAAGTGTCCGAAAGATACATATAAGGCCGGGCGTAAAGCGGATCGAGGGCGATCGCCTGCTCGAGCAGCGAGCGCGCGGCAGCCGTGGCGTCGGCGCTAAAACTGTCGCGCACGGCCTTCGCCCTCAACATGAATTCGTAGGCTTTCAGACTGTCGGTCTGTTTTCTCGACGCGCGCTCCGCCACGTCTTCCTGCACCCGCCCGGGCAGCACCGCGACGATGCTCCGGGTCAACTCGTCCTGCACCGCAAAGATGTCTTCCAGCTCGCGATCGTAGCGCTCCGCCCAGACGTGTTTGCCGGTTTCGGCATCGGTCAGCTGCGCCGTGACCCGAACGCGGTTGCCGACACGGCGAACGCTGCCCTCGACGATGTACTGCACGCCGAGTTTGGCGGCAATCTCGCCGTGATCGACAGGCTTGTCTTTGAGCGCAAACGACGAGTGCCGGGCAATAACGTAGAGCACATCGAAGCGGGACAGCTCGGTGATGACATCCTCGGTGATGCCGTCACTGAAATACGCCTGTTCCGGATCGCCGCTCATATTGACGAAGGGCAGCACAACGACCGACGGCTTTTCCTGCAGGTTCGATACCGCCACGACCTGCCCCTCGGCCTGGCTCCCCGCCTCAGCTACCGGCATCTCGGCCACCTCGGCGATGAACTGGTAGCCCCTGCCGTGGCAGGTTTTGATCATGCGCTGCTGCTTGCCGCTATCGCCAATCGCCCGACGCGCATCCTTCAGCCGCGCGGCGAGCGCCGCATCGGTCACCACCTTGCCCTGCCACAGGTTATCGAGCAATTCGTCACGGCTGACCACGCGCGCCCGGTGCTCGAGCAGATACACCAGTAAATCGAACACCAGCGGCTCGACCGAAACCGGCGCGCCGTCGACGTCGAGCCGATACCGGTCGGTATCGAGCGCGCAGTTTTCGAATCGATAGATCAAAGCGGCGTGGTCCCCGATTTCTGGTTTGCGGCCATCATTACAGATCTTTTGCGCGATGTTAACCCGCATTCGGTCATGAAATCGTCAGCAACAGGTCAAACCGTCGTCATGTCCGATCGTTCGATTCGGTTCAGACTTTCCCCATCTGCAACACAGACAACCGAGAGGAAAACCAGATGAACAGCAAAAGCCTTCAATACAGCGAAACCGAAAATTCGGCCATCGAAATACCCGCCCTGCCGCGCAAGCATACTTTCACCGCCCTGGCCAGGACAGTAATCGGCTGGTTCAGCCGCAGCGAACTCGAGCAGGCCCGGGCCCGATTCCAAATCAAGCGCGAGCGCGCGGCACAATCCGGTCGGAAGCAGGATATCGTCAATTCGTTGTCCATCGAGGAGAAGCACAGGCTCGGGATGTATCAGCTTATGGATTGATCGCAGGGCGCAAATCCGGCCGGTGGGAAGCAGGAGAAATCTATGGTGACAGTTTACCTGATTCGAAGACAGGTTAACTGTCACCATAAATCCGGAACCCGTCGAATCCGTATACTGCCCGGGGAATTCCTCGAGTTCCCGGTTTTGTCGATTTAGTCGCCCGACTCGAGAAAATCCGCCAGCATCGCGTTGAACAAATCAGGTTTTTCGAGATGTACGGCATGCGCGCAACCCGGAATGACCGCCAACCGGGCCCCGGCAATGCCCCACCATAACCGCTGCTGCTGTTCCCACGTGTAGGTCCGATCGCAATCACCCCACAGCACCAGCGTCGGCGACCTGACGTTCGCCAGCGCCGCCTCGCCGGACCACTTTTCCATCGCCGACAGGCCGGCCAGCGCTGCCTGCTGCGAGGCCAGTACGGCGAGGTTCGCGCATACCGGGTAGTTCGGCGCCTGCTCGTAGTCGACGAACCAGGTGGCCGAAATTCGCCGCCCGCAAGCCTCGACGCCGTCAGCGACGACGCGGCGTTTCGATTCGCCGATGGTTTCGAAGCGCCCCGGCAGGAGGCCGACGGGTCCTGTGCCGTAGAGCACCAGGCGATCGATCCGCTCGGGAGCCCGCGTGACCATTTCCTGCACGATCATGCCGCCCATCGAGTGGCCCACGAGATCGAAGCGATCGACGCCCTGGTCGCGCACCTGCTCGAGCACGTAGTCGGCGAAGGCGCCGATTTCTTCCGGCGCCTGCATGGCGTGATTGCGGCCAAACCCGGGGAGATCCGGGGTGATCACGTTAAACCTGGAAGCGAAAGCCTTTGCCTGGCCTTCCCACTGCGCGCTGCCGCCGAGGTAGCCGTGGACAAAGACGAGCGGCCGCATGGACGGCTTACTTACGATCGCCCTGGACGATGCGGTCCAGAATCATCGCGCAGAACAGGATCGCGAAGCCGGCCAGAATGCCCTGGCCGACGTTGGCGTATTGCAGCGCCTCGAGCACGTCTTCGCCGAGGCCCTTGGCGCCGATCAGCGACGCGACCACGACCATGGCGAGGCTCAGCATGATGGTCTGGTTGATGCCGGCGCGGATAGACGGGCTCGCCAGCGGCAGATCGACCCGGGTCAGCAGGTACCACTTGCTCGCGCCGAACGAGATCGCCGCTTCGCGCACCGATTCGGGCACGCCGCGCAGCCCGAGCACGGTCAGGCGTACCACCGGGGTGCCGCCGAAAATCATCGTCGTCACCACCGCGGCCGGCTTGCCGGTGCCGAAGAAGGCGATCACCGGGATCATGAATACGAACGCCGGCATGGTCTGCATGAAATCCATGATTGGCCGGATGAAGGCGTAGAAGCGGGGCCTGCGTGCGCAATACATGCCGAGCGGAATGCCGATCGCGATCGACAGGCAGGCCGCGGTGCCGAGCAGCGCCAGCGTGGTCATCGCCTTTTCCCAGAAACCGAGCAGGCCCATGTAGGCGAGGAAGGCGCCCGAGTAGATCGCGTTGCGCGGCCCGGCCGACAGCCAGGTCAGCAGCACGATAAAAGCGAAGATGACCATCCACGGCGTTTGCACGAAGATCAGTTCGAGCGCGTCGAGCACCAGCCGAATGCCGTAGGTGATCGAATCGAAAAACGCCTCGCCGTACTTGACCGCCGCCTCGAAGAAGGTCTCGACGCCGCCTATGCTGGTCAGGCGTATGGGCGCCCTGGTCGGAAACTCGAGCAGCCACGGATAAAGCCCCGGAAAGCTGTAGTGCGTCACCGTGGCCACGAATATGACGGCGACGAAACCGATGCTGATGCCGATCTGTCGGGTGGACAGGCCGGAAAAGATACTCGGATCGGACAGCCAGTCGGAAAAACGTTTCTCCAGCAGCGTATTCGCAACCACCGCCTGCGCGGCCTTGATAAGCAGCATCACCGCCAGTCCGCCGAGCGCGATCATGGCCCCGCTTTCTTCCATCTGCTGCGCCTCGAGCCGAATACCGCCGATGGCGTCCTCGAGCGATTCGACCGTGCGCCGGTAGACGTCGACCTTATCCGAGTTGTTTTCGATCGCCGCGGCCAGCTGCTGCTTGCGCAACTCCAGCGTGCCCTCGATCTTGGCGATCCGCTCCCAGGCATCGCTCGCCAGGTCGCCGAACAGGCCGCGCACGATCTGCACCAGGGCGAAGGTTTCGATGATCAGGAACGATAGCCCGTAGTTCCACAGGCCGCGCGCGCAGAACCAGACCGGCCCCAGGATCCCGGCCCAGACATTCAGCGTCCAGGTGAACTTCGACTCGCTGCCGATCTTGTCGAACTGCCGCTCGTAGTACTCCGGGCTGGTGCTGACGAAGCGCGCCACCTGGCCGCGCCTTTCCTCGGCAAAGGCTGCGTTGTCGCCGGCAAACACTTCCGGCGGCGTATCCGTTGCCTGCTCGTTCACGATACCTCGGTCCCCTCGATGACGGTATGCAATATATCCCGCCGGGTAACGACGCCGACCTCGGCACCGCCGTCTTCGACGACGATCGGCGCATCCCGCTCGATCGCCATATGAATCAGCGTGCTCAGCGATTCGCTCTCGTTGACGCGGGCCGCATCGGCGGGCAGAGCGCCGTGCTCGGCCTCGAATTCCGCCAGCGGACGCATAACCGCGTGCGCGCGCACCACCTTGAGGCGCGAGATACCGGCAACGAAGTCGGCGACGTAATCATCGGCCGGATGCATGACGATATCTTCGGCCGTGCCGATCTGCACTACCATGCCGTCGCGCATGATCGCGATGCGGTCGCCGATGCGTACCGCCTCGTCGAGATCGTGGGTGATGAACACGGTGGTCTTTTTCATCACGTTGGACAGATTCAGGAACTCATCCTGCAGCTGGCGCCGAATCAACGGGTCGAGCGCGCTGAAGGGCTCGTCCATCAGCAACACGTCGGGGTCGGCCGCGAGCGCTCGCGCGAGGCCGACACGTTGCTGCATGCCGCCGGAGAGTTCGTGCGCGAACTTGTTACCCCAGGCTTCGAGTTCGACGGTCTTCAGAATATTCGCCGCGAGGCGCATGCGCTCGTTCTTGTTGACCGCGCGAATTTCGAGCGGCATCGCAACGTTGTCGAGCACCGAGCGGTGCGGCAGCAGCGCGAAATTCTGGAACACCATGCCGATCTTGCGGTTGCGGAAGTGCCGCAGATCCTGCGCCTCGAGCGCCATAACATCGGTGCCCTCGATCATGATCTTGCCGGCAGTCGGTTCGAGCAGGCGATTGAAATGCCTGACCAGCGTCGACTTGCCACTGCCGGACAAGCCCATGACGCAAAAAATCTCGCCCTCGTTGATCTCCAGGCTGACGTCGGCAACACCGACCACCGCGTCGAATCTTTCGAGCACCTCGGCCTTGCTCAGGCCCTCTTTGCGAATGGCCTCGAGCGCGGCATCGGCATTCTTGCCGAAAATCTTCCACACGTTGGAGATTTCGATGACGGGCGCATCGGCCGCGTCGGCTTGCGGACTGGACATGGCGGGTTCGGGCATTTCGACTAGCCAGTAACAGGGCGGAAACCGGCGGTACCGGCGCTCGGCCGATACCGCCGCGGATTTTTCACATCAGAATCAAAGCCCGAGCCAGGCGTCGACGCGATCGGGATTCTTGGCGATCCACTCGCGCGCCACTTCGCCAGCTTCCCGGCCCTTGCCCGAAATTTCGTGGGCGAACTGGCTGACGTCATCGGCGGTCAGCGAGAAACGCTCGAAAAACTCGACGATCGCGGGCGAACGCTCCTGCAGCGAGTTCGACCACGCGATCTGCACGTTTTTCAGGGCATCCTTGGAAGCCACGAAAGACTCGTTATACCAGTCCGGCGAGTCGGACGGCTGCACCATCTTGTACTTGGCAGGGTCATACTTGGGTTCGCTCAGCATGTAGACGTCGAACATGTACCAGATCGCGTGCGGCTTGTAGCAATAGAAAGCATAACCCTCGTCCTTGGCGATCGAGTCTTTCACCCGTGCCGTCTTGACGCTTTCCTCGGCACGGATCGGCTCGATGAATTCGAGCAGGTTGTAGTCGCGCACCTTGACCTCGTTGACGTTGGCCGAGGCCCAGCCCGGCGCGCCGATCCACATTTCGCCCTTGCCATTACCGTCGCTGTCCATTTTCATCGCGACGTCGGGGCGTCCGAGATCGGCAATGTCGGTGATATTGTTGGCCTTGCCGAATTTCTCGGATACGCAATAGCCCTGGTTGCCCTCGTAGGGATTTTTGGAGAGCGTAACCGTGCCCTTGCCGTCGACGTACTTCTTGGTGAAGCTTTCCTGGTTCGGCAGCCATACGTCGGGGTGCACGTCGATATCGCCCTTACCCTGGTCCATGGCCTGGAAGATGGTCGCGTTGTTACCCGGCACCAGGCCGGCTTCGCCGCCGATGCGCTCTTCCACTACGGCCGCCAGCAGGTGCGCGATAGCCTGCGCCCCGGTCCACGACGGCACGCCGATGTTGACTTTCTCGGCGGCAAAAGCAGGCGCCGCCGACAGGCTCGTGGCCATGGCCAAAGCCAGGCCCAGTACGGATTTTTTCATTGTTAACTCCTCGGTTACAAAGATTGGTTGATCTACAAGTCCCTTATACAGGGCTTCTCTGTTTGTTATTATTTACGCACTAAATGAAACCACGAGTCTCATTGTACGTATTTATGCAAGTATCGAAAGCCTTATTTCTACGCAATTTGCAGGGCAACATACTTATCTCGCCAACAAAGCTTTCAGGCCGGGGATGGTGAATTATCCTGTCCCCGCAATTCCGAACACGGGCTTTTGCCCTGACACCGGAATCAGGTTTTACTTTGCATTGCGAAAGATTTTATCGAAAATCGGCGGGGCTTCAGGATAATGGCATGATGCTGCCCGAATCACGACAACTCGACTTCGACGAGATTCCAGTCATCGATATCAGTGGATTGCTCGACGAAGCCGATGCCCGGGGAACGGTGCGCGCAATCGACCGCGCCTGCCGGGACATCGGTTTCTTTTATATCGTCGGTCACGGTTTCGATATGAGCCTTGCCACGCGTCTGCGCGAAGCGGCAAGCGAATTTTTCAATCTGCCGGAGACAGCCAGGCGAAGCCTCGGGCTCGACCCGTCGATGCGCGGTTTCCTGCCGCTCTTCTACCACAGCCAGATCAGCGATTCGTTCTCCGGTACCAGCCACCAGGAAGGCTTCTGGATCGGCGCAGATTTCGGCAGCGATGTTCGCCATCCGCTGGAACAGGCGAACCGGTGGCCGCAACACCCCGAGCGCCTGCGCCCGATCATGCTGGAGTACCTTGAGGCCATCGAGAGCCTCGCCGCGGTACTCGGCCAGAGCTTTGCCAATGCACTGGGCCAGGACGATCAATTTTATACCTCTCATTTCACCCGGCCGACCTCGCGGCTCAAACTGAATCACTATCCGCCGCAGGATAATCCCGAACGGATCGATAGCATCGGGGTTGTGCCGCACTCCGATTCAGGCGCATTTACGATACTGTGGCAGGATGCGAACGGCGGTCTCGAAGTCCGGACCAAATCCAGGGAGTGGGTGGGCGCCCCGCCGCTGGAAGACAGCTTCGTGGTCAACATCGGGGATATCCTGCAATACTGGAGCAATGGCCGATATTCCTCGACGAAGCATCGCGTGATCAACCGCTACGGTGTGGATCGATACTCGATTCCCTACTTCGTCAACCCGTCAGCCGACGTGGTGATTTCCGCGCTCGACGGCAGCGAAAGTTTTGCGCCTTTCAACTACGGTGATTACCAGCTGGCAAAATGGCGCGACTTTTTCCCGGTCGAGAACCCGGCAGCCTCAAGCTGAGGTCATCACCAGACTCGCACCAATACCCGTCATCGCGAGTCCGCACCAAAACCCGTCATTGCGAGGCCGCACCAATACCCGTCATTGCGAGTCCACACCAAATCCCGTCATTGCGAGGCCGCACCAATACCCGTCATTGCGA
>CP070646.1:1276228-1297227 GCA_020354435.1 Gammaproteobacteria bacterium
TCAGCGTCTGAGTTTGAGAGGTCAGGCGCGATTTTTTTCGTCAGGTTCTATCAGAAGGGCAGCGGCAGCTTGCTGGTGCGGCCACCGTCGATGACGATGACCTGGCCGGTGACGAAGGCCGAATCGTCGCTGGCGAGGTAAACCGCAAGCTTGCCGACATCTTCGGGTTCGCCGATGCGCCCGGCCGGATGCATTTGGTACAAACCATCCCAGGCCGAGACCGGATCCGGCTGCGAGTTGATGTAATTGTCGGACAGTTGCGAGCGAATCCAGCCCGGCGCGATCGCGTTGACGCGGATGCCGTCACGACCGAGATCGACCGCCATGGCTTTGGTCAGCGCGTGCACGCCGCCCTTGGTCGCGCAATAAGCGGCGTGCTCGGGATTAGCCGCGAGGCCTTCGATCGAACCGATATGAATGATGCTGCCGCCGCCGTTCGCGCGCATCAGCGGCAGCAGGTGCTTGCTCAAAAATACCGGCGCGGTCAGGTTGACCGCGAGCATGCGGTTCCAGTCGTCGAGCTGCATCGCGTCGAGCGTCTGTTCGAACATGAATCCGGCGTTGTTGACGAGGATGTCGACAGCGCCGAACTGCCGTTCTACCGCGTCGGCGATCGCGGCGTAGCTTTGCGGATCGGCCAGGTCGGCCTCGATCCAGCTGGCGTCCTGCAGTTCGTCTGGCAGCGAGCTGCGCTGCGCGGCGATGACTTGCGCACCGGCAGCCAGCAGCGCCCGGCTGATGCCGAGACCGATGCCCTGGCCGCCGCCGGTAACGACGGCGATTTTGTCGGCAAGGCTGTTGCTCATGGATTAACCGTAAACCGGTTTGGCGCCGCTGACCTCGACGGTTTCTCCGCAGACGTAACGCGCGTCGTGCGAGGCGAGGAAGGCGATGACGTCGGCGATTTCCTCGGGCTCGGCCACGTGCCCGAGCGGCACGCTTCTGCCCAGCTCCTCGATCGCATTGTCCGGATCAATGCCGCGAGCGAGAAAGCCGGTACGCAGCATCGGCGTGTTGACTTCGTTGGGGCAAACCGCGTTGACGCGAATGCCGTCGGGCGCGTGATCCCTGCCCAGGTTTCTGGTCAACGCGGCAAGCGCGGCCTTGCTGGTGCAGTAGGCGACGTGATCGGGACCCGGATAAATACCCCAGGTCGACGACGTGTTGACGATGGCGCCGCCGCCGGCTTCCTGCATGTGTGGAATCGCTGCGCGGCACAGGAAAAACACCGCGTTCAGGTTAACGTCCAGCGCACTGAACCACATGTCGTCGGTCGTTTCGAGAATATTGCCGCGCGGGATGATGCCTGCGTTGTTGATCAGTATATCGATGCTGCCGTAGGTCAGCACGGCTTCGGCGATCAATGCCTCGCAGTAGGATTTCTGCCGCAGGTCGCCGGCCAGGTAATGCGTGTCGAGACCCTTGCGCTTCAGGCTCTCGCACAGGTCGTGACAGTCTTCCTCGCTGCGGTCGGATAAAAGGACGTTGGCGCCTTCACTGGCAAACAGTTCGACCAGAGCCTGGCCGATGCCGCCGACGCCTCCGGTGATTACTACGCTCTTGTCGTCGAATCTCATCGCTAGAAAAATCGTCGCGGATTGAACGGGCGTATATTGTGGCTCGGTTCTTCGCCGTTTGCCAGTTCGGCGACGAGTTTGCCGGTAATGCCGGACAGCGTCAGCCCGAGGTGATGGTGGCCGAAGGCGTAGATGATGTATTCCGACATCGTGCTATAGCCGATAACCGGCAGCGAATCCGGGCAGGTCGGGCGAAAGCCGAGCCATTCCTGGTCGGGATTTTCCGGCAGTTCGAGCATTTGATGCGCCTTGCGCGTTAAATAGTCAATTATGCGCGGATTCTTTTTGTCGTGATAGCCCGCGATTTCGACAGTACCGGCGAAGCGCATGCCGAGGTTCATCGGCGTTGCGTAAAAGCCGGCATAATGCCAGCTGACCGGGCGCGACAGCAGGTGTTGCATGTTGCTGAACTGGATGTGATAGCCACGCTCGGTGTCGAGTTTCATCAGCTGCATCGGCAGGCCGTCGATGGTTTTGGAAAAAGCGCCGGCGGCGATGACGACGCGTTCGGCTTCGACGCGTTGGCCGTTATCCAGCAGAATTTCCACCGAGCCACTGCCGTGTTTGACCTCGACTGCGCGCTGGCGCAGCAGCTCGCCCTGGTTGCGCTGAAAATAATCTGCATAGCGCTGGCACAGCGCGCGCGGATCGAGCACGTGGTGGATTCCTTCGAACAACAGGCCGCGTTCGAACGGGATCTTCAGGTTGGGTTCGAGTTCGCGGATATCGCCCTGATCGAGCTCGATGAACTCGGTACCGTGCCTGCGCCGCGCCTGGTTGGCCGGTTTCGCCATATCGAACTCGCGCTGGTTGCGATAAACGTGCATGAAACCGTTCTGCTTGACCAGGTCGCGCGCGTCGGCCATGTCGAGCAGCGGATCGAGTCCGTCCCAGGTTTTCGCCAGCAATTTGCCGAGCAGGCGAATAATTCGTTCGACCTTGTGTTCGCGGCAATTGAGCAGGAACTCGAACATCCAGTCCGGGTGCGATAGCGCGTAACCGAGATCGAGCGACAGCGGGCTGTCGCTGGAAAACATTAGCGACGGCAGGCGCCGGAACAGGTCCGGGCTGTTGACCGGCACGCAACCGTAGGTGGCGATGGTGCAGGCATTGCCCGAGGAGGTGCCCGAGCCCGGTTCGTCGGGATCGATCAGGGTGACGCGAAATCCCTTTTTCTGCAGCCATAAAGCACAACTGCAGCCGACGATGCCGGCGCCGACCACGGCGATGTGAGTTTGCGAGTTCAAAAGGCGCTTTCCGGCTTCGAGGACGAGATCCGTAGTTTAAAAAATCTGCGGATGAATCGATAGCGGATATTTTTAAGCTAAGAACCTACAAATCCAGCGCCTTGCGCAACCTGGCCTGGAGCTGAGCGCGGCTGGCCGGGTCCATCAGGTTCAGCGCCGGCAGGCCGGACAGCTTTTGCACCAGCGCGATTGCGGCGTCGGTGTTGGCTGCGCCGCCGGCGACGAGATCCGGCGCGCGCTGAAAGGCATGCTGCACCCCGACCACGGCATACGGATCCTGTGCGCACAACAGCTTGAATTTGACGTTGTCGCGAATCGTTTCCTTGGCGATCGAGCCATTGTAGGGCTCCAGCGGCGAAGCGCCGGCCTCGACCACGACGACGTCGGGTTTGTCCATCGCGATGCGCGACAGCAGGTAGGGCAGGGCCTCGCGGTAAGTGGCCTCGTCGACGGCAGTGGAAGGCAGCCCGGCGTCGACGAAATCGTAAATCGCGCTGGCGCCGGCATCGCCGAAACTCAGCATATCGCGGTAGCGCGCAGCGCCGGTCAGCTTGGCGCCGACGACGTTGAGACCCATCTGCGACAGCATGTGCACGATGATGCGCCCGGACATGGTTTTACCGGCCGACATCGAGGTGCCGACGATCAAAATGACCGGCACATTGAAATCGACGATATCGATTTCGGGCAGGCTGCCGCGCATGGTGACCTTGGCTTCGTTACGCGTGGCGTGGCCCAGGTACTGCAGCCGCATCGGTGAACCGATGAAAGGCGACAGTGATGTCACTTTTCCCATCAGACCGGCCGAGGTAAGCGCGTTGAGCAGGCCCGAGTCGTCGACCGAGCGCCAGTCGCCGACAGCTTCCAGCGTCGCCACCCGGGTTCCGAGCGCGCCGACCACGAGGTCGCCCTCCATGACTTCGATCATGCGCCCGTTGGCCAGCTCGATCGAGCTCAGGTGACCGCGGGTATCGAGTACCTGACCCACCACGTAATCGCCGCTAGCCCAGTCGTCTCGCGCCAGGGGTGACGTGGAGAAGTTATCCGCCGCCAGGTCGGAGATACGAGTTACCGATGCGAGAAATGTACGAATCATGGCTCAGCTCTTCGGGTCAGTTATTTTGTAACGGCGGTGCCAGCAGCAACAGGGTCAACAGTGCGCAGCGTTCGGGCAACAGATCGATATCGATGTGTTCGTGGTGGGCGTGGGCGCCGTCGCCGACCGCACCCATGCCGTCCAGGGTGGCGGTGTACAGGCTGGTGGTATTGCCGTCGGAACCGCCGCCGGCGGTGCCCTGTTCGATTTCGAGATCCAGGTCCTCGGCCAGTTCTTGCGCCACGCGCCAGAGCTGCTGGTTACTCTCGGTACGCTCCATCGGCGGTCTGCCGATGGAACCCTCGATCGTCAGTATGACGCCAGGGGTTTCGGCCTCGAGGCCGTGGATCGCGTTTTCCACGCGCTCGGCGTCGGCATGGGTTTGCACGCGCACATCGATAATCGCGCGGCTTTGTGGCGCGACCATGTTGGGCCGTATGCCGCCATCGATGACGCCGACGTTGACCGAGGTGCCGTGTTCGGGATCGTTCAGCTCGAACAGTTTCTGAATCACGTGCGACAGTTCGAGAATGGCGCTGGCGCCGGCGCCCGGGTCGAGCCCGGCGTGTGCGGCCTTGCCCTGCACGGTGACCTCGAAACGGCCGACACCCTTGCGCGCGGTCTTGATCTTGCCGCTGGGGCCGAGCGAAGGCTCGAGCACCATGCAGCGGTCGACGCGTTGCGCCAGCGCGCGCACGTAGCGGGTCGACTCGCGGCTGCCGATTTCCTCGTCCGAATTGATAAAACACAGCGGGGCGACGGTTGGCCGCATCCCCAGTTCCTCGATGGCCCTGAGCGCGTAAATCATCTCCACCAGACCGGCTTTCATGTCGTAAACCCCGGGTCCGTGCAGGATGTTTTCCTGCAGCACCAGCGGCATATCCATGAGCGTGCCGATCGGCCATACCGTATCGCAGTGGCCTAGCATCAGCTGGGCCGGCTGACGCTTGCCGCGATACTTGGCCGAGGCATAGACATGTCCGCCGGAATTACGCCCGGGAATCAGGTTGACGCGGTAGTCGATTTGTTCGAACTCGGCTTTCAGGCGCGCGCGAATCTGCGCCTGCGATTCGGCATCGGTGGACGGGGTTTCCATCAGCACCAGGTCCTTCAGCAGCGCCGTCATCGAATCCTGCTGCGAGCGCAGGTGTGCCAGAACCTGTTTTCTGTCTTCCATGCAATTTACCTTTTGAAACCGGCAGGAAATGGCAGCTTGGTGGAGTTGGAAATTTCGGCAAAACGCCCCGGATACAGGTAAGCCAGCAACGGTGCCTTGAATACGACGTCTTCATCATCCTGGTCGGTGGTGCGCAGCTCGTCCTCGGCAATCATGGCCCTGATGATACGGCCGATAATCAACGAATTTTCGCCCAGATCATCGACCATTTGATCGAGCTCGCACTCGAGGAACAGGTAACCGTCCTGGACGAAGGAAGCATTGACCGATTCGGCAGCGAAGGTCGGCAGGGCCTGCGTGATCGGTTTGCTGCCGTCTTCGCAGCGCGGGCTTGCCGCCAGGCTCGCCAGCACGGTTTGTGACGGACGCATATAGGTCACGGCGAATTGCCTGTCGCGTACAATATTCTGATAGGTATTGTGCCGTGGCGTGCAGACGAAGCCGAAGTGATTCTTCCAGCTCATCGGGATCGCCAGGTGCTTGGGTGCGAGGTCGTCGGCGCCATCGGCTTCGCGGGTGCCGACGATGACCAGCGGGAAGACGGTAAAAAAACTTTCCCAGATGGATTCGCTGGTATCGAGTTCGATCAGGCGCGTAGTCTTGGATTTGGCCATGCCATTTCCCCGGTGTAATTATCCGATTAAAGCTAGCACCAACCCCGGAGCGGCGCCTTGACCGGTATCAACTAAGCGGAGAGGGTGAATTTGCCAAATTTTGGTATGCACGGCGGGGCACTTTTGGTTATGGTTAGCGGTCATAACAAAAACCCGACAATCAGGAGCGCTCTGTGAACGTATTGAAACCCCGCCAACCGGTACCCGCACTCGAGGTCGAGACGCTGGAAGGCCCCTGGTCGCTGGCCGATCAGAATCCCGAGAATTTCACCATGGTCGTTTTTTATCGCGGCCTGCACTGCCCGATCTGCACCAAGTACATCGGTGAGCTGGATCGCCTGACCGGTGAATTCGCCGAGATCGGTGTATCGGTGCTCGTGCTCAGCACCGATACGCGCGAGCGCGCCGAACGGGCGCGCACCGACTGGGAGTTGAAAAACCTGAACATCGGTTACGGTGTCAGCGTCGAGCAATGCCGCAACTGGGGGCTGCATCGCTCGGCCAGCCGCGGCATGACGTCGATCGGCATCGAAGAGCCGGCCGAGTTCAACGAACCCGGCATCTTCATCGTGCGTCCGGACAATACACTTTACTGGGCGCAGATCAGCACGATGCCGTTCGCGCGGCCGCATTTCCGGGAAATTATCGGGGGTCTCAAGTTCGCGCTGGAAAAGGATTATCCCGCGCGCGGCGAACTGAGCTGACGGGCTTTCCTGTCGCCATGTGGTGGGACGGCCGGGCGTCATTGCGAGCGCAGCGAAGCAATCTTTTAAAGATCGCGTCGCCCCCCACGGCCCCCCGGACGGTCTTCGGCCATCCGGTAGGCCTCGCGGCCCTCGCGATGACCTGGATACAGCGGGTTCGGCGGCGTGCCTGTTGTCGCTCAGGGCAGGCTGAACTCTTGCGCCAGTTCGGTAAGTTCGCGCGCGAACGGAATTTCCGCCTTATCCTCTCCCAGTTCGCGCGCGTAGCGGTGACCCTCGTAGACCGCGGCGGCGATAGTCGCCGGGCCGTGACAATCGCCGATCGCGTGCAGCGTCTGAATGCCGGCTGTCTTTAACCGCTTAGTATCGGCAGCCAGTTCCTGGTAGAGATTGTCGTTGGGCAGGCGTGACACAACCATGACCACGGCAGACACGTCCAGCGACCGCGTTTTGCCGGAGAAAACGCAGCCGAGACTGGCGCCATCCGCGGTTATCGCCTGCAGCGCATGACTGGTAATGATCTCGACCTCGAGCTCGAGCAGTCGCGCCTGGATGCGGTGCTGCTCCAGCGTATAACCGGTCCAGGATGCCACCAGCGAATCCGGCGTCGCCAGCACGACCTCGTGACCGTCCGCGACCAGCAGCTCGGCCACGACCGAGCCCATGTAATAATGATCGTCGTCGTAAACCAGCACTCTCCCCTCGGGGCGCAGGCCGGCCATGATATCGTCCGGCGATAACACGTTGCCACCGTCGGTACCGGGGATCGGCAACTGGTGGGTGCGGCCGTAACCGTCGCGCCGCCAGCGCGCGCCGGTGGCGATGGCGACGTGGGTCGCGCCGAACTCCAAAACGTCTTCCGCGCCGAGTATGCTGGATTTGTATATGTCGACGTTAGCCATCTGCGAAAGCTGGTAAGTGCGGTAATCGCGTACTCTCGCCCACGCGCTCAAGCCCGGCAGGCGACTTTCGCGCGCGACGCGGCCGCCGAGTTCGGCCGCGCCCTCGGCCAGCATCACGTCGTATCCGCGGCGGCCGGCCGCCAGTGCGGCCTCGAGCCCGGCCGGTCCGGCGCCGACGATGAGTACGCTACCGTCATCGGTCTTCGGCGCGATACGTTCCGGATGCCAACCACGGCGCCACTCCTCGCCCTTGGTCGGGTTCTGCGTGCAGCGCATCGGCGCCGCCATATTGTTCCAGGCGACGCAGATGTTGCAGCCGATGCATTCGCGGATGTCCTCGATGCGGCCTTGTTCTATTTTTTTCGGCAGGAATGGGTCTGCGATCGATGGTCTTGCGGCGCCGATCATGTCGACCACGCCCTTGTTGATCAGCGACACCATGCGATCGGGTGTGGTGTAGCGGCCAACCGCGACGACGGGTTTGCTCGTGACCTGTTTGACGAAATCGATGAACGGTTCCTGGTAACCCTCCTCGGCAAAGCGGCTGGTCTGGCTGTCGTTGTGCCATTCGGCGACATTGACGTCCCACAGGTCGGGCAACTCGGCCAGCATTTCGACGATCTCGCGGCCTTCCTTGTCGGCCTCGAGCCCCTCGGCACCGCGCAGTTCGTCGACCGCGAAGCGTACCACCACACCCATCGTGTCTCCGACGGCGTCCTTAGTGTCTTCGATGATTTCGCGAAAAAGGCGTACCCGGTTTTCCAGGCTGCCGCCGTATTCGTCGCTGCGGAAATTGTATCGCGGCAGCATGAACTGGCCGGCCAGCGACAGGTTATGCCCGGCGTAACAGCAAATGATGTCGAAACCGGCAGTCCTGGCACGCCTGACGGCATCCAGGTGCCATTTTCGATAGGCGCGAATGTCCGCCCTGGTCATCGCGCGAGCCTGCAGCGGATAATTATGACTCGGTACCGGCATGTGCGTCGTGAACATGGGCACTTCGCGGCTGTAAAGATTGCCGGTCCATTTGCCGTTGTGTACCGGCTCGATCATCGCCAGCGCGCCGTGCTCATGGACCGCGTCGCACATGCGCGCGAGGTAGGGAATATCCTGGTCCGACCACAGGCGTCCCTCGGTACCCGGGCTAAAGTCGCCGGTCGGGTGAATTTCGATCTGCTCGGTCGAGACCACGGCCCAGCCGCCTTCGGCCTTGACGCCGCGCATCGCCGCCATGCTCGATGGAAAAGTCCGCCCCATACCGTTGCAGTGCGGCGCCTGGTAAAACCGGTTTTTCGCGGTGACCGGTCCGATATTTACTGGCTCGAAGAGCACGTCGTAGCGAGAGTCTCGTGTCAATTTGTTATCCCGTCGGTTTTTTCAAAAGGATGCCGATCACGCCGTAACCCGGCAAGCTTCGAGCTTTCTAATTCCAGCATGAAGCTGCTGTAACTGCCCAGGGTATTGTAAGCGCAAAGCCGATACGGACAAGTCACCAATTGGAGACTATAAATCGCCAGGCGTAAATCCGGTAAATAAATAAAAAACCCGACGCAAGCGTCGGGTTAAACGTACCAGAGCTGTGTGAGGTAATTACAATGGGTAGTTTAACCGATGAGCGACCGGGCCGAAGCGATCTATTTCACAGGAGAAAGGGCAATTAATTGGAAAAGTCGTATCTTCCGCGCCGTTGTTGCGAGGAGCCTGGAGGCAAAGCACTCTGCTGGATCGAAAAGTCTGCTTCGATTTGCGGGTAAAGAAGATGCGAGTCGGGATTGTGGCAACCTTGGTCATACGGTGGCTTTAACGGGTAGCAAATTATGGCAGAGGCTTAGGTGACGTGAAGTGGATGGTGGCAGCGATAGCTGTGCGCGTCGCTAAGTTCGGTCAGATCGGGGAAGCTGGCCTGACAGCGGTCGTCGGCGAACGGGCAGCGCGGATGAAACTCGCAACCCGAAGGGCGGTTGAACAGGCTCGGCACCTCGCCCTGCAGCTCGAGTCGATCGATCTCGGCATCCGGGTCCGGCTCGGGATTGGCCGATAGCAAGGCCAGCGTGTACGGGTGGCTCGGTTGGTGAAACATCGTTTCGGTCGGCCCCTGTTCGACAACCCGTCCAAAGTACATGATGCCCATGCGGTCTGTGATGTGGCGCACCACGTTGAGGTTATGGGTAATGACGAGAATGCTGATGCCGAGTTCCTGTTGCAGGCGCCCGAGCAGGTTCAGAATCTCTCCCTGCACTGAAACATCGAGCCCGGCGGTCGGTTCGTCTGCCACCACCAGTTTTGGATCCAGTGCCAGCGCGCGCGCAACACCGACGCGTCGAGCCTGGCCGCCGCTCAGTTGGTGCGGATAGCGGTTGGCGAAATCGCGATTGAGGCCGACCATCTCCAGCAGGCGATTTACTTCCTGGCCGAGGTTGCGCTGAGACAGATCGTGAATCTTGAATGGTTCCGCCAGCAGAGAGCGAATCGTCATGCGAGGACTCAGGGAGCCCACCGGGTCCTGGAACATGGCGCCGACGTTGCCTCGGAACTTTTGCATTTCGGCCGTGGGCATCCCGACCAGTTCGGTGCCATCGTAACGAATGCTGCCCCGCTGCGGCTCGACCAGGCCAATGATTGAACGCGCCAGCGTGGTCTTGCCAGATCCGCTTTCGCCGACGAGGCCGTAGGTCTCGCCTTCGCCGATCTCTAGTGAAACGCCGTTGACCGCGTCGACGAACGGATCATCGATGCCCTTAAGTATCGCATTTAGCGGCGAATGCGTGCGAAAGCGAACATGCACGTCGTCGAGTTCGAGCAGCGTATTCATGTCGATGACACTTCCCCGGCGAGGTGACAGCGTGCCCAGTGGTGTTCGGCGAACTCAGTGCTGGGCGGTATTTTTTCACGGCACAGGCCGATACTGCGTTCGCAGCGGTCGGCGAAAATACAGCCCGGGGGCAGTTTTGCCAGGTTCGGTATCTCGCCCGGAATCGTCGGCAGCGAGCGCGTGGTTTCGGCGATGCGCGCAGGATCGCATTCGAGCAGTTTGAAGGTATACGGGTGCGACGGTCGATGAAAGATGTCGCGCACCGTGCCGCGCTCGACAACCTCGCCGCCATACATGACTATGACAAAGTCGCACAGTTCGGCGATGACGCCGAGGTGGTGCGAGATGAATAGAATTGAGCAGCCCATGCTGTGCTGCAGGTCCTTCAGACGGTGAATGATTTGCACCTCGAGCGTCGCATCGAGTGCGGTCGTCGGTTCGTCGGCGATCAAAAGCTCGGGTTCCGCCTGCAGCGCCATCGCGATCGCGATGCGCTGGCGCATGCCGCCGGAAAACTGGTGCGGGTAATTGTCGAGTCGTGATTCGGGGTCGGGTATGCCGACGCGACTTAGCATTTCGATCGAGCGTGCCTTTTTCTGCGCCTTCGGAATCTGGTCGCGGTACTGGATATCGATCATTTGCGTGCCGATCGACAGCACCGGATTCAGCGTCGTCATCGGGTCCTGGAATATCATCGATATATGCTGCCCGCGAATATCGCGCAGTTCCCGCTCGGATTTTTGCAGCAGGTCCTCGCCCTGAAAGCTTATCGATCCCGAGCTTACCGTGGCGTTATGCGCGAGCAGACCGATGATGCTGTTGATCATGGTCGACTTGCCGCAGCCGCTCTCGCCGACCACGCCGACAATCGATCCCCGCGGAATGGTCAGGTCGACGTCACGCAGCGCCCTGAGCCGCCCGCGTTCACTTGCGAACTCGACGTTGAGCCCGCGGATTTCCAGCACGTTATTTGCGTCCACCTAGATTTCCTTGCGCAGCCTGGGATCGAAGACGTCGCGCAGGCTTTCACCGAGAAAGGTAAAGCCGAGCGTGGTCAGGATCACCGGGATGCCGCCAGCAATAACGGGCCACGGCGTGTTGTAGATGTAAGAGTAGCCGTCGTTCAGTATTGTGCCCCAGCTTGGCGTCGGCGGGCGCACACCCATACCGAGAAAAGAGAGCCCCGCCTCGATCGTGATGACGAACGGAATATCCATGCTCGCCAGGATCAGCAGCGGACCGACCACGTTGGGCAGGATGTGCATGCCGATGATGCGAAAGAAACCGGCGCCCAGCGCACGCTCGGCGAGGATGAACTCGGCGTCGCGCAAGGCCAGCGTTTGTGAACGTACCATGCGCCCGTAGATCGGGATTTGCGTGATGACGACGACGATCATGACCGTGGTCAGGCTCGGGCCAAACAGAGTCACCACCGCGAGAGCGAACATCACCGTCGGAAAGGAACGCACCGAGTCGAATAGCAACATCAATGCATTGTCGAGCCAGCGCGGCCCGAAACCGGCGATAAGCCCGAGGGTCAGGCCGATCACCAGCGCCAGCCCGATCGACACCAGCGAGACCTTGAGTGCTATCTGGCCGCCGATCAGCACGCGAGAAAAGATGTCGCGTCCGAGCTGGTCGGTGCCGAGCAAATGTTCGGCCGACGGCGGCTGCAGCTTGGCGCGGATGTCTATCTTGTTGGGCTCGAACGGCGCAAACAGGTCGGCACCTACCGCGCTAACGATGACGAACACCACCAGCACCAGCCCCAGCGCACCGAGCGGTTCACGCAGTACGCGCTTGAGCGAGCGCCACAAGCTCTGCCAGGCGCCGGGCATTTCAGTAGTTGCAGCCTTCACCGACGTATCGCTCATCCCTCGGTTCTCACCCGTGGATCGACCAGCGCGTTGATCAGGTCGGCAATCGTCGTGCTGACGACAAACAGAATCGTCGTTACCAGCACCGAGCCCATGACGACCGGGTAGTTGCGGCTGGTCACCGCGTCGTAGATCAGACGACCGATACCGGGCCGCGCGAACACGATCTCGGTAAATACCGCGCTCGACAGCAGGATGCCAATGCCCATGCCTATCAGCGTGATGGTCGGCAGGATCGCGAGCCGCAGCACGTACTTGAAGACGATGGTTTTCTCGGGCAGGCCGAAGGCGCGCGCGGTGCGTACGTGATTTTCGCTCATGACTTCGAGCATCGACGCGCGTACCAGGCGCGCAAGGTAACCGACCCAGCCGAGTCCGACCGCGAACGCGGGCAGGATCAAATGGCTGATATAACTGCCGAATCCGCCGTCACCGGCGCCGATCGCCGGCAGCCATTTCAGAGTCACCGCGAATAAAAGCACCGAGTAGAGCGCGACGACGAAGGTCGGGATCGCGATACAGCTGACCGATAAAATCCCGGCGAAGCGGTCGATCATGCTGTTGCGGTATATTGCCGATAGACAGCCGAGCGGGATGCCGACCAGCATGGCCCAGCCGATGCCGGCGAGCACGAGATAAATCGTGTGCGGTAATTGCTCGAAAACGATGGTGTTGACCGATTTTCGTTTGAACACGTCCTCGCCAAGGTCGCCGGTCGCAACGCGACCGATGAACTTGACGATTTGCACCGGCAAGGGGTCGTTTAATCCCATTTTTTCGCGAATCTGCGCCTGTAGCTCGGGGCTTGCGCGCGGCCCGAGAATGGTTTTTACCGGGTCGCCGGGCACCATATGGATCATCGAGTACAGCAGCGATACCGCGACCACGACAATTAAAATTCCGAGCAGGATGCGTTTCAGAAAGTACAGCCACATAACTTTTTTATCGACTCCTCAAGCTCTTCCCGCGACGTTTTTATAGTGAAGTCAGGTATTCAATAGAGAAAACCCGGGCGGCCTCTTGAGCGGGCCCTTGTTTGGATTTCTAGCGTTTTCCTTCCGTATACTAATTTGCAAATTCATGATATACAACGACCGAATGTGCATCCGCATATAATGAAAAGCACATCGATCCTGATACCGGGCTAGCAAAAAGCCGGGCAGCAGGCATAACGAATCACAACCGAGGAGAGGAGTATGTTCGATAATCCGATTAGCCGGCGTGGTTTTCTCGGCGGTTCCGCGGCCGCGATGGCGATGGCCGCGATGGCGCCAAAGATCACCTATGCCGCCAGTGGCGACACGCTGAGCATTCGTTCCCCGGGCGATATATCCAATGTCGACCCCGGCTTCTGGCAGAATACTGCCGATTTATGGGTTATGGATGCGGTTTTTCCGCGCCTGATCAATTTCAAGGGGGGCTCGAAGTGGGAATGGGAGCTGTACTCGGCCGAGTCGATCAGCCAGCGTGATGCGACTACCATCGATTTCAAGCTCAAACCCGGCTCGATGTGGACCAATGGTTACGGCGAGCTGACTACCGAAGACGTCAAGTATTCGTTCGAGCGTTATCTGGACAAGGATCTCAAGGCGCAGACCGCAGATAACTGGGCGCTGCTCGACCGCGTCGAAATTCACGACAAGTACAGTGGAACGATCCACCTCAGGGAGCCGTTCGCTCCGATCTGGTGGTTCGTGTTGCCCTACGCGACCGGCAGCATTGTCTGTAAAAAGGCGGTCGAAAAAGCCGAGGGCAAGACCTTCTCGCTGGAGCCGCCGGCAATGGGCGGCGCCTATTACATCAAGGAGCATGTTGCCGGGCAGCGTATCGTGCTCGAGCGGCACGAAAGTTTCGCCGGGCCGAAGGCGCAGTTCAAGACGGTCGAAATCCTGCCCATCACCGACTCCAAGGCGGCGGAAAACGCAATCCAGGCCGGCCAACTCGATTTCACCCGCATCAGCCTGTCGGTGGTGCCCGAGTTTCAGGCGAAGATGCCGACGGGGCTGAATATGGAGTTGAAATATGCGCCCGACAACGTCTGGATGGGTATGAACCAGGCCAGCCCGAGGTTGTCCGATATCCGCGTGCGCCAGGCGATTCTGAAGGCGATCGACGTCGACGCGATTCTCGAGGGTGCCTATTTCGGTGTTGCCGAGCGAGCCCACGGTCCGGTATCCAGGGGTCTGCTCGGTTACCGCGAGGAAGCGCCGCCGCCGCGCGATGTCGCCGGCGCGAAGAAGCTGATCGATGCCGCCGGCGCGTCCGGTCTGACGATAACGCTGGATACGCTGGCCGATACCGACTTCATGACCGCGGCGCAAATCGTACAGGCCAATCTGGCCGAGATCGGTATCAACCTGCAGATCGAGTCGCATGAGGGCGGCTCCTTCTGGGGCCTGGTCGAAACCAAGGGCAAGGATGGTCTCGACATGCAGTTCCAGCGCTGGCTGGCGCCGCCGGACCTGAGCTGGACCACGCAGTGGCTGTTGTCGAGCCAGGCGGGTATCTGGAACTGGCAATGGTTCGATAGCAAGGAGTTCGACGATCTGCATTTCGCCGCCATGGGCGAGACCGACAACAACAAGCGCGCCAAGATGCTGATGCAGTTGCAGCAAATGCTCGACGACAGCGCCTGTTACCTGTGGATCACGCAACCGCCGCGACCGATGGTGTGGCAGGATGATGTCGTACCGGCGATGAAGCCGAATGGCGATCCGCGCCTGGAGCTGTTCCGCAAGGCCTGACGCAAAGTACACTCCTCCCCGCATTCCGGGGAGGAGGTTTGATTCTCGAAACCGATGGCCAGGTATTGCTGAATGACGCATCGCTACCAGCTCGTTGCCGAGCAGTTATTCGATGGCCTGCTGAACAACCAAAATGATAACCTTGCCTTCGTGGCGAACGAGTCCAGCGGCGCAGCGCTGCATCGTCTTGCTTCTTGTCTCGAGATCGACGCCACGCCGATGCATAGTAATCACCATGGTGTCATCATCAATGGCGAAGCCGTCGACCTGTTTCCGAAAGTCAGGCTGAGATTGTGCAGCGACGGAGAAAATCTTTTGCCACTCGATCGCGATTTGCTGCGTGACCCGGGAGGAGGTAGTTACTGGGACCTGAGTCTGTCTCCAGGTTGCGTCTGGTCGGAGCCCACCGACGACGGCTGGTCGCGCGCGGCACTGCCGTTTCAGCTTTCCAACATATTCGAGAACGATACCCACCACGGGCTCGCGACTTTTCTTTACAACGACAGCGAGGTGTCGCCGATCTATTTTCAGGTGGTGGCCGAAACCAAGGCTTTCCTTTGTCCGGATAACCTGCAGGCCTGGGGCTGGTTGCATGCGCGGGTGACTACACTCGAGCCGTCCGCAGTTAAAAAAACGATCGACGCGTATCAGGGCGAGGCCGACGATCAACTACCGCTGAAGCCGCTGGCCGACTGGCAATCGGCCGATACGCAGATTTATTTCGACGATATCGAAAGCGGTTTCGGCAGCGATTCGACCCTGGTCAGCGGGATGGTTGTTGATGATACGATTTATGTCAGCCCGTGCCGAACGTCGATGGGCGATTATCCGTATCCGCGGGCGATGAAATTCGGCATCTGGTCGGCAACCAAGACCGCTTTCTGCAGCATTGCCTGCCTGCGGATCGCGCAAATCGGCGGCGAGGATCCACGCTCGGCCCTGGTGAAAGACTTGCTGCCCGAGGCGCACGAAAACCCTGACTGGGACGATATCACTATCGGCGATTGCCTCAACATGGCAAGCGGCATTGGCACCGCCGCGCGCGAGCCGGAGCCGCGCGACATTTTCGGCGACTACCTGTTGGAGGAAGAACAGGCGCGGGAATCAGACCAGGCGCGCCTCAGTTACGATCATTACCACGCCTGGTTCCTGGCGCCGAGTCAGCAAGAGAAAAATGAGGCCGCCTTTGCCTGCCCTGCTTATTCGTGGCCGCCGGGCTGCGTCGCGCGCTACCGCGACCAGGACCTGTACATCGCCGGAGCCGCGCTCGATGCTTTGCTGAAACGTCTGCGTGGTCCCGAAGCGCGCATCTGGGATATGGTGCGCGACGAGGTTTACGCACCGGCACACATCCACCACGCAATCAAGTTCCACACCCTCGAAAGCGATCCGCGGCGGGAAGTGCCGTTATCCGATGCCGGCTTGCTGCTTACCATGGATAATATCGCCCGCCTTGGCAGGCTGATCACCGACGGCGGCCGGATTGGCGATGAGCAAATTCTCGAGCCCGCGTTACTGGACGAGTTCTTCAATCCTCGCCGGGCCAAGGGATTGCCAGCCGGAATCGAAACTGCCGATGGCGAAGTGCATTACCATGCTGGCATCTGGCACCTGCCGTATCGCTCGCGCGCCGGCGAGTTGCTGTGGATCCCTTCGATGCGCGGCTACGGTGGGCAAATCATGCAGACACTTCCGAACGGTTTTACGACCTTTCGCTTCGGTTTCGATTCCTGCCAGACCGAGGAGCGTTACGACGCGTTGAAACTGGTCAAGCTGGCCGATGCGATACGGCCGCTGTAGGCCGGATGAGCAGGTACGGGACTATGGCTGATAAAGAACTTAACTATCTGAGCGCGACTGCGGCGGTCGAGCTGTTCCGGTCGGGCCAGTTGTCGCCGGTCGAACTCCTCGACGCGGTGCTCAAGCGGGCTGATGAGATTTCGGATTCGGTCAATCCTTTTGCCGATCGCTACTTCGACGATGCACGCGAACGCGCAAAGAAGGCGGAGGCGAAGTACCGCAACGGAAGCGCGCGCCGGCTCGAGGGCATACCGCTGCTGGTCAAGGACAGTTCGGCGATCAAGGGTATTCGTGCCACCGTTGGTTCCTTGATGAACGCCGGGCGCATCGACGACCATACCGATCCCGCAGTCGAGCGCCTGCTGCGCGCCGGCGCTAATTTTTTCGCGCGTGCAACCTGCCCGGAGTTTTGCTGGCTGTTTGCCTGCCATTCGCGCATGTGGGGCGTAACCCGCAACCCGTGGCGACTCGATACCAGCCCCGGTGGCTCGTCCGGCGGCTCGGCCGCGGCGCTTGCCGCCGGCGCGACCATGCTCGCGACCGGCAGCGACAGCACCGGGTCGATTCGCCAGCCGGCGGCGCAATGCGGGGTGGTTGGCTACAAGTCGCCCTACGGACGTAACCCGCTCGATCAGCATTCGTCTTTCGATCCCTACGTCAGTGTCGGGCCGATGACGCGTACGGTCACGGACGCAGCGCTGATGCAAAACGTCATGTCAGGACCGCATCCGCTCGATCACAACAGCCTGCGCAAGCGGATTACGATCCCGACCAGGCTCGGTGACGTTCGCGGCCTGAAAATCGCCTGTTCGATGGATCTCGGCCATTACCTTGTTGTCGACGATGTGCGCCGAGAAGTGGCGGCGACGCTCGACACCTTAAGCGACGCTGGCGCCGAGGTCATCGAAATCGATGTCAACTGGGCCGGCGAGGCGATTCGCCTCGCGCACATGAGCGAGGAGTTTATTTTTTTCGGGGTGTTACAGGATGCGCTGCGCGATCACGCCGACCAGATGAGCGATTATGTGCCCGAGCTGTATCAGACCGCCTCGGCGGTGACCGCAGACGATTACAGGCGCTGCCTGCAGGTAGCCGGCCAGGTCTGGAACGATCATCTCGGGCCATTGTTCAAGCAGTTCGACGCCTTGATAACGCCGGCGGTATCCTGCCCCGAGGTGCCGGCAGACAACTGGCAAAAAGATATCATCGTCGTCGACGGCAGCGAGATCACCGACACCGATACCGCGATGACGGCCCTGTTCAATATGTTCAACCGCTGTCCGGTACTGAGCGTGCCCGCTGGCATGACTGACCGCGGCCTGCCGGTCGGAATCCAGATCATAGGTCGCCCCTATGACGACGTCATGACTTTCCGCATTGGCCGCGCGATCGAGGAGCGTCGCCCGTGGGCGCAGCGGCGGCCGGGATTGTCATATGATGCCGGGTAAAAGTAATTTTAGCGGATGAGTTCGTGTTCGATTGTGAAACCCGTTGGTGAGAAAAAACAATGAGTCAAAAGCAGTGGCATTTCGTGCACCATGAAGCAGCGGATGCGGCATGGAGCCCCGGATTGAGGAAAATTTTCGAGTACAGGGATCTGGGCATCAAGGATGGCACCGGCGGCGATTATGTGGCGCATGTAATTCGCGCGATCGGTCGCGAGCCTGGTGACCAGATACACCAATGGCACTACCATGATTGCCGTTTCCAGATGGTATACATTCTCAGGGGTTGGGTGACTTTCGAGTACGAAGGAGCAGGGGTGCGGACCCTTCGCGCAGGCGACTGTATCAACCAGGTGCCGCGGCTACGGCATCGCGAAATCGAATGCTCGGAAGACCTGGAAATGCTGGAAATCGTATCGCCGGCGGATTTCGCGACCGAAGTCGTAGAGGCACCGGATTGAATCGGCGAACACCGCGGTTACGTCGGGCAGGCAGTATCAGGCCGACGGATAGCGTTGATGAGTGTTCTAGAACCCGCGAATACTACGGCTTGATTCCGGCGGCGTTACCCAGGGCCCTGAGCAAACCCTGCACGGTGCATTGACGCCTGCCGATCACGATGGGCTGGTGTGGTTCGACAATGCTTTCCTGTATGCGCACGGCACGGTCGTCCTTTACCAGGTAGATGCCGTTGGTCGAGTTCAGGTCGCGCAGGTGGATCTTGCCGTCGATGATCCTGATTTCGGCATGCTGCCGGCTGACGGAGTCGTCGCCGAGGTAGATATGGCCTTCGCGGCCAATGATATAGGTGCGACCTTCCATGGAGCCTGATTTTGCACCTCTAGCAGGATTCATTGCGACCTTGTGGCTTTTTATTCGGTTTTGAAGTGTAGTAATCCTCGGCGCGAAATTCTGCCAAGTAATCCTCACTTCCACTTTATCGTCCCGATGGCGTGATACTTGATTAATAAAACCGGGACCTTTTTTCGCACTCCCGGGGAATCTGCGATGCAGGCCTTAAGTATCGCCCATACCCCTGCTCGAATTTGTCGTGATCAGGCGCAACGGCGCGTCTTATGGCAAATCCTGCCAGCAGATA
Organism: Gammaproteobacteria bacterium; assembly: GCA_020354435.1. GTDB lineage: Bacteria > Pseudomonadota > Gammaproteobacteria. The sequence goes on from CP070646.1 coordinate 1,295,323, forward strand.
AAGACCGGATCCCGAACCCGGGTGTAGACCGTGTCGTGCGCGGCATCGGTGGGCCCGATATGCTGCATGATATGGTCATAGGCGGCGTCGACCTGCTTGCGGTCGCGAAACGACATGACGACGAAATACTCGTGATCGCGTTGGTTGTCGGTATCCATCGGCGTATCGTTCTGCCGTCGACCGATCGGGCCGCTGGATTCTACCAGGTCGATCGCCTTCATTTCGTCGAGGAAGGTCACGTAAGCCGAGCGAAAAGTCTCGATGTCTTCACCGGGCTTCAGATTGAAACAGGAAATCATGTGGAACATGGGTCGACCTTATCGTTTTGGGTTTTCTATCGATCCTCGAAAAACACCCGGTCGTATTTCATGCGGTTGTCAGCATCGACGTGGGTATCGAGTTCGCGTGCGTAGCGATGGCCCGAATAAACCGCGCCGGCGATGATCGACGGCGCTTCGCAATCGCCTATGCGGGTGATCGAATTGGGCCGCTGTTCGGTGTTTCCCTCGAGCAAGCGTTTAACCTCGTGGAACAGTCCGTCTATCGGTTCGCGCATGGTGACGGTCACCACGGCCTCGGCGCCGATCGTTTCGCGTTTGCCGCTGTAGCTGCACTCGATCTGAGCCTCGCGGCCGTCGAAGGCGGCCAGGCTGTGTGAGGTGATGATGTTAACCCCGAGTCCCATCATGCGGCGCTGCACGCGGCTGCGTTCACCGGTTTTGGCGCTCCAGGCGGAGACAATGGTTTCCGCTGTCACCAGTGTCACCGGAATGCCTTTCGAGCAAAGCAGTTCTGCAATCACGTTGCCCATGTAATAGTGATCGTCGTCGTAAACCAGGGTCGGGCCCTCGGGCATTCGGCCTGCCATGATGTCGTCCGGTGTAAATAACCGTTCGGCCGGACCGAGTTCGGCGATCGGCGTCACGCGGTGCAGACCGCGGCCGTCGGCGAGCCAGCGCGCACCGGTGGCGATAACGATATGCTGTGCCTCGATCGCGAGCACCTGCTTGGCATCCAGGCGGTTGTCGAAATAGATCTCGACGTTGGGCATGTGCTGGATCTGGTGTACGCGGTAGTTGCGTACCCGTGCCCATTCGCCCAGCCCCGGCAGTTCCGATTCGCGCGAAACGCGGCCGCCGAGCGTATGTTCGGCCTCGGCCAGCAGCACGTGGTAACCGCGCTGGCCGAGGGCGCGCGCGGCTTCGAGCCCGGCGGGCCCGCCGCCAACCACGAGTACGCTCGAATCCGAGCCTTTCGGGGCTATTTTCTCCGGGTGCCAGCCGAGCCGCCATTCCTCGCTCATGGTCGGGTTTTGCGTGCAGCGGATCGGCGTACCGGTGCTGTCGCCGGAATAGCAGATATTGCAGCCGATGCACTCGCGGATTTCGTCGATGCGGCCCTGCTCGATCTTGTTCGGCAGGAACGGGTCGGCGATCGACGGACGCGCCGCACCGATGAAATCAACGATGCCGCGTCTGACCTGCGACACCATCCTATCAGGCGAAGTAAAGCGGCCGACAGTGACGACCGGCTTGCTGGTGACGGATTTTACATACGACATACAGGCTTCGAGAGAGCCTTCGCCAATGAAGCGAGAGGCTCCCATTTCACGCGAGTAATCCTGGATATTGACGTCCCACAGGTCGGGCAGCTCGGCCAGCATTTCGATCATCTCGCGACGCTCGCTGGTCACCGGATTTTCGTCGCTGCTGGCTTCATCGTCTGCCGCAAAACGCACCGCTACCGCGCAGCGGTCGCCGACCGCTTCACGGGTTTCCTCGATCAGTTCGCGTACCAGGCGCACGCGATTTTCCAGTGAACCACCGTACTCGTCGCTACGGGTGTTGGTTCTGGCGTCGAGGAAATGTGCCAGCATGTAATGATGCGTGGCGTAGACGTAAACGA
>CP070646.1:1297327-1311969 GCA_020354435.1 Gammaproteobacteria bacterium
TTATCGGTCTCCCCCCGTAGGTCAAATTCTAGAATTCGTTATATCGAAAATAAATTCTCCGCCGCGAAAAATTTGGAGTTTTTCAACAGAATAGGCCAGGAGCGGACGCTTGATAGCAGATAATATATTATCGAGTCACTGATCTTTTGTTCACGCCATTATCTGGGGAATTGAAATTGAATGATGAACGAGAAACGAGTGACGGGTATGGGCACTGCCTGTGCGGTGCAGTAAGTTTTAGTGTCAAAAAAATGAACTACAGCGTGGACACTTGTCATTGCGGCATGTGCAGGAGATGGGGCGGTGGACCTTTAATGTTTGTAGATTGCAGGACAGATGTTACTTTCGAAGGAGAGGAAAACATTGCCGTATATGACTCTTCTGATTGGGCGGAGCGTGCGTTCTGCAAGAAATGCGGCAGCCACCTATTTTATCGGCTCAAACACAACAATGCTCATCAGATGCTGGTAGGTCAATTTCAAGATCAGGAGAAATTTCATTTTGACCTACAGGTATATATGGATAGCAAACCCGCTTTTTATGATTTCGCGAATAAAACGCGAGAATTAACGGAGGCCGAAGTAATTGATGAGTTTGGCCCCTATGAGAAAAAATAATTAGCGCATACAGCCGGGCTAACTACCCGAATATTGATCCAATTCCTGCAAAGGAGAGGCTTAGCTATATCAGTTTGGCAGCACAGGTCGGCCAGGAGCGGACCCTCGCCTAAATCTCTACGTAGAGCTGCCACTAATCTGCCTGTGGTAAGATTTCTCGAATAATTCCCAATAAGGCCATCCATGGAAACGGATCAACTATCGCGAAAGCTCGCAGTTATCCTTCATGCCGATGTGGTAGATTCGACGGCGCTCGTTCGTCAGGACGAGACTATCGCGCACCAGCGAATCCATGATGCATTCCAACGCTTTTCAGAGACAATAAAAATTCATGATGGGGTAGCTCGTGAGATTCGAGGCGATGCTTTAATTGCCGCGTTTTCCAGGGCCTCGGATGCGGTAGCCGCATCAGTTGAGTTCCAGGCCGCAAACATGGCTCACGTGCAGGAATTGCCCGATCAAATACGTCCCGTGCTGCGAATTGGAGTTGCCATGGGCGAAGTGGTGGTTGCCGACGATACCGTAACAGGAGAGGGCGTAGTGCTGGCACAGCGTCTGGAGCAGTTAGCCGAGTCAGGAGGCATCTGTATCCAGGGCGCCGCATACGAAACAGTACCCAAGCGGTTACCATTTGAATTTGAAAATCTGGGGGAACGGGAGCTGAAGGGTTTCGATGAACCGGTCCGGGTTTATGCGGTTAAACAGCGATCCCAGCCAAAAGCCCAAACTCAGCAGAAAGTAACGACCTCGGACTACGCGGATAAACCTTCTATTGCCGTGCTACCCCTCAACAATATGAGTGGTGACCCGGAGCAGGAGTATTTTAGTGACGGTATCACCGAGGACATCATCACGGAACTTTCCCGCTTTTCCATACTGTATGTCGTTGCCCGGCATTCTTCGTTTGCGTTCAAGGACGAGAAGGTAGATATCAAGGAGGTGGCTGAAAAACTCGGCGTGCAATACGTTGTCGAAGGCAGTGTCCGCCGAGTTGGGAACCGGGCCCGGATTACGGCACAGCTGATCGACGCTGAGACGGGAAAACATATCTGGGGTGAACGTTATGACAGGGAACTGGACGACATCTTCGCGGTTCAGGACGAAGTAACCCGGGCCATTGTCGCTACGATTGCCGCACAACTGGGTAAAACCGTATCGGCGAATGCGGCCAGAAAAACGACGACCAGTATCAAATCGTACGAATACCTGTTGCAGGCCAATCGTCATTATTATCACTTCAATCCAGATGACAACATCGTGGCAGCAGGGTTATACCAGAAGGCAATTGAACGCGACCCGCAGTTCTCGAGAGCCTATGCGGGACTCGCTAATACATATACCACGGATTATTTCCTGGGCTGGCTGCGCACCAAGAACGCATTGCAGAACGGTCTTGAAAATGCTCGAAAGGCCCTGGAGTTTGACAGCAATGACGCTTTGGCCCGGATAATCCTGGCGTGGGCGCTTATCGGTTATGGCCAATGGGAGGAAGCCGAAATAGAGCTTGACCGGGTGTTGGCGTTGAAGCCGGGTGATGCGGACATCTTGGCCGAGGCGGGAAACGGCTTCAAAGCAGTCGGTCGCCTCGAAGTCGGGATTGCCTTGCTGGAAGAGGCAATTCGTCTCAATCCGCTGTTTCCCGATTCGTACCAAAGGTGGCTGGGTCAAGCCTACTACCGCGCCGGTCGCTATCAGGAAGCAATAAATACCTTGCGAGCCATCCGTGTGGACGGATGGGGTTACGGGGTGTTGGCAGCTTCCTTTGCACGAGTGGACGAACTCGCACATGCTCGCGATGCATTGAACAAATTCATCGCCCAACGACAAAAGGAGCTTAAATCGTCGGGGGTGTCAGCTAATACCTCTTCAGATCTACTGGGTAACTATAAAGACAATTTCCGCACCGAGGCGGACTGGCGACATTTACTCGACGGCTTGCATATGGCGGGCCTGACGGAGTAGCCGTCCCCATAACAGATCTTCCAATATCCCTAAAGCAGCCGCTGATATTGCCGTCTTGGGCTACAGTAACCGGCCAATAGTCGTCATTGCGAGTCGCGTAGCGACGAAGCAATCTCTCAAGATCTGCTTGGTTAAATTAAGATTGCTTCGATGCGCTCGCAATGACGGCATCGGGTCGATCTCAGAAGCCCGAGCTTACCTGGCGAGGGTCTGCTCTCTCGTAAGCAGACGCTTATCGGGCCCCGCCAAGCTTCAACAATCGGCCAATTTCAGACTCTGATCCATAATGATGTTTGCGAGTGAACGAGGATAATACTAATGACCAGCCCGGGGGAACGAGTTATCCAACCTAACTTCGGCTCTGATTTTCCTGGAGCATCCAATACTAAGAATCTGCTGTCTCAATAGCAGGCGTTAAAAGGCTCTCTTCGGGCGACGACCTCCGGCCAGGAGCGATCGCTGACTGGAGGATGCATGAGCAACTCTGAAGAACTCCAGGTCGCCATTCTTGAACTTCAAATCTGATACCTAGTCCGGCAACGGCATGCCGAAGATTATTGTTTTGCGCAAAGTTTATAGAAGGCATAGACCCGTTCGTAAAGAGTACGGGTGCTGTGGGTGTCTCGAAGTGGGAATGAGGTAAAGCGCCTAATCGAGATCCGCAATCAGGGAAGCGTAATCCGAATGCCCGGTGACGGGAGTGATTTCCTTTTGCCATATCGCGTCGAGCTCGGCGATGACTTCCGGGCTTTGAGTTCGTTTGTGCTCGCCAACGATACCCTTGCGTATTTTGGCGGAATCACTCCCCGTCGGCAGGTTAGCGACTCGTTCGCCGAGGTCACGCATCATCAGGTCGTCGAACCGGTCCTTATGTCGCTCCATGAAGGTGAAAGACGCGTGTTCCTCGGCAAGCGCAAGCAAATCCTCGTCCAATTCGATATCGATGAATTCAGCGACCTTGCGGATAATGCCGGTAAGATCCTGTTTCATATGCTCGAAGGCTATCAGCATTACATCGGGCCGCTCGCGCACCTCCCACCAGGACAGCAAGTGTTTCCAGTACCCACCCGAAGCCATAAAAAATTCGCGCGCGAATTCGTCGAAGGTGATAGTCCCCGGCTCGATAAACCAGCCTTGCAGAAATTTATAATTGGAGTAGAGCGCGTCCCCGGGATTACGCGTGGCATCGATATAACGTGCGCCCTTGGGAACCTGGGTGCCAGTTCAGGTGGCTCTTGAAGGCTCGCGGGTTGGCCTTCTGCTCGGCGTCGAGATCGATCCCCAGCGCGACTGAAGTTTCGATCCAGGGGACTACCCGGCTGATGTCGTCGAAATCCATGTCGCCCCCGGTGCGCAGGCAATGAACGATTTGTTGCAGCCACGTCGTCCCGCATTTGGCATAGGGAGTAATAACCACATCGGTGGGTCTGAGTTTTACTTCGAGGGCTTGAGCGATGTCTTCTTCGTCGAACATACGAGCAAAAATCGCGCTCAGTTCGTCGAGATTCGTTGCGCGCGCAGGCTTCTCGGCCTCGTCCATCGGCACTCCTCAGAAATAGGGGCAGAAGATACCTTTTGAATACTGCTCTAGGAATAATACATGTTAACGTGTATCCCGACATAGCACTATCGGCGGAGTAGCTTTATCGGGAAAGAGATAGTTTTAGTTCATTTTAAAACTGAAGAGGGAGCGATTACGAAGCGGAGTCCAGGGGCTCAAAATACGGTTCGAGTTCTTTATCGAGCCGTATTGGTTTATGAAGAGATTACCGGCGTCACCTGGCGAGGATCAAAGGTGTTCATATCGATGGAATCAAGTATACCGAGTCGGAGTTTACCTATTTTGTCTTATTCGGGTCGCTACCGCCGCTGAAAAATAGCAGTTGAGGATATGTATTCCCGAAAGCCGACGCCAGAAAGCAGGTGCCAAGCTGAGGGATTTGGCCATTACCGGACGCCCACTAATCCAATCAAAAACGCTCCAAGCTGGAGTTTCGGATATAGCGATGTGTAGTTCAGAGGAAAACATCCTTAATAAAGCTTGAAACTACTGCGCCAGTTAAACAGGCCGTATCCGCACCCAGCGGTGGTTATCTACAGCAACCGGTGTGGTTAACAAAGCGGTCCATTTGGCAGCCTGTGGCGTAAAAAGAATGGTAAAGTTAAGTTTCTGGATTTCCGAGTCAAACGTGAAAATTCACTCAACACGCCGAGGTTTGCCATGCGCGCTGGCCTTTATGCTTGCCGCGCTGACGGTCGGGTCATCGACACCGGCGAACGACGACGAACTCGATTGGTTCGATAACGATGTCGAGACCTTGACGCGCGAAGTTAACGAAGGGGAGTTGCGGTTTCTCGCGAAGCCTCCGCAAAAGCCGGTACACCATCATCAAAATATCATAACGCTGGAGGCGGAAAGCCTGCAGCATGGTTGGGTATTGCTACAGCAATGCCACTACAATATCGACGAAGTCGCGCGGGCGCAAATCCTGTTTCGCCGGGGACACATCCGTAATCTGCGCATCACGGAATCACAAAACATCGGCGAAGTTTGGATCGAAGGCGCCAGCGTGCAACTCAACAACATCGAGAAAAAATCAAGTCTGTGTCTCGAGGCGGAGAGTTTTGTGCTGACCGCCAACGACGATGGCAGCTACCGCGTTAACAATGGTCCTTTTATGCGCCGATTCCTCGACGGTTACTACCCGATGCGGGTATCCATGCAAATCATACTCGCCGATAGCGGGCTACACTTCGCCGACATAAAGCCAGAGCGCCAGCCTGGCTTCGCCGTCGAAATTACGTCCGACTCGATCAGTTTCGATGCTTGGTTCGAGGGGCAGCTGCGCACCGAGGTCGAGCTGGCGCCAGCGGCTTCTCCGCTCGCCCAATGCAGTCGTTCAGGGGACTTTTTACCTGGCTTGGCCTCGAACTGCTGCGCCTGTTAAACAGTTGTTCTGTCTCCCAAATTCCAGTCTACTTTCCCGATAGCAGCCGCTTATAACTCGAGATTAAGGGACTATTTCCGACCAGGAGCGGACGCCCATTAGCGAAGCGATGAGATGTTATCTAGTTTAAAGCTTTATAATCTGGCCGTTATCCAGTAAGTAACCAACATGACGGGGAGCAGAAATGAGTGACATTACTGTAATCGGTTTAGGTCTGATGGGGTCGGCACTCGCAAGAACAATACATCGAGCCGGACACAAATTAACCGTTTGGAATCGTTCACCTGGAAAAATGCAGCCATTTATTTCTGAAGGCATTGCGACTGCACCCGATGAGGTTTCCGCTATTAACTCGAGTCCGATTGTTCTTATCTGTATTGATAATTACGACTCGACTCTGTCGTTGATAAACACCGAAAAAATTATTCCATTACTCTCTGGCCGAACAGTCGTTCAGTTAAGCACGGGCACTCCTCGCGAAGCCTCCGATGCCGCAGAATGGATGAAACAGCATGAGGTTTCATATCTGGACGGTGCTATTTTGGCTGGACCTAACGATATAGGCACCGCATCGAGTCAAATCTTGCTATGCGGTGACGAGCTTGCATATTCGAACGCGGACAAAATCCTTGAGTGCCTTGGCGAAGATGTGCGGTATTTAGGTCCTAATTTTCGCGCAGCGTCAGCACTTGACTTGGCATGGCTGTGCGATTCTTACGGTCGTTTTTTAGCCGTGATACATGCCGCGCTATTATGTGATTCCGAGGATGTGGGAGTTGATCAATTCGCTAGCCTGTTTGCCGAAGACTCGTTGGTGAGGCGCTATGCAAATGTCATTCATTCCGGAGATTACAAAAACTGCACAGCGACCCTCCAAGTATGGGGAGAGGCTTTAAAACGAATTCAGATGCAGGGTCGGGACTCTGGAATTGATACAAGCTTCCCTGACTTCGTGAGCAATTTGTTTGATAAAGCTATCAAATCGGGATACGGCGAGGAACATGTAATGTCGCTTGTTAAGGTTTTACGGTAGAGACTTGAATAGATACATCAAAGAGTTGCATAACAAACGCATACAGTCAGACTGTTCCACCCGCCACGCTTACAATTTCTCGTTAACGGACGCTTGGTAAGCTTAGACGGACTGCGACTTTCTGCCAGAAAGAGCCGCTCGGTTATGAAGCATGCTCGATCTGAAGAAGACCTCTTGGAGAACTGCTCACAGACGTCAGTTGTGCTTAACGCCGTAATTTTTCTTGGAAAAAGTCACGGTAATAGGGATTCTTCCGAACACTGCTATAAGGCAATAACTCCTCTAATCGAGTAATTTCATTTCGTAGCTGCAGTGCCTGAATTGAGTGCCCGCCCACCGATTCGATGTTTTTCAGTTTTTTTCTCAGGGCGGAGATGTTGTCATTGCCACTATTTGAGGAGGTTGATTTGTTCATAACGAGAACTCAAGAAGCTATCTAACCCAAGACGGGGGAGTATAGTGAGCAGGTTTTTCGGAAACAATCGACCTTGGGGGTTTATTTTCTCTTACCTGCGAATTAGTTTACAAATCCTCGAAACAGGCGTCTTTTTGGAAATAATTACTGCTATAAATAAAATCCGTAGGATATCTTTGCTTTGGATATGAGAACTACATTTACGCAAGTATTCCAGGAAAACAGTTTCGCTGTTTGCATTAAAGACTCCAATGGAAAGGTTTTAATGCAAAACAAGCTGTGCTCTGAAATATGTGGGGATTATTCGAACAAGACGTGTGACACAGGATGCATGGAATTATATGCCAGGGATAAATCCCAACAGTGGCAGAATTGGGGCAGTCGTGTTTATAACAACAGTTTTGTCCATAATGACTATTATGATATTACCCTGTTGTGCAGCGATGATTACCTGATTACTTTTTTGCAGCCACTCAAGGCAAGATATAAAATGGCATTTGCCTACTATAAGGATAAAAAATTAACCAAGCGGGAAATGATAGTCATCCGTTACCTCGTACAGGGGGTATCCAACCGGGATATTTGTGAACAACTATCCATTTCTAAAGCCACATTGAAAACACACCTGAATAAAATATACAAAAAAGTTCACGATTCGGGTGAAGTACCCAAATACATTCCCCACAATAGAATATCTTCCAGGGGAGCCTGAATACCCGTCAAGTGCGCCGGGGCGATACGAGTACCACGGAGAATTTCCAGGCTTTGCCTAACCAATAAAAAGTCAGGCATAATAACTCGTAAATAATTGATTCTAAGATGTATTTATTCCGATTTTTAGGTACAACTAAATTTTATAGTTATTGTTTTATCTGGAATCACGATCTGACTTGTTATCAATAGATCCGGTACTCGACTCTCCGCACCCGAAGTATCTCTCCGTATCTATGATTTGGTTTCAACCCCCCCACAACAATCCTCTCAATTACATGGGTCTCCGTTCCTTTAATCGGGCGTTACTTTCAAGGCCTCGTTTTTCGGTTGCTATCCCAGGCTGTCTTCGCTGTAGACTGAGCGTCCGAAAGTTGCCGGGAGCCGCAGCTGAAATTTGAAATACCAGGGCCGATCCAGACGGCCAGAAACGGACATTGAATATCCACTGTTAGATTCGAATTACCTGATTTAGGGTAAGATATTCGACTAGTCCTAAAACTGGAGTTAGCAATGGATATCGAAACCTCGAATGATCCTGAAGCATTTTCTGAGTTCGAAAATACTGGCTGGAATGAAATAAGCGTTGCATACGAACTTCAGTTTGGTCCTTTGACCAGCCAATCAACATCTACGGTGGTGGAAGCTGCTCAAGTCGAGTCCGGTACTCGGTTTCTCGATGTTTGCACAGGCCCTGGAATGCTGGCAGAAGAGGCAGCAAAAATCGGTGCCGATGTTTCTGGTCTGGACTTTTCCGAAGAGGCACTAGCGATCGCTCGTCGCAATGTTCCAGGCGCTACTTTTCATCAAGGAGACGCCCAGGAATTACCGTTCGACGAAAACTCATTTGATTCAGTTGTCTGCGGGTTTGGAATCATTCATGTTCCTGATCCGCAAAAGGCCCTTCGAGAGATGTATCGGGTACTTAAGCCTGGTGGAAGAATCGCCCTTAGTGTTTGGGAGGCACCGGGCCCTTCAAATGGGTTTGGCCTTCTGTACGGCTCGATCAAAGCCCACGGGGATCTAAGTGTCCCCCTGCCACATGGACCGGACTTTTTCCAGTTTAGCGACGAAACCAGGTTATCGAATTTGCTTGAGTCGTCAGGATTTAATGATGTGTCAGTAAAAACTGCTGAGCAATTCTGGAATTTTGAGGAGCCATCCGAATTAGTTAGCTGTATAACCGATAGCACAGTTCGAGCTCGCGGTTTGCTCTCGGCTCAAACAGAAGCCAACCGCCAGAGCATTATCGAAGCAGTTATATCTGGCCTAGAAAAGTTCCGTGTAGATGTCGGCAAATACAAAGTGCCGATGCACGCACTGGTGGGGTCTGGCTCTAAATAACCCGCCATTTTCTACACCTTAACACCATCCTGATAGCTGACGCTGGAAATAAATTTATATCCGGCGTTCTACGGCTAATAGCGGCCGCTCACAGATACCGCGATAATGTCTTTTCGGATCAAGAGTCCAACAATCCAGCTGCCAGGCAATTATGCCGAACGATCGTTTTCCATATTGCATACCTGACAAGAGGGGATTGACTACTGAGGAACGTTGTCTGCTTAAGCGTCTTGCTGACGACTCGATTGAAATTGCGAACCACATCGATCAATTAAAAGTTGTGGCACGATGCGGTTGCGGCAGATGTCCAACTGTACTTTTCGGCGAGTCGCTCGATGACCAGCCGATTACCAGTGTGAGTTCAGAACTAGTAGGAAACTGGATGGGGCGGGCCGAAAATGGGAGGATGGTTGGCATCGGATTATTCGCTTTAAAAGGGAAGCCTACAGAGCTGGAAGCATGGTCACCGGACGGCGTAGACATCGATAGTTGGCCTCCCATTAGTACCATTGAACTGGATTCCAACTGAGCTGCCTACCATGCGTATGCAGAAAGACTAACCCACACACTAAACTTCCTATTTCCCAATATCGGACGCCCGTCAGCACCATATAGGCCTCTATTTCCGGCCAGAAACGGTCATTCGGTCTCAAGCAAATTCTCTTTTTTTGATATTTATATACATTAGGCGTATGGTACATTTGACCTGTGTTAGTAGATCTTGAGTCTTCGCTTGTGCAGCGACATTGCAAACCAGGTCTGAAACAGAAAAAATGCGCCGATTCGATGCAATTTCCTCAATCTTACTGGGTCTCATCCTGGGCCTCGCCAGTGGATTGCAGATAACAGTTGCGAACGAGGAAGGTTCAAAGTTAATCACACCAGAAACTGAAGAGGCAGTGCCGGGCCCGCTAGACGGACTTGCTTTTCGCGGCGCTCTCGGCCCCGATGGCAAACCCAAGGATATTCCGGATGTCTTTGTCTTCGAAAATGGCACTTTCGTTTCAAAGGAATGCGAACTGCAATGTAAGTACCCCGCTCGGCCTTATTTCGTGCGAGTTAACGGCAGTAAAACAGAATTTATCAGCGAAACCCAATGTCCCTATAAGAACGCCAAGATAGTTTGGCGTGGAACTGTAGAAGGCGACTGGATTAAGGGTAAATCAACCTGGGTCGTCAAGCGCTGGTACTGGACCGTTGAAAACACTTTCGAATTCGAAGGAAAGTTGATCGAAAAAAATCTCAGCTCCGCAAACACCGAATAGCATGGAAAATGGGCAAACTGCCACCGGTATTCGCTGGCGCAGAATTGTCATCATTGTTTGTGTTATCACACTACTAATCGCGGCTAACCTGGTCGCGCGCAACTACATCGATGTACTGAGTCTTCCGATTCGCCCGGGTAACGAAGACGCAGTACACCGCACGATCATGATCTCTGCGGCCCTTTACGCAATATTGCTGGCTGTGCCTTTCGTGCCTGGCGCCGAAATCGGCGTTGCGCTGATAGTCATGCTCGGACCCCGTATCGCATTGCTTGTTTATCTGTGCACTCTCGCTGGGTTGTCACTCAGTTTTATTCTGGGACGCCTGATACCGATCAAGGCGCTGATTCATCTAGCGAAGGATTTGAAGCTCGAACGCACGCGTCGGTTGCTCGAAGACATCGAACCGCTTAACAAGAAAGAACGGCTCGATTTACTGATCGGCCGCGCACCCAGGCGCATGCTGCCATTGCTACTACGTTACCGCTACCTCGCGCTTGCGGCGGCACTGAACATTCCAGGCAATTACGTTATCGGGGGTGGTGGCGGAATCGCACTATTTGCCGGTGTCAGTCGGCTTTTTTCGGTGCCCGGTTTTTTCGTCACGATCATACTGGCTGTTTCTCCAGTTCCAATTGCTGTCATGATTTTTGGCACAGGTATTCTATCGGATTGATGAAAAAATAGTCCTTAAGCTATTGTTTAGCCATCTGCGTACCTTGAGCGGGGAACGAATTAGACAATTTATATGAGGGTCGTATTTGGGTTGTTAACCGTCGCTTATCGACGATTTCCCAGTGTCTGTTTTTTTACAGTCAATTCGATAAATTGAAAGTTTCTAGAGGCCTACTTTGTGGGTACAACTTGCCACTTAAATAGGGAAGATGAAATCAATATCTTAGAGAAATTTATTCATAAAATATTCATAAATTCATAAACCCTAAAAACAGGCTTTTCAGAATCAACTCTAAGTTATTGTTACAAAAAGAAAAAATGGTGCCGGCACGAGGAGTCGAACCCCGGACCTACTGATTACAAGTCAGTTGCTCTACCAACTGAGCTACGCCGGCATAATCATTTTCAAACACGGCCTTTGCGGCTTCTTGTCGGGACGATTGCTGCCCCTTGTCAAGGGCGCGAATTCTATTGTCTTTAATCATTATAGGCAAGTTTTCGGGCCAAGATGTTCGAGTTCACGCGACTAACCCGCCAGGCATTGCGTCGGTATCTGGCTGATGCCGCTCTCGTTATCCGCGGTATCGAGTAACTGCAGCAGATCGGATTCGCTGGACTGCTCCGCGTACAACCAGTAAATCGTGCGTTCGCGGTAACGCGCCTCGGTTTCGACCTTGAACTTCATTTTTTCGACCCGCGCCTTGAGCCGGTCGGCGTTGCGCTTGAGGCCGAACACTCCCAGCGACAGAATGTTGGGGGTTTCAGGATTATTGACGATGATGTGGTCGGTAATACCGCGTGCCGACAGCGCGTTCGCCGTTTTCAGCGCCTCGGCTCGATTTTTATGACCACCGATATAAACCATGACACCCTGGTATTGCTTTTCCAGGCTCGATTTGAGTTCGACATCGGCCCGCCGGCCGCTGTAGCGCCCGCTGATTTCGATCGCACGCGCCTTCTCCTTGATCGGTCCGATGGTGTAGCAAACGCGTTTATCGCTGCTGTCCTCGGTGATGAGGCGAGAGCGCTGCTCCGCGGCTACTTCTTTCTCGATGCGTGCTACCGCCTCCGCCAGCGCATCCGTTTCCGCCTCGACCTTGGCCACGACCTCGGCTTCGCTGACCACCTGGGTATTGGCATCGGTCAACATTTGTAATTGTTCGGCAGCGGGTATCTTGCGCTTGTCGGCGAACAGCTGTTCGTAGGGCATCAGCCACTGGAACACCGCAAAAGCGATATTGACGATCAGCAATAATCCGAAGAAAACCTTCATATCGTGGCCAGCCTGTAGATACCCCGGAAAACCAGGTCAGGAACGATGCGGCTCGGATGCTCGAGTTCCGCCTGTACCCGTGGCGCATCTCCACCGGCAAGCAATATGCCCGCGTTATGATCAAGGCGTTGTTTCCAGTTCGTCACGAGGTCGCGCAATCGGTCCAGCGAACGGTGTGGGTAGTCTATCTGAATCGCCGCTTCGGTTGAACAGCCGGGCTCGTCACCGCCAGCGACCGCCGGATCGTCGAAATCGATGTAGCTGAAGATTTGCCGGAACCGCTCTGGCGACGTATTGACACCCGGCAGGATCGCACCGCCAAGGTGCTGCCCGTCGGAGCGTAACAGGTCGAGCGTAATCGCGCTGCCGGCATCGATTACGATGCAATCACCAATGGCCATATCAAGCGCACCGATCAGCGCCACCCAGCGATCGTCACCCAGACGTTCCGGCTGCGTGTAAGCATTAATCACGCCGCCGTCGCGCGCCTGCGAGACAAAACGGGTTACCGCCGCATCAAAGCGTTCCTGCAAGCAGGCCTCGAGCAAGGCCTGGCGCTCGGTATCGAGCACCGAGGCCAGGTAACAGTGCTTCGCGTCCAGTTCCCGCATCCATCGGCTTAGCCTCCCCGTCCAGTCACCGTCGTAAGATGTTGCGAAACTGGTGCGTAACCGCCCCGCATCGCGCAACTGAGACTTCAGCGTGCTGTTGCCGCAGTCGAGCAGGATCACGCGCCAGGCCTCAGTGAAATTTCCGCTGCCGAATGCAACTCGATGCCGGCCTCGGTTTCAAGCTGCAGCTGACCGTCGACGGCAATGCCACGGTTGATACCGCGAATTTTCCTGTCGACGCTGATCACTTCGACCGGCTGCCCGTGAAATGCATCGTAATTTGCAAACTCGGCTATCAATGATTGCGTATCGACGGGATCCAGCGCCCGAATCGATTGCACCACGGCCTCGATCGTGGCGGTCAGCAGCTCGCTACGATCGAGCCGCCGCGCCGCCACCCGCTCGAGGCTGGTGGCCGGCTGCGCGATATTGGCCAGTTCCTGCGCCCGCATGAATATGTTCAAACCGAAACCGATCGCAAAAAAGAATGTTTCAGCATCGTGCGGGCGTGATTCGATCAGGATGCCGCCGAGCTTTTGCCCGTCGTGCAATACGTCGTTCGGCCATTTCAGTTCGACCTTTGCTTCAGTTGCCCGCTGCAACGCCCGGCACAGCGCAATGCCGGTGGCGATACTCATCAGACCCTGGCGATTGGCCGGGAGCGTCTTCAACAGGCCGATGGTGCAATAAAGGTTGCTTGCATAGGGCGAATGCCACTGCCGGCCGCGACGTCCGCGTCCGGCGCTCTGCGCCTCGCTGAAGGCAATGACTTCACGCCGGTGCTCGCTGTAATGGTTCAGCGCATCGGCATTGGTAGACCCTGTTTCATCGCTGTAACACCAGTCGAGGCCGTGCTGCGCGACCCTTTGACCAACCCGGTCGGCGTTGATCGGCTCTCCTTTCATTCCGTATTCAGCCAGGCGTGGCGCGCTTCCTCGTGATGACCGCCTGGTTTCAGCACGAAAGTGTTCGCCTCGGCGGCCTGGAGTTCGACTTCGACCAGGTGCAGCTCATCGCGGCGAAAGGCGTGCAGGTACCAGAAATCCCCGGGGACGGCACACCGGGTTTTCTTTTCGAACTGCCCGAGATCGAGACGCAGGCCATCGATCGCGACGATTTGATCTCCGGCTGCGAGCCCGGCAGCCTGGGCCGAGCCACCCTCGCTAACCCGTTGAATCGTGAGCCCGCCATTTTCGGCCTTCAGCACCGCACCGAAATCGACCTGCGGCAAATCCCCCTCTGCATCCTTGCCGCCCTTGTCCTGCAGATTGGCCGCGACACGCTGAATGACATCGATGCCGACGCTATCGAGCAAATCGGCCAGCGGCAGGTCGTCGGTGCCGTAAATCGCGTTTTCGAGAAATTCACTCAGATCCTCGCCGCTGATCTCGCTGACCAGTTGCTGGATGCGGTCGGGTTCGACACCCCTGCCCTGGTCGACATACTCGCGCCACAAACGACGCATCACGTCGTCGAGGCACTTGTCACCGCCGGTGAGCTGGCGCATCTTCAAGTCGATGCAGGCCGCGATCAGGCTGCCCTTGGCGTAGTAACTGACGATCGCGTTGGCTGCGTTTTCATCCTGCCTGTAAAACTTGGTCCAGGCGTTGAAGCTCGATTCGGCAACCGACTGCCGGTTACGGCCGAGTCCGCGCTGCACGCGCGTCATCGTTTGCGCCAGCAGCTCGAGATAGCTCTGCGTGTCGATCACGCCGCTGCGCACCAGCGCGAGATCGTCGTAATAAGAGGTGATACCCTCGAAAGCCCACAGCAGATCGGTGTACACCT
>CP070646.1:1312069-1329453 GCA_020354435.1 Gammaproteobacteria bacterium
TGGTGGAGCGAACCGGTCAGCGGGGGGCCGCGCATGGCGATGGAAGATTTCGAGGCCGGGCGTCTCGGCGTCAAGCTCGGTGACGTGATGACGATCTCGGCGGTGGGCCGAACGCTCGACGCCGAAATCGTCGCGATCTACAGCCAGAAAGGCCTGCAGACCCGCTTCTGGTTCGAGGGCATTCTGTCCGACGGCGCGCTTGACGGCATGATTTCGCGCCAGGTGGGCGCGGCTTTCCTCGACGACGAAGCGGCCATCGAGGCGCAGAAAGGCATCGGCGCGGTCGCGCCCAATGTCATATCGGTGCGCACCGCCAACCTGCTGGAGACCGCGCGCGGCATCCTCGGCAAGGCGGCGAGCGGTCTCGCCGTGGTCGCGGCGGTGAGCCTCGGCGCGAGCCTGCTGGTGCTGATCAGCGTGCTCGCGGCCGGCCGCACGCGCCAGATCTACGATGCCACCGTACTACACGCGGTCGGCGCGCGCCTGGGCCTGATCCGCCGCGGTTTGCGGCTCGAATACCTGCTGCTGGCGGCGGTTGCGTCGGTGTTCTCGATCCTGCTCGGGGCCGCGATCGCGCTGCCGCTGCTGCGATACCGCCTGAAGCTGCCGTCCGAGGACCTGCTGTGGCTCGGGGTGCTGGTCGCCTTTGCCGTCAGCGGCGTCTCGCTCGCGCTCGGGGCGAGGTACCTGCTGCACCGCCTGCACTTCAACCCGGTGACGCTGCTGCGCGGCGGCCAATAAGTTGAAAAAACGCAAAAAGGGGACGGAGGGATTAAAAAATAATCCCTCCGTCCCCTTTTTGCGTTACACCGTCGCACCAAAACAAGGCGCCAGCGACCCAATTTCGCACCATTTGGATTCAAATCGGGTTATCGGACGGCGAAATTTGCACCCGGGCTACGGCCACGGCAGGATTGATTCCGCATTCGCCGGGTAGCAGAGCCCGAAACAGGATAACGGAGATTAACGACATGCATTGCTATCAGACCCTCGCCGCCACCACCCTGGTATCGCGCATCATCGACGGGCTCGAAGGCTTGGAGCGCTTCCTTCACCCGGCCGCGGTCGCCGACTGGATGGAAACCCACGGCATCGCAGTCGAAGACGTGCTCGAAGCAGATCGCGAAACACTGCAAGCCCAGGTCGCGGCATTGCTGGACCGCGATATGCGCAGCCGCATCAGGCTCGCGGCCTGAGATATACCCACTTGCCGCAGGGACGCGGCAATAGTAGTAAACTGTCCCCGACTTTATAAATGGGGATGAGTGACATGGGTGCTTGCTACAGGCCGGTTCCGGCCATTTTGTTATCGCTTATTCTTCTGGGCCCCTCTCTGCCCGGCGAGGCGAATGCACAATCCGACAGCGGTAAGCAGCAAATGGTCGACTTGTGGAGCCCGGGCGACAGCGGCCAGCGCATGCGCATCCGCGGGCGCGTGACGAGCCTCGACGGCACCCCGATACCCAACGTCGTGATAGGTATCCGCCACGCCGACAGCGAAGGATACGACTGGAGCTATCACTGGGGCGAGGTGACCGCGAACGAAAAAGGCGTTTACCAGTTCGGCTCGGTCATTCCCGGCAACAGTCATCGTCTCAGCCACGTGCACGTCACCGTCAGCCACGCGGGCTTCCAGTACCTGGAGACCGAGTTTTACTTCAAGCACGACCCGAAGGCCGACGAGAACAACCCCAACGCGATCTTTCTCGAGGAAGGTACCGTTAACGGCGAAACCATGATGTTCGGGCGTTACGACATCATGCTGGTTCCGAACTGACGCAGCCGTTTATTGGGGACAGTTTACGTTTATTGGGGACAGTTTACTAATTTCGCTGCGCGAAATTAGTAAACTGTCCCCGAGTTATCGCTTGTGCAAAATTATTGGAGGTGCGTCAATCCTGGTCGAGCGAATCGAGGCCTCTTCCCAGCACGCCTTTTCCGTCACCGGTGCTTTTAAAACTCAATTCCATATCGATCGGGGGCAGGTCCTTTGGCGCTTCTTCCTTCTTTCTGCTTTGAAGCAGCGAAATTATCCGCTTTGCTGAATTAATGAACGCCCACGCAATCATCACCAGTATTGGAATACCAATCATCAACAGCAATCCTGCTGTCGAAGCGGCCAATGCCAGGCTTAAACTGTTGATGTAACTGGCAACGCCTGACGGCATACTTTCGAAAAACGCGTTCGACAGGGCAAGCGTGGCCCTTGCCACGATTGCAACAAGGTCCGACTCGGAAATGAAGAATGGCGAAATCAAGAAGATAACTAAAAACGCCAGGATTCCGATAATCAGCGAGGTTATGAGTAATCTGGACATAACTGTAATCGCTCCTGATTACAGTTTAGCAGCTGATTTTCAATGTTCCCGGATAGATTGAATATGCGAGATCCGGCAGGACCGGATTTTCTCTCGACGAGTTTAGGAGTAATGGTGACAGTTAACCTGAATTAGAAATCAGGTTAACTGTCACCATGATAAAGCAAAAGATTTAGAACACCGAGTTGAAAGTCTGCAGCATCGAGCGCCAGGAGGCGACGTCGGCGGCCTCGTCGTACTTGAGGTTATCGATGCCGAAATTATCTGCGCCAGGGTTGGTGAAGCCATGACGCGCACCGTCGTGACCGTGGAAAACGAGGTCCACGCTGGCTTCGCTCATCGCCGCCTTGAAAGCCTCGACGCGCTCTGGCGGAACGAAAGCGTCGTCATTACCGTGCTCGATCAGCACGCGGCCCTGGAAGTTTCGTGCTTCATTGCCATTCGGCACAGGCAGGGACCCGTGGAAACTCACCACGGCATCGAGATCGGCGCCAGCATAAGCCAGTTGCATCACCGTGGCGCCGCCGAAGCAGTAGCCGATCGCCGCCATGCGGCTGTTGTCCACCATCGCCAGCGAGCTCAGCTTCTCGAGCCCTTTCAGCGCACGGCGCCGCCAGCCCTCCAGGTTCGAAACAGTCGCCATCATCCACTCTTTGGCCTGCGCGGGATGGCTAGTGACCTTGTCGCCACCGTACATGTCCACCGCGAAGGCGACATAGCCCAGTTCGGCGAGCTGTTCCGCACGGCCCTTGACGTAGTCGTTGAGTCCCCACCACTCGTGAACGACCAGTACGGCGGGGCGCTTGCCCTTGACCGCATCGTTCCAGTACAGGTGGCCCGTCAGGTTGTCGCTGCCGTCCTTGTAGGCAACTGGCGCACTGCGAACTTCCGCTATCGCGCCCGAAACCGAAAGACAGGCGACAAGCGTAATAGTCAACATGGAAATGAATTTCATGATTTGTCCTCCTCCGAATTCAGGGAACAGTTTGCTTATTTTGCAGCGTGAAACTAGTAAACTGTCCCCGAGTTGCAGCGTGAAACTAGTAAACTGTCCCCGAGTTGTTGTGGTTAAATGTGGTGACTGAACTCGCCGCGCTCGGCCGACGCCATCAGCTCGTGAAACTGTACGCCGCTAATCCGCACCAGGCTCTGGTGATCACCGGCCTCGAAGTAGACCTGGTCGAGAGCGCCAAGACTCGATGTCGGATCCCAGATCGTCTTCAAGCCGTAGGCCATACCAATGGGCGGGACCGCTCCCACCTCGCAATCGTTAAAGACTACCCCCAGGGTGACTTCGTCCACCATCGCCACTTCCTGCTTGAGCAACTTTTTCAGGGATTCGAGCTCGATGTGGTAGTCGGCGGGCAAAACCACCATGAGATATCCGTCGTCATCCTTTACCAGCACCCCCTTGGCCAGGGCATCACCGGGGACATGCGCTTTTTCCGCGGTCTCCATGCTGTGTTCGCTGTGCGGATGAATTACCACCTTGTACTTGACCTGCCGCTCGCGCAGATATTTTTCCAGCCTGGGCGCTATTGCCATGATACCTCCTGATTCCGTCTACCCATCTGCGGACAGTTTAGATTGCCGCCCGTGGCCGGGCAAGCCCATCGCAAGGCAACGGGGCCGGAACGCAATCTTCCCTGGTATGAGAGTAAAAGGAGGCGAACGCCACCAAATCGTGCAACCTGGCGTGTAGAAAAAAGATAATATGCATTACTGGAAAAATATTACTGTTTCGGCCTCGTTTCGGTCGGCCGATTTCTTCGAGATCAAACTGATATTGAAGATCATCTATCAATTCATCTCCGTGAAATTCTCGATGCTTTCGCAATCTCGAGAGGCTGATTCATGTTACGCAGATCAGGCACCGGGCAGTACGATCCCGGGTGCCTCGTGGCTGCCGGTATTGATAGTTTTATTGAGCAGTGCGATTTATTCCAGCGAGGTGCATTGCAAGGATGAATCAGAAGCCGAACTAATAAACTTCGCCTTTGCCAACTATCTCGGCTCGGGATTCTACGCTTCCGATAGCGGCGAAGTATTCGTTTTGAAAATACCCCTGTCGACGCCTCTTACGTCGATGGCAGAGGGCGAATCAGGATGGGTTTTCAATTATCCGGTAACCCTCGGCGCCGCAAAAGTCGATGAGATTTCCGGGAGCGACGTTCCCGACCTGGATGACGTTCCCGATCTGGATAGTGTAAAAACCGCCAGCATTATTCCAGGTATCGAATATCGGTATTCAGTTTCGCCGCGCTGGCAGCTCATTCCTTTCTTTGACCTGGGCATCGCCAGGGACCTGGACAGTGATACTAATCTTAGAGTAATGGGGGCTGGCATTAAAAGCTTTTATACTTTCAGTCTGGACGGGAACAAGTTATTACTCGGAAACAGGTTGCTTTTCGCCGACCAGGAGAATCTGGATGAGCACACTAATTCCAATTTCGCAGTATTTGAAACAGGACTGGACTACATAATCCCGACCGATGCCAGGATTGACGGAACCGTCGTAAACCTGAGTTTTTACTATATCAATTATTATTACCTGGACGAGCTGGTGGTCGTGGATGTACTGGACGAACGGCTTTCACTTGAAAACAAGGACGAAGTAGGATTCACCGTCAGCATGCCCAAGTTTTCCTGGTTTTCGGATGATCCGCGGATCGGGTTTGGCGTTCAGATAACCCGGAATGACGAGTTGTATCGTCTATTTATTGGCGCACCATTCTTCTGAGAAAAAAAGGGGACGGAGGGATTATTTTTTAATCCCTCCGTCCCCTTTTTCCCACCCCTTTTCTGCATGCGCACTTTACTCGGTTTTTTGCAGGTGCAACCACTGGTAGCGGTCGACCGAGCGAATCTCGAGTTCGTGTACGTCGGCGCCCTTGATAACCGTGACCGAGATCGTGTCACCCGCCTCGCCCTGGGACCAGACCTTGCGGTAGAAGTCGGCCATCGATAACACCGGTTTGCCGCCGGCCTCCGCAATTATGTCGCCTGGCTCGATGCCGGCCGCCATCGCGGGTCCGTCTTCGGCAACTCGCACCACCAGCAATACGCCCTCGATCTCTTCGGTGTAGAGACCGAGCCAGGGCTTGCGCGACCCGGATGAACGGCCTTCGGTGAGCAGGTCGCCCAGCACCGCCTTGAGCCGATCGATCGGAAGGAACATGTTGCCGGGCATCGTTTGTTGGCCGTTGTCGACGGCATTGCCTACCGACAGGGATCCAATACCGATCAACTTACCCGTCGGCGCAATCAGGGCGGCGCCGCCGAATCGGGGATAGGGAGGGACTGTAAACAGGGCGTCTTCGAGCAAGTACTCCCAGTAACCGGCAAACTCTCGTTCGCCGGCGAATATGGCCGGTCGTACCGTCTGCGACCCCCCGTAGCTCGCGATCAACAGTTTTTCCCCTGGATCCAGCCCGGTCGAAGAACCGAGTTGCATCGGCGGAATCTTCAGCTCGGCCGTGGCGCGCAACAAACCGAATCCCGTTTCGTAGTCATAGGCAAGCACCTCGACCGGCACCCGTTCCTCACCCGCAAGCACGATCTCCACCTGTTCGGCTTCGAGAATCAGGTAGCCGATGGTGACGATGAGGCCGTTGGAATCGATCAGCACGCCGGAACCGAAGCGCTCGGTGCCAAGGGCGCCGGCGGTGCGGGCCTGCGGCGGCACCCTGGCATGAACGCCGACCACGGCGCCGAGTAACTCGTCCACACTACTCAACTCGGCCGCATTGACAGAGGACGACAGCATACTGAGCAACATGGCGAACAGGGCCAGCCGGGATCGCTTGCGTAATAAAACGCCGGAGACAGTTTCCACGAGCCAGTTGTTCATGATGAAGACGCCATCGTCGATGAACGGATACCTAGACTACCACGCCTGACGGCAATTAGGGGAATACGGGGACAGTTTACTTATTTCGCAGGAAAATTCGGGGACAGTTTACTTTTTTACTGTACTTAATTAGTAAACTGTCCCCGAGTTTTTCTGAGGTTCTGCTAAATTTCGACGAGCTTTGCCAGTTGCTCGATGTGTCGCGGACCGATACCACAGCAACCGCCGATGACGCTCACACCCCGGTCGAGCCAGCGGCCAGCGGCGGCGCAGTAATCCGCCGGTGAAATGGTGCTATCGAAGTTCAGGTGGTCACCCACGAATTCGCCCGTATGCGCGTAAACCCCGATCGGCCCTGGCCAGTTCGATTGCAGCCCGTCGAGGCAGGTATCGATATGCTCGACCTGGGTGTGCATGATATTGACGAGGTCGACCTGCCGATCCCCGATGGCGGCAAGCGCATCGCTCAAAGGTTCTCCGTTACGCAGGCAAACGACACCCTGCGCATCGGGCTCGCAGGTAAAACCGACCCAGACCGGCAGGCCGCTAGACTGTGCCGCGTCGAGCAAAATCAACATCTTGTCGATATCGATCATCATCTCGAGCATGAATAAATCGGCACCCGCGGCAGCGAGAATTTCTACCTGGCGTTCGGTCGCAGTCTTCAGATCTTCGAGGGCTGGGTGATTGCCGCTCCAGGACCAGTATGAAATCCCGGCTGCGACCAGCGCGTTCGGCTTTTGCAGGTTATCGCGGGCCTCGATGGCGAGTTCGACGCCGCGCCGATTATAGGCTTCGAAGCGTTCGGCCACGCCGGCATCGCGCAGCGCATAGTAATGCGTGGCGAAGTTGTTGGAAATGATGATCTCGGCACCGAGGCTAAGATAATCCTCGTGCACCGCGCGCAGGATGTCCGGGTGGCTCAGCGCACCGCCGCCGTTCCACGCGTTATGCAGCTGTGGCACGCCACGGCGCTCGATTTCGGTACCGGTGGCGCCATCGATCAGGATGCGCTCACCGGCATGAATACGCTGCATCAATTGACTGTATCGGCTCATGGATTAAACGCCTGTTCAAATTCGGTGACGGTCGCGATAATTTTTAATCGACGAGGCGCGCATCGATGCTGCGCCTGCGCCGGAATCCGATTATCGACCTATGTCACTCCTGCCAATTTCAATCCCCGCAGGAACCGGTCCTTCGCCTCGGAATCAGTCATCGGCAGCGATCGTTCGATAAATTCCATCGATATCTCGGGCTCCACCAGGCGCAGCCTCTGCAGGGCATTTTCGGCCTCTTGTGCCTGGCCCAGCATCCCGAGGCCGCTGACTTCGGCCAGGTAGGTGAACAATTGTGAGTCATTCAGTTGTTGCGCTTGCCGAGAGATCGCAATCCCTTCCTCGTAGCGCTCATCCATCACCAGGGCAATCGCCTTGCTGGCGAGAACAGCCCACATTATCGGATCGTGTGGGCTTAACCGGATAGCATCGTCGTAATGCGGCAAGGCCTCGGCCGGGCGCCCCGCGTGCCATAACCCGTGGGCGAGTCCGAAATGCGCCAGGGCGTAGTTCGGATTCAGGGAAATCGCCCGCTTGTACTCGGCGATGGCCTTGTCGTGATTTCCGCTGAAAATCGAAATTCTGCCTATTGCAAAATAAGAGAACGGGTTGGTTTGATCGATCCTGAGGGCGGTATTCGCCGCATCGAGACCTCGCTGCAGGTCGGCCTTCTTATCGACCGATTTGCCAATCAGGATTTGTATGGCATAGGTGTAGGCAAGTCCCGCGTAGGCGGAGTCGAATTCCGAATCGAGCTCGATCGCGCGATGAAAATAATGCAGCGCCTGTTCGGTATGGACATAGCTGAACATGTACCACAGCCCGCGCTGGTAACATTCCCAGGCATCGAGGTTTTCGGTGGGTTTGCGCCGCGCACGTTGCTGCTCGCTGGTACTCAGTTGCGGCGCGATCGCGGTGACGATCGCCTGCGTGACCTCGTCCTGCACGGCAAAAATGTCTTCGAGTTCTCGATCGTAGCGTTCGGCCCAAATGTGTTTATCCTCGATGGCGTCGATCAGCTGCGCGCTGATTCGAACCCGGTTGCCCGCGCGGCGAACGCTGCCTTCGACGACGTAGCGCACGCCGAGCTTGAGGCCGATGTCTTTGACGGTAAAGGATTCGTTTTTGAACGCAAACGAGGAATTTCGGGCGATCACGAAAAACGTGCGGAATTTCGACAGCTCGGTAATGATGTCCTCGCTGATACCGTCGGCGAAAAATTCCTGCTCGCTGTCGTTACTGATGTTGTTGAACGGCAGCACCGCGATCGATGGCTTCGACGGCAGCTCGAGTTCGCGCGGCGCTGGCGCATCGCCAGGGGCACTTGCGGGCCTTTCGGCTTCGCCCCTGGCCTTGACCGAGTAAACCCGGACCGGTTCATCGAATCCCTTTAACTGCTGTTCACCCAGGTTTTCGTATTCGAACGGCAGGCGCTTCGGCAGGGTTTCGTAAGCCGCGCCCTGGATACAGACCCCGCCCGGCGGCGCCAGCTGTTCCAGGCGCTGAGCCAGCACGATCCCGCCGCCGGTGACCGTGTTGTCCGCGATCACGACCTCACCCATGGCGATACCAATGCGCAGTTGCGGACGAATCTCATCGTTCAGGCCCTCATTGTATTCACCATTGGCGGACTGGAAGGCAACGGCCGCGCTGAGCGCATCCGATGCCCTGGAAAACTCGGCCACCATCGCATCACCGCGAATTTCATGCGTGCTGCCGCCGTGCCCGGCGATGACCTCGGAAAAACGGCGAAACACGTCCTGCAAGCGCGCGTGCGCCAGCGTCTCGTCGATCTGCACCAGCGCGGTTGAACCGATGACGTCGGCGTGCAGTAGCACCGCGAGCTTTGTAGAAGTTTCCCCGATCAATTGAGCCCTTATCTTCGATTTATGCAAATGGATGCGGCGATAGTAACGTGGGTGTATCGGGCGGACAAGTTGGCGACCTCGAGCAGCGGCGCCAAATCAAAGCCGCGACGATTGTTTATTTGCCGTATGGGAGAAAGTCGGGGACAGTTTACTAATTAAGAATGATGAAATAAGTAAACTGTCCCCGAGTTTTATAGTTTTCCCCGCGCTTCGCCCGGGTTAACTTCAGAGGTCAGATGCGATGGATTCCGGCTTGCGCCGGAATGACGGGCATTTTTGTTGGTTGGGCTGGCCCTGGCGACGATAAGCGTCTATATTGGGCTTTCGACGATACGACGGGCCTCGAACAGGAGACACGCCAGTGAACGAACCGAATAACCGCACCCCCAGTTCGTCCGTTACCATTTCGATGCTGACTTCGGAGTTCGTGTACAAGCTGATTACGGCAATCGAGCGTATCATCCGCTGGCTCAATCGAACCGTTGTTCGACCTTACCTGTTCCTGTTCCGCTGCCTGCTTGGATAAAACGAAGGCCCGACCCCGGGAAAGAATCTATTTCCTGGCTGTTACCACCAGGTCTACGCGACGGTTGATTGCCCGGCCTTCCTGGGTCTCGTTGGATGCAATGGGTCTCGACTCGCCGTAACCGATATAGCCTATCTTGTAGCCACCGGCGAGCGACGCCAGATAGTTTGCGACCGAGATTGCGCGCCTGGTGGAAAGTTGTTTATTCAGGTCGGCGGATCCAACCGAATCGGTATGCCCCTGCACCGCAACCAGTTCGGCACCCAGCTCTTTTATAATGTCGTTAATCTTCGTCAGCAGCGGCTTCGACGCTGCCGGAATAGTTGCCGATCCGGATGCAAAGTTAACTTTCTTGAGCCGGAAAATCAGTTTGCTGCCCTGCTGATAAACCGAAGCTTCTTCGTCAGAAAACTGCTGCACGGCCTGGTCCATGGCACGCTGGAACCTGACCTGCGTAGAGGTTTTCTCCAGTTCCTGGTTTTGCAATAACAGGGCGCTCTCAGTTTCCTGCAGGCTTGAACGAGCAGACTTCAATTCTTCATCCTTCTGCTTCAATGAACCTTCCGCCTGCTGCAGCGTTGATTGGGTCGTTTCCAGGTTTTGCTGCAGACTGCCGACATTTTCGGAAAGCGCCTCCAGCTTCCGGTTCTGCTCGACGATTTGCGCGGCGACATCTTCCGGCGTTCCGCGGGCGTTTAAAATGACGTCCATTACGTCGGTCAGGAAACCAGAACTCTCGGCCGCCAGGTCGACCATCTGCCGATAGACCTTGGGATCTCGAGGGCCCTGTGCAATAAGGTTTTCGGCTTCGTTAACGTCCAGCATAGCCGTTCTGAGCGATTTTGGCGCGAGGTCTTCAGCGTCCTGGCTGGAAGCTTTTTGAATCGCTTTTTTGACCGCATCGAGCTCCCTGAACTGAACCGCCTCGATTTCGAGAGCAAAGTACTGTTTTTGAAATTCCGAGAATTCAGCAGGCTCGAGGGGACGTGCAAAATCGTCCGTCTCATCCCTGACGTCATCATCCACGTCAACCATTGCCTCTGCCAGCTCCGGGCTGTTTTTCAAACCAGCGTCGAGGGCGGATTTTCTCGCTTCGAGTATGCGTACGGCGTTGGGTGTTCTGTCACGCGCGTTTTTAAGTGCTTCCTGCAGCAGGTCTTTTCCCCTGGCTGCGTTTTCCAGAATGTAATCAGCCTGATAGTTGCCGGACAATCCGCGTTGCGCCTTTCCCAGGTATTCCGATCCTTTACGGTATTCCTTGAAGGACAGCAGTTCGGCCTGGTCTATATCGGCTGCTTTCAGCAATCCCTCGACCTCGGCGACCGTCACTTGCAGATCCTCGGTCGATACAGGCTCGGCCTTTTCGGTGCTGGCACAGCCAAAAAGCACAAGAACGAGCCCAAAGCAAAGAACCCTGTTAAATTTTTTCATACCTGTTCGTCCCGTATCGTCTTCTGTCTAGAGGTTTGAAGCCTGTTGGTGCGATTCAAATCTCGCCGATTCACGAATGAAACAGCGAGCGGCCGATTAAAATCGCTGAAATTTATCACAAGGGCTTTTCTATTAGTAGGTGCGTATCGAGGCCGCAATAGTTTAACCCAGGAAAAAACTCGGGGACAGTTTACTTATTTCACAAAACCCGGGGGCAGTTTACCTGTCTTACGCCGGTCCGCGGTTCGCGAGCATGGTGTACGACGGTGTTCCCGCCACGGGACTGGTGCAGGCGGCCGCGCTTGAAAGCGTCGTCAGCCTGGCCTGCCTGACGGTACTGTTGTCGAGTCGATTCACGGCCGCAAAGCCGCGGTAGTCTTCGGCTCGACGATCGAACTTGCGGCGACTGGAGCCGGCCTGAAGGCCGGCGTCTATTTTGTGGATTTGTTCGAACTGCCGCGCAAAAGTGTCTTCGAGATGGGCTCGAGGTAATGCGCAAATTCGTTGCTGATTCGATCCAGCATGTCGCCGGATCGCTGCGGCCGCTGCTTGTCCGGGAAAACGGTCGGTTCCTTTTTACTGATCGACGCCCGCCGGGATGCACTGATCCCCTGCCAGCGCCTGAGAAACTCTCTCTGCTGTTCCCGTTCGGGAATTTCTCTCGAAATCTCCAGTGCCAGGTTATCGGCCGTCGTGCTCCTGGTTTCGTGCTCTTCCATGATAAGCGTCGCGATCGGACCCATGAAATCGGCCAGCAGGTTCGTCATCGTATCCACTTCGTCCTCGTTTGCGGGAACTTCATCGGCCGGTGGCCTGGCTGCCGCCGCTAGCTGCGCTGGAACGGCCGGCGTCGTCTGCCGATGAAGATTGGGCAGCGACTGCTTGATTGCATGCATGAGTTCCGACACCGACTGATAGCGCTTGTCTCGATCGGCAGCCAGCCCCCTTACGAGCACATGTATCAAAGCCGTCGGGTAGACCGCCGAGTAGTCGATCCGGTTTCCGGGCGGCATGTCGCTAATCTCGGGCAACGGGGAACGCGGTAATCTGGTACTCTCGGGCAACATCTTCAGCAACTCGAGCAACAACCTTGTCGCCGAGAATACGTCGGCGCGGGCATCGGCCTCGAGGCCGAATCTGACCTCGGGCGCCATGTATCTCGGCGTGCCGATCAGGGAACCGATCATCGTCAGGTCGGAATTCTCCGTGATCCTGGCCATGCCGAAATCGGCCAGCTTGATACGGCTAGTGCCCCTTTCGATAAGGACATTGGAAGCCTTGACGTCGCGGTGGATGATACCGTGCCAATGTGCCGCGTGCAGGGCCCTGAGCAGCCCGGATATGATGGTGAGGCTGCGTTTCATGCTGATACCGCGCCCCTGCCTTTGCCTTTGCTTCATAAACCGTTGCACCGAAATCCCGTCGACGTACTCCATCACGATGAAGGGCCTGTTCTCGTGCTGGCCATATTCGAGGACGGTAACGACATTGGGATGAATGCATCTTGCCGCGGAGATCGCCTCTCGCTTGAAGCGTGCCAACAGTCCTTCACCGACCTTGCCGGTGAGCAGGTGCGGGTGCAGCGTTTTTATCGCGACGCGGCGCTGGATGTCGGGATCGTATCCCTGGTAGACGGCGCCGGTCGCGCCTTCGCCGAGCAACGCCTTGATCTCGTACTTGCCGATTTTCGGACGTATCTCCCGCAGTACGCCGGGGCCTGGTCTTTTCTCAATCGACACGGGCCTGCCTCGTCTGCTGGAAGAAGTCCAGTTGCGTGGTTTTTTCGTGGTTGGATACGAATTGCTTCATAAATTCTCGCAGAATCTGTGAAGCCGGAATGTCCTGCGCCTTGCAGGCATCGAGAAACTGTTTATGCAAATCGGGGTCGATTCGAATGCGAAGCGCTGCTGTTTTCCCCATTGTGTTACCATTGGATACACATATTTTTACAACCAGTATAAAGGCTTGGCATCCACTGCTCAACCCGTTTCAGCGCAACAGGACTGGTCGGTGCCGGCCGAACCAGGTCATCGCAGCCGGTATGAAAAGTACCTGGCTGGATCGTCGAGTAAGTGTGCATAATCGATTATGTTAACAGTTAACGTGATTCCAAACTAAAAAATCTTCTCTGCAAGGAAAACTCGGGGACAGTTTACTCATTTCAAATCGCACGCCGGTGATCGCTGGCTCGATGTACAACCCGCCGTCAACCTCGCGTTTTATGCTCCAGCTTGCTCGAGCCGCCGTTAACAGGCATCCAGGCCAGGCAGTTCGATGATCGTGTTAAACTTCGTCGAAAACGAATATCGTTGCGCAATACACAGGAGTGCGTCATGTCTTATGCCCGCGCGTGGCAAAAATGGTTTCCCGTGATCGAGCAGGGAGCGGCAGGGCTGAACGAACGCATGCTGCAATTGGCCGAACTCGAGCACGCGCGAACGGTGCTCGATATCGGTACCGGCATCGGCGAACCGGCGGTAAGCATTGCACAGCGGATGGGCCCCGGCAGGCAGGTTATCGCCATTGACCGCGATCCCATCATGATCGAATTTGCCCGTGAACGTGCCGCTGGCATGGGCGTCGCCAATGTCGAGTTCGATATCACCGACATCGACGATTTCGATTGTGGCCAGCCCCGCTTCGACGTCGTCGTCGCGCGCTGGTCGTTGATGTTCAGCGCCGACCTCGATTCCCTGCTGAAACGATTGTCGACGTTTTTACACCCGGGCGGCAGGCTGGTGGCGGCAACCTGGGATGCGCCCGAAAGAGTGCCCTCGATAACCCTCGCACGACGGGTAGCCCGGGACCGATTGGGGCTCGAGCCGTTCGAATATGGCCCGGGCACGGCTTTCAGCCTGCAGAACCCTGAGCGCCTGGTCGAGGCGATGGCCGCTGCCGGCTTTGACGAGATTTCGTGCGAGCAGGTTGCCGTGCCGTATCGTTTCAGCTCCGTGGAGGAGTATATCGACAACCGGATTGCGTTATCCGGCCCGCTGTGGGACCAGATGGAAACCGCACCCGAGGCCACGATGACCGAGGTCACGCGGGCGATCGAGTCGGCCTTGCAGGTTTACCGCGAAGCGAATGGATCGTATCTGCTGGTTAACACGGCCCATTGCCTGTCTGGCAGGATCTGATCGAATCCCGATTACGGGACTAGCCATAAAAGTCTTCACTAAACTGTTTCTGGATTTGTTCTACTTCGTCCAGGTTTCGAATCAGTGCGTCGACGCAATCCTTGTCGAGTTTTTCACCCGCCAGTTTTTTCAGTTCGGCGATGGCGTCCTCGTTCGACCAGGCGCTTTTGTACGGCCGGGCGCTGGTTAACGCATCGAACACGTCGGCAACCGCGACGATGCGGGCTTCGAGCGGAATCTGTTGGCCCGCCAGCGCGTTCGGATATCCACGGCCGTTGACGGATTCGTGATGGAATTCGGCAATGTTGCGCAGCATGTCGACATGCTCGATGTTCTCGAGGCCGAAGTTGGACAGAATCTGATCCACCATGCTTTTACCGAGGCTGGCATGACCATGCATGACCTCGGCTTCGGCTTCGTCGAGCTGATCGGGTTTGAGCAGAATTTCGTCGGGGATACCGATTTTGCCGATGTCGTGCAGCGGCGAGAACATGAAGATGTGTTCGATATAGCCATCGTCCAGTTCGTATTGACCGGCGATGGAAGCAGCAATCAAGCGGCTGTAACGCGACATTCGATCGAGGTGGCTGCCGGTTTCCGGATCGCGTAAGTGCGTGATGTGGCCGGTGGTTTTCAGGGCCGCGTTCAATACCCTTATCGAAGCAATTTCATTGATCACCATCAGCGAGATCAGGTGACCATAGGTATCTAGCTGACGCAGGGTTTTCTCGTCGAATACGTCTGTTTCTTTCGAGTTGAAGAATATGAAGCCAAAGAAAACCCCGTTGTTGAACATCGGCATGGTGTAACTGGCAGCATAGCCGCAGCGTCCTAACCGTTTCGTATGCTCGCTCTCGCTGCCCTCGAAAGTCAGCATGTTGTTGATCACCCGCGGTAACCCGGTCTTCAGAATTTCCTTCAGCGACGGGGCATCGTCGATCGGGGCACTGTAATGGTCCAGCGGATTATCCTCGCCGCTGCTGTGCAGGTAGGTCTTGAGCACGCTGGTCTCGGGATCGTAGATTGCAATCGCAATCCGCTCGATAAAGGGAAACAGGTCGGCAACCGACTTGTGGGTCGCGCAAAGCTTGTCCTGCAGCGGAATCAGCTGGTTGAGTTGTTCGAGTGCATCGTTGTGTACGGTCATGAGTCATCCGGGGAATGCGTCCACCCAGATGATTATAGTGAGTTTTGCGCGGCTGCCATGGTCCGGGCCAGAAAAGATTTTGTGAAATAGGCAAATTTATTCTTTGCGTAATCTCGGCGATACTAGGCGCTGGATAAAAAAGAACGAAATCAATGCTGGGGGAGACACAGGTATCATCGACGCGCGTGGCCGGGAAATATTATTTGCCGGGCCTGCTGGCGTTATTCTGTTTCGCCATTAGTCCGTCCTCGTTTGCGCAGGACCTGGCCTTCGTCTGCGAGAATAATGACCTGTCACGCTCGATCGAGGTCGTCGCCGAGCCGGGATTTGCGTGCCGGGTCAAGTATACGAAGGGTTCTAGTGTTACTTATCCATGGAGTGCGCGTAACGAAGCCGGCTATTGCGGCTCCAGGGCATTGTTTCTGGTCGACAAGCTGAAATCCTGGGGCTGGCAATGCGATTCGGCCGAGGATGTGAGATCGATATTGGTCGCGCATATCGACCGCTACCATCGGCATATCAGGATTCTGAATAATGTCGGCAAGACCTGCCATTTTTACCCTGGCGAGGTTGAGTATGGCAACCTGTGTGGCGACGGCCGCCAGGAAGGCGTGATCGTTTATACCTGCGAAACCGGCACCGACGATTGGGACCAGCATCTCGCCGTATTCCTCGAAATCGAAAGCGAACCCCTGATTATGGAAGTCGGCAGCAGTCGTTCGCGCCAGGTAACGTCATACCATGTTGACAATCGCCGGCTGGTGATGGAAACGCAGCCGTATGACGCTGCTGACAATACAGCCGGATCCGGGGCTTCGCATAAGGATGTGACGATTCAGTGCCGCTCCGGGGGCGGTTCGAAATGGGAACTGTTCGAGAACTAAAAAAGTAAACTGCCCCCGGGTTTTTGTCAGGACATTAGCTCGACCAGGGTTTGTCTCTCGTCAGCGTCCGTTACGGCAGCCATTGCCGTCTTGAACGCGAGCACGTTTTTGTCGTGCGCCGCGAGCAATTTTTCCAGCTCCAGGTTTTCCGCGATACTCGGCGCCCCACCCGCCTTGTATTTGCTTTCGATGGCTTCGAGGCAGCTAAAATGCGCCGCCTTGCTTTCCTTCATGTCAAGAAACGCCTGGTAGGCGATTTTTGCCTGTTCGCTTAAACCATCCGGAATTTGCATGATATCTGCTCCAGGTTCTTTTCCAGCCCGCCGACGGCCGGCCTATCCCCTGAAATGCGCGTACAGCAGCAGTAAGCCGGCCACAATGGGCATGATCGTGTAACCGAAAAGGTGGATCTTGTGCGCCATTTTTTCGCCGTTGCGCTCGATCATCGTTTGCAGTTTTTCGATTTTTTCGGGCGCGGTCTTTCGCTGGTAATAGCTGTACAGTCCATAGGCAATTGCCAGCAGACCCAGAATAAAATTGAAACTGATAGCCATAACCGGGCATGGTAACCCAGCTCGGCACAGAACAATACCGCGGAATTGAATATGCCTGTCCATTGCCAACGAGCCGCACAACGGGATCAGCGCCGGTTGTTCGATCGACACTGACCCCCTGATTTCGCGAATAAGTAGTAAACTGTCCCCGAGTTTTCTGTGGCAACCGTTTACTGGGCTATCGGCACTCGGAAAGGGTATAATGGCGGGTTCGAGGGCCGGCGTGTCGGGCCCGTTAAAATCTCGAGCATCAAACAATGAGAAACCACCAGCTTCCCGGCCGCTCGGTCGTGATGTCCGCCGAGGCGATGGCCGCCACCAGCCAGCCGCTAGCCACCGAAGCCGCGCTGCAGGTCATGCGCCACGGCGGTAACGCAATCGATGCCGCAATCGCGGCCAGCGCCGTGCTCGCCGTGGTCGAAACCTATTCCAGCGGCATCGGCGGCGACTGCTTCCTGCTGTACCACGAAAATGCCAGCGGCAAGCTGCATGCGCTCAACGGCAGCGGCGCCGCGGCCGGAGCCGCCAGCGTCGATGCGGTACGCGCGCGCGGTTTCGACGCCATGCCGGAATACGATATTTTCGCGGTGACCATACCGGGCGCGATCGAT
>CP070646.1:1329553-1364573 GCA_020354435.1 Gammaproteobacteria bacterium
GCGCAAAGTCGGATTCCGGATCGATGCCGAAAGCGGCAAGCATTTCCGGATCTTTGCGGTTGTCCGCCTTGCCGACCAGCGCGCTGCGGTAACCCAGTGGCCGCAGGTAATCGCCGATGGTCAAATCGTCGAGGCGTGTCGGATCGGAATTGGCCATGACACCATGGCTGGACTGGTAGCGCCCGCTATAAAAACTGGCGCGCGACGGGCCGCACAGGGGCGCCTGGCAATAGGCATTGTCGAAGCGCAGGCCACGCGCGGCAAGTGAATCGATGTTCGGTGTGTGCAGTTCCGGGTGCCCGTAGCATGACAGGTAATCCCAGCGCAGCTGGTCGCACATGATGAACAGGATGTTTCGCGGCATAGGGATGGGGGACAGTTTTTCAGGTCATTACGAGCGTAACTAAGCAACCTTTTTATTACAAGCCGTGGCTGAAGATTGCCAGAGGCATCCCCGTTGCGGGCAGGACAGGGATTCCAGCCATGACGCGGGAGCGCGAGATTGCTTCGTCCTGCCAAGGCCGTCGGTCTCGCGTTCCTCGCGCTGACGTTTAGTTAACCCTTGTACAGGCGCGGATTGAACACATCGCGCAGAAAGTCGCCCATCAGGTTGATTGCGATGACGATGATGATGAGGAAGAAACCCGGGATCAGCGTAATCCACCACGAGCCCGAGTACAGGTATTCTTTGCCGATACTGATCAGCGAGCCGAGGCTGGGTTCGGTCACCGGCATGCCGAGACCGAGGAAGGACAGTGCCGCCTCGGTGATGATCGCGTTGGCGATCTGTACCGTGGCGATGACGAAGATCGGCGACAGGCAGTTCGGCAGGATATGTTTGAACATAATGCGCACCGGACCGAAGCCCATCACGTGCGCGGCGTCGACGTATTCCTTTTCTTTTTCCGCCAGCACCGACGAGCGCACCGTGCGCGCGATCTGGGGCCATTCGGCCAGGCCGATAACGAGGATCAGGATCAGCATCGCCCAGTTGCTGTAGGTTTCGCCGCCGAAGGCGTTCTTGACGATAGCGAGCACGATGATCGCGACCATCAGCGTCGAAAACGACAACTGGACGTCGGCGATACGCATCAGGATATTATCTACGCGGCCGCCGACATAGCCTGACACCAGGCCGATGACGATACCGATCGCTGCCTGCAGCAACACCGCGCAGACTCCGATCAGCAGCGATACACGCATGCCGTAAAGAATCGTGCTCCACAGATCGCGGCCCTGGTCGTCGGTGCCGAGGAGAAATCGCTCGTCCGCGCCCTCGAGCCAGGCTGGCGGCATTTCCGAGTCCATCAGGTCGATCTGCGTCAGGTCGTAAGGATTGAACGGTGCGATGATCGGCGAAAAAAGCGCCATCAATGCCAGTACGAGGAACACGCTGCTGGCCGCGATCGCGATTTTGTCGCGCTTGTAGTAGTGGACCAGGTCCGACTCGAGGATGCGCTGCCAGGTGCCGTTAGCCATACTTATTGCCTGCGCCCGACGAGGTCGACCTGCGGGTTGATCACGCCGTAGAGCAGGTCCACCAGCGTGTTGACGACGACGAACAGAAAGCCGACGAACATGATGTAGGCGGTGATCAGCGGGATATCGGAGCGGTTAACCGCCTCGAGGAACATGAATCCCATGCCCGGCCACTGGAATACCGATTCGGTCAGAATGGTATAGGCCACCATAATGCCGATTTGCACGCCACCGACTGTGATCACCGGCAGCATCGTATTCTTCAACGCGTGCTTGAGATACACCGGCATTGCCGGCAAACCCTTGGCACGGGCGAACTTGACATACTCCGAGCTCAGCACTTCGAGCATTTCCGCACGTACCAGGCGGATGAACAGCGGCAGCATGATAGACGACAGCGCGATTGCCGGCATGATGATATGTGCAATGCCGTCCCAACTGGCGAAATTGGTGCTCCAGTAACCCCATACCTGTACGATTTCACCGCGGCCGAAGGATGGCATCCAGCCGAGCGTGATCGAAAAGATGAAGATCAACGCCAGCGCGGTCAGGAATACCGGAATGGAAATGCCGATAACGCTTACGGCCATCGTGATGCGGCTGAACCAGTGGCGTGGCTTGATCGCGCAGAATACGCCCAGCGGTATCGACACGAAGATAATGATCAGCGATGCGGCAAAGGCAAGCTCCAGCGTCGCCGGCAGTTTTTTCAGGATGACATCCAGCGTCGGTTCCTTGAAGAAGTACGAAGTGCCGAGATCGCCCTGTAACGCGCGCTTGACGAAGCGACCGTATTGCACCAGCAGAGGGTCGTTGAGGCCGAGCGATTCGCGCAGGTTGGCGCGTTCTTCGTCCGACATCGACATCGCCGCGAGTTCGCGGGTCGGGTCGCCAAGCGTATCCTGGATCGAAAAGCAGAACAGGCTGATGATGAACATCACCAGCGCCGCCTGCACTATCCTCTGGAGTAAAAACTGGGTCACGATCTAATGGTTCAGGTAATCTTTCAGACCAGTCGTCATTGCGAGGACCGCGAGGCCTACCGGGTGGCCGAAGGCCGTCCGGGGGGCCGCGGCGGAACGAAGCAATCTTCCTGTTACGCTGGAGATTGCTTCGCTAACGCTCGCAATGACCGAATTGCCTCAAAAATGACGCCGGAGGGAGAATGTCCGGCGTCATTCTCTCCTTATTGTCTAGTCGATAACCAGGTCACCGAGGTAGGGGAAGTTCAGTGCGTTCACGATCGGATCGATGTTGACGCCTCTCTTCGCCGCCCAGGCCAGGTTTTGCCAGTGTAGCGGAATGAAACCCGCATCCTGGAAGATCTTGGCCTCGATATCCTGCAGCATCTGGGCGCGCTTCTTCGGATCGGTTTCGGCGTTGGCCTTTACCGTCATCGTGTCGACGTAATCGCTCGAGTAGTTACCCGAGTTGTAAACGCCCATGCCGCTGCTCTGATCCGGGGTCATCGCCAGGAACTCGTAGAAGTTGGCGCTGTCCTCGGTATCCGAGTGCCAGCCGATCATCATGACGTCCGCGGCGCGGTCGTCGAAGGCCGGCCAGTACTGTGCTTTCGGCATGGTTTGCAGATCGACCTTGATGTTGATCTTGGCCAGCATCGCGGCCACCGCCTGCGCGATCTTGTCGTCGTTCACGTAGCGGTTGTTCGGCGCCATCATGGTGATGCTGAAACCATCCTCGTAACCAGCGTCCTTCATCAGCTGCTGGGCCAGCTTGAGATCGAAACGCGGTTTCAGACTCGGGTTATAGCCGAGGTAACCCTCGGGGCTGAACTGCGCCGCCGGGGTGGCAAAATCCTTCATGATCTTCTTGACGATGCCTTCGTTGTTAACCGCGTGCACCATCGCCATGCGCACCCGCTGATCGCGGAATTCCGGGCGGCGCTCCTGGTTCATCTGGAAGGTAATGATGCGCGTACCCGGCATCGTGATCAGCTCGACATTACTGGCGGAACGGATCTGGCCGAAGTCGTTCGGCGAGACCGGCGCGATGAAGTCGACGTCACCGGATAAAAGCGCCGCGACGCGGGTTTGCTCGTCCTTGATCGGGGTGAAGACGATGCGCGAGACGTTGCCTTTGGTGTCTTTGTCCCAGTAATCGGCGAAACGCTCGAACACGATCTTGACGCCCTGTTCGCGCGAGGTCACCTTGAACGGTCCGGTACCCGATAGGTTGGTCGATGCGAACGAAGCGCCGTTCTTGACGATCGCGCCCTTGTCGTTACCGTTGGCGTCGGTGCCGGTATAGAACTTGCTGTCCATCGGGAAGATATAGGTCGCGGTGTGCAGTACCAGCGGGTAGGGGCCGCTGGTCACCAGGTCGATGGTGTGGTCATCGACTATGTTGAGGTCGGTGAAGTTGGCGAAGATACCTTTGAAATCGGGGCTGTTCTTGAGGCGGTTGAAAGTCCATTTGAAATCCGTTGCAGTCATCGTGTTGCCGCTGTGGAACTTGACACCCTTGCGCAGATAAAAGCGTACCGTGGTCGGGTTCAGGCGCTCGTAGCGGGTCGCCAGGCGCGGCTCGAAGGCGAGTTCCTTGGTCCAGCGGATCAGCGGATCGAAGGACATGTGCGATAGCTGCAGCACGCCGCCCGACAGTTGCTCGTGGATATCGAGCGTCACCGGGTCGGCGTCGTAAGCCATTTTCAGCTCCTTCGCCTGCGCCGGGATGAAGGCCAGCAGGCTGGACAACACCAGGCAGGTGCTTAACAGAAAACGATTTTTCATTTCAGGGTCTCCCTTGTCATTGGTGTGTCTATCACGGTTTTTTATCAAAAACCGCAAAAAATATTTCTTCTCAGGGCTGTGCGGCAGCCTCATTTTCGTATATCACGTCGAATCGCGGCATCAGGTCGAGTAATTCGATGCTGTATGCGTTTTGCGGATGTTCGAAAAAGCGCTCGGTTTCCGCGGTCTCAAGTATGCGCCCATGACGCATGATTGCAACCCGGTCGCACATTTGCCGAATAACCGGCAGATCATGACTGATGAACAACATGGTCAGACCGAGCTCGTCCTGCAGGTCCTTCAGCAGGTTCAGAATTTGCGCCTGCACCGAAACGTCCAGTGCCGAGGTCGGTTCGTCGCAAATCAGCAGGCGCGGTCGGCTGGCGAGCGCGCGCGCAATCGAAATGCGCTGGCGCTGGCCGCCGGAAAACTCGTGCGGGTAGCGCCGCCCCATCTGGCGACCGAGACCGACATGATCGAGCAGGTCACCAACGATATGCAGCACCTGCTCCGCTGGCGCGAGTTTGTGAAAACGAATCGGCTCGGCGATGATGTCGTTGACCTTCATGCGGCCGTTGAGCGACGAGTATGGATTCTGGAACACCATCTGCATTTCCTGCCGTGCCTTTTGCACCGCCGCGCGATCGGGATTCTCGACCAGCTCGACGCCGGCGAACTTGATCGACCCGCTGTCGGGTTGCTGCAAACCTGCGACCATGCGTGCGATGGTGGATTTTCCCGAACCGCTTTCCCCGACCAGGCCGAAGGATTCACCGGCCTTGATCACGAGATTGACGTCTTTGGTTGCCTGCAGGTACTTGCGGTTTTTCGCGAGGATCGCGTCGCGCGTGATGAAGCTCAGGTTGAGGTTGGATATCTCGAGCAGGTTCTCGATTTTCTCGTGGCGATCGCCCTGTCCCAGCCAGTGGCTGGAAACGTCGATATGCTTGAGGCCTTTTTCGGTGGTTTCGATGTACTCCACCAGCGGAAAGCGATCGACCTTGATATTCGCACGCGGTACCGCGCTGATCAGGCTTTTGGTGTAGTCGTGCTGCGGATTGGTCAGTACTTCCCTGGTCTTGCCGATTTCCACCAGCCGGCCCATGTACATGACGGCTACGCGGTCGGTGACGCTGGCGATGACGCCCATGTCGTGCGTCACCAGCAGGCAGCCGACCTGGCGCTCGTGGCACAGTTTTCGAATCAGCGACAGGATCTGGTCCTGCACCGAGACGTCGAGCGCGGTGGTCGGTTCGTCGGCGATCAGCAGTTCGGGTTCACCGGCGAGCGCAATCGCGATGACGACGCGTTGGCGCATGCCGCCGGAAAACTGGTGTGGAAACTGCTTGATGCGGATGTCCGGCTCGGGAATACCGACCTGGTCGAGCAGGTCGACCGCTATCCGCGCTGCCTCTTTAGGACCGATGTCGAGGTTCGTCGTGATGGTTTCCACGAGCTGGTTTTCAACCGTGAACAGCGGGTTCAGCGAGGTCATCGGGTCCTGGAAGATAAAGCCGACGCGAGAGCCGCGGACCTGTAGTATCTGCTTGTCGTTAAAGTCCGAGATCTTGCTGTCGTTGAGATAGATTTCGCCCCTGGATACCCGGCCCGGCGGGCTCAGCAGCTTTACGATGCCGTTACCGATGGTCGACTTGCCGGCGCCGGATTCGCCTACCAGCCCGAGTATCTCGCCAGGCTCCAGATCGAAGCTGACGCCTTCGACGGCGTAATCGGTTTCGTAGCGGCCGGGAAACTCGATCGACAGGTTTTTGATGCTAAGCAGCGGCATGGATTCTTTTAGTCTTTATTTGAAACTGTCTCAGCGGAGCCTGATGCTAGCGCGAACGGTCGTGCCGTTGCAACCATGCGTACATCATGGTTTTAGTAAATCGGCACCTCTCCCAGAAGCCAACCGACCCGCTCGTCGCCCTCGATCGTCAGCCGTTTCCGCGTGTGGTAATTGAGCTGGGGCGTGGACTTGAGCAGCTCGCGGTAGGCACCGGCATCGATCGAGATCAGGCCGCAATCGGAGGCAGCGCTCATTTCGACGGTCCTGGCCTCGGTGTAGGCGCGCCAGCCCAGTTCCTCGCCGTTGACGATTTTCTCCTCGGTACCGTCTGCGTGCACAATCGAGCCGAAACCTTCGACGAAAATATACAGGTGCGTATCGTCGAGCCACATGGTTTTGCCACCCTCGACGACCTTCCACTCGGCGATGCGAGAAATCTTGTCGGTCACGGTAGACGATAATTCCGCGAACTGCGGCAGCAGTTTGATCACCGGGCGCAGCAACCAGCGCTTTTCCAGCATATCCTGCAGGCCACTGTAGCGAATGAAATTGCGAAAGGTTTCCTCGGCGAAGACGCACACGGTGACAGGCGTCTTGGCAACGACGCTGGCGTTGCGAATGCCGGAGCCGGTCAGGATCGCCATTTCACCGATAACGTCGCCGGCCTGCAACATGGCGACGGTCTCGCGCACGCCGTCCTCGACGCGGACGACTTCGCAGTAACCGGTCAGAATCAGGTAGACCGAACCGTGCGTCACCGCTTCCTGCACGATGATGACGTCCTCGGTGTTGTAGCGGTATATTTCCTGTTCCGCGAGCAGGTTGCGCATCCAGCGATTGGGAAAAGGTTGTCCCAGCCACTTGGTCAGATAGTGGTTGATCTGCGACGTGTAAATCATGCTGTCACCCTCGATCAGGGTGTAGCGCTTGCCCGAACTGGCGAGCGAGAACGTCGTCTGTAACGCTTCCGGGACCTGCTCGACGTGCACGAAAACGACGCGTTCCGCTTCCGAACCGAGCGCATCGGTCGGGTCGCCGTGAATTTCACCGGCGCCGCCGTCGGCGATTAGCAGATGGAACTTCTGCTTGTAAAGGCGCTCGAGGTTCTCGATCGTCTCCGCGCGTACGATGCCGGACTTGCCCATTTCACGCACCGCGGTCATGTTCTGGTTATCTCCGACGATGCAAACGTCGCGGAACTGGCCCTTGTGAATGGTGGAAAAGGTTGCGCCGATGGTTGGAATGCTATGCACCGTGTTGTGTACCTGGATGGTCAGGCCGTAGTAATTGATGGTGTCTCCCGGCTTGACCCTGATCAACTGGAAGTGCTCGGCCACGGAATCGACCTTCCAGCCGAGGCTGCAGGCAAGCTTCTCCATCGCCATGTTGAAGATTTCCTGGGTGGTGATAACTTCGACGCAATGCGGCATGTCCAACAGCGGGAACATCGAGCAGTGATCGTCGTGCAGGTGGGTCAGGAACACCGCCGATACCTGATTCTTGGAAATCCCGCGGGCAAACAGGTGCTGATCGAGAAACGGGATCGAGTCGATTAACAGGTAGTCGCCGTTGTAGCAAAGCGCCAAACCGGTGCAGGGTTCGCTGGTGGAAAAGCCGGAGGCGCCACCGAGTACCTCGATGCTCATCTTGGTGAGGCCGCCGGGTACGTAATCGGTCGGTACCGGGTAAGGCGGGGTGACCTCGGCGCCATCGTTGAGATCGACATAGACATCACCGCCGTGGCTGGTTACCAGATAGCGGTCGACACCCTTGCGTTCGATCGCGAAGTCACCGGCCACGGCGAGATTGTTGTCGAACGGAATCGCATTGAAAAACTCGTCTACCTGGATGATATCGCCGTTGTCCTGCTTCAACGCCAACGCCTCGGAAACCGCGAGCCACTCGTTTTTCAGGCCTTCCTCGGTATGCCAGCGCTCGAGCTCGTCCCGGCTAGGCCCGATCAGCGTGAAACGCAGCAGGCGCATCGCGTGGCTGATCGATTCAGCGTCGCCGACCAGGTTGATCTTGCGTTTTTCCGCGAGCCCCTTCGAAAAAAACAGGAAAAAATAAAGCGGGAACTCGAGGTTATTGAGTAGTGCGTTGTTCTTTTCGCGAATATCGGTCAGTACCAGCGTATCGAAACGCGAGACACCCTCGCGCAACAGGCCCTTGAGAACCTCGGGCGGCTGGCCGAAGAGCACGACCTCGGCTTCGTCCATGACGATTCTACTGCCGGGCGCGGGAGTTAGGATTTGTGGTTCAGCCATGGTCCGGGTAATTTTTCCGAACAGCCAAGTTTACCCTGCCGCGTATAACGGTGGAAGGTAAAAATCTGTTAGATAGTTTGCATAAATACGGCTTGCAAAAGCCGCGTTTGAATCTATGGCTGCAGCCTGTATCGATAGAGTTTTTCGTAATAGGGCCGTGCCTGCTCCGCGATTGTCTGATCTGTAGCGCCGAGCCGGTATTCTTTTTCCTGCCAGGGTGCAAAGCCGGTGGATTTCCAGACCGAGTCGTACCAGTGCTTACCCCAGACGCCATCGCTGTCGCGGCGTCCGGCCGGCCAGCTCAGCATTTGGCTTACGAACTCGATCCCGAGTCGCGCGCAAATCGCCCGCAGCATGGTTTCGGGATCGAGCAAGAACTCCCGGCTGTCGATGACCAACGGGATTTCGCCGCTCATGTGGCGAACCTGGTCGAACAGATTCGCCTGCTGTACGAAGCCGATATCGTCCAGCGTCAGGTCGCTGCGTACCGCGCCGTAAGAGGCGATCACGGCCTCGGGTTCACGGATCAGAAAACAGTTGCTGAGCGATTCGAGCCAATCGCGCTCGAGTTCGGGTAGCAGGTGCAGGGTCATGTGTTTCTGGTAGAAAATCGACTTGCCATCGGGGATCTCACCGATACAGCGGGCGATGATCGCCTGCGCGTCGGTGCCCTGGGCATCGATGACCTCGCTCGCACCCGGATGAGGTATGCCGGTTTTGTCGAGATAATAGCCATACAGCGGCTCGTCCCAGACCACGCAGTCGGCGCGGTTTTCCCAGGCGCGCATCAGCGCGGTCGAGATATTGCGCGGTCCCGACCACATGGCGATGCGAAGCGGTTGGGCCGGCACGTTTAACTGCATTCCTGTTCGAGCATTTCGAGGTAAAGCTGTTGCAGCTTTTCCACCATCGGTCCGCGGGCGCCGTCGCCGATGATACGGCCGTCGATTTCGCCTACCGGCGCGAGCCCGGCGAAGGTGCCGGTGACGAAGGCTTCGTCGGCGCCGTAGACATCGGTCAGGCTGAAGTTTTTCTGCTTTATCGGAATGTTGTTGTGCTCGCACAGGGTGATGACGTTACCGCGGGTGATGCCGCCAAGGCAGTAATCCCCGCTCGAGGTCCACACCTCGCCCTTGCGCACGATGAAAAAATGGGTCGAGTTGCAGGTGGCGACGAAACCGTGCGGATCCAGCATCAGTGCTTCGTCGGCGCCGGCCTTGGCCGCCTGGATGCAGGCGCTGATGCAGTTCAGCTTGGAATGACTGTTGAGCTTCGGATCCTGCACATCCGGGTAGCCGCGGCGCACGTGCACGGTAAACAGCCGAATACCGCGCTCGGCGGTCTCCGGCAGCGCCTGTTTGTACTCGGCAATGATGACGATGGTCGGCGGCGTAATCGTGATGCGCGGATCCTGGTAGGGTGTCGCCTTGACCCCGCGCGAGACCATCAGGCGTATGTGTACGCCGTCGCGCATGCCGTTTTTTTCGAGCAGGCGATAAATGCGCTCGCCCAGTTCGGGCGCGGATATCTCCATTTCCATGTCGAGCGCCCTGGCGCCCTCGTAGAGACGGTCGAGGTGCTGCGCCAGAAAGGCTACCTTGCCCCGATGCACGCGCAGGCCCTCCCAGACGCCATCGCCGAGCACGAAGCCGCTGTCGAACACCGAAACTTTCGCCTCGTCGCGGGCGTAATATTCGCCATTAATATCGATTATGATGTCCGCGTTGCGTGGATCATCCTGGTATTCATGTGTGCCCTTACTCATCGCTGCTTCCCAGTTCAAATTCTTCGCCCATGCTGGTTACGACCAGGTAATCCCTGCCATCGCGCTGCCGTTCCTCGGCCATGTTGGCGAGATCGAAAAATGCGCGACGGCTGATCAATGCTTCCAGACCATTGCGCAACATAATATAGGGTCTCGGTTCGCCGCTGTCGGCATCGATTTCGACCCGGATCGGGTGCTCGCGGTCGAGCACGATGCGTTCACCGATATTGGTGGTGAACACGATTGCCCGTCGGTCGCCATCGTCGAGCTGCTCCACCAGGGTGGCGACAAACGGCGCATCCTCTACCTCGATGCGCAGTTTTTCCACC
Source organism: Gammaproteobacteria bacterium (assembly GCA_020354435.1). GTDB lineage: Bacteria > Pseudomonadota > Gammaproteobacteria. The sequence goes on from CP070646.1 coordinate 1,339,933, forward strand.
GGCGTAATCAGAAAATATTCGTCGTTTTCCCGACGCAGCACGCCGGCAAACAATTTTGTCAGCGATTCGCGCTGAAATTTACGCCCCTCATGGTACCAGTTGCCGTCGGCGGCAATACGAATATCGATTTCACCCTGTTGCCTCGGTTTCCATTCCAGCCTTGCCGAGTGCTCGATTTCGCTGGCTTCTATGCTTGCAATCAGCTGCTCTATTCCGGACATGCCTGAATTCTGGGGACAGGCAATTTAATTGGCAAGCGCTTTGCGGTATTGCATGCGAGATTTGAAGTTGCTTTCGCATGATGATGCGGCCAAGATTCGCCCGTGCGACCTTGGCCGTGGATTCAGGGGCAATGACGGAACTAATTCGGGATTTGATCGATACGTCGTGGCAGGCGGTGGAGCAGCGATGTGAAATTATTGGCGGTCGCCGGGTGACCCGGCCTGGCTTCGAGGCACTCACGCAGTCGCGGCACGAGTCACGCTTTGCCGATGATCTTGCCGTGCTTGCGCATCTCGATGCCGCGCTCGATCTGGCACGGGATTACGAACTTGGGCATCTGGCCGCGGGATTGAGCGGGGTGCGCGATCGTATTCGCTGGTCGCAGAATCCGCGTTACGACGAAACCACCGTCAGCCGGGAATTGCTCGACGGTTACGCCTATGCCGGCCTGTCGGGACCGGACAGTCCGATACGCTGCGATGTGCCGCTGTGCGGGTACTTGATCATGGGGCCTGGAATCACCTATCCGGATCACAGACATGCACCGCCGGAAATTTATCTGGTAATGACGCCGGGTAGCCAGTGGTGCCTCGACAGCGGCGAGTGGTTCGATGTGGCGCCGGGCGACCTGATATTTCACGATTCCTGGCAAAAGCATGCGACCCGCACATCGCATCAGCCGTTGCTGGCTTTTGTCGCCTGGCTCGAGCGCGGGGACCGTACCCGCATCGATATTTGAGATTGCTCGATGGGTGCCGAATCGATCCTGCCATCGCATGCCCCGGTCGTCGTCATCGGTGGTGGCGTCATGGGCTGTTCGACGCTTTATCACCTCGCCAAATTTGGTGTTACCGATGCAATCCTGCTGGAGCGCAACCAGCTGACTTCGGGCACGACCTGGCATTCGGCGGCACAGGTACGCGCACTGCGCTCGACGCAAAACCTGACCGATTTGATTCGCTACTCGATTTCGCTGTATTCCGATCTCGAGCAGGAAACCGGTCAGGCCACCGGCTGGATCAATAAGGGCTCATTGTCGATCGCGTGCAATCCGGAGCGCCTGGTGCACGTCAAACGCCAGCAATCGCTGGCCAACCTGTTCGGCGTCAGCGCCTCTTCGATCTCTACCAGCGAGGCACTCGAGCGCTGGCCGCTGATGAATGGCGACGACGTGCTCGGTGCGGTCTGGTCGCCCGACGACGGCCGCGTCAGCCCGTCGGACCTGTGCGCGGCGCTGGTCAGGGGTGCAAAGTCTCGCGGCGCCAGAATTTTCGAGGATATCGCTGTAACCGGCATCGTTACCGAGTCGGGTAAGATTCGCGCGGTCGAAACCCCGCGCGGCACGATTCGGTGCGACGCGATCGCTCTGTGTACCGGTCTGTGGAGCCGCAAGGCCGCTGCGATGGCCGGCGTCGACGTGCCGGTGTGGCCGTGCGAGCATTTTTACCTGCTGACCAAGCCGGTCGACGGCATCCGCGGTAACCTGCCGACCCTGTCCGATCACGATTCGCAGCTGTATATTCGCGACGATTCGGGTGGACTGCTGGTCGGCTGTTTCGAGCCCATGGGCAAGCCGATCGATCCCGATGTGCTGGGCGAGGATTTCGCCTTCGGTCTGCTCGACGAAGACTGGGAACATTTCGAGCCGATGCTCGAAAATGCGCTGCATCGATTGCCAGTGCTCGAAAGCGCGGAAATCAGGATGTTGCTGAATGGTCCCGAGAGTTTCACCCCGGACGGCTCCTTCCTGCTTGGCGAGAGCGCCGAAACCCGGGGCCTGTTTCTCGGCTGCGGCATGAACTCGGTCGGCGTCGCAACCGGCGGTGGCGCCGGTATGGCACTGGCGCGAAATATAGTAGACGGACATTTACCCTTCGACATGTTCGAGGCCGATCCGAAACGCTACCCGGGCTGCTGGAACAATATACGACACTTGAGCGCGCGCGTGCCGGAAGTGCTCGGCAAACATTACGAAATCACTTTTCCAGGACGTCAGATGACAACCGCGCGCGATCTGGTGAAACTGCCGCTGCACGATCAATGGCTCGAGCAGCGTGCCCACTTTGGCCAGTTTTACGGTTACGAACGACCGCTTTATTTCGACAAAACTCGTGAGCCGGTGCTGACCTTCGACAAGCCCGACTGGTTCGAGCAGGTCGGGGAGGAAGTCAGGCGCCCGCACGAGGCGGCCGCGCTATTCGATCAGTCCAGCTTCGGCAAAATCCGGGTTAGCGGTAGCGATGCCGAAACATATCTCGATCGTATCTGTGCCAATAACATGGCACGACCGGCCGGTTGCGCGATTTACACATCGATGCTGAACCAAAGAGGCGGCATCGAGAGCGATTTGACCGCGTTGCGATTGAGCGAAGACAGTTACCGCCTCTACGTGGGTACGTCGGCAATCAAGCGCGACCTGGCCTGGCTCGAATGCCATCTGCTACCGCATGAAAGGGTCAGATTCGAAAACGAATCCGAAGATTATGCCGTGATCGGTTTGATGGGTCCGCAGGCGTCGGCGATCGTCGAGCGCGTCGGTGCGAGCGAACTGAATGAGCTTTCCTATTTTCGACACGGCGAGACGGAAATTGCCGGTTTGCCGGTACGCGCCGTACGCCTGTCCTACGTTGGCGAAGCGGGCTGGGAAATCACCTGCCGCGCGGCTGACGCGGTGGCGGTTTATCGCGCCCTGGCACAACAGGGTGCGAGACCGGCCGGGCTGTTGGCGCAAACCTCGATGCGAATCGAAAAGCGTTTCCTGGCCTATGGCCACGAGCTCGATACGGATATCAATCCACTACAGGTCGGTCTTGGCTTTGCCGTTGCCTGGGAAAGCGATTTCATCGGCAGGGATGCGCTGCTCGCGTTCAAGGAAAAAAAATCGACGAAACAGGTTGTAACAATTCTGTTCCGCAAGGATTCGGCCGTGCCGCTGGGTAATGAGCCGGTTCTGATCGATGATCGGATCGTTGGCAAAACCACCTCCGCCGCATTCGGTTATCGTGTGGGTAAGCCGGTCGCGCTTGCCTTCGTCGATAACGCTGTCGCGATCAAGGGTGCGGACGTATCGATTGATATCGCGGGTCGGCAATGGCGCGGCAGCATTTCCACACGCGCCGCATTCGATCCGGACGCTAAATTGATGCGACCCTAGCCCGGGGTTTCGCTTCGAGCCGGATGTGTCAGAACTGCTAACGGTTTCAGGTAAAACCGCAAGCCTCGCAAGGTCAGTGCCTTTCGACGCTGGCAAAGCAGGTTGCGTTGACGACCCCCGCTCATTGCTCGACGCGAGCAAGAGCGGTAAAGCGAGGAAAGGCGGCCGCTTCCGCCCCCACCCATGATCAAACTACCTTAAAATCGGTCTATCACGTATACTCGTCGCGCCTGCGTCAGCCACACCGGAGACTGTCCTGCATGAAAAGAAGAGGATTCGTCAAGCTCTGTGCGACCGCGGTCGCCAGTGTCACCGCAAGTCCCGAGCTGCTGGCCCGGGAAAACCAGCAGTATCGGCGTTACGGCCGGGTTGCGCTGGTCGATTCATACTCGAAAGAACCGGTCCGCGCCGTCACGCTGGAGGTTGGCGAAACCTACCTGTTTCACTATCCGTTTGTATCCACCCCCTGTTTTCTGATCGATCTCGGCAAGACGGTCGATTCCCGCAGCCATCTGCAAACGCGTGACGGCAAACCCTATCGCTGGCAGGGTGGCGCCGGGCCGAAAAACTCGGTGGTTGCGTTTTCGGCCATCTGCGCGCACAAGATGACGCATCCGGCGCCCTCGGTCAGTTTTATCAACTACCGCCACGGCGAAACCCAATTTCGCAACAACAGGGATGAAATCGAAGAGCGTAGCGGGGTGATCTTCTGTTGCTCGGAAAAAAGCGTTTACGATCCGGCCCATGGCGGCCGTGTACTGGGTGGCCCGGCGCCGCAGCCGCTGGCGGCGATCGAGCTCGAGTACGATGACAGTGCTGATGTTTTCTATGCTACCGCCACGATCGGTGGGGAAATGTTCGACCGCTACTTCAGCGAGTTCCACGATCGCCTCGTGCTACAGCACAGGCGCACCGATATCGACGCGACGATGGACGGCAGCTCCGAACTGATGCGGCTGAGCGACTACACGCAGCACACGGTTAGCTGCCAGGCCTGAGGTCCGTGATTCGCAGTGATGCGGTTCGTTCTGGCAAAGAGGCACCCTCGCGCCGGCAAAACATCCGGCACGAGGACAATAACATGAAGATTCACCGCGGATTTTCCAGGGCCGACGCCGGATTTTATACCCCGTCCCTGGCGACCGCTTTCCTGGTCATCATCTTTGTCGCGATTTTGTTCGCAACGCGTATGCTGAATAGTCCGCAGCGGCATTCGGAACCCGCCGAGGTTCGCTATTCCGATCGGTATTTCGAGCTGCTGAACCGCGCATCCCTGAACGATGCGGAACGGGCCGAACTCGAGTTGGAAATCTGTCGCTTCGAGCGTGAAACGCTCAGGTTTCTAAAAACCAAGCCTCTCGCAAGTTACGATGCCGAATTGTCGATATACAAGCGTGACTGTGGAAAAATCCTGCCACTAGAAGAGTAGATGCTGAGTCTTGATTCGGAGCGGCACTGGTGTCGTCGGCGCGGGCTGAACGGTGCTGAATCGATATGATTCGTCGTACCTGAAAAACATGCGGTCGCTAGCGTATTCGAATGATTGCAGCGACTTGTATACTCCGAGCTTTTACGAATTAGGTATACTGCGCGGGGGAGTTGGGAGTTACCTATGGCAAAACAGCGTTTGTCCGGCAAGCTGGCCGTGATCCTGCATGCCGATGTTGCAGGATCGACGTCGCTGGTGCAGCAGGATGAACACCGGGCCCACCAGCGCATCCAGGATTCGTTCCGGCGTTTTGACGAGATCATTTCCCTGTATCACGGTAAGGTTCACGAACTGCGCGGCGATGCACTTTTGGCCGAATTCGAGCGTGCCTCCGATGCGGTTTCGGCCGGCCTTGCTTTCCAGGTTGCACAGAACGATTTCAATCAGCGTCTCGATGACGATATCCAGCCCGCGTTACGCCTCGGTGTTGCTCTGGGCGAGGTCATTATTGCCGACAACACGATAACCGGCGAGGGCGTGGTACTGGCCCAGCGTCTCGAGCAGATCGCCGAACCGGGAGGAATCTGCATTACACCGGCGATACGCGAGGCGTTGCCGCGGCGGTTGCCGTTCGCTCTGGAAAATCTCGGCGAACAGGATTTGAAAGGTTTCGATGAGTCCATCGGCGTTTACCGGGTAGCACTGCAGCAAGACGCCGTGGTACCGGCTCCGGAGGATGGCAAACAACGTACAAAGAAACCTGCCAGACCCGTGCTCAAGGTTGCAGTTACGGTTTTGCTGCTCGCGGCCTTTGCGCTCGGTGTTTATGCCTTTGTTATCGCAAGACAGGTGACCGCGCCGAAGGTGCCAGGGTCTGTGGTACAGGAGCATGTCGATAAACCTTCGATCGCGGTATTGCCGTTCAATAATATGAGTGGTGACCCGGAACAGGAGTATTTTGCAGACGGAATCACGGAAGACCTGACCACCGATCTGTCCAAGATATCGGGTCTGTTTGTCGTCGCACGAAACTCGGCGTTCTCCTACAAGGGCCGGCAGGTGGACGTGCGCACCATCGCCGACGAACTCGGCGTGCGTTACGTGCTCGAAGGCAGCATACGGCGGGCAGCGAACCAGATCAGAATCAACGCCCAGTTAATCGATGCGATCAGCGGTGGGCATATCTGGGCCGATCGTTTCGACGGCACCCTGGCCGATGTATTCGCCTTGCAGGACCAGGTAAATCGCAAGATCGTGGCCGCGCTCGAGGTAAGTCTGACCGACGCGGACGAGGCAAGATTCAACCAGGTCGAAACCACGGTTCCCGAGGCTTATGACAAGATGCTGCTAGGAGTCGAGCAATACAACACTTTTACCGCGGAGGCAATGGTCGAAGCGCGTGAATATTTTAAACGGGCGGCCGTGCTTGATCCCGAATATGCCCGGGCTGATGCAAACATGGCGCTGACGCATGCAACCGATGTTAATTTTTTCTGGTCGGAAGATCGTGAAGCATCGATTCGTATGGGGCTGGAGTTCGCCAGTAAGGCGGTCGAGCTGGATGACAGCATTCCGCAGATTTATCTCACCCGCAGCATTCTCTACCTGTCGCAGCGTCAGCATCCGGCAGCGCTCGAGGCGGCGAAGCGCACGATTGAAGTTCACCCGAATTATGCGGATGGGTATGCAACGCTTGCCTTTATCTCGAGTTATTCGGGAGAGTACGATCAGGCGCTCGACGCTCTGGCTCGTGCCAAGCAGATCAATCCAAACGGCACCGGTGTCTACATGGCGATAGAAGGCCGGGTCCTGTTTCTGACGGAGCGCTATGACGAGGCGCTATCGTTACTGCAGGAGAGCGTGGAAAGAAATCCCGGATTCGATCGCAGCCATTTGAACCTGGCCGCCTTGCTGGCGCAAACCGGTAGGCTCGAAGACGCGGCCTGGTCGGTTGAAGAGGCGCTTGCGATCAATCCCGATATCACGCTCGCAAAGGAACGTCGCGACACGCTCTACTTGCGCAAGAACGATGTCGAACACTTTATCGGCGCGTTGCGCAAGGCAGGGGTTCCGGAATAATCAGTGGCATGACTAACCGCCGGTTACGGGCGGAAAGAACGCGATTTCGTCGCTGCCGTTGATTGCGGCTGACGGTTCGCACATCTCCTGGTTGATCGCAACCAGGATTCTTGTGCTGCCGTCGAACGCACCGGCGAAAGGTTCGCCGCGTTTGCGCAGCCATTGCACCAGGTCGTCGACGGTGGCGCAGTCGGCCGGCAGCTCGATTTGTTCGGATTTCAAACCTAGCGTTTCGGCGAGGCTGGCAAAGTAGAGAATTTCGGCCATTTTGCTAGCGCGACCAGTCGAAGAACTGGATATCGACCTCGTCACCAGGTTCGACACCGCTATTGTCGTCAGGCAGTACGATGAAACAATTGGCCCGGCTCATCGAAGTCAGAATTCCCGATCCCTGCTTGCCGGTTTTACCGACCTGCCACTGATTGTTTTCGTCCAGGCTGGCGATGCCGCGCTGAAATTCGGTGCGTCCCGGTTTTTTACGCATCGAATCGAGCGCGCGTGCGCGAAACAGCGCGGGTCGACGCAGCGTGGCGCCGGACAGGACCTCGATCGCGGGCATGACAAACTGGCTGAAAGTTACCATCACCGCGACCGGGTTGCCCGGCAGTCCCATGAAAATGCTGGCGTCGATTTGTCCGAAAGTCAGCGGCCGTCCCGGTTTGATCGCGATTTTCCAGAATTCGGTAGTACCGATTTCTTCGAGGGCGGGTTTGATGTAATCGGCCTCGCCGACCGAGACGCCGCCGGTACTGATAATCAGATCTGCCCGCGACGCCGCTTTTGCCAATGCCTCGCGCATGCTGTCGAGATCGTCTGGAATCACGCCCATGTCGACGATATCGACGGCCATGCGCGACAGCATGCCGTGCAGGCTGTAGCGATTGCTGTCATAAATCTTTCCGGGTTCGAGCGGTTCTCCGAGCGACACCAGTTCGTCGCCGGTGGAAAAAAAGGCCACCACGGGTTTGCGCTTGACCTGCAGCTGGGCGATGCCGAGCGACGCCAGCACGCCCAGATCCGCCGGGCTGAGGCGGGCGCCGGCGTCGATCACCGTATCGCCCTGCTGCACGTCTTCACCGGCCTGGCGGATGTTTTCGCCGATACGGTGATCACCATCGATACGGATTTTGCCCGACTCAGTCACTTCCGCCTGTTCCTGCATGACGACCGCGTCGGTGCCCTGCGGTATCAGGGCGCCAGTCATGATGCGCACGCATTGACCGGGGTTGCATTCGCCCTCGAAGGGATTGCCGGCGTAAGCCGTGCCGATTTCATCGAGCTCGGCGATGCCGCCCGCGACGAGGCTGTCGATGGCTACGGCAAATCCATCCATCGCCGAATTCGGTGAAGGCGGCACGTCGTGCGGCGACTTGACGGCCTCGTTGTTGACCCGGTCCAGGCAGTCGCGAATCGGCAGGCGCTCGCAGGCCACGACCGGCAGGACCCGCTGTTCGATTCGGCGCAGCGCTTCGGCCACGCTGATCGAGTTCGGATCGAAAGGGTCGACACAACTGGGACCGAAAGTGATTTTGTTACTCATGTACTGATTTTTACGGTACCGGGTCGGTAATTGAGGCACAGAAGAAGCCAAATTGGTAGAGGTTGTACCAATTTTTTTGGCCCGATTGAGTATTCGGGCGCCAAAGCGGCGGAAAATTGGGCTTTGGGGCTATAAATGCTTCGGCGAGAGTGGTATTTTTACGTCTTGATCTAAGGCGTTCCGGTAGAGCAAAAGTGCAGTCGCCCCCGGGATGATAATAACGACACAATCGGAGGATACAATGCAGAAATCCCTTCATATCGATCCGGGAAAGTGTACCGGCTGTCTTCAGTGTGAAATGGCCTGCTCTTACGAGCACACCGGCACTTTTAACCCGTCCCGTTCCTATATCAAGGTTTTTACCTTTCATCACGAGGGGAGATTTGCGCCCTATACCTGCACCCAGTGCGACGAAGCCTGGTGCATGCGCGCCTGCCCGGTCGATGCCATCAGCGTCGACATGGCGACCGGCGCCAAGGTGGTTTCCGACGACAAGTGTGTCGGCTGCAAGGTGTGCACTATCGCCTGCCCGTTCGGTACCATCAACTACTCCCAGGCGACCGGCAAGGTCGTCAAGTGCGACCTTTGTGGCGGTGATCCGCAATGCGCGGCTGCCTGTCCGACCAGCGCGATTACCTATGTCGACGCCGACTGGACCGGTTACGACCGTATGATGGCATCGGCGGCGAAGAGCCTGCCGTCCGCCGAAGCAACCGCATAAATGGGGGTAATCAATCATGTCCTGGACAAGAAACGTACTGAGGGTAGATCTCTCTAAAGGCAGCTGTACTTCGGAACCGCTCAACATGGAGTGGGCCAAGCTGTATCTCGGCCAGCGCGGACTGGCCTCCAAGTACCTGAGCGAGGAAGTCGATCCGAAATGCGATCCGCTCGGGCCCGAAAACAAGTTCATCATGACCACTGGCCCGTTGACCGGCACGATGGCGTCCACCTCCGGGCGCTATTCCTGCGTGACCAAGGGACCGCTGACCGGCGCCATCGCCTGTTCCAACTCGGGGGGCTATTTCGGCGCCGAGCTGAAAAACGCCGGCTGGGACATGATTATATTCGAAGGCAAGTCGGACAAGCCGGTTTACCTGCTTCTGCAGGACGACAAGGCCGAGCTGCGCGATGCCACGCATCTGTGGGGCAAGACCGCGTGGGAAACCGACGATATCATCCACGCCACGCACCAGGAGCCGCAGATGCGTATCGCCACCATCGGCCGCACCGCCGAGAACGGTTGCCTCTACGCGGCGGTGATCAACGACAAGCACCGCGCGGCCGGGCGCTCAGGCGTCGGCACGGTCATGGCGTCGAAGAACCTGAAGGCGGTCGCGGTGCGCGGCACCCAGGGGATCGGTAACGTCGAGGACGCCAATGCCTTTATGCAGGCGACCAACGACGGCAAGGCGGTACTCGCCGAGAATGCGGTTACCGGCCAGGGTTTGCCGGCTTTCGGTACCCAGGTCCTGATGAACGTGATCAACGGCATTGGTGGTCTGCCGGCGCGCAACATGCGCGACGTCGGTTTCGAGGGCGCCGAGCATATCTCGGCCGAGGCCATGGCCGAGCCGCGCGCCAGCGACGGCAAGCCAAACCTGACAACTAATGCCGCCTGCTTCGGTTGCACCATCGCCTGCGGGCGTATTTCGACGGTCGATCCGACGCACTTCTCGGTCAAAGACAAGCCGCAGTACCAGGGCGCTTCCGGCGGGCTCGAGTACGAAGCCGCCTGGGCGCTCGGCGCGGATACCGGAGTCGACGATCTCGATGCGCTGACTTATGTGAACTTCCTCTGCAACGAGGATGGCATGGACCCGATTACCTACGGCGCGACCGTGGCCGCGGCGATGGAAATGTTCGAAGACGGTAATATCACAACCGAACATACCGGCGGCATCGAGCTCACCTTTGGTAATGCCGAGGCCTTCGTTGCGATCACCGAGCAATTTTGCCAGGGCGGTACCTTCGCCGAGGATCTCGGTCTCGGCTCCAAGCGGCTGACCGAAAAATACGGCCGGCCCGAACTGTCGATGACGGTCAAAGGCCAGGAATTCCCGGCCTACGATCCGCGCGGTATCCAGGGCATCGGCCTGAACTATGCCACATCGAACCGGGGCGCCTGTCACCTCCGCGGTTACACCATTGCCTCCGAGGTACTGGGTATCCCGGTCAAGACCGAGCTCAACGATACCGACGGCAAACCCGAGCTGGTCAAGGCCTTCCAGGATGCTACCGCGCTGGTCGATTCGTCCGGCCTGTGCATCTTCACGACCTTTGCCTGGGGCATGGACAATATCGCGCCGCAAATCGATGCCGCCTGCGAGGGTGACTGGAGCGTCGAAAACTGTCTCGAGGTCGGCGAGCGCGTCTGGAACATGGAACGCCTGTTCAACGAGGCGGCCGGTTTCACCGCGGACGACGACAAACTACCCAAGCGCTTGCTCGAGGAGGCGATCAAGGACGGCCCGACCAAGGGTCAGGTCAACCGCCTCGGTGAGATGCTGCCGAAGTACTACGAGGTCAGGGGCTGGACGGCGGACGGCAAGATTCCGGAAGAAACCCGCAAGCGTTTGTCGCTGTAATCAATCACCCCCTGTCGCGTCGCGGCAGGGGGTTTTCATTTGAAGGCACAAGATCATGCAACACTTAATCATTGGTGCAGGCCCGGCCGGCGTTGTTGCCGCCGAAACCCTGCGCAAGGCCGACCCGGACGCGGATATCGCCATCATCGGAGACGAGCCGGAACCGCCATACTCGCGCATGGCAATTCCCTATTACCTGATTGATAACATCGACGAGTCCGGCACCTACCTGCGTGACCCGAAGCAGCATTTCGCATCGCTCGACATCGAGGTCGTGCAGCAGCGGGTCGACAAGATCGATACCACGGGTAAGACAGTGGCGCTGGCCGACGGCAGCAGCCGCAGCTACGACAAGCTGCTGCTGGCGACCGGTTCGCATCCGGTCAGCCCGCCGATTCCCGGGCTCGATTTGCCGCAGGTGCATTCCTGCTGGACGCTTGCGGATGCGCGCAACATCATCAAGCTGGCGCAGTCCGGATCGAACGTGGTGTTGATCGGCGCCGGTTTCATCGGCTGCATCATTCTCGAGGCGCTGGTCAGGCGCGGCGTGAATCTTGCCGTCATCGAGATGGGTAACCGCATGGTGCCGCGCATGCTCGATGAGAAGGCCGGCGGATTGCTGGAAACCTGGTGTAAAAACAAGGGTATCGACGTGCACACTTCCTGTAGCGTCGACGGCATCAGCGATGCCGGCGACGGCCAGGTCGAGGTGTCCTTAAGCGATGGCGGTAAGCTCAATGCTGCACTGGTCATCACCGCGACCGGCGTCAGGGCGAATACCGACCTGGTCGAGGGCAGCGATATCAAGGTCGATCAGGGTATTCTGGTCGATCGGCGTATGCAGACCAGTAACGCCGACGTCTATGCCGCCGGTGACGTCGCCCAGGGCGTCGATTTTTCGACCGGTAACTTCGAAGTGCAGGCGATCCAGCCGACCGCCACCGATCATGGGCGCATTGCCGCGCTCAACATGGCCGGCCAGGGCGATGAGCACCACGGTACGCTCAATATGAACGTGCTCGATACCGTCGGCCTGGTTTCATGCTCTTTCGGCCTGTGGATGGGCGTCGACGGCGGCGACAGCGCCGAACTCTACAACCCGGACGAATTTCAGTATATCAGCCTGCAGTTCGATGGTAATACCCTGGTCGGCGCCAGCAGCGTCGGCAAGACTCAACACGTCGGCGTATTGCGCGGCCTGATCGAATCGAAAATCGATTTGAGCGATTGGAAGGATCGCCTGATGGCCGATCCGACCGCGATCATGGAAGCTTATGTCGGCAGCACGCAGGAGCTGGGGTACAGCTAGGCCTCGATGAACATCAACATCGAGTTTTACGCGTCGTTGATGAAATACCTGCCGCCCGGCAAGAGCCGATTCCGGCGCGAGGTCAAGGTCGACGACGGCATCACGTTGAGCAAACTGATCCAGCAGTATCACATCTCCGAACAGGAGGCGCACCTGGTGCTGGTCAATGGTCACTTCGTCAATTGCGGAGAGGATCGCGACAGCCGCGAGCTGGCCGAGGGCGACACGGTATCGATCTGGCCCCCCGTCGCCGGCGGCTAAGTCATGCCCAGTCCGACCGTGGTCGAGTATGAAATGGGTTATGGCGCGGACGAGTTCGGCAAGGTCCTGCTCGGTCCGTTCAGCGGCGAGCGCAGCGATTTCAGCGCCAGCGAAATCGGGCGCCATCACTGGTCGGTTACGCGCCCCGGCTCGGACTTCGATCTGCAAATCAGCGTGGCCGAGCAAGCGCCGCGCAAGCTGGGCCTGTTCAATCTGCCGGTACTGCGAGTAATATTCACCTTCAACGATGACAATGAACCGGTGCGACAAGCGTTTTTTCACCGGTTTCATCAGTATTTCCATAAGGGTGGCGGGTGAATCAGCAGCAGAAAGACCGTTATGCGCGGCATATGCGCCTGTCGCAGATTGGCGAGAAAGGCCAGCAGGCGATTCTCGATGCCAGCGCGCTAATCGTCGGCGTTGGCGGGTTGGGTTCACCGGCTGCGATGTACCTCGCCGCGGCCGGCATCGGCAAACTGATTCTCAACGACTACGATATCGTCGAAACCTCGAATCTTCAGCGCCAGATCATTCATCGCAACGCCGCGGTCGGTGAAGACAAGGTCGAATCGGGGCGGCGAACCGTCGAGGCGCTGAACCCGGAATGCCAGGTCGAAGTCATTTCCTACCAGATGGAATTCGACGAGCTGCGCGAGGCGGTCGATTCGGTCGATATCGTGCTCGACTGCACCGATAACTACCCGACCCGCTTCGACATTAATCGCGCCTGCGTCGAAACCGCAACGCCGCTGGTGATCGGCGCCGCGATCCGGCTCGAGGGGCAGATCATGAATTACCAGCCTGCCGCCAACAGCGCCTGTTACCAGTGCCTGTACACGCATGCCTACGGTGCCGAGGAATCCTGCGAACTCGAAGGCGTTCTCGGACCGGTAGTCGGCGTCGTCGGCACGATGCAGGCAGTACAAACCCTGTTGATCCTGGCCGGGCAGGGCGAGGCGCTGGAGAATCGTCTGCTGTTGTTCGACGCCTACGCCATGGAGTGGCAATCGGTCACGCTGCCGAAAAATCCCGATTGCCCGGCCTGCGGCAAATCAAAGTAACTATCGCTAGCGGAATCTTCACCAGGTTCAATTCAGTAACGATTCGATTTTATCGATCAACTCGGGCGCATCCCACTCGATCGCGGCATTGACGCCATAGCGGATATTGCCACGGGTGTCGATGACGAAGGTCGACGGGTAGCTGATCACGTTCCACTGTTTCGCGTAAGCGCCGTCGCGGTCGAGCAGCACCGGGAAGTCGACCTTGACCCGTTCGAGAAACTCGACCACCGTATCCCGGTCCTGCGCATAGTTGATCGAGATCAGTTCGAACGGCTGCCCCGCCATCTTTTGCTGCAGCCGATTCAGCGACGGTATTTCCTCGATGCAGGGCGGACACCAGGTCGCCCAGAAGTTGATCAGCGTGACCTTGCCGCTGAAATCCTTTTTTACGACGGACTGGCCGTCGATGTCGGTCAGGGCCAGCGCTGTCGGTTTTATGCGTCCCTCGAAATCCTGCAGGTAGATGTCGATGCCGCTGCGTTCCGCGGTGACTTCTGTGAGCGTTACCGCTAGCCTCGGCATTTCGTGCCGCGCCAGCAGCACCAGCATTTGTCTCAGGCTCGAAGGAATCTGCTTTGCGTTTTCGATCATGGCAGCGGTTGGCTCTTCCTCGTAAAACAGGCTCATGACATCGGCCAGGAGACTGGTGTAGACCGGGCTTTCGTTTTTACGAAGTTTTTCCAGCAGCGCGTCGAACTGGATGAAGGTGGCGCTGTTCTTCGCCTGGTAGATCATCAGCGGGATATTGGTCGCTTCGACGATGGGCAGGTACTCGGGCGCGAGACCGAGTGGTGGCAGGTAGGCATAACTGTAAGGCGTGAACAGTACCGCACCCACCAGGTAGGGATCGGCATGTTTTTTTTGCTGCCAGCGCCGCGCGCCGCGCAGTGCGTTAATCGCGGCGTAGGAATCACCCGCGAGCGCGATCTTTTTGCCGCTATCCGCATGGGCCCGTTCGATCAGTTCGGCCACATGCTGGCCATCGAGTTGTTTCAGCGTGCTGGCGCCGTGCGGCAGAAACAGGGATTCGGCAATATCGGTTTGCCAGACCTCGATACCCTGTTGCGGCAGCGCCTGCGCCAGTTTCCTATGGGCATCGCGAAAGCCGTACTCGGGCGCGAGCCAAAGCAGCAGGTAATCGCCGTCTGCAGGGTATCGATCGACCATCATTTCCGTGTCGTCGGCCAGATTGACGGTAATCTCTTCCGCCGGCGGCTGCGAGACGGCCATCGCCAGCGACAGCGCAAATATGATTCGGAAAACCTTTTGCATTTTTATCCTGGACAGGCACAACCGGCTACCTGAAAGCTGCATGCCTGCCGATATTACAGGTCTTTGGCAAGTGTTACCAAGCTGCGAGTGGTACCACCGCGCCAGCCGTTGTGACGCTCGGGCTAATGCACGTATTTGAAGGAACCGAGGCTGGCTCTGGTGTTACGCATACGGCTGTGGCGAGGCTTGTGCCTCGCGTAGTGACGGTGCCGGCCACGCTTGTAATGCGACCGGTAATGCCCGCGCTTCAGGTGTCGCGGCACGTGGTAAACGCCTATGTAACGTGTATCTTCAGGCGGCTGTTCGACATAGACAACTTCGGTTCTTGCAGGTTGTTGAGCGGCTTTTAGCCTGGCCTGCTCCAGCTTTATTTTTTCTCGCTCGATTCGCTCGCGATTCATGCGTGCCCATTGATTGGTGATGGAGTAGTAATCGCCCTTGTTGTCGACGGGACTGCGAGCCTCGACTTCGATCTGTGTAACCGCCGTTTCGGCTTTCGGCGGCGGCGCATCGGAGTAATGCGTGACCCCGTTGGCGTCGACCCACTTGTGCACCACGCCGGCCACTGCCGGCAGTGACAGGCAGGTAATGCAAATAATCGTAATGAATCCGGTTTTTACTCCGATCATAAAAATTCGACCAGCTTGATTAATCGGAGTTCTACTCGCTTGTCGCCGGAAAATCAATCACCCGATTTTTCTGTTATCGCTGGGAATCCCGTTTTTTGTTTCGGCAGGCGGGCGCAGTCATGAATTGTTACCTAAAAACTCCTCGAAGATAAAAGCTGCAATCGCACCGATGTCGTTCAGATCGAGCACGGGTATCTGGATGTCGGCGGGCGGATTACCGCTGCAGGCCAGCGCAATGATCGAATCGTCATTGGTGTACAGCAAGGGTTTGCCGAGCTCGGCGCGATGGAGTTCGATCTTGGGAAAGCAGATATCCTTGTAGCCTTCGACCAGGATCATGTCGACGCGCTCGCTATCGAGCGTCGCGATGATCTGCTGCAGATCGGGTTCGTCCTCGGGCTGGTCGAACTCCGTGATCATGGCCATGCGCGTTGTCGTGCAGATCACGGTTTGCGCGGCACCGGCCTTGCGTAATTCGTAAGAGTCCTTGCCCGGGAAATCGAGATCGAAGTGGTGATGCGCATGCTTGATCACCGAAATCTGCAGCCCGCGGGCCTTCAGTGCCGGGATCAATTGCCGCAGCAGGGTGGTCTTGCCGGTGCCGCTCCAGGCGCTGAAACCGAGTATGGGGATTGTGCTGGTCACTCGCTGGCCTCGAGAATCTGCTGGTCTGAGGGTGTGTTGATATTGCGGAACATCTGCGGGCAATCGGAAAAATCGGTATGAACATAATCGTGCATCGCGTACCAGCGGTCGATCTTGCGCTCGCCGCTTTTGAGAAACCGGTTCAGGCTTGCCTGCAGGTCGCAGCGAATCAACGCGTGCACCGGCTGCAGGCGCTCGCCGTCGAAGGCGACGCAGATCGGCGCGCCGCTGGCATTGTGACGCTCGACAAAGCGCGCGACGTAATCATCGGTCAACAGCGGTCCATCGCAGGGCAGGCTCAGGATGAAGTCGGTGCCGACCACATCCATCACGCTGGCGAAACCGGCCAATGGTCCCTGGTAATCTTCGAGCCGGTCGCTGATCACCGGCAGGCCGTAAACCCGGTAGCGCTCCAGGTTGCGGTTGGCGTTGATCACGATTGTAACCGACTGTGCCTCGAGGGCGCGGATCAGGGATTCTACCAGAGGACGGCCGTTGAACTCGAGCAAACCCTTGTCCTGGCCACCCATGCGTCGGCCCTGACCGCCGGCGAGGATGACCGCGGTTATGTCGTCGACCGAGATTTTCATTGTTTATGCGACCGCCGCTCCAGATCCGTTACGACCGCGGCGTAAAAGGGACTACCTGACATCAATTTGTGAAATAGAAAGTAAGAATGCGAAGTTTATCAATCCGTCGAGGCCCGCGTCGAATATTCATTGGGGCAAACCGGCAAAACGGTTAAAATTAACCCTTTCAGATCACGACCCAAGAGGAAAAAATGGACGAAGAAACACTGAACATGTCGATCCGCAAGTTTTTGAAAAAAGTCGGCATCACGTCGCAACGCGAAATTGAACGCGCGCTGGACCTGGCCAACAACGAGGGCCGGCTGGATGGCAACCCGGTGCGCGTAAAGATGACGCTCGAATGCGACCTCATCGACGATGCCCTGTCGATCGAAGACGAAATCAGGTATTGATGTCTATGGGCCAGGATCGCGAATTCATCCCGCTCAATATCGCCGTGCTGACGGTGTCGGACAGCCGTGACGAGGCCAGCGACAAGTCGGGGCCGTTGCTGGTCAGGTATCTGACCGATGGCGGCCACCGCTGTGCCGAAAAAACCATCGTGCCGGACGACAAGTACCGCATCCGCGAGGTCGTCTCGCGCTGGATCGTCGACGAGGATATCCAGGTGGTACTGACCACCGGCGGCACGGGCGTCACCGGCCGCGATGGCACGCCGGAGGCGGTAGAGCCGCTGCTCGACAAGGTGATCGATGGTTTCGGCGAGACTTTTCGCAACCTGTCCTACCAGACCATTGGTACGTCAACGCTGCAGTCGCGCGCAATTGCCGGTGTCGCTAACGGTACTTATATCTTCTGCCTGCCCGGCTCCTCCGGTGCCTGCAAGGATGCCTGGACGCAATTGATCAGTACCCAGCTCGACTACCGCACGCGCCCGTGCAACCTGGTCGAATTGATGCCGCGCCTGCGCGAAAAATGACGCCAGAGGCGTCATCCCGGAATGCGCCAGGCGCATATCCGGGAGCTCCGGATGGCGGAACTAATCCGCCGCCTGTGCGCCGCGCCGCAACCGCACCTGGCCCCAGGTGATCGACATCGCGATGACCGAGCCGAGAAAGGCCAGACCGGCGTCCTTTTGCGCGTCCCATTCGTCGCCCTGGGCGCCGAGGTATGCGGAGCCGAGTTCGGGACTGACGATAACGGCGGTAACTGCTTCGATGACTTCGTAAACCGCGCTGAAGGCGAGAATACAGTTCAGCGTAATGAAGTAGGACCAGCCGACGCTCAATCCTGACCGTCGCAGCAGGATTTCACGCATCGGGTAGGCCAGCAGCAGGCCGAAACAAAAATGCACGATACGATCATAATGATTGCGCTCGAAGCCGAACCAGTCCTGCAGCCAGAATCCGAACGGCGTTTCGGAATAGGTATAGTGGGCGCCGACAAGGTGCATGCTAAGAAAGAGAATAAGCAATCCGTAGGAAAGATTGGAGAACTGGAAACGGCGATAGGTAAACGCCAGCAGCCCGCCCCAGATAAAAACCAGCAGATTTTCCAGAAACCAGTCCTGTGGGTAGAGCGGGTTGATCGCGGTAATGATCCAGATCGCAAGTAACCAGGCCACCAGCGCCTGTAGCACAGGGTTGGACTTGAAGGGTTTTATCTCCAAGACGATATCCATCTGGCTGACGACAGGGAAAAATTCATGAAAAAATAATCTTTTTCGAAAATCTTTTTCAATTTAAATAGCTTAGATGGTCCCATTTTATAAACGCATGACGCAGATCAAGCTCGACCGGGTCGGTTAGTGTGAGATTATCGGGTTTATCAGGTTTTCGAGGTTGCGAAATGTTTGCAGTTTTTGTCGCCGCATTAGCGGGCATATGGTGGTCGGGAATCGATATTGCCACCGCCTGGCGACTGCCCTGCGGATGGTGGCAACGGCTGCGGTTGCCAATAAATACGCAGATGAATATCTGCCTGATCCTGCTTCTCGGGATTGGTGGCTGCAGTAATAACAGTTATTACGCCGATGCGGAAAATGCGATGAATACGTCAGGCTACTACCACGTTCTGGATCATATAGCGGCCTATTATCCAAGCGGAATTTCGTTGAACTTCCCGGGTTATGTCGTCGGTTTCGAAGAAAGCCCGATACACATGGTAACCAACGGCCGCGAGGATCTGGTGCTGGACGAATCGGCACGGTCCGCGGGTTACTCGGTAGATCGATTGTTGAACGCGCTCAAGTTCGATGTGCAGTTCATTTCACAGATCATGCGTTACGAAGGCAAGCCATACGGTGAGGGCAATTGTGCACTCTACAGCCTTTATTTCAATCACGGCGTCGCGGCGGTCGCTCCCTGCAGCGATGATCAGCGTAATGGCGCGTCTATGACCGATGAATTTGGCGATGCCTTCGTCGGCAGCTGGGACGCGCTGGATATACTCAGGCAGCGGATCGACGAAGATATTGCGACCAATCGGTATACGCACCTGGTGGTCGCGGCCATGGGCCTCGATACCGCGCAGGAAGAAGCAATCCGTAATTACAAATCGATTGTCTCGTCGATAAGAAAAAGCGGCGGCGAGGAATTCAATCCGCTCTTTATCGGGGTGACCTGGCCGAGTTTCTATGCCAACCGCTGGTTTGATCCCTTATGGGAAGCGCTGGCCTACCCGCCGATCGCCGATCGTGCCGATACGCTGGGTCTGACCTGGCTCGGCATACTGTTGAACGACGTGATCATGCCGTTTGGCGATCGCATCGAGGTAAACCTGATTGCGCACAGTTTTGGCGCCCGTGCCGCCACCGTGGCGCTTTGCGTTGGTTCCGTGATCAAGCGCGACCGCGAACAAGCATCGAGGCAACCGGCTGCTGACGAAATCGAAAATTTCATCGGCCTGGCGGCGGCTTTTTCGATGGAGAGATTCCTGCAGAAAAATAATCCTTTCTATGAAGATATTTACTACCGGGACTATTGTCCGAAGATAAAGCGGTTCGTTTTCACCGCTTCAGATCGCGACAGGGCTTTTTTTCCAGTGTTCTGGAGCGAATCGGTTGGCGACCATGACATCATGCTCAAGTATTGTCGGCAAAAGCAGCCGGTTTCGGTCAGTTGCTCGGTGGCCACGGCTGACGGTGCAGTTAACGGTTTCGATGCAAAGGCAAAGGTCAATTACATCGATACGTCGCAGTTGATGAAATACACGATGCCGGGGACCGAGGGCGGATCGCACTCGGATATTTACCGGCCCGAGGTTGGCAGTATGCTGTGGCGAATTATCGACGGATCTGCGCCATGATGCGCGGGCAAAATGAGATATTAATTCGAACGGTCAGTCGTTACTTTTCCCGTGGGCGAGAAATTGAATCGGGTCGATCTCGTCGAGGCCTGTTATATGCCGTTGTTCTGCTGGCAATACTCTCGCTGGCGAATCCAGCCGGTGCTGACCTGTTGCTCGGGATCAAGGCGGGCTCGATGGATGTCGATATGTCGACGACAAGTAATCCGAAGAATCTGGCTGTTTATGCCGGCTTTCAGCTGGATAACCGGCGCGCCGATACTAGCCTGATGGCTGAGGTTAATCGTACCTTCAGCAAAGGCGAAGCCCGTGGCGGTGGCGATCTCGAATTCGAATCCGAGGCAATTTTCCTGCGCGTGAGAACAACCAGTTCGCTGTTTGTGTCGCTGCGCGGTGGAATCGTTCAGGACAAGATTATTGTCGACAGCGATTCGCGCAGAGACGACGGGTTTTTGCTGGGTGGGGGCGTCGGCGTGGTTTCCGGCAGAACCCGAATCGAGCTCGAATATACCTCGATTGCCGGCGATGCGAATTTCCTCAGCCTCAATATCGAATTCTGACGACCCGCACGAAACTTGCCGTTTCTGCTGGCAAAACCCCTGGTTGATATGTTCAGAATTAATCCGGCGACTGGCGCGTATCCTTGCGCCGGGAGTGCCGGCGAGCGGGCGGAATATCGTCATAGTCGATCAGTTCGCCACCGTGGTAAACGAGGAAATGACGCCCCTTGGCGCGAGCGATCATCGTTACCCCGACCTTTTGTGCAATGCTGAGTCCCATCGCGGTGATACCGGAGCGTGACAGCAGCACCGGGATCCCCATCAACGCGACCTTGATGACCATTTCCGAGGTCAGCCGTCCAGTGGTGTAAAACAGCTTGTCGGCACCGCCGATATCGTTGAGCCACATGTGGCCGGCGATGGCATCGACCGCGTTGTGGCGGCCGACGTCCTCGATGAACAGCTCGATGCCGGCTGTCTCGCTGCACAGTGCGCAGCCGTGCACGGCGCCAGCGTTCCTGTAGATCTCGTTGTACTCGCTGAGTTTTCCGAGCAGGCCATAAATCGACGATTGCCGTAACACCGGTTGCTGCAGCGAAACTTCGTCGAGGTCTTCCATCAGGTCGCCGAACACGGTGCCCTGGCCGCAACCGGTGGTCACGGTCTTGCGCTCGAGCTTGTCGTCGAGATTGCCCACGCCGTGGTGCGTCACGATCGCGACCGACTCGGTCTCCCAGTCGACCTGGATCGCCCTTATCGCTTCGATGTCGTCGATCAGGCGCTGGTTACGCAACCAGCCGAGAATCAGCAGTTCGGGGTGATTACCGAGCGTCATCAGGGTTACGATTTCACGCTTGTCGAGGTAAATCGTCAATGCGCGCTCGACCGCGATCGCGCCCTCGACCGGTTCGCCGAACTCGTTGCGCGCGATGACGTTGGCGGTGGCCTTGAGGCCGGCATCGGTCAGTTCGGGCAGACGCCTTTGTTGCACCGAGGACATCTCATCCCCCGGTAAGGTTCATATGACGCAGCAGGATTTCCTGGGAGTTGAGATTGAAGTCGTGGCCCCTGGGCTTGATCTGCATCGAATCGATCAGCGCCTGTTCGAGCATGTCATCCTCGCCCGGGTGGGCACGCATGACATGGCGCAGATCCATCGAGTGCTCCTGCCCCAGGCACAGCAGCAGTCGCCCTTCGGCGGTTACGCGCACGCGGTTGCAGCTGTCGCAGAAATTGTGGCTGTGCGGCGAGATGAAGCCGACACGAGTGTTTTCGTGGGTGCTCAGCCGGTAGTAGCGAGTCGGTCCGGCGGTGGTCATCGTGCTCGGCACCAGTTCGAAATGCTGCTCCAGGTCTTCGAGGATCTGGTCACTGGAATAATAGGCGACCGCGCGGTCGTGATGATCGTTCTGACCCAGCGGCATTTCCTCGATAAAGCTGATATCGATGCCACGGTCGATACAGAAGTTGACCAGGTCGAGAATTTCGTCGTGATTGTAATTCTTCAATACCACGGTATTGATCTTGATTTGTTCGAAATCGCAGGCGATCGCGGCGTCGATGCCCTCCAGGGTTTTGGCCAGATCGCCGACCCGCGTTATGTCGTGAAACCGATCCGGCCTGATCGTGTCCAGGCTGATATTGATACGCGTGACGCCGGCGTCTTTCAGCGGTCGCGCGTATTTTTTCAACTGCGTAGCATTGGTGGTCAGCGTCAGGTCGCGCAATTCCTCGATCGCGCCGAGGTTCTGAAACAGCTGCAGAATATTTTGCCGCACCAGCGGCTCACCCCCGGTGACGCGAATCTTGTCGACGCCGAGCTTGATGAAGGCGCGGCCGACGGCCTCCATTTCCTCGAGCGTCAGCAGCTGCGAGCGCGGCACGAACTTCATCTTTTCCGGCATGCAGTAAACGCAGCGCAGATCGCAACGGTCGGTGACCGACAGGCGCACGTAGCTGACGCTGCGGCCAAATCTGTCGACGAGTTGTTGTTGTGGTTGTGTCGCTTCCATGGGACGGCCTATTCTAGCAAGATTGAAATAATTTGGAATGATCCTTTACTGGCCCAGCAAATTAAACCGGCTGGCACTAGTCTGGTGCAAAAGCCTAGATTACCTTCGCGTTTTTTATCCCTGTTTTTACGGTGTTTATTATGTTGATAGGCGTTCCCAAGGAAATCAAGAATCACGAGTACCGAGTCGGCATGGCGCCGGCCAGCGTGCGCGAGGCGATCAAACACGGGCACCAGGTCATGGTGCAGACCAATGCCGGCGAGGGCATCGGTGTCAGCGACGAGGAGTATGCGCGTATCGGCGCGGAAATTGTCGATACGCCGGAGGAAATCTTCGCCCGCGCCGAACTGGTGGTCAAGGTCAAGGAGCCGCAGGCCGGCGAACGCGCGATGCTGCGCGAAGGCCAGGTCCTGTTTACTTATCTGCATCTCGCGCCTGATCCCGAGCAAACCAAAGACCTGGTTGCGAGCGGCGCCACCTGTATCGCCTACGAAACCGTGACCTCGCCGTTCGGTGGCCTGCCGCTACTGGCGCCGATGTCTAAGGTTGCCGGGCGCATGGCGATCCAGGCCGGCGCCTATAATCTCGAGCATCCTCACGGCGGTCTCGGCATGCTGCTTGGCGGGGTCCCCGGTGTCGATCCGGCCAAGGTCGTGATTATCGGGGCCGGCGTGGTCGGCACGCACGCAACCCATATCGCCGTCGGCATGGGTGCAGACGTCTGGGTCATCGACCGCAATCCGGAGGCGATCGAGGCGCACTGGAAACAGTTCGGGCGCAGTACCAACACGGTATTTTCGACCGAGGATGCGATCGAGCGCCATGTGTTCGACGCGGATCTCGTCATCGGCGGCGTTTTGATTCCTGGCGCGGAAGCGCCGAAGCTGGTGACCGCGGAAATGGTCAAGGGCATGAAATCCGGCTCGGTCATCGTCGACGTCGCCATCGACCAGGGCGGCTGCTGCGAAACCTCGAAGCCGACCACGCACGCCGAGCCGACCTATATTGTCGACGATGTAGTACATTACTGTGTCGCCAATATGCCGGGAGGCGTGCCGCGCACGTCGACCTACGCGCTCAACAATGTCACCCTGCCGCACGTGCTGGCACTGGCGGACAAGGGTTACAGCCAAGCGCTGCTTGACGATCGCTGGCTGCGTGACGGCCTGAACGTGCACCAGGGCAAGATTACCCAGCGCGAAGTCGCACACGACCTCGGTTACGAGTTTCACGATCCGCAGAGCCTGTTAAAGTAAGGGAATCGCAATGAGCCAGTTCCGCGTAGCCTGCGTGCAGAACACCGCCACGCGCGACATCCCGTCGAATATCGACTGGGTATGCGCAGGTATTGACGAAGCTGTCGCCGGCGGCGCGGAATTTATTGCTTTACCCGAAACTGTCGGCCTGATCGAACCGGTCAATGAGCAGATTCCCGCGGCCACCTATACCGAATCCGACGATATCGGGCTGGCCGCGTTTCGCGGGCGTGCGCGTCGCCACGGGATTTTACTGCTGGTCGGTTCGCAACTCATTCGCGAGGGCAATAATATTCACAATCGCTGTTTTCTACTCGATCGTGACGGCAGTATTCGCGCGCGCTACGACAAGTTGCACATGTTTGATATCGAACTGAAAAACGGCGAGGCTTATCGCGAATCGGACGCCATCGCGCCCGGCGATAAGGCGGTTATCGTCGAAACCGAATTCGGCCGGCTCGGGCTGTCGATTTGTTACGACCTGCGTTTCGGTGCGCTCTACCGCGCGCTGGCGCAGGCCGGTGCCGAGTTCATCACGATTCCGGCCGCGTTCACGCAGACCACTGGCCAGGCGCACTGGCATACACTGGTGCGCGCGCGGGCGATCGAGGCCGGCGCTTTTGTCATCGCGCCGAACCAGTGCGGGCACCACTGCGACAAACGTTATTCCTTCGGTCACTCGTTGATCGTCGATCCCTGGGGCGAAATCCTGGCCGACGGTGGCGCCGAGCCGGGCGTCATTTATGCCGATATCGATACTGATCAGGTGGCGAAGGTGCGCAGCCGTATCCCATCGCTGAAAAACGAACGTCCGTTCACTCTCGAGCAGCAATAGTTGCTAGTTG
>CP070646.1:1364673-1391502 GCA_020354435.1 Gammaproteobacteria bacterium
AGGGCGTCGGGATATTCGGACTAACCCAGGGGCTCGGTAACCACCGATTCCTGCTTCAGCGTATGCTGCGCAAACCAGGCCACCGAAAGCAGCAGTATGCTGCCGCCGATCAGGGTGTTCAGCGATGGCGTTTCGTTGATGACCAGCCAGACCCAGAGTGGACCCAGTATGCTTTCCAGCAGATAAACCAGCTGTACCTCGGCCGAGTTGGCGAGGCGTGGCGCAATCGTCAGCACGATAAAAGCCACGGGAATCAGGATCAGGCCGATAATGCCGACGTAAACCAGCTGGGTCGACGAAACAACCAGTTCCGGCGACTGTGCCAGTGCGTAACAGGCGGTAAAAAAACTGCCGATGACGATCGACGGTACCAGGTCGATATCCTTTTTGTAGCGAATCAGGACGGCGCTGCAGGCGGTAATGATTGCGCAGGCAAGTGCGAAAACATCGCCTACCAGGCCGGCGCTGCCGTAACTGCCCCAGCCGATGATGACTATGCCAAACAGCGACAGCGCGATAACCAGCCAGGTGCTCAGGCGCTGGCTTTCACGCAGCACGATAAGTGACAGGATTGCGGCAAAGATCGGTGCCGAAGACAGGAACAGCAGCGTATTGGCAACCGAGGTTCGCTGAATCGCGCTAATGAAGCTGATGTTAATTCCGGCAAACAGGATGCCGTTGAGAATTCCGGCAGCGCCCATGCCCAGCAGTACTTCGACCAGTTTTCCGCGGTAGTAAATCCCGAGGACCAGACTTATCGAAAAAATCGGAAACAGGCCGCGATAAAACAGCAGTGTATAGTCGTCGAGGCCGGCCAGGCGTATCAAAAGGCTGTCCGGGCTCAGCACAAAAACGCCTCCGATCGACATCAGGATGCCTTTACCGCGGTCGCTCAGTTTTAACAGACGATGGTTATTGTTCATACAGGGCTGTTCCGGGATCAAGCTGCATGATAATGTCACGCCCCGATTTAATCAGTAAAAATCGATACCTGGAGAGTTCAGTGCCGTTATCACCACCCGCTGCGCGCAAGCTGGCGCATACCCGCGTCGTAACCTGCCATGGTTATCAACGTGACGATGGTTTATGGGATATCGAAGGCAGAATCGTCGATACCAAGCCCTATCGTTTTCAGAACCGTGACCGTGGCGGCTGGATCGAGGCCGACGAAGCGCTGCACGACATATCGATTCGACTGACGATTAGTCTCGATCTCGAAGTGGTTGATGTCGATGCGGTTATCGATCATTCGCCGTATAACTACTGCAAGTCGGTAGCCTCGATTGCACGTAACCTGGTGGGATTGAAAATCGCACCCGGCTGGACGCAGAAATCGAAGCAGGCCATGGGCGCCAACCGCGGTTGCACGCATTTGACCGAGCTGCTGGGTCCGGTGGCAACGACCGCGATTCAGACCATCGCCAGCGCCAGGTCGAGGCTTGCACAAAAAAACAGCTCGCGCAGTGTTAACGCCTTTCTCGATAGTTGCCATACCTATGCCAGCGACAGCCCGGTGGTCAAATTACACTGGCCGGAACACTATAGCGGAGAAATCCGCGACTGAGCATTAAGACGATCTGACGCTTTTGCCGCTGCAGATCGGGCGCGGAATGAACCAGGTTATTCGTTAAGCAAAGAACGTTTATACTGGGCGCCTGTCTGTTCCGCTCCGGGGGTGTCACCATGCTTGCAGTTATTTTCGAATTTGAACCCGTGGCTGACAGGCGCCAGGATTATCTGGATTTTGCCGCGGCTCTAGCCCCCGAACTCGAGCATATCGATGGATTCGTATCAATCGAGAGATTTGAAAGCCTGACCCAACCGGGCAAGTTGCTATCGATTTCGTTCTGGCGTGACGAAGCCGCCATCGAAGGCTGGCGCAACCTGGAAAAACATCGTGCCGCGCAACGCGCCGGTCGCGAGGGCATAATGGCCGATTATCGCCTGCGCGTGGCCAGCGTGATTCGCGACTACGGCATGCAGGAGCGTGCACAGGCACCCGACGATAGCAAAACCGCTCATGCTTAACCGATGGTATGGATTACCGTTAACAACAAGCTGGTGCCCGGAGCCGGAGTCGAACCGGCACGACCTGTACGGTCGAGGGATTTTAAGTCCCTTGCGTCTACCAATTTCGCCATCCGGGCTATAAAAGCCTGATTGTAATCGTCGCGGCGGACGGAACGAAATCATTCCGCCTGCGGCAACGTCCCGAGGGCATAGAATGCTGACAAATTCATGGAGGCTGAGGGCGGAATCGAACCGCCGTACACGGCTTTGCAGGCCGCTGCATAACCACTCTGCCACCCAGCCGGTGAAAGGTAATCCTGCCAGTCGATGCGCAGTGGTCATCATACTGTATTATCGATGACCAAAAAAAGCCCCGAGTAAATCGAGGCTTTGGAACTGGAGCGGGAAACGAGATTCGAACTCGCGACCCCAACCTTGGCAAGGTTGTGCTCTACCAACTGAGCTATTCCCGCAAAAGAGCCGCTATTCTATAGATTCGCCCTCGCCTGTCAAGCCGACCACGGCTACCCATGACGAGTGATCACCGGCCAGGCCGCGCGCAGGTAAATAACCATCGAAGCAATAGTCAGAATTGCTGCCAGGTAATAGATTCCAAGCCCGATTTGAAAAATTGGCAAACCCATTAGCGGTTCGGCGAAAATCATGAATCCAAGGGCCAGCATTTGCGCAACGGTCTTGGTCTTGCCAATGTAAGACACCTTGACCGTGGTGCTGGCGCCAAGCTGCGCCATCCACTCGCGCAGTGCGGAAATCGAAATCTCCCTGGCGACGATGACAACCGACGGCAAAGCCACGTAGATACTCGGGTTGGCCTCGACCAGCAGTACGATGACGACGACCACCATCAGCTTGTCCGCCACCGGATCGAGGAAGGCGCCGAACGACGACTCCAGCTGCATCGAACGCGCCAGGTAACCGTCAACCCAGTCGCTGAAACTGGCAAGCGCGAAGATAGCCGTGGCGACCACGTTGGACCAGCTGAATGGCAGGTAAAATACCAGTACGAATAATGGAATCAGCGCGATCCGAAACAGGGTAATTGCGGTGGGCAGGGTTACGTGCATTGTTTAGTAGGCCGACAATCAGCCGTGAAAACTATCATAGATCGCCTGCGCGGTCTCTCGGTTAATGCCCCGAATTTGCATTAATTCCTCGACGCCCGCGGCCTTGACTCCCTGCAGGCCGCCGAAAGTATTGAGCAATAATTGTCGTTTACGTGCGCCGATGCCGGGTATTTCCTCGAGCCTCGATTTGCGCCGCGCTTTGGCCCGGGCCTGGCGGTGACCGGTAATCGCAAAGCGATGCGCTTCGTCACGAATCTGCTGGATCAGCAACAGGCCCGGCGCACTCATCGGCAGGTTTAGCGCAGTCATTTCCTCGTCGATAATTTGTTCGTAACCGGCACGTCTCTCTACCCCCTTGGCCACGCCGAATACGCGCAGATTCTCCTTCACGGTCGGTATATTGAGGGAATCGAGTACATCCAGCGCGACTCCGAGTTGCCCCTTGCCACCATCGATCAGTATCAGGTCCGGCAGTTGATCGGGCATGTCCCGACGCTTGCTATAGCGCCGTTCCAGGACCTGGCGCATCGCCGCGTAGTCGTCGCCGGCCTGAATATCCGCGATGTTATAGCGGCGGTACTCACTTTTAACCGCACCATCGCGACCGAAAACGACACAGGAAGCGCGGGTCGATTCACCCATGGTGTGGCTGATATCGAAACATTCGATGCGCTCGGGCGGCTGTTCCAGGTGCAGGATTTCGACCAGGCTTTGATAGCGCTTGCTCAGCATACTGGCTGACAACAGGTAACTTTCCAGCGCCTGCCTGGCATTGTTGATTGCATTCTCGAGTGCGCGTTTGCGCTTGTCGCGCACGTTGTGCTTGATGCTGACCCGGGACTGGTTGAGGTGATGCAAGGATTCAGCCAGCAAGTCACTGTTTTCGAGCGCGTGGCTGACGATAATTTCGGGCGGCGCCGGGTGATTCGAATAGTGCTGCATGATGAATGTTTCCAGCAGACTCGCGGCATCGGTATCGAGCCGGGCACGGTTGTAAAACGGCTTGTTGCCGAGTGAGGTGCCGTTACGAATCATGAATAGCTGAATGCAGGAATAATCCTGCTGCATTTCACAGGCGATGATATCGATGTCACCATCAAAGTTGGTGACGAACTGTTTTTCGGTAACCCGCCGCAGGGTTTCGATGCGGTCGCGGACTTCGGCGGCTTGCTCGAAATCGAGATTGGCGGAATATTTTTCCATCAGTTCGATCTGCTGATCGATCAGCTGGCTACTGCGCCCTTCGAGAAACATTTGCGCCTGTTCGATCTGGCGCTGGTAGCTCTGCCGGTCCGTATGCCCCACGCAGGGCCCGGTGCAGCGCTTGATCTGGTACTGCAGGCAGGCACGGGTGCGGTTTTTCATCGCCGAGTCTTCGCAGTTACGCAGTTTGAACATACGTTGCACGTGGTTAATCGTGTATCGGATCGAGCCGGCGCTGGGAAACGGTCCGAAGAATATTCCCTTGCGTTTGTCGGGCTTGCCGCGGAAAACTCGCAGTCGCGGAAACTCGTGGTTTGTCAGGCAGATATAGGGGTAACTCTTGTCGTCGCGAAACAGGATGTTGTAGCGGGGATTGAGGTTTTTGATTAAATCGTTTTCCAGCAGCAGCGCTTCACTTTCGGTACGCGTATTGATGACTTCGATTTTGTGGATATTGTTGACCAGCGAAATGATGCGCGTGGTCAAACCGGTCCGGCGAAAGTAACTCGACAGGCGTTTTTTCAGGTTTTTGGCTTTGCCGACGTAGATGACCTTGTCGTTCTTGTCGATCATGCGGTAAACGCCGGGTTTGCTGTTTACCGTGTCGAGGAATGCCTTGTGATCGAAGCCGGGCTTTTGCGTCACCGTACTAGCCCGGATAAGTGGTCGAAAACCCGCGCAAACATGGCCCGGGTCAGGCGACCGGTATTGAAATTGTAGCGACTGCAGTGGTAGGAATCGACCAGTCGCAGGTTGCCGGGCAGCGGGTACTCCGCCAGGTGCCGAAAGCTGAACCGGTTTAGCGGCAATTGCAGCGCCCTTAGTACGCTGCGATGTGCGATCTGGCCCAGCGCCAGGATCACCGCACCGGCTTGCAGTGCACCGATTTCGGCACGCAAATAGGGATTGCAGGATTTTATTTCATCGCCCGCGGGGCGATTCCGCGGTGGCACGCATTTTACCGCGTTGGTGACGCGGCAATTGATCAGGCGCAGATTGTCATTGCAGCTGCGTGACTGTGGATGACTGGCGAATCCGTATTGGTACAGCATTTCAAACAGGACCTGCCCGGAAGCATCGCCGGTAAACGGTCTTCCGGTCGCATTGGCACCGTGCAGACCGGGTGCCAGACCGACGATCAGCAAACGCGCATCGGTGGCACCGAAGCCGTCAACCGGCAGGCAGTGGTAATCGGGGAATCTGGACTTTTGCTCGATTCTAAAGGCGGTAAGACGCGGACACCGCTGGCAGCCGTGCAGTTCGTTCACGTTTACTCTGAATTGGCGAATTCAACGATGCCCTGCTCGACCGCGATCTTGATCAAATCGACCTCGTTTTGTGCCCCCAGCTTGTCCAGCAGGCGCAGTCGGTAAGTACTGATGGTCTTCGGGCTGAGACAGAGCTTGTCGGATATCTCGGCGTTGGTGAGGCCGTGGGATATCATCAGCATGACCTGGAATTCCCGCCGTGACAGCCGGTCGATCGGATTATTTTCGTTACCCGGTAATAACGACAGTGCGAGCTGTTGCGCGATGCTCGGGGCGATATAGGCTCCGCCATTGTAAACCAGCCGAATCGCGCTCAACATTTCGTCGACGCCGCACTCCTTGGTCAGGTAGCCTTTGGCGCCGATTTCGAGCATTCGCTTGGGAAAAGTTTTCTCGTTATGTACGGTCAGCACGATGATTTTCTGTTCCGGGTTACGTTGCAGGATGCGGCGGCAGGCTTCGACACCGCCGATGCCGGGCATATTGACATCCATCAGAATGACGTCCGGTTTCAATTCCTGCGCCAGCTTGATGCTGTCCTCGCCGCTGTCGGCTTCGCCGATGATTTCGACCTGTTTACTGTCTTCCAGCAGACGCCGAATGCCGCTACGAACCAGTACGTGATCGTCGGTTAGTAATACGCTTATCATTATTGTTCGCCAGGTGATCAGGCCGGATCATAACACAGCTATCCTACCCGCTGTAATCCAGAGGCGGGGGTATTTAATAGCGCAGCAGCACCGAACCCCAGGTGAAACCGCCGCCGAAGGCTTCCAGCAAAATCAGTTCGTTCTGCTTGATGCGTCCATCACGTACCGCAACGTCGAGCGCCAGCGGTACCGAGGCAGCGGATGTATTGCCATGCTTGTTGACGGTCACGACGACCTGGTCCATCGACATTTTGAGTTTTTTCGCGGTCGCCAGAATAATGCGGATATTGGCCTGGTGCGGTACCAGCCAGTCGATATCGGATTTCATCATGCGATTGGCGGCCAGGGTTTCGTCGACGATACGACCCAGCGTATTGACCGCCATCTTGAATACCTCGTTACCACGCATTTCGACATAACCCTTGCCCTTCTTAACCTCGTCGAAACCGTCGGCGATACCGTGCGGCACCCATAACAGGTCTTCATACTTGCCATCGGCGTGAATATGGGTAGACAGGATACCGGTTTCCTCGCTGGCCTCGAGGATGACCGCTCCGGCACCGTCGCCGAACAGCACGCAGGTGGAACGGTCTTCCCAGTTCAGGATGCGCGAAAAGACTTCGGCACCGACCACCAGTGCTTTTTTTGCGGCGCCGGTCTTGATGAATTTCTCGGCCACGGCCAGCGCGTAAACAAAGCCGGTGCAGACCGCCTGAATATCGAACGCCGGGCAGCCGTGAATATCCAGCCGCGCCTGCAGAATGCAGGCAGAGCTTGGAAATATCTTGTCCGGGGTCGAGGTCGCGAGCACGATCAGGTCGATCTCCGTGGGATCGATACCGGCCGACTCGATCGCATTGCGCGAGGCTTTCTCGGCCAGGTCTACCGTGGTTTCGTTATCGCCGGCGATGTGGCGCTGCTCGATTCCGGTGCGTTCGCGTATCCACTGGTCCGAAGTATCGACGATTTTTTCGAGGTCATGGTTGGTCATGACATTTTCCGGCAGGTAACCACCGGTGCCGCTGATCCGTGCGTAGATCATGTAACTGCTTCCTCTACCTGGCTGAAATAATTTTCGATCTCGCTCGAGATTCGCTGAGGAACATTTTTCTTGATCTCTATTTCAGCGATTTTGATCGCGTTGAAAAACGAGCGGATATCGGCACCGCCGTGACTCTTGATAACGATGCCGTTTAGTCCCAGCAGGCTGGCGCCGTTATAGCGGCGTGGATCGAGCCTGCGCTTGATAGACGCCAGTACCGGCATTGCGCACAAGGCAGCAAGCCGGGTCAACCAGTTTCGTTTGAATTCGCTTTTCAATACGTGATTCACCAGCGCAGCCAGCCCTTCTCCGGTTTTCAATGAAACATTGCCCACAAATCCGTCGGTCACTATGACGTTGACGGTGCCTTTGTAAATATCGTCACCTTCGACGAATCCATAATAGTTTAGCGGACTTTCGGCAATTAGCTGGCTGGCGCGCTTGACTGATTCGTTACCCTTGATTTCCTCGGAACCGATATTGAGCAAGCCCACGCTGGGATTATTGATGCCTTCGACCGACTGCGCCAGCACCGAGCCCATCAAGGCAAATTCGGCCAGGTTTTCCGGCGTGCATTCCGGATTGGCGCCGAGATCGAGCATGTAGGTGTGACCGTTGATTCCGGGTAACACGGTACAAATCGCCGGGCGGCTGATACCGCGAACGGTTTTCAGTACAAATTTGCTGGTTGCCATTAGCGCACCCGTGTTGCCGGCGCTGACGCAGGCCTGCACCGTACCTTCCTTGACCAGGTTGATCGCGACCCGCATCGACGAGTCTTTTTTCTTTTTCAACGCAACCGCGGGCAGGTCATCCATGCCAACGACCTCGGAGGCATGGTGCACCCGTACCCGGCTATCCTGATGCAGATTATGTTTTTTCAGCTCTGCAGCGAGTTGATGCTGATCGCCTACCAGCACCAGCTCGATATCCGGAATTTCATCCAGGGCCTGCCTGGCCGCGCCGACGGTGACGCTGGGCCCGTAATCGCCTCCCATGGCATCGAGTGCAATGATTTTCTGTACCATTCAAGCTGCGTCCGAAATAAATACGGGCGGTATGTGCCGCCCGTATTCAATCATCAAGTTGGACAATACTACTCGTCGTCGTCGTCGACGATCTTGTCGGCGATAACCTTACGTCCCTTGTAATAACCGTCTGCGCTGACGTGATGCCGGCGATGTACTTCGCCGGTGGTTGGCTCGATCGACAGGGTCGGTTTGCCAAGCGCATCATGCGATCGTCTCATTCCCCGCTTCGACGGGGTTTTTCGATTTTGCTGAACTGCCATTTGTATCTCCAGTTAACTTAATCTGTCGTTTTCAGTTGTCGCAAAACTGAAAACGGATTTTCTTTCGCGGCAACCTCGGGCTCCGCGACCGAGGCCTGCCAGTATTCATTGCAAGCGGTATCCTCATGCAGGGCCACCAGCGGTATTGCGAGAATCAATTCGTCTTCGACCACCTCGAACACGTCGATGAAACCGTCGTCGCTGTACAGCGTATCAACGCTGCTTTCTCGAACGAGCTCCTCGCTGGCGTCGATCATCAGCCGGAAGTCCAGTTTAATTGGCATTTCCAGTGCTTTCAGGCAACGCTGGCATTGCAGCTCGAGGCTGGTTTGCAGCTGCCCAACGATCATGGGCACGTCGTACTCGTTGCGCAAAAACTCGAATCTGACGGCAATTTGCCGGTCGACATGCCGCGGATCATCCAGGTGCAACAACTCCTGCAAACGTGTCAACTCCGATAACGCGATAGCACCTTCGAAATAGCCCTTTCGGGTCACTTCCCTTTGCACCTGGTAGCGCCTGCGCAACTTGTCCCGCATAAGGCGGCGATTTTACATGCTTGTGGATAACATTGTCTATCCAATTCGCGGGGAAAATTAACAGGATTGTGAAATCGGCGCAGGCCTGTAATATACTGCGCTGCGGCGTTTATGCCGGGTCCGGCGATGTCCGTAATTACCCCCCAATCCGGAGCAACGATTCCAGTGCAAGACAAGATCATTCTGGCCAGCAGCTCACCCTATCGCAGACAGTTACTGGAGCGGCTGCAGCTCGATTACGAGTGCCATTCACCCGATATCGACGAAAGCCAGCTCGGCGGTGAATCGGCGCCCGAATATGTCTGTCGGCTGGCCAAAGCCAAGGCTGCCCAGGTCGCGCAAAAGTATCCGCAGGCGGTCGTTATCGGCGCCGATCAATGTGCCTTGCTCGATGGCGAGATTCTCGGTAAACCCGGTTCACACGACAAGGCCCTGCAGCAGTTAAGCCGGGCACAGGGTAAAACCGTGGTGTTTCATACCGGCGTCTGCGTTTTAAACCTGGCGCGAGGTTTTTGCCAGGTTGCAGACGTGCCGTTCGAAGTCGAATTCAGAAACCTGAGCGAGCAACAGCTGGAGCACTACCTGCGGGTCGAGCAACCCTACGACTGTGCCGGCAGCTTCAAGGCCGAAGGTTACGGCGTCTGCCTGTTCAGCTCCCTGCGCGGTGAAGATCCGAACGCATTGATCGGACTACCCCTGTTAAAATTGACCACGATGCTGGAAAGCGCTGGCATCGAAATAATATAAATCCACTCGCCTCCCCCGGTACTCGCCAGTTTTCCGAGAACCCTTCGAGCAGGCATTGGCTGGTACAGAGATCGGCGATGGCTCACCGCTGTCGAGGTCAGTAGCTGATCAATTCGGTGTCACTGAACTTCGTTACTTAGTAAAATCTGCTGCTACGACGTCGTCGAGTAACTTGAAGAATACGGCCCAGTTCATTGAAAGACAGTACTAGAAAAGTCAGGCGTAAGCACCCATACATACTTGGCGCACTGTCCATGCTACTGGCCTTTGGATTGAACCTGGTGCTAATGCTCGGCGTCGGCTTAAACCTGATGAATGACGACAATTATCGCCGTATTCTGATCTGGTCGGCTGACCATATCCTCGACAGTAGACTTGAGATCGATGGTGCATTTTCGTTCAGGCTTGGTCATGAAGTTCAACTCAAGGCGGAGACGGTTCGCCTGAAAGCTAACGACGGCAGTTACGATCTGTCGGTTGGCAAGCTGGATGTGGAGCAGCGCTTAAGTTCCTATCTTACCACCGGCAAGCTGTGGTTTAACCACCTTCGTATGGAGGGTCTGAGTGGCGAAATAAAGGAAACCGGAGCAGGCGATGAATTTGACTGGAAGGATCTTTCACTGCCGTTCCTGGTCATCGAGGAAGTTCAGATTCGCGATCTGTCGCTGGCTTACCTGGAGCGCGATCAACAACGGCATTCCTTCGAACTGGGTTATATTTTGCTCGACGATACCGACAACCGGGGGCCGGTAAAAGTAAGCGCTAGTGGAGAGATAAACGCACGACCACTGCGACTCGAAGGTACGCTGGGCTCATTGAAACAGTTGCGCAGCAATGACCAGACCTATCCGGTTGATATTATCCTGAGCAGTGACACCGGTGCTGTGGAGCAGGACAGGCAAATTATCGAACTCGCCGGTACTGTTGGTCACACTCTGCCGGGCAACAGGCTGTTGGAGGCCACTTTTGATCTGGACATACCCGAATTGGCACCGATTTTTAACGACGGGATCGATGCGGATAAGCTGGGACATATACAGGGCAGCATCGATATCGTTGAAGCGGGTAGTCGCTGGCGTATCAGGAAAATCCAGTTTGCCGCAACCGATACCGAGGTGTATCAACTGCGTGTCGACGGCGCGGTCGATGAAACAGGTCAATTTGATCTGCACAGTGAATTCGGAGTGACCGATCCGGCAGCATTCGGTACTCGTTTCGGTATCGATCTTCCCGGGTACGCAGCTTTTAAAGGTAAGGGCCTGGTCTCGGGTAACAGGAACAGGCTCGATTACCAGGGTAAAATGAGCATCGGCAGGATACAGAGCGATGCCAGTTTGAATGTCTCCCTGGTGGGCGGCAAACCAGGCATAGCGGGCAAAATTGTTATTCCCGAGTTTTACCTGGCGGATGTCGGCATCGATCACCGCCTGGGTCCGGGCGCTGGTGGTAGCGTAAAAAAGGGCGACGATACAGGCACCGTTGCGTCGCCCCGTGAACCTGCGGCTGAACAAACCTTGTTCGATCGTGCGCCGCTGGATTTTACCCCGCTGCAACACTTCAACCTTGATCTCGACGTTGCGGTCGAAAAGATCCGTGGTCTTGATTACTCCAGTGGCGGTTTGGCCGGCAAATTCAGGTTGACCGATGGCAGCTTGCGCATATCCCCTTTGCAAATGACCTTTGAAGGCGGGACCGCGGATCTCGAGATTGCACTGGATACGCGCGATAAACCGTCAATCAAGCTCAGGTTGACCGCCGAAGACCTGATGCCCGGAAGGCTGCTAACGCAGCTCGCGCGGGAGATGCCTGTTAATGGCCGTGTAAAGCTGAATATGGATATCAACAGCCAGGGGGGATCTGTGCATGAGCTGGTTTCCGCTGTTGAGGGAAAGGTTAATCTCGATATGGAAAATGTCAGCTTGCCGAGGAACTACCTGGATTATCTCTCGACCGATATAGAGGAACAGGCGGCGACTGGCGATGACGATGCCAGGATTGAAATCGATGGTGCATTTACGTTCGACTTCGGCAGTGAAACCGGGCTCGTAGCTGAGGCGATTCGTGTGACTGGCGACGACGGCAGCTATGCTCTGACGCTTGGCAAACTGGATCTCCAGCCAGATCTCGCTGCATACCTGGAAAAGGGTAAATTGAGGATTCATAAATTGAATATCTCGGACCTGCATGCCGAAATAACAACTATCGGTGCATGGGAAGAACATGAGCTGCCCGAGCACGACTGGCATGAATTTGACTGGCAGGTTACGCATTGGCCATTCGTGCTCATCGAAGAAATGCAGCTGAGCAATCTTTTGCTGATTTATACCCAAGATGATGAGCAGGATACGGTCAAACTGGATAGCCTCGTACTCGATAACAAAAACAGCGACAGGCCGATGCTGATCAACGCTACCGGGGCTGTGAACGCGGAAATCTTGAAAGTCGAAGCCAGGGTCGGCACCACGGAACAGCCCCGCGGAAAAAAACAGGTGTACCCGATTGATGTTTCCCTCAGCCATGGCAATTCCGATGCTGCGCCAGACTCACCGGTTATCAGGCTGGTTGGTTCGATTGACAGGACAAGGTCCGACAGCAGTCTCATGGAGGCCTCGATTGATGTGGCGGTGAACGAACTGGTCGCGATAGTCAACGGAAAGAGGACAGCAGATCGGATGGGCCGTATACAGGGCAACGTGAGTGTCGCTGATGCGGATGGCCGCTGGCGTATCAGGAAAATCAATCTCGACTCGAGCGATACGGAGCTGTATCAATGGCGTCTGCATGGCTCGGTCGATGATTCCGATAAACTTGAGCTGCGCAGCGAGGGCGAAGTGCCTGATCCGGCGGCGTTCGGCGCCCAGCTAGGTATCGACCTTACCGGCTATGGCGCTTACAAGGCCAGGGGTTCAATCACAGGTACCAGATCGAAGATCACTTATCTTAGCTATGGAACTATCGGCAGAACAGACAGCGAGATGACATTGTCTGTCTCGCTGGTTGATGGCAAACCCTTGATACAGGGCAAATTCGTTACCCCGAACCTTTATCTGACGGATATTGGCCTGGCTGGATACCTGGGCGTGAATCCTGATGCCCCGGATACAACCGCTAATCCCCATATTGGCGAACAGACAACGCCTGAAGAACTTGTCCCGGACACTGCTGACGGCCAGACAGTTTTTAGCCGCGAACCACTGGATTTTTCAGCGTTGCGGCACTTTAACCTGGATCTGGAAATTACGATCGACGACGTTACCGGGGTCGATTTCTCGATTGAGAAACTGGACGGCAGGATCAGGCTGAACGATGGCGTGTTAAGTCTATCACCCGTGCGCCTGGGAATTGAGGGCGGGACGACGTTTCTCGAGTTGGAACTGGACGCTCGCGGCACTCCCTCGGTCAGCCTCAAGGTGATGGCTGACGATCTGCTGCTCGAGACCCTGGTAGCCAGGATGCAACAGGAGGTGCAGGTCAAGGGCAAGGCTCATTTGAATGTAGACATTAGCAGCAGTGGACACTCAGCGCACGAACTGGCATCCGAGTTATCGGGAAAACTGAGCTTCGCACTGGAAAACGCCCGGGTGCCGAAGAAATACATCGAATTTCTGACGGCTGACTTGTTCGGCTTTCTGTTCAGGTCGGTTACTTTCGAGGATTCCTACACCACACTGAGCTGTGTCTTGACCGGCATAGAGATTGATCAGGGCGTTGCCACAACCAGGCTTTTGTTTGGCGAAGGCAACCGTCTTGCTGTCGAAGGGACGGCGACCGTGGACCTGGGGCAGGAAACCATCGACGTGGTATTGTTGCCGAAGTCCAAGAAACGTATAGGCTTAGATTACTCCAGGATTACGATGAAGGGTTCATTGAAGAATCCAGATGTGGAGGCTACGGGCACCAAGGCTGCTACGGTGACAGCTGTCGGTGGAGTCCTGCTAGTGCCGCAAATCGTCGTTCCAGTCTTTCTTATCGAGCAGGTCTGGAAAGCTTTTAGTAGCGATGACGATACCGGCTGTAGTAATTATGTAGAGGAGCATCAGGATGAAATCGAGGCGTTTCAGAATAAATAGAAGGGTTTACGCTTCGATCTGGCAGTCGCAGCCAAACCCAAGTTGACGACGATGCCGCAAGCTGCCGGCATCGAGGTCGTCTGATTCAAATCTATCGAATCCCGGGCTAGTTGACGCTGAAGCTTCCGAACAACTGCTCGCTGATGTGTCGGCCTGCGCTGGCGCCTATCCTGTCGGCAATGCGGTCGAGCAAATCGGTTTTCGGCGTGAAATCCACGATATCTTCGGCTTCGAGTTCGCGGGCAACGGTTTGCGTCGTACCGTAATCATCTGCCAGCCCGAGTTGTATCGATTGTTCACCACTCCAGATCAGCCCGCTGAAGAGGTCCGGGTTATCACTCAGGCGATCACCCCTGCCCTGCTTGACGGCATCGATGAAATGGCCGTGAACCTGATCCAGCATGTTTTGCAGATGCGCCTTTTCTTTCTCTTTTTCCGGCAGAAAAGGGTCGAAAATACCCTTGTTTTCACCTGCGGTAAGCAGGCGACGTTCGACGCCCAGTTTTTCCATCAGTCCAACAAAGCCGAAGCCATCCAGGCGTACGCCGATAGAACCGACCAGGCTGGATTTGCTTACATAGATCTTGTCGGCAGCGGCGGCGACGTAATAACCGCCCGAGGCCGCGATATCGCTGACCACGGCATAAACCGGAATCGACGGGTGTTTTTCCTTTAGCCGCATGATTTCATCGAAGATATATCCTGCCTGTACCGGCGATCCTCCGGGTGAGTTAATCTCGATGACGATGCCGGCCGTATCGTCGTGTTTGAATGCCTTTTTCAATCCGCTGAAGACGTTATCCGCTCCGGCTGACTCGCCATCGGTGATCAGGCCGGAGAGCCTCACCACTGCGGTATGTTTTTCACCGTCCGCCTTACCGGCGACGCCATAGCCGTCCTGCGTGTCGCTCATAAGTACGATGGTTATAACCGTCAGGTAAACGATAAAAAACAACATGAAAAATACGCGCCAGCGGCGCGCTCGCGTCTGTTCACGCAACGCGGCGAAAACCAGTTTTTCGACTACGGCATCGCGCTGGCCGCTGCCAGGCGGGTTTGCCTGCGTGGATTGCTTGTCTATATCAGCCATCGTTTTACTGTATCCTCGTTAGCGTGATTCGATTAAACCGTTTTTGCCGCGGCCAGCAATTGTTCGAACTCCGGCGGTAATACGGCATTGATTACTACTTCTGAAGTGTAGTCTGAAAATGGCAGTTCAAGGCTACTTGCGTGTAACATCAGGCGCCTGATCCCGCGATGGCGCATGCTGCGGTTAAATCCGCTGTCGCCGTACTTGTCATCGCCGGCGAGCGGGTGACCCTGTGCCTGGCAATGCACTCTGATTTGATGGGTACGTCCGGTTACGAGTTTGACTCGAAGCAGACTGTAATCCTTGCCCGTCGCCAATAATTTAAACTGGCTCAGGGCCGTCTTGCCGGCGGCATCGACGCGCACCCGTCTTTCACCATTGGGCAAATGAAATTTTTTCAGGGGTTGGCTGATTTCGATCAGCTCGAGGGGCCATCGTCCCTGCACCGCGGCGATGTAATTCTTGCTGACCTGCTGGTTTCTGAACATCGATTGCATCGCCAACAGCGCCGGACGGTTTTTTGCCAACAGCAGGCAGCCGCTGGTATCGCGGTCGAGCCGGTGAACCAGTTCGATTCCATTGTTTGGGTAAAGTAGCCGCAGCGCGTCGATGACCCCGTAGTCGACACTCGAGCCCGCGTGTACCGCCAGCCCGGCAGGCTTGTCGATAACCAGTATATTGCTGTTTTCGTATAATACCGACTGCTCGAGCTTTTGTAGCAACTGTTGCGAGGGTTTCGATTTTGTCGGCCTGCTTTGCTCGAGCTGCAGCGGCGGGATACGTACCTGGTCACCTATTTGCAGCTTGTATTCGGGCTTGCAACGCTTCTTGTTGACGCGCACCTCACCCTTTCTGATGATGCGGTAAATCCGTGTGCGCGGAACGTTGCCCAGCCGCTTGAACAGAAAATTATCTAGCCGTTGATTCAGCTGCGCGGCAGATACCTCCACCAGGCTGACGGCGGATTTTTGTGGCTTATTTGAATTCAATGGCTGGCAGTAACAACAAACTGTGGTATATTCGCGGGCGTAGCATTGTACTGCCTAAACTCCAGGCAAAACACTACCTATACAGTTTTTTCGCGGGAAGCATGCCGCATGAGCGGTTGTTTTCCCAAAAGAATTAGCCTCCGAAAGCGTCGTTTGAACGCCGCACAGCGGAGCATTTAGAAACACACAGGCCAATGTACTGCCTCATACTCAGTATTGTTTACATCAAAAGTTTCCCGACCATAAGCGGTTTGCGAAAAACCGCCTGCATGGCCCAATGGCCCTGGCAACAAAAAATGGAAACGCTCACGGTAAATTCTGAACTTCGCGGTGCCTGGCCATACATGCAAGGCAACTATTTCAATGAAAAGAATTTTAATCAACGCCACTCAGACCGAAGAACTGAGGGTGGCCATGGTCGATGGCCAGCGACTCTACGACCTCGATATCGAAGTACCCTCTCGAGAGCAGAAAAAGTCCAATATCTACAAGGGTAAGATAACCCGCATAGAACCCAGCCTCGAGGCCGCTTTTGTCAATTATGGCGCCGAGCGTCATGGATTTCTGCCGTTCAAGGAAATTGCCAAACAGTATTTTGGTGATGCTCCACGTGACGACGGTGGCAAACCCATCCTCAAGGATGCACTCAAGGTCGACCAGGAAATCATCGTCCAGGTCGAAAAAGAGGAACGTGGCAACAAGGGCGCCGCTCTCACCAGCTTCATCAGCCTGGCTGGCAGGTTCCTCGTGGCGATGCCACAGAATCCACGTGCCGGCGGCGTCTCCAGGCGTATCGAAGGCGAAGACCGCGATGAGCTGAAAAAAGTTCTGGCGCAGCTCGAAATGCCCGACGGCATGGGCGTGATCGTACGTACCGCCGGTGTTGGCCGTAGCGTCGAGGAAATGCAGTGGGACCTTGATTACCTGACCCAGGTCTGGGCTGCAATCGAGAAAGCCGCGGCAGACAAAAAAGCCCCTTTCCTGATTTACCAGGAATCCGATATCGTCGTGCGCGCGCTGCGCGACCATTACCGTAATGACATCGGTGAAATACTGATCGATTCCGAACAGGCTTACCAGCAGGCGCATGACTTTATGTCGATGGTCATGCCCGGCTCGCTCAACAAGCTCAAGCGCTTCGACGACAAGCTGCCGCTTTTCAACCGGTTTCAGATTGAAAACCAGATCGAGTCGGCATTTTCACGTGAAGTCAATCTGCCTTCCGGTGGCGCTATTGTTATCGATCATACCGAGGCCCTGACCTCGATCGACGTAAACTCGGCGCGTGCCACCCGTGGCGCAGATATCGAGGAAACCGCGAAAATGACCAACCTCGAAGCGGCCGATGAGATTGCACGCCAGCTGCGAATTCGAGATCTGGGCGGACTGATCGTGATCGATTTTATCGATATGATGCAGAACAAGAATCAGCGTGAAGTCGAAACCCGTTTGCGCAATGCCGTGTACGACGATCGTGCCAGGGTTCAGATCGGACGCATTTCCCGTTTCGGCCTGCTCGAAATGTCGCGTCAGCGGCTGCGCCCGTCACTGGAGGAATCCAGCCAGATCGTTTGCCCCCGCTGCAGCGGCCAGGGCACCATTCGCGACGTCGAGTCGCTGTCCCTGGCAGTTTTACGCTTGCTCGAGGACGAGGCGCTGAAGGATAACACCGGAAAGATACTGGCCAAGATCCCGGTGGAATGCGCCACCTACCTGCTAAACGAGAAGCGCGAAAAAATAGACTCGCTGGAGCATCGGCGCAACGTACATGTTGTCGTGATCCCGGATCCCAAACTGGAGACCCCGCATTACGAAATCGAGAGGGTCAAGGGTAACGACACGCATCGACACGAATCGCATTACAAGAAATCCTACGAGCTGACAACCGAGGAGGAAGCGGTAGACCTGGTCGAAATGGCCAGCAGCACGACGGTGACCCCGGAAAAGGCAGCGGTACAACGTGTCGCTCCGCCCGGACCAAGACCGACTACACCGTCAAAGGCTAAGGAAACTGCGGGCGATGAAATCGGATTCCTGGGTAAAATTGTGAGGCTGTTCGTCGGCACCAGCGAAAAGCCGGCTGCCAACGAAGAAAAGCCGGCTGCCAGGAGCGAGGCTCGTCAGGGACGCGGCGGGGGTCGCGGTCGGCGCGGTAAGTATCGCGGGGGTCAGAACCGGCAGCGCGCTAGCACCACTGCGAGAAACGGTGAAGGCACCAAGCGTACCCAAAGCCAGGAGCAGCGCAGCCAGGACAAAAGCGAATCGCAGGAAGGCAAGCGTAGCACTCAATCGCGCTCGGGGCGTTCTCGTGGCGGTAGTCGTTCCGGCAGCCGCGGCAATCGCGGCGCTCGACAGCAGGAAGCCAAATCCCAGCAGGAAAGCCGGGCGCAACAGGACAAGAGCACGTTGAGCGAAGCCGCTACAAAACCGTCTCAGACCGAGCAACCGAAATCGCGGGCGAGTAAACGGCGCGACGGCCAGCCACAACAGGTAGACAGCGCCGCCGAACGGCCACAACCCGTGACCGAAGCTGCAGCTAAAACGGAATCCGGTGGCAAAAAGAAAAAGGCCGATAGCAAGCCGAAAAAGAAAACATCCCGTTCTGGCAACGACGAGAAAATAGGTTCTGGCGCCGACGAGAAAAAAGCCGACAGGAAAGGGTCGCGGAAAAAGCAGTCAAAGACCGCCGCGAAAGAGACCGCTACGGAAAAAGCTGCAACCGGAAAAAAAGCAAATGGTGACAAAAAACAATCTGACGGCCCACCCCCTGCGGCGATAGCCGAGGGGCCGGTGTCGAGCGAAAAGATCGATAAAAAACCGCAGGCTGAGAAGGTCAAGACCGAGAATGCCGTTGCCGTGGCACCGCCGGTCAATCCGGATTGATCGAGTCCGGATACCGGCCCGGCCGCTCTGTCGCGTTCGGGCTGGTGTTAGAGATTACTTCTTCAATTCTTCGAGAATTTCGTCCGTGATATCCATCGCATCGCTGGCATAGGCGATACTGCTGTCGGTAAAAATGAAATCGTATCCCTGTTCTTTGCCATAGGTTCTGATCACGGTCCTGATCGAGACCTGTAATTCCTGCAGTAATTCTCTCTGCTTGGCTTGCAGGTCTTCTTTCAGCGACTGTTGCTCGAACTGGAAGCGACGCTTGTTCTGGATAATATTATCCTCGGCTTTCTTTTTCTGTTCGGCGCTCATGATGGCACTATCGTTCTTGTAGGTCTGCTCCATTTCCTGGATCGTCTTCGCCAGATCCCGCAGACTTTTTTCGCGTTCGCCAAACTGCTCTTTCAGTTTGCTATTTGCCGCAATCGCCTGTGGCGACTGTTCCAGCAGCACTTTGGAGTTTATATAAGCCGACTTGCCGGCCGCGTTAAGGCCGAAACTGACAAGCGCCAGCAGTATAAATGTCG
The DNA here is from genome assembly GCA_020354435.1 of Gammaproteobacteria bacterium. Classification (GTDB taxonomy): domain Bacteria; phylum Pseudomonadota; class Gammaproteobacteria. Next base: position 1,384,074 of record CP070646.1, read on the forward strand.
TAAATTTCATGGATTGATGTCTCTTATTGGTTAAGGGCGGATTCCTGATCCTTAATGCGCTGCTTAAACAGCTTTTCAACATTTTTTGCTTCTTCGAGCAGCTTCTGGATACTTTCCGCGCTGTAGGGGTTCCCTATATCCTCGGGATTGTGTGCCCGGCTGGCGGGTTCGGTCTGGGCCGGCTCGGACTCCTCTTGCGGCAACTCCAGCGCCTGGATCAGGTTAGTGTCCGGATCGAAGCCCTTTGTCGTGTACTCGACCCCCTTCGGTGGTGGTTCGCTCGTGAACTGTACATTACCGTCGGAATCGTACCACTGATAAAAAATATCCTCGCCCCCATTTCCCCGGATCGCAGACTGCATTTTACCGCCACTCGGCACATCGGGTAAATCCGGCATCGAAAAATCCGACAGGCTGAAATTCGAAAAACTCATCAGCGGTCTTCCCTCAGGCCCTTTGATTATTGTAAACGGCAATAACATCGCGATAAACAGTGCCGCGATCAAAAATTTTGCGAACAACTTCATCGGGGATTCCGTATCCGTATCGTTCCTGCAAAGTATAGTCCCTCAAGGCCGAATTTCAGTTTTGCCATGCATGTAAGGCTGCAGCACGTCGGGGATTCGAATACTGCCATCGGGCTGCTGGTAATTCTCCATAATCGCGATCAGCGTGCGGCCTACCGCGAGCCCGGAGCCGTTGAGCGTGTGCACCAGTTCCGGTTTGCCGGTTTCCGGGTTGCGCCAGCGCGCCTTCATGCGCCTCGCCTGAAAATCCGTCATGTTGCTGCAGGAAGAAATTTCGCGATAGGTATTCTGCCCGGGCAGCCAGACTTCCAGATCGTAGGTCTTGGTCGACGCGAATCCGAGGTCGCCACCGCAGAGCACAACCTTGCGATATGCCAGCCCCAGCATTTGCAGGATAGTTTCGGCGTGCCCGGTCAACTCCTCGAGCGCAGCCATCGAATTCTCCGGTCTGACCACCTGCACCAGTTCGACTTTTTCAAACTGGTGCTGGCGTATCATGCCGCGCGTGTCCTTGCCATAGGAACCTGCTTCCGAGCGAAAACAGGGCGTGTGCGCGACGTACCTTAACGGAAGTTGCTCGGCTTCGACAATATTACCGGCGACGAAGTTCGTTACCGGTACCTCGGCCGTCGGTATCAGGTAGAGGTTGTGATTTTCGGAATCGATATGGAACAGATCCTGTTTGAATTTGGGTAACTGGCCGGTGCCGGTCAGGGTTGCCTCGTTCACCAGGTAAGGCGCATAGACCTCGGTGTAGCCGTGTTCGAGTATATGCTGATTAATCATGAACTGAATCAGCGCACGCTGCATCGTCACCAGATCTCCGCTCATGGTAACGAACCTGGCCCCTGACAGCTTGGCGGCACATTCGAAATCCATACCGCCAAGGCCTTGACCGAGATCGATGTGATCCCGAGGTTCGAAATCGAACCGGGGCGGCTCGCCCCAGCGCAACACTTCTTCGTTATCGTCCTCGCTGTCGCCGGCGGGTACCGAATCGTGCGGCAGGTTCGGCATGCCCATCAACAGGTCGTCGAGCTTGTCCTGCAATTCGCCGAGTTCAGCCTCGGCGGACTTCAATTGATTGCCGAGCTGTGCCACCTCGTCGAGTAGTGGCTGGATATCTTCACCCCTCGCCTTGGCTTCGCCGATGGCTTTCGAGCGGCTGTTACGCTCGCTTTGCAGATTTTGCGTGTCGACCTGCAGCGACTTGCGTCGCTCTTCAAGCTCGCTGAAGCTGCTTACATCCAGCTCATAGTGTTTGATGCGTAATTTTTCGACCACCGTATCGAGGTCACTGCGGAGTAGTTTTGGATCAAGCATGGTTAAATCATCTGTTTCGCGGCGAGCAGGCCAGCCCAGGCGCCGAATATGCAGAACAGGACGCTGGCCAGGATATAGACAACCGCTTTCGGCACTGCCTCGTTACCGGCCAGTTGTAATGTGTCCATTGCAAAGGTAGAAAAAGTCGTAAATGAACCGAGGAATCCGGCCAGTAAACCAATACGGATTTCCTCACTGATATGAAAACGGTGCACCAGCAACACCGACAGAAAGCCCATCACCAGCGAACCCAGCAGGTTCACCGCCAGGGTGCCGTAGGGAAAGTCCTGGCCTAGCCACTGGTAGGTCGTACTGGATACCCAGTAGCGCGAAACCGCGCCCAGAGAGCCGCCTACTGCTAGAGCAATGTAGATAGACATTCTGATTTGGTTAAAAATGCGATATTGTACCAGCCGCGGTAAAAGATGCACCCGAATCCGGCTGAATACTGCGCGCGAATCGCGCTTGAAAATCACTTGAGCAAATCAGAGACCATTAAGCAAATCGGACGCGAACTCGGATTTCAGCAGGTCGGCATTACCGATGTCAGGCTCGATCCTCACGACCGCTATTATCGTCGCTGGATCGAGCAGAACTATCATGGCGAAATGACCTATATGGCGCGGAACATAGATAAGCGCCTGCACCCGTCACAGCTGGTACCCGAAACCCTGTCGGTTATCTGCGTGCGACTTGACTACCTGGTCGAAGAGCAGCGTGACCCGATGACGCTACTCGATCACGACAGCCTGGCCTACGTATCACGCTATGCCCTCGGGCGCGATTACCACAAGCTGATGCGCAAGCGATTGCAGCATTTTGCCGAGCGCATCATCGAGCGTTACGGTGCGATGGGTTATCGCGTGTTTACCGACAGCGCGCCGGTGCTGGAAAAGGTTCTGGCGGCCAGGGCCGGCATTGGCTGGCAGGGCAAGCACAGTAATTTGTTGCATCGACAGCATGGCTCCTGGTTTTTCCTCGGAGAAATATATACCGACATGGCGCTCGAATACGATGTGCCAATCGAGAACCACTGCGGCCGTTGCACCGCCTGTATCGACATTTGTCCCACCGCGGCTATTGTCGAACCTTACCGGGTCGACGCCAGGCGCTGCATTTCCTATCTGACCATCGAACACCGTTCTGCGATCCCGGAGGAATTTCGTACCGCTATCGGGAACCGCATCTACGGTTGTGATGACTGTCAGCTGGTGTGCCCATGGAACCGTTTCGCACGATATAGCCAGGAGCCCGATTTCCAGCCTCGCCACGGCCTCGACAGTATTTCACTGATGGAATGCTACCGCTGGTCGGAGGATGAATTTTTGCGCAAGATGGAAGGTTCGGCCATCCGCCGTATCGGTCATCAGTGCTGGCTGCGAAATGTGGTGATTGCGCTTGGAAATGCGGCCCCGGATCCACATATAGTAGCGACGCTCAAACAGGATTACGCCGGTCACAGTGGTTTTATTCGGCACCATATAGACTGGGCGATCCGGCAACAGGAAAAACAGGCATGATTCACTGGCAGCAATTCGAGGCCCGACGCAGCGATGTTATCGCAGGCGAAAATTATCTGTGCTCGGCGGACGAGATCGGGCTCATTCTGGTCACCGGTAAGGACGCGCATGATTTTCTGCAGAACCAGCTCAGCAACGACATTAATCTGATCGACGAATCGCGCCTGCAGCTCAGCTCCTATTCGACGCCCAAGGGCCGCATGCTGGGTATTTTCAGGGTGGTGCAGGTCTCGAACGGATACCTGCTGCTAACGTCGCGCTCAATAGTCTCTTCACTGTTGCCCCAGTTGTACAAATATATCGTGCAGTCACAGGTATCACTGGCCGATGCCAGCGATTACTTCGCGCGTTTCGCGATTTCGACCGACAAGGCCGCTGTTCTCGAACACGGCCTGCTGCCGTCGCAAACCAACGGCGTCGTACAAAACGATTCCGTCGTATCGATGCGGCTGGAGCCGGTCGGTGAGCAACAGCGATTCTTGTTCCTGTGCCTGTCCGCCGACGAGGCGATCAACCTGTGGAATGGGTTTGCCGGAGATTTGCTGGTGGCGGGTTTTAATTCCTGGCACCTGTCCGAAATCCGCGCCGGTATTCCGTCGATATACCCCGAGACCGCGGAAAAGTTCGTGCTGCAAATGGCAAACCTGGACGCGCTCGACGCCGTCAGCTTCAAGAAAGGCTGTTATCCCGGCCAGGAGATCGTTGCGCGCACGCAGTATCTCGGCAAGCTGAAGCGACGCATGTACCTGGCCGAGCTCGAAACCGACAAGTTACCGCAGCCCGGCGACGAACTGGTGGTCAGCGGCAAAGACGAAATCGACGGCAGCGGCACCGTGGTCGATGCGGAATTTGACGCGCAGGGTCTGTGTCATTGCCTTTACGTGGCCCAGATCGCCAGAGCCGAGGCCGAAGAGTTAAACCTGCTGCAGCAACCTGCTACCCGCATCCATAACGTGGAACTGCCCTACTCGTTGAAAATTTAGCCGTAATCGGGCTGCGAAATAGGAATTGGCATCTATACTCGGTGGTTTTTCAAATCACCCGAGAGACCATGAGTATTACGCCAGAATCCATCATCGACAATTTTATACCGCGGCATCAATCCAGTCGAAACCGTACAGACAGCCGCCATACGTCTGGGCCTGGACACGGTACCCACGCTGGCAACCAGCCTGGTCATGAAATAGCTGTTCCAGGCCACCCACCCGGTAGTCGATCATTAGGCCCTGTCAATCCATCCGGCCCACGGCGTTTAATATAATTTCAGGGTTGGATCGCTTCAATCTGATCCAGCATCTCCTGCGCATCCAGGTAGTTCAGACCGACCGGATACAAATCCTGCTGCGTCACCACCGCCATGCTGGGAAAACTGTTGATACCCAGAGCCCGGGCGCGACCAATTTCGTCGATTAAACTGGCCTCGGTCGAGACGGCGACCAGGTCGGCGGCAAAGCGCTCGGAATCGAGCCCGATATCGGCGGCCAGTTCGACCAGGGTGTCGTTATTCGATGGATTACGCGCTTCCAGGTAATAGGCTCGCTGAATACGGGCAGTCATCAGCGGATCGTACTCGGGGCCCTGTAAACGCGCGGCTATGACCGCACGATTCGACGGGTAAGTCGAGCGGCGTGGCTCGTTTTTCTGCCAGAATTCGAAGTTGAACTCGGTGCCGGGAATCATGCCCTGGATACGCTGCCAGGTTTGTTGCAGCATCGTCTGCATCGATGCCGGCATAGGAACATCCGAGTCCGGGGCGAGTCCGCCCAGCAGCCGTTCAATTCGCAGCTGACCTTCCAGCGCGCTGAAAAGTCGCCGACGCGTCGGTTCGAATCCCCAGCACCAGCTGCACATCGGATCGTGTACGTAGTAGAGTGTTTTTTGCATGGAATTTAGACCTTGTCCGCCAGCAATTGTTGCATGATCGTTTCACAGGATTCGACGCGATTAATTCCGGCCACGCTTTTACCTGCCTGCCAGTAATCCTTTTCTCCGGTCTCGTCGAGCGAGGCGTGTTTCAACTGCCAGATCGATCTCAGTCCGTAAAACATGCGCATCCAGTGCTTGGTGGTATTGCCGCTCAGCATCCAGCGCGAAAACCAGCCGAGCCGCGTTCCGCTGTGCCGGATGAAATCGGTATTGATCACCGACACCGGCACGCCGGTAATCTTTTCCGACAGCACGATATCGGATTCCTGCGCATCGACCACCGCCTGCTTGTAGGCGGCGCTGGCGCGGCATTCATGGCTGGCGATAAAGCGGGTACCGAGCTGACAGGCGGCATAACCGAGATCGAGCGCCTGCCAGAAACCGCCGCTTTCGCCGATACCGCCGGCACAGACCAGTGGCACGCCGAGCTCGTGTAACTCCGCATAAAGTTCGGTCATCGATTTGCGCCCGGCATGTCCGCCGGCGCGGTTGTTGACACAGATCAGGCCATCGGCGCCATTGTCGAGTCCGATGCGGGCCCACTTCAGCTCGGTAACATCGTGATACACCAGGCCACCGGCAGCGTGCACGCGTTCGGCCACCCAGTCTGGTTTACCCAGAGAGGTAACAAAGAAACGTATGCCCTCTTCGAGCGCGGTATCGATCCACGCCGACATACGCTTTTGATATTTCTTCGATGACTTTTCGATCAACGCGTTCATGCCGATGGGCTTGTCAGTCAGACTGCGCATCAGGCGAATGCCGTTGCGGAAATCGTGGCCGTATACGTAGGTCAGTGAAATCGGCTGCATGATGCCAATCCCACCGGCCGCGGAAACCGCCGCGGTGAGTTCCGGGTTACTGCAGGGGTACATTGCACCGCCGATGATCGGGTACCGTATGCCCAGTTGCCGGCAAAACGTATTTGCCGCCGACGGAAACTGTCGCTTCATGACTCCCGGTAGCCAATCAGCCAGGTGGCTTTGACCACCGCCACGACGTCATCGGCCTGGTCGCGCAACTCGGCCTCGACTTCGCAGGGCGTATTATCCTCGAGACGATTGGGTAATTGAAATTCTGCTACCGCGGTCATTTTACCGCGCGCCTTTTTCAGATAGTCGGCGTGGATTGCGAGCACGATGCCGCGCATGTCGGCGGAAATCATCGACAAGACGGCCAGGCCGGTTGCAATTTCGCCCAGGTTGACCAGTGCAATCGCGTGAATGGAGCGTAAATGGTTGCGAACTCGGCGGCGGTCGCGCAGAGTCACGCGGGCGTATCCAGGTTCGATTTCCTCGACCCGGGCGCCGATGGTGGCGCTATAGGGAGCCATCCAGCCGAGCCCTAGACTGAACAGCCTGTCGCCCGCGGGCCATCGCTGTAGACGCCGCCACCACTTGAGAACGGTGCCCGGGGGCTCGCCGGATTTGATCTGTGTCATCGAAACCTGAGGCTTACTTGTGCGCGCGCATATTATGCGTTAATAATGCGAACATGGACATAAAGGACAAAGAAAAACTGGTTGCCGCTTTCGAGCACATGGTCGACAACGTCCACCAGGCTATCCACGAAGCCGAGGAGGCGCTGGCGCCGACGATCGATGAAATGGTGCACAATGCCCAGCAGTTGGCACGTGAACTGTTCGCGCTGAGTCAGGAGGAAGCCGAAAGCCTCGGCGATACGCTGAAGCGCGATCTGCACAAGGCTAACAAGACACTAAACCAGCAACGCAAGGAATTGAAGGACTGGCTGAGTTTCGACCTGACCCTGGTAGAAGATCGCTTCATCGACCTGGTGGCGCGCGCCGCGGACAAGGCCTGGCTCGATTTTCGGGAATTCGAATACGAGGATCACCAGGCCAGCCTGTACCGCAGCGGCGAGGTCTGCAATGCCGGTACCTTTTGCTGTTGTCAATGCGACAACAGTATCAAGCTGACCGAAACCGGCCAGATTCCACCCTGCCCGGTCTGCGGTCACAACGAGTTTTTTCGCGTGATAAATTAACCGCTAAACGAATCGCGTGAATGAATGCCGATTAACTACCGGCGGCGATCAGGCTGGCGTTGCCCCCGGCAGCGGTTGTATCGATACACAGATGGCGCTCGACGACGAGCCGCTCGAATGCGTCGTCTT
>CP070646.1:1391602-1393931 GCA_020354435.1 Gammaproteobacteria bacterium
ACCGGCAAGACCACGCTGTCGACCGACCCCAAGCGCCGCCTGATCGGCGACGACGAGCACGGCTGGGATGACGACGGTATCTTCAACTTCGAGGGCGGCTGTTACGCTAAAACCATCGATCTCAGCGCCGAGGACGAGCCGGACATCTATAACGCCATCCGGCGCGACGCCCTGCTGGAAAACGTCGCCGTCAACGATGCCGGCGAAATCGACTACGCCGACGGTTCGAAAACTGAAAACACGCGCGTGTCCTACCCGATTTATCATATCGACAATATCGTCAAACCGGTTTCCCGCGCCGGCCATGCCAGGTACGTCATCTTCCTGACCGCGGACGCTTTCGGCGTATTGCCGCCGGTTTCACGACTGACGCCGGAACAGGCGGAGTACTATTTCCTGTCGGGTTTCACCGCCAAACTGGCCGGCACCGAGCGCGGCATCACCGAGCCGACACCGACTTTTTCGGCCTGTTTCGGCAAGGCTTTTCTGTCGTTGCACCCGACCCAGTACGCCGAAGTCCTGAAAAAACGTATGCTGCAAAACGGCAGCCAGGCTTTCCTCGTCAACACCGGCTGGGACGGCAGCGGCAAACGTATTTCGATCAAGGCGACACGTAAAATTATCGACGCCATTCTCGACGGTTCGCTCGATCACACCGATACCGCGACGCTGCCGATTTTCAGTCTGGCAATGCCGGCCGAACTGCCGGGTGTCGAAAACGCCATACTCGATCCGCGCAACAGCTACGCGAACAGCGCGCTATGGGACGAGAAGGCGAAAAAACTGGCAGGCCTTTTTATCGACAATTTCGAACAGTATACCGATACAGAAAGTGGCCAAAAGCTGGTCGCGGCAGGGCCGGAGCTCTAGCGCAGCCATCAACCTTTACTATTGCAAGGCTTGCCTGGGCTTGGCCCGGGCAGGCAAAATGTCGTTCCCGACTGCAGTCTGTAAAGAAAAATGAAAAAAGCCGGCTTCAAGATTCTCGAAAACGAGTGGATCCCGCTGTCCGACGGGCGCCGCCTGGCGGCCCGCATCTGGATGCCGAACGGCGCCAGGAAGAATCCGCTGCCCGCGATACTCGAGTACATTCCTTACCGCAAACGCGACGGTACCGCGCAACGCGATGACAGTACCTACCCAAGCTTCGCCGAGGCGGGTTATGTCGGCGTGCGCGTCGATATTTCCGGCAACGGCGAATCCGACGGCGACTGGGACGACGAGTACTCGACGCGCGAACTGGCCGACGGCTGCGATGTCATCAAATGGATCGCAAAACAGGCCTGGTGCGACGGCAATGTCGGCATGATGGGGATTTCCTGGGGCGGTTTCAACGCGCTGCAGATTGCTGCACTGCAGCCGGAAGCACTGAAAGCGGTGATTTCGATCGGCACCACGGTCGACCGCTACAACGACGATATTCACTACAAAAACGGGTGCCTGCTGTATTCCAACTTTTACTGGTCCAGCACGATGCTGTGTTATGCGTCGCGACCGCCGGATCCCGAGCTGGTCGGCGATAACTGGCGTGAAATCTGGTCGCATCGACTCGAAACTCAACCGTTTCCACTGCAAAAATGGCTCACTCACCAGCGTAAAGACGACTACTGGAAGCACGGATCGATAAGCGAAAACTATGAAAACGTCAAAATTCCGTCACTTGTGATTTCGGGCTGGGCCGATGGATATATCAACGCGCCACCCGCCGCGGCGATAAATTTACCCAATGCAAAAGCGATAAACGGGCCCTGGATCCACAAATATCCGCATATCGCGTGGCCGAAACCGCGCATGGATTTCCTGCGCGAAGCAATAAACTGGTGGGATAAGTGGCTGAAAGGCAAGGACAACGGTGTCGATCGATTACCCGCCTATCGCGCCTACATCCTGGAGCAGGCGAAACCGCAGTTACGCCACGAGCGCGAACCGGGTCGCTGGGTTGCGGAGCAGGTCCTGCCATCGCCCGATACCCGCAGTCGCTATTACTACCTGGCACCAAATCGTCAATTACTGGACATTCCCGGCCGTACGCGGGAAAAAACCATGGCCTCGCCGCAGGACACGGGGTCCGCCTGCGGTGAATTTTTCACCGTCAGGCCCGATGGTGAAATGCCGGCCGATCAGCGCCGCGACGATTCCGGGTCGCTGGTGTTCGACAGCGGTAAACTGCACCAGCCAATCGAGATTCTCGGCCGCCCCAAACTGCGCCTCAAGGTCGCGATAGACAAACCGCTGGGCAATATCGCCGTACGTCTGAACGACATCCATCCCACCGGGGAAGTGTCCCGGGTTAGCTGGGGCGTGCTAAATCTGGCGCATCGCAACGGCA
>CP070646.1:1394031-1412092 GCA_020354435.1 Gammaproteobacteria bacterium
AATGCCCTGCTGCCTGGCGAGCGTGTAGAACGATTGCTCGGCCTCGGCGAACGCGGCATGCGCGAAACCGCTGTCGGCCATCGAGCGCAGCGCCGACGGGGCGATCTGGCCGTGCTGTGGATTTGCATCACGGTTGATCTTGCCGACCTGCAAGTGGCCGCAATATAAAGGCAGGTAACCGAGGCCGACGGTACGAATGCCGTCACACTCGGCATCGACCACCGACTCGACAGCAAGTTCGAGCTGCTGCCCATGGGCGCCGCAACCGGCGAGCGCGCGGCGGGTCAGGTCTTGCACCTCGCTCAGGGACAGGGTTTTGCTTTGTTCGGCCATTAAAATGTCTCCGCTTTCGCCGTTAGCACGACGGCATCCTGTCATCCCGCCGGCATTTTGAGACCCCCGCTTTCGCGGCGGTCCGACGCATCGGGATCACGTTATATCTGTTCAGGGCTTCAAGTCCTCCAGAATTTTAGTTGCACCGGCGGTAACGAATCCGGCATCGACGCCGGCGCAGATCAGGTGGTAACCCTGCTCGATATAGCCCTGTACGCTGGCGGCATCGAGGCCAAAATACCCCAGCGCAATATTGTTTTGCTGGCAGGCCTGCTTGACACGATCAATCGCAGCAACCACCTCGGCATCGCCGACCTCCCCCGTTTTGCCCATGCTGGCCGACAGATCGTACGGACCGATGAAGACCGCATCGATGCCGTCGACCTGGGCAATGTCGTCGATGTTTTCGACCGCGTCTATATGCTCAGCCTGAATAATCAGCGCGGTGCGATCGTTCGCGCTGGCCATGTAGTCGGCGAAATCGAGCCCGTAACCCTGCGCGCGGGCGAGTCCGACGCCGCGCTGTCCCCGCGGCGGGTACTTGCTCCAGTTGACCGCCTGCTGCGCCTGTTCGACAGTGTTGACCATCGGCACGATAATACCGTCGGCGCCGATATCGAGCGCCTTTTTAATGTCGCGTTCACTCAACGAGGGTACGCGCAGTATATTGGCGCAGCGGCCGCCGACCGCCTGCATCAATCGCTGCCACTCGAGAATCGATAACGGCGCGTGTTCGCCGTCCATGAACAACCAGTCGAATCCGCATTTGGCGATCATTTCAGCGACCTCGGGCGCAGGAATCGTCAACATGGTGCCGACCAGTATTTCATTTTTCCGCAGACGTTCGGCGAAGTTCATGTCTGTTACCCTCCGTCTCTGTTACCAGGTGCCGAATCCCTTTGCCATCAGCGATGCACAAATCAGGATACCGCCGATTAGAACCAGCTCCCAGTGAATGATTTTTTTCAGGCGCGTGACCATATCGCTGGATAAGTCGGGCGCGATATCCTGCTGCAGTTCACTGCTCCAGCGTCGGTATATCATGCTCGGATAAATCGAAATAACGCCGGCCGCGACAAACAGTAAAATCTTGATCCAGAAAAAAACGTTGCCAAGATAAAATTCGCTGCCCTTGTCGAAATAAAACACGCGCAAAATACCGAACACGAGTAACAGCGTTGCCGATAGCCCCAGCGCCAGGTCGGCGCGCTGAATACGGCGTGCGGTTTCCACGCTGAGCGATTCGGTCAGCAGCGCCAGCTCGAGTACCAGCGCGGCGGAAAGCGCGAAAAACGCGAGGAAGTGCCCGAAGGCCACCAGGGCTGCGCCGAGCATCAAGGTGAAATCCGTTTCATTTCCCAGCCGGCCTCGACCGGGCTGTAAACGATGCGATCGTGCAGGCGGTTGTCCTGTCCCTGCCAGAATTCGAAGTATTCCGGCGTCAGGCGATAGCCGATCCAGGCATCGGGGCGTGGCACGTCGCCATCCGGATAGGCCGCGCGCAGGCGTAAAACCTCGTCCTCGAGATGCGAGCGGCTCTCGATTTCGGTCGACTGGATCGACGCCGCGGCGCTGAAGCGGCTGCCCTCGGGGCGCAACAGAAAATATTTCTCGGCATCATCGGCCGGCATCTGCCGCACCCGGCCATGCACGCGTACCTGGCGACTCAGATCGCGCCAGTGAAACAGTATCGCGGCGTTAGGATTGGCCTCGAGATGCTGGCCCTTGAGACTGCGCGAATCGGTATACCAGCAAAAACCCTCGGCGTCGAAGTGCTTGAGCAAAACGATACGGGCCGACGGCTGTCCGGCCGCATCGGCCGTGGCCAAGGTCATCGCGGTGGCATCGAGCAACTCCAGGTCACGCGCGCGCTGCAACCACTGGCCGAATTGCACGAAGGGATCCGAATCCATGTCCTTGCGGGTAATGCCGTGCGCCTCGTAATCGCGGCGCACATCGGAGAGATCCATTTCGATCGTCATCAGAATACCCTGTCGAACAGTGCCTGCATCGCGTTCCAGGATTGTGCGTCGGCCTCTTGCTGGTAACCCAGGTCGATACCGTACTTTTCGGCATTGACATCGGCCTGCGGATTGCTGAAGCCATGTTTGGCACCATCCAGCAGCAAAACTTCGTAATCGGCCTGCGCGGCATCCATTTCCTGTTTGAAGGCATCGAGATCAGCCATACTCACCATCGAATCCGCAGCGCCGTGGCAAACCAGGATTTTGGCATGAATACTGCCGGCATCAGCGGTGTGGAACGATCCGAGGGCGCCATGAAAACTGGCGACCGCGGACAACGGCATACCGATGCGCGCCATGTGCAGCACCATCGCGCCACCGAAACAGTAACCGATCGCGGCGGTACGCTCGCGGTCCACCGCGGGCTGATCGAGCAGCAATTCGTACCCGGCCCTGAGCGCGGCGGTACCGCTATCCATATCGTTCAAAACGCCTGTCATCAACTCACCGGCCTGCGCCGGGTCGGCCGCGGTTTGCCCGCCACCGTACATATCGATCGCGAGTGCAACATAACCCAGCTCGGCAAGCATGTGCGCGCGCCGCACGATATAATCGTTAAGTCCCCACCATTCATGCACAATGATGATGCCGGGGCGCGTCTCGGCCGCCTCGTCGTCGTAGGCCAGGTAACCCTCGTGGCTGGCGTCGCCCACCGCGTACTCGATTCGATTGGTCAGTATACTCATTGCTGCCTCCTCGCTGCTGGTCAGGAATGCGAAATTCTACTCCGTAATACTGTTAACCGATAGCGCTGTGATTTAACATGCTGACATGAATCAACTCGATCATATCGTCATCGCGGCAGATTCGCTGCAACAGGGCGTCGAGTACCTGCAGGCAAAACTGGGCGTCAAGATTGCGAAGGGCGGCGTTCACAAAACCATGAGCACTCACAACCTTGTCATGCAACTGGCCAATGACGCCTACCTCGAAGTGATCGCAATCGATCCGACGGCACCGCCACCGCGACACCCACGCTGGTTCGGGCTCGATGAAGCCGCCATGCGCACCTCGCTGAAACAACGGCCGCGCCTGGTCACCTGGGTCATGAACACTACCGACTTGCGCCAGCTTGCTGGCGCTGTGGATTTCGATATCGGCAAACCGACCGCGCTCAGCCGCGACCAGTTGAAATGGGAAATCGCGCTGACCGAAGATGGCCGCCTGCTCGGCGGCGGCATGCTGCCCTACTGCATCCAGTGGCACAGCAAACCGCATCCGTCTCAAGCCATGGCCGACCTCGGCTGCATCCTGCACGCCTTGACGATTTACCACAACCGCCCGTACTGGATCGCGGAAAAACTCGACGCCATCGACGCCGGCCACCTGGTGCAGATCGAGGCACTGGAAAATGACGAGGCGCCTTATCTCACTGCCGATATAGAAACGCCAAACGGCCTCGTAACCCTGACCTGAACCACATCAAAGGGGTCAGTGTCGATTGATCAGTTGCGCTTGCGATCAATCGACACTGACCCCTTATAATTATGGGTTGTTGAGCCACTCCCGGGGACCGAATGGATCCGGGCGGAAATAGCAAATCATGCGGCCATCTTCGCCGGCGACGGCAGCGTCGCGCCACGGCGCCATGCCGTGCAACACCAGTCTATGAGCAAGAAAGGCCTGACCCGGCCGGGCGTGCACTTCGACCCGCCGGCATTCGGCAAAGGCCTGTTGACGCGCGGCATGATAAATATCGGTAATATCCTGCTCACCCCACTGCGAAGGATCGATGCCGGCAAATCGATCCCGAAAGGCGCTGCGCATGATTTCATGCGAACCTTCCCAGACCACAAAAGGCGATGCATCGGCGTCGAAATTGACCATCGGAATGCCGAGTATGAATCCGTGATACTCGCGCAAGTGGCGTCGCCGCCCGGGGCCTTCCGGCAGCAAACCATCGACGTGCGCCGCGTCGCGCTCGCGCCGATAGAGTGCACGGCCCGTGCTCTCGCCTGCCATCGGCTGCGGGTATCCCGGATAACAAATCGAAACCTGGGCCGCATCCCAGGCAAACGCCTCGAGCCCGAGTTCTCGGGCAATAAACTTAACCGCGGCGCCGCGCAGCGGTCCGCTTTCACTAACCGCGCCGCTGGCATCGTTCGGCAGAGCATTCACCCCTGCAAACCAAGTACCCTGATAGCGCAGCCACTTCGCCTGCTGCGGATCCCGCAAACTGGCACGCGCCGATACAAGGGCGCCTTCGACCCATCTCATCAACTGCGGATCGAAGGCAAACCGGCACCAGCCGCGGTCGAAGAAATCTGTTGTCTGATTGCGCATCGCGGGACCGATGCTATCATGCCGCGAACCAAATCCGGAGCCGCCCGAACATGTCAGACACAGCCATAAAACGCATCGCCGCCCTGCCCTGTTGGCAGACAAAAGTCAGCATCGAGGAATTGAGCGGTGGTATGACCAACCTAAACTTCAAGGTAACCGACGGCACCGAGCAATATGTCGTACGAATCGGCGAGGACGATCCGATCCATTTGATTTCGCGCGTCAATGAGGTCGCGAGCTGCGAGGCCGCTTTCCAGATCGGCGTCAGCCCGGAGCTGATCTACCACGAGGCCGGTATCCTCGTGGTTCGCTTCATCGACGGCAAGGTGTTCGACGAGGCTGACGTACGCAACGACAACAACCTGCATCGGATCGTGGAACTGCTGCGTAGCTTCCATCGACAGATGCCGCAACACTTCAACCAGATCGCGGTCCTGTTCTGGGTATTCCAGGTTTTACGCCATTATCAGAACCTGCTGGCACGCGGCGACAGCGCGTACGCGAGCCGTCTGCCCGAACTGGCGCGCATCGCCAGTGAACTCGAGATCGCGGTCGGACCGGTCGAGATCGTGTTCGGACACAATGACCTGTTGCCGGCTAATTTTATCGACGACGGTGAACGCATCTGGCTGATCGATTTCGACTATGCCGGCTTCAATAGCCCGCTGTTCGACCTTTCCAACCTGGCGTCGAACAATGAACTCGACGCGGTACAGGAAACCGCCATGCTCGAACAATACTATGGCGTCGTGCCCGAGACCGCACGGCTAGCCAGTTACCACGCTATGAAGTGTGCTTCGCTGCTGCGTGAAACCCTGTGGTCGATGGTTTCGGAACTGTATTCGCGTGTCGACATGGATTTCTCCGACTACACACAGAAAAACCTGGTGCGTTTCGAGGCGGTTTATGCCGACTATAAAAACAACTACCATTGAGCAACTGAAAGGGAGCAGTTTATGAAACTCGACATCGATTTTGTGCGCGCGCAGTTCGGCCAGCTGGAAGACGATCCTGAATTCGTGTTTGCGTCCAACGCCGGCGGCAGTTACGTCTGCAACCAGGTTAACGACGTCCTGGAGCATTACAACCGCCACACCCGCGTTCAGCCCTACTCGCGATATGCGTCCTCCGCCGCCGCCGGCGAGGCCATGGATCGCGCGCTGTCGGGCTGGGCCGACGCGCTTAACATCGGCGCGGACGAGCTTAGCGTCGGTCCGTCGACGTCGATGAATACCTACGTCATGGCGCAGGCCATCGGCGACCTGTGGATGCCGGGCGACGAAATCATCGTCACCAACCAGGACCACGAGGCCAACAGCGGCGCCTGGCGACGCAAGGCGCATGAAAAAGGCGTCACCATTCGCCAGTGGGAAGTCGAGCCCGACAGCGGCCTGCTGAACATAGAGACCTTGCTGCCATTGTTGCGCGACAATACCCGCTGGGTGTTTTTCACGCATTGCTCGAACATCGTCGGTACGGTCAATCCGGTTGCCGAAATCGTCAAGACGATTAAATCGGGCAGCAAGGCGCGCGTCTTCATCGACGCGGTCGCCTACGCCCCGCATCATATTTCCGACATGAAGGCGCTGGGCGTGGACGCTTACGCCTTCAGCCTGTACAAGGTGTTCGGTCCGCACCAGGGCCTGATGTATGTCAACCGCGATATTCGCGGCGACCTGACATCGCAGGCGCATTATTTCAACAGCGGCATTCCGACCAAGGATTTCAACCCGGCCGGGCCACAGCACGCGCAGGTGGCCGGCTGCGCCGGGGTGCTGGATTATTTCGATGCGCTGCACCGGCACCATTTCGGCGACAGCGACAAGAGCGCCAACGTACGCCTCGACAACATCCACCGGCTGATCCTGCAGCACGAAAACGAACTGGCTGCACCGATCCTGGACTTTTTGCACAACCACGCCGACGTTCGCCTGCTTGGCAAATCGCATGCGCGCGACAACGACCGCGCGCCGACCATTGCCTTCAAACCGCTCAGGCAGAGCAGTGAAGAACTGACGCATAAATTGCAGGACGCCGGTATCGGCACCGAGCACGGCAATTTTTACGCTCACCGGCTGATCAGCGATCTCGGCATCGATCCGGACGACGGCGTCGTGCGACTATCGCTGGTGCATTACGGCAGCGATAACGAGGTCGAACGCATCTTGCAAGCGCTGGATATGTCGCTCGCTTAATCGATCCCGCTCGTGAAAAGCCTACCCGCAAGTTACCTGGCTATCGTACTAACCGGCATGGTGCCCATAGTGGCGTCACAGGCACAGATTGCACCCTCCGCGGCAGAGATTGCCACTTACGACGCTTTGTTTCGCGCAGTGGTGAAGGAGGATATCGACGCGCTCGAACGCGAGCTAAGCTCCGGAAAAAACCCGGACCGACGCGATGCCCACGGGCGCAGCGCCCTGCATGTGGCGGCCTTTTATGGCAACCACGATGCAATGCGAAAACTGGTCGCCGCTGGCGCCGATGCCAATGCACTGGAAAACGATTACTACGATATCGCCACTATCGCCGCGGTCGCCAACGATACTGCCACGTTAAAGCTAGCGCTCGAACTCGGCTGCAGCGCCGGTAACGTAACCAGCCGTTACGACGGCACTGCATTGATCGCCGCGGCCCATCTCGGGCATGTCGAAGCGGTGAAAATACTAATCGCGGCGGGTGCCCCACTGGATCACGTCAACAACCTGGGCTGGACCGCGCTAATAGAATCGATCGTGCTCGGCGACGGCGGTGAACGACATACGCAGACCCTGAGGGTCCTGGTCGAGGCCGGCGCCAATGTCAACCTGGCGGACGAAAACGGCAGCACTCCGTTGGCGCTGGCGCGTGTCCGGAATTACCGGAAAATGGTCACAATCCTGCAGTCGGCGGGCGCCAGATGATTTCGTGGCGGGAGATAGCGCTCAGCCCGGCGACGAGGCAGCCGCCTGAATTCTGTTTCTGCGCGCGGCCAGCGCTTCGCGATGCGCCAGGTAACTGACCGCGCCGACGATCATCAAGGCGCCGATGATGACCCAGTTGTCCGGCACCTCGTCGAACAGCCAGTAACCGAAAAGGATCGCCCAGACCAGTTGCAGGAAGGACAGCGGTTGCGTCACCGTCAGGGGTGCGTGCGCGATCGCGCGCGTAATCGCATAGTGGCCGGCGGTCGCAAACACTGCGACCAGCGCGAGCCAGCCAGTTTCAACCAGCGTCGGCTGGCGCCAGTAATAGATCGCGCCCGGCAGCAGGGCCAGGGTACAAAATATCGTCAGCATGACGAGAATATCGCCCGAGTTCTCGCGCTGGGTCATCTTTTTCGCCAGCAGGAAGGAACCGGCAAAAAAGAAAGCCGCTACCAGTTGCGCCAGCGAACCTGCCTCGATCGTCTGGAAACCCGGCCGTAATATGACCAGGGTGCCGATGAATCCGGCCACAATGGCGAGCATGCGGCGTAGCCGAACCTGCTCGTGAAAAATCAGGATAGCGCCAAGCGCGGTGAACACCGGCGTCGAAAAACCGATCGCGGTAACTTCCGCCAGCGGAATGCGCGCCATCGCGTAAAACCACAGCATGACTGCGACGCCGTGCACCAGGCCGCGCAAAAAATACAGCCTGAAACTGCCTGGCCGAAAGCCGCGCCAACGCATGCGCCAGAGTAGCGGCAGTATTAACACGACGCCGGCCAGGTAACGGATAAAGGCAGCCTCGATCGCCGGCATGTCCGAGCCGAGATGGCGCACCAGCACGGTGACGGCGACGAACAGCAGCCCGCCGGCCAGCATCCACAGGCAGCCGAGTAAATTTGATTGTTGCGGCATGCTCTCGATTGGAACATCATCTCCCCGGGGATTGCAAATACAAACACTGGATCGAGCATGAGCGAAACGCTGCCGCATCAGTACTATCACGATGCCACAACCTGGGCCTGGGAGTGCGAGCAGGTTTTTCGCCGGCACTGGTGGTTGATCGGAATAGAATCGGAACTGACAGACAGCGGCGACTATCTTGCAATAACGCTGATGAAATGGCCGCTGGTGATCGTACGCGACCAGGCCGGTGAACTGCGCGCCTTTTACAACCTGTGCCGGCATCGCGCAGGACCGCTGGTGTTCGACGGCGCGGGCCGCTGCCAGGATCTGGTCTGCCGCTACCATGGCTGGCGTTACGCCCGCTCGGGCGAATTGTTGAAGGCGCCCGGCTTCGAGGGCGAGACCCTGGGAGACCGCGCACAGCTGGGATTGTTGCCGCTACGCGTCCAGACCTGGAACGGCTTGCTATTCGTTTGTCTGGACGAGAGCGCACCGAATCTCGAAACCTGGCTTGGCGATATCCTGCCGATAGCCGCCCGCTTCGACGCGACCTCGAGCATGCAGTTCGATGGCGAAGTCAGGAAAAAGGCTCGCAGCAACTGGAAAACCTATGGCGACAATTCCTGCGAGGGTTACCATGTCGGCATGGTCCACAGTAGGCTGGGCTCGTCGATGCTGCGCGAGTCGGTCACGATCGATTGTTACGACAACGGTGAGTTCGTCGGTTTCGACGTCAGCTACGCTTCCGGCGAAGACGACAGTCGTGCCGGCCAGGGCTTCTGGATTTACAAGTTTCCCGGCCTGCTGCTGCATTTTGCCGATTTCGCCTTCAACGCCGAAACCGTGCTGCCGCTGGCGGCGGATGCCATCGAGCTGCGGCGCTGGTTCTGGTCGAACGCGGAAAAAGCCACCGACCACGGCGTCGACAACGCATCGATTCGACCCAACTCGGAACGGGTCATGGATGAAGACGTAACTATCTGCGAGCTGGTGCAGCGCAACCTGGCCTCTGGCGTATATCCCGGCGGCCGCTTGTCGGCCCGGCAGGAACCCGGGACGATTTATTTTCAGCAACTAGTGCGCAAGGCCCTCGGTGGCTTGCTCGAGACGGAAAAAGGCGGCGCTGAAAGCCGAGATTAAGGCAATCAACGCGGCGATAATCATCGCCAGTTCGTAGCCCCCGCGCAGATCGTAAATCAACCCCGCACTCCAAGGTGCCACCAGGCCGGCAAATCCCCAGGCGGTAAATACCCGGCCATAGGCTTCGGCTCCGCGTTCACCGAAGTAAGACGCGATTGCGACCGGGTAAACGGCAATGATTGCACCATAGGAAAACCCAACCAGCGACAGCAGCAGCACGACCAGCCCGGCATTCGACGCCAGACTGATCACCAGCAAAGTAGCCGCGGCCATCAACGGCAAACCGACCAGCAGGCGCCTGAGCGGCCAGCGGTCCACCAGCCAGCCGGCGGCGAAGCCACCGAACGCACTGCCGATGCCGATCATGATGGCCGCCCGTATTGCGACCTCGATATTTGCACCTTTCGCCAGCGCAATACCGGCGGCATGACCGATCGCCATCAGGCCGGCGAATACGCTGGCCATGTAAGCCAGCCAGAACTGCGCCACCTTGCCATGCTCGAGCCTGCTGGCAACATGCCTTTCGTCCGTTGACGAGGCGCCGTAGCTTGCCCGCGAGATGCGTAACATGAGTGGCGCAATCAACGCGATGCAAACCAGGCCGACAGCTAACGTCAACAGTGCCGATCGCACGGATTCGGTCGCGATACGCCAGGCGAAGATTTGCGCGAACACGATCGAGCCGACCGCATAGGCCGCGGTTACGGCACCCATCGCAAAGCCCCGCGTTTCAGGCATCACGCGGCCCACCAGCTGCAGGCAATAGCCGTAACCGATACCGTTACTGAATCCGAAAACCAGACTGTAACCCGCGAACAGCAGCCACCAGTTTTTCGCCATCGATGCCAGCCCGAGGCCGATCGCCGCCGCCAGGCAGGTACCCATAACCAGTAGCCACGCCGGCGCCAACGCGTAGATTCGATAACCCAATAATACCGCGAAGGTCAACGCTACCAGTGCCAGCGAGTAAATCAGGCTGATCTCGGAGCGCGGCGACTGCAGCAGGTTCTCCAACGGCACGATAAATACTGAAAACGCGTGCACCGAACCAAGCGCGAAGGTCACCAGCATCGATGCCGCAAGTGTCATTCGCCTGTTATTCAATGACCACCGGCTCCACCGTTTTATCCGTCTGCAGAGATTTCTGCCGGCGCCGGAATATGAAAATACCGCTGGCGGCGATCACGGCCGCGCCGAGCCACGTGGTCAACACCGGTATTTCGCCCCAGAAGACAAAACCGACGATAGCGGCGAACACCATGGCAAGATACTCGAACGGCGCCAGCAGGCTGGCTTCGGCGTAGCGGAAAGAAACGGTCAGCAGCCATTGCTGCAAGCCGCAGCCGAGACCGAAGCCAAGGAACAACAAGAGGTCGTCTCCGCGCGGCATCAACCAACCGGACATGAGTACCCAGACAAGACAAACCAGGCTGCCGAGGTTATTGTAGTAAATGCCGATCGCGACCGGATTCTCGCTGCTGCTGAGCTTGCGTAACCAGATTGCCACCAGTGCCCCGGTAAATGCAGACGTAGCCGCGGCGGCGACCCCGATATCGAAACCTTCGGCTTCGGGCCGGGCAATCAGCAGCACCCCGATAAAACCGGTTATAACCGCGAGCCAGCGACGCAGCCCGATGTTTTCGCCGAGCAGGAAAATGGACATCAGCGTGATGAAAATCGGCGCCGCGTAGGCTAGTGCGGTCGCATCGGCGATCGGGATGCGAGTAATTGCAAAGTACAACAGGCCGAGGCTGACGACGCCACTGATACTGCGGATCGCATGATCAAGCGGCCGCCGAGTGAGCAGACCCGACAGGCCGGTGGTGGGAAACAGAATCAGCCAGAAAAACAGGCTAGCGAACAGGTAACGGAACAGCAATACTTCGCTTAGCGGGTATTCGCGGTTAACCAGTTCGCGGACGGCCGCGCTGAGCAGCGCCATCAGTAACAGATTGCCGACAAAGGTCGCAATGCCGAGCGCCGGATGATCGCGATGCCCGCCGAGCAGGCTGCCGCTGACTGCCATCTTACTCCCCGCTTGAGAAACCGCCGGCCGATCGCATGATCCGGGCAGCCGCTTCAGCTCTTATGATGTAACGATTCGCGGTGAATCACGTACAACCCGCAACCGATAATAATTACTGCGCCGACCCAGACTTCGCTGGAAGGAAAATCCAGCCAGACGACATAACCGATGATCGTCGCCCAGACCAGCGCGGTATATTCAAACGGCGCCAGCACCGATACGTCGGCACGCGCGAAAGCAATCGTAAACACGTAATGCGCCACCAACGCAATTGCCGCAATCACCGTCAACGCCGCCAGCGTTTCGAGACTGACCGGCACCCAGACCCAGGGCAGCAACAGGCTCGCGCTCAATCCCATGCCGAGATGCAGCGAAAACACCAGCGAGGTGATCGAATCCTGTTTCGATAACTGCTTGCCCGAGATGAAAATAAACGAGTAAATCGTAGTTGCGCACAGCACCATCAGGTAGGCAGGAACATCACCGTTACCCTGCGGATTCATCGCGATGACGACGCCGCCGAAACCGATCACGACCGCGCTCCAGCGATGGATGCCGACCTTTTCCTTGAGTATCAGCGCCGAGGCCGCGGTCAGAATGAAGGCTGCGCTGAAAAAGACCACGGTGGCATCCGCCAGCGGCAAGGTCTTGAGCGAGGTAAAAAACGTGTATGGTGCGAGGAAACCGAGCATGCCGCGTCCCAGGTGCGCCAATGGGCGGCGTGTTTTCAGCTCGGCCAGTTCGCCCCTGAGCGCCAGCCCCAGCAGAATCAGCGGCACGATGATCCAGCTGCGCACGGCGATCACCTGGATAGCGGACATGTCCGTGCCGACCAGCCACTTGGCCACCGCATCCATGACTTCGAACAACAGCATCGCCAGCATCATCAGGCCGATGCCGAGCAGGTTGTTGGTCTGGTATCGGGACACGTGGACGCCACCCCGGACAAAAGCAAAAGCCGAGCTTAACCGTTAGCGCGGCTGACTACGAGCCTTTTGATTGAGTCTTTGAGGGAACAGGAAGCCGAAACTGTTTTATCCACCAGGTATGGCCTGCTCCCGATGCAAATTTGTCGGCACCGTTGACTATCGGGCTAGAATTTTACGGTGCCGACGAAACCGAAGTCGTTCTTGCCAGCCCGTTTGACGCGATACATTGCCTTGTCGGCGGAGCGGATCAACTCTTCGGCCGTGATGCCATTGCTGGGGTAGAGCGAAATACCGATGCTGGCACTGATCGCGACCCCGACATCCTCGATGAAGATTGGTTGTGCCAGTTGCTCGATCAGGCTGGAAGCGATACGTTCGGCGATTTTGTTTTCCGGCAGGCTCGAGAGGATGATAACGAACTCATCGCCACCGATGCGCGCGACCGTGTCGGTTTCCCGAATCTCTGCGCGAATTCGATCCGCGGTAACCTTCAATACCAGGTCGCCAAATTCGTGCCCGTGCTCGTCGTTGATCGTCTTGAAACCGTCGAGGTCGAGAAACATGACCGCGGAGGTCTGCCGATTGCGCCGCGCCTCGGCCAGCGACTGATCCAGCCGGTCTTTGCACAGGCGCAGACTCGGCAGCCCGGTCAATGCATCGTGGTTAGCGAGAAAATCGAGTTCAGCGGCAATCTTTTCACGTTCTTCGATCTCTTCCTGCAACTGCTTGACCGTATTGGCCAGCTCGCGCGTGCGCTCGACCACCTGCTGTTCGAGGTTTTCCTTGGCCTTGATGATTTCCCGCTCGGAGTTTTTCTGTTCGGTAATGTCCTGCATCACGCCGATGGTCTGCTCCGGGATACCGTGATTGATGACGTATGCCCTGCCCATTTCACGGATCCAGCGAATCTCGCCGTCCGACCTTATCAGGCGGTAATCGACCCGCCAATCGCCACCCCCGGCGAGAAACCTGTCGTAGGCGCGGCGCACGTTTTCCCGATCCTCGGGATGGATCACGTCAAGATCACCCTCCCAGGATACGATGCGCGTAACCATCTCGTTTTCGCTCTTACCGTGAATGCGCGCCAGGCCCGGGCTCACATAAAGATACTTCTGCTTGATCTCGTCGTAAATAAAGTGCCCAATCTCGGTGATAGCCTCGGCCTGATTGGCCAGCGCATCTTTGTACAGCAACTCCTGTTCGATGTTTTTCTGCTCGGTGATATCCTGGATGATGCCAATGGATGTGATAACGCCGTGGGCATCACGGCTATGTTCCCGGCCGATTTCGTGCACCCAGCGAATTTCGCCATCCTCGCGCATGATGCGGTACTCGATTTCCCAGCCGCCTTCTTTGTAGAACACTTCGTTATAGGCATGCCAGACCAGTTCGCGATCTTCTTCGTAAACCAGCTGCAGGTAATCCTCATTCGTCTCGATGCGGTGGTAATACTCTTCGATACTCATGCCGACGATGCGCGCCTGGCCCGGGCTGACATACAGGTTATGATTCTCGCGCTCGTCGAACAGGAAGTATCCGATATCGATAATCGTTTCTGTCTGGCGGGTAATTTCATCCTTGAACAACATGTCCTGCTCGCGTCTGACGCGTTCGGTAATGTCCTGAACCACGCCGAGCGTTTGCACGACGCGACCTTCTTTCCTGCGTTTCGCCCGGGTCAGTTCGCGCACCCAGCGAATCTCGCCGTCTGCACGCCGGATACGATACTCGATAGCGCAATCCTGGCCGGTATCGCGGTAATTCATATACTCTTCTTTAACCCGCGCGACATCTTCTTCGTGAATATCGGAAAGATCGTCCTCGATGCTTTGCACATTAGTCATGCACTGCTGCACGGTCACGCCATAAATTCGGGCACAGCCATCGCTCATGTAAACATAGCGCTCGCTATCCTCGTCGTAAATGAAATGACCGATGTCGGTAATCGCCTCGGTTTGCCGCGCCAGCTCGTCGCGGTACTCCAGATCGCGCTCGTGCTTAACCCTTTCGCTGATATCCTGCAGAATGCCGAAGGTACCGATTTCGGTTCCGTCCTCGTCGCTGACCTCGATGGCGAATTCGCGAATATGGCGAATTTCGCCGTTTTTCGTGAGCAGTCGAAACTCGATATCGATGAACTTATCGCGGCGCAGCGCCTGTGCGGACTTTTTGAATTCGACACGATCGTCGGGATGCACCTGCTCGATGACCTTTTCCCGGCTGCTGTGGGCTTGCATGACCTCGTCCACGGTCATATCGTGGATACGCGCGTACTCCTCCGAACAGGACAGGAGCCGGTCGAGTTCGTAACTCCATTCGAAATGACCGATATGCGCGATTTTTTCGGTTCGGTCGAGTAACGCCTGGTGTTGACGGAATTTTGCCAGCTCCGCTTCCAGCGCGGAGTCAAAGGCGATTGTCAGTTTCGGATTTGTCACGCTCTGGGTATGCCCTACGGACCGCATTTAATCGAGTGGTATCTACATTGTTAGCGTTTCGATGGATACCGATTCTGTACCGATTGAGTATATACCCGATCCCGGCCTTTTCCATGACGACGAGACAGGCTGTCAGCCGTGATAAACTCTCGGCTCTGTAGCATAATAGCTCCCAATGCGACACCGCGAGCACCCAGCATGTATCGACCGGCAGCCGAAATCTCCACGCGTCAGCAATTGATCGAACAGTTGCGCGAGCTGCTGGGCGAGCGCGTCAGCACCAGTCCGTCGGTGCTGGAGCAGCACGGGCGCGGTGAATCCTGGCACCCGGTACAGGCGCCCGACGCGGTTTGTTTTCCCCACAGTAACGAAGAGGTTGCTGAAATCGTAAAGCGCTGCGCCGCGAGCGTAACGCCTGTGATCGCCTTCGGCACCGGCACCTCGCTGGAGGGTCAGGTGCAGGCCGTCAACGGAGGTATCTGCATCGATCTCAGCGAAATGAACCAGATTCTCGAGGTCAACAGCGAGGATATGGATTGCCGCGTACAGGCCGGGGTTACGCGGCGCGAGCTGAATCACTACCTGCGCGAAACCGGTCTGTTTTTCCCGATCGATCCGGGCGCGAACACGTCGATCGGCGGCATGGCGGCAACCCGCGCTTCCGGTACCAACGCGGTACGCTACGGCACCATGCGGGAAAACGTGCTTGGTATGACCGTGGTTACGGCCAAAGGTGACATCATTAGAACCGGCACGCGCGCGCGCAAGTCCGCTGCCGGTTATGACCTGACGCGCCTGTTCGTGGGCTCGGAAGGCACGCTCGGCATCATCACCGAGATAAGCCTCAGGCTGCACGGTTTATGCGAGTCGATTTCCGCCGCGATCGTCAATTTTCCCGACGTTCGCGCGGCCGCCGAAGCCACGATAACGACGATTCAGATGGGAATTCCGATAGCGCGCATCGAAATCGTCGACAGTACCTACATCAAGGCCATCAATGCCTATAGTAAAACCGACTATCCCGAGCTGGACACGCTGTTCCTCGAGTTCCACGGTACCCGCGCGGGCGTCGCCGAGCAGGTGCAAATGTTCGACGAAATCTCGCAGGAATTCGGTGCCACCGGGTTTCAATGGGCGGAAAAAGAGGAAGACCGGCAAAAGCTCTGGCGTGCGCGGCACGACGCCTATTATGCCGGTCTCGCCATACGCCCGGGGTATCGCGGATATGTCACCGACGTTTGCGTGCCGATTTCAAGACTGGCCGACTGCATTACCGAAACCCGGGCCGATATTGCCGCCTCGGGCCTGTTTGCGCCGGTGCTGGGTCACGTCGGTGACGGCAACTTCCACACAACCATGTTCATCGATCCGGACGACGACGAAATGTTTCAAAAGGCGCTCGAAGTCGACAGGCGCATGGTGCGACGCGCGATAGAAATGGGCGGCACCTGCACCGGGGAACACGGCATCGGCATGGGTAAACTCAAGCACATGCGCCACGAACACGGCGACGGCGCGGTCGAGGCGATGCAGGCAATCAAGGCGGCGCTGGATCCGCACAACATCATGAATCCGGGCAAGGTTGTCGCCTGCTAGCCAACCTCCAGCGCGAGTTCGCTCACGTGCTGCTGTAACTGCGGGTAAAATTCAAAAAAACCATCACGTATCTGCTCGTGATTGCGCTGCAGGTCTTCAATCGCATTGGCGAAACGGTTGCTGAAACGGATGCGAGCCGCAACGCGATCGAGCGACTCTGCAACCGCGTCGATATCGCGATAAGAGCCGAACCAATCGTACTCGACCATGCGCCCGGTGACGCGACGCATGTTTTCATGGGGCATTAAATCCCGGGCCGCCGACATGCGCCGATAGAACTCTGTAATCAGGGACTCGAGATTGCGTTGCTCGAAGCTTTGCCAGTGCTGAATCAGTAAATGGTCGAAGTAAATATCGAGCGCGATTCCGGCGAAACGCCGCCGCTCCGGGCTAAAGGCGCGTTTCATTTGATTGATCCGTGGATGCGCATCGGTAAAGCGATCAACCGCGCGGTG
Organism: Gammaproteobacteria bacterium; assembly: GCA_020354435.1. Classification (GTDB taxonomy): domain Bacteria; phylum Pseudomonadota; class Gammaproteobacteria. The sequence goes on from CP070646.1 coordinate 1,411,068, forward strand.
ATTGTGCAAACCGGCAAGCACCGCGCGCGGCAGGCGATCCGGATCGATGCCACGCGCAAAATCCCCCAGCAGATTACCGACGGTGGATTCGAGTGTCGGCTGCGATAACACCAGGTGGGCGAAGTGATTCATGGGTCTTACTATAAAACAAATATACCTATCGGCGCGATCAGGAAAAATGTATTGCTGCCCCGGCAAGACTGCGCTTTAATTTCGTCCCGGCCACGAACACAGGAATTTCCAATGTCGATCACAGTCGTTGACAGCAGTGCGCAAACGCAGGCATCCGACCCGCACTACGAGGACCGCTGCAACCTCGCCGCAGCTTTTCGTATGACCGCCAGGCTCAACATGGACGAGGCGGTCGGCAATCACTTCAGTTTTGCGGTCTCGGATGACGGTAGTCGCTTCCTGGTCAATCCGTTCGGGCGCCATTTCTCCAGTATTCGCGCAAGCGAGCTATTGCTTCTCGATGCCAATAGCGACGCAGCCGAGAAAGCCGATCCGACCGCCTGGGCTATTCACGGCGCGATGCATCGCAATGTGCCGCAGGCGCGTTGCGTCATGCACGTACATTCGAAGTACGCCACGGTACTGGCCTCGCTCGAGGATTCGAACCTGCCGCCGATAGACCAGAATACGATGCGTTTCTTCAATCGCATGGCAATCGACCATGGTTTCGACGGCATGGGGCTTGGCGACGAGGCCGAACGGCTGACGACGGCCCTCGGCGACAAGCGGGTGCTGGTCATGGGGAACCACGGCGTCATGGTGGTCGGCGAAACCATCGCGCAGACCTTCGATGAACTGTTTTACTTCGAGCGCGCCTGCCAGAACTACATCACCGCGTTGATGACGCAGCAACCGCTTCGCATCGCCAGCGACGCGGTCGCGGAAAAAACCGCGCAACAATGGGAAGACTACATGGGCCGAATCGGTTTTTGCGACGCGCACCTGCGCGAGGTACGGGAAATCCTCGACCGCGAAGAACCCGACTACAAGCTGTAGCGATCCGGCTTCGCCAC
>CP070646.1:1412192-1443411 GCA_020354435.1 Gammaproteobacteria bacterium
CGCGGCCGCCGAACCGCTGGAGGATCCTCCGGGCGTATGCTCGGGATTGTGCGGATTGCGCGTCTTGCCGGGCGAATATACCGCCATCTCGGTGGAAACAGTCTTGCCGAGGATGATCGCGCCGGCTTCCTTGAGCAAGGACACCAGCGTCGCATCGCGTTCCGGCTGGCGTCCCTGGTGTAAAACCGTGCCACGCTCGGTGGGGTAATCGGCGGTATCGATAATATCCTTGATTCCGACGGGCAGGCCGTGCAATGCCCCCATCGGCTTGCCCCGGAATCGAATATCGTCGGCCGCTCGCGCCTGCTCCATCGCCACTGCCTTGTCGAGGTGGGCCCAGGCCCCGATCGAGTCCTCCAGCTCGGCGATGCGCGCGAAGCAGGCTTCGACCAGCTCCTCTGAACTCAGCAATCCCTGGCCAATGGCGTCACGGGCGTCACGGGCGCTCAGCAGGTTCGCCGAACCAGGGTTCAACTTATCCATTGCCACCCGATCAGGCAGCGCCGAACAGGTACACCGGCAGCCACAGCGCTATCCCGGGGAAGTTATACAGCAATACCATCGCCAGCAAAATGATCGCGAGGTAAGGCATGATCCCCTTGAAAATAGACATCAACTGGACATGCGGCGGCGCCACGCCTTTGAGGTAATAGGCGGCCATCGCCATCGGTGGCGTCAAGAACGATGTCTGCAGGTTCAAGGCGACCAGGATGCCGAAAAACAGCGGATCGACATTGAAGGTGTCCAGCATCGGCAGGAAGATCGGTACGAAGATAATGATGATCTCGGTCCATTCCAGCGGCCAGCCCAGCAGGAATATGATGGTTTGTGCGAGCACCAGGAATCCGACCGATCCCAGATCCAGCGAAATCACCCAGTCGTGGACCAGGTCGTGGCCACCGAGATAGGAGAACACCGCGGCAAAGGTCCAGGAACCGACGAATAGCCAGCACACCATGGCCGAGGTTTTGGCGGTCAGGTATACCGCCTCTTTCAGGCGTTCCCAGGAAAGCGAGCGATAAATTACCGCCAGTACGAGTCCGCCAAAGGCGCCGACACCGGCGGCCTCGGCGGGCGTTGCCAGGCCCATCAGGATCGCGCCGAGCACGCTCATGATCAGCACCGCGAGCGGAACGAAGGAAGTCAGCAATTCCCACAGGATCCTGGAAAACGGGGGGACGTCCTCTTCTCTCGGTTTCGGCGCCAGGCTGGGATTCAGTCCTGCACGCCCGACAACGTAGACCATGTACAGTCCAGCCAGCATGATGCCCGGGAACAGCGCGGCGGCATAAAGGCGCAACGGAGATATTTCGGCGATTGCCGAATAAACGATCAGCATGATCGAGGGCGGTATCAATATGCCAAGACAACCGCCGGCACAAATGACCCCGGAAGCAAAACTCTCTTCGTATTTGGCCTTCAACATCGCGGGAAAGGCGAGCATGCCCATCAGCGTGACCACCGCGCCTATGATTCCCGACGCGGTGGCGAACACGGCGCAGGTAAACAGTGCCGCCACCGCCATCGATCCGGGCAGGTTGCGCGCGGCCAGCTGAATACTGAAAAACAGCCGGTTAACGATATTCGCCCGTTCCACCACGTACCCCATAAATAAAAATAGCGGGACGGCCACCAGCACGTCGTTTGACATGACCGAAAAGGTGTTCTGCACGAACAGATCGAATATTCGATTATCGAATATGGTCTGCATGCGTTCGGCATCGTAGTAGGCGTAGTAACCGAAGCCGAGGCCCATTGCGATCAGGGTAAACGCGATCGGAAATCCCAGCAGGACCATGAAGATGAACAGGCCAAGCATCATTACCGCGATGACTGGATCAGACATGATGCTCTTCCTCCAGTTTGCGCAGGTCTTCCTGTTCGTGCATCAGCATGGTCTCGGTTTCCTGCACGTCATGCAGACGTGCCGGCCATTCGCCGGTCTTCATGCAGATCACGCAGCGAACCGCCTCGGCGATGCCCTGTAACAGAACAAGGGTACCGGAGATCGGGATCAGCGTTTTAAAGAAATAAATCTGAATGCGTGACGGGCTGCTCCAGCTGACCTCCTTGTAAAACCAGGAGTCAGCGGCAAAGGTGTAGCCGTAGTAAATCAGGGCCAGGGCTCCCGGCATCAGGAACACGATATAGAGTACGAGGTCGATCTTGGCCTGGGTTTTCTTGCTGAACAGGCGATAGAGTACATCACCTCGAACATGCGCATCCTGCGACAGGGCATAGGCGCCGGCCATCATGAACAGCGCGCCGTACATTTGCACGCTCATGTCGAAGGCCCATACCGTCGGCGCATCGAGCACGTAGCGCACGAATACTTCGTAGCAGGTCGAAAAGGTTAAGATCACGATACACCAGGCGAAGGCCTTGCCCGTCCAGGCGCTAAGGCTATCGATGAAATGAAGAATACGTGTCATGGCACACCACCGAAAGGGTATTGAGAACCGTCACAAAACCAAGCGGGGCGGTATCGTATAAAACACCGCCCCGATGGTTACATCATTGATGCTTGCTTACAGCTTGCCGAAGTAATGCTCGTAGGCGCCGGCGTAGTTAGGCGAGTTTCTCAACGCGTAAGAACCGTGCCGCTTCGCCCAGGCCATCTGAGAATCGATGACTTTCTTGAAGAACGGATCGGCCTTGTTGAATTTCTCGACGATGACATCCCAGGCGTTGAGCTGGTCCTGCATGACGCTGTCGGGAGTCTTGTATACGTTGACACCATGCTTTTCCTGTAGCACCACCAGATCCTGCGAGTAACGCTCCATCGCTTTCCAGGCCATATCCGCAGACGCGGCTTCGGAGGCGTATTCCAGGATTGCCTGGTGCTCTTTCGCCAGCTTGTTGAAACGTTGCTTGTTGAAGATGATTTCGAAACACTCCTGCGACTGGTGGAAGCTGCCCAGGTGATAGTGCTTGGACACGTCCTGCATGCCGAAATCCTTGTCCGAGGTCGGGTTGTTGAATTCAGCCGCATCGATCAGGCCGCTCTTCATCGCCGGCTGGATTTCACCGCCGGGCAACTGTACCACCGACATTCCCATTTCCTGCAATACGTCCGCGGCGAGTCCAACGGTGCGATACTTCAGGCCTTTCATCTGGTCGCTGCCCTTGATTTCCTCCTTGAACCAGCCCAGCGGCTGTGCCGGCATCGGGCCGGAGAAGAAGCCGACCAGGTCGAGTCGCAGATTCTCCATCAGCTCGTTATACAGGGCCTTACCGCCGCCGTGCTGAATCCAGCCCATCAGCTCGTTGGCCGACCAGCCGAAGCAGGGTCCGGTGCCGAACAGCGAGGCCACCGGGCTTTTCGAGTACCAGTAAGCGGTTACCAGATGGGCGCCGTCGAGTACGCCCTTGTGTACCGCGGTCTGCATTTCGGCGGTTTTTACGACGGCACCAACACCGAGCAGATCGATTTTCAGCGAGCCACCCGACATTTCGTTAACACGCTTGACGTAGTCCTGGGCGAACTCGAGAAAAATACCACCACCCCAGGCAGCCTGTACCTTAAGAACGGTAGGACTTTGCCCGACGGAGATATTGGGGAAAGACGCGGCAGCCGCACCGCCGGCAATCGCTGCGGCACCGGTGGTTAAGAATTTGCGTCGTGATTTTTTCACTTCTTCGGTCATAATTTTATTCCTCGTGTGTGTAGACGTGATTCGGATCTACGAAAATTATTCTTTGTAAATGCTATTGATCTTGATACGGCTCGGTTACTCAAGAGACAGCCAGTCACCGTTTCGAAGACGTATGTTACCTAACTCCGGGCGTTAATAAAAATCCAGAATTACAGGCGAGGTATATTGTATACAAGCTTCATCCCGGCAGGTCCAGTTGTTTTTTTAAATTACCGATTGCCTGCCGTTTCTCGCGGCTTAAGGCCTGGTTTTGGTGCCGTGCCATTAGCCTGGCACCCGATATTGCTAGGCGACCCTGTCGCCGGGTTGCTCGCCTTTGAATATGGCGATCAGATTGTCGATGGCTCGGAATCCCATTGCATCGCGGGTTTCCACCGTGGCGCTGCCTATGTGCGGCAGCAGGAACACGTTATCGAGTTCGCGGTAGCCCGGATGAATCGCGTCGGGTTCCCCATTGTAGACGTCGAGGCCTGCGGCCGCGATGACCCCGGATATGAGGGCATTCACCAGTGCATCGTCGTCAACCACCGCGCCGCGGGAGGTATTTACCAGGATCGAATCCGGGTGCATTAACGCCAGACGCTCCCGGTTCAGCAGACCTCGGGTCGCATCCGATGCCGGGCAGTGAATCGATAACACATCGATCGCTGCCAGCAAACCCTCGACGCTGTCGTGATACTCGGCGCCCGCGGCCTGACTCGCATCCAGTGGTTTTCGATTGTGATAATGGATCGTCATGTCGAAACCGCGAGCCCGTGCCGCGACGACCTGGCCGACCCTGCCCATGCCGAGGATGCCGAGGCGCTTGCCGGTAATCTGACGGCCGACCATGAAGGCCGGGCTCCAGTCCTTCCATTGCTGGTTACGCATGATACGTTCGCCCTCGCTCGCACGACGCGCCGCGCCCAGCATTAGCAACATCGCGATTTCCGCGGTCGCGTCGGACAGCACATCGGGAGTGTTGGTGACGATTACCTGTTTCTGTCGCGCTGCTTCCAGATCGACATGATCGACCCCGACCGAAAAATTGGCGATGGCCTTAACCCTGGCCGGTAACCTGGCGATGGTTTCGGCGCTGAATCTTTCCGTATGGCAGGGCAGTATTGCATCGGCATTTTCCGCCAGCTGCAGCAATTCCTCGGTGTCATACAGCCTGTCATCGGGATTCAGCACCGGGGTAAAATCCTGTGCCAGCTTTTTCTCGACCGCGTCGGGCAGCTTGCGGGTTACCAGTACAACCGGTTTGTCAGTCATCGTTAATACCCTGGAAATACTTATCACGAACCCGAGCCGGGTACGGCAAGTTGAAGCAATGGAGTGATTGCAGTGTAAAACCTGCTCGCCAGCAGATCAATCTGCGGCCACGATTGGCTATAGCAGCCTGGGAGGCAGTTATCCCCGGATCGACTCCTTCGAGCCAGTCGCTGTAACGACATTTCTGTCAATAGCGTCGCGCTGAGGCTAAAATGCCGCCTTGGTTCATCCAGGCGCTGTTCTCAGGTCCTCAAAATATACTCGTGCACAAGTCCGCATCAAAATGGATTGATTTCCTTTACGGCCCGTTTTTCAGGGTCATCGGTTTCTTTTACCGCACCTACAAGGCTAATCGTCAGCGCGTCGCCCGCCTCTTGGCCGGGGAAAAAATATCCGCGGTGATGAAATTCCTGGCGATATTATTTCTGCTCGGCTGGATCCTGATCTGGATTTTCGCCTCCGAGGAAAGCCGCACCCGGCTAACCGATGAAGTAAAACAGACCATAGGCGGATTCGAACCGAACAGCGGTCAGTAGCGGTATCTGCGCGACACTTTTCCGTGCCTGCTTTGGGCAAAGCGGAAAGTTTGTATCAGGGTAACCGGCACCCTTGTTACCAATATTCGCGTGCGATCCGTCCGCTGGCCACCTTATAATGCCGTTTTACTTCACAGGCGGACGCTGGCATGACCGAACTTAGCTTGCAACAGGCTAACGAACTGATCGATGAGGTGTTGCGCGTGGCACGCGACAGAGCGATGCCGCCGCTGGCGGTGGCGGTGCTCGACTCCGGCGCTCGCCTGAAAGCATTTCAGCGCGAGGACGGCGTGTCGTTTCTGCGCGCGGATATTGCCCAGGCAAAAGCCTGGGGCGCACTGGCGATGGCCTGCAATACCGAACAACTGGCGCAACGCTACCGTCAGGGCGAGGTTCAGCAGGGTTTTATCGACGCACTGAACACGATGACCGGAGGCAAAATCATACCGCTGCCCGGGGGCGTGCTGGTGCGCAACGACAGCAGTGAAATCATAGCCGCCGTCGGTGCGGCCGGTGGCCCTTCGGAAGATGACGAAGCCTGCGTCTGCAGCGCGATCGAGTCACTGGGTTTCAAGCTATCGTGAAACCTTGCGACCTGTCTGCAGTGGCCGGGTATGGCTACTGTTTCACGTGACAGGATCGATCTGGCGTAGTAATTTGAGGGATATTGATTCACCGCCGTTGTATCCGCCCATGCAAGACAGACTGCAGCCACTATTATCCGCCGTCCAGCGCAACTGCCATATTGCCGATGCGCGACACGCGGGTGATTACACTTTGTGCGTCTATCTGCTGAAGATGCGGGAATACTTTCGCTGGGAAAAGGGCTATGCGTTCCAGGACAACCTGCCAGATGAGGATTTGGGTGACTGGCTCAAACAGCGCGAACACTTCTGGCAAACCATCGAAGACGAGTCGTTCGCCGACCTGCCGGTAGACGGTGACAGATACGACCCGTTTGACATCGAGGCGGTTAATGCGGCACTGAATCCATACGGCCTGGTTTATAGCGGTGGACTGGGCGGCAATTGCGCTCCTCATTTTTTCCTCGGCAAGCTGGGTAACCTGGAAAAGCAAACCGATATGACAATCCTCGTCTCCGAAGACGAGTATGCCCGGGATTTGACAGCCCCTCCGGCAATGAGCCGCAATGGGACGATTTTTATTCGGCGCGAATCGTTGCGGCGGATGATCTGGGAAAAAATCGAGGAATGGCAGTGGGATAAAAGGGATAACGCGATGGGCCGCGCAATGCGCTGTTTCGATTTCGACAATAATCCCGAGGCCGCGCTCGAGGCCATGACCGATGCGGTAGTCGACTCCGTGCTTTTTCATGAAAAGGGTGAAGTGCTGGCCGGCAAACGCCTGGGTCCGGAGTGGGAGCAAATGCTCGCCGCTGTGTCGCGATCGAAAGCCGAATTCATGATTCGCGCCGTGCGTGACCACCTGGCCGATTCGTTGACGACGCTGCCGCAGCTGCTGCGAGAGGGAGACGACGCATCGCTGCATTTCTTTTTCGCCAATCTGACGAATATGCGCAAATATCTTTTCCCGTCGCTGACACGCGCCTACGAGGATTGGGTGGCAGGGGGCAAACGCGAAACCATAGACGAACTGCTGACGGCCAGTAAGAATCACTGGAGCGGGCTGGCCGAGCAGATGCTCGACGTTTATCGCGACAATCCCGATAACTTTGCCAAAAGGCTGCAGGTCCTGGTCGAAGCCAGCAAACTCTGAGCTCGCGGGGTACGGCCTTTCAGACCGGTGTCGGCGAGCGACCAGTCAACGCTAGCGGTCATCGACCATTTCTCCAGGCGGGCTCCCTGGTTGCGCTAACGGATTAGTTGCTGTAACTTTTTTTGCTTCATTCGACGGGTCAGCGCATTGAACAATAATCTCGGCTATCAGGGCTATCGGCAGCCACAGCGTGGTGCCAGCGACGAGTTGCTGGTTCGAATCTCGCAGGGCACCGCCTGTGGCGAATACCTGCGCCGTTACTGGCAGCCGGTTGCGCTAACCGAGGAGGTCGGCGACCTGCCGCGACTGATCCGGGTACTCGGCGAGGAGCTGGTCTTGTTCCGCGACAAGACGGGGCGTTACGGCCTGGTGCACAAGCAATGTCCGCACCGACGCGCCTCGATGGAATTCGGTATTTGCGACGAAAACGGCATACGCTGTTGTTATCACGGCTGGTTGTTCGATATCGACGGCCGCATACTCGAAATTCCCGGGCAGCCAGGCGAGCATGCCGAACTGGTGATGAAGCAGACCAGCCTCGGTGCCTACCCGGTTAAAGAATTCCGTGGCCTGATCTTCGCCTACCTTGGGCCGATCGAGGAAATGCCCGAGTTTCCGGTCTACGATACGCTCGAGATCGAAGGCCAGACGCTGGTGCCTTATCGCGCCGACTATAATTGCAACTGGCTGCAGGTGCTCGACGCCATCCTCGATCCGATCCACACCAGTTTCCTGCATTCGCGCATGAGCCGCGTGCAGTTTTCCGAAGGCATGGGCGAAATCGGCGAACTGCTGTTTTACCAGCGAGACATGAGTTTTCTCGGCACCAATGTGCGCCGTGTCGGCGACAACGTCTGGGTGCGCGTCAACGAACTGGTATTGCCGAACTACACCCAGGCCGGCGCCGCGTTTTCCGCCGACGGCACCCGGCATATTTACTACGGACGCTCGGCGTTTTCGCGCTGGGTCGTGCCGATCGACGACGAGAATACCACCGCTTTTGCCTGGGCCATCTTCGGCGAGCGCGCCGACCCGGAGGAATACAATACCCCCGAGGGACCCGATTTGATCGAGCAGGGTGAACTCATGAACCGCAGCTACGAGGAACGCCAGCGGTTTCCGGGCGATGCCGAGGCGGTCGAGGGCATGGGCGTTATCGCCGATCAGAAGATGGAGCACCTGGTACCGAGCGACAAGGCCATCATTTTGTACCGTAAAAAACTGCGCAAGCTGTGCCGGGAACTCGAACAGGGCGCCCAGGCGGGGCAGGTGACCGGCTTATGGCAAAACCCGATCCCGACTTACGGTGGCGATACCGTTTTGAATATTCCGCCGAACGGGCAGGATGACGCCGAGTTGCTGCGTGATATCGGCGACCGCGTGATGCAGATTCAGTTCGATGCCGAGCCGCTGCAAGGCGCCGCGCGCGACGACCGGGTGATCGACGCGCTGAAAGCACTCGAAGCGGAATATCGGCGATGACGGTCAAGTTGCATATCAAGAATAATCACGCCGGGCCCGATACCTTTCCGTCGACGCCGGAGAGCGAACCGGTATTCACGATTTCGATGGAAAAATATGAGCAGGTCGCGGCCAGGTTTCCGCAACTCGCGGCGCAACTCGAGGTGTTCGTCGATTGGGATACGGATCACTGGGAAGAGTCGATGCGCGACACCGAAATCCTGCTGACCTGGAACCTGCCGACGGAAAACCTGGCGCAGGTCGCGCCGCGGCTGAAATGGATTCACTGCATTGGCGCCGGGGTCGAGCACCTGTGCCCGATGGACTGGGTACCCGAGGGAGTCACCATCACCAACAACAAGGGCGCACACGCCGCCAAGGCCGGCGAATACGCGCTGATGTCCGTGCTGATGCTGCATAACAGGATGCCGGCGATCCTCACCAACCAGCGCAACGCCGCCTGGAATTCACTGTTTTCAACGCCGATCGAGGGCAAGACCGTAGGCCTGATCGGCGTCGGCAGCATTGGCGGCGGCGCTGCCGTCGAATTACACAAGATGCCGGTGCATATCATCGGCGTCAGTCGCCACGGCAAGCCACACCCGCGGGTGCACGAAATGGTGGCGATGGATCAGCTCGACGCGGTGCTGCCGCGCATGGACTACATCTTCGTCTCGCTGCCGGCGACGCCCGAAACCCTGGGCCTTTTCAATCAAGAGCGCCTGCGATCGCTCAAACCGGGCGCCGGCATCGTCAATGTCGGTCGTGGCTCGACCTTCGATTATCAGGCGCTCGCCAATCTGCTCGCCAGCGGCCATTTGTCGGGCGCGATCATCGACGTTTTCGACGAAGAACCGCTACCACATGATTCACCGTTGTGGTCGGTGCCGAATTTTGTCGTGACTCCGCATGTCTCCGCCGACGACGGCGATAATTACGTGCCGATAACACTTGAACTGTTTTTCAAAAACCTGCAACGCTATCTGGCCGGCGAAGACCTGATCAACGTGGTCCGACCGGAACTCGGTTATTGATCTGGCTGCTGCCTTGCCTTGAATCTGGCAACCAATCGCCACTCGCCGGAGTAGCCTTGCGCTCCGATTTCCGGTAACGCTGCGGCGACGAATTCGATAATGCAAATGCGTCCGATTGTTTACCTGGTTGTGCTGGGCACGAGCTGGGGCCTTTACTTTTCGATGCTCAAGATTGCCGTGCTGTCGGGTATTTCGTACACCGGCATTCTCACCCTGACCACGGTCGGCGTCGGTATTGGTATGACCCTGATCGCGCTGCTGCGCCGGCGCGCCCCGGCTTTTAGTGTTCGGCACAACCTGTTTTACATTGTCTGTGCGGCTACCGGTTACCTGATACCGATGATCATCGAGCTGTGGGTCATCGAGCATATGGCGGCAGGGGTTTTGACCCTGATCGTCAGCATGGCGCCGTTGGCAACGTTGATCATCGCCTGGCTGGTCAAGACCGATCGCGTCAACCCGGCCCGCGTCGCCGGCGTGGTACTGGGTGCCGGCGCCATTTTCGCGATACTGATGCCGGATGTACACCAGCATGCCGCGGTTGCGTGGCGCTGGCTGTTGCTGGCCACGCTGGTGCCGTTGAGTTACGCCATCCACCATAATTTCACGTCGCGTTTCTGGCCTGCCGGCTCGGATTCCTACCAGATCGCCTGCGGCGAATCCATTTTCGCGAGCCTGATGCTGATCGCGTTTGCGCTGTTCAACTGGCAGGCGCAGGATGTGCAGTCGTGGAACCAGGGCCACGCGGCAATCCTGTTCATGGCGCTGATTTCGCTGATCGATATCTGGCTTTACTTCGAATTGATCCGTCTGAAGGGTCCGATCTTCACCTCGCACGCCAACTATTTCATGGTGGTCAGCGGCATCGTCTGGGGCATGATTATTTTCGGCGAGCGACATAGCCCGCTGACCTGGCTTGCGCTGCTGATGCTGATTGTCTCGCTTTACCTGATTGGGGATCGCCGCCGCAAGGCCCGGACAGCGTCTGCGTAAAAAGTTTGCCTGCGCCAGTGGCGGGTGTTGGCAAGCCAGCCTGGACTTTCAATTTGGCGCTAAATGATTACCCTGTAGCCGGCATTCGACAACGGGATTTTTCATGTCCACGCAAAAAACCATCGCCATCGGCGGTTTTCAGCACGAAACCAATACCTTTGCGCCACATCGGGCGGCGTTCGACGCCTTCGAGCGCGCCGACAGCTGGCCCGGTTTGACCCGCGGCGCGGCGCTGTTCGATGTCATGCCGGGGCTCAACATCCCGCTTGCCGGATTCATCGCGAGTGCGCAAACCAACGGGCATGAATTACTGCCGTTATGCTGGTGTTCGGCGGAACCGAGCAGCTACGTCACCGAGGATGCTTTCGAGCGGGTTGCACGGATTATTTGTGATTCTCTGTCAGCAGCCGATCGACTGGATGCCGTTTATCTCGATTTGCATGGCGCGATGGTGTGCGAGCACGGCGAGGATGGCGAAGGCATGATATTGCAACGCGTGCGCGACGTCGTCGGCGACGATATACCGATCGTGATTAGCCTCGATCTTCACGCCAATCTAACCCGCGCGATGCTGGGGTTGAGCGATGCGATGGCGATTTACCGCACTTATCCACACCTCGACATGGCCGCGACCGGCGCGCGTGCGTACGACCTGCTGGAGAATATCTGGGCGCAGGAAAAACTGCACAAGTCGATGCTGAAGATTCCGTTTTTGATTCCGCTGCCGTCGCAGTGCACCGATTTCGAACCCTGCCGATCGATTTATCGCGAACTGCAGGATCTGAGCGGCAGGCCCGGTGTCGCTAGCGTCGATTTTGCGGCCGGCTTTCCACCGTCGGACATCGCCGAATGCGGCGCCGCGGTGGTCGCTTACGGCGAGGACGCGGCCGCGACCGAGGCCGCGGCGGAGGATCTTTATTTGCGCATCGTCGATGCCGAGGCCGAGTTTCATGCCGAATTGCTCGAAGCCGATGCGGCGGTCGAGCGCGCGATGCAAAATGCGAGCGACAAACCGGTCGTGCTTGCCGATGCGCAGGATAATCCGGGCGCGGGCGCGACCTCGGACACGACCGGCTTGCTCGAGGCGCTGGTTCGCTGCGGCGCGCGGCAGGCGGTGCTGGCGATTCTTTACGATCCGGAAGTTGCAGATCAGGCGCATGCCGCCGGCATCGGCGCCGAAATCGACGCGGCGCTCGGTGCCAAGATGGGTTTCCCGGGTGTCGAAGCCTACTCCGGACGCTTCGAAGTGGAGGCGCTCGGCGATGGCCGCTTCGTCTTCACCGGCGAGATGAACCGGAACTCGCATGCCGAACTCGGCAACATGGCGCTGTTGCGCGTCGTCGATGACGCCGCGGATGTGCGCGTCGTCGTCGGCAGCACGCGCGCGCAATGCCTGGATCTCGCGATAATCCGTCATCTCGGCATCGAGCCCGCCGAACAGAAAATCGTCGCGGTTAAAAGCACGGTGCATTTTCGCGCGGACTTCGACCCGATCGCGGCCGAAACCCTTGTCGTCAGGTCACCGGGTGCGAACTATTGCAAGCTGACCGACATGAAGTATCGAAACCTGCGCGCCGGAGTACGGCTAGAACCGCTCGGGCCGGTGCATACCTCCTAGATCAGATTGAATTTAGACAGGTTGTCGTGAAAGCGCTTACGCTCACTCGCGTCACGGGAATTGGCGTGAACGATGCCCTTGCCTGTCACCGACTTGTCGAGCGCCCGGATTTCGTCGGCGAGCCGTGCAGCGCGCGCCTCGTCGCCTTTTTCCATCAGCGCATCGATCAGGTAAAAGCGGCACAGCGGCGAGTCGGGTTCGATGTCCAGTCCTTGCTGAAATATTTCGATGGCCAGGTCCAGGTTACGACAGCCCTTTTCGATGCCACCACTCACCAGGTAGTACCAGTTAGGCCGAATCGGGCATAGAGTGCGCATGTTTTGCTCGAATTTTCGTGCTTCCTCGTAGTCGCCATTGACGAGATAAGCGTAAGCGGTCAGGGCATGCGCTTCCGCGCTGCCGGGCTCGAGTTCGACCGCCTTGAGGGAGGCCGCGATCGCATCGTCGAATTCATGCTTCATCTGGTGGATCATGCCTGCCAGACTCCAGACCTCGCCGTAATCGGGATCGAGGCTCAATGCATGGCCATTTGCCTTTTCCGCTTCTTCGATCAGCTTGTCGATCGAATCGCCCCAACCGGCGTAGGCTTCCTGCCAGTAAGTCCAGCCCAGCGTAATCCACGCGTATGCATATTCGGGATCGAGCTCGATTGCGTTTTTGACCATGGCGCGCGCATCGAGAATGTTTTGCCGAATGTAGGTGTCTTGCAGGTCGACAGCCGCCAGCGTCAGTTCCCAGGCCTTGATATCGGTCGCACCCTTGGATCGGTGTACCGCCGCGTCGCCATCGTCGAGATGCACTTTCATAGCCAGCGTAATGTTCCGGGTGATCTCGTCCTGCACCGCGAACAGATCGCTGAGATCGCGGTCGTAGCGTTCGCTCCAGCAGGCTTCACCGGTTTTTGCATCAATCAACCCGGCACTTACCCGAATTCGCTCGCCGCTCTTGCGGACGCTGCCTTCGAGGATGTAGCGAACCTGTTGCTGCGCGGCGATCTCGGCAATCGATGCTTTTGCGGTCTTGTATTGCAGCACCGAGTAACGCGATACCGTACGTAAGTGCCTGAATTTGGATAACGTGGCGATGATATCCGCAGTGATGCCGTCGGCGAAATGTTCCTGTTCCGGATCGCCGCTCATGTTTTCGAACGGCAGCACCGCGATCGATGGCTTATCGGCGGTTTCGCCGGTCAGGTCCTCGACTAATCCGGCCTCGACCAGTTCGTCGAAAGCCTTGTCGAAGTCGTCTTCAAACTGATAAGCAAGTGCGGTACGCCACAAGCGGCGCCAGTCGTCCTCGTTGCGTGGATAATGCGGCATTTCCTGTTTCGCGAGTTCCTGGTAGCGCCTCATTTCTCTTGTCGCTTCATCCTTTAGCCCCAGGCCCATGAGGCAGACGGCAATGGACGCATGTATACTGTTCGGGAAGTGCGGGATCGAACGATAGGTTTTAATTGCCCTTTCGAACTGGCCCGCGCCCTGGTATATGGCGCCCGCCACCCAACCGGCGCCGACGCTGTGCGGGTCGAGCTGCAGGCACTTGTCGGCATAGGGCAAGGCTTCCTCGATGCGGCGGGTCATGTGCAGAAGATCAGCTTTGACCACGTAGCCTTCTGCGGCCGTGGGATTCAGCTCGATTGCTTTGTCTACATGAAATTCGCTCTGTTGATAGTCCTTTTTGAAAAACAGATATTCACCGTAGTAGGCATGCGCAAGCGCGTTGTCGGGTTCGATTTCGATCGCCGTTTCGAGATGATGCCGGGTCAATCTCTCCGAATTCTGCTGATCGTCGGTCCAGCCTTCGAGGATATCGACCCAGTGGATCATGCCCAGGTTGGTATGCGCGGTCGCGTTTTCCGGATCGATTTCAAGACAATTCTCGATTTCCTTCCGAGCTTTGGCGAAGTCCGTGGCGGTGAATTTACCGAAGTAGTACAGACCCCGAAGCAGATAGTCGTAACTCTGCAGGTTCTTCGCCGTTTTGCGCACGGCCGACTGTTGCAGCGTATGCCCGAGACGGCCGCTGATCGTGGCCGCAATGGTCTGGCTCAGTTCCTGTTCCAGGTCCAGGATATCCTCGATTTCGGTATCGTACTGCTTGCCCCAGATCTGATTTCCGCTTTTCGTTTCGACCAGTTGCACCGAGATTCGAACCTTGTCGCTGGATTTGCGAATACTGCCCTCCACCAGATAATCGGTAGCCAGGGCCGCGGCGATTTCCTCCAACGGCTTGCTACTGTTCTTGTAAGCGAAGCTCGAACTTTGCGACTTGACGGCGAAGCCCTTGTAAAGTCCGAGCGAGAGGATGATGCTGGCGGTGATGCCGTCGCTGAAATACTCCTGCTCCGGGTCGCCGCTCATGTTTTCGAGCGGCAACACCGCGATCGACGGGATTTCGCCTGGCACCTGTTTAATTTGATCGCACAACCCAGCCTGCTTCAGCTGGCCGAAAAAGGTCTCGAAATCTTCGTCGTGCTGGCAAGGGGTTATCTCGTACCAGTACTGCCGCCAGTTTGCCTCGGTTTGCGGGTAGTTCGCCATCTGTTCCCTGGCTCTTTCATGGTACTTGCGCATCTCGACACGGGCTTCGTCCAGCTGGCCGAGGGCGACCAGACAGGCGGCGATCTCGGCCTGTACGCTCGGTGACATGTGCGGCACCGAGCGGAAGGCATCGATCGCACGCTGGTACTGGCCCGCAATGCGATAAACCTCGCCGGCGTTCCAGCCCATGTAGGCGTGGTACGGATCGATATGCATGCTGGTGTCGGCGTCTTTCAACGCCGCTTCCATTTGGCCGCTGGCCGCGCGCAGATAAGCGCGGGTGTTATAGGCGTCGGGCAGCGTCGGATTCAGCTCGACGGCCCGGTCGGCATGGAACAGGCCCAGCTCGAAGTCCCGGTAAAACAACTGGTGCTCGGCGAAATAGGCGTGGGTGGAGGCATTTTCCGGTTCCAGCCGCAGCGCTTCCCTGAGGTGCTCGAGCGCCTCTCGTTCGGATCGGCGCCGGTCGTCGGTCCAGTTTTCGAACAGCTCGAGGCTTAGCGCCACTCCCGTCTGGGTGAGGGCCTCGGCGTTTTGCGGATCGATTGCGAGGCATTTGGCCAGCTGCTCGCGCGCGGTTTTCGTATCGCCAGGTGTAAACTTGTCGAGGTGATAAAGCGCCCGCATCAGATAGTCGTAACTACGCAGGTCCCGGGACGACTTTTGCATCGACGAGGCCCTGGTTTCATGCCCGATACGCCCACTGACGGTACCGGCGATGGTTTGCACCAGTTCTTCCTCGAGTTCGAACAGTTCCGCCAGATTGTAATCGTAACGCTTGCCCCAGACCTGGTTGCCGCTTTCGGTGTCGTCGAGCTGGGCAGTGATGCGAACCTTGTCGCCGAACTTGCGAATGCTGCCCTCGACAATGTACTTGACGCCGGTCTCCCGAGCAATCTCTTCGAGGCTTTTATCGCTTTGCTTGAAAGCAAAACTGGCGTGCCGCGACTTGACTTTGAGACCGCTGAAAGAGCTCAGGTTGACGATGATGCTCTCGCTGATGCCGTCGCTGAAATACTCCTGCTCCGGATCGCCCGACAGGTTGCTGAACGGCAGCACCAGGATCGATGGAAGAAACTCGGGACCTGCGCTGGCTTGCGCGGCCGCCATTTCCTCTTCGAGGCCCGCCTGCAGCAGGTAATCGATTATTTCCTGGTTGTTCGCGGGATCGGCGAAAGGCGCGTTGTCCTGCGAGTAAGCCAGCCACTCGTCGATGGTTCGCGGCATGGATGACATGCTTTCCCGGCAATGCTGCAGGAAGCTTTTCAGTGTATCGCGTGCTGTTCCCCTGCGGCCGAGCCTGATATTGGCCGCGATCTTGTAGATCTGGATGAAGCCCGGCGGATTCCCGGTGTCGGCGATCGTGTTCAGCACTTCTTCGTTGAGGCCGCAAAAAAATTGTGCCTCGGTCAGGATCCATCGAACCCAGGTGTGATAAGGGTCCAGCCGGAGCGCGAGCCTCGCCTGTTCCAGGGCGGCTTCGAACTTACCCTGGCAGCTCAGGTTGATCGCCGCGACGGCGATGGCCTCGGAATCGTTAGGATTAATTTCGAGTGCACGGTTAAGGTGGGTTTCAGCCTCGTCGTACTGGCGATTGAAAATCAGGTACCCGGCATATGCGACCTGGACCTGGCCCAGTTCGGGGTTCAGCGCAAGAGCCTTGCTCGCATGTTCCTTGCACAGTTTGCGGGAAGTTTCGAAATCCGGTACCCACCGATCGATCCAGTTCATTTCGTGACAGGAATATAAGGTGGCATGCGCAAGCGCGTTACTGGAATCCAGTTCGAGACACTGGTGCAGCTTTTCGATCGCAATCGCCATGTCCGAGGCGGTGTTTTTCTTGCAGTGATAAATTCCCTGCAGCAGCAAATCGTAAGATTGCTGATGAGCTGCTGCCTTGGCCATAGCGATGCGTTGCAGGTCGGATTCGATCTGGCCGGTTACGGTGGCGGCTATATTGCGGCTCAGTTCGGCTTCGAGGTCGAACAGGTCGTCGATGTCCGTGTCGTAGCGTCTGCCCCAGATCTGGTTGCCGCTATGCGCCTCGATTAACTGCGTATTGATTCGAATTCGCTGGTCTGATTTGCGGATGCTGCCCTCGACCAGATAGTCTACTCCCAGCTCGCGGGAAATTTCACCGAGGTCCTTGATCTGTTGCTTGAAAGCGAAGCTGGCATTGCGTGATTTGACGTTCAGGCCCGGAAACAGCGAGAGATTCAGGATAATGCTGTCGGTGATACCGTGGCTGAAATATTCCTGGTCCGGGTCGTCGGACAGATTATCGAACGGCAGTACGACGATGGATGAGGATGTGTCTTTTTTGTTGGCGATATCGGCCAGTTCTTCCTCGAGCCCGGCCTGTGCCAGGTATCCGATCAGGCGTTCGTTGATCTGCAAATCCTCGCCAGGTAATTCTTCATAGGGCGCATTTTGAGAGATATGTTCGAGCCAATCCTCGCGGGTACGAGGAAAGGCTTTCATTTCCTCACCTGCCGCGGAAAGATACTCCTGCAGCGCCGCGCGAGCCGCATCCATTCTGCCTAGCTCGATGTTACTGGCGACGTTATAAATACGGATGAAACCCGGCGCATTTTTCGAAATTGCAATCGTCTGCAGGCTTTCTTGGTAAAGGCCGCAATAGAATTGAGCCTCCGCCAGTTCCCAGTCACACCAGGGATGGTAAGGGTCGAGACGGCAGCCCAGGGACGCGATTTGCAGGGCCTCGCCGTATTTACCCTGGGCGATCCTGATATACGCCTTGGTCGCCAGCGCATCGCTATCGTTTGGATTAATGGCCAGCGCCTGTTCAACATGGACCAGGGCTTTATCGAACTCCTTGCAGAAAATCAGGTACTCGCCGTAAGCCACCTGGGCGATACCGATTTCGGGCCCGAGAGCGATTGCCCGCCGGGCATGTTTTTCGGCGAGATTAAACGAGGACTCGAAATCTTCGACCCAGCGCTCCAACCAGTTCATACAGTGGCACCAGTAAAGGTGAGCATGTGCGTAAACGTTATCTGGATCCAGTTCCAGGCACTGATCGAACTTCTCGATCGCGGTCTTCATGCCTGCTGCGGTAAACTTCCGGGCGTGGTAAAGACCGGCCAGAAAAATATCGTAAGCCTGCTGATCTGCAGCACCCTTGGCCAGCGCGATTCGTTGCAAATCCGATTCGATTTGCCCGGTAACCGTGGCGGCGATGGTTCGACTGAGCTCTTCCTCGAGATCGAATAAATCTGCCAGCTCGGCACCGTAGCGCTTGCCCCAGATCTGGTTGCCGCTGGCCGCCTCGACCAGTTGCACCGTAACCCGGATGTGTTCATCCGTCTTGCGAATACTGCCCTCGACGATGTAATCCACTTCGAGTTCCTGCGAGATTTCGCCGAGGCTCTTGATTTGCTGCTTGAAGGCGAAGCTCGAATTGCGTGATTTGACGCTGAGACCGGGGAACAGGGACAGGTTCAGGATAATGCTTTCGGTGATACCGTCGCTGAAATATTCCTGCGCCGGATCGCCGGACAGATTATCGAATGGCAGCACGGCGATACTGTGAATCTCGGATGCGGTGCTCCGGGTCGACGCTGCATCCGCTTCTCCGAGACCCGCCTCGACGAGGCAATCGACCAGGTCCTGGTTTACCTGCGGATCGACGTAGGGATAATTCTCGCGCGTGTACTCGTACCATTCGTCGATGGTTTGCGGCATCGACAGCATGCTTTCGCGGCATGCCTGCAGAAATTCCTGTAGTGCCTGCCTCGCCGCGTCGACCCGCCCCAGCTTGATATTGGCGGCGATGCCAAAAATCAGTAGGAATTCCGGCGTGGTGCGAAACCTGGCGATGGTTTCGAGCGTCTCGTCGTAGCGGCCGCAAAAATATTGCCCACCCGCAACCTCCCATTCGGCCCAGGGGTGATAGGGATCGAGTGCGAGTGCGCGTTCGGCCATCTCGAGGACCTCGTCGAATCGGCACTGCGCCTGCAGGTTCATGGCTTTTACGGTCAGCGCGTCGGTATCGTTGGGATTGATTTCGAGCGCCCTGTCGAGATGTACCGCCGCTTTGTCGAGTTCCCCGGAGAAAGTCAGGAACTCACCGTAAAAAACCTGCGTCGGTCCGAAGCCCGCGTCCAGCTCCAGCGCGCGCCGGATATGCCGTTCCGCCAGCCTGAAGGAAGCCTTGCGATCCGTGGTCCAGCGCCCGAGGTAATCCATCGCATGGGCTTCGTAGAGCAGGACATGCGCGCGCACGTTGTCCGGGTCCTTTTCCAGGCACTGGTTCAACTTGTGGATCGCGATCGCCATGTCCTGGCGATTGAAGCGCTGGAACTGATAGATGCCGCTTAGCAGCAGGTCATAGGCCTGTTGGTCGGCGGCGCCCTTGGCCAGCGCGATGCGTTGCAGGTCGGATTCGATCTGGCCGGTTACGGTGGCGGCGATGGTCCGGCTCAGTTCTTCCTCGAGATCGAACAGGTCCTCGATTTCGGCATCGTAACGCTTGCCCCAGACCTGGTTGCCGCTGGCGGCCTCGATCAATTGCACCATAATGCGAATCCGCTCGCCGGATTTTCTGATGCTGCCCTCGACGACGTAGTCGACGCCGAGTTCTCGCGAAATCTCACCGAGGCTCTTGATTTGCTGCTTGAAGGCGAAGCTCGAGTTGCGCGACTTGACGATGAGACCCGGGAATGCGGACAGATTCAGAATAATGCTGTCGGCAATGCCGTCGCTAAAATATTCCTGTTCGGGGTCGCCGGAAAGGTTGTCGAATGGCAGCACCGCGATGCTGTGTTCGGAAGATACGGGCGTGGCGTGTTGCGGCAATATGCCATCCTCGAGTCCCGCCCGTAGCAGGCAGTCGATCAAGTCCTGGTTTATTTGTGGATCTTTGAACGGGTAGTTTTCGCGGGTATATCGCAGCCATTCCTCGCGGGTTGCCGGCATCGCCAACATGTTCTCGCTGCATTCCTGCAGGAAAACCTGTAACGCCTGTCGCGCGGTATCGATTCTGCCGAGCTTGACCGTTGATGCGATTCCGAAAATCTGGATGAAACCCGGAGACGTGCGCGATTTGGCGATAGTCTCCAGAACGGATTCGTATCGGCCCGAAATAAATTGCGATACCGCCACCTCCCATTCGGCCCAGGGATGGTAAGGGTCGAGCGAGCACGCGCGCTCGGCGGCCTGCAGCGCGGGCTCGGCTTGACCCTGCATCTCCAGGCTCAATGCCTCGGTGGCCAACGTGTGCGGGTCGTTTGGATTGATGCCGAGCGCCTTGTCGAGATATGACGCGGCCAGGTCGAATTGCCCCCGGAACACCAGGTACTGGGCGTAAAACACCAGGACCATAGGGGATTCGGGTGCAAGCGCCAAAGCTCTCTGGATGTGTTCGGCTGCGAGTTCGAAAGATGCCTGATAATCCTCGGTCCAACGCTCGAGGTAGTTCATCAGATGGCAGGTGTAAAGCTGCTTGTGTGCGCGCACGTTGTCCGGGTCTATTGCCAGGCACTGGTTTAGTTTTTCGATCGCGATCACCGTATCCTTACGGTTAAAGCGATAACTGTGGTAGATGCCGCTCAGCAGCAGATCGTAAGATTCCTGTCCCGCCGCGCCCTTGGCGATGGCGATGCGTTGTAACTCTGATTCGATCTGACCGGTGACCGTTGCAGCAATTGCGCGGCTCAGTTCTTCTTCCAGCGTAAACAGGTCGGTCAGATCAGCGTCATATCGCTTGCCCCAGATCTGGTTGCCACCTTCCGCTTCGATTAATTGGACCGTGACACGAACATGGTCGTCCGATTTGCGGATGTTGCCCTCGACAATGTAGTGAACGCCGAGTTCCTTCGATATTTCACCGAGGCTCTTGATCTGTTGCTTGAAGGCGAAGCTCGAGTTGCGCGATTTGACGTTGAGACCGGGGAACAGCGACAGATTCAAAATAATGCTGTCGGTGATGCCATCGCTGAAATACTCCTGCTCCGGGTCGCCGGACAGGTTGTCGAACGGCAATACCGCAATGCTGTGCTGGCCGGAATCGGTAGACCGTAGACGAGGTTGCTCGACCGTGGCTGGCGGTGCTTGCGGTTTGGTCGGGTTGCCAGCAATGGCATCGCGCAAGTCGAAGGTGGCCTCCTCGGGTTCAACCTCGAGTTCGTCACGCAATACTTGTTGGCAGCGCTTGAACGCCTGCAGCGCGTGGCTGCGATCGCCGCTATCGGCGTAGGCGCGCATCAGCAGGCGCCAGCCCGATTCGCCGAGCGGATCCTGCTTGACCAGGCGCTCGGCGGACTGGATCGCATGGCTGAAATCGTGGCTGACCAACTGGGTCTCGGCCAGGTTGGAGAGGATTTCGATGAACTGGCGCCGGAATCGACTGCGTTCGTTGTCGAGCCATTCCTGGCTGGCCGGGTCGCGGATCGAAATACCCTCGAGAAATTCGCCCTGGTAGAGATCGGCAGCGGTAACCAGCGATTCGTAGTCCCCGCTTTCGGCGAGTTGCTCGAATGCGTGCACGTCGATGTCGATCAATTCGGGAAGTAAACTCACCGTGTTGCGGTCGACCTGTAGCACCAGGTCGGCCACCTCGCCGAGTGATTTTCGGATTGTGCTCAAGCACTGGCGCAGCGAATTGCGCGCCTGTTCCTCGCCGCGATCGCTCCATAGCAGGTTGATCAGACGTTCGCGCGGATGGCGCAATCCGGGAGTCAGGGCGAGGTAGGCCAGCAGCACTTCGGCCTTGCGCATGGGCAGTGAAATTCGCGTGCCCGAAGGCAGCAAACATTCGAATCGACCCAGCAGTATTAACTCCAACTTCGACATCTGGCTTCTCCGGAAGCGGATTTCGAAACGGGCTGATTAGTAAAAGCTTATAAAAATCAGATAGTTATAAAATTTAATGATTTTTTAATGTTTATTTTGGGTGATTTAACGCGATTCGGCAAGGGATTTAACGGGTGCTCACGACAATGGGCACCGTCGAAACCAAACCAGCCACGAGGCACCCGAAATGAGAAAAGTCAAAAACAACCTGAATAGCAACAACCCCGCCCTCATGTTTGCCCAGGGCGTCGAAAGCCTGATCAGCGATCCGCTGTACAGTCCGTCGAAACACGACGCGCATGAACTCGACGACATGCGTCGCAGCGCCGTCAAACAGGACTCCCGTGGCAACCTGTTCAATGTCTTGCTGCGCCAGTTCGCCAACCTGTAAATCGAAGCAAGCAAACCAGGGCGGAGAAAGGGGATGTGCTCCTTTCTCCGCTTTTTTGCGTTCTATCAGATACCCCCCTTTTGTCGGTTAATTTGCCAAGTCTGAATCGATAAGGGTATCGTATGCCTCTTGCAGATTTACCCCGGAGGCAGAAGTGGGCGTTTTAACCGAATTTGATCATAAGAGTCATACCATCTTGCTCGATGGCGAGTTTCGTCGCAGCGAGGCCAGCGAAGGGCGGGATATCATCGATCCTGCGACCGAAAACGTGATCGGCCAGATTGCCGAGACGACCGCGGCCGAGGTCGATGCCGCGGTCGACGCGGGTCACGCCGCGCAGAAAAAATGGTGGCGCATGAGCGCCCTGGAACGCTCCGAAATCATGCACGAAATCGCCAACGACCTGCTGACGATGAAGGCGCAACTGGCCGAGACGCTGACGCGCGAGATGGGCAAACCCTACAAGGAGTCGGCCGACGAGGTCGACTGGTCGGTATCGGCGATTCGTTACTACGCCGAAACCGGGCGCACCGATATCGGCCGAGTCATGGGCAACGCGGTCGAGGGGCATTTGAACTACACGCTTAAACTGCCGCTCGGCGTGGTCGTCTCGATTCAGCCATTCAACTACCCGATGACGCTGCTGGCCTGGGAGGGTGCCGCCGCGCTGGCCTGCGGCAACGCGGTCATTGCCAAGCCTTCGGAATACACCACGATCACGACACTGCTATTCGCCGAGGCGTTCAACAAACACTTACCGCCCGGGCTGTTCCAGGTCGTGACCGGCGCCGGCGATGCCGGCCGCCAGCTGGTCGAGCATCCGCGCACGAATATGGTCGCGTTTACCGGTAGCGTGCCGACCGGCAAGGCCATCGCCGCCAGGTGCGGAGAAATGATGAAGCCAACTCTGATCGAGACCTCGGGCAACGATCCGTTCATCGTCATGCCGTCGGCGCCGCTCGACGTGGTCGCGCGCGGCGCTGTGTTTGCCGCCTACATGAACTGCGGCCAGATCTGTGTGTCCGCCGAGCGTTTCTTCGTACACCGGGACATCCACGACGAATTCATCGCAAAGCTGGCCGAAGAGGCCAAAAAGCTCCGCATCGGCAACGGGCTCGAGCGTGTCGAACTGGGTCCGATGGTTGCCGAAAAGGAGCGCACGCGCTATGAAGCTGTACTCGCCCGGGCACAGGAGCAGGGTGCCGAGGTAGCGCTCGGCGGCGGACGTCCCGAGGGCTTCGACAAGGGCTGGTTCGTCGAGCCTACGATCCTGACCGGCTGCAACCCGGATATGGAAATCTTGAATAGTGAAAGCTTCGGTCCGGTTGCACCGGTGTGCAAGGTCGACAGTTTCGATCAGGCGCTGGAATATGCAAATAATTCGCAATACGGGCTCGGCGCCTGCCTGTACACGATGGACATGGGCGAAAGCTTCCGCGCCGCCGAGGAACTCGACGGCGGCATGGTCTGGGTTAACGCGCCGCTGCTGGACAATGACGCCGGCCCGTTCGGCGGCACCAAGATGAGCGGCATGGGCCGGCAACTCGGTCCGGAGGGGCTCGAAACCTTCCGCAAGACCAAGCTGGTCTGGATAGACCCGGAATGCGGTACGCAGGATTTCTGGTGGTTCCCGTATGCCGACGAGGAAGCTTATCCCGAATCCGACTAGGGTCGCGCTGCGGCCGCGCAGGGTCGACAGCGCTTCCTCCGGGCGCAGGCAGGCAGCAGGAGATTCCGGCCTGGTGCGACGTTTGCGTGCAGGTTTAACCATCATTTGCCTGCTCGCCGGCGCTTTCGCTAATGCCGGCGAGGACCCGCTCGAGATGACGATCGGGGTGCTTGCATTTCGCGGTGAAGAAGACGCCATCGAGCGCTGGTCGCCGACCGCGCGATATCTCGGTGAGCGGATTAGCGGTTATCGTTTCGAGATCGTTCCACTCACGCTGGACGGCATGTCAAGCGAGATTGCAAACGATCGGCTGGACTTTATCCTGACCAACACCGGTAACTACGTCGTACTCGAGCATGCCTACGGCATTTCGCGCCTGGCGACGCTGAAGGTACGCCATCTGGGTCAGGAATTCACCCAGTTCGGCGCGGTCATATTCACTCGCGCCGAGCAAAACGACCTGAAACGGCTGGAGGATATCGCCGGATACTCGATGATGGCGGTCAGCAGGAACGCCTTCGGCGGCTTTCAGATGGCCTGGCGGGAACTGATGGATGCGGGTGTCGATCCGTTTACCGACCTGAGCCGCCTGCGCTTCATCGGTTTTCCGCAGGACGATATCGTGCACTCGGTTATCGAGGGCAGGATCGACGTCGGCACCGTGCGCAGCGGCACGCTCGAGCGCATGGCCGCCGACGGCATGATCGACATCTCCCAGGTCAAGGTGCTGGGTGCGCGCGACAGCGAAACGTTTCCGTTTCTTCACAGCACGCGCCTGTATCCTGAATGGCCCTTCGCCAAGGCGCGCAAGACTCCGGAAAAACTGGCGCAGAGAGTTGCCGTCGCGCTGCTCGAAATGGAACCCGAAAGCGAGCCGGCGCGGCAGGCGTTTGCCGCCGGCTGGACGATTCCGCTCGACTACGGACCGGTGCACGATCTTTTTCGCGAACTCGAGGTCGGTCCCTACGCTTACCTGAGGAAACCTGACCTGGCCGCCATCTGGCGCGAATACAGGGGCTGGATCGTTTTCAGCCTGGCACTGGTTTTTGCGTTAATGGCGCTGCTGTTTCTGATCGTCAGGGCCGAGCTTAACCGGCGCGAGCAGGAGCACCAGACCCAGCTCGCGCATATTGCCCGGGTCAACAGCATGGGCGAGATGGCCGCCGGCATCGCGCATGAGTTAAACCAGCCGCTGACCGCGATCCTGAATTACACCTCCGGCTGCCTGCGCCTGCTGCAAAAGAACAATGGCGACCGCGAGGCGTTGCGCGATGCCATCGTCAAGGCCGGTAACGATGCGCGCCGCGCCGCCGATATCATCAAGAGCCTGCGCGAATTCATCAAGCGCGAAGACATGAGGCAGGGAGATATTCCCATTCGTGACTGCATCGAACCGGCGCTCGAGCTGTTGCGTTCGAAATTGAAACAGCAACAGATCGCGGTCGAACTCAGCTTCGCGCCTGATGCGCACTGGATTCATGCAGACCGAATCCAGATCGAGCAGGTGGTCGTCAACCTGCTATTGAATGCCATCGATGCGCTGCAGGGCGCCGACAGCGGCTCGGCGGGGAAGAAGATTATCGTCGACGTGGGTAAACTCGATTCACGCTATATTGCCGTCGCCATCAGCGATACCGGGCCCGGGCTTACTGAGGACGTAGCCGAGCGGCTGTTCGATCCGTTTTTCACGACCAAGTCTGAAGGCATGGGGATGGGCTTGTCGATCAGTCGCTCGATCGTCGAATCCCATGGTGGCACAATCGAGTATTTGCTGAACCAGGAACAGCTGCCGACGATTCGCTTCACCTTGCCGATAAAATGAGCAGCCAGCCCGATAGCGACCATTTGTTACAAAAAGTCTACGTCGTCGATGACGATTTTTCGGCACGGGAATCGCTGTGCTGGCTGCTCGATACCGAGGGCATCGAGACCGAGGCATTTGACTCGGCAGAGGGCTTTCTGGCGCGCTGGTCGGGCGACTGGGTCGGTTGTATCATGGTCGATATTCGCATGCCGGGCAAGAGCGGGTTGCAGCTGCAGGAAGAATTGAACGCGAGAAATAACCGCATGCCTGTGATCGTGTTGACCGGACACGCCGACGTGCCGATAGCGATCAGGGCGATGAAGCAGGGCGCTTTCGATTTCCTGCAAAAGCCCTATTCCGACGATGAGTTGCTGGCCTGTGTCAAGGCCGCGCTCGCACTCGGACGCGAAATCGATCGCAACGAGCAGGAGAAGACCCTGGCGGCGAATGCAATCGAAAACCTGACCGAGCGTGAGCGTGAAGTCATGTACCTCGTGGTCGAAGGGTTTACTAACAAGGCGGTAGCCGCCGAACTCGGTATTTCGGAGAAAACGGTTGAAGTTCATCGCGCCCGGGTGATGGAAAAAACCGGCGCCAGTTCATTGTCCGAACTGGTTCGAATCTGCCTGACTCTAAAGGATCGGCTCGGTCGGGATTAGGGAATTCCCTAATTATATTGCACACGCGATTGGCATATAGTCCGGCGGTGAGAATACCTCTGGAGGAGAACTATGAAATCAATCTCGAAACTTTTGCTAAGCGCGGTAATCATCTCGGGCTTTCTGCTCGGTGGCCAGGCGCTGGCCGAGGGTTACGGTAAGCAGAAAGTGGTTTACCACATCAATTACGATAACCCCAAGAAACAGGCCGGGGCTCTGCGTAATATCCAGAACCACATCAACGCGGTCGGCGCGGAAAATCTCGAGCTCAAGGTCGTGTTGCACGGTAATGGACTGGCCCTGTTGCTCGAACCCGACTCGTTAGAAAAGCTGCAGAAGTTCAAGCACGCCAACGCGGACGACAAGATGACGGCCAAGGTAACCGATCTGAAGGGGCAGGGGGTTTCCTTTCACGTATGCGCCAACACGGTCAGGGGACGCAAGGTCGATGTCGACTCAGACCTTTACGATGTCAGCAAGGACGATATCGTGCCCAGCGGCGTGGCCGAGGTGGCCAAGCTGCAGGCCATGGGTTATTCCTATATCAAGCCCTGATTGAACCTCAGCCAATTGTAGCTATCTAAGTGCCGGCAAGACGCAAAACGTCTTGCCGGTCTTTTTTTTGGCCGATCAAATCCGGCACTCGAGGTTCGATATGATTGTTAACCGGTTACTAAAAAGGTTTGCGCGCGCAAGCTTTCCGGCCGCGCTGATCCTGTTTTCGGCCACGGCCGCGGTCGAGGCTGGTTCGCCGATGTTGCAAAACCTGCAATCGGGTGAATTCAGTAGCGTCGATGATTACAGCCAGTCCGACAAATGGCTGATCGTGATGATCTGGGCGCACGACTGTCAGGTTTGTGAAAGAGAGGTCGATGATTATCACCGCTTTCATCAGCGTCATGCCGAGAATGATGCACTCGTGCTCGGGATTACCCTCGACGGTGACGAAAGAAAGCCGCAGGCGCTCGAATTTGTCGCCCGCCACGGACTCGGCTTCGACAATCTGATCGGCGAACCCGAAGCCGTCATGGCCTACTACCAGATCGCCACCGGCAGTCGCTGGGTCGGTACACCGAGTTTCCTGATTTTCGGGCCCGACGGTGAGCTGAAGGCAAAGCAGGCCGGCGCGGTCGAGGTCGAAATCGTCGAAAATTTTATCGCGCAATCACAGTGAAAGGACTCCGGATGTCGCGGTTGTGGCCCCTGGCCCTGTTATTGCTTATCGATATCGCTGCAGCCAGCGAGGATCGGTTGCCGCCGGTGGAAATGAAGCCGGTTCAGGTTTCCAGCCATGCCTACTATGTGTCTGGTGCTACCGGTGTTGCGACCGATAATTATGGCTTCGTCTCCAATTCGGCCTTCGTCGTGACGACCGAAGGCATTGTCGTATTCGACACGCTGGGCACGCCGGCGCTGGGCGCCAGGCTGCTGGCCGCGATTCGCTCGATCAGCGATGCGCCGATCCGGCGCATCTACATCAGTCATTACCATGCCGATCACATGTATGGTAACCAGGCTTTCAGCGGCACCGGGGCGGAAATCATCGCCTCCGACGGCGCCAAAACCTACCTCGAAGGTGACGTCGCGCAGCTGCGCCTGCAGGAACGTCGTGTCAGCCTGAGCCCGTGGGTCAACGAATCCACTCGAATCATCGAACCCGACCGCTACCTGCAGAACGAAGAGCGTTTTACCCTGGGCGGTGTCGATATTCGCGTGGTCGATGTCGGCAGCGCTCATTCCGAGGGCGATCTGGTTTTATTCGTCGAAAACGACGGCGTGCTGTTTTCGGGCGATATCATTTTTGCGGAACGGATTCCTTTTCTCGGAACTTCGAGTTCAGCCGAGTGGCTCGACGTTCTCGAGCAAATGGAACAGGCCGAGGTATCCGCGATTGTCCCCGGTCACGGCCCGGCGGCCGGAAATCCGGGCGAAATCGTATCGCTGACCAAAAGCTACCTGTCTTTCGTGCGTGAATCGATGCGCCAGGCGGTCGAGGACTGGGTACCATTCGATGAAGCCTACGAGGCAACCGACTGGGGCGATTTCATCGAGTACCCGGCATTTCTCGAGGCCAACAGGCGTAATGCCTATGGCATATACCTGTCGCTGGAACAGGAGTCGCTGAAAGATCAGTAAGCATGCATTCTGTTAGGGGGCGGACCCCAATGGCGCTTACTTAAGCCGTCATGCCCGCGTAAGCGGGCATCTTTCAAGTATTACCATCCTGTTGTTAAAAGATTCCCGCTTACGCGGGAATGACCCATTATTTTCAAGTAGGCGTCATTCGGGGTGGATTCAATAACCCATTCGTTCGTCAGCCTGTAGTCGTCTGCAGATCCCGGATGTGCTGCGTACTTCGGGATGGCGGCTATGCCACCATTTCCCAGACCACCGGCAGGATCGACGCCACCAGCAGCAGCGCCATGGCGATGTTGAACAGGCGCAGGTGCCTGGGATCGTGCAAGAAGCGCTGCAGGCCGGCACCGAATACCAGCCAGACGCCGGCGAAGGGAACGGTGATGAAGACAAAGCTGATGCAAATAATCGCGACCTGAAGGAAAAAGTTATCGCCGAGCGAGGTGTAGGCGGCGAGGGCGCTGCTGCCCATGATCCAGGCCTTGACGTTAACCCACTGAAACGCGGCCGCCTGCCAGAAGCTGATCGGTTTCGACTGGTTGACTGCCTCGGGGCCGGTTACGGTGTTTGCGATTTTCCATGCCAGGTAAAGCAGGTATGTGATGCCGATGATCTTGATGATTTCGTGCAGGATCGGGTAGAGATGAAACAGCGAGCCGAAGCCGAGGCCGATCAGCGCCAGCATGACCGGAAAACCGATACAGATACCGGCAAGATGCGGCAACCCGCGGCGCACACCGAAGTTCAGTCCGGTGGTAGTCAGCATGACATTGTTCGGCCCGGGCGTAACCGCCGCGATGATGCCGAACACGAGAAACGAAAAAAACAGTTCCGGCTCGATGGAGAACTCCTGCTCAGTCTTTTCTGAAAGTCATCCAGCAGCGTGGATTGTTGCGCTCACGATAGAGGATTCTGAGGCGCGAGTAAAACTGGTCGAGGTCGACTTGACAACTGCGAATGTGTCGATTCCTGAAACCTGTGATCAGTCGTGGGCATTTCATCTCTGTCCATGGCTATCCGCAATGATTCCTCAGCGCGACAACAAACGCAATTCGATTTTCCGATCAATACGGTTAGACTTGGCGATAATTTGCCAGATCTGGAAAGGCTCGTGTCTGTCAGTCATGAATTACTCGATGTCGTCGATGCCGACGACAACGTCATCGCGGTCAAGACCCGCGGTGAAATCCACGCCCGTGGTTTGATGCATCGCGCGGTACATATCCTCGTGTTCAACAGCCGGGGTGAACTTTTTTTGCAAAAGCGCTCGATGAGCAAGGATGAGCAGCCCGGCAAATGGGATTCGTCGGCGGCGGGACACGTCGACAGTGGCGAGGATTATTTGAGCTGCGCGAGGCGCGAAATCGAGGAAGAGCTCGGTATCGTGGCCGACCAGCCCTTTGAACGGTTGTTCAAGCTGCCGGCTACGAGCCTGACCGGCAACGAGCACTGCCTCGTTTACCGTTATCACTGCGATGGGCCGATGGTACTGCATCCGCACGAGATCGACGATGGACAGTGGGTTAGCCCGGCCGAGATGGACCGCCGCATCGACGCCGACGATCAAAGCCTGACCGAAGCCGTGGTTCTGATCTGGAAAAACTACCGGGAACTGCACCCTGAAACCGCCTGAAAGGCCTCGAAAATAGAGCTATACAAATCGTCTCACCGGCGTTTTAATAGCGCCCAGGTATCACCATACGGTGGAGGGGATGATGTCCAGAATCGCGTTAATCGTCGGCGTCGGTAGCGGCAACAGCGCTTCTTTCGCACGCGCGCTCGCGCTGGAGAATTACCGCGTGGTGCTGGCGGCACGCAATATCGACAAGCTCGAATCCCTGTGCGGCGAGACCGGGGCGCACCCCATCAGCTGCGATGCAACCTCGGCCGAATCGGTGGCCAACCTTTTCGAAACCATGCAGCGGGAAGTCGGCACCGCCGAAGTCGTGCTTTACAATCCCAGCGCCTATACCGCCGGTTCCATCACCAGCCTGGATCCCGACCTCGTGCTCGACTCCTACATGCAAACCGCGTTCGGCGCCTTCCTGGTTGCGCAGCAGGCGGCGATCGGCATGAAGAAACTGGGCCGCGGCGCCATTTTCTTCACCGGCGCCACCGCCAGCGTCAAGGGCTTTCCGAACTTTGCGCCGTTTGCGATGGGCAAGTTCGCGCTGCGCGGTCTGGCGCAGAGCCTGGCGCGCGAACTCGGGCCGGAAAATATTCACGTGGCGCATTTCATCATCGATGGCGGTATCGCCTCGCCCGGCCGCGATCTCGACGACGAGGCGCCGCAGACCAATGTCGATGACAGCCAGCTCGAACCCGATGCGATCGCGCAAACCTACATGGCGGTGCTGAACCAGCATCGCAGCGCGTGGACGCACGAAATCGACCTCAGGCCCTGGGTCGAAACCTTCTGAAGATAAGCCTGAACCTGCGAGCCCGGGATATGAATCAGCCAGCTGAACCGATCGATTACCTGTCGCCTGACGTTCCCGGATCTTTGCCCTGGCACGACGTGCCGCTGGTGGTGGCGGACGACGACACGGTGCAGGGCTTCGGCTGCCTGGTCGACGATGCGGATGATTTCGAAATCGAGATCGTACAGTGGCCGGCGCAGGGCTGGCGCCCGGTCGATGCCGGTACCGGCGACGAGGGTGGCACGGTCGAGGGGATATTTCACAGCCAATGGCACGGCCAGGTTCTGCGCGCACAAAACGATGCGGTAGGCGGCGATTACATTCTCGGCTGGTCGACCAACCCCGAAAATGCGAACGAACGGGACAACAAGCAAGATCCCGAGCGCGTGCTTTTATGGCACCTGAATTATCACCCTGACGGTGGTCAATTGTTTTACCCGCTGAAGCATGAACCTTTCGTCGTGCCGGTGGCAATGCCGGGGGACGATATCAGGCTCG
>CP070646.1:1443511-1448954 GCA_020354435.1 Gammaproteobacteria bacterium
GCGGCGAGCCGGCCGATGGCCGAATAAATCATCGGCGCGGTGACGAAAAAGTCGCGCAAAACCTTGTGGCTCATCGACGACACATAAGCACCACGATTGTTGATGATTTCGACACAGCCCTCACCGGCGAGGCCACGCAATATTTCTCGCAGCGGCGTGCGTGAAATCCGGTAATGCTCGCTCAAGGACGCCTCGTCGAGTGCTTCACCGGGTTCGAGTTCGAGCGTCAGAATCCGTTTTTTCAGATCATTGTAGATCGACTGTTTATCCATCGATTTGATTGCATTTTTAAAGTATACATATTGTATACAATAAATAATCGAAATAACAACCCCGCAAGCATTGAATTTTCATCGCGTTAACCGGTTATTCGGTAAAGACCTGTCGGCCGGGCCTTACTACCGACGGAGTACCGCGAGCCAGCGCCAGAAATTCAACAGGGACGCGAGCGAGGCGGCGACGTAGGTCCAGGCCGCGGCGCGCAGAATACGCCGCGCGGCCGGCATTTGCTGCCGTGACAGGTAACCGCTGGCCAATAATGGCAGGGCTTTTTTATAACTGGCATCGATTTCCACCGGCAAGGTCAACAGGTGTATGACCACGGCGGACCCCATGATCAGGAAGGCGCCGGTAATATTGAATACCGCAGCAGATGGCAGGCGCGTGATCAAAACGCTGAACGGTGCCGCAAACAGCAGGAAGGAGCCGACGCGTTGTGCAATCAGCGAAACCCTGGCGAGCCGCGTGCGCAGTATGAACATCGGTTCGCCGGCGGCATGCTGCAAGGCATGGCCGCATTCGTGCGCGGCCACGGTGATCGCGGTCAGGGTTTTGCCTTCGAATTTATCGCGCGTCAGGCGCACCGCACGGGCCATTGGATCGTAGTGATCACCCAGCTCGGTGATTTCAACGCTGATTTCCTGCAGTTCGTAGCGATCGAGCAGGTGCCGGGCAAGCTCGCCGCCGGTACCGGGAAAATTGTCTTCGTCCTGGCGGTTGTAATGATTCAAAACCCACTGCACCCAGAGCTGTGGGCCATAAATCAGGACTAGGATGACGATGATGCCGGCGACGTAAATCATAGCCGCTTAGACTAAACGCTGGCGGTCAGGGTTTCCAGGGATAGCGGCGATTAGCCGCGGGTAATTTTTTCGAGACTGTCGTTAACCCGCTGGTATTCCTGCTGCATGCTCTGCAGCTGCACACCGAGGTCGATTTGCACGCGGTCGCGGTAGGAATTTTCCATTTGCGCGGCAAGATGCGCGAGCCGCATTGCGCCGATACTGGCGGCGGAGGATTTGATCGTATGCGCCCAGCGATGCAGATCGTCGCTGGAAGTCCGGACGGTCCGGTTTTCGATATCGCAGAGGAATTCATCGATCGATTCGACATAGGATTCGATTACCATGACCGCATCTTCACCCATGTCTTGTTTGAGCCGATCGATTACATTATCGTCGAGCGTTAACTGGCTATCGGGATCGGGTTCTATTCTCACACGCTATGCCGTTTCTACCAATACAACAGGGCGAGTATAGTTGATACTCTTGATTTCGCTGCAGCAACAACCGACAGGACAGGACTATGGCCGACTTTAGTGCAAATTTTTACATTATTGGCCACCGTGGCGCAGCCGGTGAGTTGTTTGAAAACAGCCTCGAGGGCATCGAATACGCGCTGACGCTGGGTATCGACATGATCGAAATCGATATCCGTCAACACTCTTCCGGCCTTTGGGTAATACACGATCACGATCTCGAACGCCTGACCGGGACAGCCGGGTTGTTCGAGGAGCATGCCGATCCGTCCGCTATTCGATTGCTCAACGGCGAACCGGTACCAACGCTGCAGCAGGTGCTGGACCTGACCTGGGGCAAACTGCCGTTGAACATCGAGATCAAGGCAGTCGATGATCTCGAGCTGCTGCTCGATCAGCTCGCCGGATACCCGCGCCTGCCTCCCGCAAAAAGCCTGCCGTGGATCCTGATTTCTTCCTTCAATCACAAGGCCATCGCGCGATTGCGCCAGCTCGACTGTCCTTGGCCACTGGCGCCGATCAGCACCGGTATTGCATTGCAGATCCAGGCCGAGCTCGATCAGATCGCGCCCAGCTCCTGGCATTTCGATAACGACTACGTCGAATTCGACCTGGTGCGCGAACTGCGCGAGCAGGGCATTCCCAGCTTCGTCTTCACCGTCAACAGCGTCGAACGCGCCGAGGTATTGCGCCAGCATGGTGTCGCCGGAATATTTACCGACTTTCCCTCCAAGATGATTGAAATCTTCCCGACTTGATTGGAGTAAAGATTACCTCATGGATAGCCGATGGATGGCAACAGTCATCCCGAGATGAAAAACCTGCCGCCGGTGCCGAGCCTGCCCGCCTTCGCCAGGCTCGGCATGGGCGGTCTCGAGGTCAAGAAAATTATCGAATTCCTTACCCGATCGCGTGCCGAAATCCACGCTATCGAAGCGGCATCTCGGCGCCATTTAATTCAAGTTAACTGTAATCCTGTTCGTTAACGGTCATTGCGAGCGAAGCGAAGCAGTCATTGCGAGCGCAGCGAAGCAGTCATTGCGAGCGCAGCGAAGCAGTCATTGCGAGCGCAGCGAAGCAGTCATTGCGAGCGCAGCGAAGCAATCTTTACAGAGATTGCTTCGTCCCGCCACGGCCTTCGGCCTCGCGGTCCTCGCAATGACGTAAGGCCTGTAAATACTTCGTCACTCGGTTACTCCCAATGACTCGGAGATCAGTAAGGTCACCCCCAGCCTGCCTGGGGAACACAAGTTGATCCCCTGCGACCGGCGAACGTTGTAGTACAATCCCGGCATGACTGAACTGGGACGCTTCAACCGCCTGCGCATCGTCAGGCGCGCCGATATCGGGATATTTCTCGACACCGACGAATTCGGTGAGATCCTGTTGCCGCGCCGCTACGTCGAGGACTGGATGCAACCCGGTGACGAGATCGAGGTATTGGTTTATCTCGATTCCGAGGATCGGCTCGTCGCGACCACGCAGCAGCCGAAAGTACAGGTCGGCGAATGCGCCTATCTCAGGGTCGTCGGCGTCAGCAAGTTCGGGGCATTCCTCGACTGGGGCCTGCCCAAGGACTTGCTGGTACCTTTTGGCGAACAGCAAAAGCCGATGCAAAAGGGATACTCTTACGCGGTTTACGTTTATGTCGACCAGTCCACCAGGCGAATCGTTGCATCGAGCAAGCTGGAGAAACATCTGTGCAGCAATGGGCGCGGTTTCAAACCGCGACAACCGGTCGATTGCCTTATCTACGGCAAGAGCGACCTTGGTTTCAAGGCGATTGTCGACGGCACCCACCTGGGCCAGTTCTTCGACAGCGAAACCTTCCGACCGCTACATTACGGGGAATCGCTCAGGGCCTATATCAAGCAGGTGCGCAAGGACGGCAAGATCGACCTGATGCTAAGCCTGCCTTCGCATCTCGAGCGGGATCACTTGAGTGCCGCAATTATCGATTATCTACGGCAAAACCGGGGGATCTCGACGCTGACCGACAAAAGCCCCCCCGAAGAAATCTACCGCGCCTTCGGTGTCAGCAAGGCGAGCTACAAAAAAGCGCTGGGCCAGCTCTATAAGCAACGCACCATCAAGATCGAGAAACACCGTATCACGCTGTTGTAAGTACCCCAACGGAGGCGTTCAGTCGTGCAAGTCGTGTTTTTTGGCTCTTTTGATCAACTTTGAGATCGCTTTCAGCTCGGTATCCAGTTCATGATACCTCGAGCTGGTATCGTCTTCCTTGCCTGCCTCGATTAGTTCGGCTTCGAGTGCGTCCTTTTTTTGTTCGAGTTTGCGGATGATTTTCAGCAACTTGTGATGCTTTTTCTGCTGTTTTTTCGCCGACAGATCAAAGAAACCCTCAAGCTTGTCCAGAAGTTTGTTAGTACTCATATTCCTCTCCCAGCTCCTTGATCTCTTCATCACTGACCCAGAGTATGGCGGCGCATTTAAGCAGTTTCTTGCTGATACTGCCGGTAAATCCGATATCGTTGATCAACGAAGTTGCGGCGTAGGGATCTATTTTATTTTCCCTGATCAGATGATCGATGTGCTGATTCATCTGCACTTCTGTTTCTTTCGAGGCTTCCTTCTGGGTTTCGATCTGGGTCAGGATTTCTTCTTCGTCATCCTCCAGCCCCCTGATGCCATGGATCTTACGCAGAACCGTCACCAACTCGACTCTTAGCCGATTATAGTTATCCAATATGTCAGTATTGTTAGTTTTTGCGTAATAGTTCAGATTCTTCTGCAGCTCGCGGACATCCTTGACCGTTTCGACGATATTCCTCGCGGCCAGTTTCAGCTCGTAAATTTGCTGGTTACCTTCCTCGTCCAGATAAGCCTGTGACATCGACGCGTATTTGATGATTTCGCCGTAAAGGGTTTTGATTTCCTGCTGGTAAATCCGATCGACGTCGATCTGCATCGGCTTATGCGATTTTTTCACTACCGCGTCAACCGATGCTTCGGAAAATATGTCGCTACGATGCAGGTTCATCGCGTGCGCGATCGCCTCCAGGGATTTATCGTATAGATGGATCGTCTCTTTCCTGAGCGCGGCCAGCGCACTGGCTGGAATTTCCATGACCTCATAAGTCAGGTACTTGGCAAAACCACGTCCTTTCTCGCGGGCGCGAAACAGCGTCTCCAGGAATCGCACCATGCGACCGATAAACGGAGTCACCAGGACCACGCCGAGTACGTTGAATATGGTGTGAAACAGGGCCAGCTTCATCGCGAAATCATCGTCAGCGATTCCAAGCATTGGCGACAGCCGATCGACCATGTCCTTCAACTGATAGATCAGCAGCACCGCGACGATACCGGTAATGATATTGAAAATGAAATGCGCGACGGCGAGCCGTTTACCGTTGCGATTGGATGCCAGCGCACCCAGTATCGCCGTAACCGTGGTACCGACATTGGCGCCGATCGCCAGCGACAGCGCGTTGATATAGTCGATCTGGCCGCTCGCAAGCGCGGTGATGATAATCGCCATGGTGGCGCTGCTGCTTTGAATGACCACCGTGGCCACGGCACCGAACAGGATGTAGACGAAAACACCCAGGTAACCATCCATCGCATACTGCGCCAGGTCCAGCCCCTGCTTTAGCGTTTCGAAGCCGTCCTTCATGTATGCAATGCCGAGAAATATGAAACCCAGCCCGATTAACACGCTGCCGAAACCCCTGTAGGCAGTGTGCCTGGAAAACTGCATGACGACGCCGAAAATCAGCATTGGCAACGCGTACTGCGCGATTTTTATCTTGAGGCCGAAGGACGACACCAGCCATGCTGTGGTAGTGGTGCCAATGTTGGAGCCGAAGACGACACCAACAGCTTGCGTCAGGCCGATCAGCTCCGCCGACAGGAAAGAGATGATAATGACCGAAACCAGCGACG
>CP070646.1:1449054-1453646 GCA_020354435.1 Gammaproteobacteria bacterium
CAGTCAGGCCGCTGCCGATCTTGAATTCCCACAGCGCGAACTGGTCGGTTTCATGCCGGTTGCCACCGGAGGCGATAATACCCTCGTCCAGGGTCAACGCCATGCTGGTAACCAGGCTGGGGTCGATCGCGGTCGCGGTGATGCCGTTGGCAAACTGAGTGATGCGGGCCTCCATCAGCGCCGCGTCGTTGGCACAGTCGCTCCAGCAGTTGTGTTGCTCGAGCAAGCGCTGGACCAGGCGGGAGTTAGCCGGGTTATCGATATCGATCTTCGCTTTGGCAGCCTCGTAAGCAGCCGCGATATCGCCGCTGGCAAAAAACGGTGCCTGTGGCAACGGCATGGCGGTCTCGTCGTGGCAGTTCTGGCAATTGTTGTTGGCAATCACCGGGTTGCTGCCGACCAGCAGTGGATAAACCGTCGCCGCGAAAGCCGCCGGGTCGGTCGGAAAGGATTTGGCGGCTCCGGGATCGCGGATGCTCGCTGGCGCGGTCAGATTGATCTGACGCGCGGCAACACCGCCACTGGAGGCATTGATCCAGTCATCGATCCAGCCCGCGATCAGCGTGCCACAGACCGAGGACACGCTTTCCCAGCAGAAGTGGCCGCTATTGAGCTTGGCGACAAACTCGGAATTCAGCGGATTTGCCAGGTCGACCTTCGAAATCGACTGGTCATAAGCAACGTTAACATCGGAGGTATCGAAGAAAAACGGTGATATCGGCGAAGAGGCCTCGGAATTGTGACATCCGCCGCAGCGGCTGTCGTCGATGACGTTGCGCCACAGGTAGTACTGAAAATTACTGACATCGATGCTGCGTGCCGCGGGGCCGCTGTAAAAGAAGCCCGATGCGGCGATCGACGTATCCGGATTCGAGCTGGTGCCGACGCTTCCGGTATCGCAGGCGGACAGCACCGCGCCAAGCGCAAGTATCCCTATGGTCTTAATCAAAGAGCGATTTTTTAGCATGATCAACTCCCTTTGCAGTACGCCGCGACATCGGTGAAGACTTCGCGCATGTTGTAACCGCTACCGACAAAATTGGAGACGAAGCCGTCACGCGCGCTGCGGTCGGTCGACATTACGTTTGGATCGCGCAGGCAAACCGCCTTGAAGGCCTTGTCGACCTGGCACTGTGCGAAAGCCCTGCTGTTCGCAAGCTCGATGCCGAGAGATCTCGCGCCGTTACCGGTTTCATTGCCATTGGCATCGGGATTCACCAGCGGTCCCCAGCCCGACGCGGCCGGGCCGTCATCGGCAAACCGAACACCGAGTTTCGAGTTCGGGCCGTTGCGCCAGTAATTTACCCAGCTGTCATCGGTAGTCAGGTAGCCGTACTCGAAGTTGTTCTGATTGATATTGTGCTTGGCGGTAACGGCACCAGGTGTGTAGGTCAGGCTGCCGGTCGACTTGTCGCCGGTATAGCTCCACTCGTAGAAGGCGAAGGCGCCGGCCATGCCGTCCATGCCGGCGTGACAGCCGACGCAGTTGTTCAAAAAGATGCGGCTGTCGCCACCGGGGCTGCGCGAGACGTCACGACGCACGCGATCGGGAGCGCGCGTTTCGTCTTTCAGCGGCTCCAGATCGGTGCACAGGTGGTTCATCAGGGTAAAGCGGAACATCGCGCGATTGGTGCCGTCCGAGAAAAAAGCCATCGCGCCGGCACGGCTGGTCATGATTCCTGCTGGTGCGACCGTGGGTCTGACCGACGTCTGCGTGGTTTGCTGCAGGATTGCCGGATTCGCAAGATTACCGGTAGTCTCGGGATTCAGCGTTTCGAGCGCTTCGTAGTGATTATTGTTGCTGTTGCTGTACGCGGGGCTGTTACTGCCTCTGTAGAGCAGATCGTCGTACAGGATACGCCTGAAATCGAGGCCATCGCGGATCGCGCCCACTACGGTTGCCGTGTAATCGTTGAGCGGAGCAAAAACGGTTTGCTCTTCGTTGGTCCAGGGAGCGGCGAAGTTCTTCAGGGTGACGTTGTAAAACGCATAGGCATTGGAATTTTGCGCGGTATCGATGGCGTACTCGGCGGCGTCTTTACCGCAGCCGATCGCATCCAGTGTCGCTCCACCACCGCAGGCCGGCTCAGCCAGTATCAATGCTTCCATCGTATCGATAGCGACATTGGTTGCGTTAACCCCGGTAAGGCGATCGTGGATTCGCTTGGCCATGGCGCGCTCTGCCGGGCCCGCCCAGGTCGACTGTCCTGTCAGCATCGCCAGCAGCGCCAGCGGTAGCAATAACTTTTGCTTAATTCCCATGGATTTCCCCATCTATCTCCTGGTTGAATCGCGTTTTTCGAGGTTCCAGTCGTTAGAACTACGTGACAATGAAATCTAGCACAGTCGTCAAAGACCTACGTAGCAAAGACCGTGGGAATATTTCACATTATCCCAAAATACCCCTGACCGATTCCTTATAAACTGATATAAATACTCTAGTTGTAATCTAACCTGTCTGTAACAAATCCATACAAAAACCCTGCAGCCTAGTTTACGAGAGTGAAATGGACTTCACGTATACCGTTCGTAAGGAAAAAGGTGCGTTCCGTCAGATTTCGAAGGCGGGATATACAAGGTCGAAGATACACTAAACCCAGTGTTGTAGCGGGTTTGACGGGATTTATAGTTAAGGAATCATCGAACACCGGTAAATTATGAAAATTCTGGCTCGAGAGCTGATTAAAACGCCGATGCATACCCTGGTAAAGTGGGTGGGGCTGGCGTTTTTGTGCCTGGCGATACCGTTGATCAACGCCTGTGATTCGGGTGGTTCTTCATCGGGTGACGGCATCGATCCGGGCATCGTCGAAGTCCCGGTCGCGTTCATCAAGCGACCGGTTCCGCTCGATGACATGGGTAACGATGCCAATATCGACCTGCGCGAGCCGCGGCTGTTCATGGCTGGTGGCGATGTTTACCTGCGCACCAGCAGCGCGAGCGATGCCACGTTGACCAATATCACGCGTTCGGTAACCAACGGCATTGGCGACGTCAAGGGGCTCAACGCGAATCACGACGGCACCAGGCTCATATTTTCGCTGCGACTGTTCGATCCGGATCCGAACAATCCCCCTTTCCCGACCTGGAATGTTTATGAATACGATCTCGAGACCTCTCAGCTTCGGCGGATCATTTCGAGCCAGACGATTGCGGAGCAGGGGGACGATCTCTATCCGACTTATCTGCCCGATGGACGCATCCTGTTTACCTCGAATCGCCAGAAGCAATCGCAGGAAATGCTCAACAACGAGGGCAAGACGAGATACGCGGCGCTCGACGAAGACGAGGGTATCCAGGCTTTGGTATTGCACGTCATGGATGCCAGCGGCGACCCGCTGAGCATTCGCCAGGTATCCTTCAACCAGAGTCACGATCTTTACCCGCAGGTTCTGACCCATTTCAACGGAGGGCGGATCGTCTTCAGCCGCTGGGATAACGCTGCCGGCAACAACGAAGTCAATATTTACACCGCCAATCCCGATGGCAGCGAAATGCAAATCCTGTACGGTTCACAAAGCCATGCGACCGGCAGCGGCGGTGCCAATATCCAGTTCACCAACCTGCGCGAGATGGACAACGGCGATTTGATGGTGATCACCAAACCCTTCGATGGCACTTTTGACGGAGGCGCTATCGAGATCATCGGCGTCGATCGTTTCAAGGATATCAACAAGCCGATCTGGTCGTTACGGGGAACACCCGGTCCGGGGCAAACACGGGCCACGGTTTCGAATGTCAACAACAGTGGCGCACTCTCGCTCACGGGCCGCTACAGTTCTGCTTTCCCGCTATGGGACGGTTCGAATCGCATGCTGGTCACCAAATCGACCTGCCGGCTCGATGTGAACGGCGTACAAAGACCCTGCATTGATCCTTACCTGTCGGATCCCGCCGCCGTGGAAAAGTCACCGGCTTACGGTATCTGGCTGTACGACAGGGAGGACGATACCCAGAGACCGGTCGTGCTGGCGGAGGCGGGCATGGTCATGACCGACGTGATTACGGTGCAGAACAGAACCCGGGCGCCGATTATTTTCGACAAAAAGCTGCTGGGCCAGCTTGATTCGGGCTGGGAGCTCGACCAGGTTGGTGTCGTCAATATCAAGAGCGTTTACGACATGGGCGACGGGACCTTCAACGGCTGTTTCTTTACCGTTTGTACCACAGCTCCCGCGATCACCACGGTACAGGTTTTTTCCGATCCGACGATGGCCATCGCGGCAGAGCGACCGGCGCGCTTCGTGCGTTTCGTCAAGCCGGTCGGCATCCCCGATCCCAACGACCCGCTACTGGTCAACCCGCCGGATCTCGCCAACAACGCGTTCGGCCCGCAGCGCATTCTCGGTATGCGCGAAATCGTCGGTTATGCACCGGTCGAGCCCGACGGTTCGGTCAAGGTCAAGGTGCCTTCCAATATCCCGCTCGCGGTCGAGGTTCTCGATGGTGAAGGCCGCCGCATCGGCCCGCGGCATGATAACTGGTTCCAGGTGCAGCCGGGGGATACGCTGACCTGCGTCGGCTGTCACGATCTGAACAATGGCGGCAGTCCGCCGGAAGTGCACGCGCGTAGCGATGGCGAGGCGCCGTCG
>CP070646.1:1453746-1457094 GCA_020354435.1 Gammaproteobacteria bacterium
CCGGCGTACCGGCGCGCATCGTAACCGGCTATCAGGGCGGTGAATACAACGGGGTCGGTAACTACCTGATCGTGCGCCAATCCGACGCGCATGCCTGGACCGAGATCTGGCTCGAGAAACGCGGCTGGGTGCGGATCGATCCGACCGCGGCGGTATCGCCAAGCCGGATCGAACGGGGGCTCGACGATGCGCTCGCCGACGAGGGCTCGATCTTTCGCATAAAAAATCGTAATCCGATATTCGGTAACTTTTTATACAGCTGGGATAACCTGCAGCATAGCTGGAACGACTGGGTGCTGAATTACGATGAACGCAAGCAACG
Source organism: Gammaproteobacteria bacterium (assembly GCA_020354435.1). Classification (GTDB taxonomy): domain Bacteria; phylum Pseudomonadota; class Gammaproteobacteria. The sequence goes on from CP070646.1 coordinate 1,454,069, forward strand.
CGATTTCCTCAGCAAACTCGAAATCGGCATCGAGAACTGGTCGGACATGATGTTCTCGCTGATATTGCTGCTTCTCGCCGTGACCCTCATATACTGGCTCATCGGCTGGTACCGGGAACGCCCGCCGCGGCCGCAGGTCTACGAGATCCTGTTTGGCCGACTGCTGAAGAAACTATCGAAAAAGGGTTTTGCAAAAAGGCCCGCGGAAGATACGCGTGCCTTCCTGGAGCGGCTGCCGGCGCAGAAATTGCCGCAGCGCGAGCAAATCGCCAGCATCATCGAGCTGTACAACCATATCAAGTACGGCCGTCGCGGCGCGTCCACGCGCGCAATCGACAACCTGCGCTCGATGATCAACTCCATCAACTGACAGCCTTGCCCCAATCAAAGGGGTCAGGCGATCTCGAGTTCCGACGCCTTGAAGTACTTTTCCTTGATTTCGGCAATCTCGTCGCGTACGCGCGCGGCTTCCTCGAATTCGAGATTGCGCGCATGCTCGTACATATCGTTTTCGAGCTGCTTCAGCCTGGCGTTTAACTGCCTGGCGCTCAGACTGGCGTAACTCGGTACCGTTTCGGCAACGCGGTCGAAGCGTTTGCGAGCGCGGCCCGTACGTGCTCCTTCACCGATATCCATGACGTCGGTAACGCGTTTGACGATACCCTTCGGCGTAATATTGTGCTGCCTGTTGTAGTTCAACTGCTTGTCTCGCCGACGCTCGGTTTCGGCGATCGCGCGCTGCATCGAACCGGTCACCGTGTCGGCGTAAAGAATCGACATACCGTTGATGTTGCGCGCGGCCCGACCGATGGTCTGGATCAGCGAACGGTCCGAACGCAGAAAGCCTTCCTTGTCGGCGTCGAGTATCGCTACCAGCGAAACTTCGGGCATGTCCAGACCTTCGCGCAACAAATTGATGCCGACCAGCACGTCGAATTCGCCGAGACGCAAATCGCGGATGATTTCCATCCGCTCTACCGTATCGATATCCGAATGCAGGTAGCGCACTCGCACCCCGTGGTCGTCGAGGTAGTCGGTCAAATCCTCGGCCATGCGCTTGGTCAGGGTCGTCACCAGCACCCTTTCCTCGCGCTCGACACGCTTGTTGATCTCGGACAGCAGGTCGTCGACCTGGGTCGTGGCCGGACGTACCTCGACCAGCGGATCGACCAGCCCGGTCGGCCTGACCACCTGCTCTACCACGGCACCGCTGTACTTGTTTTCGTAATCGCCCGGCGTCGCCGAAACGAAAATGGTCTGCGGCGACATGCGCTCGAACTCGTCGAAGCGCAGTGGCCGGTTATCGAGCGCAGACGGCAGCCGAAAACCGTATTCGACCAGGGTTTCCTTGCGCGAGCGGTCGCCACGATACATACCGCCGATCTGCGGCACGGTGACGTGGCTCTCGTCGATGAACAGCAGACAGTCGTCAGGCAGGTAATCGAACAGCGTCGGCGGCGGCTCGCCCTCCTGCCGCCCGGACAGGAAACGCGAGTAGTTTTCGATACCGGCGCAGTAACCGAGTTCGCGCATCATTTCGATATCGTAGTTGACGCGCTGCTCGAGCCGCTGCGCCTCGACCAGCTTGTCGGCGCTTTTCAACACCGCGAGGCGCTCGACCAGTTCCTGTTTGATTTCCTCGATCGAGTTCAGAATGACTTGGCGCGGCGTCGCGTAGTGGGTTTTCGGGTACACGGTTATGCGTTTGACATTCTGGCTAACCTCGCCGGTGAGCGGATCGAACAGGCTGATGCGTTCGACCTCGTTGTCGAAAAGTTCTAGGCGCACCGCTTCGCGTTCCGAATCGGCCGGGTGCACGTCGATGACCTCTCCGCGCACGCGGTAGGTGCCGCGTTTGAGCTCGAGATCGTTGCGTTTGTACTGCAGCTCGGCGAGACGGCGCAGGATACTGCGCTGGTCGATTTCATCGCCGACGACGACATGCAACAGCATCTTGAGGTAGGAATCCGGATCGCCGAGGCCGTAGATCGCCGAAACCGAGGCGACGATAATGGTGTCGCGTCGCTCCATCAGCGACTTGGTCGCCGACAGCCGCATTTGCTCGATATGCTCGTTGATAGATGCGTCCTTTTCGATAAAGGTGTCCGAGGCCGGCACGTAAGCCTCGGGCTGATAGTAATCGTAGTAGGAGACAAAGTACTGCACCGAGTTCCTTGGGAAGAATTCCTTCATCTCGCCGTACAGCTGCGCCGCCAGGGTCTTGTTGTGCGCCATGATGATGGCCGGGCGTTCGAGCCGCTGGATTACGTTGGCCACGGTGAAGGTTTTACCCGAGCCGGTCACCCCGAGCAGGGTTTGATGCATGAGCCCGTCCTCGATGCCCTGCACCAGCTCATCGATTGCCTGGGGCTGGTCGCCGGTGGGTTGGTACTGGGTTTCGAGCTGGAACTGCCTGGCCATGGTATAGATACTTCAACGAATATTGCAGGTTACTTTGTCAGGTAAGTGGGGGCAGGTAAACTTCGTCCGTTTGCGCCAATCCGCCGCTTACCGGAGTCAACTCGCGTTCGCCGATTTGCCCTGCCGCGCCGACGCCTCTAAAACGGTTCACTTTAGCAGTTTCATATTCGGCTAGCCAGCTTGGTACCTGGTACTGTAATTGTATTTTGGTCACCCGCAGTATGCTCAAGCCCGAAAAAATGCTCGATCATATCCGTCGGGTGTTCGAGCCCCCGAACAGGAGCCATCATCGCAAGACCCCCCGCTTACCCGGGGAAGGCGCTATTTTGGCCTTTCAATTGTGGCGAACTCGTTTTAGGCTTGCGCATCGAAACAGAAACTGGTTAATTTCAGGAACCCATGAGCACTCCCGCCGCATCGTTAAACGCCGGCTGTTCGTCGCTGTACAGCTACCAGGATTTACGCATTATCCACCTGGAGCTGACGCACCGCTGCAATGCCGCCTGCCCGATGTGTCCGCGCAATATCCATGGCGGCGCGCTCAATCCCGACATGCCGCTGGTGGAATTATCGCTCGCCGACATCAAGGCCATCCTGCCGCCGGA
>CP070646.1:1457194-1459948 GCA_020354435.1 Gammaproteobacteria bacterium
AATCGGCGCCGGCAGCGGGCCGCGAAGTGGTGCTGTGGGTGGACACTTTCAACCGCTATTTCGAACCCGAAAATGCACGTGCCGCGCTCGCCGTGCTCGAGGCCGCCGGTTACCGCGTACATTTGCCGCGGCCGGTCGATGGCGGTCGCCCGCTTTGCGAGGGGCGCACGCTGCTCGCCGCCGGTTTCGTCGACGACGCGCGCAGCGAGGCGAAGCGCCTGCTGCAGGCGGTTACACCTTTTATCCAGCGCGGCGTGCCGCTAATTGGTCTCGAACCGTCGAGCCTGCTAACACTGCGCGACGAATACCCGAGCCTGCTGCCGGGCGCCGAAACCACGGCGCTGGCGACAAATGCCTTGCTGTTTGAAGAGTTTCTCGCCCGGCAGCACGCGGCCGGCGAGCTCAAACTCGAATTGAAGGCCCTGCCGCAAAAACGCGCGCTGCTGCACGGCCACTGTCACCAAAAGGCGTTTGCGGTCATGGGTGCCATGCAGCAAACGCTGGCGCTGATCCCGCAACTCGAGGTCGATTTGATCGATTCAGGCTGCTGCGGCATGGCCGGAGCGTTCGGCTACGAGGCCGAGCATTTCGACCTGTCGATACAAATGGCCGAACTTGACCTGCTGCCCGCGGTGCGCGCTGCCGCGGAGGATACGCTGCTGATCGCCAACGGCTTCAGCTGCCGTCACCAGATCGCGGACGGCGCCGGGCGCGAGGCCCGTCACGTCGCCCGTGTGCTGCGAGACGCGCTCGCGTGAATCCCGCAACAGGCGCCGAGCGCCGAGCTTTTTCGCGACCCGGCTACAGGCGAAGGTTCCCGTGTCGTTGATCGGAGATAGAACCCAGGTCGTGCGCAAGGCCATCGTCGACTCGCTGTCACTACCGGCGTTCATCCTGTTTTTCACGATGATGGGTTTTGGTTCGCTGATGCAAAACGCGGGTTTCGGTGCGGATATGGCCGCCGTCGCGACGCTGCTGATCTGGGGGCTGCCGGGCCAGCTGGCGATGGTCGAGCTGAGCGCAACCGGGCAGGGCGTTATCGCAATCGTGTTCGCCTGCTCGCTCGCCAACGCGCGCTTCATGCCGATGGTGGTTGCGTTCCTGCCGGCGATGGCGCGCGCCGGAGTGAGCCTGCCGCGACAGCTGCTCGACGCGCAAATGCTGTCGATTAATTCCTGGGCGATGTGCCTGCGCGAATTTCCGAAGGTCGAGCCGGAATACCGGCACCTTTACTACGTGACTTTCGCCAGCTCGATCCTGGCCGCCGCGGTGATCGGCACGCTGCTCGGCTACTATGGCGCGGTGATCCTGCCCGCGGTGCTCGTGCTTGGGCTGATTTTTACCAGCCCGCTGTTTTTCGCGCTGGTGCTGTCATCTACGCCCGGCTACGCAGAACGCCTGTCGATGCTGACGGGCTGCGCGATCGTGCCGCTTGCGCACCATTATTTGCCGTCGGTCGACCTGTTAATTACCGGTCTCGCGGGCGGCAGCTTCGGCTTCGTCGCGGCAAGGTTCTGGGGCACCGCCGATGACGACTGAAACCTTGTGGATCATCGTGCTCGGCTGCGGCGCGGCGACCTTCTTGTGGCGCGCGCTCGGCGTCGCCGTGGTGCGGCGTATCGACCCGCAGGGCCCTTTGTTCAAGTGGGTGACCTGCGTCTCGTACGCGATGGTCGCGGGCCTGATATTTCGTATGCTGATTTTGCCCGAGAGCGAACTCGCCACCGTTCCATTGTGGTTACGCTGCACCTCGATCGCTATTGCCTTTGCCGCTTATTTCGTTGCCGGCCGTCGCCTGGTCGCCGGTGTCCTCGGCGGCGGTGTGAGCCTGTCGGCGCTGATGTTTCTGGTGAGCTAGGTCAAAAAAGGGGACGGCAAAAGACGCAAAAAAGGGGACGGAGGGATTATTTTTTGACCAGTTTTGGAGTAAACACGTCGATCCTGGCTTCCGGCGTTCCAGCTTTTTAAGTAAAAACCACTACACCCAGGCCTGTAGGAGGCCGAAAGAGCGGTGAGGGGCATGAAATCCAGGATCGCAGGGATGCGGGCTCGATTTAGCCTTGTGAAGATGACCGGGAAGAAGCAAAAATTGATTAAAAAATAATCCCTCCGTCCCCTTTTTACTCTAGGCAGCCTACCGGGGAAAAAGAAACGTGAGTCTCGCGGTAAGGGTCGTGCTGTCGGGGCCGTTTTCGGTATCCTCGACCCAGGAGCGCACGCCGATGCGGCCCTGCATGATTTGCGATCCCAGTTTGAACATCTGACCAATTTGAAAGATCGCGACCGTACCGGTTTCGTTCTCTTCCAGGTCGCGGGTGCTCTCCGCCTGCAGGGTGAATGTGGTTTTGGTTTTTTCGATGTTATAGGACAGAAACGGCTGTAAAAAGAACTGTTCGATGTCGGCGCGATCATCGTCGCCCTCGACGTCCATGAGGTAATGCGTTAACGCGCCATAGGTCCACGAGTTGGCCTGTTTCAGCAGCACCGCAGTCGGGCCGGCGCCCCACTTGCCCGCGCCCAGTTCGTCTTCGGTCGCAGTGTCGAGCAGAAATATGCCGCCGACGCCCCAGATCCAGCCACGACTCGTTGGTGCTTTGGGGGAAAAGAAAATACTCGCGGCGGTATCGCTCAGACCGGTCTCGTCGTCGCCCGGACCGGGAATGTCTTTCGAATCGACGTAGGAGACAATGGTGCGCGAAATCAGGTTCCAGTCCTCGTTGAGCTCGAAAGGAATCACGGGTGAAGCCTTGATCT
>CP070646.1:1460048-1472158 GCA_020354435.1 Gammaproteobacteria bacterium
TCCAGCCGACTGCTGGGCGCCCTGCTCGATGCGCTGACGTTTACCCGTGCCACCTGGAATGGCCATAGCTCGTCGACCTGGAAGAAACACGTGATCGAAACCAACGGTTTCGACGAGCGCATGCAATACGGCGGCCAGGACCGGGAATTTGGCGAGCGGCTGATGAACATGGGCATCAAGACCCGCCAGGTTCGCTATCGCTGCAGCTGTGCACACCTGGATCACGGACGCGGTTACGCGCGTCCCGAGTCGATCGCAAAAAATCGTGAAATCAGGCGCAACACTCGTCGTAATCGCTTAACCCGTACCGACTACGGTATCGACTCGCATGCTGCAGAGCCTGCGCCGTTATAAACGGAAACCTAGGCGCTTAACCCGGTCGCATCGAGCCGCCGATCTAGAGATACCATTCGTATTCGCGCGGGTGGATGGCGTCCATGAAAGCATCGAACTCGGCCTGCTTGACGTCGGCGTAAATCTGCAGGTAATCGTTGCCGAGATAGCCGGGCAGTATGGTCGCCTGTCGCATGGCGGCGAGTGCCTGCCACAGTTTCAGCGGTAAATCCGGATCGACTTCGGCACCGGCATTGCCGCGGTGCTTATCGCCGGCATCGAGCTTTGCCGAAAGACCATGATGCACGCCCGCGAGCACCGCGGCGATCACCAGATACGGATTTGCCTCGGCCCCCGAGACCCGATGTTCGATCCGCCGGTTGGCCGGATCGCTGGGCGGAATTCGAAACGCCACCGACCGGTTGTTTTCACCCCAGTCTCTGGTCACCGGTACGAATTCGTCCGGTTTGAAACGCCGATAGACATTCAGATTGGGCGCGAATATCGCCATCGATTCAGCCATCGTTGCCTGTAGCCCGCCAACCGCTTGCGCCAGGCTGGTATCGGCACCGGCCCGCGCGGGATCGAATAGATTACGGCCTTTCTCGTCGACCAGGCTCAGGTGGATATGCATGCCGCTGCCGGACTGATCGGCAAAGGGCTTGGACATGAAACTGGCGTCATAACCCTGAGCCCGGCTGACCCCGGTAATCGCACGGCGCAACAGGGCTGCATGATCGGCCGCCCGCAACGGATCATCCTGATGCGCGAGATTGACCTCGAACTGTCCGGCGCCGTACTCGCTGATCATCGACGTGGTCGGTATACGCTGCAGCCGGCATGCGCTTTCGATTGCACCCAGTACGGTATCGAACTCGTCGAGTTTATCCAGTGACAACACCTTGCCGCTGGCCTCGTTCAGCCCGGATCGTGGTGACGCCGCAGCGGATGGCGTACCGTCCGCGGCGCGCTCGGCGGCAAGCAGGTAAAACTCGAGTTCGACCGCGAGCACCGGCGTTATGTCGAGCTCGGCGAATCGGCCGATAACATCTTTCAAAATCTGCCGGGGCTCGTACCATAGCGGTTTACCATCGACGGACCCTGCGAATTCGCACAACACCTGGCTCTTGTTGCCGCCAAGCCAGGGTACCGGGCACAGCGTACCCGTGACGGGCACGGCAAAGGCGTCGGGATCGCCATCGGAAAAACCGTATCCCATCGGGTCTTCGGTATTACCCATGACGTCCACCAGTTGCATCGCCCCGCACACCGGCGTGCCCTTGCCGAAAACCGAATGCATCGCGCTGGCCGGTAAGCGTTTGCCGATCGCATTGCCGCACAAATCGATAATCAAAACGTCGAGATGAGTGGTCTCGGGATGGGTCTGCAGGAAGCTTTCCAGCTCGTTTTCTGTTTTCTGCATCAGTTTATCCTCACCTGCGATAAGCCGCGTCCAGTGTTTTAGGGGTAGCGCCATAGCTGCGCATCATCTGCGCCGAATAATTCTGTAAGCGGCCGATAAAACGTTGCCAGCGGCGGTTAATCTTCAGGCGTGCGAAATAAGCGATACTGTCAAGCCAGTTGATCGCCGTGTGATTACCAAGCCCGTCGATGACCACCAGCCGCGCCTGCTGCGGTGACAGTTTCTGGAACAGGATGTTGTAACGCCCCATGTCGACGCTGAACACGACCAGGTTGTCCAACAGGTACTGTTTGAGTTCCTCGAGATAGGGTAAAAATTCGCTAACCGGATAGCCCCGTTCGAAATGCCACCACAGCGACTTCGAAGGGCTGCCGTCGTAATCCGCGACCAGGTCTACCATGTATCCACGGCCGAGGTTGGTCTCAACCATGCCGTAAAAGCGGGGAATGTGCTGATAATTATCCATACCGCGACGTTCCAGGCTTCGGTAAAGCGCGAGTTCTCGCCGGGTTTGCCTGTCGCCGACACCCTTTTGCAGCTTGATCAGGAGCGCGGGATTGTCGGGGTGCCGATAGCAGATTCGCTCCTGACCCTCGCCGATCGGTTTAGCCGTTAATTGCACTGGTTCGTGATTCATATGGCGCGCAAAGATAGCATGAATCGGGGCGACGGCTGTACCCTTTACCGGCTTTGTAATATTCTCTCTCGATGCCGCTTAGCCAAACCGAAATAGAGACCTATCACCGCGACGGGCTGGTCATTCCCGCCGACTACCGGGTCCCGCCGGAAATCCTGGCACGCATCGATCGGCTTTATCAGAAACTGATCGATGACAATCGCGGCAATCCCGATTTTTCCCCCGATTTCATCCTCGGACCGCATCTCGACAGCCGCGGCAGTTATGGCATCAAGGGTGATCCGGAGTGGCTCGAATTCGCCCGCATCGAGGAAATCCTCGACATGGTCGAGCAGTTGATCGGCGCGGATTTCATTCTCTGGGGAATGACCATATTCGGCAAACCGGCGCGTGTCGGCAAGGCCACGCCGTGGCACCAGGACGGCGACTACTACCCGATCGAACCGCTCGAAACCATTACCGTCTGGATTTCGCTCGACGGCTCGACGCCGGAACAGGGTTGCATGAAATTCATTCCCGGTTCGCATCGCGAACACCATATTTACTCGCACCATTTCGAACACCGCGACGACTACACCCTGGCACAGGTCATCGACGACGACCAGGTCGATCTCGCACAGGCGCGCGATGTCGTGCTCGAGCCGGGGCAGATTTCGCTGCATGACGTCTACCTGGTGCACGGTTCGGAGGCCAATCTTTCCGATCGCCGACGCATGGGCCTGGTACTGCGCATCATGCCGGCGACCAGTTTTTACAACCATAACAGCGGCAAAATCAAGGAAGACGCCGGCTCACCGCACGGTTATTCCAACCGCGCGCTGTTCCTGCTGCGCGGCGAGGATCGCAGCGGACGCAACGACTTTAGCCGAGGGCACGAGTGACAACCATTGGCTTTATCGGTGTTGGCGAACTCGCGCTTTACACGATCAAGGGTCTGCGCCGTGGCGGCTACTCCGGTGCGGTGCTGTTATCCCCACGCAATCGCGAAAAGGCCGACTACCTGCAGCAGCAATTCGGCTGCAGCGTCCAGGCAAACAATCAGGCCGTTGTCGACAACAGCGATTTCGTCTTCATCGCCACCCGCCCGGAGTCTTGTCTCGATGCATTGGCCGAGCTGGAGTTCAAACCCGGCCAGGTACTGATCAGCGTGGTCGCGGGCATCGAAATCGAGCAATTGCGAACGGTTCTGCCCGCAGAGCTCGAGATCGTACGCGCGATGCCGGTCAGCAGTGCCGAGGCCGGTTCCAGCCCGACGCTGATTTACCCCGAGCATGATTTCGTGCGTCAATTGTTCGATTATTGCGGTAATGCGATCATCGTCGATGATGAAGCCTGTTTTAGCCAGGGCAGCATTCTGGCCTGCGTCTATTGCTGGTATTTTTCTCTGTTTCAGGCCCTGATCGACGCCACCGGGGGAGTGAAGCTGCCCACCGGCCTCAGTGCGGAACTGGTCATGGGCATGGCCAGGGGCGCCGCCGAACTGGCCCTGGCCAGCAAGGATGTTCCACCGGGCGATATTGCCGAGGCCATCGCAACCGATGGTACATTTTCCAAACTCGGGCTCGACCTGCTCAAGAATGAAAGTGCATTCGAGCCCTGGCGTGAAGCCTGCAGACTACTGCAAGAACGGCTAGCCGAAAGCGGCTAACCGTCTTGTTCTGCTGATCCGAGGCCGCAGGTTCGCGCTCCACCTTGATACGTTCACGCTGTGCGTCCCGCTCCCCATTGTTGTCAGCGCTTCAGGCCAGCCTTTGTTCCCGTTCAGCTTACTTTAGAAGCAAATGAAAAAAGGAGAAAATGCAAGCAAATCAAAGATATATATCAATTAATCCGAGAAATTAAATATTTCAGGAAAATCGTCGACAACGGGAATATAATAAACGGCTCAGGATGGAATCTTGATCAACCGGCTCATGCAGCAGCAAAAGTTCAAAAACTGGCATGAAAAACAGCTCTATACGAGCTTTGCCTGGCTGGTCAGTTGCCTGATGTGCGGTTTCCTGTTTGCCACCGTGGTCGAATACGTCGCCAAGTACGCCTCGGGTATCTTCACCATTATTTCACTGGTCGCGCTGTACGGCATCGGTATTGCCGCGATCGAACTGTTCCGCCGCTTCTGGATGAAGTTCTCGTTTACCCAGTATTGCGCCAGTTCGGCCACTTGCGAAAATTGCGGCAGCTACGGCCTGTTCAAAGTTCGTACCGATACCTGGCCGATTTATGCACGCTGCCAGAAGTGCGATCACCAGTGGGTCATCGGCCAGGACGACGAGTAAAACCCGCTGTTTCCGCTATCGATTTGACCGGCCAGGTGCGGATGGTCTTTAATGGCCTATTCGAGTCAAACGGTAACCTTTCATGTCGTCCAAAGACACCTGCATTTATCTCGGACAGGCCCTGGCTGACTATGGCTTCAAGGACGGTCACCCGTTCGGTCCGCAGCGTCACGATGCCTTCAAAGCCGAGTTGATCCGGCAGGGACTGGATAAAGAACTGGCAATTCAGACACCGGTGGCGGCGACTAGCGACCGGATCGCCTTATTTCATACCGCGGACTACATCGACAAGGTGCGTGATTACTCGGTCAGCGGTCACGGTTACCTCGATGGCGGCGATACACCCTCCTTCGTCGGTATGTTCGAAGCCGCAAGTCACGTCGCCGGTTCGGTCACCGACGCGGTAGATCGCATCATGAAGGGTGAATTCAGGCGCGCATTTTCACCCATTGCCGGGCTGCACCACGCTCGCCGCCACGTCGCCGCCGGATTCTGCGTGTTCAACGATTGCGGCATTGTTATCGAATACCTGCGCCAGCAGTACGGCGTCAGAAGAGTCGCCTATATCGACATCGATGCGCATCACGGCGACGGCGTGTTTTACAGTTTCGAGGACGACCCCGACCTGATTTTCGCCGATATCCACCAGGATGGTCGCACCCTCTACCCGGGCACGGGTTTCGTCAACGAAACCGGCAAGGGTGCGGCCGAGGGTACCAAGCTCAATATTCCGTTGCCGCCGTTTTCCAACGATGCCGTGTTCGCGGAAGTCTGGCCGCTGGTCGAGGATTACCTGCGCAAGCATGAGCCTGAATTCATTCTATTGCAGTGCGGTGCCGACAGCATCAAGGGCGATCCGATCACGAACATGGAATTCAGCCCCGCCGCGCATGCGCAGGCGGCAGCCAGCTTACGCCAGATTGCCGATGATTATTGCCAGGGGCGCATGCTGGCAATGGGCGGCGGTGGTTACAACCACGACAATATCGCCCAGGGCTGGACCGCCGTGGTGGATTCGATGATCAGAACAGGCAACTAACCGGGGCTATTCCCAACGCACGTAGGTTTCATCGACGATTGCCGCCTGCAGCAGTTCGATCAGCGGTAAAGCCCGCGTATGCAGGCTGACCGCTGGCTGGTCGTCACCGGCATCGCCCGCAGGCTCGACCTGCTCCGGCAACTTTGCCAGCGCCGCCTGCAGGTTTTCCAGCGCCCGGGGCACGTCTTCTGCGTTGATCGCTCCCGGCACCGCTTTGCCAAAAGCCATCATGTCGAGCATCTTGGTACCTATATCGCCGAACATCGTAATGTTGGCATAGGCTTCTGTTTTGAAAGTAATCAGCATAACAATGCCCGCCTAGTCCTTGTTGAGTACATACTGCAAAATACCGCCAGTCTCGTAGTAAGCTACCTCGTCACGCGTATCGATCCGGCACAGCACGTCCACCGATAACATGCTGCCCGTGTTGTCGGTCACCGTTAACTCGAGTTTCTGACCGGGTTGCAGGCCCTTTTGCATGCCGGAGATCGTGACCTTCTCGGCGCCTGTCAGTTTAAGCTGCTTGCGATCGAAACCGTCGATGAACTGCAGCGGCAGCACGCCCATGCCTATCAGGTTGGAGCGGTGTATGCGTTCGAAACTCTCGGCCACCACGGCCCTGACTCCGAGCAGGCGCGTGCCCTTGGCGGCCCAGTCGCGGCTCGAACCGGTACCATACTCCTTGCCGGCGATGACCACCAGCGGCGTACCGGTCTGCTGGTATTTCATCGCCGCATCGTAAATGCTCATCTGTTCGCCGCCCGGCAGAAAACGGGTCACACCGCCCTCGACGTCGGGCGTCATCTCGTTACGAATACGAATATTGGCAAATGTGCCCCGCATCATCACTTCGTGATTGCCGCGGCGTGAACCATAGGAATTAAAGCTATTACGATCGATACCGTGTTCGAGCAGGTAGCGGCCGGCGGGACTGTCGACCGCGATCGCGCCGGCAGGAGAAATATGGTCGGTCGTGATCGAATCGCCAAACATCGCAAGGATGCGCGCATTAACGACCGGCTCTAGCTGGCGGCTGTTGTCGAGCCGGAAATAAGGCGGATTCCGAATATAAGTCGACGTTTCGTCCCAGCGATAGGTCAGGCTTTCGTCGACATCGATTTGCCGCCAGTTATCATCGCCGCGAAAAACATCGGCGTACTGCCGATTGAACATCGCCTCGTTAACTTTCATGACTTCGTCGGCAATCGCCTGGTTGCTCGGCCAGATATCGCGCAGGTATACCGGCTTGCCGTCGCCGGCAGTGCCGATCGGTTCGGATGTCAGATCGATCCGGGTGTTACCGGCAAGCGCGTAGGCAACCACCAGCGGCGGTGAAGCCAGCCAGTTGGAGCGCACGTGCTGATGAATACGCCCTTCGAAATTACGGTTTCCGGAAAGCACGCTGGCGACGTTCAGATCGCGTTGCCGAATCTGTTTTTCGATCGCCTCGGGCAGCGGGCCGGAATTGCCGATGCAGGTGGTGCAGCCATAACCAACCAGGTTGAAACCGATCGCATCGAGCTCCTGTTGCAGTCCGGTCACGGTCAGGTACTCGGTAACCACCTTCGAACCCGGCGCCAACGACGTCTTGACCCAGGGCCTGGTCGTAAGCCCGGCCGCCCGCGCATTTCGCGCGAGCAATCCGGCGGCCATCATGACCTTGGGATTCGACGTATTGGTGCACGAAGTTATCGCGGCGATGACGACATCACCATCCTGCAATTCATCGTCGGCAGTGCGCTCTAGGGGGTCGGCGTGACCGATGATTTGCTCGCTGGCGGCCTTGATTGCCGACAGCGCAACGCGGTCCTGCGGGCGTTTGGGGCCGGCCAGCGATGCCTCGACCGAAGACAGGTCCAGCGTCAGGCTGCTGCTGAACACCGGATCCGGCCTATCGGCTTCGTACCACATGCCCTGGGCCCTGCAATAGGCCTCGACCAGGTTCTGCGTCGCCGCATCGCGACCGGTCAGGCCGAGATAGCGAATGGTTTCCGCGTCCACCGGGAAAAACCCGCAGGTTGCGCCATACTCGGGCGCCATGTTGGCCAGCGTGGCGCGATCAGCCAGCGGCAGCTGGGTTAAACCCTCGCCGTAAAATTCGACGAATTTACCGACCACGCCGTGCGCGCGCAGCATCTGGGTTACGGTTAATACCAGGTCGGTCGCGGTAATGCCTTCGCGTAATTGGCCGGTGAACTGGAAACCGACCACTTCGGGGATCAGCAGCGAGATCGGTTGCCCCAGCATGCCGGCTTCGGCCTCGATACCGCCGACACCCCAGCCCAGCACACCGAGGCCGTTGATCATGGTCGTGTGCGAATCGGTACCGACCAGCGAATCGGGAAAAGCGTAAGTCTTGCCGTCGTGCTCCTGTTGCCAGACCGTGCGCGCCAGGTACTCGAGATTGACCTGATGGCAGATACCGGTGCCCGGCGGCACCACGCGAAAATTGGCGAAGGTTTCGGCACCCCACTTGAGGAAGCGGTAACGCTCGTCGTTACGCTCGACCTCGAGTGCGACATTCGCGGCGAAGGCATCCGCAGTGGCAAATTCGTCGACCATGACCGAGTGATCGATAACCAGGTCGACCGGGATTTGCGGATTGATGCGTTTCGGATCGTCGCCGGCGGCATCACGCATTGCAGCCAGATCGACTACCGCCGGCACTCCGGTAAGGTCCTGCATCAGGACACGGGCCGGCCGAAACGCAATTTCACGCTGCGAACTGCGCTGTTGCACCCAATCGCCGAAAGCACGCACATCGCCCAGGGTATCTTCATCGCCCTGATCAAAGCGCAGAATATTTTCCAGCAAGACCTTTAGCGAGTAAGGCAATTGCTCGATTTCGGGAATCTCTGCAGCGAGTTTTTCCAGGCTGTAGTAATGATAAACCTGGCCGTCCAGCTCCAGCCTGGCCAGGGTGTCAAAGCTATTGCTTACAGGTTTCATCGTGCGTCTCCGGCGTGATCTCGCCGGGATTATATCGCGTTATTCGCACATGAAATGAATGATATTGTCGTCGCTCAGATCGACTTTTTTTCCGAGACTGATGTATCCCGAGCCAAACAGCGTAAGTTCCTCGCGCCGCAGGAATATATCCTGACCCTCGGAAGTACGCACGAAGGTGCCGTTGGTGCTCTGGTCGGTAATGATGAACTTGCCTCGCCGATGCTCGATCTTGGAGTGGTAACGCGAAATCAGATCACCTTTTACAATCAACTCGCAATCCTTACCGCGACCCAGTACATAGGACGTGGTATCGGCCGTTATCGTATACGGTTTGCTATCGTAGTGCAGGGTCAGGAGCCTGGCCTGTTCATATCGCGCCGGATTGGTAAAACTGCTGGCAGTCGCCATGTTGGTGACATCGCTCTCCAGTTCCCAGTTGAACAGGTAGACGTCCAGTTGCTCGTTGCGCCCCTTGACACGCAAGCGATCGTAGGGCCGCATATTATTGGACAGCTCGGGATTCTTGACCATGAACGCGATTTCCTGGGTGCATAGAATCTGGCGCGCCTTGGCCATGCTGGCCACGCGCGCGGCAACGTTAACCGTATCACCAAATATATCGTCATTCTCGAGGATGGCACTGCCGTACTGCATGCCGATTCGGATCGACACCCCGATGGTCTCCGGCGAGCGGTCGTCCTCCATGGTCTCCTGAATCGCCCGGGCCGCGTATACCGCCATATCGATATCGGTGAAATAGACCAGTATCTCGTCTCCAATCGTTTTGACGAGTTGGCCGTTGTGGCGTCGGGTAATTGAAATCAAGGTGTTCAGCGCCTTGGAGATTCTTTCCCTGGCCAGATCGTCGCCCATGTTTTCATAAATGGCTGTACTGCCTGCAACATCGGCAAACATCACCACGCAATTTATTGTTTTTCGCGACACTAAATGGTTTCCTTCAAGTTTTCAGCCCGGGATTTTCCATTCGGGGCAATTGTCCTTTGCAGCCCCTGTTGCAGGCCTTTTTGACCGGCGCCGAGTCTAGCATGACTGGTGCAGTTCTTCCTTAGGTTTTTATAGCATGTTACTGAATATAATAAAGAATCAGTCATTTAATTGTGGTCACATAATCGATCGCACGCGCAACCCTGGCAATACTTCGTTGCCGCCCGAGCAGTTCCAGCGTCTGGTCGATGGGCGGCGAGAAAGAGCCCCCGGTTACGGCAACCCTCAGCGGTTGACCCACCTTACCCATGCCGACATCGAGTTCTTTCGTGATTTGCTGGATAACCGCGTGAATCGAGACCGCATCCCAGCTTTCCAGTTCGGTAAAAAGGACCTGCGCGCGCTGCAAAGGTTCCAGCGCCGGCAGTTTCAGCGCCCTGGCCGCGGCTTTTTCGTCATAGGACTCGAAATCCCGGAAACAGTAATCGATACTGTCCACCAGTTCGTTGATCGTCACCACCCGCTGTCGGTAAAGATCGACGATCGGCGCCAGGTCGATGCTTCGGTCGTAGTCGATTTCGAGTCGGTCGAGGCGCTGCATGACAAGCGTTACGATCTCATCCAGCGGCAGACTCATGAGGTACTGCTGGTTAATCCAGTTCAGCTTTTCGCTATTGAACGAAGAAGGTGATTTATTCAGAGCGTCCAGCGAAAAGTAATCGGTCATTTCCTGCCGGGTGAAGATCTCCTGGTCACCATAAGACCAGCCCAGCCTCACAAGGTAATTAAGCATTGCCTGCGGCAGATATCCGGCATCGAAATATTCCATCACACCAACCGCGCCGTGACGCTTCGACAGGCGCTTGCCATCGTCGCCGAGAATCATCGGCACATGCGCGTATTCCGGTACCGGTGCTCCCAACGCCCGCAGAATATTGATCTGCCGGGGTGTGTTATTGACATGATCATCGCCTCGCAACACGTGGGTTATGCCCATGTCCATGTCGTCGACCACCACTGACAGGTTATAAGTCGGGCTGCCGTCGCTTCGCTCGATGATCAAATCGTCGAGTTCCGCGTTGCTGACACTGATCTCGCCCTTGACGTGATCGTCGAAACTGACGATCCCCTCCCCTGGATTGCGGAAGCGGACTACCATCGGTTTGCCGGCATCGGGCTTAAGCCCGAGATCTCGACAACAGCCGTCGTAACGCGGTTTCTGTTTCGCCGCCATCTGCGATTCCCGCAGTTCCTCGAGCCGCTGTTTCGAACATTGGCAGTAATAGGCATGGCCCTGCTCGAGCAACTGCTCGATTACTTCGCGGTAACGTTCGAATCGCTTCGTCTGGTAGTACGGGCCTTCGTCAGGATCGAGTCCCAGCCATGCCATGCCATCGAGTATCGCCTGCACCGACTCCGGCGTTGAACGCTCGAGATCGGTATCCTCGATTCGCAGGACAAACTTGCCGCCCATTTTTTTGCTAAACAGCCAGCAGAAAAGCGCGGTTCTGGCACCGCCAACGTGCAGCACACCGGTCGGACTCGGGGCGAAACGGGTTTTGATCATTAAATTCGGGCCAACTTGAAGACGCGCGGTATTTTAACGGATTAAGAAGGCTCGAGTCTGTAAAATTTAGCGCCGGAATCACAGCTTCCGGCAGTTCCAGCGACGGGATTTGCCGGTTAAAAACGCTTCTTCAATTCCAGCGCCGCACCGGCTTTTTGCATTCGGGTATGCTGCAGAAACGAGTTACCCAGGAGTACGTCAGCCGGTTGATCACCGGCGATGACGGTGGCATCCACGTTACTGACTCGAATACCGCCGACGCTAACCGAGTCGAGCTTGACGATCCACACCGGCACCATCGCCGCCGCAGTTTGCACGGTGCTCGGCACACCCTTGCGGAAATCGATACCAAGCTGGCCGGCCTTGTTTCCGCTCAAGGTTACGTAAGTCGCGCCGGTATCGACCAGAAAACGGGTTTTCTGACCGTTGATCTCACCGTTGACGAAGTACATGCCGTAGTCATCCGGATAAATCTTCAGACTGCTACGCTCGGGTTTCTTGAAATTGCCGGCGATCGACTGGTTCAGCCCCAGCTTCATGCGTTTACCGTCGATCACAACCACGGCCCCGCGGCCCGAGGCCGATTCCAGCAATACGCCCTCGAAAGTTTCACCTTTATTGACGATTTTTTGCTGACTTCCGACCTGCAGCATGGCCTTGTCGGTAAACAGCGCGATGACCTTGACCGCGGCGTCGGCGGCTAACGTGCCGCTCGACGATAACGCGAGCATCAAACCAGCGAGGCATAGATGGAATCGCATCGATCTAGGCCACCGCCCATAGCACGATATGCAGGCAGGCCAGAGCGTACAGTCCTGCCAGCACATCGTCGAGCATGATTCCGAATCCGCCTTTCATTTTCAGGTCCACTATTTTCACCGGCCAGGGTTTGACAATATCGAAAAACCTGAATAGCACAAAACCGGTCAAAATCCACTGCC
>CP070646.1:1472258-1475656 GCA_020354435.1 Gammaproteobacteria bacterium
AAATGTCCGTGGCTGTCGATCACCAGTTCAAAGCTTTTGCCGCTCACCTGTCGCGCCTGTCGCTGCAGACAGGCCAATTCATCGAAAGCCACATTACCGATGAAATGCAGCGTCAGGTGCAGGTTATAGTCAGGCACGCGCCGCGCCGGACGCTCGACCGGCATCAGGCGTGCACGCCGCACCAGCTGCTTGCGCGTGGCCGGGTCCGGCCATAGCGCGAAAAATATGCGTATGTCCTTTTTATCCCTCACCGGTCGTTATTCTGCGCGAGAATCGATACTTTCAAATCGGAATATCCGGCACCCAGACATAGCCATCGTCATCGACAAGGTGTGCCTCGCGCAGACCGTGATCGGGCTGGTCGCGAGGGCCGTCCAGCACGCTAAAGCCATGCGCCGATGCCCGCGCAGCAGCGCCGTCCGGATCGAGGCCGTGCAGACGCAGTTCGATGCCGGCGCCGCGCCGTGACTGGGCCAGCGTGTCGCCGAGCAACGGATGCTTGTCGTAAGTGTGATCGGCATGCACCATCCAGCTGCTGCCGTAGCCCTGCAAAATCAGCAGGTCTTCGTCTTCGTGCAGGACCTGGGCCTGCAACACGTCACGCTGAAATACGAGCGCTCGCGGGATATTCGTACTCAACGCATTGATGGTAAACCCGGCGAGCGAATGCCCGTAGTCTGGCGCAGCCATGAAGGGCGTCTTGTTGCTTTTTTTCATTGGTAGTTCAGGCTCCCGGCCGGATCCTTGAAATAACAGTCGAGCTCGATGTCCCTGATCCAGAGCGTAATTTGCAGGTTTTCAGACAAATGCAGGCGATAGTATCGCTTGACCAGTTCGAGGCATTCGCGCCCGATCGCCTGTTTGATCTCGTCGCTGCGCCCCTCGACGAACGCGATATCGAGATGAATGAAAGCATTGTCCGGATTACCATCGCCGATGTGGCAGTGTCCTGCGCTGCGCGCGCGACTCTTGCAGTTTTCCAGCTTGATGCCGCCGATGCGATTCAGCGTCAGGTGGATATCGTCGAATAGCGCGCGAAAATCGGGTAGCTCGGGCAGATTATCCGAGTACTCGAGAACGATGTGCGGCATACCGTACTCTCCTGTTATTTACAATCTATGGTAAGCCCTGCCTGAGGTCAGGACAAATCCGGATTGATGCGGCTAATGCCCAGCGCGCAGACGCCCAGTATTACGACAAATACGAGGATCATGACGGTCCAGCCCAGACCCTCGTAGAGGTAGCCCGGCAGCCACGAACCCATTGCGCCGCTGAAGTAGTAAATCGAGACATAAAGCCCGTTGACGACCCCCTTGTGTTCCTGTGCCAGATGGTTGGCAAGACCCGACAGCAAGGCATGAATCAGAAAGAAACCGGCAGCGAGGAAAAACATCATTACGACCAGCCCGTGAAAGGCGACGAACAGCAATATGACGAGGCCGAAGGCGTGTACCGCGAGCCCGAGGTAGAGGCCGCGGCGTTCGTCGGCCAGCCGCTGGCTGATCGATTCGCTGTAAAACGAAACCGGCACGCCGACCAGATAACCCAGGTAGAGCATCGATATGACTACCGGTGTGACATTTGCATCGAGGTCCTGCAGGTGGAACGGCACGTTGTTCAAAATTCCCGAGAAGACGAAAAATACCGATGACAGCGCAAGAAACATGTAACGGTAGTTAACGTTTCCCAACACCCGGAACACGCTCCTGGTATCGAGGCGGGCAAAGTTGATATCAGCATCGGTATCGACGCGGAACAGCAGTATCAGCGGCAATAGCTGCAGCAAACCCATCACCACGAATGCACCGTGCCAGTCGAAGAAACTGGCGAACAGGCCGCCGGCAAAGCGACCGGCAAATCCGCCGAGAATGGTCGCGCCGATGTAGAATCCCATCGCGCGTCGCACCATTGCCTTCGGCACCATGCTGGCGCAGTAAGTCATCAGCGCGGTAAAAATCGCCGGCAGCAGCAGCCCCTGCATCAGTCGCAAGGCGAGTAAATGCCAGAATTCGCTGGCCAGCGAAAAACACAGCTGGTTCAGCGCCAGCAGGGCGAGCGCAATCACCAGCATCAATTTGGCCGGCACCGCCTGCAGGAAGTAACCATATACCACCGGCGCGACCGCCAACGGCAGCATCGCCACGGTCATCAGCAGTCCGGCCTCACCGGCGGAAACGCCGAAAGTCGACGCCAGCAAGGGTAACAGCGGCTGCGGAATATAAAGCGTGCTGAAGGAGATGACCGTTGCGAACAGCGCGATTGCCAGGTTACGGGTGACGATCATCGGCCTCAGATCTACCCGGGTTCGAACAGATGCTTGAAGGTAAAGGCGCGCGCACTGGGACCCTGCTGGCGCAGGCTTTGCAGTCTTTCGGCGGCTTCCTCGGTTGCCGGTATGTCGCCGACAGGAATCCACCATAACACCGAGTAAGCCTGTTCAATGCGGTCGAACCATTCGTGGCGGCGCGCGAGCACCTCCTTGTGCGTGGAGTGAAATGCGTAGTCGCGCAGCGACTCGACATCGACCCAGACGCTCATGTTGACCAGCGTATCCGGGCCGAAGTAATCGATCGCGGTTGCATCGCCTTGGTCGGTTTGCAAACGCCAGACGAAACCCGGCGCCGCATCGGCGAGAGCGTTGACTTCATCGAGCCGGGCGACAAATTCCTGCATTTGAGGGTCGTCCAACGGGTACTTCATTTTCGCGATGTTTAGCTGTGCAAGATGATGTTTGCGCACCTGGAGTTTTCTCGAATTTCGCCCGGGCATGATAGCAATTGACGGCTTTCGCCGTCATCCCCGACAAAGTGGCCGCACGGCGGTCAATATGAAACTGCGCTAACAGCTGCGCGGTCCGCTTGATCCGGATTACTTTGACGTCGCGCGTCGGTAACCTGGCCGCAAGATCCCTGCTTTCACCAAGACTGTGCCCGATGTATCCTGCGGCCTTTGATAAAAATAAAATAACTTCATGGAGTTATGGATTCCTCTCACGCTCGCGGCGGCTTTTTTTCAGAATATCCGCTCGGCACTGCAGAAACACCTGAAGGGCAAATTGTCGACGCTCGGTGCCGCCTATGTGCGTTTCCTCTACGGTTTGCCCATTGCGCTGGTTTACCTGCTGATCGTGCTTGCCCTGGATCCTCAGCCCCTGCCCGTGATAAATGCCGGTTTTCTGCTGTACGCCCTGCTGGGAGGCATTTGCCAGATCCTGTTTACCGTTTTCCTGTTGTGGCTGTTTTCGTTTCACAATTTCGCGGTAGGAACCACGTTGTCGAAACTGGAAACCGTCATGGTCGCAATCTTCGGCCTGCTGTTGCTCGGCGATCAACTGACCGATCCGCTAATCATCGCCATTATCATGAGCAGCTTTGGCCTGCTCTTTCTTGGCGCCGGCC
>CP070646.1:1475756-1500480 GCA_020354435.1 Gammaproteobacteria bacterium
GAACAGATCCTGCTGTCCGCGCATCCGGTTGCGATCCTGGTGCTGGCAAAGGTCTGCGCGCACTGGCTGGTTACCGGCTTGCCGCTTTTGCTGGTAGCGCCTTTGCTGGCTGAAATGCTGGGCATGTCGTCGCAGGCACAACCGGTCCTGCTGCTGACGATTCTGATCGGTACTCCGATACTGAGCCTGATCGGTGCGATTGGCGTTGCATTAACCGTCGGTTTGCGAAAAGGTGGTATAATTCTGTCGCTTCTGGTGTTGCCCCTGTACGTGCCGGTGTTGATTTTTGCCGCCAGTGCAATCGAAAATGCCGCGATGGGATTCGATGTATCTGCGCAAATCTATATGCTGCTGGCATTTTTACTGTTATCGCTCTCGTTATCACCATGGGCAACGGCCGCAGCATTGAGAATGTCGGTAAGTTAATCGGATATTTATGTTTCTCTGGTTCCACAAATTGGGTTCGCCGCCGCACTTTTACCGAATTGCCGGAAAGTGGATTCCGTGGTTGAGCTGGATATTCCTGGCGCTGCTGCTGGCCGGGCTTTACGGCGGCCTGATCCTGGCGCCGCCGGATTATCAGCAGGGCGAAAGCTACCGCATCATCTTCGTGCACGTGCCGTCGGCGTGGATGTCGTTGTTCATTTACGTCGTCATGGCTTTCTGCGGCATCGTCATCATCGTCTGGCGCATGAAGCTGGCCGAAGTGGTTTTGATCAGCAGTGCGCCGATCGGCGCCAGCTTTACCTTTCTCGCGCTGGTTACCGGGTCGCTGTGGGGCAAGCCGATGTGGGGCACATACTGGGTCTGGGATGCTCGCCTGACCTCGGAATTAATTCTCTTGTTTTTGTATCTCGGTGTTATAGGTTTACACAACGCTATCGAGGATAAGCGCGTAGCCGCGCGCGCGGTCGCGATACTGGCACTGGTAGGCGTCGTCAACATACCGATTATTCATTATTCGGTGGAATGGTGGCACTCGCTGCACCAGGGCGCGTCGCTAAGCAAATTCGACAAGCCGTCGATGCCGCCGAGCATGTACGTGCCAATCCTGATCATGGCGCTGGCCTTCCAGGTTTACTACGTGCTGGCCCTGTTTCACAAATGCCGTGTCGAACTGTTGCAGCGTGAGCGCAACAGCAAATGGGTCGGGGAACTTTAGATGGCTGAATTTTTCCAAATGGGTGGGTATGCTGCCTTTGTCTGGCCGAGCTATGCGTTGACCATGCTGGTATTATGGCTGAACTGGTATTTGCCCCGTAAACAACATGAAAAGGAATTGCGCCTGTTGAAACGGCGCCGGAAGGCTGAAAAACAATGACTCCTGCAAGAAAGAAGAGACTTGCCCTGATACTCCTGATGGTCGTCGGTGTCGCCGTCGGCGTTGGTTTTGCGCTTAAGTCGCTGGACGAAAATATCATGTTCTTTTTTACCCCGACCGAGGTGATGGCGGGCAAGGCGCCGAAGAACAAGCTGTTTCGCATGGGTGGCATGGTCGTCGACGGCAGCGTCAGTCGTCCCGGCGACGGACTGACCGTACAGTTCGATCTGACCGACAACGAAAAACAGGTCACGGTCCGATACGCCGGTATCCTGCCCGATCTGTTTCGCGAGGGGCAGGGTATCATCGCCAACGGCAAGCTCGACGACAAGGGCGATTTTATCGCCCAGGAAGTGCTGGCCAAGCACGATGAAAACTACATGCCGCCGGAGCTGGCCGGCATGCACAAGAGCGAGGATGCGCAGGCGGAGGATCCATACTAATGGTACCGGAGATCGGGCATTTCGCGCTGATTATCGCGCTTTGTATCGCCTTCGTGCAGGCCCTCGTCCCGCTCGCTGGCACCAGCCTCGGCGTGCAGCGCTGGGTTGCGACCGCGGTGCCGGCGGCGCTGGCGCAGCTGCTGTTCGTCGGAATTTCCTATGGCTGCCTGACCTGGGCCTTCCTGAGCCACGATTTCTCGGTTTTGTACGTGGCGCAGAATTCGAACAGCGAGTTGCCGCTGATTTACCGTATCTCGGGAGTCTGGGGTTCGCACGAAGGCTCGCTGCTGTTATGGGCGCTGGTGCTGGCGCTGTGGACCGGGGCGGTAGCCGTGTTTACGCCCAACGTTCCACGCGGCATGCGCGCACGCGTGCTGGCTGTACTCGGCCTGGTAAGCTGTGGATTCTTACTGTTTATCATTCTTACCTCGAATCCGTTCGAACGCTTGCTGCCGGCAGCGACGCAGGGCCGCGATCTGAATCCGCTGTTACAGGATATCGGTCTCGCAATACACCCGCCGATGCTGTATCTCGGTTATGTCGGTTTTGCGGTGGCCTTCGCTTTTTCCATCGCCGCGCTGATCTCCGGCCAGGTCGATTCAGCCTGGGCGCGCTGGTCGCGTCCGTGGACAAACGTCGCCTGGCTGTTTTTGACGCTCGGCATTGCGCTCGGCAGCTGGTGGGCTTACTACGAACTGGGCTGGGGTGGCTGGTGGTTCTGGGACCCGGTAGAAAATGCTTCCTTCATGCCCTGGCTGATTGGTACGGCGCTGATGCACTCGCTCGCGATCACCGAAAAGCGCGGCACCTTCAAGGCATGGACTGCGCTGCTGGCGATATTCGCCTTTGCCCTGTCGCTGCTCGGGACTTTTCTCGTTCGTTCCGGCGTATTGACCTCGGTGCACGCCTTTGCCAGCGATCCGGAACGCGGCGTCTTCATTCTCGGTTTTCTGGTGCTGGTCGTCGGTGGTTCGCTGACGCTGTACGCGTGGCGCGCACCGCTGCTGAAGAGTGCGGCACAAACCCAGCTGCTGTCACGCGACGGCGCGCTGCTACTGAATAATATTTTTCTTGCGGTGGTCACCAGCGCGATCCTGCTCGGCACGCTGTACCCGATCGCGATTGACGCAATGGGCGGCAAGATCTCCGTCGGGCCACCTTATTTCAACCTGATGTTCATTCTACTGACCGCCCCTCTGGGCGTGTTGATGGGCATTGGCATGATCGTCCGCTGGAAAAGCGACAGCGTGGCGCGGCTCAAATCAAAATTGTGGTTGCCGGCGCTGCTCGCGCTGACGGCGGCTGCGCTATTAACCTGGCTGCTGCCGGTCTGGTACTGGGCCGCGTTCGGCGGGCTGGCGATGGCGGTCTGGATCGCGATTACCGTGGTGCTCGCGATTCACGAAAGAATGCGCAATCGCTCCCTGTTATCGGCGCTGCGTTCCACCCCGGCAGGATTTTACGGTATGTTGCTGGGCCATCTGGGCATCGCGGTTTTCATCGTCGGCGTGACCCTGACCAGCCTGTACAACAAGGAAAAGGATTTACGCATGGCGCCCGGGGATACCTACTCGGTGGCCGGTTACGAGTTCACCTTCCACGGCGTACGCCAGTTCGATATCGACAATTACGTCGCCACCCGCGGTGGCTTCAGCGTGCGCGCCGAGGATGGCGATTTCAGGGTCGACCTGTTTCCGGAGAAACGCATTTATCGCGTGCAGACCATGCCGATGACCGAAGCGGCGATCGACGCCGGTTTAACCCGTGACCTGTTCATCGCGCTTGGCGAACCGCTTGGCGAGGGCGGCGCCTGGGCGGTGCGCATTTATTACAAGCCGTTCGTGCGCTGGATCTGGCTCGGCGCAATCATCATGTCGATTGGTGGCCTGTTCGCCGCCAGCGATCGGCGCTACCGCCGCCTGGCGCGTAGCCCGAGCCGCGCCACCGACGCCGTGGAGCAAAGCCGATGATTCGATACGCTTTACCGCTGGCGGTCTTCGTGCTGATGGTCGGTCTGCTTGGCTATGGTCTCAAGCTCGATCCGAAGAAGGTGCCATCGCCACTGATCGACAAAGCGGCGCCAGAGTTTTCGCTGGCCATGCTGCATGATTCGTCGCGCAGCCTGTCGACAGCCGACATGCGCGGCCAGGTCTGGGTGCTCAACGTCTGGGCCTCGTGGTGCGTGTCCTGCCGCGCCGAACATGAGGTGGTGACTGCCCTGGCGAACAAGAATCTGGTAACCGTCGTCGGTCTCAATTACAAGGATAAATCCGAGGACGCCATCCGTTGGTTACAGCAGTTCGGCGATCCGTATGCGACCTCGGTGGTAGATTTTAATGGCAAAGTGGGAATCGACTGGGGCGTCTACGGCGTGCCGGAAACATTCGTCATCGGTGCCGACGGCTTAATCAAGTACAAGCATATTGGCCCGATGACGATGGAGTCCCTGGAACAAAAGGTCATGCCGGTGATTCGGGAGTTATTGAGCTGATGCGGATGGTTTTGATATTCATGTTCGTCCTGTTGGCGAATTCCGCCCAGGCTGCAATCGAGGCCTACGAGTTCGATTCCCCGGAAATGGAGGCCGATTACAAACAACTGATCGCGGAGTTACGCTGCCTGGTGTGCCAGAACCAGAACCTGGCCGACTCCGACGCCGAACTGGCGCAGGATTTACGGCGGGAAACCTACGAAATGCTGCAACAGGGCAAATCGCGCCAGCAGGTGATGACCTTTATGGTCGAGCGGTACGGCGATTTCGTACTCTACCGGCCTCAGTTCAAGTCAAGCACCTACCTGCTGTGGCTGGGACCGTTCCTGTTGCTCGTGATCGTGTTAGCGATCGTAGTCAAGCGCCTGCGTGCGGCCGCCAAACCGGTTGATGTCGACGCCGATGCGCTCGCCGACGCCAAAAGCCTGCTGGAAGAAGAACAAACAAAGAAATGAGTTTCTGGGCCATCGCCATCGCGCTGCTCGTGCTTGCGCTCGTGATACTGCTGCTGCCGATGCTGCGGCAAAACCGCGAGCAGGTTGACGATCAGCGCCAGCAGCAGAATATCCAGATCGCGCGCGAGCAAAAGCGGCAGCTCGAGGCGCAGCTGGAGGCCGGTGAAATCGATCGAGCCGAGTTCGACAGCGCTTACCTGGATTTGCAGACCGCGCTCGCGCTTGAACTCGAACGCGACGAGGACGCGGCACAAAAGTCCCGCGGCCGCTGGATGGCCCTGGTCGTGTCGCTCGCGGTTCCCGCCGCCAGTGTCATCTTGTACCTGGCCCTCGGCGAGTATCGCGTGATCGGGAATCCGGAACTTGCCAGCGCCGCGCCAACAGCACAAGCCGCGTCAGCCCCGCAGATGAGCTTTACTGAGATGGAAACCAGGATCAAGGAGCGTCTGCGGCAGAATCCGGAAGACGTAGAAGGCTGGTTTCTGCTTGGCCGTACCTATATGGCGCAGCAGCAATTCGACGAGGCGGTGACCGCGTACCGACGCAGCAACGAACTGCTGCCGAACGAACCCGGTATCATGTTCGCGCTGGCCGATGCGCTCGGCATGCAAAATAACGGCAACCTGTTAGGCGAACCGGAAGAGCTGATTCAGAGTGGTCTGAAACTGGCGCCACAGTTTCCGAACGGTCTCTGGCTCGCCGGCATGGCGGCCGAGCAGCGCCAGGACAACGAATCGGCACATCGCTACTGGACGCAACTGTTGCCGCTCATTGCGGATAACCCGGATTCCACCCGTGAGATCAGGAACCTGCTGCACATTCTCGAGCAGAACAACCCCGAACTGGCCAGTGCCGCTCCGGCTGCCCCCGTCAGTGCCGGCAGTGCCAGCATTCGGGTTTCGGTCGATATCAGCGCCGAGTTGAGAGCCAAAGCCAGCGCGGAAACCACGGTTTTCGTATACGCCAAGGCCATGCAGGGGCCGCCGATGCCGCTCGCGGTCAGGAAAATAAAACTCAAGGATTTACCGACCTCGTTGGAATTATCCGATGCCGATGCGATGATGCCGGCTCTGAAATTATCCTCTTTTGATCCGGTAATCGTTGGTGCGCGAGTGTCCTTCAGCGGCAATCCGGTTGCTCAAAGCGGTGATTTTTACACCGAGACGGAGTCCATCAGCAGCAGTAATCCGCCGGATCAGCTGAGCCTGACCATCGATAGGGTCAAGTAGCGCCCGGCCGCAGGCTCGCAAATCTCTCTACCCTGATACCGCGGAAGCCGGTCATTGCGCTGCGGCCAGATTTGCCAGCACCTGTCGACTCGACCTAGCGCGAGGCATCCAGGCTCTCGGCGCTGGCCGGCCACCGGGCCGGGATCGCTGCCGGTTGCCAGTTTCTTACCGCCCAGTCCAGGATTTCTGCGGGTTCCATCTGTTGCAGGTCTTTATCGGGTAACTGGCCGAGATGTTTAAGCGCGGCCAGCAATTGGCGGGCCGCCTGGCCATGGTCGATCGGCCTGGCGCCGGTTTGCTTGCTGAGTTTCACACCCTGGGCATTGTTGACCAGCGGGATATGCATGTAGCGTGGGCTCGCGAATCCGAGTTTTTGCTGTAGCAGCAAGTGCAGGCAGGTATTTTCCAGCAGGTCTGCGCCACGCACGACTTCGTCGATACCCTGGAGTTCGTCGTCGACGACCACGGCCAGATGATAGGCAAAGATATTGTCAGCGCGCCTGAGCACGAAATCGCCGACCGCGTCACTCAGGTCGAGTTCGAAAGGCCCGTAAACCTGGTCGATAAAACCGGTCGTGCCCGCGCTGGCGGTATTCAGCCGGATCGAATGGCCCGGGGACGGCAGGTTTTTATCACGGCAGTTGCCGGGATAAATTTGTCCCAGGGGGCCGCTGCGCACGCCCTGTTCACGCAAGCTGCGGCGGCTGCATTCACAGGCATAGCAGTCACCCTGATCGAGCAGTTTTTCGAGGTAAAAGCGGTAGCGCTCGAACTGATCGCTCTGATACAGCACCGGGCCGTCCCAGGTAAAGCCGAAAGCTTCGAGGTCTCGCAGGATCTGTTCGGTCGCGCCGGCGACCACGCGCGGTGTATCGACATCCTCGATACGCAGTATCCAGCGGCCCTGCTGGTTTTTGCTCTGGCAGTAACTCGCCAGCGCGGCCACCAGCGAGCCGAAATGCAGTGGACCCGAAGGGGTGGGCGCGAATCGACCGGTGGACGGCATTAGCTGAGCAGGGTTTGCAGAATGCTCTGGTAAATATCGGACAGCGTATCGAGCTCTGCGACGTTAACGTGCTCGTTGATCTTGTGAATGGAGTCGTTAACCGGCCCGAGCTCGAGCACCTGAGCACCGGTCGGGGCGATGAAACGGCCGTCCGAAGTACCGCCAGTGGTCTGCAGGTCGGTGACGAGCCCGGTATGCTGCCTGATCGCCTGTTCCGCGGCCCGCAGCAGCTCGCCCTCGGCGGTGAGGAAGGGGTAACCCGAAATCGACCACTCGATATCATAGTCGAGTTCGTGTTTGTCGAGTATTACCCGGGTGGTCTCCTTGATTTGCCCGGCATCGATCTCGGTCGAGTAACGCAGGTTGAATAGCACTTCGGCGTGCCCCGGAACCACGTTATGCGCACCGGTGCCGGCATTGATGTTGGAGATCTGCAGACTGGTCGGCGGAAAGAACTGGTTGCCCTGGTCCCACTGATGCCGCGCCAGATCGTGCAGCGCCGGCATCGCGCGGTGAATCGGATTATCGACCTTGTGCGGGTAGGCCACGTGGCCCTGGACTCCGTGTATGGTCAACCTGGCCCCAATCGAGCCGCGGCGGCCATTTTTACAGACATCGCCGACCCGATCGTGGCTCGAAGGTTCGCCGATCAGGGCCCAGTCGATTTTTTCCGTACGGGCCTCGAGGGTTTCGATGACCCTGACCGTGCCGTTTACCGCCTTGCCTTCCTCGTCGCTGGTGATCAGCAGAGCGATCGAACCGAAATGATCCGGATGTTGCTGTACGAATCTTTCACAGGCGGTCACCATCGCGGCAATACTGGACTTCATGTCCGCCGCGCCGCGGCCGTAGAGGACGCCATCGCGTATTTCAGGTACGAAGGGGTCGCTATACCATTTCTCCAGCGGGCCGGGCGGCACCACGTCGGTATGCCCGGCAAAAGCCAGCAACGGTCGTTCCTGGCCTCGTCGGGCCCACAGGTTGGTGACGTCGTCGAACTGCATCGTCTCGCATTCGAAACCGATAGCGCCGAGTCTTTCGATCAGCATTGCCTGGCAACCGGCATCGTCGGGTGTAACCGAGGCGCGGGCTATCAGGTCCGAGGCCAGTTGTAGTGTCGCGCTGCCCATGGCTTAACCGAATATCTCCCGGAATTGCTGTTCATCGAAACCAACGAAAAACTGTTGCTCGTGCGCCACAATCGGGCGTTTGATGATGGCCGGACTATCCAGCATGACCTCTAGCGCAGTCTCGCGATCGATGTTGTTTTTGACCGATTCCGGCAGTTTGCGCCAGGTGGTCCCGCGGCGGTTCAACATGTTTTCCCATCCGAGCGCGGATTCCATCGATTGCAGGAGTTTCGCCTCCAGCCCGTGCTTGCGGTAATCATGAAAGACATAGGCGATATTCCGGTTGCCGAGCCAGTTTCTGACTTTTTTGATCGTGTCGCAATTGGCGATACCGTAAACGATTGTCTGCTCCGTTGCCATAGCCTTCAGATGTTACGAATCAATTCGTTGATGCCGACCTTGGCACGCGTTTTTTCGTCTACCTGCTTGACGATGACGGCGCAGTAAAGACTGTACTTGCCATCGTCCGAGGGCAGGTTGCCCGATACCACGACCGATCCGGCCGGGATACGTCCATAGCTGATTTCGCCGCTTTCGCGGTTGTAAATCTTGGTGCTCTGGCCGATATAAACACCCATCGAGATGACCGAGTTTTTCTCGACGATCACGCCCTCGACTACTTCCGATCGTGCGCCGATGAAACAATTGTCCTCGATGATGGTGGGTGATGCCTGCAGCGGTTCCAGCACTCCACCGATGCCAACTCCGCCGGAGAGATGAACATTTTTGCCGATTTGCGCGCAGGAGCCGACGGTCGCCCAGGTGTCGACCATGGTACCGCTATCGACGTAGGCGCCGATGTTGACGTAAGACGGCATCATCACGACCCCGGGCGCGACATAGGACCCCTTGCGCGCGACTGCCGGCGGCACCACGCGTACGCCACTGGCCGCATGCTGATCCGCCGACATGCCGTAGAACTTGGAATCGACCTTGTCATAGTACTGGGTAAATCCTCCCGGCATGATTTCGTTTTCGCGGATTCGAAACGAGAGCAGAACGGCTTTCTTGAGCCATTCGTTGACCTGCCATTCGCCTGCCGCCGGCTCGGCCACGCGTTGCTGACCCGAGTCGAGCAAATCGATGGCCTCGACGACGGCATTCTTGACTTCCGCGTCGACGTTGGCGGGAGTGATTTCAGCGCGATTTTCGAACGCCTGTTCGATAATTTGCTGAAGGTCTGCCATGTGTTTTCTCCTAAAGAGCTGATATCAGTGAATTAATACGATTGGCCGCATCCAGGCATTCGTCGAGCGTGGCCACCAGCGCCATGCGTACGCGGTTTTCTCCTGGATCGCCGCCATCGTGATCGCGCGAAAGAAAACGCCCTGGCAGGACCGTGACGTTTTGCTCGGCATATAGCCGCGCGGCGAATTCGGTATCGGAAACAGGCGTGCTGGCCCACAGGTAGAATCCCGCCTGTGGCTTCTGCGGCGCGAGTGTATCAGAAAGCAGGGCCAAAACCTGCTCAAATTTTTGCCGGTAACGGCCGCGGTTCTCGACCACATGGTTTTCGTCGCTCCAGGCGGCCGTGCTCGCCGTCTGGGTTGCCGATGGCAGCGCGCAGCCATGATAGGTGCGATACAGCAGAAACTTTGCCAGGATACGGGCGTCACCGGCGACGAAACCCGAGCGCAATCCGGGCAAATTGGAGCGCTTCGACAGGCTGTGGAAAGCGAGGCAGCGATCGAAGCGGTCGTTGCCCATGTCCGCAGCGACACCGAGCAGTCCCGGTGGCGGTGTCTGCTCGTCGAAGTAGATTTCGGAGTAGCATTCGTCACTGGCGATGACGAAATCGTAGCGTTGCGCGAGCTCGATCAGGCGTTCGAGATATTCACGCGGCATGACGGCGCCGGTTGGATTGCCCGGCGTGCAAATGTAGATTAGCTGGCAGCGTGACCATTCGGCGGCATCGACGCTATCGAGGTCCGGCAGGAAACCATTGTCCGGCAGGCAGTCAAGGTAAAGCGGGCTGGCGCCGGCGAGTAGCGCTGCGCCCTCGTAGATCTGGTAAAACGGGTTAGGCATGAATACCAGCGGATGCGCCGCGCTGCGATCAACCACCGCCTGGGCGATCGCGAACAGCGCTTCGCGCGTGCCGCTCACCGGCAGCAGGTTGGTCTCCGCATCGACCAGGCCAGGGCTGATATCGAAACGCCGGCTCAGCCAGCCCGCGATCGCCTGGCGCAGCTGCTGGCTGCCTTTGGTGCTCGGGTAGCTGGAAAGTTGATGCAGATGCGCGATCAGGTTCTCGATGACGAAGTGCGGTGCCGGGTGCTGCGGTTCTCCAATTGACAGGGCAATGTGGTCCAGGTGATGCGGTGGTTGCAAACCCTGTTTCAGTTCGGCCAGTTTTTCGAAAGGGTAGCGGTGTAAGCGGTCTAGGTCTTTGTTCATACAGAATCAATCCGGGCTGGAGGCGATAGTATACCGGCAGCTGCCGGGTTTTAAATCCACTGAAGCGAGTCGATGCCGATCGATTGGCGACGTTGCGGCAGTAGTTCACATTTGGTTGCGCGGTTTTTGAGACCCAGGTCCCGGTTCTGTTACCCACATTGTGTATAATTTCCTGAAAAATAAAGTACCTCCTTTTAAACGTTTGTGTGTGTTAACCCCGTTTCCGAGAAATGGGGTTTTTTGTTTTGGGCTGCTGTTTTCGCGATTCGAAAATCTCGAAATCGGCCGAGATGGCAGTATCAGTATTCGCGCCGCGGGCCAGGCCGCTATTACGCAAAACGGCGTCGACAGGATTCGCCTGGTAAACCCGCCGCAGGATCAGCTTTACCGCGGCGGCGACGGCCTGTTCCGCAACCGTGACGCGGTCGAGTTCCCGGCCGATGCCTCGGTAACGGTTACTTTGGTTACGTTCGAGGCCAGCAACGTTAGCGCGGTCGATGCGATGCTGCGCATGATCGATTATGCGCGTTACTACGAGCAACAGTTAAAGCTGATGCAACTGGCGGGCGAAAGCGATGCTGCCAGCGCGCTTGATGAGTATGTCGGGCTAGCGCACAATAAACCGGCTTGTTAGTCAGCGAGGCCGAAATTGAACGAGTCAGCAGACGCAACCCTGGATTACCAGGCGCTGCGGAAATCCACTTCCAGCGTACAGTTGGCAACCATCAACCGGGATAATCTTCCCGAGGCCAGTTACGCACCCTGTGTCTGGTACGAGGGTGATTGTTATCTTTTTCTTAGCGGCTTGTCGAGCCATACCGATAATCTCGAAAACAATCCCAGCATCAGCCTGCTGCTGCTCGAGGAAGGTTCTCCGGCCAATGCTTTTGCACGCAAACGCGCGAGCCTGCACGGTCGCGCCCGGATCATCGGGCGCGACGAGGAAACCTTCGATCGGGTCATGCGGGTTTTTCACGAATCATTCGGTAAGGTCATGCAGATAATAGAACCCTTGCCCGATTTCCGCCTGTTTCGCGTTAGCCTCGAAGCGGGCAGCTTCGTCCGCGGCTTCGGCCAGGCATATGCCTTGACTGGCGAAAAGCTGGAGAGCCTGGTGCCGGTTGATCCAAGAAAATAGCGCTTCGATCCCAGCGGTTAGCGCAGGCCGCCGCTTTCTTCATCGGCGATCATCTTGTTGACTTCCTTGCGCAGTTCGTCGGCCTGGTACATGCCTCCCGGGGTTTCAGAAAGCGCCTGGTACCAGGGTTTGACCATTTCCTTGAGACTGTCGGCATCCTCTGCCGCGTTTATTTCTTCGAGCAGCCTGGCGACGCGAACCCGGTTGGCGAAGGTCAGCAGGGTATTACACATGAATTCGCGTGCGCCGATGCCGGCGGTCGATTTTGCTGCCGCGGGCCGGGGGCCTGCCTCGGCGCTCGAAGCGCCTGGCGCCGACACGGCTGCGGCCGCGGCGGCGCCACCGAGCTGCGCGATAAACCCGCCGCTGAGCAGGGTTTCTAGAATTTCGACGATATTTTCGCACAACGAAAGTTCTTTCAGCCTGGCGGCGTTGTTTTCGCCGTTTACGAGAATTAAAACGCGCCGTTCCTTTATCGAAAGCGCATTGGTCCTGGCTTCGACTTCCGATTGGCCTTTGGCAGTTTTATGAAAGATTTCGCTGGCTTTCATTGCTGGCTGGTCTGCTAGGCTGCCTATGATACTTATCGGCCGCCTGATTAAAACACCGAAGCACCAAGTTCGTTGACCGCGCCGATCATTTCGCGGTCGTCGGTCAGCGCTTGCGAAACAGCGCTGGCGCAGGCGTCAACGGGGTCGATACCGCTGACCATCAGCTTGCCGGCATGCACCAGCAGGCGCGTGCTGGCACCTTCGTCGAGGCCGGCGCCCTTGAGATTGCGCGTCAGCTGTGCGAAGCGAATCAACTGACGCGCGCGGTCGGCGTCGAGGCCTGATTCGGTCTGCACGATTTTCTGTTCGAGTTCGGCTCGCGGGTAGTCGAACTCGAGCGCGACGAAACGCTGGCGTGTGCTCTGCTTGATATCCTTGAGCACGCTCTGATAACCGGGATTGTAGGAAATCGTCAGGCAAAAGTTTTCGTGCGCAACAATCAATTCTCCAAGTTTTTCTACCGGCAGCACGCGTCGGTCGTCCGCCAGTGGATGTATGACGACGGTAGTGTCGGCCCGGGCCTCGACTATCTCGTCCAGATAACAGATGGCACCGCTGCGCACGGCCGCGGTCAACGGCCCGTCGATCCAGACCGTCTGGTTGTCGGTAATCAGGTAGCGGCCGATGAGGTCGGATGCGGTCAGATCGTCGTGGCAGGAAACGGTGATCAGCGGCAGCTGCAGACGCCACGCCATGTACTCCATAAAGCGGGTTTTGCCGCAGCCCGTCGGTCCACGCAGCGAAACCGCGAGCTGGTTGCGATAGGCCGATTCGAAAACCTCGACTTCATTGCCGATGGCTTCGTAATAAGGTTCCTCGGTGATGCGGTATTCTTCCGGCTTCAGGGTTTTCGCTGACATTTGTTCGAAACGGGTTGCGATGGCTGTAGTATACCGTGAGTCGCGATGCGGGCGTTGGCCAATTGAATTTATAATAGTACAAATAAGACCTGCCGGATTAACCGATTTAACAGGTTTTGGATTGATCGATACGCCAAAACATCCGACCAGGTTCGTCGGGCCGGCATTTTCCAATTAGCAACAGTCCCGCAAAACGATTCATGCTATCGCTGCCCCCGATTGCGTTCCTGGTCCGGACAAAATGCTGCCTTCTTTCGCAGGTGCAGGGCGGCTATCGAGGTTCGCCAGAATAAAATTAATTCAAAATTTGGTGGCAACTTGGACAAGCCTGTGGTTTACTACCGCCAGCTTATATCAGTGGCCTGTGGTCATATCACCGAAAAACCGGTGTTGGTAGACCAGATTTGCCAGGCTCAGGAACTGGAGGAGATAGCTGCCAAATAAAATAAGAAGGCAGTGAGGACGAGAAAGGCGCCCCCGTGGCGCCTTTTTTTTCTGGCCTGCTGCGCGCCACGATAGCCGCGTTGGAATATTGCGCGAGACGTTCGCGTACCAATCCGTACTGCTCACGCCATCGCGCAATATTCCGCCTTGCTCTCGAGGCGCTCGCGACGGCCAGAAACCTTGCAGGTACGGTTATCGTCCCGGGCCTGGGTTGTGGTGCCCCGACTCAGGCCTGCTGCTCATGCTATTGCCCGCGATCCCGCGTTTGGGCCACCACTTCCTGCAGGTTTTGCATCTGTTGCTATACTTTTGTATTGATGCATCGTTTATTGCTTATTCTCGTTTTTTCCCTGTTTTTCATCGCTCCGTTACAGGCCAGCGAGAGCGGGATTATCGTGCGCACTGCTCAGGTATACGCTGACGCAAACATTGGTTCGCAACGGCTAGACCAATTGCCGGCCGGCACCGCGGTCAGCGTGTTTTCACGCAAGGGTGGCTGGAAAGAAGTATTCTCGGAGGAAAAGGCAATCGTCGGCTGGGTGCGCGCCTACCAGGTGCGCGAAAGGACTCTGACCCAGCAGCAGACCCAGGTAGAAACAAAAGCGGATCAGCGCGGATTTCTGAGCGGCCTCGCCAGCCTTTCGCGCAAGGCCAGTCGGTTTTTCTCGACCGGGGGATCGAGTACCAGTTCCGGAACCGCAACCATCGGTGTCAGGGGGCTGAGCGAAGCTCAAATCAAGTCGGCTCAGCCCAATTTCGAAGAATTCGAAACCATGCAGCAATTTATCAGTAACGATTCGCGGCTGGCCAGTTTCAGACAGGCTGGCCAGCTCAGCGCCAACGAGGTTGCGCATCTCGTGCCGCAGGAAAAAACCGTTACCCAATCGACCAAAAAAACGCCGAGGAAAAAATGAGCAAGAGACTCGCCAGCATTCTCGTGTTGCTTGCCGGTTTGTCGATTTTCGCCAATCCGGCAATAGCCATCGATCTGAACAAACTGCTCGACCTGGGCGACAAGCTGGTAAAGATGTCATCCGAGGTCAGCACCGAAGAAGAAGTGAAAATCGGCAGTAATCTGGTTTCGGGCCTGCTGGGTGCGGCACCATTGGTCAAGGACGAAAAATTGCAGCGTTATGTCAACGATGTCGGTTACTGGATTGCTTCGCGCTCTTCTCGACCCGATTTACCGTGGAGTTTTGGCGTTATCGATTCCGATGGGGTCAATGCATTCGCCGCGCCCGGTGGATACGTGGTCATCACGCTGGGTTTGTACAATTTGCTCGAAAACGAAGCCCAGTTAGCAGCCGTGCTGGCGCACGAAATCTCGCATGTGGTCGAAAAACATCACCTGCAAGCCCTGAATAAAGTCCTGAAGCGGGAATTCTGGAGCGGTCTCGCCGTGGCAGCGGTGAAAGATGACGAGGATCGGGAGGCACTCGGCATGGTCGTCAATAGCGGGGTGCAGCTATACGCTACCGGGCTCGATCGTGACTTTGAGTACGATGCCGATCTACGAGGCGTGGTACTGTCGGCACGCGCTGGCTATGATCCGTTTGCGCTGCTCGACGTTTTGACCACTATCGACAGCATCAGTCCGGACGCTGCCGAGCTGACGGTGCTGTTGAACACGCACCCGCCCACGGGAGAGCGTCTGGATCGGTTGGCCAACGCGATGGATGGTCGGCTGGATTACTACGCCGGCGGGCAGAGCAACGCGGACCGTTTTCATCAGGTTTCCGCCATCCCCTAGACTATCTCCGGCAGGTTTACATCCTGCCACTGTGCCTGGATATCAAGATGTTTAATCGCTACGTCTGTTGATATACTGGCGCGCCTATGAAAAGCCTGTCGCGAATCCTGCCTGCGCCCACTCTGCCGATTGCAGTAATTACCATGGCAGTGGAATCGGAGTAGCAAGCCAAAATGCAGCAAATTAGTGATAACGACCGCGCGATAATGCGCTGGCTACAGCTTTGTCTGGTGCTGGTGTTTGCCATGATGATTCTCGGCGGGGTCACGCGCCTGACCGATTCCGGCTTATCCATGGTGACCTGGCATCCGACCGGCATGCTGCCTCCGTTGGGCGAGGAACAGTGGCAGGCGGAGTTCGAGCGGTATCAGCAATATCCCGAGTTTCAGAAGCTGAACCGTGACATGCACCTCGACGGCTTCAAGAAAATCTTCTGGTTCGAGTATTCGCATCGCATGCTGGGGCGTCTGATTGGCCTCGTCTTCCTGCTGCCCTTTGCCTACTTCCTGCTGCGCAAGATGATAAAACCCGGCCTGACACCGAGGCTGGTCGTCATGTTTTTGCTGGGCGGTTTCCAGGGCCTGCTCGGCTGGTACATGGTCAAGAGCGGGCTGGTCAGCAATCCTCATGTCAGCCAGTACCGGCTGACCGCTCATCTGCTCAGCGCGATTGTCATTTACGGTTTTATCCTTTGGACGATTTTTAATCTGGCCTTCCCGGCGGCGTATCGGCGCCTGGCCGAATCGCAGGCAGCCGGCTGGCGCAGGGCTTCGCTGGCCCTGTCGGGACTGGTTTTGATCACTATCGCCTCGGGCGGTTTCGTTGCCGGCCTCGACGCGGGCATGATCTTCAACAGTTTTCCGTTGATGGGCGGTGAACTGGTTCCCGATGGCCTGGGCGCACTGACTCCCTGGTATCTGAATATCTTCGAAAACCTGGTTACGGTGCAGTTCAATCACCGCTGGCTGGCAATTGCGACCGGTCTGCTGCTGTTGATCTGGTACTTGCGCGGACGAGCCCACTTTGACGATCCGCTGTTGCAGCGTGGTTTCAAACTGGTCGGCATGATGGTCATTATTCAGCTCGCGCTCGGCATCGCGACGCTGTTGCTGCAGGTACCGGTGGTGCTCGGCGCGCTGCACCAGGCCGGGGCGCTGCTGTTATTCAGCTTTTTGCTGTTTAACGTGCATACGCTAAGCCGCGTGTAGTTGCGTCTCCGGGCGGTTATAATTCAGCGATTTCGGCAACTCGGGACCCGGTGCCTGTGAGCGGCAACAGAATCGGACATGGTTATGACGTGCATGCTTTCGCACAAGGCAGCGGCTTTGTGCTGGGTGGTGTCGAGATTGCCTGCGACAAGGCAATCGTCGCACACTCGGATGGCGATGTGTTGATTCACGCACTATGCGACGCACTGCTCGGTGCGCTCGGGCGCGGCGATATCGGCCAGCTGTTTCCCGACAGCGATGCCGGCAATAAGAATCGCGACAGCCGTGAATTTTTACGCGAGATAAAAAAGCTGGTCGAGTCGGATGGATATCGCCTCGGCAATGCCGATATAACGATCATTCTGCAGGCGCCGAAAATGGCGCCACAGCTGCCGGCGATGCGGGCGCTGCTTTCGCAGGATCTGGAATGTCCGCAGTCCTGCATCAACATCAAGGCGACGACGACCGAAAAACTCGGTTTCGTCGGTCGGGAAGAGGGCATTGCCGTGGCCGCGGTGGTTTTGCTGGAGTCCGCACCATGATGCTGGGGCCGGTCATGCTCGATATCGCGGGCGCGGAGCTGGCCGAAACCGATCGAAAACGCCTGTGCCATCCGCAGGTCGGCGGTGTCGTCCTGTTCAGTCGTAACTATCGTGATCCACAACAGCTTGGCGAATTGTGCCGCGAAATCCATGCGCTCAGGAATCCCAGGCTGGTCGTGGCGGTCGACCACGAGGGCGGGCGTGTGCAGCGTTTTCGCGAGGGATTTCAGGCGATTCCCGCGATGGGTCATCTCGGTGACTGTTACGACAAAGAACCGGAAAAGGCGCTTCGTCTGGCCGAAGTCTTTGCCTGGGTGATGGCTTCGGAGTTGCTCTGTTATGGCGTCGACCTGAGCTTTTCACCGGTGCTGGATATCGGCAACCCGATCAGCAGCGTCATCGGCGACCGTGCCTTTCACCGCGATCCCGAGGCCATTTGCCATTTGGCCAACGCCTGGATACGGGGTATGCGCCGCGCCGGTATGGAGGCCATCGGCAAACACTTTCCCGGGCATGGCTCGGTCGAAGGTGATTCGCATCATGTCATGCCCTTCGACCGGCGCAGTTTCGCCGAAATCGAGGCGCTCGACCTGGTGCCGTTTCGGCGCGTGATAGCCACCCACCTGGCCGGTATCATGATGGCACATGTGATCTATGAGCAGGTCGATGCGCACGCGGCGGGTTACTCGCATTACTGGATCGAGTCGGTGTTGCGTCGACGGCTCGAATTCGAAGGCATTGTTTTCAGCGACGATTTGAGCATGAGCGGCGCCGAGTCTGTCGGTGGTTATGCCGAGCGTGCCCGCGCAGCGCTCGATGCCGGCTGCGACATCTTGCTGGTATGCAATAATCCCGATGGCGCGGACGAAGTGCTGGATTCGCTCGAGGGTTATTCCAACCCGACCACGCAGCTGCGCATGGTGCGTCTGCACGGGCAACCGGCCGAAAACGATCTGTTCCAGTCACCCGCCTGGCACAGCGCCTGCGAGGAATTGCGGGACTTTAATCAGCGCCTGGGACTGGCGGATAGCGGAGATTTGTTTGACTGATGTTTGATTTGAGTAAATGGCTGCCGTGGCTCGATCCGCAGTTCGCCTGGGTGATACAGGTGTTTGTCATCGTTCTGGCCACCGCGCTGGTCAGTTTTTTCGTCAAGCACGTGCTGCACAAGATGTCTGCCAAGGCGAGCCTGACCAGTAATCGATGGGACGATATCGTATTGGGGGCAATGACGCGCCCGGCGAGCTGGGCGGTCTGGCTGCAGGGGCTCGATATCGCGGCCGACTATATTTTCCTGAAAACCGAAAGCTCGATCTTTACCTACTCGGATTCGGTGCGCGATGTCGGTATATTGCTGTGCATCACCTGGTTCGTGCTTGGATTTATCCGTGGCGCGGAAGAGGAATACCTGCAGCGCTCGGAGCATATCGACAAGGCTACCGCGCATGCGATCGGCAAACTGCTGCGGCTGGCGGTCATGATCACGGCGGCGCTGGTCATCCTGCAAACCCTGGGCTACAGCATCGCCGGCGTGCTCGCAATGGGCGGCGTCGGCGGTATCGCGGTCGGATTCGCGGCCAAGGACTTGCTCGCCAATTTCTTCGGCGCACTGATTATATATCTCGATCGGCCGTTTGCCGTCGGCGACTGGATTCGTTCGCCGGATCGGGATATCGAGGGTACGGTCGAGCAGATCGGCTGGCGTGTCACCGTGATTCGCAACTTTCAGTCTCGGCCGCTGTACGTGCCGAACTCGGTGTTTACCAGTATCGTCGTCGAAAATCCGTCGCGCATGGCCAATCGGCGTATTTATGAAACCATCGGTCTGCGCTATTCGGATCTGACCAGCATGGAAAAAATCGTATCCGAGGTTCAGGCGATGCTGAAAAACCATCCCGAGATCGATCCGCAGCAAACCATGATGGTCAACTTCAACGAGTTCGCCGACTCGTCGGTCGACTTCTTCGTCTACTGCTTTACGAAAACCACGCAGTGGGTAAAATTCCACGAGGTAAAGCAGGAAGTCATGCTGCGAATTGCCGAGATCATCGAGTCGAACCAGGCCGAGATTGCCTTCCCGACTTCGACACTTCATGTTGCCGATGCAATAGTTCTGGACAAATCCTGAGATGAATGCAGATCGAGCCCAGCAAGTACACCAGACCGCCGAACTGCTGTTCGACGAAGACACGGTTGAGCAGGGCATTGCCGCGCTTGCGGCAAAAGTCGAAACCGATTGCGGGCAGGATTTCCCGCTGGTGTTGTGCGTCATGAACGGCGGCCTGTACCTGACCGGTCAATTGTTACGCCACTGGAATTTTCCACTGACGCTGGACTATGTACACGCCACCCGTTACCGATTGGCGACGCTCGGCAAGGACGTTTTGTGGAAGGCTTATCCGCAAAATGAAATCAGGGACCGAAACGTGATTATCGTCGACGACATTTTCGACCAGGGTTATACGCTGGAAGAGGTGAAGTCATACTGTCTCAAGCACGGTGCGCGCAAATGCAGCAGTGTATTTCTGATCCGCAAAACGCACGATCGCAAAAAAGCCGAGATAGCGCCCGATTATGTCGGTCTCGAGTGCGGTGATTGTTACGTTTATGGCGTCGGCATGGACCTGAATGGACATTTTCGCAATCTTTCCAGTATTTACGCACTGCCGGAAAAGGTTGTTTAATGCTTGCGATCATCGGCGGCAGCGGCCTTTATTCACTGGGTGAAGAATTCGAGCTGGACCAACAGGCCTCACGGGAGACGCCCTGGGGAGATACTTCGGCCGATATCCTGATAGGAAAGTGGCATGAAGTAAGACTCGCCTTTTTGCCGCGCCACGGTCCCGGGCACAAGATTCCACCGCACCGGATCAATTACCGCGCTAACCTGTGGGCATTACACCAGCTCGGCGTTCGCGACATCATTGCGGTAAACGCGGTGGGCGGTATTAGCGACGATATGCCGCCGTTGACGCTGGCCGTGCCGGACCAGATCATCGACTATAGCTCGGGACGCGAGCATACGTTTTTCGAAGGCGGCGAATCCGGCCTGAATCATGTCGATTTCAGCTGGCCCTATAGCGCGACGCTGCGCGGTATCATTACCGAAACCGGACTGGAGCTGGGGCAACCGCTGGTTGCTTGCGGAACCTATGGCGCGACCAACGGTCCGCGGCTCGAGACTGCCGCCGAAATCGCGCGTTTGAAAAGCGATGGTTGCGACATGGTCGGTATGACCGGAATGCCCGAGGCGGTCCTCGCGCGAGAGCTCGAGATTGAATACGCTTGCCTGGCGCTGGTTGTCAACTGGGCTGCCGGGGTCGAGGATCGGGTTATCAGCATGCCTGAAATTCTGGCCAACATGGAGCAGGGGATAGAAAAGATCAAGCGCCTGCTGCTGGTCGCGGCCAGGCGGGTGCCGGCATGAATTACTGCAGCCAGTGCGGGCAACCGGTTACCCTCAAGATTCCGGTAGATGACAATCGCGAAAGGTTTGTTTGCGATCATTGCGGCCATGTGCATTACCAGAATCCAAACAATGTCTGCGGCGCGATTTTGACGCGTGGTGACGAGGTGCTTTTGTGCAAACGCGCGATCGAACCGCGCTACGGGTTGTGGACCCTGCCGGCGGGTTTTATGGAAAACAATGAAACCGTAGCCGAGGCCGCTGCACGCGAAGCGATGGAGGAAGCCAACGCGAGTTCGGGACCGCTATCGCTGTTCGGCATATTCAGCATGCCTTATATCTCACAGGTTTACCTGATGTTCCATGGTGAACTCGTCAGCGATATTTCGGCAGGCGCGGAAAGCCTCGAGGTCGGCCTGTTCACACAGGAACAGATTCCATGGGGCGAGCTCGCTTTTCCGGTCATAACCCATAGCCTGAAACTTTATTACGAGTATGGTACCGATCGCGTGCACCACGCCTGGTTCAGCCGCGGCCCCGACCGCGAAGTCCAGCTGCACTTCATCGATTAGCAAAACTCGGGGACAGTTTACTTATTTCTTTCAGAAATAAGTAAACTGTCCCCGCATTATTCAGGGATCGACAGGTCGGTGAACTCGGAAACCACGGTCTGGTTGCGGCCATTATTCTTGGCCTCGTAGAGGGCAATGTCGGCGCGCTTGATCAGCTCGCCGATGGTCTCGCCCTTGACGATCGCGGCACAACCGAGGCTTGCGGTGATCTTGCCGACGCTATCGAACTCGGTGCTGCCAACCAGCTGGCGAATGGTTTCGGCAATCGGTAGCAGGTCTTCTTCCTCGATCGTGGTGCAGCAAATCAGGAACTCCTCGCCGCCCCAGCGGGCGATGAAATCGCTGGCACGAATCGCATTCTCGAAGATCATAGCGAGTTTTTTCAGCACGTCGTCACCGGCGTCGTGACCATAGTTGTCGTTGACACTCTTGAAATGATCGATGTCGAGCATGATGATGCCGAAACGCTGGTTATGACGCTCGAAACGCGAATATTCCTTATGCAGTATCTGATTCATGTGGGTTCGATTCGACAGACCGGTCAGGCTGTCGGTTAACGCCATGCGCGTTAACTCGTTGTTATCCTCGATTAATTCCTTTTGCGTATCGAGCAGCGACTCGGTGCGTTCGTAAATTTTCTGCTCGAGATAAGTGTTCATATCCTGCAGTTGACCGGACAGCTTGCGTCCATACCAGATTGCGACGATGGTCACGGTCAGGCTGACCAGCACCGCGATCACTGAAAAGATCGCGATCTGGGCCCGGCTTTCCTCGGCTTCGCTGCTGGACATCA
This sequence comes from Gammaproteobacteria bacterium, assembly GCA_020354435.1. Classification (GTDB taxonomy): domain Bacteria; phylum Pseudomonadota; class Gammaproteobacteria. Next base: position 1,497,493 of record CP070646.1, read on the forward strand.
GCAGCGCCTTTTGCACGTCCATACGTTGTGCCTGGGTTAATTCCGACAGGTGTGACAGCAGTGGTGCCGTTTTGGGCAGTACTTCCTGCAGCAAAATCTTGCTGGCTTCGTCGCGACTGCCGTTCAGAAACAGCACCGACACCTGTCGGTTCAAATCGTTGATGTCGCGGTCAAGGCGATCGATGGCCTGCATGATCTCGCGTTCGCGCGGCGCCAGCATCGGCATCAGTCGTTCGCGGGTTTGCGTATAGGCGCCGCTCAGGCGATTGAAGCTTGGCCAGGACTCGTCCTCGATAAACTGTTCGTCATGCAGCAGCATGGATTGCATGAAGCGGGTGCGGTTCTGAATAATGGTCGAAAGCTCATTTATCAGGTTGATCTTCTCGAGCTGTCTGGCGACCTCGAAATTGACACTGCGGGTGCCGATGCCGCTTGAATGCAGGGCGATGAAGGCCAGCGATACCATCATCAGGATAATGATCGCGAAACCGTAAATTAATAGACGGGTAGGGTGATGCATTAACTGTCAATCAGCGTTGGACCTGAACCTGGGCCTGTTACTAATGCCGGACATTAAACTGATTATAGGAGAGAAGCGCAAATTTTCTGCTGGACGTTGTCAATGTTGCGATAAACGACACCGTGGATGTCGCTGTCGAGCCGGGTTACGCTCATTTTTTCAGATTGAATCAGTTTTTCCAGGGTATCGACGCTTTTGGGATCCACCACCGGGTCCTTATCTGACTGAAAAAGGTGGACATTTGCGTTGATCGTGACGGTATTTGCGGTTAATTTGTCTATAAATTGCTGAAGTTGGTACAGCGCTCGTATAGGGATGTGCTGATAGTTGACTTCTGGATTTTCCGGCCGGTTTGGGCGAAACGGCACCAGGCCCTCCTCGGTCACCCAGCTTACCAGCCGGTTCGCGTGATGTAGCAGCGGCACGAAGACCATGTTCTTGTTTCGAAAATGTACCGGCGCCGACACGCTGACAACGGTTTTGATACGCCTATTGGGATTGTTCTCCGCGTGCCGCAATGCGAGCAGACCACCGGTGGAAAATCCGACTATATGCACCACCTGGCTGTAAGCCTTGATAATATCGTAACCCCGCTGGACCGAATTCATCCAGTCCTGCCAGCTGCGGCTGCGCAGATCCCAGGGCGAAGTACCATGACCCTTCAGGCGAACACCGAGCACGTGATAACCCTGGATGTGCAGTCGTTCACCGAGACTGCGCAATTCCGCCGGGCTGGCGAGAAAGCCATGGATCAGCAGCACCGCTTCGGCATTTTTGTTTTTCGACTTGAGGAAGTACCAGTTGGCATCGGCGGTTTGCGTCTGCTGCGCATTGATTTCAGCGTAACGCTCGCGTTGAAATTTTTGGTAATCCCAGTCGAAGGCCAGAAGCTGGTCGTTGAAACGGTAGTCAGCGAGCGCGCGCGTGTCGACCTTGTCGGTGCGCGCGATTGCGTTTTCGATAATTCTCGTCACCTTGGACAGCGGGCTGATTTCGTTGGCATATACGCTGATCAGGTTCTCGGTACGGACTTCGTCGATTTCGAAATCATGGATCAGTTTCTGGTCGAGGATGTACTCGCCCGATTCTACGTGCAGCAATTTCATGTTGGTCGCGGTTTTTAAAAACTGCTCGAGCCGAATGCTGCCCCTGTCAATTATGGCGCTGTATTCTTCCGGATTGAGCAGGCTGCGATGCAGGTCGTAGTTCGAGGTTTGCAGCAGCTTGATGCTGAGGTAGAGCATCTTGTGAAAGCGAACGCAGCTGATGCGCCGCAGGCCTTGCTGGAACAGTCGCAGCACGATCAGCGACGCGATGTGGGCGAGGTTGATCGTCACCGCCTCGTACATCGAGTGCATGTAGGCATCGCGCAGCCTGTTCGATTTCGCCTTCATGCCGATGGCATGAATTCGGCCGCCCCAGTGACCCGCCCTGGGCTCGAGGGCGAACAATTCATTCAGGCTTTCGAAACGATGCACCACGTTCGGCAATAACCGTTTCTCCCACCAGCGCCAGTAGTTGCCGGCGACGATCGGCCGTGAGAAACGAATATCCATGTCGGTTTCCTTGAACAACAGGTTGCCCTCGATGATCAACTCTTCGGCAAAGCGCTTGTTAATCCCGCGATTAAACAGCCGCGCGGCCTGGTGCAGGATATTGTCGCTGACCCGAATCGGGTAAAAGGTGATGTGGCTCGGCACGATGACGGTGGGTTTAATCGCCTGCGCCATCAGTTCTTCGACGTCGTCGAACAGCAATTGCTCGGCCCAGCGATCGATCCGCTCATACTTTCCCGCGGCGTAATCGTGCAGCAATGCGGTCTTGAACGCGTCAAGCGCCAACGCGATGACCGCCGAACCGCGATGATGCTTACGACGCTCGTTCGCGCTGCGGGAAAAAACGCTGTACTCGCCACGCTCGTCGATGACGCGCTTGTCCTTGACCATGCCGCCCTCGGGAAAAACGATCAGCTTGTGGCCGTGTAACAGCTCGCGCGCGAGGAACGGAAACAGGTCCGGCAGGTCGTTGGGCACGACTCCGATGGAATAGAGAAACTGGCTAAAGCGCTCGTCGCCGTCGAAAAACTCGGCCGCCGCCACCGAGCGACAATAGGCACCGGTGGCTTCGTGGATCAGGTACTGCGGGATAAAGGTTTCGAAGCGGGCAAAATGGTTGAACAGGAAAATGTTGCCTTCGCGCACGGTGTCGTGGTTGCTGTCATCGTCCTGGTGCAGCTTGATATTGAGCTTGAGCAGCTTTTTCGTGGTGCGAAACGCGCGCACGCAAAAATCGTATACAGCGGTATTGATTTGCGGATTTTCGACATTGTTGCCCATTCAGCGGTTTCCCGTCATTGGCCCGGCCTGAAGTAATTCCTGGTCCATCTCTGGTGAGGCTCTTTTATTGGTTCAGAAGTTCCGGATTCGGCCGATAAAGTCTTTGTAAATAACAGTTTTTTTATACCAATG
>CP070646.1:1500580-1503302 GCA_020354435.1 Gammaproteobacteria bacterium
CTGCACCTTGCTCATCGATCCGGCTCAAACCGTCAGGTCTGCTGCTCCCCCTGCTCGGCATTCTTCTTGCGCTTCATCTTCTGGTACACGGGGACCAGCACCAGCGCGACCGCGATCAAAATGCAGGCCAGCGATATCGGGCGCTCGAAAAATATCAGCGGATCACCCTGGGAAGACAATAACGACTGGCGCAGCGACCGTTCCGCCAGCGGTCCGAGCACGATGGCGAGGACCGCGGGCGCCACCGGGTAATCCAGCTTCCTGAGCAAATAGCCAACCACGCCGAACAGGAACATCAGCCAGACGTCGTGCATCGTCTGCGTCGGCGCGTAACCCCCGACCACGCACAGGATGTAAATCGTCGGCGCGAGGATCGTAAACGGCAGGGTCAGAATCTTGACGAACAGGGGGATGAACATCAGGTTGATAATCAGCGTCGCCAGGTTGGCGACATACAGCGAACCGATCAGACCCCAGACGAACTCCGGGTGCTCGCTGAACAACAGCGGTCCCGGTCGCAATCCCCAGATTATCATGCCGCCAAGCAAAATCGCGGTCGTCGGCGAGCCCGGTATGCCGAGCGTAATCATCGGCAGCATCGAACCGGTCGAAGCCGCGTTATTGGCGGCCTCGGGCGCGGCGACGCCGGAAACATTGCCCTTGCCGAATGTTTCCGGCTCCTTGGAAAAGGTCTTGGCGATGCCGTACGACATCAGCGACGCCGGGGTTGCACCAGCGGCCGGCAGCGTGCCGACGAAATAACCCAGCATGGAGCCGAGCGAGGTGGTACCGATGTATTCCTTGACGTCCTTGATGTCGGCGATGATCTCTTTCATCGACAGCTTGACCTTGTGTACCGTCACCTCGCCCTTAGTCTGCTCGAGCGTCCACAGCATCTCGCCGATACCGTAAATTCCGATCGCCAGCACGAGAAAATTAATACCGTGCAGAAAGCCCGAGATATCACCGAAAATCAGGCGCGGCTGGCCTGAAATAATGTCGAGCCCGATGGTCGCCAGCACCAGGCCGATCAGGATCGAAAAAATCGTTTTCGGAATATCGTCACCGCCGAGACCGATAAAGGTGGCAAATGCGAGCACCATCAGCGAGAATTCCTCGGCCGGTCCGAACTTGAGCGCGAATTCCGCCAGCGGCGGTGCAAACAGGGTAAACAGGACCACCGAAATCGTACCACCGATGAACGAGGCCATCGCGGCCGCGGTCAGCGCCTTGTCGGCCTTGCCCGCTTGCGCCAGCGGACGGCCGTCGAACACCGTCGCCACCGCGGTCGATGCTCCCGGGATGCCGAGCGTAATCGAGCTGATCGCACCGCCGTACATCGCGCCGTAATAAATCGCGGCGAGGAATATGATCGCCGCCGTCGGCGGCACCAGAAAGGTAATCGGCAGCAGGATCGCGACCCCGTTAACCGATCCGAGTCCCGGCATCGCGCCGACCAGCAGCCCCAGCACGCAACCGAGGATAATCATACTGAAATTGACCGGCTCGAATGCCTGCGCTAAACCGCCAGCTAATAATCCTAGTATGTCGCCCATGTCTGAATTCTCTTTTTAATCTTTGAAATCCGGGATCTACGAATACATCAGGTCGTAAATCGGGTAGAAAAGCGGTTCGGTGATCGATTTCGGCAGCGGAATCTTCAGAGCCCACTCGAACAGACAAAAGATGAACACCGGGATTCCGATGGTCAGGATAATGGTCAGCATCCAGGTGTGTCGGCCGACAAACTTCAGGTAGAACAGTAAAAACAGCACCAGCGAGGCATAAATCCCGATCCAGTGCGTCGCCGCGAGCAGAAACAGGATCGCACCCGCGGAAGTGCCCACGATCACCAAGGTTTCGTGGGTCATGTACAAATTAGTATTTCGAGATTCCGGGGTTGCCTTACGAAACCAGCGCCAAAGTGTAGCTATACAGCAAAGCAACATGCCGGTCGAAAGCCAGAATGGCCAGGCGCCGGAACCGGGGCCACGCCCCTCGATCCAGCCGATATTAAGCTCGGCGCTCTTGATCATCAGGCCGATTGAGCACAGCGCGAGCACAATCGCCATTACGAATTCAGCAGTTCGTACCGTCATCGCCTCCCCCTCGAATCTTATGACTTACGTTACCGATTTGCCGGTAGTTGGAGATTGAGGCCGCCCCGCCGGCGCGGGGCAGCCTCGGTTCAGAGAGTTACTCTCCGGTGATCGCGGCGGCGCCAACCGACTTGATCAGTTCTTCGTGAGCGACGATTGCCTTCGCGTGGAACTCGGCAAGATCATCGCCGGCAACCCACTCGGTGCAGTCGAGACCGTCATCGATGCAGAACTGCTGCCATTCTTCAGACTCGTACAGAGTCTTGAACAGGTTGATATACCACTCCTGCGCTTCCTTGGACATGCCCGGAGGCCCGTTGATCGAACGCTGCATGTAGTACTCGATATCGACGCCCAGCTCTTTAGCGGTCGGGATATCGGGATAGGCAGCCATACGCTCACCGGTGAACTGAACCAGCGGCTTGCTCTTGCCGGCGCGGTAGAACTCGTTCTGTTCGGCGGGATTGTTCACGGTCGAATCGATGTGCTTACCGATCAGGTTCTTGGCCACGGTACCGCCGCCCGGGAACGGGATATAGGTAACCTTGTAACCAAACTCTTTTTCCATCATCGCGGTAAGTATCGAATCTTCCTGGCCCGAACCGGTGCCACCAACCTTCCAG
>CP070646.1:1503402-1508762 GCA_020354435.1 Gammaproteobacteria bacterium
GTCATTGCGAGCGGGGCCCAGCCCGTGAGCGGAGCGAACGCTTTGGCTGCAGCGAAGCAATCTCCCAAATAGGTATACTGTCCCCGGAATTTGCATAATTGCCGGATCCAAACAGGTATACTGTCGCCGGATTTTGGAACCTAGCGTAGTGAGTAACAAAGATCAGGTTAACTGGTTCGAGGGTATCGAAACCATCGTTGCTGCGCCCCTGAACTTCAAGGCAAAGCTGGCGATCGGCGAGGATGCCTTTACCGCATTGAGGGTAAAGAACGCGGTGGTGCAGGTCTGGGATGTCGCCGGGGTGGCGACGACCGCCGCGGTCGTTGCAAAGTCGTCGGTGGTGGCGTCGACATTTTTCGCCCCGACCGGCTTTTGGGCGGCACTGGGAATCGGCACCGCGGTGACGCCTGTCGGCTGGGTGATCGCCGCCGGCGTGGTGACCGGCGGCGCCTGGTACGGTATCACCCGGCATTTGAAATCCGCCGCCGCGAACCGCGTCACCGTGGTTCCCAATTTTATCAATACACCGCTGGATGTGCTGGCGCTCGGCCTGTTCGACCTGCTGGCGCCGCTGGCAATAAAGGTGGCCGAGGCCGACGGACGCATCGATGAGCCCGAGCGTCAACTCATCCGCGATTATTTCGTCAAGGAATGGGGTTACGACCCGAAGTTCGTCGTTGCGGGCACGAACTATATCGAATCGAACCTGGATGAACTTTCCATCGAGCAACTGGCGCGGACCCTGGCGGAATTTGCCGGTGAAAACCGCGACTGCAATTTCAAACTGATGGCACGCGAAATACTCGGTTTTTTACGCAACATCGTCGAAGTCGACGGCCGGCTGAATCGGCAGGACGAACAGGCCATCGAAAATATCGAAGCCATCTTCGACGCGGCCAACCGATTTTCCGTCAGAAAAAAACTGCGCGCCGGCCTGAGTTCCATTCGGCATAAAGCCGGCAGGATGTTATCGCGCCGCAAGCCCGCTCCAGAAAAGCACAAATCATAAGCGGAGCCCTCAATCGCGTCGATAAACCTGGATCGGGAAACTCGAACTTCCGGCTCGGCCTCTTCTTGCCCGCGGCGATCGCATCCATCTCTTGGAAACTTTGTAACAGCTCGTCGAACATTGCTTTATTCATGATTAAATTGTGTTCAGGTAAAGGCCTGGTGCAAGACGAGCGTCAATGCGCAGCAGTTTTTCAACCAATACTGGTATTCAACAATTCCTCGGCCCTCTCCCCCCACCCGGTTATAATCCCCGCCATGGCACCAGGCATATCTCGATTTGCGTCGATCGCGGCGATGGTAGTTTTCGGCCTTATCCAGGCGAAACCCGCGCCCGCGGTCGCCGAATGCGGCGTCGGCGGGGTGCGCAAGGCACATGCGATCGCGATGCACGGCGAGCCGAAGTATGCCGAGGGTTTTGCGCATTTCGATTACGTCAACCCGGAGGCGCCGAAGGGCGGGTCGCTGCGCCAGGGGGCGCTCGGCACGTTCGACAGCTTTAACCAGTTCATTCCCAAGGGCAACGCGGCGGCGACCGGGTCGACCGAGACGCTGCTCAGCAGCAGCGAGGACGAGCCCTATTCGCTCTACGGGCTGATCGCCGAGCGCATCGAGTGGCCGGCGGACCGCTCGTGGGTCGTGTTTACCCTGCGCGAGATCGCGCGCTGGCACGACGGGCGGCCGATCACTGCCGACGACGTGGTGTTTTCGTTCGAGACGCTGACGACGAAGGGGTCGCCGCAGTATCGCTTCATCTACCGCGGCGTGTCGGCGGTGGAGAAGCTCGCGGAGCGGCGCGTCAAATTCACCTTTGCCGATGCGAGCAACCGCGAGCTGCCGCTGCTGGTCGGGCAGCTGCCGATCCTGCCGAAGCATTACTGGGAGTCGCACGATTTCGAGAAGACCACGCTCGAACCGCCGCTCGGCAGCGGGCCCTACCGGGTCAGGCGCTTCGAGGCCGGGCGCTTCGTCGAACTCGAGCGGGTCGCGGATTACTGGGGGCGCGGGCTGCCGGTCAACGTCGGGCAGAACAATTTCGACCTGCTGCGCACCGACTATTTCCGCGACGACACCGCGATTCGGCTCGCGCTCAAATCCGGCGATCTCGACCTGCGCCTCGAGAACCAGGCCAAGGCCTGGGCGCTCGATTACGACGTGCCGGCGGTGGAGAAAGGCTGGCTCAACAGGGAGCGCGTCGAGCACCGCCTGCCGACCGGCATGCAGGCCTTCGTGCTGAACACGCGCCGCGAAGTCTTCCGCGACCCGAAGGTGCGCGAGGCGCTGGCCTACGCCTTCGACTACGAGTGGACCAACAAGAACCTGTTCTTCGGCGAGTACACGCGCACGCGCTCCTATTTCTCCAACTCGGACCTCGCTTCGAGCGGGCTGCCCGAGGGGCTCGAGCTCGAAATTCTCGAGCGCTACCGCGGGCGCCTGCCGCCGCGGGTGTTCAGCGAGGAATACGTACCGCCGTCGACCGACGGTAGCGGCTGGCCGCGCGACAACCTGCGCCGCGCGTTCGCCCTGCTCGCCGAGGCCGGTTGGGAAGTGGTCGGCAACCGGCTCGTGCATACCGAGAGCGGGCGGCCGTTCACGTTCCAGTTCCTGCTGGTCTCGCCCGACTTCGAGCGCGTGGTGCTGCCGATGATCAGGAACCTGAAGCGCCTCGGCATCGACGCCAGCGCGCGCGTGGTCGACTCGAGCCAGTACATCAACCGCCTGCGCAGCTTCGACTTCGACGCCTTCGTCTTCGTCTGGGGGCAAACGGAAACCCCCGGCAACGAGCAGCGCGTGTTCTGGAGCAGCGCCGCCGCCGATCAGCCCGACAGCCGCAACTTCGCCGGCATCCGCGATCCGGTCGTCGACGAGCTGATCGAGGGCATGACCGCGGCCTGCACGCGCGAGGAGCTGGTCGCGTGGACGCGCGCGCTCGACCGGGTGCTGCTGTGGGGCTTCTACGTGATCCCGAACTGGTACCTGCGCTCCGACCGGGTGCTCTACTGGGACAAGTACGACCGCCCCGCGGTGCCGGTCAAGTCCGGCGTCAGCACCGGCCTGTGGTGGTACGACGCCGAGCGCGCCGAGGCGCTCGAGCGGGTGATGGATCAGCTCGACGTCGTAGCCGAGACCCCGGCTCGGGCCGAGCCGCCGGGCTGGGGCTGGACGATTACGTGGATTCTGGCCGGGCTTATTATTCTATACTGGCTCATGCGCCGCGCGCTGCGGGCGAAGGACTGACGGGGAGAATTCGATGGGCGCCTATATCGTTCGCCGCTTGCTGCTGATGATCCCGACGCTGTTCGCGATCATGGTGATCAATTTCGTCATCATCCAGGTCGCGCCGGGCGGGCCGGTGGAGCAGATCATCGCCGATCTCACCGGCACCGGCGCCGACATCACCGGGCGCGTGACCCGCACCGACGTCGGCGAAACCCTGCAGTCGGCCGCCGCCGATGCCGATGCCACCAGCGGTTACCGCGGCGCGCAGGGGCTCGATCCCGAATTTATTAAAGAACTCGAGCAGCGTTTCGGATTCGACAAGCCGCTGCACCAGCGCTTCTTCGAGATGATGGGCAACTACCTGCGCTTCGATTTCGGCGACAGCTTCTTCCGCGACCGCTCGGTGGTCGACCTCGTGCTCGACAAGATGCCGGTTTCGATCTCGCTCGGGGTCTGGACCACGCTGCTGGTGTACCTGATCTCGATACCGCTCGGCATCGCCAAGGCGATGCGCGACGGCAGCCGCTTCGACTGGTGGACCAGCATCGTGGTCGTGGTCAGCTCGGCGATCCCGAGCTTCCTGTTCGCGATCTTCCTGCTGGTGATCTTCGCCGGCGGCAGTTACCTCGACTGGTTCCCGCTGCGCGGCCTGGTCTCCGACAACTGGGCCGAGCTGGCGTGGCCGGACCGCATTCTCGATTACCTGTGGCACATCACGCTGCCGGTGATCGCGATGACCATCGGCGGCTTCGCCACGCTGACGATGCTGACCAAGAATTCGTTCATGGACCAGATCGGCCAGCAATACGTGCTGACTGCCCGCGCCAAGGGGCTCACCGAGCGCCGCGTGATGTACGGCCACGTGTTCCGCAACGCGATGCTGATCGTCGTCGCCGGCTTCCCGTCGGCCTTCGTCGGCATGCTGTTCACCGGCTCGGTGCTGATCGAGATCATCTTCTCGCTCGACGGTCTCGGTCTGCTTGGCTTCGAGGCCGCCTTCAACCGCGACTACCCGGTCATTTTCGGCACGCTGTTCTTCTTCTCGCTGCTGGGCCTGGTGATGACGCTCATCGGCGACCTGATGTACACGATCATCGATCCGCGCATCGACTTCGAGGCCCGGGGGCGCTGATGGAAGGCGTACGCGTTGAACATTCGTTTCTCGGCCGGCCGATCACGCCGCTGACGCATCGGCGGCTGCAGAATTTCCGCGCCAACCGCCGCGGCTGGTGGTCGCTGTGGATCTTCGCGGTGCTGTTCACGATGACGCTGTTCGCCGAGTTCGTCGCCAACGACAAGCCGATCCTGGTCTACTACGACGGCGGCTTTTACACGCCGATCTTCACCACCTACCCGGAGACCGACTTCGGCGGCGAGTTTCCGACCGAGGCCGATTACCGCGACCCGTTCGTCGCCGAGCTGATCGATGCGAAGGGCTGGATGCTCTGGCCGCTAGTGCGCTACGACCACCAGACCGTGTCCTGGGATCTGCCGGTGCCGGCGCCGTCGCCGCCGGACTCACAGCACTGGCTCGGCACCGACGACCAGGCGCGCGACGTGGTCGCGCGGCTGATCTACGGCTTTCGCATCTCGGTGCTGTTCGGCTTTACGCTGACCATCGTCAGCGCGCTGATCGGCGTCGCCGCCGGCGCCGCGCAGGGCTACTTCGGCGGCTGGCTCGACCTGCTATTCCAACGCTTCATCGAGGTCTGGGCAGGGCTGCCGATCCTGTATATCCTGATCATCCTCGCGAGTATCGTCGAGCCCAACTTCTGGTGGCTGCTCGGCGTGCTGCTCTTGTTCTCGTGGATGGGCTTCGTCGGCGTCGTGCGCGCCGAGTTCCTGCGCGCGCGCAACTTCGAGTACGTGCGCGCGGCACGCGCGCTCGGCGTGTCCGACCGCGTAATCATGTTCAAACATGTTTTACCCAACGCGATGGTGGCGACGCTGACCTTCATGCCGTTCACGCTGGCGGGCTCGGTCACGGTGCTGACGTCGCTCGATTTCCTCGGCATCGGCCTGCCGCCGGGCTCGGCTTCGCTCGGCGAGCTGCTGGCGCAGGGCAAGGCCAACCTGCAGGCGCCGTGGCTGGGGCTGACCGGCTTTTTCGTCATCGGCGCGATGCTGAGCCT
>CP070646.1:1508862-1512577 GCA_020354435.1 Gammaproteobacteria bacterium
GGCATCATCATCCCGGTCATCGGCGCCATCATCATCGGATTCATCATGCCCATCGGCGCCATCATCATCGGCGTCATCATGCCCATCGGCGCCATCATCATGCCCGTCATCGGCGCCATCATGCCGCCGGCGGCATTGCCGTAGAATTGCGGGCTGGCCATCTGCATCATCGGATTCATCGCATGCATCATGCCGCCATACTCCTCCTGGTAGCGGGCGATATCCTCGCTCGTATGGCACTCGACGCAGGCTGCGATTATCGGTTGCCCCTGAAGCTCGCCACTCATCATGCTGTTCATGAGTTTGGTCCAGACCGCCGGATCCATCGATTTATGCATTGCCTCGGAGACGACAGCTTCTCCCTGTGCCGCCGGGTCCTGCGTGGATTCAGCCGCCTGCGCCAGCGAAGCCGACAATCCCAGCATCAGCGCCAGTATTAGTTTGGTGAGGTTGTTGCTCATGTTGAACTCCTGAAGTTCGTCTAGATTCTGAATAACGCCGCACAAAGCCACGTCGTCTTGAAATTTGGTCAGAAATCGCCGGTGGCGGCACCTTCCATGATGTAGCGCATGCCCTCGCGAATTCTGATCGCTTCTTCGCGCAGCTCCTTGTCGAGCACGCTGTTCGGATTTTGCGCCAGGTTGAGCCAGTTGACATCCCAGTCCAGCGTCATGACCCATAACTGGCCATCGGCATCCTCCAACAGTGCGATCCGGCACGGAATGAAGACAATGAATTCGGGCGCATAATCCAGCACCTTGCGCGCGACCATGGCATCGCAAAAATTAAAAATTTCAACTCGCGGCGTATTCTCGTCACCTGTTATCGCGACGATGTCTTTCCACAAAGGGCTGTGCCCGACAAACTTGAAGTTGATCTCGTTGGCGCGCAGACGCATCGACTCCACCGCGTCGTCGAAGCTGACATCTTCCGCCACCGGCATCTTGTCCGCCATGATCGAGATCATGTCGCGCAGGGATAACGGACTTAACATCATCAGGCTTTGGTACATGTTGCGCTTGGCCTCGTCCGACAACGACTCTGAGACGGTATTGGGGCGCACCTGTCTCGGATTCTGTGACGGTATCCACATCTTCGCCTGGTTGGGGCCACCGAAAAACGGCTCCATGACCTGCATGTTGGCGGCGCGCAGCATTGCGTCGAGAATACTGAAACGGGTCGCCTCGTCGATCGGCGCATTCCAGAAATGATTCGCCATCATCAGCATCCATTGCATGTTCATCCACTCGCTGGACAATCCCTGGGCGTTGATTTCCGCCGACAGGGCCGGGGTCGTATTTGCCATCCACGGGAAAAGATAAAACGGGTTTTGCAGCGGGCTGGCCGCCGCCGCAGCGGCATCCGGCTGTGCCGGCGCACTACTCTCCTGGCCGGTCGCGGGCAATATGTACATCGACAGGATGATCGCAGCGATAGCGACTAGACGAACGGGCATGATCATTCCTCTTAAGATATGTTGGTTAAACTGGTTTACTGAACTGGTAAGCCACCTTACCAACCCTCGAAGCCAGATCAAATATCCACTAGTGCATACAAATCAGGCCAAACCGCTTGACCATCCTGACCGGGTTGGTTATAAGTTACCCCAATTTGGATATGGTATTGGCCGGTTCGATTAAGTTACTTTCCTGCCATCGGACTGCGTCTGAAGCTATCAGCTTTCAATTATGATGCTGCCTCAAGCAGTAAAGGCAGCCTATACAATATTACGAGGAGGACGAGCATGACGATAAAGCAATTAACCAGCACCGGAGCAATTTTACTGTTCTGCTGCATTTCTCTGTTCGGCGGAATCGCCAGTGCAGATATGATCGCCGAGGGCAAAAAGGTAGCCTTCGACCGCAAAAAAGGCAATTGCCTTGGATGCCACATGATCGCAGATGGACAATTACCGGGAAATATCGGACCGCCGCTAATCGCGATGAAGGCTCGTTACCCCAACAAAGCTGACTTACGTGCACAGATCTGGGACGCTACTGCCAAGAATCCCAACACGATCATGCCGCCGTTCGGCAAGCACCGGATCCTGACGGAGAAGGAAGTCGATCTGATTACAGAATTTATTTATACCCTGTAGTCCAGATAATTTAATATTCGCACGAGGAACGAAAGATGAATCTTTTACGTCGTAAATTTTTGAAAACGGCCACCTTTGTCGGTGCGGCCGTTACCGTTGGAACCGGTGTTCTGGTTCCGCAACGCGCGCTCGCCGCCTACGCCAAGGCTGCATTCGAAGCCAAGGACGTCAGCGGCGCGCTGACAGCCTCGATGGGCTCGGACCAGCATAGCGCTTCCGACGCGATCAAACTGAAAGCGCCCGATATTGCAGAAAACGGCGCCGTGGTGCCGGTCACCGTATCATCCACCATGGGTAATGTCGAAGCGATCTCGATTGTCGCAACCGGCAATAACCAGCCACTGACATCTACCTACGCCCTGACGCCTGCCTGCGAACCTTTTGTTTCGACTCGCATCAAGATGGGCAAGACCTCAGACGTGATTGCAGTGGTCAAGGCCGACGGCAAGCTTTACTCCACCACCAAGGAAGTAAAGGTCACCATCGGCGGCTGCGGCGGTTAATTTCAGATTTTACAGAATTGAGGAAATACTAATGGCATCTATCAAGATTCGCGCAAAGGCAAAAGACGGCATCACCACGGTAAAATCCCTGATGAGCCATCCGATGGAAACCGGTTTGCGCAAAGATTCGAAAACCGGAGAGAAGATTCCGGCCCACCATATTACCGAAGTAACCGCCGAGCATAACGGCAACCTGGTTATGACGGCCAACTGGGGCGGCGCGATCTCTAAAAACCCATACCTGTCGTTCAAGTTCAAGGGCGGCGCAGCGGGTGACAAGATCAAGATCTCCTGGGTTGACAACATGGGCAAAAGCGATTCCGCCGAAGCTGCTGTCAAGTAAGCCACGGATTTAGAACAAATAGAGGAGGAACAGTCGTGAAAAAGATACTGGCAACCCTGGGCATCGCCCTGCTGTTGGCGACGCCGATAAGCAGCATGGCCACGCCCGAACAAGACCTGAACGAGTTTCGTGAGTACTATGAGAAGCGATTCCCGAATACACCGTTCGATGATTTCATCAACGGCGTGTATTCGATCGATCCCGCGTCGCGCTCGCAGTGGGAGGAAATTGAAGAATTTCCGCCCTACGAGCTGAGCATGGAAAGAGGTAAGGCGGCCTTCGAAAAACCCTTTGCCAACGGCAAAACCTATGCCAGCTGTTTCGAAAACGGCGGCATTGGTATTCGCCAGAACTACCCCTATTTCGATACCGAGCGCGGGGAAGTGATTACGCTGGAACTCGCGATCAACGAGTGCCGCGAGGCAAACGGCGAGAAAAAGCTGAAGTGGAGTAAGGGCCCGATCGCGGATATCTCCGGTTACATGGCCTATACCTCGCGCGGCAATATCTTCGACATCAAGATCCCGGACGATCCGCGTGCGATCGCCGCCTATGAACGGGGTAAAAAGCACTTCTACCAGAAGCGTGGTCAGCTCAACATGGCCTGTGCCGATTGCCACAAGTTTTATGCCGGCATGAAAGTACGCGCCGACCTGTTGAGCCCGGCGCTGGGACACTTGACCCACTTCCCGGTATACCGCTCCAAGTGGGGTGGCATGGGCACCACGCACCGCCGCTATGGCGGCTGTAACAAGCAGGTGCGGGCCAAGC
>CP070646.1:1512677-1555310 GCA_020354435.1 Gammaproteobacteria bacterium
GATGTCCTCCGGGATCCGGCCAGGGTCCCAGACCTGCAGCCGCAGCGAGCCGGTCATGTCGTCCTCGGTCCCAGTGTAGAAGATGCTGACACCCTCTTGCTCGTCCTCGGGATCTCGAATCCAGCCGTGCTCGTGATCGATATCGCTCAGGAAGCCCTTTCTGAGCTCGCGCATGTACACGTCGTATCTAAGTCGATACACCGCCTCGCGCTGCGTCGTCGTCCGGGCTAGTGATACCGGCTCTAATCCATCGGGCGTCACCGCACACACTCCTTAACACCATACGCGGCAATCACACAGGCTACGCCATACCAGTTTTGATTGGTGAAAAAGTCCCTTACTTTCTCGACGAGGAGCGTGTTATCGGCGCCGCTGGCCTGCTCGATCCGACGCAGACGAAATGACCATGCCAAATCGAAAAGGGCAGGACGACCGAGCTGGTGGCTGGTGAATGGTAAAACGTCGAAACCGACATCGGCGAAGCCCGCTTGGGTGAGTAATGCGGGTAACTTTCGTCCAATCCAGCGATCCCCGCCCGATTCGGCTTGGATTGTTTCCGAAAGCCGCATCACTTCGAGCAGTTCAGGCGGTTCGGGATGCACCAGGATCAACCCGTCATCCGCGTCCACCAGAACAACCTGACCACCAGGTTTTAGGAGTCGAAAAACATGGCGCATTTCATCCTGCGGCGACGCGAGGTGTTGAGCCACGAAACGCGCATAGGCGAAGTCGAAGTAACTCTCGTCGAGATGGTTGTGTGCCAGGCTACCCTGCTGCAGTGACAGTCCCGGGATAGCGTCGAACCGCTTGCCGGCAAGACGCGCGAGCTCGGGATCTGGCTCGAGACCGATGGTCACACCGGTAGGATTCAGCCGGGCGAGCTTCTCGCTCACGAACCCCGGCCCGCAACCGACATCGAGCACATGCATTCCGTCCGTCAGGCCCCGGCGCTTCAGCCAGAGCTCTTCCATCGGCCACGCGGCCAGCACCTGTTGTCGCAGGCGATCCAGCTCACGTGCACGGCTTGGATGTTGGCTGAAGGCGTGACTACCCCCTGGCGGATCAGAAGTGTTGATCATTCCACTGTCCTCGGCCCATTAATTTCTCGTGCCGGCGGGTACAGCCGGTCTAATTCATCATACGCCCGTTCCCTGAGCAATGCTAAGGAAAAGGCGGACCCGATTACGCACAGGCTCTTGCGGCCATGAGAAACGCGATATGACTGAACGCTATATGGAAGAGCGGGAAACCAAACCGATAAAATCACTCGAATAAACACCATCTTCTTCAACGCGGACGCTTGAAATTCTGGAGAGGGTTTCATAGTTCGGGCAGTTTCTGTCATTGCGGCGAAAGCCGCAATCTACTGGAAGGTCTGAACATGACTAGCCGGGCGAAACCCGGATGACATCCTCACGACTCGATTAATGTATGCCGCGGTCCGACGTATCGGCTCAAGGCCGGCATTACGATTATGGAAGTCGGCTATGGGTCGTTAGTCGCCGCCTGGAATCTCAACCCAAGGGTTTGCTTTGTCAAAAGGGGGCGCTCATTCGTGTATGCAGAGCTTCGTAGTTCGGCCAGGAGCGGACGCTCGGATCGGTAAAATATTGCATTGATTTTCCCTGCATTATTCATTGCCCAACAAGTTGAACAAATTCAAATCGTATTTGTACGGCACTAATCTCGATGATTTTGTTTTAGCGCGGATCATACTGATATAGACCGACATATTATGGTTTTCTATATACCTCTGGTTAAACGGTTGCTGGGTGAACTTAGTCGCGCGTAACATGCTATCGAGGCCTGCCAGAACCGCATACTGATTCTCGTCTAACAGAATAACTTCTTTGCCTGCATGCCAGTATACTTCGAGATTCTTGATATCCAGCGGATCGAGTGGGGGCACTAGCGGAACGATGTCACGAGGGGTGACTACGCGGATAATGTTGAGGTGACTGATTTTGTTGGCTCCAGCTAAATTAGTGACTTTAGGCTGACCAAACGTGATTACCTGATCGATATTGTACTGGTCGGCATCGAGATACATTGCAAGTACCAGGGCAACCGCTCCGCCCAGGCTGTGTCCGGTAGTACGGATCTTATAATCAGCTTTGAGTAGTGGTTTCAATTCCGCGTAAACCTGCCTTGCTGCGAAAGCAAATCCTTCGTGTAATTGAATCCCCGTGTTCTGATCGACTCTTAATTTGAGTAGGATATCGACCATTGCATTTTCGATATTGGAGGTACCGCGTACCGAGATAACCTGGGTCTCGGTTTGCTTGTTGGTCGCAAGGAAATATGAAATCTGGATATCCGGGGCTGTATTATAAAGCGTAAGTGTGTAATTACTCGATTCGAGAAAGGCGCGAATTTTGGCTTCAGCATCGTATGCAGCCCTGGCAAAGCCGGCTTGATTATGAATCTCGATAAAATCAACCGAACCTGTTTCACTTGCCGACAAGGGAAAGCAGGTAGAGATCAGCATCAATGTCAAATAGAAAATTTTCGAGTTTAGCCGGCGTATCTTTAGCATCAAGATGACTAGTCTGGGGTTTGGTAAGCTGGGATATTGAGCACCGGACCTAGATTATAACTTTACAAATAACTCGCAAGGTCAACATTTCACAAATCCTTATTAAATTCTGCGACAGGTTGACTATCCCTGATTGCTGGATGACCGGTATGGCTTTCGTAACAGCCGGAAATTTCGCTAGATCTAGTGCTCCTGTAAACGGACGCTGAAAAACACAATCTGAGCTTCTGAGATCGGCCAGTTTCAGACACAAAGATCTGATTATTAAGCTTCCGTTTTCGAATAGGTTATCCGAATATCCAAATATAAACAGTGGCGGAATCAAGCCATCGACAAGAGGATGTAAAAAGGAAAAGTAAGATAATGAATAATTGAAACTACTTGTCGTGTAATCAGGCTAGTTGTCCACTTAATGCTGTCGGGGAAAAGTGATTCTTATTCTGGTCGGGATAGTGAATGGAGGGAGATAGACCTCAAACCCTGTCCCCGAGAAAAACCCGCTTGACCGCTTCGTTGTCGATCAGGTCGCGTGATTCTCCGGCGATGACGAGCTTGCCGCTTTCGAGCACGTAACCGCGATCGGCCATGGACAGCGCGAGGCGCACGTTCTGTTCGACGAACAGGATCGAGATGCCTTCCTCGACGATATTTCTGAAAATCCCGATCAAATCCCTGACCACCATCGGCGACAGTCCAAGGAAAGGCTCGTCGACCATCAGCAATTTCGGCAGACCCATGAGGCCGCGCGCGATCGCCAGCATCTGCTGCTCCCCGCCCGACATCGTGTGCGCCAGCTGGTTCCTGCGCGCCTCGAGTTTGGGGAACATTTGGTAAACCTTTTGCAGCGATTCGTCCCGCGCCTCCCTTGCCTGTTCGTGCCAGGCGCCGAGCAGCAGGTTTTGCAGCACGGTCAAATGCGGGAACACGCGGCGGCGCTCCAGCACGTGCGAGATGCCCGCCGTTGTGCGACGGAATGTCGGCTGGTTGCTGATCAGATCGCCTATAAAGTATATCTCGCCCTTGCGATGCCGTACGAGGTTGCTGATGGTGTTCAGGATTGTGCTCTTGCCCGAGCCGTTGGGCCCGAGCAACGCCACCATTTCTCCTTCGCCGACCTCGAGCGATACGTCCCAGATGACCTGGAAGTCGTCGTAAAGCACGTCGATGTTTTTGATCTCAAGCAACATCGACCGTTCCCAGGTAAGCGTCGATGACGCGCTGATCGTTCTGTATGTCTTCCGGCTTGCCGAACGCTATCCGCTGCCCCTGGTCGAGCGCGAGAATGTGATCGGATATCTCCATGATGATGTTGATGTTGTGCTCGATCGTCGCAATCGTGACGCCGGCGTCCTTCATCTTCCTGATCAGGGCCACCAGGCCGGGAATGGTTTTCTGATCGACACCACCGGTAACCTCGTCCATCAGCAGCAGACGCGGCTCGGTCGCCATCGCGCGCGCGAGTTCGAGACGCTTGCGTTGTCCGGTCGACAGCTCGCGTGCGAAATGATGCCGCTTCTCGATGAGATCGACGAAGTCGATGATCTCGAGCGCCTTGTCGCGAGCATGCCGAATATCGGGTTCGTGCGCAAACGCACCGATCATTACGTTTTCGAGCAGGGTCAGGTCGGTAAAAGGTTTCAGTTTCTGGAAGGTACGGCCGATGCCGAGGCGGCTAACCCGGTCGGGCTTCAGGCCGAAAATATTCTGCCCATCGAACCGGATGCTGCCGCGGTCGGGCCTGGTATAACCCGTGATCAGGTCGAACAACGTCGACTTGCCCGCGCCGTTAGGACCGATGATACCGAGGATCTCGCCCTGTCCAATCTCGAACGAAATGTCTTCGTTGGCGTGGATGCCGCCGAACGCCTTGCTTAAACCCTCGACTTTGAGCAGGCTCATCGCTGCCGCTCCCTTTCGAGCACGTGTTTCGGGAACAGCGAGATCAGTCCCGCCGGGCGGAATATGCAGATCAGCATCAGGATCAGGCCGTAAAAGATCAGATCGACCGCGCCACCGGTACCACCGAGATAAATGCGTGAATACTCCGATATCGGGATCAGGATCGCGACCCCGATCAGTGGCCCCCAGATCGTGCCGATGCCGCCGAGCACCGTCATCAGCAACACCAGGATCGAAATCTCGATGTTGAACATGCGGTCCGGGTCGACGATCAGGATGTATTGCGCGAACAGGCTGCCCATCGGCGCCATGATGATTGCCGAAATTGCGTAAGCGATAATCTTGTACTTGGCGACGTTGATACCGAGGCTTTGCGCGGCCTGCGCATCGTCGCGTACGGCGCGCAGGCGAAATCCGATCTTGGAGCGGCCGAGACGCCAGACCAACAGGTAAGTGACGATAAAAAATCCGAAAAAGACGTAATAATACGGCGCCTTGCTGTGGTGGAATTGCAGCGCCGACCACGAACTCTCCTCGGTCAGCGGCATCCAAAGGCCAGATGCCGCGCCGACAAATTCCCAACGCTGGAACACGACCTGGCAGCCGATGCCGATCAACAGCGTCGCAATCGCGAAATAATGCCCGGACAGGCGCAGCATCGGGATGCCGATCATGACCGCAATTACACCGCAGATCAGCATGCCGAGCAGTAACCCGATCCACGGCGTCAGGCCGTATTGCAGGTAAAGCACTGAACTCGTATAAGCGCCGATGCCGAAAAACATGCCGTGGCCGAGACTGATCTGCCCGGAAAGGCCGGCGATGACGTTCCACGACTGCGACATCACCGCGTACATGAATATCAGGATCATCAGGTGCAGGTAAAACGCGCCCGGATCGAGAAGGGGAAACAGCAGCAGAAACACTGTCAGCCCAACCAGCGCAAACGCGATCCTGCCGTTCACGTGCCACACCGGTTCCCGCAGGGCCTGTTTTAGCATGCTGGCCATCAATACCGCCCGAACAGGCCCTGCGGGCGATATATGACGACCAGCAGGTAAATCGCAAACACGTACAGAAGTTTGAACGACGGATCGATCAACAATCCGCCGAGTGCTTCGACTAGACCGATGATGATGCCCGCATAGAGGCAGCCGATTACGCTGCCGAAGCCGCCGAGGGCGACCGCGACAAAGGCGAACAGCGCGAAGTTGACGCCGACGTCGGTGAAGATGAAAAAGTAGTTCGACATCATGGCCCCGGCGACACCGACGCAGCCAAGCCCGATAGCCCAGCCGAGCGCAAACATGCGATTCGACGGAATACCGAGAATCTCCGCCGCCTCGCGGTCCTGCGCGGTGGCCTGCAACGCGAGGCCTGTCTCGGTGCGGGTGACGAACAGGTACAGTCCGGCAAACGCGAACAGGCAGACGAGCCCGGCAAACACCTGCGGCTGACCAATGAATATTTCGCCGATTTCGATGCGGCCCTCGAGCAAGGGTTTGTCGACGTTGCGAAAATCCGGGGTCCAGAAAAATTGTGCCAAAGAGCGCAGGAAAATCGACAGGCCGAAGGTAGCGCAGATCTGAATCAGCATCTTGGCCTTGAGGATATAACGGATTAACAGGTAATGCGTGAGCACGCCGCTCAAGGCCATCAGCAACACGGTGATCGGCAGCGAAACCACCGGGTCGAGTCCGAACAGCGACCATAGCCAAAAGGATGAAAACATCGACAGCATCAAGTGTTCGCCGTGGGCGAAGTTGACGATTTCCATCAAACCGAAGATCAGGCTAAGCCCGGCCGCGATCAGCGCGTAGATTAGCCCCACGAGGAGACCGCTGACGATGGCCTGCAGTATGATTTCGAATGTCATGCGCGCTGTCTGTCGGGCATAGGCTTGATAATTGGCTGTTTTTCCCTGGTTTTTTTCTCCGCGCCGGGTTTTACAAGGCACTGTGATATGATGGGCGGCGGACAACAGACACCAACCGCAGCATAACGCAAAGAGGGCGCAAAATGAAAAAGATAATCCTTCCCATTCTCTGGATGCTGACCTACGGCGCCGCGGCAAACGCGGTCGACAGCGTCAAAATCGGCGTGTTATACCCGTTGACCGGACCCGTGGCCCAGGTCGGCAAGGATGCCGTGGCGGCCGTCGAAACCGCGGTCGACATCATTAACAACAGCCACGACATCGACATGCCGCTGGCAAAACAAGCCGGCCTGTCGGGCCTCGGTGGCGCCAAGATCACGATCGTCGTCGGCGATCACGGCGGCAAGCCGGATGTCGGTGTCGGCGAAACCGAGAAAATGATCAACAATGACAAGGTGCATGCGATGTTCGGTGCATATTATTCGTCGGTTACGGGCGCCGCCAGCCAGGTGGCCGAACGCGCGCGCATTCCGTGGGTCAATGGCGAATCGACCTCGCCCAAGCTGACCACGCGCGGCTTCAAGTATTTCTTCCGCGTAACCCCGCATGACGGCGAATTCACGCAGCTGATGTTCGAGTTCCTGAACGATTTCAACCAGAAGCACGGGGGAAAACTGAAATCCGTCGGCATTATCCACGAAGACACCCTGTGGGGCTCCGACAGCGGCAGCACCCAGGAAAAAATGGCCAAGGAACAGGGTTACCAGGTGCTGGAAAAAATCAGCTACAAGGCCAAGACGACGACGCTGAACTCCGAGGTGCAGCGGCTAAAGGCCAAGAACGCCGATGTGTTAATGCCGTCCTCGTATACGTCGGACGCCTTCCTGTTCCTCAACACGGCCAAGGAACTCGACTACAACCCGAAACTGCTTGTGGCGCAAAACGCTGGTTACACCGATCCCAAGTTCATCGAGACCATGGGCAGCAAGGCGGAGGGTGTTATCACCCGCTCTCCGTTTAACACCGATCTGGCAAAAACCATTCCGCTGATCGGCAAGGTCAACGAACTGTTCAAAACCCATTCGGGCGGCCGCGACCTGTCCGACGTGCCGGCGCGCGCATTTACCGGGTTCATGGCGCTGGCAAACGCAATCAACAATGCCGGCTCCACCGACCCCAAGAAAATCCAGCAGGCGCTGCAACAACTGAACATGGGGCCGGAGTCATTGATCGTGCCCTACCGCGGAATCAAGTTTGGCAAGGATGGGCAAAATACCAAAACCCGAGGCATCCTGATGCAGGTGCAAAACGGCAAATACTGCACGGTATACCCTTTCGAACTCGCCGCTTGCGAACTGATGTACCCGATGCCATCCTGGTCGGAGAAGCAGTGAGGGCCAGACGAGGGCCTTCGCCAAACATCGCCTGAGATATTCCCGGCCTGGCTTCTCAAGCCAGGCCGGCAATGGAATGTTTTAATCCCCCGCATGGCTCGATACCGGACGGTATCTAAACGATGCGCTTACGGCTGGGCTGAAAAACAAGAAAAATGGCGCCAGCAGCGGAATAAAACTTCCGACATCTACGCACTAAATACTGACACTCAAATTGATGAGTTAGGGGTCAATTGCGGGTCGAGAGCAAAAACTGGCAATCTGGTTTCGAGTGTCGGCTTTTGACAATATTCGAACCTGCCGCGCTAGGCCATTATCGGATAGGGATTGAGTTGCCGCTGCACGGTGGGAAAGGCTGAATACCACTGGTGGTAACGCCGGTTCCAGACTCGGGTCAGTTTCTTGCGCGCGTAGCGTCGACTATAGCTCGCCAGTGGAATGAAATGATTGTGGCCGATGCCATCGATCACGACCAGGCGAAACTCATCGAAGCCAAGGCGCTTGACCAGTATATTGGTCGGATTGAGGTCGTGAAAAACGATCCATTGTTGGTACAAATCCTGTTTCAGTTTTTCGATTTCGGAGATCGCCCATGCGTTGAAGCGAGAATCGTTTTGGCCGAGGTAAAAATCGAGCGATTTCGATACGCGCCCGTCGTCATCCAGCACCAGTTCGAACACCGCGCCACGACCAAAGTTGGTTTTGACCAGGCCGTGAAACTCGGCCACATGCCGAAAATCGACACGACGACGCCTCAGGCTTGCAAAATAACGGATCTCGCGCCAGAAACGTCCGGGCCGGCGCTCGGGATGCAATACCTTGATGCAGTAATCGGCGCGATTCGGATGACGAAAGCACTTTCGATCGGTGCCTTCGGCGACGAAATCCTGCGGGGAAAGAAAAACCGTATCGCTCATGCAGAAAGCGTTGGCGAGGAGACGAAGCATCGTGGTTCATCCCTGAACCACGCTTCTTGGCAAGAGGACGCCCGTTTTAATCCGCCTGACGACGCAGGAATGCCGGGATTTCGAGATACTCCATGCTGTCCTTGTCTTCCGGCACCTCGACTGTATCGCCAACGACTTTCTGCCGAATTGCGGTTGGTCGTTCCAGCTTTTTGTAGTCGACTTCACCGTTGCTTTCCGGCTGGATTGCCGCCGCCACCGGCGCATCGGCCAGGATCTTGTCCTTGCCGAGTCCGGTCGCGACCATGGTCACGCGCAATTCGCCATCGGCCATATTCGAATCGATCACGGTACCGACGACGACGTTGGCATCGGCGGATGCCAGCTCGGTAATCGCGGTACCGACATCGTCGAGTTCACCAATGGCGAGGTCCAGCCCCGCGGTGACATTGACCAGAATACCCTGGGCACCGGAAATATTGACGTCTTCGAGCAACGGAGACGAAATCGCCGCCATCGCCGCCTCTTTCGCGCGGTTCTCGCCGCTGGCGACACCGGAACCCATCATCGCCATGCCCATTTCGGACATGACCGTGCGCACATCGGCGAAATCGACGTTGATCAGGCCCGGGCAGGTGATCAGTTCGGCGATTCCCTGCACCGCACCGCGCAAGACGTCGTTGGCCTTTTCGAACACTTCCAGCAACGAAGTCTGCTTGCCGAGCACCGGCATCAACTTGTCGTTCGGAATCGTGATCAGCGAATCGACGACATTGGCCAGCTCCTTGATTCCGGTATCGGCCTGGTTCATGCGCTTGGCGCGCTCGAAGCCGAACGGTTTGGTCACGACCGCAACCGTCAGAATGCCCATTTCCTTGGCTACCTGCGCGATCACCGGGGCCGCGCCGGTGCCGGTACCGCCACCCATGCCGGCGGTCACGAACAGCATGTTGGCACCCTCGATCGTTTCCTGGATACGCTCACGATCCTCGAGCGCCGCCTGGCGGCCGATACCCGGGTCGGCGCCAGCGCCGAGTCCCTTGGTAATGCTGGCACCGATTTGCATGGTCGTTCGTACGTCCATCTTTTTCAGCGCCTGTACGTCGGTGTTGACGCACATGTACTCGACGCCTTCAATCCCGGACGCCACCATGTGCTGCACGGCGTTGCCGCCGCCGCCACCGACACCGATGACCTTGATCACCGGATCTTTGGAGTGTGAATCCATCAGTTCAAACATTTCAATGTCTCCTCTTGCGTTATTTAAAAATTGCCCTGAAACCAGCTTTTCATCCTGGCCAGCAAGCCGGCCTCGTTTTGATCGTCCAGGTGGTAACTGGACATGCCCGACTGCTGCCGGTTTCCAAACAA
Source organism: Gammaproteobacteria bacterium (assembly GCA_020354435.1). GTDB lineage: Bacteria > Pseudomonadota > Gammaproteobacteria. Next base: position 1,522,659 of record CP070646.1, read on the forward strand.
CAGCAGTCCAACACCGGTCGCATGTATCGGGTTGCGCACGACGTCAACCAGGCCCGACACATACTGCGGATAACCCAATCGCACCGGCATGTGGAAGATTTCCTCCGCCAGCTCGATCGCGCCTTCCATCTTTGAGCTGCCGCCGGTCAACACGATCCCGGCGGCGCAAATTTCCTCGAACCCGCTGCGGCGCAGTTCCGCCTGCACCAGGCTCAATAATTCCTCGTAACGCGGTTCCACCACCTCGGCCAGGGTTTGCCTGGCGAGGCGCCGCGGTTCACGATCGCCAACGCTCGGCACCTCGATGGTTTCATCATCGGCGGCGAGTTGGCGCAGCGCGCAGGCATACTTGACCTTGAGGTCGTTGGCATACTGCGTCGGCGTACGCAGTGCCACGGCGATATCGTTGGTGACCTGGTCACCGGCGATCGGTATGACCGCGGTATGCCGAATCGCGCCATCGGAAAATACCGCGATGTCGGTAGTACCGCCGCCGATGTCGACCAGGCAGACACCGAGTTCCTTTTCGTCGTCGGTTAACACCGCGCTGGCCGAGGCCAGCTGTTCGAGGATGACATCGTCGACCTCGAGACCGCAGCGACGCACGCATTTGATGATGTTCTGCGCCGCCGACAATGCCCCGGTAACCAGATGCACTTTTGCCTCGAGGCGTACGCCGGACATGCTGATCGGGTCGCGAATGCCTTCCGAATTGTCGATGATGAATTCCTGCGGCAAAACGTGCAGGATTCGTTGATCCGCCGGGATCGCAACAGCCTTGGCGGCATCGATCACGCGCGCGACGTCGGCCGCGGTGACTTCCTTTTCCTTGATCGCGACGATGCCGTGCGAATTGATGCTGCGAATATGGCTGCCGGCAATGCCCGCGTAAACCGAGCGAATCTGGCAACCGGCCATCAACTCGGCTTCCTCGACCGCGCGCTGTATCGATTGCACGGTCGACTCGATATTGACGACGACGCCCTTCTTCAGTCCGCGTGATGGTTGTGTGCCGATACCGATGATTTCGATATCGCCTTCGACGGTGACCTCGCCGACGATTGCGACCACCTTGGAGGTGCCGATATCGAGTCCGACGATCAGATTGGTCGACGCCTTTTTAGACATTACTGTTACTCCAGATTGATGCTTTGTCCTGCCCTTGCAGTACTTCTTCTTTCCACGCCACGGCAAAGCCGTTGCTATAGCGCAGATCGAGCCGCTGGATCTGTTCGCGCCGCGGCAGAATCTGTTGTGCATAAATGCTGATCAGGCGATCGATCTTGCGCTCGATATCACCGCGACCGAGCTTGATCTGTAAACCGTTGATCAATTCGACGTCGAGTGCGCCGCGACTGTCGACACGCAGGGCCAGCACGCGCTCGTCGACGCTGGTAAAACGTGCGTCGAGCACGTAAAACTGGCTTAACACCCACTGCGGTCGATGGCTGGCCGCATGCACCAGCGGTAAGTGCGCAAAGGCGCCGGCATCGGCCTGGTATACCTTCGCCCGGTTGCTCAGCAAGTGATGCTCGTCCCAGCGCGCCACCGGTTTCTTCTCGGTGATCATGACGCGTATCTTGTCGGGCCAGACGCGACGCACCGAGACGGATTCGGTCCAGGAATTTTCGTGCAGGACTTTTTGCAATTGATGAATATCGAAGGAAAAGAAACCCTGCCCGATATATTCCTGCAGTGTTTTTTCGACCTCGCCCTGGTCGAGGTATTCAAAGGTTCCGGAAAGCTGAATGGTTCGAATCGGCAAAACCTGATCCATCCTCGACAGGCCGTATCCGCCGATTGCAATCGGCACCAGCAGGAAGATCCAGTTGTAGGACTTTTTCCATCGAAACGAACTTGACTGCGAGGCCGGCGTCTTGCGTTTGGCCTGGGTGGCCTTTTTACGAAACTTGAACATCAGTATCGTCTCCACTCAGCGTTGCTTCGAGAATCTTTAATACCAGGTCGGGCATTTCCAGCCCGGCCGCACGCCCGGCCATCGGCACCAGGCTGTGGTCGGTCATACCGGGGACGGTATTGACTTCGATAATCCAGGGCTGCTGCTCGGCATCGAGCATCAGGTCGACCCGGCCCCAGTCGCTGACGCGTGTCACCCTGATGGTCTGGCGCACGAGCTCATTGATCTCGGCGACCTTGTCGTCAGCCAGCCCGCTGGGGCAGGTGTAAATCGTATCGTCGGCGAGATACTTGGCCTCGTAATCGTAAAATTCGCGCGGGGTTTCGAGCTTGATCAGCGGCAGGATGTCGTCGCCGATGAAGCTTGCCGTGTATTCGCTGCCTTCAATGAATTTTTCCGCGAACACGGCGCCGTAGCGGCGCGCCTTGGTCCACGCCGGCAGCAGGTCGGCAGCCTCGTGCACCGGAGTCATGCCGATGCTGGAGCCTTCCAGCACCGGTTTGACGAACACCGGCAGTTCGAATCCGGCCAGCAGCCGTTCGCAATCGGCTTCGCTGTCGAGCTCGACAAAATCGGGCGTCGGAATCCCGCTACAGCGGATGACCTTCTTGGTCAGCACCTTGTCCATGGTCAGCGCCAGCGCGCCGACCGAGCTGCCGGTACTCGGGATACCGAGAAATTCGAGCACCGCCCGAATCGTGCCATCCTCGCCGCCGCGCCCGTGCAAGACGTTGAACACGCGGTCGACCTCGAGCTCGACGAGCTGATGGAAAGCATGCGCCTGCAAATCGACCGCGACGGCATCGACCCCGGCTTCGAGCAGCGCCTGGTAGACCGCGTTGCCGCTTTTTAGCGAAACCTCGCGTTCGGCCGAGTCGCCGCCCATCAACACCGCCACGCGTCCGCACCTGGCAGCGGTATCGGCGGCGGCCTTTTTCAACTCCCAGCTCATGCTGGCTCTCCGAGAATTCGCACTTCGGTCTCCAGTTCGACGTCGAAGCGTTCGGCCACGGCGTGGCGGATATGTTCGATCAGCGCCTCGACATCGCTGGCGCTGGTGTTTTCATTGCTGATAATGAAATTGGCGTGCTTATCCGAGACACAGGCGCTACCGAGGCAAAATCCCTTCAGGCCCGCCGCCTCGATTAATTGCGCAGCGTGTTTGCCGGGCGGATTCTTGAACACCGAACCACAGGACGGCAGGCCGATCGGCTGCGTGGCATTGCGTTGCTGCAACAGTTGTTTAATGTTCGATTCTTCGCTCTCACCGCGCGCTTCGAAATCGAAAACCGCGGCCACGAACCACTCCGCCCGCGGCACAACCACGTGACGGTATCCGATATCGAATTCCCGCGGTTCGCGCTCGACCAGGTTGCCGTGCCGGTCGATCATGGTAACCCGTCTAACTGCGGCCCAGGTCTCGCCGCCGAATGCACCGGCGTTCATCGTCAGCGCACCGCCGACCGTGCCCGGAATGCCGGCGAAAAAATCGGCGCCGGCAAGACCCTGCCTGTGACAAAACCTCGCCAGCTTGGAACAGCTGATTCCGCATTCGGCGTAAACCGAGCCATCGTCCTGCAGATGGATTTGCTTGAGCGCACCCAACGGTGCGATGACCTGTCCGCGGATGCCGCCGTCACGTACCAGCATATTGCTGCCGAGACCGACCCAGATCAGCTCGATATCGTCCTCGAGGCCGGCCAGGAATTGCTGCAGATCCTGCAGATTGGCTGGCACATAGTAGCGATCGGCGGGGCCGCCGAGACGCCAGCTGGTATGTTTTGACATCGGTTCGTCAAACAATTGCGTGCCCCTGGTGGATTCTCTTGCCGCCACGTTCATTTACCCTTCCCGGCCGATTGATGGCGAGCGAGAAATTCGGCCGCCCAGGCGCCGATGCTGCCGGCGCCGAGGGTGACGAAAATATCACCGTCCTGAAGCACGCTTTCGACCACGTCGTCGAGCCCGTCGAGGCTTTCGACGAAAACCGGGTCGACCTTGCCGCGCCCGCGGATTGAGCGCGCCAGCGCACGCCCATCGGCATCCTTGATAGGGCTCTCGCCCGCCGGGTAGACCTCGAGCAGAATTAAACGGTCGACCTCGCAGAGCACCTGGGTAAAGTCTTCGAACAAATCGCGCGTGCGCGTATAGCGATGCGGTTGAAACAGCACCGCCAGCCGCTTGCCCGGCCAGGCGGCGCGAATGCCGGCCAGGGTTGCGGCGATTTCGTTGGGATGATGGCCATAGTCATCGATGTGCATGATCCTGCCACCCGCGACCTGCAGATTCTCGCTGATCTGACAACGACGTCCGATACCCGAGAACTCCGCCAGCGCACGCTGTATCGCGTCACGTGAAACCTCGAGTTCCCAGGCGATTGCAACCGCGGCGGTAGCATTCAATACATTGTGCTTGCCGGTCAGGTTGAGCTCGATGTCGAGAGCTTCGCTGCTATCCGGCAGCCGCAGGCTGAAACGGGTTTTCGCGCCTTTGGCGGTGATATCGGTGATGCTGACGTCGGCATCCTCGGACTCGCCATAAGTCAACACCGGACGTGCCACCTGATCCATGATTTCACGCACCACCGGGTCATCGATACACAGGACCGCGAGTCCGTAAAACGGCAGGTGCTGCAAAAACTCGACGAAGGTTTGCTTGAGGCGCTCGAAATCGCCCTCGTAGGTCGACAGGTGATCCTTGTCGATGTTGGTCACGATCGCCATCATCGGCTGCAGGTAGAGGAAAGAGGCATCGCTCTCGTCGGCTTCGGCCACGAGGTAATCGGAGAGGCCGAGGCGCGCGTGCCGCCCGGAACTGATCAGCTTGCCGCCGATGACATAAGTGGGGTCGATGTCGCCGCTCGCGAGCACGCTGGCGACCAGGCTCGTGGTCGTGGTCTTGCCGTGGGTGCCGGCGATTGCGATACCGCGCCGAAAGCGCATCAGCTCGGCCAGCATTTCGGCGCGCCGAACCACCGGGATCCGCTGTTCGTGGGCGGCGACGATTTCCGGATTATCATCCGCGATGGCGGTAGAGACGACAACGACATGGGCGTCGGCTACATTTTTACGGTCGTGACCGATGGTCACCTCGACGCCGAGATCGCGCAGATGGCGCACCATCGCATTTTCGCTGATATCGGAACCGGTGATATGGTAATTCAGGTTATGGAAAACTTCGGCGATGCCGCTCATGCCGGCACCGCCAATACCGGTGAAGTGAATATTGCGAATACGTCGCATGAAATGTTTTGAACTGACCGTCATGGGCGGGCCTCCGCGAGGATACCGCTAGCCAGACGCTCGGTGGCGTCGGCCTGGAAGCAGGCACGGGCCTTGCGCGCCATTTCCACCAGGGCCGGTCGATTTTGCTGGAAAAACTTGAGCTTCAGCGCCAGGTTTTCAACCGAAAGTTCCGCTTCCGGCAGTATTTGCGCGGCGTCGTTCTGTTCGAGGTAACGCGCATTGTGGTACTGGTGATTGTCGACCGCGTAGGGAAACGGAATCAGCAGCGAGCCCACGCCCGCCGCGCTGAGTTCGGCGATGGTCAGGGCGCCCGCACGACAAACTACCAGATCGGCCCAGGTATAGGCCTCGGCCATGTCCTCGATAAAGCTGACCACTTCGGCCTCGACCCGGGCCGTGCGGTAGTTAAGCTCGCACTGCTGCAGATGTTTTTCACCGCACTGGTGGCGCACGCGTGGACGCTGTTCCCGCTCCAGACAGGCGATCGCCTCGGGCAGGCAGCGATTCAGCGCGGCCGCACCCAGACTGCCGCCGATCACCAGTAGCTGCAACGGCTGCTGCAGGCGCGCCTGCAGACGTATTTCCGGATCGCCCATATCGACGAAGCTGGCGCGTACCGGATTGCCGATACACTCGCTGCGCGGCACCGACTTTGCCGCATCCGGAAAGGCGAAAAAGCTTCTCGTTGCCAGACGGCTCAGTATCCGGTTGGTAAGGCCGATAATTGAATTCTGTTCATGCAGAAACAGCGGAATATTGAGCAACCACGCCATCAGCCCGCCGGGGCCGGAAACGAAACCGCCCATGCCAAGTACGGCCTTGGGCCTGGTTCGGCGCAACACGCGCAATGCCTGCCAGCAGGCGCGCAGCAGCCGGAATGGCGCCAGCAGCAGGGTCAGCAGCCCTTTACCACGCAATCCCTGCACGCTGAGCCACTCGATGGCGAAATCGGCGGCTGGCACTACGCGTGCCTCGAGGCCCGAGCGGGTACCCAGCCAGACGATATTCTCACCGCGCTGGCGCAGGTTTTCTGCGACCGCGAGCGCCGGAAAAACGTGGCCGCCGGTGCCACCGGCCATCACCAGAATGGGCCTTTGCAAGACATCGCTCATAGCCGCCTCACCGCCTTTCTGCGTGACGCCACCGCGTTGTCGCCCAGCTGGTACTCGTAGTACACCCGGAGCACCAGGCCGACCGCGAAAGACATGCTCAGAATCGAATTACCGCCGTAGCTGATGAACGGCAGGGTCAAGCCCTTGGTCGGCAGCGCGCCCACGTTGACACCAATGTTGATCACCGCCTGCAGCGTGATCAGCAGGCCGACGCCATAAGCCAGGTAACCGCCAAAGGCCTGCTGTTTTAACAGCGCCATCTTTGCGATGGAAAAACAGCGAATCGCGAAAAGACCGAACAGGCTGATTAATACGACCTGGCCAACCAGACCGAACTCTTCGGCATAGATTGCAAACATGAAATCAGTGTGCGCCTCGGGCAGGTAGAACAGCTTCTGGATACTGCCGCCGAGACCGGAACCGAACCAGCCGCCGCTGCCGATCGCGATCAACGACTGGGTCAACTGGAAGCCACTGTTGAAAGGATCCGCCCAGGGATCGATAAACGACGTGATGCGCGCCAGCCGGTAGGGTGACGAGACCGCGAGCAGACCCATGATGCAAAGCGTGCCGATCATAAACAGGATGAACTGGCCGAAACGCACCCCGCCGAGAAAGATCAGGCCAAGACCGGTCATCAGCAACACCGCGGCGGCGCCGAAATCCGGTTCCATCACGAGCAGGCCACTGGCAACCGCGAGAATCAGCATCGGCTTGATGAAACCCATGGTATTGGTTTGCACTTCGTCGCAACGCCGGATCAGGTAACCGCTCAGATAAATGATCAGGAACAGCTTGGCTATTTCCGAAACCTGGAACGTAAACAGGCCGAAGTTGAGCCAGCGCGTGCTGCCGTTGACGGTATGACCGACGCCGGGAATCAGCACGCAGGCCAGCAGCACGATCGAACCCAGCATCAGAAGCATGCCGTTGTTTTTCCAGAAATCGAGCGGAACCCTGCAGGCGAACCACATCAACGCCAGGCTCAGGAGGATGCGCAGAAACTGGCGCTTGGCGTAGTAAAAAGGATCCTGGGTCTGCTGATCGGCGATACCGATAGACGCCGAGGCCACCATCACCAGGCCGATGCAGATCAGCGTCAGGTAGAGCAACAGGATCACGCGATCATACTCGGGCGCCAGTGCCGGATCCGGCTTCGCTTCCAGTTCACTGGTTCTGATCGCCTGGCTAGTCATCGGCCAGCTCCCTTACCAACTGCATGAAATGCTCGCCCCGCCTTTCGAATTTGTCGTACATGTCGAAACTCGCGCAGGCCGGAGCCAGCAGCACACAGTCACCGCTGACGGCGACTTCTCGAGCTCGTCGTACCGCCGCGGCCATATCGCCAACGCGTTCGATTTCACAGGCGCCCTGCCAGGCCTGTTGCAGACGTCCTGCGTCTTCACCGAGCAGCAGCACGCGTTTCACGCGGGCGCGGATCGCGTCGGTCATGACCGACATGTCGGCGCCCTTCGACTGCCCACCGGCGATCAGGATCACCGGGCGCTCGCGACCCTCGATCGACGCCTTCGCGGCGCCGACATTGGTCGCCTTGGAATCGTTGATCCACTCGACGCCATCGATTTCGGCAACCCACTGGCTGCGATGCGGGATGCCGCCAAATTCACGCATGGCTTCGACGATCGCTTCACGCGAAATGCCGAGGCCATCGGCGATCGCCATCGCCGCCAGGCAATTGGCCCAGTTGTGCCGCCCGCTGACCTTGAGTTCATCCACGCTGATCCAGGCCTCGTCGCCGCGGCCGAGCGCGAATCCTCCATCTTCGAGCAATCTGAATTGCGCCACCGACGAGGGGTCCAGGCTGAAGCGCAGGTCGTTGTCGTCGTGGTGGGTTAAAACATCATCGAGATTACTGACGCAAAGGCCCGCGTTGCGATAGATGCGCCGTTTCGCGTCGATGTAATCGGCATAGTCGTCGTAGCGGTCCAGATGGTCTTCGCACAGGTTGAGCAACGCGGCGACACGCGGGGCCAGCGAAGTTGTCGTCTCGAGTTGATAACTGGACAGTTCGAGTACGTAAAACTCGGGCTTTTGCTCGAGCAGTTCGAGCGCCGGCGTGCCGATATTGCCGCCGACCGCGACTTTACGGTTATCCCTGGCAATCATCGCACCGACCAGGGTTGTTACCGTGCTCTTGCCGTTGGAACCGGTGATCGCGACCACCGGCGCATCGGCGAGACGGGCAAACAGTTCGACATCACCGAGTATCGCTTTACCCTGTTCGGCCGCCTGTATCAGCTGCGGCTGACGTGCCGACAATCCCGGGCTGACGACGATGGCGTCGGCCCAGCCGGTCAATTCCGCATTGATCTCGCCGCAGTGGAAGTCGACCTGTTCGAAGCGCGCTTTCAGCTGCCCGAGGCAGGGCGGCTGCTCGCGCGTATCCTGCACGCGGCAGCGATAGCCGTGTTCGAGCAGAAAAATCGCCACCGAGTAGCCGCTCAGGCCGAGGCCGACCACCAGGTAGTTGACGTCTGCGAGCGCTGTCGACTGTTGCTTCACGTTTAACATTACCGAATCTTTAAACTCGCCAGCCCGATCAGTACCAGCACCACGGTGATGATCCAGAAGCGCACGATGATGCGCGGCTCGGGCCAGCCCTTTAACTCGTAGTGGTGGTGTAGCGGCGCCATTCGAAATATTCGCCGGCCGGTCAGCTTGAAAGAGGCTACCTGCAGCATCACCGAAACCGTTTCGACGACGAAAATGCCGCCCATGATGAACAGCACCAGTTCCTGGCGCACGATCACGGCGAGCGCGCCGAGCGCGGCGCCGAGCGCGAGCGCGCCGACATCGCCCATGAAGACCTGCGCCGGATAAGTATTGAACCAGAGAAAACCGAGGCCCGCGCCCACCAGCGCACCGCAAAAAACAACCATTTCACCGACCCCGGGAACATAGGGAATACCCAGGTAGTTGGAAAAGTTGAAGTTCCCGGTCAGGTAGGCGAAAACGCCAAGCGCGCCACCGACCAGCACGGTCGGCAGTATCGCCAGGCCGTCGAGACCGTCGGTCAGGTTGACCGCGTTGCTGCTGCCGACGATGACGAAATAGGTCAAAACGATATAAAACGGGCCGAGATCGATCAGGATACCCTTGATGAAGGGCACGATGAGCTGGGTTTCGATCGGGAACTGGGCGGTGTTGAACAACGCCAGCGCCGCGCTCAGGCCGATGACCGATTGCCAGAAGTACTTGGCTTTCGCCGACAGGCCCTTGGAATTGCCGTAAACGATTTTCTTGAAGTCGTCGACCCAGCCGATGACGCCGAAACCGACGGTGACGAACAGTATGATCCAGACGAATCGCGACGACAGATCGCTCCATAAAAGCGTGCTGGTCACGATAGCGACCAGGATCAGCGCACCGCCCATGGTTGGCGTACCCGCCTTGGAAAAATGGCTTTCGGGGCCATCAGCACGCACGCTCTGGCCAATCTTGTAGCTGCTCAGGTAGTTGATCATGACCGGGCCGACGATGAGCGAAATTAATAATGCGGTCAGCACCCCGAGGATGGTGCGCATGGTCAGGTACTGGAAGACGTTAAATCCGCCATAAAACTGCGTCAGATACTCCGACAGGCTATACAGCATTGGCGCCTCCCGCGTTTACAGACTGATTCAACAGCACCACCAGTCGCTCCATGCCAGCAGAGCGTGAACCCTTGATCAGCAGATTCACGTCCTGGTGTATCTGCGAAAGAATCGCTTCCGCCATGTCGTCGATGCGCTCGAAACAATAACCCGTGGCGCCGAATTCCTCGCTCGCGGCGCAACTCATTTCGCCAAGGCCAAACAGTTTTTCGACGCCCTGCTCGCGCGCAAAGCGCCCCGCCTGCCGATGCAGTTCGAGCGCTTCGTCGCCAAGCTCGGCCATGTCTCCCAGCGCCAGCCACGGCGATCCCTCGAGCGAACACAGCACGCGAATACCGGCCTCCAGCGATTCGGGGTTGGCGTTGTAACTGTCATCTATCAGGCGACTGCGAGCCGGGCCCGGTAACATTTGCAGGCGGCCCTTGACCCCGGCAAAACCGCTCAGGTTTGCGACCGCGGTTTCGAATTCGATTCCGGCGAGCAGCGCCAGTGAAACCGCGGCGAGCGCGTTGCGCACATTGTGCTCACCCATGACGCCGAGCCTGCAGTCACGGGTCAAACCCTGGTAGCTGAACTCGACCTCGAGCGACTCATCGGTCAGCGACCAGCTGGCGCCGACATCGGCCGGATTATCCAGCCCGCAACCAAGCCGGGTTTGCGCGGCACAGATACTCTGCCAGTAGGGCACGGCAGCCTCGTCGAGGTTGAACAGCGCCTTGTGTTCCGGGGAACAATAGGCATAGAGCTCACCTTTGGCCTCGATCACGCCCTGCACGTTGCCAAATCCGGCCAGATGGGCCGCGGCGACATTGTTGACGTAGACGATATCGGGCTCGGCGATTGCCGCCAGGTTGGCGATTTCACCGCGGTGATTAGCGCCCATTTCGATGATGGCATACTGCTGGTCGGGCGCCAGTTCGAACAAGGTCAGCGGTACGCCGATATCGTTGTTCAGATTGCCGCGGGTCGCAAGCGTCGCGGCCTGCTGCGACAGAATCTGGTGCAACATTTCCTTGACCGTGGTCTTGCCGTTGCTGCCGGTCAACGCCACCACGCAGGGATCGCACTGATGGCGCCAGTAGTTGGCGAGCCGGGCCAGCGCCTGTTTGCAATCGTCGACCACGATCTGCGCCACCGGACTCGTCTGGCGCTGCTCCACCAGCGCGGCGACCGCACCGGCTTCATTGGCGGCCTCGACAAACTGATGGCCGTCGAAGTTGGGCCCCTTGATGGCAACGAACAGCATGCCGTCACAGGACTTGCGTGAATCGATGGTGACGCCGGTAAAACGGGTATCGGGCAATTGCTCCGGGCTCGCGCCCAGGATTTCGGCCAGCAATGGCAGCGACAGGCTAATCATGCTTCACCTGCAAAATTCTGCTGACAACATGACGATCGCTGAACGGCCGGCGTTCGTTACCGACGATCTGCTCCTGCTCGTGTCCCTTGCCCGCAATCACCACCAGGTCTTCGGGCGCAGCCTGCGATAAGGCATATTCGATCGCTGCATGCCGGTTATGCACGACGCAGGCACGCTCCGGGTGCTGCATGCCGGCCAGGATTTCGCTGACTATCTTTTCCGGCGACTCGTTGCGTGGATTGTCATCGGTGACAATGGCGCGGTCGGCGAGTTCTTCGACCGCGCGCCCCATGCCGCTGCGCTTGCCCTGGTCGCGGTCTCCGCCACAGCCGAAGACGCACCAGAGCTGACCGCGGGTGTGCTCGCGGCTGGCCTCGAGGCAAGCCCGCAACGCCTGCTCGGTATGCGCGAAATCGATCACCGCCGAAGCCCGTTCACGGCCGCCGTCGAACTTTTCCATTCGCCCCGGAATCGGTTTCAGGTCTTTGACCGCCAGTTCGATCTCGTCTTGGCTCATTCCCAGGGCCACCAGCGTGGCGATACAGGCGAGCGTATTCTCGACGTTGAAGCGCCCGATCAGGGCGGTCACCGCGGTTACTTCTCCCAGCGGCGTTATGGCGCAGACATTTTGCCCGCCGCCGGTCAGATCGCAGGACTTCAGTCTCACCTCGGCCTCGGGTTTGTGCCCGCCCTTGACCGAGTAGCGGTAAAGCGATTCCGGCTCAAGCTCCTGGCCGAGCTTTTGACCAAAACTGTCGTCGGCATTGACCACGCGCCCGGACAGTTCGAATTCGTGGAACAGGCGCGCCTTGGCGGCGGCATAACTTTCGTGGCTGCCGTGATAGTCGAGATGATCGCGTCCGAGATTGGTCAAAACGGCAATATCGAAATCGCAGCCATTGACGCGGTATTGCTCGAGCGCGTGCGAGGAGACCTCCATGACGACATATTCGCAACGTTGCTGCTGGAACTGGAACAGGCGTGACTGCAGGCTGACGGCATCCGGCGTGGTCAACGAATCCGGTACCAGCTCGTTGGCAATGCCGTAGCCGAGCGTGCCGATGCTGGCGCAGCGTTTGCCGATGCGGGTCAGCGCCTGGGTTACCAGGTGGGTGACACTGGATTTACCGTCGGTGCCGGTGACGCCGACGATCGTCATCGCCCTGCCCGGATCACCGAAAAAGCGACTGACGATATGGCCGTTGGCGCGCTCCAGCTGCTCGACGCCGACCCAGTGGGTATCAACCTGTTTGCGCAACAGCGGAATGCGCTTCAGGCTGTAATCGTCGCTGGCGTCGTAGATCACGACCACGGCGCCTGCCTTGACCGCATCGATCGCATAATCGATACCGTTGGACCTGATGCCGGGCAACGCGACGAAGGCCGAATTGGCGTTCACCTGGGCGCTGTTGCTGGCGATGTTGCTGATTTCGATCGCCGGCACCGGGTCGTGCAGCTCGAAACCCGACAGCAACTCCGGCAAGGACATCCCGCGAATTCTGGCGTTCACCATCATTCCCCCTTACCCTTGTTTTGCGCCAGTGTCGGCAGGTTATCGGGCGGAATGTCGAGAATTCGCAGCGCATTCGAAAGCACTTCCTGGAATACCGGTGCCGCAACCACGCCGCCGTAGTAACCGTTTTGCGTAGGCTCGTCAATCATCACCGCCATGACCAGGCGCGGATTGCTGGCCGGCGCGATACCGGCGAACACCGACACGTAGTCGTCTTTCTGATATCCGCCGGCAATACTCTTTTTGGCAGTGCCGGTCTTGCCTGCAACCTGGTATCCGGCAACCGCGGCCTGTTGCGCGGTACCCGTGGGGCCCACCACTTCGGCCATCATTTTAAGCAGTTGCCTGGCGGTCGACGGCTTCATGACATGGCGCGAAATCTCGTTACCGCGGGTCTTGCCCTTTTCCTTGCGCAGCAGGCTGAGATCGAGCAGGCGACCCTCGTTGGCGATCACGGCGTAGGCGCGCGCGAGCTGGGTAATCGACAACGACATGCCATAGCCAAACCCCATGGTCGCGTGATCCAGCGGCTGCCACTGGCTGTGGTGGCGAAAATAACCCGGCGATTCGCCCGGGAAAGCAACGCCCGAAGCCTCGCCGAAGCCGTAATCCCGAAAACTTTGCCACAGCTCGGCAGGCTGTAACGACATGGCGATACGCGATGCGCCGACATTGCTCGACTTGCGCAGAATGCCGGGCAGATCGAGCACGCCGTAATTGCGGATATCCTTGACCGGATGACCACTGACCATCATGTAACCCGGCGAGGTATCGATACTGCTGCTACTGCGCAGGCGTCCATGATCGAGCGCGGCTGCGAGGGTAAAGGGCTTGATCGCCGAACCCGGCTCGAAAACATCGGTCAGGGCGCGGTTACGAAGCTGCTCAGCCGCCATCGAGGTGCGCCGGTTCGGGTTATAGGACGGTTGATTAACGATGGCCAGGATCTCGCCACTGCGCGCGTCAAGCAATACCGCCGAACCGGCCCTGGCGGCATGGAACTTGATCGCACGGGCGAGCGAGCGATAGGTAATGTACTGCAGGCGCATATCGATACTGGTGTAAACATCGTTGCCGGAGCTGGCCGCCTTGACCTGGTCGAGCTCTTCGACCACTTCCCCACGTCGGTTGCGAATGACGCGTCGCTCGCCCGGTTGCGCGCGCAGCCAGTCCTGGTAAAACAGTTCCAGCCCCTCCTGACCCTGGTCGTCTATATCGGTAAATCCGACCAGGTGCGATACCACCTCACCGGCCGGGTAATAGCGGTGATATTCACGTTGCAGGTAAACCCCGTCGAGGCCGTCGGCAACCTTGCGCGCGAGGTCCGGTTCCAGTTGACGCTTCAGGTATACGAATTCACGGTTGGCACGTTGCTTGAGCATTGCCACCGTATCACGGTAATCGAGATCCAGCTTGGTCGTGACCTGTTTCAGCGCCTCGAGGTTTGCGAGGATTTCCTGCGGATTGACCCAGACCGAGTCGACCGGTGTGCTGATGGCCAGCGGTGTACCGAATCGATCCAGTATTGCGCCGCGGTAGGCCGGGGTTTCGATAGTGCGAATTTGCCGTTGCACGCCCTGGCTGGCGAGAAAATCCTGCTCGAAGATCTGCAGATAAAGCGCGCGCACGACCAGGCCGGCAAGCATCGTTACCAGCGCCAGCAGCACGAAGTAATGGCGCGTACCGAGAAATACCGCCTGTCGCTCTTCGCTCTGCATGTCGTTATTCGTTTTCATTGCAAACGCACCAGTTCGACCTCTTCGGGCAAACGCATTTTCAAATCCTTGCGCGCTCTCGATTCGACATTGCTGTGCGTGGCCAATGTGGTGTTTTGCAACTGCAGCCGGCCCCATTCGATTACCTGGCGGTCCTGCTGCTTTTGTACGCTACGCAGCTCGGCGAACAGCACCTGGCTTTGATGTTTCACGTAAATCACGGTCAGTGCACTGCCGAGAACCAGAGCCAACAGCAGAGGAAACCACAGTTTGCTGTCCATCAGGCGGCTCGCTCGGCAATGCGCAGCACCGCACTGCGCGCGCGCGGATTGGCAGCGAGTTCCCGTGCCCCGGCGCGTACGGCACGGCCGACCAGTTTCAGCGGCACTACCGAGTCGAGTTCGCTGTCACGCAGCGGCAACCCCCGGGGCAGCCTGGCACGGCTGCTGTTGGCCTTGAAAAAACGTTTTACCAGGCGATCCTCGAGCGAGTGAAAGCTGATCACGAGCAGACGCCCGCCAATGCGCAGGATTCCCACCACCGATTCGAGCAAAAGCTGGATCTGCGTCAATTCCTGGTTGACGTGGATACGAATCGCCTGAAAGCTGCGGGTGGCCGGATGGCGATTGTTTTTTGGCCGCGGCACGATTGCGCTGATCAGCGCGGCCAGGGTCGCCGTATCCTCGATGGGTTTGCTGGCGCGTTGCTCGACGATCTTCTTTGCAATGCGGCGCGAGTAGCGTTCTTCACCATACTCCCACAACACCCTGGCAATTTCGGCCTCGTCCGCCTGCCCGAGCCATTGCGCGGCCGATTGTCCCGACTCCGGATTCATGCGCATGTCGAGCGGCCCTTTGTGCTGAAAACTGAACCCACGCGTCGCATCGTCGAGTTGCGGCGAGGAAACGCCGAGATCGAGCAGAATACCGTCAATGCGTTCCAGCAAATCGAGGTCGGCAATATGTGATGGCATGCTGGCGTATTCGTCATGAATAATCGTAACACGGTGATCGGAGCCGAGAAGTTCACGTGCGTCGGCAATGGCTTGCGGATCGCGATCCATCACGATCAGGCGCCCGTTTTCGCCCAGCGCAGCCAGAATCGAACGTGCGTGGCCGCCGCGCCCGTAAGTGCCATCGACATAATTCCCATCGGGGCGAATCGCAAGCCCGTCGATGACTTCCTGCTGCATTACCGGCGCGTGCGACTGGTTCATAAGGTCAGCTCCGCCAGCGCACCCGGCATTTCTTCATCGCTCGCGTCCGCCAGCCAGGATTCCATGCGCTGTTGCCACAGCGACTCGTCCCATAGTTCGAACTTTTTACCCTGCCCGATCAGCACGAGCTTCTTGTTCAGCTGGGCGTAATCGCGCAACGGGTTGGACAACAGCATGCGACCGTTGCCATCGACTTCCACTTCGGTCGCATGGCCGATCAGCAGGCGCTGAATACGGCGCGTGGTCGGATTAAAACTCGGCAAGGCCTCGATCTTTTCCTCGATCAACTCCCATTCGGGTAACGGGTAAATCAACAGGCAGGGTTGATCGGTATCGATCGTGACCACGAGCTGGCCCTGGCAGAATTCTGCCAGCCGCTCACGGTAACGCGCGGGTAGAACAATCCTCCCCTTCGCGTCCAAATTGAGATTGGAAACCCCTCGAAACTTAAGCACGTTTTTCCCGTTATTGTGCCACTTTGTGACACTTTTACCCACTTACAGACACAATATGGCTAATTTTCACAACAAGTCAAGTAAAAATGGGGCATAAATCCATGCTTTTTCTCAATAACGTCAATAACTTAGCTATATTTGCAACAATTCTTCTCGGAATTAGTCATTTAAATCTGCTACTTATAAAATCTACTTAAAGTAATACATTAACTTGACGATAATTTTGTGCGATTTTGCACAAAATTAAAGGATTTTTACGACACCAGATTGAACAGGATTTCAGCGGGAACAATACAAAACTCGAAGTTTCGGAAACACAAACCTGAACGCCTCGGGTCCAGGTTAGAGTTTTCCGTAACCAGCCAAAAAAGAAGCGCCACCTCTGCGGGCGGCGCTGCCGGAATTTGGTGAGTCAGCCTGTAAGCCGGGTTCTGTCGAGGATAATCATTCATCTGGACCGGAAGTCACCTTCCAGCCTCAAGCAACCAACCCGAAAACAGCGCGGGCCGCGCTACGGTTTTCCTATTTGGTCTTGCTCCGGGTGGGGTTTACCATCGCCACTTTTGTTACCAAAAGCGCGGTGCGCTCTTACCGCACCATTTCACCCTTACCGGCCGCAGCCGGCGGTATACTTTCTGTTGCACTGGCCGTGGGCTCGCGCCCCCCAGACGTTATCTGGCACCCTGCCCTGCGGAGCCCGGACTTTCCTCCGGTTCCGTCTGGAACCAGCGATTATCCGGCTGACTCGGCGTGCATTATACCAGATTTCTACTTTCTCCTGGCGACACAAACTGCCGTTAACACGGCCGCGCCTCGATGCCGGCTAGTCGCCCCGGTGGTATTTCAATTGCCGCAGCAAGGTAAACTTTTCCTCTCTTTGCAGAAATGGCCGAATGGCGCTTGCCAACTGTTGCCGTTCGGACGATACGAACCAGCGGTTCCAGGCCTCTTCGTTGGCCCAGCGGGTAACCACGATGTAACGGTTGGGGCGATGTATTTCGACCAGCGATTCACCCGACAGGTAACCGGGCGCGTTCACCATGACGTCCAGCAGGTCGGCGATCGCGGACTCATAAAATTGCTCGAGCCCTTCCGCGATTTCGCGCTCGATGATTACCCTGATCATTCGCTAGTTTCCTCGTATTTGCCTACTTTTCGGCAGTTAACCTGTGTAAAAACAAGACGGCAGCATATACAATCCTGCCTATAACACAATAACCTTCCGGAGGAATCCAGATGACCTGGCAACAAAAGATTCTGCGCGTCAACCTGAGTACGGGAAGCTGTGAGGTCGAGCCTTTGAACATGGATTGGGCGCAGGCCTATCTGGGATCTCGTGGCCTTGGCAGCAAGTACCTCTACGAGGAAATGGATCCGGCCGCGGATGCCTTGTCAGCAGAGAATAAGATCATTTTCGCAACCGGGCCGCTAACCGGCACCATGGCCTCGACCAGCGGCCGCTACACGGTAATTACCAAGGGGCCGCTGACCGGCGCCATTGCCTGCTCCAACTCGGGTGGCAAATTCGGTGGCGAATTGAAAAACGCGGGTTACGACATGTTGATCATCGAGGGCGAAGCCGCCTCGCCGGTTTACCTGCACATCGAGGATGACAAGGTCGAGATCTGTGATGCCGGCGATATCTGGGGCAAAACCGTTTGGGAAACCGAGGATATCCTGGCGGCCAGATACGGCGATCCGCTGATGCGTTTTGCCGGTATTGGCCAGGCCGGCGAAACCCTGTGCCGCTATGCCTGCGTGGTCAACGACAAGCATCGCGCGGCCGGGCGTTCCGGAGTCGGCGCCGTCATGGGCGCAAAAAAGATCAAGACCATCGCGGTGCGCGGCACCGTTGGCACGCGTCCGGCCGAGAAGTCCATTTACCAGAGGATCAATGAAATCAATGCACGCCTGGACGACCGTGAAGGCATGGCGCGCGATGGCACGCTGGCGATGATGGACGTGACCAACGGCTTCGGCAGCCTGCCGACGCGCAACAACCGCAGCGTGCGCTTCGACGGCGCCGACAAGCTGAACCCGGAAGCCATGCACACGCCCAACGCCAATGGTCATACCAATATCGTGCAAAACGGCGCCTGTTTCGGCTGCACCATCGGTTGCGGCCGTATTTGCAAGATCGACCCAACCCACTGGTCGGTCAAGGACCGTCCCGAGTACCAGGGCGCCTCCGGCGGTCTCGAGTATGAAACCGCCTACGCCCTCGGCGCCGCCTGCGGCGTCGACGATATCGATGCTGCCACCTTCGCCGGCTTTATCTGTAACGAGTACGGCATGGATCCAATTTCACTCGGCGGTTCGATTGCAGCCGCGATGGAACTGTACGACATCGGCGCCATCGACGACAAAACGACCGGTGGTATCAAGCTCGATTTTGGCAATGCCGAGGCCATGTGCCAGATCGCCGAACTGGCTGGCAAGGGCGAAGGTTTCGGCGCCGATGTCGCGATGGGCTCGAAACGCCTGTGCGAAAAATACGGCCATCCGGACCTGTCGATGACGGTCAAGGGCCAGGAGTTCGCAGCCTATGACGGTCGCGCGATGCAGGGCATGGGGCTCGCATACGCCACCAGTAATCGCGGCGCCTGCCACCTGCGCGCGGACCCTTACGGCCACGATTTCGAAACCACCGAAATCGAGGGCAAGGCGAAAATCGTTGCCGAAACACAGCGCTTTACCGCCTTCATGGATGCAACCGGACTGTGCCTTTTCCCGGCCGGTTGCGGCTGGGGCGTCGAGGACTACCAGGAGCTGGTCGACCTGGTCTGCGAAAGTGACTGGAACGGTGCCGAACGTATGGAAGAGACCGGTGAACGCATCTGGAACCTGGAAAAGTTGTTCAACCTGAAAGCGGGCCTGGGCAAGAAAGACGACACCCTGCCGAAACGTATCCTCGAGGAACCGGCCGACGTCGGCACCGCCAAGGGTCTGGTCTGCCGTCTCGACGAAATGCTGCCCGAGTACTACGAAATCAACGGCTGGGATGCGGAAGGCGTGCCCACCGGGGAAACCCTGCAACGCCTGGGGCTGAGCTAAAATCGAGCCAATGGAAGTCTCGGTAACGCTGTTCGGCGGGTTGCGTCACTACCTGCCCGCCGGCAGCTCTTTCAACAAGTGCAAAATCGACATCGACGCCGGCAGCAGCCTGGAGGCGCTGCTGGCGAAAGTCCCGGTGCCGGCCGACAAGCCCTACATGGTTATCCTCAACGACGAGAAAGTCGCCAGTGACCAGTACGCGGACGTAACCATCCAGGGTGACGACGAGGTCGTGCTGCTACCGCCGATCAAGGGTGGCTAGCTATTTATACCTGCAGGCAAATTTTGCTTGCCGCCATCCCGGCACTGCTTTTGCCCGCGGCCGCAATAAGCGAATTACTGGCGGCGCCGATCGATGCGGTCAAACCAAAATGGCGCACACCCTACAATCTGTATTTAACGCCGCGAGAAGCCTATGATAAAAAGCTGGCCGGCGGCGATCGAGTGCTTTTGATCGACGTGCGTACCCGCGCCGAAATCAAGTACATCGGCATGGCCGACGCTGCCGATGCCAACATCCCGGTACGATTCCTGCGCAACGACTATGCCTGGAGCGAAAAATCCGCCACCTATCGCACGCGTGAAAATCCGGATTTCGTGGCGGCGGTCGAGCGGCTGCTCGAATTGCGCGGGCTCGATCGTGACAGTCCGATCATCCTCATGTGCCAGTCGGGATCGCGCGTGCCGATTGCCGCGCGCCTGTTGCATGCCGCCGGTTTTAGCGAGGTTTACACCCAGTACCAGGGTTTCGAGGGGTTAAAGGCTCCCGCCGGTGCGGACAAGGGCAAGCGGGTCATAAACGGCTGGAAAAACGAGAACCTGCCTTGGAGTTACCGGCTGGACACCAGCAAGATGTACTTCAATTTCGCGCCCTGACCGATGTTTTTCCGCAGCAGGATCCATACACAGATTGAATACCCCTAGCCCCGGGCGTTCGAAGCGAGAGCAACTCTGCTCAGGCCGCGCATTCTTCGACCTTGACGAACTCGCCGTCCTGATCGAGGGTTTCCAGCTTGATGCCGAAACCCCACAGGCGATGCAGGTGTTTCAGCACCTCGGAGCTGGTATCGGCGAGCGGCACATTGTTATGCGGTACGTGTCGCAGCGTCAGGCTGCGATCGCCGCGAATATCGACATTGTAAACCTGGATGTTGGGTTCGTTCATGCTCAGGTTGTACTGGTTGGAAAGGGACTGACGAATATGTTGATAACCGGCGTCGTTGTGAATAGACGTCACCTCGAGTTCGCTTTGCTCCTCGTCATCGAGAATCGAAAACAGCTTGAAATCGCGGATAAGCCGAGGTGACAGGAACTGTGAGATAAAACTCTCGTCCTTGAAGTTACGCATCGCGAAGTCGAGCGTTTCCTGCCAGTTCGAGCCGGCGATATCCGGGAACCAGCGGCGGTCTTCCTCATCCGGGTTGCTGCAGATACGCTTGATGTCCATCATCATCGCGTAACCCAGCGCATAAGGATTGATGCCGCTGAAATACTGGCTGTCGAAATCCGGTTGCGATACCACATTGGTATGACTCTGGATAAATTCCAGCATGAATCCGTCGGTGACCTTGCCGCGATCGTAGAGCTCGTTCATGATGTGGTAGTGCCAGAAACAGGCCCAGCCCTCGTTCATGACCTGGGTTTGGCGTTGCGGGTAAAAATACTGGCCTATCTTGCGCACGATGCGCACGATTTCACGCTGCCAGGGCTCCAGCAGGGGCGCATTTTTCTCGACGAAATAAAGAATGTTCTCCTGCGGCTCCTGCGGAAAATTCTGCTGCTTCTCTTCTTCTTCCGCTGCCTCCTTCTTCGGCACGGTCTTGTGCCACAGGTCGTTGACCTGGGATTGCAGGTAGGCCTCGCGCTCCTTCATGCGCTCCCGTTCTTCGCGCATCGACACCGGGTAGGGCCGCTTGTAGCGGTCGACACCGTGGTTTTGCAACGCGTGGCAGGAATCGAGCAGGTTTTCCACGTCGTCGATGCCGTATCGTTCCTCGCACTCGCTGATGAAACGCTTGGCGAAAACCAGGTAGTCGATGATAGCCTCGGCGTCGGTCCAGGCGCGGAACAGGTAGTTACCCTTGAAAAACGAGTTGTGGCCGAAGCTCGCGTGCGCGATCACCAGGGCCTGCATCATCATCGTATTCTCTTCCATCAGGTAGGCGATGCAGGGATTCGAATTGATCACGATTTCGTAGGCAAGGCCCATGTGCCCGCGACGGTACTGCTGCTCGTTCTTGATGAAATGTTTACCAAAGGACCAGTGGCTGTAACCGATTGGCATGCCGACGCTGGCATAAGCATCGAGCATTTGCTCGGCGGTGATCAGCTCGATCTGATTGGGGTAGGTATCGAGGCTGAAATCCTCGGCGATGTTTTCGATTTCGGCGAGATATTGCTCGATTAACTCGAAAGTCCACTCGCCACCGGTCGAAATCGGTTTGCTCATTGCGTCTGCTTCCGGAAAAACTCGCGAAACACGGGGTAAATATCCTCGTGTTCGCGAATGTGCTGCATGGCGAAATTATCGTGCGTTTCCAGCAGGTTTTCGTAATGCGACCAAAGCCCCTGGTGATCGCGCCGCGTTATTTCGACGTAGGCGTAATAACGCAACTGCGGCAACACCTGCTTTGCCAGGATTTGCTCGCAAACGGGCGAATCGTCGTTCCAGTTGTCGCCATCGGAAGCCTGCGCGGCATAAATATTCCAGTCGGTGGGCGGGTAACGCTGCGCGATAATGTCGCGCGTCAGCTCGAGCGCGCTGGAGACAATCGTACCGCCGGTTTCGCGCGAATAGAAAAACTCTTCCTCGTCAACTTCCTTGGCCTGGGTATGGTGACGAATATAAACCACGTCGACATCCTTGTAGCTGCGCGTCAGGAACAGGTACAGCAGGATGTAGAAACGCTTGGCGATATCCTTGGTTTCCTGGTCCATCGAGCCCGATACGTCCATCAGGCAGAACATGACCGCCTGCGAGGTCGGCTCGGGGCGCTGCACGAAGTTGTTGAAGCGCAGATCGAAGGTGTCGATAAACGGGATATTGTGAATTCGTTTGCGCAGGTGCTCGATTTCATCCCTGAGTTCGAGCAGTCGATTCTGATCGCTACCGACCTCCTGTTCCAGCGCCTGCAGCTCGGCCTCGAGTTCGCGCAGCCGCCGCCGCGGTTCCGCGCCCATGGCGACGCGTCTCGACAGGGCTGAACGCAGCGAGCGCACGATATTGATATTGCTCGGCACGCCGTCGTTGGTGAAACCGGCGCGTACGGTCTTGCTCTTGGTCATCTTCTTGAGCTGGTTCTTCTGCAGATTGGGCAGCTCGAGATCGTCGAACAGCATGTCGAGGTATTCATCCTTGGAAATCTCGAAGACAAAATCATCTTCGCCCTCGCCGCTGTCGCTGGCACGCCGGCCCTGGCCGCCGCCTCCGCCTTCCGGCCGCTTGATCCGGTCACCCTGCGCAAATTCCTTGTTACCCGGGAAAACACCTTCGCGCACGCCGCCCTGATCGTTACGGAAGGTCGGCTCGGAAATATCGCGCGTCGGTATCGATACGCTCTCGCCGCTATCGATATTGGTGATCGAACGCTCCGAAATCTGGTCCGAGATGGCCTTTTTAATCTGCTTCTTGTAGCGCCGCAGAAACCGCTGCCGGTTTACCGTGCTCTTGCCCTTGGCGTTCGGCCGTCTGTCGATGAGTTGCGCCATATTAACCCTTCAGGTTATGACCCTGTGGTTCAGGAAGATTTCCTGACGCGCAGATACCATTCGCACAGCAGTCGCACCTGCTTTTCGGTGTAGCCCTTCTCGACCATGCGGGCAACGAAGTTGGCATGTTTCTTTTCATCCTCTTCGGAGGCCTTGGCGGTAAACGAAATTACCGGCAACAATTCCTCGGTGTTGGAAAACATTTTCTTTTCGATCACGGTACGCAGCTTTTCATAGCTGGTCCAGTCCGGATTCTTGCCTTCATTCTGCGCACGCGCTCTTAACACGAAATTAACGACCTCGTTACGGAAATCCTTGGGATTGGAAATTCCGGCCGGCTTTTCGATCTTTTCCAGCTCTTCGTTGAGCGACGCACGGCCGAAGTTTTCACCGGTTTCGGGATCACGGTACTCCTGGTCCTGGATCCAGAAATCGGCATAGGTAACGTAGCGGTCAAAGATATTCTGGCCATACTCGGAGTAAGACTCGAGGTAAGAGGTCTGGATTTCCTTGCCGATGAACTCGACATAATTCGGCACCAGGAAACCCTTGATATGCTCGAGGTAGCGATCATGCACATCCTGCGGAAACTGCTCGCGCGCGATTTGCTGTTCGAGCACGTACAACAGGTGTACCGGGTTAGCGGCAACCTCGGTCTGATCAAAATTGAACACCCGCGACAGGATCTTGAAGGCGAAACGGGTCGACAGGCCCTTCATGCCCTCGTCGACGCCTGCATAATCGCGGTACTCCTGGTAAGACTTCGCTTTCGGGTCGGTGTCCTTCAGGCTTTCGCCGTCGTAAACCCGCATTTTTGAGTACATGCTTGAATTTTCGGGAGTAACCAGGCGTGAAAGCACGCTGAACTGGGCCAGCATCTCAAGCGTACTCGGCGCGCAGGGTGCTTCAGACAGCGAACTGTTGATCAGCAGCTTGTCATAAATATTGATTTCCTCGGAGACGCGCAGGCAGTAAGGCACCTTGACGATATAAACGCGATCCAGGAAAGCCTCGTTATTCTTGTTGTTACGGAACGATTGCCATTCGGACTCGTTGGAGTGCGCCAGGATCGTACCTTCGAACGGCAGCGCAGAGAGTCCCTCGGTGCCGTTATAGTTGCCTTCCTGGGTTGCAGTCAGCAGCGGGTGCAGCACCTTGATCGGTGCCTTGAACATTTCGACGAACTCCATCAAACCCTGGTTGGCGCGACATAACGCACCGGAATAACTGTAGGCGTCGGCATCGTTTTGCGCGTAATGCTCGAGCATGCGGATATCGACCTTGCCCACCAGCGCCGAAATATCCTGGTTGTTTTCATCGCCCGGTTCGGTCTTGGCGATTGAGATCTGGTTCAGGATCGACGGCTGAATCTTGACTACCTTGAACTTGGTAATATCGCCACCGAACTCGTTGAGGCGCTTGACCGCCCACGGCGACATGATCTTGTTCAGGTAGCGCCGCGCGATACCGTAATCCTGTTCGAGGATTTCGGCATCTTCGTTAACGTCGAACAGCCCCAACGGCGACTCGAACACCGGCGAATCCTTGATCGCGTAAATCGGCAGCTTTTCCATCAGCACCTTGAGACGATCGGCGAGCGACGATTTGCCGCCACCTACCGGGCCCAGCAGGTACAGTATCTGTTTCTTTTCCTCGAGACCCTGCGCCGCGTGCTTGAAGTAGGACACGATTTGCTCGATCGCGTCTTCCATGCCGTAAAACTCGGAAAACGCTGGATAACGCGCAATCAGCTTGTTGGAAAAAATCCGGCTTAGTCGAGAATCCTGCGACGTATCCACCAGTTCCGGCTCGCCGATCGCCGCCAACATGCGCTCCGCCGCGGTCGCGTAGACCAGGGGATTGTTTTTGCACATATCGAGGTATTCCTGCAGTGAATACTCTTCCTGCAAGTGTTGGTCGAATCGTTGCTGATAACTTTCGAAAATGCTCATTTGGGCTACCTCTTCCTAAGTCGGATCAGGACTGGCACCCCTCGAATCGCATTATGATGATCAGGCGCCGCCTGATGGAATTAATCACTCTTTGTTTGCGTGACTATGCTTAAGCATAGTAAAAATTTAGACGATGGCTCTCGAATTTCGTTCGCAAAATAAATTAATGCTCATATAAACTATTTCACTGTTGGATCGTCGTCACGGACGTCACACTGACACCCCCATTCAATACGATTATTAATCGCTATGCAAGAATTTGACCAACTTGGTGCATATTTTACTTACCGGCCTCTGAATGGAGCCTTAACGAACCGGCTTCGGCAAGCCGAACAAAAGGATTAATTACTTAAAAATCAAGCTATTATCGCCCCAACTAAATCAACCTGCGGACTCCGACCGGATTTCTTCGCGCAGCTTCAGCGCCAGTTGATAAATCTCATTTTTCTTTTTACCCGTCAAACGCATGGCAATTTTCACCGCCATTTTAACGGAAAGTTCGTCGAGCAGTATTCGCAGCAGCCTGACATCGTCGCTGTCCGGCGCAGACGCTTTTTTATCCGCCTGGTTGTCGATCAGAACGACGAATTCTCCCTTGCGCAGCTTGTCGTCGCCGGTAAATATTTCCCGCACCTCGGCAGCGGTACCAAGCAGGAACTTTTCGTGCAATTTGGTCAATTCCTTGGCGACGACGCACCTGTGCCGTGGAAAAACCTGCGTCAATTGTTCCAGCAGCGATTCGATTCGATGGCTGGACTCGAACAGCACCAGGGTTCCCGGCACGGCGCGCAGTGCTTGTAGCTGGCTGGCCCGTTCCGCGGTCCTGGCCGATAAAAATCCTGCAAAATGAAACGATTCTGTTGGCAGACCAGCGGCGCTGAGCGCGGCAATTGCGCTGTTGGCGCCGGGTATCGGCGAAACAGGTATACCCTGCCGTCGCGCCGCCGATACCAGACGGTAGCCGGGATCGGATATCAACGGCGTACCGGCATCCGAAATCAGCGCAACGTCGCTACCGGCTTCGAGTTTCGCGAGTATTTCCTTGCTGCGCGCGGCTTCGTTATGTTCGTGGCATGACAGCAAAGGGGTCTCGATGCCGAAATGGTGCAATAAATGCCGGCTGTGACGGGTATCCTCGGCGGCAATCAGATCAACCGATTTGAGCGTGGCAATCGCCCGCAGGCTGATGTCGTCCAGGTTACCGATCGGGGTTGCGACAATATAGAGTACGCCGGCCATGCAAAAGAGTGTACACTATATGCCTGTTGCAAATACCGCCAGCCTTCCGCTGTAAACCACCCTGAATTACCGATGAGCTCGTTACGACAAATCCTGCTTCTGCTTACGCTCGGTCTCGCGCTGGCCGCCTGTCAATCGGGACCGCCCAGCGGCACCGTAGCAGACACTACCGAAACGGCCAGGATAACGGTCGATCCTGGCACCGACGCCGGCGTATTGACGCCGACCGAGGAAGACATCATCACGGCCTTCGAATACGAAACCAGCGAGCAATGGCTGGAGGCCGCGGTTATATACGACAAGTTGGCCCAGTCCAGCATTCAGCCGGAGCGTTCCGCCTTTTTGATCAAGATCGCGCTGATGTACTACTACGGCGAGCTTTACGATGAAATCGAACCCTTTTTCGAGGCGCTGGGGGAACAGGATATCCTGCAGCAGGATCTGAAAAACAGGCAAACCATTCTGGCTGGCGCCTACCTCGGCGAAGGCAAGATTTATCAGGGACTACTGGCCCTGCCCGAAATCGACGAAATCGTCGATTACCAGTTCAAGGCGCTGGCACTGAACATTCGTTCCCGCGGCGTGCTTGCGATCGGCAAGCCGATGGAGAGCGCCCGCTTGCGCATGCAAATCGGCCAGTACCTGAAAACGCCTCAGGAAATAGAAGAAAATCACGAGTTTATATGGGCCGCGCTGAATCGCATCACCGAATCGACCATGGTTCGCGCTATCAAGGAGCAGCAAACCCAGGAAATGCGCGGCTGGCTCGAACTGAATCTGATTGCGCGCCGGTCGAACATGCTGCCGGCCAAGATGGAACCCTGGATAGACCAATGGTATCAGCGTTACGGCGATCACCCGGCAGCGCCGAGTTACGCGATTAACCTGCTCGAGGAAAGCAAACGGGTTTATATTAATCCGACCCGCATTGCGCTGATGCTGCCCTTCTCCGGCCGCCTGGAAAAGGTTGCCGACGCGATTCAGAACGGTTTTCTTTACGCTTACTACCAGGACCCTGCCCAGGTCGCCGATCTCGAGATCATCAACGCAAGCACCGATCCGGCCGAGTTCAACCTGCAATACGAACAGGCGATCCAGAACGGCGCGGATTTTGTCGTCGGCCCGATCAGCAAGGATTTGATCGACCTGCTGCAACAGCGCGAGGAACTGCCGGTCCCTACCCTGACGCTGAACTATGGTAACGACGAGGACGAAGCCGGCCTGAACCTGTATCAGTTCGGCCTGCGCCCCGAGGACGAGGCCGAACAAATCGCCGACTATGCGCTGGCACAGGGCAAACATCATGCGGCCGTGCTGGTGCCCGACACCGACTGGGGTTATCGCCTGCAACGTGCATTCAGCAAACGTTTCGAAGCACTCGGTGGACAGGTAGTTGGCAGCTCGGTCTACCCGGCCAGGAAAAATGATTACTCGGCCGCAATCAAGAACCTGCTCAACCTGACGACCAGTAATCACCGTAAAAGCATCCTGCAGCAGGTCATCAAGGAGCAGGTGCAATTCGATGCGCGCCGGCGCCAGGATGTCGACATGATTTTCATCGCCGCCAACTCGCGCCAGGCCCGGCTGATCAAGCCGCAGCTCAAGTTCCACCATGCGCATGACCTGCCGGTGTATGCCACCTCGCATATTTCATCCAGTGTCAGCAATCCGGATGACGACCGCGATCTGAATGAAATTCTGTTTGTCGATATCCCCTGGATGTTGAACAACCAGAATAATCCCGATTACAAACAGGTCAGCCGGCTTTGGCCGCAATCGAGTCAGCGTTTCAGCCGCCTGTTCGCGCTCGGTATCGATGCCTACCGAATGATTCCTTCGCTGCGCCGCCTGATGATTAACCCGGAAGAGACGATGTTGCACAATACCGGCGAGTTATCGGTCGACAAAAACGGCCGCGTTCACCGTTCCCTGTTGATGGCCACCTACGAGAACGGTCGCGCGAAGTTATTGAAAACGCCGAACACAGGCTTGCTATCGTCGGGTCTGCCGCCCTAGGACCATGCACCGGACCAGCCGCAAAGGATTGCGCTACGAGGACCGGGCCAGGCTTTACCTGCAGCAGCGGGGCCTGCGCCTGATCGAGCAAAATTTCTGCAGCCGTTTCGGCGAAATCGACCTGGTCATGCTCGAACGGGGCGCGATTTGTTTCATCGAGGTCAAGTTTCGCTCCTCCCTGTCCTGCGGCGGCGCAGCCTATTCGATCCCGCTCTCGAAACAGCGCAAGATCGTCAAAACCGCCCTGTTCTATCTGGCAAGGCAGCAACAGCATGCCAACCGTGACATACGATTCGACGCGTTCCTGATTCAACGCCAGCCCGACGGCAGCGATCGGAACGAATGGATCCGAAACGCCTTTTACGCGGAATAGGAAACCAGGGGTCAGTGTCGATTGATCGCTTACGATCAATCGACACTGACCCCTTTGATCGGATTATTTGATAACCTTGAGGGTCGGGCCCTTGGGCTTGTCGTCGTCGGGCGAGTCGTGTTCCGCTTCGTCCCCCTCTGCAGGAAACATCATACCCTCACCATTTTCACGCGCATATATCGCCATCAGAGAAGTCATCGGGCAATAAATATCATGCGTTACCCCGCTGAAGCGCGCCGAAAAGGCGACATATTCGTTGGTCATTTCGAGATTTTGAATCGCCTGCGGCGCCAGGTTCAGCACGACCTTGCCGTCGGTGGCGATGCCGGGAGGAATCCGCACCTGTTCGCTGCCGGTGTCTACCAGGATATAGGGTGTCGTTTCGTTATCCAGTATCCACTCGTAAAGCGCGCGAACCAGGTATGGCTTGCTTGAAGTCATCTCGGTTCCGCCCGTCAGGCGACCATGTCCCGCTCTTGCTCGGACAGGCTGGCCTGGAAGGAAGGCCTCGAAAACACCCGCTTCATGTAATTAGTAATCTGCCTGGCCGATTTCGGCAATTCGATACCGTAATACGGCAGGCGCCACAGGATCGGTGCAATACTGCAATCCAGCAGACTGAACTCGTTCGACAGGAAATAAGGCATTGCGCCGAACACCTCGGCAGAGTTCACCAGGCTTTCCTGCAGCGCCTTCTTGGCCTGTGCCTTGCGCTTCTCGGTGCCACGCTCTATATCGGGCAGCAGGCTGAACCAGTCGCTTTCGATGCGAAACAACGCCAGCCGGCTTTTGGCGCGAGACACTGGATCCACCGGCATTAGCGGCGGATGCGGAAAACGCTCGTCGAGATACTCGATCAGGACACGGGCGTTGTATAACACGAGGTCACGATCGACCATGGTCGGAACGGTCGCGTACGGATTCAGGTCAAGCAAATCTTCCGGTAAATTATTGGTATCCACGTCGTGGATCTCGACCGTGATGTCTTTTTCCGCGAGCACGATACGCGCGCGATGACACTCGGGGTCGGTCGGAGAAGAAAAGCAACTCATCACCGAGCGGCGATTCGCTACTACAGACATAACATCTAGTCCCAGGTTAATGCACGTCCTTCCAGTATTCTCTCTTAAGCACGTAAGCCAGAATCAGGAAGGCGAAAAGAAAAATAAGTACGCCGGTGCCAACATTCTTGCGGGTCTGTTTGTAAGGCTCCGCCAGATAATCGAGAAATGCCACCAGCTCATACACGGTCTTGTCGTACTCAGATATGGTCATGGAGCCGGGTTTCAAGACCTCGAAACCAACAATGACTTCTTGCTCATCGCCGTGAGAATCGGTCAGAGTCTTGTATTTCGGGACTTGCAAACCCTGCAAATCAGCCATCACGTGCGGCATGCCAACGTTGGCGAATACGCCGTTGTTGACACCGATACCTTCACGACTGTCGTCGACGTAAAATCCGCGCAGGTAATTGTACAACCAGTTGACGCCGCGCGAACGCGCGATCAACGAAAGATCCGGCGGCACGATGCCGAAGGCCTGTTCCGCGTACTCGGGTGTCATCGTGGTTTTCATCAATTCACCGACCTTGGTTTTTTCGCCATTGACGTCTGTCGTGAAAATGAGGTTTTCGCGCACCAGTTCATCCGGGATCCCGAGATCCGCGCCGACGCGGTTAAACCGCGAGTATGCGGCCGAGTGACAACTCATGCAGTAGTTGACGAAAGTACGCGCACCGCGTTGCATCGCTGCCTTGTCGTTCCAGTCGATTTCGATCTTGTCGTTGGGATAGGTGGGTCCACCCCCGGCGCTCCAGCCGATAGAGGGCAACAACAGACCGATAGCAATAATCAACAGCTTTTTCATTATCGCACCCTCTCCGGAACCGGTTTGGTCGCTTCGTTTTTACTGATCCACCACAGGCCGACGAAGAAACCGAAATAACCGATGGTGAACAGGCGCGCAAACATCGTGCGGCCCTCGGTTGCCGGCAAGGCGCCGAGGTACCCGAGGCCAATGAAGCTGACCACCAGTATAACCAGCAGCAACTTGAATGCGCCCGAACGGTAGCGCACCGACTTGACCTTGCCGCGGTCGATCCACGGCAGGAAAAACAGTATTCCAATCGATGCGAACATCGCGATGACGCCCATCAGCTTGTCCGGGATCGCCCGCAGAATCGCGTAATACGGCGTGAAGTACCACACCGGCGCGATATGCTCCGGCGTCTTGAACTGGTTGGCCGGTACGAAGTTGGCATACTCGAGAAAATACCCGCCCATTTCCGGCGCGAAAAACACGACCACGCTGAACAGGATCAGGAACACGACGACACCGACGATGTCCTTGACCGTGTAGTAAGGGTGGAACGGAATGCCGTCGAGCGGAATACCGTTTTCATCCTTGTTCTTCTTGATTTCGACGCCGTCGGGGTTGTTCGAGCCAACCTCGTGCAGGGCGATGATATGCATGACTACCAGCATCAGCAGCACCAGCGGTACCGCGACCACGTGCAGCGCGAAAAAGCGGTTCAAGGTTGCGTCCGAGATGACGAAGTCGCCGCGGATCCACAGCGTCAGTTCGTCGCCGACCCACGGGATCGCGCCGAACAGCGAGATGATGACCTGCGCGCCCCAGTAAGACATCTGCCCCCAGGGCAGCAGGTAACCCATGAAACCCTCGGCCATCAGGCAGAGGAAGATGAACATGCCGAAGATCCAGATCAGCTCGCGCGGCTTCTGGTAGGAACCGTAGATCAGCGCGCGGAACATGTGCAGGTAGACCACGATGAAAAAGGCCGAGGCGCCAGTCGAGTGCAGGTAGCGGAGCAGCCAGCCCCAGTCGACGTCGCGCATGATGTACTCGACCGAGGCGAACGCGAGATCACCGTCGGGCTTGTAGTGCATGGTCAGGAAAATCCCGGTGACGATCTGGATCACGAGCACCAGAAGCGCCAGCGAGCCGAAGAAGTACCAGAAGTTGAAGTTTTTTGGCGCGTAGTACTTGGAGAGGTGCTCCTCGAACATCTTGGTCAGCGGGAAGCGCGCGTCGATCCAGCCCAGGAAGCCGGTGCCAGTCTGCTTTTCGCTCATTATGCTACCCCGTCTTCGCCAATCAGTATGACGTCGTCGTTAATGTAATAGTGCGGCGGCACTGGCAGGTTAGTCGGCGCCGGCACGCCGGCGTAGACACGGCCAGCGAAATCAAACTTGGAACCATGGCAGGGGCAAAAGAAGCCGCCCTTGAAATCCGCGGTAATTTCGGGTCGATAGGTCGGCGAGCAACCGAGGTGAGTGCATATCCCTTCCATTACCAGGATTTCGGGTTTGCGCGAGCGGTACTCGTTCTTGGCATAATCCGGCTGGATACTTTCGTCGGACGCTTCGTCGCGCAGACTGTCGCCAAGATCGGACAGCGTCGCCAGCGCTTTTTCGTCGCGGCGTACGATCCATACCGGCTTGCCACGCCACTTGACGATGATCAGCTGTCCCGGGAGCAGTTTACCGATGTTAGCCTCGACCGGTGCGCCCGCCGACCTGGCGCGCGCGCTGGGGCTCCAGCTCTTTACAAACGGTATCGCAACCGCCACCGTGCCCACGGCGCCTACGACCACTGTGCCCGCGGTCAGGAAACGCCGCCTACTGTTATCAACTTCAGAAGACATTCGAGTTCGTACCCCGTTATTTTTGGAGTTCCCAAAAGAAAAGACCTGCGATGCATAGCCTGGATCGCGAGGTCTTAGTCCCGATCATAAAAAAACGGCCGCTAGCATATCTTACTTTGGCTTTTTCGTCGAGAGCATTGAGTGTTAAAACAAGGATTTGGCAAGGTTTTTTGCAACTTTATTCAGGCAGCACGCAACGGCTGCAGCCTGCATGCTATACCGGGTTGGGGATATCGATAAATTGCTGCCTTATACCGAAACGCCTGGCGATCTCGGCGCCCAGCGCCTGTACCCCGTAACGCTCCGTGGCGTGGTGCCCGGCGCCAATGTAATGTATTCCCATCTCGCGCGCCAGGTGAAAGGTCGGCTCCGATACCTCGCCGCTGATAAAGGCATCGACACCGCGAGCCGCGGCGGCCTCGATAAAACCCTGCGCGGCACCGGTGCACCAGGCCAGCCGGCTGACTTCGTTTTCCCCGGCATTTATTACAATTGTCC
>CP070646.1:1555410-1568673 GCA_020354435.1 Gammaproteobacteria bacterium
TTCTGACCTGTTCCATCCAGTGATCGACGTTGGCACCGGGAAAATCGCGATAAAACAGGCGTTTCGCGCTGACCGCATCGACCACGAAGGCAACGTCATCCGGGCGTACCACGATCGCGATCAGGTCGTCGCCGTGCCCTGGACCAAGATAGGTCAGTTCGAAAGTCTTTTCGCCCACGCTAAAGCTGTATTGATCATCGAAGCGAATAGTCGGTTCGACCAGGTCGATATCCTCGGGTGCATTCCGGTGCGTAATCACGTTGGGCACGTCGCCGTACTCGGTGCCGCCCGATGCGTGATCGCCGTGACTGTGGCTATAGATCAGATGCGTGATCGGCTGATCCGTGATCTTTCCGATTTCACCCTTGAGCCACCTGGCGGCCTCCTGGTTGATCGGATCGGTAACGACCACGCCGGCGCCGGTGACGACAAACATATTGACATGGAAATTATTCTGGAAGCGGTAAACGTCGTAGGTAACCTGCGTGATCTCACGCTTGACATCCTGCGCCTTCGCACCCGGCAGGATGCCGAACAAGATCAGTAATAAAATGGCCTGTTTCATGGTTCTCCTCCTTCGCCCTGCGTGGCCTGCACAACCGTCTCTCTAGCCTGCAATGACATCGGCAAGTTGCGCATCATCCACAACAATAACAGCAGTCCGGGCAGCGCGACCAGCGTCGATATGAGAAAAAAGTCGAACCAGCCGGTCAACTCCACCATCCAGCCGCTGGAGGCCGATAACAGCGTACGCCCGAAAGCCATGAATGACGTAAACAGGGCAAACTGGGTACCGGTATAGGCGGTGTTGCACAGTACCGACAGGTAGGCGACGAAAGCAGACGAGCCCATGCCGCCGGACAGGTTTTCGATACCGATAGTGAAATAAAGGAATTGCACGTCGTGTCCGGCAACCGATTGCGCGGCGTACATCAGGTTCGACAGCATTTGTAAAATACCGCAGCCGAGCAGGCTCGGCATGATGCCGTAACGCTTGACGATCAGTCCACCGACAAAAACGCCGACCACGGTGGCGATCACGCCGAAGATCTTGCTCACCGTCGCCACTTCCGACTTGGAAAATCCCATCTCGTAGTAAAACGGGTAAGCCATGACGCCGGCATAGGCATCGCCGAACTTGTACAGCAGGATAAAGGCCAGGATGATAATCGCGGTGCTTATGCCGTTGCGCTCAAAAAATTCGACAAAGGGATCGACTACCATCGAGCGCAGACCGGAATGCTGCTGGCCGGCGACGAGTTCCGGGTTGCGCTGTTCCGGATCCGGCGCGAGGACTGCCGCCAGCATGCCGACGACAACCAGCAACGCCATCACCAGGTATACCTGCGACCAGTCGATCGATTCCGCCAGGAACAACGCACCAGCGCCGGCGGCAATCGCGCCCAGCCGGTACCCCGCCTGCGTCATCGCGGCGCCGGCACCCTGCTCGTCGGCATCTAGAATTTCGATACGATAGGCATCGATGACGATATCCTGGCTGGCCGAGAAAAACGCGACCGCAAGCGCGCACACCGCCGTCAGCAACGGCGTTGCCTCCGGGCGGCTGAAGCCGAGCACGGCTATCGCGATCATTAACCCGACCTGGATCAACAGCATCCACGAGCGCCGCCGACCGAGCAGGCGCGTCAGCAGCGGCAGCGGCACGCGGTCGATCAACGGCGCCCATACGAACTTGAAGTTGTAGGGCGTGCCGACCAGTGCGAACAACCCGATCGCCGCCAGCGCAACGCCGGACTCGGCCAGCCAGAAGGACAAGGTTGCGCTCGACAACGCCAGCGGCAAACCGCTGGCAAAACCCATGAAAAAGATGATCAGCAGACGGGGTTGCAGGTACAGCAAAACTGCTGATTTCGATTGCCCCCCGGCTTCAGCCTTTTCTAGCGAATGTTTCAACGACACCTCGATAAACGCCTGTTCATTGGCAGCGCCAGGCATCGATTTCAAGGCGCTGCGCGGAATTGTCCGTTACCAGTTCACCCCCGTTCGCACGGCACATCATCGCCATACCAATCATGTTCGCGGCGGTTCGCTGGATCGCCTGCCACCGGCTCGCATGCGGTTCGGTTCGATAAAACCGTTCGGGCTCCAGCCCCCAGGTTTCCTCCATGGTCTGAATCGCATTCCAGTCCGACACCGCCGATTTCAGGCCTGCATCTCCGAGCACGGCGTCGGAGATTTTTTCGATGCGCCTCTGAGCAGCGTCGATGACAAGCTGCGCCGCCCGCGATCGATTGTCAAGCATCCAGGACTCCAGCGCCTGTTCGAGATCCCGAAAACCCGCGGCATCGCGCGCATAAATGTCGTCCTGCTCAGCGGGATCGCGCAGCAGATCATAAGCCTCGGTACGGCTACTCGCGCCTTCGGGAATGCGGATCAGCTTTCGCCTCTGGTCGCGAACCGAAACGATTCTGGTTCTCATCTCGGCACGGGGTGTCGTCCAGCCCTTGAGCGTGGTCTGGGTAAAAACGTAGTCGCGGATGTTTTGCCGCTCACCCCTGATCACCGGCAGAAAAGAACGCCCCTGCATCGCGGGTTTCAGTTCGCTGTCATCGATCCCCAACAGTTCAAAGATGGTCGGCATGAAATCCACGCCCTGCACCATGGCGCCAAAGCGCCCGCGAAGGCCGGTATCCGGCATGCGAATAATCAGCGGTATGCGGATCAATTCGTCGTAAAGCTTGGCATCGTATCCCGTCGACGCATGTCCAAGCCAACCGTGCTCGAACAATTCTTCGCCGTGATCGGCGGAAATGATGACGATGGTTCGATCCAGCAGACCGGTTTCACGCATTCTTTCGAAATAACGCTGTAGCTTTGCATCCACATCGGCGACTTCGGCATCGTAAAGCGCGCGCACGACCGGAATATCCTCGTCACTGAATTCGACCTTGCCGGCGTGCGTGAATTCTACCTCGACCCGCTCGGGATGGCGCAGGATGACCCGGTGCTTGCGCACGGCTGCGATCGCTTCGTTGTTACGCCTGTCAGCATTGAACAGCTCGGCATTGAGCGCAGACGGGTTGTAGGGCAGATGCACATCCTTAATATGCGCCCAGGCGAAAAACGGGGCTGGATTATCGATCCGGTCTTCGATGAAACTTTGCAGGCGATCCGGTTTTTTCCCGAGGTGCTTTTGAAATCCGAATCCCTGGTGACTGGGCCCCCTGATGGCCTGCCCCAGAATCTCGTATCCCTGCGCGGCCATTAACTTGAGGGCCGCGGCCATTTCATCGTCGTAGTAACTGAAACGGCCGTGCTGCGCATGCACCGGGGGATAATAGCCGGTAAAGATTGAAACCATACCCGGAGCGGTCCAGGCCGAAGTCGAAAACGCGTTATCGAAGACGACGGACTCGGACGCCAATCGTTTCAGGTAGGGCGTCGTGTCTTTTTCATAACCGTAAACCGACATTCGATCGGGTCGCAGGTTATCGATGGTTATCAGCAGAACGCTTGGTCGGGGTTCGTCTACCGACGCGACGGCGAGTGGAAAATGTAAAAACATCAGCAACATCGCCGCGATAAAGTTACTTCCCCGTAGCATCTCCACCTTCCACCAGAACGGTTTTCCGATTCTCGCGCCGCAAACGAAAACCAGCCACGAAAAACAACAGGATGATAACGATAAATATCGCCATAACCTGATTCTGCCCCAGTTTCGTGATGAGTCCCTTGCTCACCGCGCTCTCGTAGGCAACCGTCATGTCGGTCCCGTTTTCCACTTCGGTTTCGGTCTCCTCGCTCCAGTGATGCCTGGAACTGTTTATAGCGGTCGGAAAATATTTTTTCAGGATCTGGTTCTCCCGGTAAGCGATTCGATAGTGTTTGTTCTGTTTGGTGTTCTTCTCGCGCGCCCGATCGAGGTGAAACTGGCGCCGAAACAAATGCACACCGGCTTCGTGGGTATAGGCGTCACGCAGCACCGTGTACGACGATTGAAATTTCCGGTATCCGATACCGCCAATGTACTTGTCCAGGACCCTGGCTACCTCTTCGCCACGCTGCTCATCGATCTGTTGTAACTGCGCCAGGGAAAAGCGCGACCTGAAAACGCCGGTATCGGGATCCTCGTATAAATGGCCATATTCAACCATCATGCCCTTGCTGTCCATCAGGTAAGCCAGCGGCGGCAGATTTGCCGCGTACCAGGCTATGCGCTGCGGCGAATTCATGAAACCCAGGGCCAGTAACACCGCGACCGCAGCACCGAGGTAACACAATCGGCCCCAGCTTTTCGCATCCGGCAGGCCGGAAATGATCCTCGGCCTCAGACCGGCAACGATAGCGAGTTGCGACAGTGCACCAGCTACCGCATTGGTCCTGATGTCGCGTAAATCGAACACGCGCGATGGTGTCAGCCACTGGATGTATTCGTCGATGACGCCAATCATCGCGACCACCATCGCCGCCGCGAGGTATATGCTGAAATCACGTACACGATGCGTCAGTGCACGATAGACGAGCAGCCCAAGCACGCCGTACTCACCGAGATGAACTGCTTCCTCGGGAATTTCGCGAAGCGCATAAATGTAATAGGCAAAAGTACTGAAAATCGCCAGCAGCCATAGCTTTGCACCGGTGGGCAGTTTGCGCCTGTAGACATTTCTGAACGCAAGGTAGCCGCCGACCAACACCATGGCGAGGACGAGATAGAGGAAAAACTCCAGGCCGACATGATCGCGCACGGTTTCGCGCAGGGCGCGCGCGACCGGTATGGTGCTGTAAACGATGACGACACCCAGCCCGACGTAGAACCAGGACAGCTTTTCCGATTCTCGCGGCGGCGCATCGAGCACGTGGGAATTCCTCCTGCAGTTTTAACAGCCTGGTCCAGTCTGTACCGGAATTGGCTTTCGGTTTATATTTCAGCCATTCTATCAAGCCATGTCTATGTTGAACTTCACAAATTTCCGGCCGCAGGTGCACTGGCTGTATCTATGCCTGGCGCTCTTGTTGTGTTACCTCGGCCGACCGGCCTTTGCCGGGGGCGAACAATCCTTTACCCTTGCGGTCATTCCGGATACGCAGAATTATATCGATTTCCGCCACCAGAAAGCAGCCGGTTTCGAACTCGACGCGGCCGATCTGTTTATTCAGCAAATGCGCTATGTCGCCTCGCGCAGCGTCAACAACGGTGGCGATATCGCCTTTGTCGCCTCGGTCGGCGACGTCTGGCAGCACCAGACCAAGACCATCGACCAGGCGCACCTGGCGCGCGGTATCGGCATCGAACCCAGTCCGATTCTGGCGCGACGCGCCAAGCGTGCAGACGAGGTCATGAATATCGAGCTGCCACGGGCGATCGAGGGTTATCGCATCATCAGTGCTTCAGGCCTGCCATTCGGCGTTGCGCCCGGCAATCACGATTACGACGCCGCCTGGAGCGTGATCGGCTATCCACCCAATCGTAACAAAACCTGGTCCGAGATCAGTTTCACGGTTGCCGATATGGGCATCATGCACGTCGGCGGACTGGATAATTTTCGCCACGTATTCGGCGCCGACACCGACTTCTTTCGCGACAAAACCTGGTATGTTGCGAGTTACAACGGGGGCAGCAGCAGCGCGCAGCGCTTTTCCGCCGGCGGTTACGAGTTCCTGCACATCGCCCTCGAGATGCAGCCCGGCGACGCGGTGCTGCGGTGGGCCCAATCGGTGCTGGAAAAATACCCGGGGCTGCCGACGATCGTTACGACCCACGACTACCTGAGCACCGCCGGCAAACGCCTGCCGAATCCATTGATCGACCTGGCACGCATCGAACCCGAAAATCACAACAGCGCCGAACAGCTGTGGCGTAAATTCCTTCGCCGTCACGACCAGATTTTCCTCGTACTGTGCGGGCATCAGCACGGCCAGGGTTTTCGCGTCGACGCCAATCTCGACGGTAACCCGGTCTACCAGGTCCTGGCCGATTACCAGGCACGCGGTCAGACCGCGCTGCAGGCCGGGCGCCGCAAACGAGTCGGCGTCGGCGACGGCTGGCTGCGGCTGATGACTTTCGACTTCGCCGCGAGCCCGGCGCAAATCACGATCAAAACCTTTTCCAGTCATTACGGCCAGTATTCGTCGGACCTGCCGCAGTACGCGGCCTGGTACCGCGAAAAAGAGCAACCGGGCATGAGCGACAGCGAGTTTCTGGCCGCCGACGATTTTGTGATCCGACTCGACGGTTTCGCCAAACGCTTCGTCAGCGCGCGTCAGGCTGACTAAATGCAACGTTTCGAAGCGCAACTGCGGCTGGCAACCGGGCTGATCCTCGCGCTCTACGTAACCCAGCACCTGATAAACCACGCCTTTGGCATCGTTTCGATCGAAGCCGCCGAGGCCTACCGCAAGACCGTCGGAGCCCTGTTCCAGAATCCGCTCGGGTTGATCCTGCTGTACGGTTCACTCCTGTTTCATGCGCTGATCGCGTTGCGTTCGATATACCGGCGCAGCAGCCTGCGCATGTCCTTATGGCAATGGCTGCAACTCTTGCTCGGCCTGTCGATACTGCCGCTGGTCGCCGGTCACGCGGTCGGTAACCGCGGCTTTGACCAGCTCGGCAACATCGATCCCGACTATTACCAGGTAGTCACTTCACTGCTGTCGAATCCGGTGTTCATGTACAAACTGGGCGCGCTGCTGATCGTCGCCTGGATTCACCTCGCCATAGGCCTGCATTTCTGGTTGCGGATCCGCGCCGGCTATGCGCGCGTCGTGCCTTACGCCTATGCACTCGCGGTGCTGATCCCGACGTTGTCGTATATCGGCTGCCTGCGCATGCTGATGCAGGCCAGCGAATGGCTCGACGATCCCGAGCGTCTGCAGCAGATCTACGCCGCCAAAAACGCAATGGATCCGGCCGATGTCGAATTCCTGGCAGGCCTGGAAACGCGGGCATGGGCGGTCATGGCGGCGCTGCTGGTGCTGACACTAATTGCGCGCCAGCTGCGCATCTGGCTGCAGGCTCGGCGCGGCACCTACCGTATCAGTCATAGTGACGGGCACAAGGTCCGGAGCCTGCACGGCGTTTCGCTTCTCGAAGCCCTGCGCAATGCCCGCATCCCGCACGCGGCGGTTTGCGGCGGGCGGGCGCGCTGCACCACCTGCCGCGTGCGCGTCGGCATCGGGCTGGATCAGCTCGAGACGCCGAACGAACTGGAATCGCGCGCGCTGGCGCGAATCGGCGCCGGGCCACAAATACGCCTCGCCTGCCAGCTTTATCCACGCGCGGATCTCGAAATCACGCCGCTGGTGATGGCGAAGTTGCCGCTCGCCGGCGCGCTGCACGCCGGCGGCGTGCAGGGACACGAGGAATACGTCGTTGC
Source organism: Gammaproteobacteria bacterium (assembly GCA_020354435.1). Classification (GTDB taxonomy): domain Bacteria; phylum Pseudomonadota; class Gammaproteobacteria. The sequence goes on from CP070646.1 coordinate 1,562,745, forward strand.
GATGTTCGTCGACATGCGCGGTTCGACCAACCTCGGTGAGCGCGTGCTGGCCTACGATGTCGTCTTCATCCTCAACCGTTTTTTTACCGAGCTTTCGAGCGCGCTGGGGGAGTCACACGGCCACTACGCGCAGTTTGCCGGCGACGGCCTGATGGCACTCTATGGGCTGCAGCCCGAGCGCAAGCAGCACGCCTGCCGCGACGCCCTCGCCGGCGCGCGCGAAATGTTCCGCCGCATCGATTCGCTAAACCAACAATTGCAGCGCGAGTTCGGTGAAACCGTCAAAATGGGTATCGGCATTCACGGCGGCGACGCCATCGTCGGCACCATGGGCCCACCGAAAACCCCGCTGCTGACCGCGGTCGGCGACAATATCAACATCGCCGCGCGCCTCGAGGCGCAGACCAAGCAGCAGGGCTGCGACCTGATCGTCTCGGCGGAGACGCTGGAGCGCGAGGCGATCGCTTATCCGCCCGCCAGCGTCAGCGATATCGAGGTACGCGGTCGCGCAAATCACGTACGTGCCTGCCGTTTCGATCGCAACGACCTGCCTGCCGCCGACAACGACTGATCGAACCCGCGTCAATCTTTGGTTATCATAGCGCTGCGCCAGCAGCAGGAGCGAAAATGCAACAGCGAAAACTAGGACCCTTCACGGTGTCAGCCATCGGTCTGGGCTGCATGAACGTATCGATGGGCTACGGGCCGCGCATCGCCGACGACGAAGCCGGGCGCCTGTTCAACGCCGCGCTGGATCAGGGTTACAGTTTTCTCGACACCGCGTCACTGTACGGCCTCGGGCACAATGAAAGCCTGATCGGCAAATACCTGAAATCACGCCGCGACGAGTACGTGCTCGCCAGCAAATGCGGATTTTCACGCACCGAGGACGGCAAAACCGTTATGGACGGCCGCCCCGAAGTGCTGATGCAGACTTGCGAAGACAGCTTGCGGCGGCTCGATACCGAAGTCATCGATCTCTATTACCTGCACCGAATCGACCCGAAGGTACCGGTCGAGGAAAGCGTCGGTGCGCTCGCGCGGATGGTGCAACAGGGCAAGGTCAGAACCATCGGCCTGTCCGAAATCTGCAACGACAGCCTGCGACGCGCACACGCGGTACACCCGATCACCGCGGTGCAATCCGAATACTCGCTGTGGACGCGCACGCCGGAGCAAAAAATTCTCGCGACCTGCGCCGAGCTCGGCATCGGTTTCGTGCCGTTTTCACCGTTGGCGCGCCAGTTCCTGACCGGCAAAAGCCCGGACGTGACGCAGGTGGACGAGAACGATATTCGCGCCACCATTGCGCGTCCTCGCTTCGAGCCTGAGAATTTCGCCAAAAACAGTCAACTGCTGATTCCGTTCGGCGCGATCGCCGAGCGCGAAGGCTGCAGCATGGCGCAACTGGCGCTGGCCTGGCTGCTGGCACAGGGCGACAGCATCGTACCGATTCCGGGGACACGGCACGCGGATCGCATGATCGAAAATGCCGGCGCCGCCGCAATCGAACTGTCGCCCGCGACCGTGGAAGAACTCGATGCATTAATCAACGAGGATACGGTAGCCGGATATCGCTACACCGATGCGTTGATGAAATCGACCGATTCCGAAAAAGACTGGCCTCGATGAAGCTCAACGACGAAGAACAGGCGATGCTAAACGGCGAGCTCGGCGAACCGCGCCGCTGGGCGATCGAACACATGATGGCGGTGGGGCGTTTTTTCGACGCGCCCGATCTGGTCGAAGCCACCCAGGCGCACATCATGGCCGACACCGAATCGCTGGGCGTGGCCGGTGTCGAGTTTCTGGAGCGCCTGGCGAGTCACCCCGAGCGCGAACGGCAGGTGCGCATCCCGATGATTACCGATCCCCGCGGCATCGACTTTTGTCACTACCAGCGGCTCAGGCAAACCGATGAAATGGCCGCGCTCGAACAGCGTGCGATCGATGCCTTCGAAGCTTTCGGCATCATGATGACCAACACCTGTATCAACTACCAGACCATCATGCCGCCGGTGCGCGGCGAGCACCTGGCCTTCGGCGATACCGGCGTCGTTATATACTGCAACAGCGTCCTCGGCGCCTATTCCAATTTCGAGGGCGGACCCTCGGCGCTGGCGGCCGGACTGACCGGGCGCACACCGCGTTACGGACTGCACCTCGATGCCAACCGGCGCGCGACTCGGCGTTTCCGCGTCGAGCATCAGCCCCGCTACCTGTCCGACTGGGGCGCGCTCGGCGGCATCATCGGCGCGCGTACCGGTTCTTACTGGGAGGTACCGGTGATCGAGGGCATCGACGCCGTACCCGGCTCGGACGAGCTCAAGCATTTCGGTGCGGCGATGGCAAGCTATGGTTCGGTGCCGCTGTTTCACCTGGTCGGCGTCACGCCGGAAGCGCCGACGCTGGAAGCGGTTTGCGATCCGCAGGCGCTCGCGGCCGAAGCCGTCACCGAAGCCGATTTCGAGGCCTTCTTCGCGCGCTATGGCGGCAAGGGCGAAAAGCTCGACGTCGTCGTTTTTTCCGCGCCGCAACTGTCATTGCTCGAAATGCAGATGCTGGCCGACCTGCTAGACGGTCACAAACTGCACCCCGACACTGCCCTGCTGGCGGTTACGAGCCCGGTGGTCGCGGCCGATTCGCGGCGCATGGGACTGGTCGAACGCATCGAGGCTTCCGGTGCGCTGGTGCTCGAGGGCATGTGTTTTTACCAGTCCTATGCGCGTGAAATGGGCGCAGCCAACGGCTGGAGGCGGCTGATGACGAACTCGGCCAAGCTGACCAACATCATCGGCGGTTACGATTACCTGCCGACATTGTCCAACATGGAAAACTGCGTCGCCTCGGCGATCGCCGGGGAAATTGTCTGATGGCGACCATCGAGCTCAATTGTCACGTCGGCGTCGGACCCATCGTCTCGGGCGAGGCGCTGGTCACCGACGACAATTTTTCCGCGCGCTATGACCTCGACCGCATCAAGGGCATTTTTTCGCGCCCGCAGCACAAGCTCGCCGGGCAAAGCTACGTCGACAGGATCATGGTGTTCAACACCGCCAAGGGTGGCGTCGCGTCGGCCTGGATGCTGCACGAAATGGTATCGCGCGGCGTCGCGCCGAAGGCAATTCTGTTCAATAACGTCAACCCGATCCTGGCGCAGGGCGCGGCGCTCGCCGAGATGGCGATGTGCGACCGCTTCGCCGACGGCGACGTTACGCAATTGATCAGGACCGGCGACCGGGTCACGGTAGATCCCGCGGCCGGCCTGGTAACGATTCGGCGGGATTGAGCGATGTTGGCTGTTCGCTGTCGATACAACCCGAAACAAGTCCCGGCCCCGGCCCGACCGCGTTTCACGACAAATGACTAAAATACGCGCATACGTCCCTATATAACGCCTATGACACTGCTGATTTTTTACCTTGCAATTGCCATCGGTGTTTCCTTCCTGTGCTCGATCCTGGAGGCAGTACTGTTGTCGACCACGCCCAGTTATATCGAAACGCTGAAATCCGAGCGGCCGCGCGCCGGCGACGTCGTCGACCGGGTCAAGCAGCGGCTGGACGAATCGCTGGCCGCGATCCTGATCCTGAACACCTTTGCCCATACGATGGGCGCGTTCGGCGTCGGTGCCCAGGCGCTGATGGTGTTCGGTCCCCAATGGGAAACGCTGATCGCGGTATTGCTGACGCTCGCGATCCTGTATTTCTCCGAAATCATTCCGAAAACCCTGGGGGCAACCTTCTGGCGCGCGCTGCTGCTACCGTCTGCTTATCTGATTTTATGGCTGATCAAGCTGGTTTACCCGCTGGTATGGATTTCGACGCGCCTGACCAGCCTGTTCGGGCGCGATGCCGAGAGCGAGATTACCCGCGAGGAAATCCTCGCGATGGCATCGCTGGGCAAAAAGGGTGGCGCATTGATTGCGCGCGAACGCGAATACCTGTCCAACGTGCTGAGCCTGCGCGAGGTCGCCACCGAGGAGGTACTAACGCCGCGCACCGTAGTGCACATGCTGGAACAGAACATGCACGTCAGTGACGCGCTCGACGACCCGCGAACGCGTCAATTCTCGCGCATGCCGGTATACGACGAGAGCCCCGATATCATAACCGGCAAGGTATTGCGCCACGACCTGTTCATGGCCGAGCGCAGCGGACACGGCGCCGAGCCGGTAAAAAACTTCGCCAAGCAGATAATTGCGGTATCGGAAAAGCTGCCGGTGGTGCATTTGCTCGAGCTGATGCTGAAGAACCGCGTGCACCTGTGCCTGGTCGAAGACGAGTTCGGCCAGGCTTCCGGTATTGTTACGCTCGAGGATGCGATCGAAACCCTGCTCGGGCGCGAGATCGTCGACGAAAGCGACGCCGTGGAAGACATGCAGGAGCTGGCTCGCGACAAGTATCGCGAACGTCTGCGCGACAGCAAGGTAAAACCACCGTCACAGACACCGCAGTAAGGCTTCAGCCACGGGACTGATCGGTCGGCATCGGCTTGACTCGGGCTTTCGAATCGCCTTAGATAGGCACCAGATTGGTAAACCACTGCCGCCAGAGAAGGTTTGGGTTAAATTCAATGGGCGTCCGCTACCTCGATTGCAGTCACGAAGCCTGCGAAATCCGCCAACCCGAAAGCGATCGTCTGCTCTGGTTGGCAGGTGATATTGAAACCGGCGACTGGCTGGTTGAAGTCACGCCACAGGCATTAACTGAAATCGAACAGCTCTCGGCATTTTTCGCCGACAATCCGCTGCCGGTGCTCCATCGCCGGCTCGACGAATTTGATCTGCCCGCCTGCCGCGCGCTGATGACGCAAATGAAATCGATTCTCGACGACGGTGTCGGTTTTGCCGTACTCGATCGCCTGCCGATGGAGTCTTTGCCGATCGATACGCTGGTCGAGGTTTACTGGGTTCTCGGCCAGTGCATCGGCCGCCCGGTGGCGCAGAAGTGGAATGGCCAGATGATATACGACGTCTGCGACACCGGTGCCGACTATGCCTACGGCACGCGCGGTTCGCATACGTCGGTCGAACTCGTTTTCCACACCGACAACGCATTCGCGCGCATGCTGCCCGACTACGTCGGCCTGTTATGCCGTAACCCGGCGAAGAGCGGCGGCATCAGCCGCTTCTGCAGCCTTTACTCTGTGCACCAGCGGCTGCTGCAACAGTATCCAGAGCAGCTCGCACGCCTTTACCAGCCGATGCTTTTCGATCGCCAGAAGGAACATCGCGACGGCGCGCCGCCGGTTTGCCTGGCACCTTACTTCAGCTGGCGCGAAGGGCGCCTGTTTGCGCGCGCCAATTCGTCGCTGGTGCGCAAGGGCTACGAAGTCGCCGGTGAAACCATGGACACAGCGCTGAGCGACGCGCTCGACGCCATCGACGAAGTCTGCGCGGCCGACGACCTGTGGTACGAGGCACCGCTCGAGCGCGGCCAGATCCAGTACCTGAACAACCACGAGATCGGCCACTACCGCAGTGCCTTCGAAGATTTCGACGAAGCGGAACGCAGGCGTCACCTCTACCGCCTGTGGCACCGCGAGGCCGGCTCCCCCACCTACGACGGTCTAACGCTTTAAAATCAAAGGGGTCAGGCCTGCTTTCTCAACCAGCCGCCGGTGAGATTGTTCAGGCCGCGCAGCAGGCTCATCAGCGCTCGTTTCCAGGCGGGTGTTTTGAGATATTCGCGATACCACTCGTTCATGTTGCCGTCTTCATCGTGAGTTTCCAGGCCCGCCCTGTAACCGTGTTGCTCGACCATGTTTGCCAGGTCTTCGAATACCTTGACCTGTGGCTCGGATGCCTTCGCATCGATGACGGCAACGAATTCACGATTGTAGTAGGCCGAGCGCAGGTCCACGTTATAGGTGCCCAGTAAAATGAGCGGATTTTCCGCGGGATTCTCGATCAGGGCCGCCTTGAAGT
>CP070646.1:1568773-1590447 GCA_020354435.1 Gammaproteobacteria bacterium
ACGGTCGGTCTGGCCGGATTCGTGCTCGATGATGATCGAACCCTCGAGCACGATCATGAATTCGTCGACATCATAGGGCCCCGGTACCAGCTCGTGCGGCGTGCAATCCCATACGCCAGAATAAAAAATACTGTTGGCGGTATCGAGGTAGGTATGGCCGGTTTGAACCGGTTCGCCGGAGGCGAGGATTTCGGGCGGATAGGCGCCCCAGTCGTGCATGCCGTAGTCGGGATCACCGTTGCGGTCGTATTTGATGACGGTTTGATCTGCCATGCTTATGTTCCCCCATTATTGTCTGGCAAAAATATATCACAATCGTGATCCCGATTAATCCGCATTCGAACCGCGGTTGTCGGCTAGAATGAGCGACATGTTGGATCTCGCCATTCTGTTTGCGATTGCCAGCCTGATGCTTGCCGGGCTCAACGAAGTCGTGTTCAAGCGCTACAGCACCAAGGTTCGCTCGCGCGGCATGATGATTAGCGGCGTTGGCCTGGTCTGGACGCTGCTGTTGCTGGTCGACGTCGGGTTACGCGGCGAATCCATCGATTTCACCCGCACCGGGCTGGTTTACGGCCTCGGCGCGGGGCTCACGGTTGCGCTGGCCAATATCCTGCTGCTCGAATCACTGCACCACCTGGAAGTCAGCCTCGGCTCGACGATTTACCGGCTCAATACGATCGCCGTCGTGATCCTGTCGATTCTGTTCCTCGGCGAGAGCATGTCGCCGCTGAAGCTTGCCGGAATCAGCTGCGGCGTAATCGCGGTGTTGTTGCTGTATCGACAGCAGCAAAGTGTTTTCGGTCATCACGACGGCTTGCGCCTGGGTCTGACGCTGGTGATTACCGGCGCGCTATGCCGCGCGGTTTACGGCGTGCTCAGCAAGGCGGGACTGCAACAGGGTGTCGACATGGACCTGCTGCTGCTGATTGCGGCACTATGCTGGATCGCGTCGGGATTTGCCTATGCTCGCCTGGTCGAACATCGCTATGCGATTACCCGCAGCAAGATCGTCTATTCGTTGCTGTCAGGATGCCTCGTTTATGGCATCGTACGCACTTTATTGAGCGCGCTCGCGCTGGGGCAGGCCAGCGTCGTTATCACCATTGCCAACCTCAGTTTTCTGATGGCGCTGGCGGTGGCGTTGATGTTAAAAATGGAGCGCCTGAATCCGCGAAAACTGTTGGCCATGGGATTCGCTGTCAGCGCAATCGCGCTGTTGACCAGGGCATAGCGTGTAGAGTTCGGGAGATGCCGATGAGAGTCGTCAGTTACAATATCCAGTACAGCAAGGGCATGGATGGTCGCTTCGATTTGCAGCGTACCTGCGCCGTAATCCGCGGTGCCGACCTCGTCTGTTTGCAGGAAGTCGATCAATACTGGCATCGCAGCGGCGACGTCGACCAGGCTGCCGAGATTTCCGACTTGATGCCAACCTATTACTACGTCTACGGTGCCAGTTTCGACGTCGACGCAAGTTCAGCGACGGTGCACGGCGCGGTCTCCAATCGACGCCGTCGCCACGGTAACATGATCCTGTCGCGCTGGCCGATCCTGAGCTCGCGCTCGTTCAACCTGCCCAAGCGGCACTATGACGACAAGTTCAACATGCAAATGGGTTTTATCGAAGCGGTGGTTGCGACCGCGCATGGCGCAATGCGGGTCTACAGCTATCACGCCGGCTATCTCGAATCCGAGGAACGCCAGGCCCAGGTGCGCAGGTTCGCCGAAGTGTTCGAGCGCTCGCCGCGGGAGCATGGTGCATGGTGTGGCAAGTCCGATATCGATGGCGTCGACTGGCACAATGGTCAGCCAACGCCTGCAATGCCCGAGCGCGCGATCGTCTGTGGCGACTTCAATGCCAATATCGAAACCGAGGAATATCGCCTGCTGCTTGCCGAAACCGGGCTTGTCGATTGCTGGGCGTTGGCGGATCCGGAACAGGCCAATGTCGCGACCTGGAAAAGCGAGCGCGGCGAGGATGTGCGCATGTGGGGCAAGATCGACCATATCCTGGTAACGCCGGATCTGGCGCCGGCCATTGCCGGAGTCTCGATCGATCACGAGACCGAGGCGTCGGATCACAAACCCATAGAGTTGCGCCTGGCGCTAGCGTGACAGGGCTTTTTTCACCTGCGAGCTGCTGATGACCTGGTTGTTCTTGACATATTCCTCGTGGTTTTCCTCGACTCGCGACAGGTCGTAGACATAGTTCACCATGCTGCCGAAGGATCGTTTCATGCCCCTGTCCGACGGGTTACCGAGAATATTGATGCGTTCCAGGATGGCGCCGTTCTTCAGATGGAAGCGCGCGACCGGATCCAGTGGCTCATTGTTGCCGTTCTTTTGCTCCAGCAGGTAGCTTGCGGCCAGCTTTTCCATTTCGGCGCGCAGCTCGTCGTCGGCATCGGCATCGAATTCCTCGATCAGTGCGGCCACGCTGTCCTCGGCTTCTGCCTGCGCCTCCAGCCAGCGGCGTAACCCGGGCACCGGCGAAATCGTGGCGAAGGTTTTGAGCTGCGGAAAGCGCAGTTTCAGGCTGGTCGCGACCTGCTTGATCAGGAAATTGCCGAAAGATACCCCGGCGAGCCCCCGGTGGCAGTTGGAGATCGAGTAAAAAATGGCGCAGGAAGGGTTTTCAGGAATTTCGGCCGCGGGATCGCGCTGCAGGATCTGGCCGATGCCGCTTGGAACCTGGTCAGTCAGTGCGACTTCGACAAACACCAGCGGTTCGTCCTCCATCGAAGGGTGAAAAAAACCGTAACAGTAGCGATCGGAAGGTTCCAGGCGGCTGCGCAGTTCGGCCCAGTTTTCGATTTCGTGTACTGCTTCATAGGCGATGATTTTTTCCAGGATATGCGCCGGAGTGGTCCAGTCGATCGGCTCCATCAGCAGAAAGCCCCGGTTGAACCAGGCGTTGAACAGGTGATGAAAATCGGTATCGATCTTCTTCAACTCGGGCTGATCGCGCATTGCCGTCAGCAGGTGCTCGCGCATCTTGACCAGCCGACGCGTGCCTCCGGGTGTCAGGTTGATGCGGCGCAACAATTCCTGGCGGCCGGGCTCGGCGGCGTTGGTCACGCGCAGCAGGTTGGACGCATCGGGATTACGCTCGTAATCGGCGACCGCGGTCTTGATCGCGTCGGCGTCGATGTCGTACTCGCTGTGCAGCAGCCTGAAAAAGGCCAGGCGCTCGTCCTCGCCGAGTTTTTCGTATGCATTGAGGATGCGTTCCGCCAGCAAAAGAGAAGAGTATTCACCGTCCGAGGCCATCATCATCGCGCACAGGGAGTCGATGGTTTCGGTTTCCTCGTTGAGCAAGTGTTTTCGAATCACCGCCGGCGCCCAATTGGACAGGCGTAGCGAAGGCATTAAGTCCTGAAAGAATTGCATCTGTTTTGTACCGCAATGTTAATGCTGAAAGTTTAGCTTATTGGGGGCTTCTTTCTATAACGGTTGCATGACCATTAAGCGGTGACGCACGGGATTCCTGGCCCCGATGGCGCTGCCTAGCCATGCTGTGCTGCACGATGGAGTCTTTGACGACAGAACGGCCTGGGCGAATCCAGGCGTCTGTTTACCGCGGATTACTGGTAAATAATTTCAGCGGTAAAGTTAATCGTCGTATCGTCGTAATTCAGGTGCGATTTGAGTTCCTGCCAGACCGTTTCGGAATTGATGATACGCATGTGGTCGGCGTTCTTGGTCAACAGCAGCCTGGCCAGCGGGTAACGGGTACAGAACTTTACCGAATCCGTTGCCGCGCTCTCGCTGTCGGATGCGTCATGAGCGAGCACCGTGAGGTCGCTGTACTTGTCCAGGTTGCGCGCCAGTTCCAGCTTCTGGTATTCGCTGCGGTAGTTTTTCGCAAAACGGCTGGCGTACTGTTTTACCAGGTCGGCATGCAGGCCGAGCTTGACCAGCTTCTTCAGGAAATAAAGCTTGTAGTTGAAGATCGGTGAAATAAGAAACAGCGGGGTATCGCGTACCAGTGGATTGCGTGCTGCGGCGATAGCGATACAACCGGTCGAGTGGCCGACGATTGCGTACAGGCCATCGCTCGATTTCTTCGCTATTTCGAGGATATGGTTGGTCGTCGCGACGGACTGGTGCAGGGTCGCGGGTTGCATTTCACTCTGACCATGACCCAGGTGGTCGAAGGACATCGAACTGAAACCGCATTCAGCGAGGCCGCGCATCAGCGGAAAGAACTGTTGGGCGCTGCCGCCCCAGCCGTGTACGAATACGACCATCGGACCCTTGCCGGTCTGGTAAGCCTTGACCATGCCATCCTTGGTTTTGATATCGGTCTGCTTGAATCCCCGCGGCAGACGCAGGGGTTTCGTGTCCCGGGTTTTGGGAATGAACAGTTTCGAATCGATGCGATCGTTGGTCCAGCCAGGCAGGAACCGGTTCAGCAGGTCCGCGCGTTTTTTGGCGAATCTCGGAAACAGGTTATTGAAGTTGCCTGACAGGGTCGAAACTTTTTCCATTCGCTGCGCGCCTCGGGTTATTTTTTGGTTTTCGATAGTAACTGATTTTGGACTACCAGGGGCGTGCCGAAGAGGTAAATATGTCACATTACAAATTGCTAAAAATGTGACATTGACAGCAGGCAGCGAACGGAAATTTTTGCTAACCATTCGCAGGTCGTTGATTTTACTGTGTTTATTAGGGCGATTCCGCAATCCGGCGGATCTGGCAGATTGTCGCCGACAGCCTCAATTTTTACTCCAGATTGCGGCTGGTTGGCGGTGTCCGGTGACCAGGTCCCGGGTATTGCGAATCGGCATGCGCCGGCGCGCCGCAAGCGCTTCGAGTTCGTCGTCGTTCAGTGCACCCAGGTGATTCAACACCGCCAGCAGGGCAACCTCGGCTGCTTCCCTGGTGCCATCGTCGATCTTCAGCGCAATGCCCAGGCCCTTTTCCCGCAGTGCCGCGGTATAAACGCCGCCGGCGCCGGTTTTGACGATGACCCGGCGTCCGGTCAGTTGCATGATTTCGGTGCAAAGCCGTCCACTACCGGCGACCATGAAAGGATTCTGCGCGATCGCCGTGGTGATGCGGTCGACCGCGCTGGCCCGCTCGGCAGGTAAGTCGTCCGGCACGGCAACGCGGGCAAAGGCACTCGCCATCGACCGCAACGGCATTGCGATCACCGGAATACCACAGCCGTCGTAGCTCCATGGCAGGCGGCGCATGTCGACCCCGGCCATGTCGCCGAGCGCATCGAACCAGCGCTGCTGTGCCGGATGTTCACGCTCGATATAACCGCGGGTCGGTTCGCCGAGAAAACGTGCGGTGGTCAGCATGCCGGTGTGCTTGCCGGAGCAATTGTTGTGGATTCGACCGGGCTGCTGATGCTTTTCGATCAGCGCGGCAGCGGTTTTGTCATGCTGCGGCGCGTGCGCACCGCATTCGAGCGCATCATCATCGAGGCCGATGCGTTTCAGCCATTCGTGCACCGTCTCTGTATGCTTCGGTTCGGCGCTATGCGACGAACAGGCCAGTGCGAGCTCGGCCTGGCTCAGTTCGAAATGATCGGCAGCCCCACTTTCGACCAGCGGTAGCGCCTGCAATGGCTTGATCGCCGAGCGCGGGTAAACCAGAGTATCGGTGTCGCCCCAGCAATGCACCTGGTTACCCGCTGGATCGCAGACCGCGATCGCGCCGCGATGGCGATTTTCGACGACATCCCCACGCAGGGTATCAACCAGTATCGGATTGCTCATGTTGCTTTACTCCTCGGCCAAAGCACCGGGAACCAGTCTTCGCGCAGGCGCTGGCCTTCGACCATGCCATGGCCGGAATAGGGTGGCGAGGTACGTCCAGGGCGTTCGGTATAATGTCCGTCGTCGCCGACCCAGCGCATCGAAAAAGCGCGCCGGCGACGGTTCTGCAGATTACCGCGAGCGCCGTGCACGGTACGAAAGTGGAACAGGATTTCGATCCAGTCGGTAAAAACACCGCGCAGGCAGACTGCGCCCAGTTGCTCATAAGCGTCGCAGGTTTCCCCGGTTACTGCGTCGAAACATTCTTGCATGGCTTTACACCGGTCTGCGCGCCGGCAGTCGGAAACGTTGAATCGTAATCATCGCCACGCCGAATATCGCGAGGCAGCCGCCCAGCGCGATTTTCAGCGTCAGCGATTCGCCGAGGAAGAATATACCACCAAATACCGAGGTCACAGGCAGCAGCAGTAAGAAAGGCATGACCTGGTTGACGCTGTAGCGGCCGAGCAGGTGGTACCAGATCGCGTAGGCCAGCGCGGTCATGACCAGACCGAGGTAAATGACGGCACCCCAGGCGTCGACAGAAGCGGTCCGGATCTGATGCAAATGGTCGTTTTCCAGCAGCAGCGAGGCGATGTAAAGCTGCGGCGTGGCAAATACCGCAACCCCGCTGATCAGGCGAAACCCACCGAGGTTGCCGAGCTGCTTGATCATGATCTGGCCGACGGCCCAGGTAAAGGCGCCGGCGATGACCATGAAAGCGTAGATCAGGTCGCCCCGAAGCCTGGGTTCACCGATGATCAACAGCGCACCGCCGAAGGCGATGCAAATCCCGAGCGCCTGCCGCAACGATATCCGATCACCCAGCACCAGCCACGCCAGCAGCAGGCCAAAGGGAACCTCGAGCTGCACCAGCAGTGCCGCGGTCGACGCGTCGATACCGCGTACCCCGTTGAAGGTCAGGCTGTACTGCAGCGCGGCGCTGATCAGCGAGATCCAGAACAGTTGCCTGAACAAATGCCACGGCGGGCGAAAAAACCAGATCAGGCACAATGCGGTGAGTGTAAAACGCAATGCCATCAGCAGTATCGGGGAAAAATGCGACATTGCCGCCTTGGCGACAATGAAACCCATGCCCCAGATGGCCGCGACCGCAATCGCCAGCAGAACGTCGACGGGTTTCAAATTGGGATCAGCGCGCGGCGATAATGCCGATTTCGACCAGCAGGTCCGGGCTCGCCAGGCGCGCCTCGATACAGGCGCGCGCCGGGGCCTGACCCTCGGGCACCCAGGCGTCCCAGACTTCGTTCATTTTGGCGAAATGACCCATGCTTGCGATCCAGACCTGGGCGCTGAGGATTTTGCTGCGATCGGAACCGGCCTCGGCGAGGTAGTTGTCGATTTTTTGCAGCACCTGCTCGGTTTGCACGGTGATATCCGCGCTGGCGTCGTCGGCGACCTGGCCGGCGAGGTAAACCGTATCGCCGTGAATCACGATCTGGCTCATGCGTTGATTGCTGTGGTGGCGGGTTATGCTCATGTCGAACTCCGGTTAGCGGTTGACGGTAATGATTTTACGCGGGTATTCGGTGATGTACTCGGTGCCGCTCGCGGTGACTGCGATGGAATCGCCGATACGCCCGCCGAGACGGCCGTCGACGCTGATGCCGCCGTCGACGGCAAAGGTCATGCCGGCCTGCAGCACGGTTTTGTCACCCTGCTTCAGTTCGGGCGATTCGAGGTAAGCCATACCGATCGAGCGGCCGGTGCGGTAACCGGTTTCGTAACCGCGTTCGCGGTAAACCTCGTTGGCGGCCTCGGCCACCGATTCGGCGGTGACACCGGGGCGCATCGCCGCAATCGCGGCCTGCTGCGCGTCGATCGCGGCCTGCTGTACCTCGGCGGCCTCGTCGGAAACCTGGCGGATGAAAAACATGCGATCGAAGCCGAGCTTGTACTGCTTGAACTGCGCCATGTTGCAAAAACAGAAATATACTGGATCTCCGGCCGCAAGTTTTTTCACGCTGGCGCGGCGGTGCACCATCGACGTATCGCGCCCTGACTGCATGATCTGCAGGTTGTGAATCATCGGCGAGATAAAGGCTTCCCAGCCGCGATCGGTGAGGAAACCGGCGGCCTTGCGCGTGCCGGCGTCGATTACCGCGAGCGCGGCCTCGTACTCCGGGCGGCCCTCGCCGAGCGCATCCTCGGCCGCCTGCATCATCGCGCCGGCGATCTGGCCGGCCTGTTTCATGACCTCGATTTCCTCGGGCGACTTGATCATGCGCATTTCGCCGAGCAGCGGCCCGATATCGCTAAATGCAACGCCGGGCATTTGCTCGTCGAACCAGTTGCGCACGATCGGCGGCAGGGCGGCAAGTTCGACGCCGATCTTACCCGACCTGTCGCCGATGGCTTTGGCCAGCACGTTTTCCCAGCGGTTCGGCCCCGAATCCTCCCAGGTGGCGACATTGTCGACCCAGGTCATCGCGCCGACCATTTCGCTTTCCATCAGCGGCGTGATCACCAGCGGATCCTCGTCCGGGCGAATCAGCAAAAACGTCGGCCGGCCGAATTCGACCGACAGGTAACCCCAGAAGCCCGCGAGGTAGGCGATCGAGCTTTCGTCGGTAATGATGGCGAGATTGATTCCCGCGTCGCGCAGGCGGGACTGGAATTCGAGGGTGCGCTGGCGTGCCTGGTCGAGCATGGTTACTCCCGGTTGGTGGTCGATGGGCGTGTATATCACAGCCTGCTGCAATAAGGAACGCCTGTAACGGCAAGCGGCCCGAAATCGGTTCGGCCGTTGGCTCGCGGATGCGCGGCTAGTCGAAGATTTCGACCAGCGGTTTGCCCTGCGCGGCGGCAGGCGATGACATGCCGAGCAACTGTGCCATGGTCGGCGCCGCATCGATCGTTTCCACCGGCCGCGGTATGCGTCTGGCGCGGATGCCTCTGCCGGCGAAGATCAGGGGTACGTGACTGTCGTAGTTCCAAGGCGAGCCGTGCATGGCCGTAACCGGTCCGGATTCGAACATGAACCAGTAAGGTTTTTGCGCGACGTAAATGTGGCCGGAGCGCTGGGGGTGGTTGTTGTTGACGACCAGGCGCAATATACGCGTATCCTCGAGACCGGTAAGCCCGTTGCGCGGCACCGCGATCTCGATGCCGGGATGTTTCGATACGGCCAGAGCTACCGCGTTTTCGACTTCAGCTACCCCGTGGCCGGCGGCTGCGATCTTGCTTTCGTCCAGGTAGAGGTAGGGGCGGAAGAAAAACGAAGCCAGTTTTTCGATTCCGAAGCGCTCGCGTCCAACGCGATTGGCGATGCCGGTGATTTCCTCGTTCTTGATACGGCCAACCTCGTAGCCGAGTTCGGTCAGGTACTCGGGCATTTCCGCCATGCCGTGATCGGCACTCAGCACGATCAGGGTGTGTTCGAGACCAATCGCCTCGTCGATATGAGCGAAAAGGGTCTCGAGGGTTCGATCGAGCTGCAGCACGGTATCCTCGTTCTCGAGACTCGACGGGCCGAAAAAGTGATTCACGGCATCGACGCCGGAAAAACTGACCGAGAGGTAGTCCGGGACTTCGTCTTCGCCGAGATCCTCGGCCGTGATCAGCGCGCGTGCGAAATCCATCAGCAACTGGTCGCCAAGCGGGCTCGCGAGTACCTGGGTGTTGAACAACTTGTTACCGGCATCCGCGTAGCGGTGCGGAAAGACACGGCCAAAGCCGCGCAGGTCGGCCTCGTAGGGACGGTTGTCCTGGCGACCCAGGACATAACGGGACTGTAACAGCAGCAGTTCCCACCTGGTGCCTCCGAACTGCTCGGCCATGCGCTTGCTATTCCAGTTTCTAACCCAGTCCGGGTAGGCGTCGTAGTAGTATTCGCTGGTCACGAAATCACCCGTATCGACCGACATCCAGAAGGCTTTGCCGGTATGCCCGGCCATCGCGACCGCGCTGCGGTCCTTGCCGGAGACGCCGAAAACTTTTGCCTTGCCCGCGGTAAAAACCGACAATTTGTCGCTGAAGGTCGGTACCAGCAGGGCACGCGGCGATCGGCCGTCGCTGCGCGCGAGCTTCTGCGTCGGATCGAGCTGTTCACCCTCGGCGGCGTCTTCACGGGACGGTAACAGCGGCGCCCGCGGATCCTCGATGTTGTAGGCCAGTTCCCCCGTGCCGGCGTCGAACCAGACGTTACCGGTCATGCCGTGCACCGACGGATGTGCGCCGGTAGCGAGGCTGCTGTGACCGACGATGGTTTCAGTGTTGGCATGGGCGTGGTGGGCGTTGCTGAACACCGCGCCGTTTTCCAGCAGGTAATTGAAGCCCGCGGCGGAAAAGTTGTGCCGGTAGCGGCTCAACATATCGGCGCGCAGGCCATCGACGGTGATCTGCAGTATCAGCCTCGGCTTTTCCTCGGCGAAGGCGGGCAGGGCCAGAAGCAGGCACAAGGATAAGGCCGTCCAGGTTGATTTCATTTTTTCTACTCCCGTAGTCTCGATTTCGCCCGCTGCTGAAGTGTTCCGGCTGGAGGAAAGCGGCGTCATTTAAGCTGGCTGTATTAATGCCATTGCTGGCCGGCTCAAGTCAATAGCGGGCTGGAGTCTGCGGGACTGCAACAGGCATTCGGGATTCACTGCTTACAAACCGGGTCGACAGGGGATATCATCGCGGCATGTTCATCCGACGGACAGAAAAATGACGCTGGAAACTTCCGCGATACTGAAATTGCCGCCCGACACCATCCGTTTCGACGACGGAGTTCACGCCCGCGCCAAGATCGGTTTTGTTTTGCTCGCGACCGAGCAAACCGTGCAGGACGACGTGATGCGCCTGCGCCCGCCGGGCGTCGGCATGCATTTCACCCGCGCCGCGATCCCGGATGAGATCACCAGCGAAACGCTCGCCGCGCAGGCCGATCTGCTGGCCGACTGCGCCGCCACGCTGCTGCCCGACGGCAGCCTCGACGTGGCCTGTTACGCCTGCACCTCGGGCAGCCTGGTAATCGGCGAGGAGCGCGTGTTCGCCGAGTTGAAACGCGGCGCGCCAGGCGCCGAACCGACCTCGCTGATTACCGGTGTCATACGCGCGTTGCGTGCACTTGGCGTGCGGCGCATCGTCGTCGCGACGCCGTACCTCGACGAGGTCAACCAGCGCGAGGTCGATTATCTCGAGCGGGCTGGTTTCGAGGTCCTGTCGATGTGCGGCCTGAACCTGGAAAAGGACAGCGACATGGTGCGCGTCGCTCCGGACTATATCGCCGAATTCGCGCTCGCGCAGGATCGTGCCGATGCTGACGCGATATTCGTTTCCTGCGGCGCGCTGCGTACGCTCGACGTCGTCGGCGAGATCGAGGCGAGGGCCGGCAAGCCCGCGATTTGCAGCAACCAGGCGATGATCTGGGATTGCCTGCGCCTGGCCGGCATCGACGATCGTTTCGACGGCTACGGCCGTCTGCTGTCCGAGTTCTGATTCGCGCAAACGAAAATTCAGTCTATCGTTGCGGGCTTTTTACCATCGCGCAGGGTTATATCCACGCGATCGCCGCTGCTCAACTGTTTCACCGACGTGACCAATTTATCGTCCTTGCTGACGGTGGCGAAACCGCGCGCCAGGGTTTTTGCAGGATTAAAGGCATCCAGCGAGCGTAACTGGAGGTCGAGACGGTGATTCGCGAGCAACAGCTTCTGCCGCATCGCCGCCTCGTGATCCTGCAGTAGCCGCGCGAGGCGCTCGCGCTGGCGGTCAATGCTGTGTTGCGGATTCACCTGCATCAGCGTGGCCTGGCAAATCTGTAGCCGGTGTTTATCTTCACCGAGGCGAAAACGCAGGCGCTCCAGCAGGGCGTCATAGGCGTGCTGCAAGCGCAGGCGCAGCTGTTCGAACTGGCGGGTCGGATGCTGTTGTTGCAGCGCCTTCTGCAGGTAGCTGAGCCGTTCGCGCGCGCGCCCGAGACGTAAGCTTATCTGTCCGCGCAGGCGCGCCACGCGGTCGTCTATGCCCTGCATCATTTCGTTGATGTCCGGGCTGATGGTTTCGGCGGCAACCGACGGCGTCGGTGCGCGCAAGTCGGCGGCGAAGTCGGCGATGGTAAAATCGATTTCGTGACCGACTCCGGTCACCAGCGGCAGCGGGTAGGCGGCGATATCGCGCGCCAGCGCCTCGTCGTTGAAACACCACAGGTCTTCCAGCGAGCCGCCACCGCGCACCAGCAGCACGACGTCGCACTCACCGTGGGTCAGCACCTGTTTTAGCGCGGCACGAATCTGTACCGCCGCGGTTTCGCCCTGCACCTGGGTCGGAAACACGACCACGGGGATGTGCGGCGCGCGCCGCTCGATCACCGACAGGACGTCGCGGATCGCGGCACCGCTGGCCGAGGTGACCAGCGCGATTTTTTGCGGATGTGGCGGCAGCGGTTTCTTCAACGCGGCGTCGAACAGTCCTTCCTGGGCGAGCTGCGCCTTGAGCTGCTCGTAGCGCCGCATCAGTTCGCCGACGCCGGCGTCCTCGAGGTGGTCGACGACCAGCTGAAACTCGCCACGTGCCTCGTACAGCGTCACCTGCGCCCGCAGCAGCACCTTCTGACCGTTTTGCGGCACGAAACCGACGCGGCTGTTGCGTCCGCGAAACATCGCCGCGCGGCACTGGGCCTTTTCATCTTTCAGCGTGAAATACCAGTGGCCCGACGCCGGGCAGGCGAAGTTCGAGATTTCGCCTTCGATCCACAGCGTGCCCATGCCCTGGTTGAGCATTTGCTTGACTTCGAAGTTGAGCGCCGAAACGGTCCAGATGGCGTCTGACGTCGGATGTGCTGGCTGCATTGAAACTATCGTCGAAAAAACCTGGCGATATTCTAACTTAGTGTGCCGGAATCCAATAATCTCACTTACGCAAAAGCGCGCATTAATTTATAATCGCGCTTTGCAACAGACCCGCCGGAGTAATCATGCGTATCAGCCAGGAAGCCCTCACTTTCGACGATGTATTACTGGTGCCGGCAAGGTCAGAGGTGCTACCCAACGACGCGCAGCTGCAGACCCGCCTGACCCGCGGTATCGAACTCAATATTCCACTGATATCCGCGGCCATGGATACCGTCACCGAGGCCAGGCTGGCGATTGCAATCGCGCAGGAAGGCGGGCTCGGCATCGTGCATAAAAACCTGTCAATCGACGACCAGGCCGAGCAGATCGCCCAGGTCAAGAAATATGAAAGCGGGGTGATCAAGGATCCGATTACGATCTCGCCCGAAACCCTGGTACGCGATGTCATCGAGCTAACCGAACAGCGCAGGATTTCCGGATTGCCGGTGATGGGTGAAAACGGCCTCGCCGGCATCGTTACCAAGCGCGACCTGCGATTCGAAAAAAATCTCGATCAACCGGTGTCGTCGATCATGACGACGCGCGATAACCTGGTTACCGTGGGCGAGGGCGCGGGCAAGGACGAGGTCATCGAATTACTGCACAAGCATCGGCTCGAGCGGGTGCTGGTGGTCAACGACGAGGGCGATCTCAAGGGCATGATTACGGTCAAGGACATCACCAAGTCGACCGTATACCCGCAGGCCTGCAAGGATGAACAAGGGCGTCTGCGCGTCGGCGCCGCGGTTGGCACCGGTGACGAAACCGATGATCGCGTGCGCGCGTTGATCGAGGCCGAAGTCGATGTGCTGGTGGTGGATACCGCGCATGGTCACTCGCGTGGCGTGCTCGAGCGCGTTGCCTGGGTTAAACAGAACTTCCCCGATATCCAGGTCATCGGCGGCAATATTGCCACCGCGGCCGCGGCGCGCGACCTGGTCGATGCCGGCGCCGACGCGGTCAAGGTCGGCATTGGCCCGGGTTCTATCTGTACCACGCGCATCGTCGCCGGGGTAGGGGTGCCGCAGATATCCGCCATCAGCAACGTGGCCGAGGCGCTGAAAGATACCGACGTACCGTTAATCGCCGACGGCGGCATTCGCTTTTCCGGCGATATTGCCAAGGCGCTGGTTGCCGGTGCGCATGCGGTCATGATCGGCAGCATGTTCGCCGGTACCGAGGAAGCGCCGGGAGAAGTCGAGCTGTTCCAGGGACGCTCCTACAAGTCCTATCGCGGCATGGGCTCGATTTCGGCGATGCAGAAAGGATCCAGCGATCGTTACTTCCAGGCCGAAAGCGCTGACGAAAAGCTCGTGCCCGAGGGTGTCGAGGGTCGCGTGCCGTTCAAGGGGCCATTGGCGAACACCATTTACCAGCTGCTCGGCGGGGTACGTTCGAGCATGGGTTACGTCGGTTGCCGTTCGATCGACGAAATGCGCAACCGTCCCGAGTTCGTCAAGGTCACCAATGCCGGTATGGCCGAGTCGCACGTGCACGATGTGACGATTACCAAGGAAGCGCCGAACTACCAGGTCTGATGTCCGATTTACACGACGATAGAATCCTGATCCTGGATTTCGGATCGCAGTACACCCAGTTGATTGCGCGGCGCGTGCGCGAGGCCGGCGTTTACTGCGAAATTTATCCCTGGGACGCCGATTTCGGTCACATCGCCGAATTCGGCGCGCGCGGATTCATCCTCTCCGGTGGCCCCGAATCGACGCTCGATACCGAAAAACCCGAAATTCCGCCGGGATTATTCGATCTCGGCTTACCGATCCTCGGCATTTGCTACGGTATGCAGGCGATCGCCCAGCAGCTGGGCGGCAAGGTCGAAAACGTCGGCAAGTCCGAGTTTGGCTACGCCAGCGTGCGTGCACGCGGGCATACCGAGCTACTGCGCGATATCCAGGACCACGAAACCAGCGAAGGCCACGGCATGCTCGACGTGTGGATGTCGCACGGCGACCGCGTTGCCGAGCTGCCGCCCGGATTCAAGTTGATGGCGAGCACCGAAAGTGCGCCGATCGCCGGCATGGCCGATGAGGAACGGCGTATCTATGGCCTGCAGTTTCATCCCGAAGTCACGCACACACGCCAGGGTGTCGCGATCTACGCGCGTTTTCTGCACCAGATCTGCGGCTGCGCATCGGACTGGACCTCGGCCAATATCATCGAGGCGACCATCGCCGACGTACGCGCGCGGGTCGGTCAGGACGAGGTCGTGCTCGGGCTATCCGGCGGAGTCGATTCATCGGTCGTAGCGGCGCTGCTGCACAGGGCTATCGGCGACCAGCTGACCTGCATTTTCGTCGATACCGGCCTGCTGCGTTACCGCGAGGGCGACATGGTCATGCAGCAGTTTGCCGAACACATGGGCGTGCACGTCATCCGCGTCGACGCCGAGGATCGCTTTCTCGCCCGGCTCGAGGGATTGACCGACCCGGAGGACAAGCGCAAGGCGATCGGCAACCTGTTCATCGATATCTTCGAGGAAGAGGCGGGCAAGCTCGAGAACGCCAGGTGGCTTGCGCAGGGCACGATTTACCCGGACGTGATCGAATCCGCCGGCGCGGCTACCGGTAAAGCGCATTTGATCAAGTCGCATCACAACGTCGGCGGGCTGCCGGAAGAAATGAAACTCGACCTGGTCGAACCGCTGCGCGAACTGTTCAAGGACGAAGTGCGACAAATCGGCGTCGAACTCGGCGTGCCGCGCGAAATGGTTTACCGGCACCCGTTCCCGGGGCCGGGTCTCGGCGTGCGTATTCTCGGCGAGGTAAGAAAGGAATACGCCGACACGCTGCGCCTGGCCGATCATATTTTCATCGAGGAATTGCGTAATCACGATCTCTACGACAAGGTGTCACAAGCCTTCGTCGTTTTCCTGCCGGTCAAATCGGTAGGCGTCACCGGCGACGGCCGCCGTTACAACCACGTGGTCAGCCTGCGTGCAGTCGAGACCATCGACTTCATGACCGCGCGCTGGGCCGATCTGCCTTACCATTTTCTGGACCACGTTTCGCGCCGCATCATGAATGAAATCGAGGATATTTCGCGCGTGGTCTACGATATTTCGGGCAAGCCGCCCGGAACCATCGAGTGGGAATGAACGATGCAGCCTGGATGCGGCAGGCGTTGCTCCAGGCTGAATCCGCGGCGGCGCTGGAAGAGGTGCCGGTTGGCGCGGTACTGGTCGATGCCGACGGTGAATTGATCGCTGCCGGGCACAACCAGCCGATCAGCGCGCAGGACCCGAGCGCGCACGCTGAAATCGTCGTCCTGCGCGCGGCCGCCAAAAAGCTCGCCAATTACCGTTTGCCCGGCACCACGCTTTACGTCACGCTCGAACCCTGTGTCATGTGCGTCGGTGCGCTGGTGCACGCGCGCGTGGCGCGCCTGGTCTATGGCGCCACCGAGCCGAAGACCGGCGCCATCGAGAGCGCGCAAAAGCTGTTCGAAACCGGTGAATTCAACCACAGGCCCGAGATCGAGGGCGGTGTACTGGCCGACGAGTGCGGCGCCCTGCTGACCCGCTTCTTCGAACGAAAACGCGCCGCCAGGCGTTAATCCCTGGCAGTACCTGGCGTCATTTTTCACGAGATTCCCGCTTGCGCGGGAATGACCTCGGTCATCGGGTGATTCGACCTCGACTGAAACCGGATCAGAGGCTCGGCGCCAGCGGCGCGACATCCTGTTTCTGCTTTTCCAGACCGGCCTCGCGCAGTGCCCTGGTTTCGAATCCGATCAGGTACTCGTAATACTGGCGGATGTTTTCCACGTACTTGACCGGCTCCCAGCCACGGGCATAGCCGTACCTGGTTTTTTTGTACCATTTCTTGCGTGCCAGCAGCGGCAGGTTCTGTTTCAGGTCGATCCATCGGTCCGGATCGCCGCCGCGCGTTTCGGTGATTTTGCGGGCATCCTCGACGTGGCCGAAACCGACATTGTATGCGGCCAGAGCAAACCAGGTGCGGTCGGGTTCGGGTATGTGTTCAGGAATACGCTTCATGACGCTGGCGATGTACTTAGAGCCGCCATGGATACTCTGGGCGGGATCGAGCCGATTCTTGACTTTCATCTGCCTGGCCGTATTCAGGGTCAGCATCATCAGCCCGCGCACACCGGTGGGTGATTTGGCGCGCGCGTTCCAGAGTGACTCCTGGTAGCCAATGGAAGCCAGCAGGCGCCAGTCAATGCCGACGTCTTCGGAAGCCTGTTTGAACAGGGTCTCGTAGCGCGGCAAATGTGTCTCGATGCGTTGTGTAAAGGTACGAATATCCGAGTAATTGAATTTTTCCACGTGACTGTAATGACGATGAACCAGTTGCTCGAGCCGGCCGTCGTCTTCGATCTCCTTGAAAAAGATTTCGATCGCGACCGCCAGGCTGTCGTCATCGCTGTAGTTGTAGGCCCAGCGCAGCTGGCGTGGCTGGCCGATTTCGAAGGCGATACGTAACTCAGGGAAATATCGGCGCTGCAGCGCGATCTCGTGCGAATCGGCGAGGATATAGTCGACTTCGCCGGCTTCGACCTGTTCGATCAGTTCCTCGGCGGCGATATCGTCAGCCTCGATCCAGGTCAGGTCGGGATACTGCTCCAGCAGTCCATGCAGCAGTTTCACGTGCGCCGTACCGCTGATCACCTTGAGCGAGCCGCCGATGAGGTTGCTTATTTTTTTTGGACGGTCGGCATGAAATTTTCGGTACAGCACCTGGTTGCTGACCTGGTAGTAACGCGGACCATAGGCCACCGAGCGGCTGAAATCGGATTCGCCTTTCGACAGGCCGGCGGCGGCGATGTCGCCAGTTCCGAACAGTAACTCCGGGTACAGTTCACTGAATTTCGAAATGGTGACGAACCGGGGCTTGACTCCGATCGATTCGGCGAACCAGTTCGCCAGATGATACTCGAAGCCGTTGGGCCCATCGATATCCTGGTAATAGGTGGTTGCGCTGTTTAACGTCAACACGTTGAGGTAGCCGCGCTGCTTGATCTTGTCCAGCGTGCTGCGGGCGCCGCGGTCGATGCCGGGTGAAATGATCAGAATAATCAGTACCACGGTGGCCGCGATCAGGCCCGATATCAGTTGAATTCGATGGGCTTTTGGGGAAAGCTCGACCACAGGCTATCCTCGGGTCGCACGCAGACTACTGTCTACGGGTGAAAACCCACTCCCGCTCGTTCGACAGCGACGGCTTGTAGCCGTAGCCCTCGTAATTGAAATCCTTGAGTCCTTCCGAATCGTCGATGCGGTTATCGATGATGTAGCGTGCCATCAGGCCGCGCGCTTTCTTGGCGAAAAACTGGATGAACTTGTACTGACCGTCACGATACTCCTTGAAGGCCGGGGTGATGATGTCTGCCTGCAGCTGTTTCGGTTTGATCGATTTGAAATATTCTGTCGATGCCAGGTTGATCAACGTGCGCGTATCCGATTGTTTCAATTCCTGGTTCAGGGACCTGGTTATGCGATCATCCCAGAATTGATAGAGATTGCTACCCTGCTCGGTATCGAGGCGGGTGCCCATTTCGAGCCGGTAAGGCTGCATCAGGTCGAGCGGACGCAGTAGACCGTAAAGACCGGACAGGATACGCAGGTGGTCCTGGGCGAATTCGACATTGTCAGGATTTAGGCTGTAGGCGTCGAGGCCGAGGTAGACATCGCCCTTGAAGGCAAAAAGCGCCTGGCGTGCATTTTCCGGCTTGAACGGCGTTTTCCACTGTTTAAAACGCTGTTGGTTCAGCTCCGCCAGACCGTCACTGATGTGCATCAAGCTCGACAGATCGGTGGCGGAAAGCTCGCGCAGGCGTTTTATCAGCTTGCGCGACTGGGTCAGATGTGCCGGCTGGGTAAAGCTATCGGTTACCGTGGGCGTATCGTAGTCCAGGGTTTTGGCAGGCGAGATGACTGTTAACATATGACTTCAGACCCAAAAAAGAACGAATTTTACCAAAAATAACGGGCCGATTTAGTGATTTTCGTAGCATCTCGGCCCGACCGGGATGCGGTGGTTGATAGCCTATCCGGTATCATGTAGTCTTCGCGCCCTGTTCAGGAGAGATGTCCGAGTGGTCGAAGGAGCACGCCTGGAAAGTGTGTATACCGAAAGGTATCGAGGGTTCGAATCCCTCTCTCTCCGCCAGATACGAAAAAGGGTCCCACCAGGGGCCCTTTTTCGTATCTGACCGAGAGACGAGGTTGATAAGAAACCTCTGGTTCGACAAACCGCGTCAGCGGTTTGGACCGCCGCAGGCGCCCCCGCAGGGGGTCGAAACGCGGGCGCTCCCCGCGTTTCGAGTCTATCCCTCTCTCTCCGCCATTTTTTAATTAAAATCAAATAGTTAGGAAGTCTTCCCGCCCTCTATCGTTTGATAGGGGATCGGAGGTTTCCGCTATCGCCAAAAATGAACCCGCCAGGTCGAGCCGTAGCGGATTAATCGAGACACCTAATAACCTATCCATCGCGGCGATCCTCTTTAAGTTTCTCGCAGCGTTGTTTTCTGGTTCTCCTCCATAACAGACCCTCGGAGATCGGATTACACCGGCGACAAGAGCCGTGGACTAATAGACTATGGGTCGCCATTTGGGGATGGCCGCAGATTTAAAGATTTTCAGAAAGCTGACGCTTAAAATTTAGCGCATAGCGGCAGGAGACGACCCGAAACGGACTCTCGGACAAGGCAGATTGCGAGTCGTATGTGGACTGTCTACATGAGCCAGTCAGTCGTAGGTCGAAACTGGATCTTTACGTTGTAGCATAATCCTGACGAACTATCTCGAACTCAGTGGGCTCGAAGTCAGCGAGCCAAATAGTTAAGCCATTGGCATCAACCATCTCTACCACAACCGTTGCAGTTTCGTTCCCAGGGTCATAATCATGGCAAAGTCCCTAAATCTCCTTTCATTACGGGGCCGCTGGGTATAACTTTTGGTTAATATTTACGCTAAGAACGGTATGCCCCCGGTACCCGATCACGCTTAGTAAACGAGTTTGCCATACAGCAAAATACCATCATATTCGTAATCCAGTTCATCTTGCGAGTCACTATTTTCCGCCTCCAGATCGAGGTGGTTGTAACCGATGCCGAATCCCCAGCGTTTACTAAACTTGTATTCAATGGATACCAGGATGTCAAGCAAGCTACCTTCGACATCGCCTTCAGAAATCGCGAAATACTCGATGCTGGTCCTGAAAAATACATCTGGGTCCAACAGCCAGGAGCCTCGTAAGCCAAACATTGGAAAGGGTGCGGTCTCATCGCTGTCTTCGGTTTTCGCCAGGTCAGTCTTTATTGTCAGGCCCACTTCAAATATATGCAATCCGGTCGTAAAACCCAGGTCATAATCTGGTGTCTGCCAAATGGAATAGGTGTAGGCAAGCTTGTAAACCCGGTAATCGAAGTCAACATCGAGATCGCTTCCGACGGGGTAAAGCGTATCGTTAATGAGCAACGGGCGCTCGGTTACATTATCGCCTTCGCGGCTAAGATCAATGTAGCTAAATTGCACCGAATGTCGCGATGAAATTCGAAAGCTGGTATCGAGTCGCGCCACCGACACGGATTCCTCGAGACCCAGATCATCTTCAAGATCAATTTTTGTCCCGCGCCCCGCATCAGACGTTGCACGGCCCTCGCCATCAAATTCGGTGATAAAAGCACCCAAATTGATATTGATTCTGTCATTGGTTAACCAGAATTCCGTCTCGGCAAACGCCAGGGACGGTAAAAGCAGGGCAACAAAACTGATCGTTCTGGCTATCACAAGTCAATATCCGCGTTAAAACTAGCAATCAATCTCGCGATGATCCTGTCTAGTTAAACCAGAGCGATCCCCGGCTCCGGCAGGCTTGATCTGCTTCACTCGTCGCCCGGGTACGGGAACTCCTGCCCGAGAACCTCTGAGGCTTCCTTGTAAATCGGCCGCAGGACATCGTCGACATCATCAAATCCGGAGTTGATGAAGTCCGAGAAGGCCATTGCATCCACAGGCACGCTCGATTTCTTGGCGAACGCCTCACGGTCATTCGGGTTGGGACGTTCGGCCGGGGCCGCCAAAGGTGGCGACCATGTGCGCTCTTCTGTTGCGGCCATACGCACAGAGATTTCATCTTGCGTGATATTCCATACCATGAAGTCTTCCGCGAGGCTAAGAGGACCATCATAGGTTTTTCTAATACGTTCGTAGACAGAGGTACTCGTATCGAAGTCTTTGAAGAAGTGATAGGCGACGGCCATGCGTGGCTTGATGTCGCTCATCACTTTCCCAAAGGCTTCAGGCGCCGTATGAACCTGGGTTCCTACGAGAAGCGCGGACTCGGGAGTGAATTTCATCTTCGACACGAGTTCTGGAACGGCTATGAAACTTTCGTGGATCGCAAGATCAGCGTCTTGCGCGTATTCCTTGAACCACGTGTTTGGAAAGGTGTCAGAGCTGTAAACGAACTTCAGCCCATTCCATTCCAGAGAATAGCTGACAGGTCCATCCAGTCCATGAATTGCTGGAAAGGACCGGATCACCACGCCGTTCTCATCGTAGACAACTTCGTTCTCGCCGCGGTAATCGAACTCGTTGATCTCGAGTGCATAGCCCCGGAAATCCACATTCCCAGCACGAGCTGCTAGGTCCCATGTCAGCATGCGCCTCATGTGTTCAAGCGCGTATGCTGTGCCCAGCTCTTTGACCGGCCCGCTGGGACCCCATACGCGCAGCGGGACGTTACGTCCCATCAGAGCCCCGCCGATGAAGAGGTCGTGCAGGGCGCCGAAATGGTCGGTGTGCAGGTGTCCGATGAACACCTTGTCGAGATAGTTGTAGGGAATCTGCAGCGACGAGATCCGCTCCGCCGAGCCAGAGCCGATGTCAAAGAGGAATTTGTCACCGTTCCCAAGCTCCACGAGGAAACAGGCGGCTGCCTGAGCGGCACGAGTAGTCGGCATTCCAGTGCCGCAGGCGATAACCCGCATTTCGTCTTCAGCGAGATCTTCCGTGTTCGGGAGGTAGACGTCGCGTGGGCGGTCACGGACCATCGTCGGTGACACCTGTACCTCGCCCTCTTGCGCA
>CP070646.1:1590547-1606733 GCA_020354435.1 Gammaproteobacteria bacterium
TCCTGGTGGAAGTAAAGCATGACGCGCCGGCCGGCGGCCGCGGCTTCGGCGACATCTTCTTCGAACTCGAGGAAACTCTCCTTGAACCACTCCGGCTTTTCCGACTTTATCGCACCATAGTATTCACCAAGCTTGACTTCACTGGCTGCCGCCGGCTGCAGCGGCAGCCACAGCAGGCTCATCAGAGCCAGCAGTCGGCCGGCAATCGCCAGCGGTTGTGAGAAATCCTGGGTGTTCATATGATTAACCGTTTATGGTCAGGTTCAGTGACTCCGGTAACTGTTTTAATTCTGTGTCAAAGCATAATCGCCAGGGACGAATCCCTGCAAGAACCGAATTGTGCAGCGACAGGGGCGGATTCGTAAATATCAAATTCTGGATAGACCGTAATCGACCATCTCGACGGAACCTCCATCGTCCGTAACGGAGGATGGCAGATTTTTTTCCGGAGTAAAGTATTGGTTTTTCCAATAACCACTATATGGATAGGGATTTTGCGGATAATATCTAATGATAGGTATGGGATATGGCAGGGTTTTTTGATTATCTATTGCCATTCCAACCTACAGGTGTGGTGATATGAAACTGAAGCAACTAATACTGACTGCTTTCTTCGTCATTCAAGCGATTGTTTCATCAACTGCCCTTGCCTGGTCGCCCCTGCAACAGGTCGAAGATGCGGTGGAAAAGATGCAGTACTGTTATTTCACCGTCGCCAGTGGCGATGAAGGTCAGGGAGCCAAGAAGACAGAGGGAGAAGAGGAAGAAGAGCCCGAGTGCGACTAGCACGCAACAAGATTCTAACACACTAGCAATAACCAATCAGGAGGACTCCTATGAAAAACAATGTACTGAAAATTTTTTTGCTGGCCGCCAGCCTGGTCTGGGCCGGCGGCGCGCTGGCGGACAAGCCGGTCGGCATTACCCCGAATATGATGGAAGCCAAGGTCATGCACGGCGGCAAGACGGTCACGATCAAGCGCGACCAGAACAACAAGGCGGTGGTTAATCCGGCCTTTGCCAAGACTTCTCGCCCTTGCCCGCCTTTCTGTATCCAGCCGATCGTGCTGGCACCCGGTGTGGAAACCCTCGGTGAGAATGAAATCATCGATTACCTGGTCAGGATGAGCAACGGCGACAAATCCATTCTCGTGGTTGATTCACGCACCCCGGACTGGGTGCAAAAGGGCACTATCCCAGGCGCTGTCAACATTCCGTGGACCTCGCTGAATCCGGCCAAGGGTGCCGATCCGATTTCAATCGGTGAAATTCTGGAAGACCAGTTCGGTGCGAAGTCGCTAGAGGGGCTGTGGGATTATACCGACGCCAAGACGCTGGTTATGTTCTGTAACGGCATGTGGTGTGGCCAGTCACCGAACAACATCAAGAACCTGCTCAAGTTCGGCTACCCGGCGCACAAAATCAAGTGGTATCGGGGTGGTATGCAAAACTGGTCTAATCTCGGCCTGAGCACCGCCAAGCCCGCGAGCTAAAGCGTTTTCGATCTCTGTCGAGGGCATGTACCGGCAGGTGCATGCCCTCGTTTTGTCGAAGTCATGCGTCGCTATCTGTTCGCCATCATTTTCCTGTCATTGGCAGTCGTCGCGCCCGCGAGCGGCGATTCGGCGAGGATGATCGCGGTAGAGGATTTGCGCGAAGAAGCGCGTCTCGTCAGGGATGACAATCTGCTGCTCGTGATCGAATTTTCCAGCGAGTACTGCGGTTATTGCCGGCAGCTCGAAGAACTCTTTCTGTTGCCGATGCAGCGCAACGCGGAATACCGGAAAAAAGTCCTGATTCGATACGTTTCACTGGATGCCTACGAAACTCTGGTCGATTTCGATGGTCGATCAATGAGTACCAGCGAGTTTGCGTCGCGCTATGGCGTGTCGTTGACACCGACGTTGATTTTTCTGAACGGTGACGGAGTCGAATTGAGTGAAAAGCTGGTCGGTATCTGGTCGGAGGATTTTTATGGCGGGTTTATTGACGATCGCATCGACGAAGCGCGCGAAAAGCTGGCGTCTGCCACCGCCGGTCTTTAATCACCTGCGGAAAAGCTGCTGGCTAATGCTGCTGGCGGCGCTATTGATGAATTCCGCGCGCCTGTTGGCCAACGAAGCGGTCGACGATCTGCTGGCTCAAACGGAGGCGCCCGAGGGCGTGGTATTCGAAATTGTCGAAGACGACGAGGACGCGCTCGAGGAATTACTGCCGCGGGTAAGGCGAGCAATCGAACGTATCAGGGCGCGATTTCCGCAAACCGAGTTTGCCGTGGTGTCGCACGGACGCGAAGAGTTTGCGTTGCAAAAGCAGTACCAGGCGGAATACGCCGAAGTTCATCAGCAGGTGCAGTCGCTGGTGGACGACGACGTACCGGTACACGTTTGTGAAACCCATGCCGGATGGTATGGCGTTACCGCCGAGGATTTTCCGGATTATGTCAACGTGGCGCCGACCGGCCCGGGCCAGGTCAGGCTGTACGAGGAATTGGGATACGAACTGATAGTCATGGATTAGTCACCGAGTTTAGTTATGCCGTATTATCTTTATAAAGTAAGCTCTCCCGAAGGGCTCGACCTGGTCAAGAATCTCGAGCTGCTGGAAGTATTCGATGTTTTCCGCGATGCCAAACAACGCGCCAAGGCTTTGCGCGCCGAGCAGGCGGACGACGAATTCATTTACAAGGTCATGTTTGCCGAAAACCAGCTTCAGGCCGAAGAACAGTTGCTGGAAAAACGTGAACAACCGGTGTTGATGGAACATGAACGCTAGAAATCCAGGCCTCGCCGGGCTGGTGGCTTTACTGGTTTTCACTACCGCGGCGTTTGCGGCAGAGCCTGATTTTGAACGCGAGGCACGTCTTGCCAATGAAATCGTCGATACCATTCTCGACGGCGATCCAGAGTGGTTAGAGGCGGACGGTCGCGAGTTTCTGAGTATTTACACCGAGGCCGATGAATCCAGGGCCGCTGTTGTCATCCTGCACGGACGAGGATTTCACCCCGATTGGGCCGACACCGTGAATCCGCTGCGAGTGGGTCTGGTGGAGCGTGGTTACTCGACGTTGTCGTTGCAAATGCCAGTGCTGCGCAAGGACGCCAAGTATTACGACTACATCCCGATCTTTCACCACGCGCATGGTCGTATCGAGGCCGGTATCAAATTCCTGCGCGATAACGGTCATGAAAAAGTCATCCTGCTCGCACACAGCTGTGGCGCGCACATGGCGATGGACTGGATCCGGGCCAAACAGGATAGCAGTATAGACGCCTTTGTTGGCCTGGGGCTGGGTGCGACCGACTACAGGCAACCGATGCATCAACCGTTTCCTCTCGACTGGATGCATGTGCCGATACTGGATCTGTACGGGGAAAACGAATATCCGGCGGTTATTCGAC
Source organism: Gammaproteobacteria bacterium (assembly GCA_020354435.1). Taxonomy (GTDB): domain Bacteria; phylum Pseudomonadota; class Gammaproteobacteria. The sequence goes on from CP070646.1 coordinate 1,593,949, forward strand.
TGGCACCGAACCGCAAGGACATGATAGAAAAAGCCGGTCATCCCAAATCTCGCCAACAGGTCCTGCCCGCGGCCAATCACTATTTCACCGACCAGGGCGAACCGCTGGTCGCCGCCGTCGCCGATTGGCTAGATCAACTGGAGTAAAGCGCATGCTTTTATCCGGCCGGACCCGCGTGGCCGGTCTGATCCTTCTGTTTTCAGGCATCGGCTCGGCGTTGCCTGCGAATGACGCAGGCCCGAACCTGCAGCTAGCCAGCGGGCAGGAACTCGAAATCCAGCGTTTTGCCGGCTTGGGAAAATCCCTGCTGCTGTGGTTGCCATCCGAACGCGGCTTCAGGCCAGCGCATCGCGAACATGCACGCGCATTGGCGCAACTCGGCTATGAAGTCTGGCTTGCCGATCTGCACGATGCCTACTTTGTCGAGCGTAATCGTCGTAGTATTGCGAATTTTCCGCTGGATGACGTCGTCGACATCATCGATGCCGCGGTATCCGCGTCGAAGGCCGGCGTCTTTTTAATGAGCGCTTCGCGCGGCGCCCAGTTAAGCCTGATCGCGGCACGGGAGTGGCAGCAACAAAATCCGGGTAAGGCCGGCCTGAAGGGGGTATTCCTGGCGCATGCCCATCTCTACCGGGCAAGGCCGGCGGCGGGTGAAAGCGCATCCTACCTGCCGATCGTCAGCGCAACCAACCTGCCGGTCTACCTGCTCGACACGCAGTACTCAACCCGCTCGGCGCGAATCGGCGAACTGGCCGAGGCGCTTGAGTCAGGCGGCAGCCGCGTTTTTACCCAGGTCATCAAGGGCGTTCAGGGCGGCTTTATCGTACGCGCCGACAGCGAACTCGAGCATCGGGACCAGACCGCGAAGCGGGATTTTGCCCGCATCGTCGAGCGCGGGCTCAGGGCCCTGGCGCTGGTGCCGGCGCCGACCGCGGCAGCCGCGACCAGCGTCGATACGCGCCAGTATTCGCGCAACGGCGCGCATGCCACGGCCCTGTCAGCCTTGCCGAAACCGCTGCCGGCACCGCCACTGAGACTGGACGGTTATCACGGCCAGGGCTACTCGCTCGAGCGGCAGGAGGGTCGCGTGGTACTGGTAAACTTCTGGGCCAGCTGGTGCAAACCCTGTGTCGAGGAAATTCCGTCGCTGCACCGTTTGCGCCAGGCAATCCAGAATCCCGACTTTGATATTTTTACCGTTAATGTCGGCGAAAGCCGTCAGCGTATCGACCGATTTTTGTCGCGGGTTAAGCTCGAGCTGCCCTTGCTGCTGGATACCGACAGTAGCGCGGCGATGGCGTGGAAAATATATGTTTATCCGTCGAGCTATCTGGTCGATCATAACGGTCAAATCCGCTACGCTTACCTCGGGGCACTGGAATGGGATTCACCGGAAAACATCGCGATAATCCAGAATCTGCTGCGGCAGCGCTGAGTCACCCCTATGACCGGCTGACGCCCGATTGCGTTATCGCTGCCGTGGAGTCGACCGGGCGTTTCAGCGACGCGCGCATTCTCGCGCTCAACAGTTACGAAAACCGGGTTTACCAGGTAGGGCTGGAAGATGCCGAGCCGGTGATCGTCAAGTTCTATCGCCCGATGCGCTGGAGCCCCGAGCAAATCGATGAAGAGCATCGATTTACGCGTTTCCTGTTCGATCAGGAAATTCCGGTCGTGCCTCCAATATCGATCGACGCCGGCGGCGAGTACCCCACGCTGGGCGAATTCGATGGATTTCAGTTTGCCATTTATCCACGCCAGGGCGGCAGGGCACCGGAACTGGATAATCTAGAGCATCTGCATCAGCTGGGCCGTTTCATAGGTCGTATCCATGCTGCCGGACGAGGATTCCCTTTCGAGTACCGCTTGCGCTTATCGGTTGAACAGGCCCACGCCAACGCCAGCTACCTGCTTGACGCCGGATTCGTACCGCCAGACCTGGAGGCCGCTTATCGCGCCGTTACCGACGAGGTGCTGCAGGCGATCGATAGGCGCCGACCGGACGCGAGCAACTATTCGCAGATTACGCTGCATGGCGATTGCCATAGCGGCAATGTCTTGTGGCGTGACGACAGACCCCATTTCGTCGATTTCGACGATTGCCTGACCGGACCGGCAATCCAGGACCTGTGGATGCTTTTATCGGGCGAAGTCGATAATCAACAAAGACAGTTGCTCGAAATCCTCGAGGGTTACGAAATGTTTTGCGATTTCGATATCGCCGAGCTTGGCCTGATCGAACCGCTGCGGGCGATGCGGGTTCTGCATTTCAATACCTGGATCGCACGGCGCTGGGACGACCCGGCTTTTCCGCTTGCGTTTCCGTGGTTCAACAGCCCGCGCTACTGGTCTGAATATATTCTGGAACTGAAGGAATTGCTCGGCGGCCTGCAGCAGGAGCCGATAACTCTCCCGGAAATATGAATCGCGGACAAAAAGAAGGCCCCCATAGGAGGCCCGCAAACATTGCGCGATTAAATCTAAGTTACGTGCGTTTCGCTAGTCCCTGAGCTAAATCAAAAGCAGCGTCGATCTTTACCGTTAACAGCTGTTAGTAACCGCATGCTGCTGCTTAACCAAACACTCATTACGAACAGAAAATGTGAACTTTTTCTACTAAATAATGAGATTTTGTTACATAACGGCAAAAAGTATCCTCCGATGCCGGCGCTAAAACATCCCCCAAATGGGTTAAATTAATCGTTTTTTCGCATATTATCGGGTTTGTTTTCCCGACCGCTAAATCGATGCAACTGAACTGTCACCTCGATTCTTCGCTGTGCCAACGGATCGCTCGCAACCTGGCCCGGTTCGATACGGTCGGACAGGCGCTCGACGGCCGTATCCATGCCGCGGTTGCGTTTACCCTGGTCGATTGCAGCGAACCGGCCAACATTGCCAATATCCCGTATCGACCCGACGACGCTGCACAGGCGGCCTATATCCTGACGACACGAGCGCCGAAACTGTCGAGCCACGCGGGACAACGGGCTTATCCGGGCGGCCGCATCGATCCCGGCGAAACCGCGGAGCAGGCCGCCCTGCGCGAACTCGAGGAAGAGGTCGGACTCAGCCTCGACGCCAGCGCCGTGTTAGGCCGGCTCGACGACTATGCGACGCGCTCCGGTTACGTGATTACGCCGGTTGTTGTCTGGGGTGGCAGTAACGTCGCCCTGAGACCTAATCCGGCCGAAGTAGAAAACATCCACCGTATACCGCTGCAGGAACTGATGCGGCATGATGCCCCGATTCTCGATGCCGTCGAGGAGAGCGAAAACCCGGTGCTGAAGATGCCACTGGGCGACGAATGGTTTGCCGCACCCAGCGCCGCCATCGCTTACCAGTTTCGCGAAGTGGCGCTGCTCGGCAGGCATACGCGAGTCGCACATTTCGACCAGCCGTACTTCGCGTGGAAGTAAAAATGTCGCCTTAGGCACCAGAGCCGGCATTAGCAGGATCTCGAATTCTATCGCCAGAATCGCACGCATCCGAATGCCTTGCCGCTGATCTAGGCCGGCGGCAGTATCCGCGCAACCAGCTGCAGCCAGAAGGCGCCGATCAGCAGCATGACGATCGCATAGGGCCAGTTCCAGAACGCGATTTTCCAGCCGGCGATGCCGTAGCGGCCCTGGAATACCAGGTTGGTACCGGATAGCGGATTCGAGCAGGTGCCGAGATGCCAGGCAAACAGGAAGGTCGCGGCGAGCAGGTTGGGATCGGGATCCAGCGTCAGAATCATCGGCGCGAAACTCGAAATCATGATGATCGGATGGATTCCGCAAAACGCACAGAACAGCATGATGGCCAGCACTTTGGCTGCCGTCACGGCGTCGAACTGACTGAAGGGATTGTCGAGTATACCATGCCGGATCAACGCCGATATTCCCGCCGCCAGCACGCCCGCCGCGAGAAACAGGCAGAGCTCGTTGACGACCCGCGGCAGGCCGTCGACGACGTGTTCACGCAGCCGCGAGATCGAGCCCGCGAGACCGCGTCGTCGCAGTAATACCAGCCCGGTGACCAGCAGTGCGCTGACCGCGATCAGCACCAGGATCGAGGTTCCCGCCAGCAATTGCGACAACAGGATCACGGTCACGATCAGCCATGCCGGGACCAGTAATGCGTTCAGGTGCGTGGGGTAGCCGACAAATGTCTGCACCTCGTCGGCAAAGCGCAGCCGTGCTTCGAGATAAACGCCGACCAGGCCGATCAGCATGAAGGGAAAACCGGCGACGAATATCCACCACAGGCTGGCGCCGCCGACATAAGTCAGCACCACCGCCATCGCGCCGAAAAACGGTGACCAGCTCGATACGCCGCAAAAGATCCGGGTGAAGGTTTGCGCGCTGAAGCGCTGGATGGGCTGTTGCTGGTGAATGCGGTCGGCAATCAGGATAGGCGCCGAGATATTGATCACCGAGCTCGACAGGTTGAGCCCGAGAATGGTTTGTATAAATGCCTTTTTGCCGACTGGCAGGGGTTCGGCCTGGCCGTTTTCGGGGAGTATAACCAGCCGCAGGAAGCCGACCGCGGTAATCATCGTCATCAGGCCGGTACTCGAGCTGATGACGATATCCAGGTCGAAGTCGGCGGCTTGCCGGCTGGTAAAGAGAATCATGCCGATGCCGGCCGCCAGGATCAGCGATACCTGTATCTTCAATACCCGCGAAGTATCGATAAACAGCAGAAAGGCCGCCGACCACGCGGCGGCTCCGGCGATCCACAGCGGATTGAAGCCGGGTTTTAGCAAGTCGAAACCCGCCAGGATCGTAATCACGATCATCAGCAGGATCAGGTTGCCGGCCAGCAGCCGACGCATCGAATGTGCGGGCGGATTGATTGTTCTGATTCCGGTCGAGCTGAAACAGTGGTCAATGGTACTCGATTTTATCGCGCGGTTGACCCGCTGATAGCCGCACGAAAGGGCTTTGAAAACAGATAGGGGATTAGCTGGGTCTGACTCGGGTAAAATCCGATCGAGTTTTACCTGGATTTCCGCTACTACTCTTCTTCGCCGCTACCGCGGTGCACTTCGATCTGGTGATTAAAGCCTTCTTCCTGCAGCAGTTTTTGCATCGCGTTGATGAAACTGGCCGATTGCTGGTACGACGTATCGCGAAACCGAATCGTTACCGCCAGTTCGTCGGGATCGAGCTTCAGGTGAAACCGCCCGGCTGGCCTGAGGATTCTGCGGATTTCGTTCCAGTCCGAAATGCGATCATCGGGATCTTTCGACAGCGCGCTTTCGATAAAGTCGGCGAGTTCGTCGTCGATATCCGGCACGTTTATGCGAATGTCGGGCGGTTCGTGGTTGACCTGCATTTGCAACAGCTTGCCCAGCGTCGACGCGCTGAACGGCAGGCTTTTGGTCAGCATGTGAAACGCCATGACGCCCAGCGCGTAAATGTCAGCGCGTCCGTCGAGCAGATCGCCGTTGATGATTTCTGGCGCGATGTAGGAAGGCGTACCCTCGATATTGACGTCGTGGTCCTGCGGCGGGCTGGCGATACCGAAGTCGGTCAGTTTGATGTTGCCATAGGCATCGACGACGATATTCGACGGTTTGATATCGCGGTGCACGATACCCCTGTCGCCGTGGTTATGCGCGTACTGCAGCGCGCTGGCCACCTGCGACAGTATCTCGCGCGTCTCGTTCAGATCCAGTGGACCTTTATTCTTAAGGATCGCCAACAGGTTCTGGCCGTGCAGTTTTTCCATGACGATGAAGCGGGTCGAGAACTCTTCGATGACTTCGAATACGTTGACGATATTCGGGTGGTTCAGGCTGGCGATGGTCCTGGCCTCGCGCTCGAAGCGGTCGACGAACCTGTCATCGTAAGCCAGCTTGTATTTCAGCATCTTGATCGCCACCTCGCGTTCGAGCTCGGGATCCCAGGCGTTAAACACCGTCGCCATGTTGCCTTCGCCAAGCTTGCCTCGGAGCTCGTACTTGCTGACACGGTTGATACCCCCGTTTTGCGCCATGCGGCTGGTCATCAGCTGGTTCATGACCTCGGCGAACTCGGGGTGTTTTTCGATCAGGTCCTTGAAGTTTTGGCGGTTCAGAAAAAATGCGGTGGTATCGGTCTGCGCGACGATATCGGCAGAATAGGTCGAGTTGATCAGTAGCGAAATCTCGCCGACGACTTCACCTTTCTTGAGCATGATACGACGCTTGATATCGCCCTGAAGGTCGGGTATCTGCACCTCTACCTTGCCTTCGAAGATGAAGTAGATGCGGTTGCCCATCTGGCCTTTTTCGACCACCATGTCGCCGGCGTGAAACTCGGCAATTTCGATGTGTTCGGCGATATCCTCGATGACTTCGACGTCGAGATCCTGCAGGATCTTGACGCCCGATAGGATTAAAGCGATTTCATCGGTATCGATAGCCATTAAAAAATCCGGTCATGTTCGGCCGCAATGCCTTCCGAGCATAGAAGCCGGTAGCGAAAGAGTTCTCGCTACAGTTCACACTGTGATAACAAGTCTAGAACAATCCTGGATTAAGTGGGGGCAGGCGATGCCTGTGCCCGCGACCTAGAACAACGCGGGATTCAGCGGAGAGGCTGCAGTCATACCGCCGTCCAGCGTGTAGCATTGCCCGGTTGCGAATGCCGCTTCGTCGGAGGCGAGCCAGACGGCCAGGCTGGCGATATCGTCGGGTTCGCCGAAACGTCCGGCGGGATGGCGGGCCAGAGCGTCTTGCTTTGCCGCCTCGGGGTCCCTGGCGACGGCAAAGGCCGCGTCCGCCATGCCGGTCATGATCCAGCCGGGGCTGATCGCGTTGCAGCGGATTGCGGGGCCGTGATCGATCGCGATCGAGCGGGTCAATCCCTGCACGAAAGCCTTGGAGGCATTGTAAATCGCCATCCCGGGATCCGCGGTGGTTGCCGAGATCGAACCGATATTAATGATCGAGCCGCCGTGGTACATGATCGGTATGCAGTCGCGGCACAGCATGAATACCGCCTTTGCGTTGACACCCATCAATGCATCCCAGTCCTCGTCCGTGGTTTCCACGACCGTCTTTTCGATCTGAACGCCGGCGTTGTTGACCAGTATGTTCAGTTCGCCGAACTCGGCGACAACGCGATCGGTCAACCTGTCAACGTCGGCCTTGTCGGCGACGTCGGCGGTTTGCCACGACACTTCGGCCGGCAGGTCGTCGGGGCGGGGGCCGCGGCCGCATGTCATCACGCGCGCCCCCTCGGAGACGAAGCGATCGACGATGCCGCGGCCGATGCCCTGGCGGCCACCGGTCACGAGCGCGGTTTTACCCTCTAGTCTCAACATTTACGAATGGTCCTGTGTCCGGTTTACCGGGGGGGAATCTAAAAGCGTACGTTATCCGTGCCTTTCAACGCAAGCCGCGCCCTGGCCTCGGCCGGAGTCGCCACCGTTTGCCCGAGCGCCTCGATGATGCCGCGAATCTTGCTCACCTGCTCGGCGTTCGATTTGGCCATAACGGGTTCCCCCGGTAATTTTACAGATTCATTTGCTGGACCTGGGCGCTCAGACCGCCATCGATGACCCAAAGCTGGCCCGACGCGTAACGGGCCTCGTCCGACGCCAGCCAGTTGACCAGGTTGGCAATATCCTCGGGCTCGCCATAGGTGCGCATCGGGTGCACGTCGCGCACCGCCTGCTTGAGCGACTCGATATCGCCCGACTCACCGAAGAAGCTCTGCAGCATCGGCGTATTGACATAGCCCGGGCAGATCGCGTTGACGCGGATCCCCTCGGGACCATGATCGCAGGCCATTGCCCGCGTCAGCGCGTGCACCGCACCCTTGGTTGCGCAGTAGGCGGCAAGGCCGGGGTCGGCAATGTAACCGTCGTAGGAACCGAAATTGATCAGGCTGGCGGCGTTCGATCTGCGCAGCAGCGGCAGCGCGTACTTCGACGTCAGGAAGGTGCCGGTGACGTTGATCGCGAAAATCCGGTTCCATTGCTCGAGCGTCGTGTTCTCGATGGTTTCCTCGATTTCGATGCCGGCGGCGTTGACCAGGATATCGAGTTTGTCCCAGCGTTTTTCGAGATCGGCGAAAGTCGAGATGATCGTATCTTCCCGGGTGACATCGAATTCGACGAATTCGACGCCCTCCGCAAGCTCTGTGGATTGCTGCAGGTCGGCTGCGATGACGCTGGCGCCCTCGGCGGCGAAGCGCGCGCAAATCGCCGTGCCGATACCGCCGCTGCCGCCGGTGACGAATGCGGTTTTAGCTTGCAGTACATGTTTCATCGTAAAGTCCTCGTATCAATTCCAGGCGCTCAACGGCTCGTTGACGATATTGATCCGCTGGCCGACGGAGTATCTTCGGTTATCGGTGACAGGCGCCTCAGCTCGCTAGACGCTGGCACGCCTGTAGGCGTCGAGCACGAGGCCGTGGAAATGATGCACCGCGTGTTCGCTAAGCCCGCTGCCCTCGACATCGACCATGTAGCGTCCCGAGTTGAAGGCCGGGGTGCTCATGCCGCGCTGTACGCTTTCGACCAGATTGATGTCTTCGACCTGCAGCACGTCGTCGATGAATGCGAGCGCTTCTTTTTCGCTTTCGGTGGGCTCGGCGGTTTCGAAGAAGAAATCGAATTCCTCGTAGGTTTCGGTCTCGCTGACCGGGTAGAAACGCCATACCATGAAGTTGCCGCGGCCGGGATAGCGCATCAGCGTCATGTTCGGCCACAGGAACCAGACCGCGTGATCGTTTACCGTCGCATTTTCGATATTGTAGGCACTGTTGGCGCCGCTGCGCGCCTTGGCCATATGGCTCGAATAAATGCCATGGGTTTCGACCTTGTAGGTATCCATGTCGATCATCGAGCTGAAACCCTTGTGCGCGACCGGGCAGTGGTAGCACTCGAGGAAATTATCGACCACGGATTTCCAGTTCGCCCTGATGTGGTAAGTCAGTCGCGTCGAAAAGGTCAGGTTCGCCAGGTCGGGCGCGAAGGACATGACCTCGCTGGCGAGATTACCGGCCTGTTCGGCCAGCGGCGCCGCCTTCGGATCTAGGTTGACGAACACGAGATGGCAGAAAACCTCGATCTGCACCGGTTCCAGGCATATTTTGCCGGTATTGAAGTTTTCGATATGCTCCGAGCGCGGTGCAACCACCAGCACGCCATCCAGATTGTAGGTCCATGCGTGATAGGGGCAGGTCAATTTTTTGGTCCGGCCTTCACCGAAGATGAGTTCGTGTCCGCGGTGTTTGCAGACGTTGTAAAATGCCTTGAGCTCGCCGTTCGGGTTGCGCATCGCGACCACGGGTTGGCCCTGGACGTTCAGCGTGACGTAACTGCCCGGATCGCGCAGCTTTTCTTCGTGGCATAAAAACTGCCAGCTGCGGTGAAAAATCTGTTCGCGCTCGATCTTCAGGAATTTCGGGTCGAGGTAGCATCGGGTGTCGATCGAATGCGATCGTACAGGGGTTTCGTCGTATTGCCCCCTGATCCGCAGGAATTCTTCACGGCTTAGCTGTGCTTCGGACATGCTCAATCTCCACGGAATCGTTTAAAACATCCAGTCGACCTGACGGCATCATCGCTGATAGTGCGAAACATATCAGCAGGCCGCGGCCATGGATTGACTTTTTGCGACATTAAACCTTGAAAAATTGCCAAACTATCGGGCAGACTGACATTTCTGTGCTGCTGGAACCTGAATTTGACGTGATGCGGACCGATACACTGACAAAATCCGCCTGCCGCATCGGCATGCTGCTGCTGCCTGGATTCAACAGTATGGCCGCGCAGGCCTTCGTCGACCCATTTCGCGCCGCCAACTATCTGCGGGGTAGAAAAATCTACGATTGGCAATTCCTATCCCCGGCAGGTGGCGATGTTATCGCCAGTAACGGCATCCATATTGGCGACACCGTGGCTATCACGGAGATAACCGCCGATTTCGACCTGTTGTTGGTCAATTCGAGCTGGACGCCGGAGGATTTCCAGGACAGGGCGCTGCAATCCTGGTTGAAATCGGCTTCCCGGCACGGTGTTACGCTGGGCGGAATCGACACCGGTGCCTTCGTGCTCGCATTTGCGGGCCTGCTGGACAAGCACCGCGCCGTCGTGCATTACGAGCACCTCGCTGCCTTCAACGAGTTGTTTCCGACGATTGAAACCGAAGAGTCACTGTATTCGATCGATAAACTTCGCATCTCCTGCTGTGGCGGTGTCGCCGCGGCCGATCTCGCGCTCGAAATCATCCAGATGCAAAACGGCATCGAGCTGGCCAATGCCGCGGCCCGCTATATCTTTCACGAACGTCTGCGCGATGGCGGCGAAGCGCAGATTCCTCGCCGGCTGCAGCCGGTCGGCTACCAGGTGCCGGACAAGTTACGCGAGGCCATACTGCTGATGGAGCGCAACATCGAGGAACCGCTGACGCAGACCGAACTGGCCAGTTACCTGCAGTTATCGGTGCGGCAGGTTCAGCGAATCTTCAAACAACACATCGGCGTGACGCCGATACGTTATTACCTGAACGTCCGCCTCGACCGGGCCCGCGGACTGGTAACGCAAACCGAGTTACCCATGATGGATATCGCCGCTCTGTGCGGTTTTTCGCGCGCCGAACAGTTCAGTCGCGCCTATAGCAAACGCTTCGACATCGCGCCGATCAGGGATCGTATCGAGGGCCGTATCCCGTTTCAGTTCCGCAATTTTACCGACCATGCGGGGTACCTTTCCGCCGGCTAGCCGACACCAGCGTTCTGCGTTGTTGCGTCAATGAGCTATGCTTAGTAAAAAACAGCGTCAGTGTAGGACTACGATGACAGATGAAACTCCCAAATCGGCTGCCTCGCGGGCCGCTAGCGAAGGCAACCGGAAACTTTGGAACTATCATCCCGAGGTGCCGCTCGGGGTATCGCCACTGTTCAAGCTGCCGATCAAATGGCCCGAGGTCGGTCGATGGTTTGCAGGCGGCTGGTTTCCATTCTCCGAGCGGCTGATAATCCTGTTGCTGTCGTTCGTCGCCTGGTTCTTTTTTTCGCCCGCGCTGATCCGTTGTCAGATTTTCCAGTTCGACTGGATCGCCGAAATTTTCATTCGCAACCTGGTGATGATGGGAATCGTTGCCGGCGGTCTGCATCTCTACTTTTACGTTTACCGCGTGCAGCAGGACGAACTTCGCTACGATATCACTCCGCTCGCGCAGGATAGCCGCATTCACAGCTTCAAAAACCAGGTTTACGACAACATGTTCTGGACCTGCGCCAGCGGCGTTACCGTCTGGAGTGCCTACGAGGTCCTGATGATGTGGGCCCTGGCGAACGGTTATGCACCGATGATTTCCTGGCCTGCCGGTTTTTTATGGCTGCCGCTGATGATATTCCTTATCCCGATCTGGGAAACCATTTATTTTTTCCTGATTCATCGCCTGTTGCACTGGCGGCCTTTGTACCGCAAGGTACATTACCTGCATCACCGTAATCTGAATGTCGGTCCCTGGTCGGGGCTGTCGATGCATCCGCTCGAACATCTGCTTTACCTGGGATCGGTCATGATTCACTGGATAATACCGGCCAATCCATTCCTGATCATTTATCACTTGCAGTATTTCACGCTGTCGGCAGCGACCACGCATACGGGTTATGCGGGCGTTTCGATCGATGGCAGGAACTGGTTGCGGCTGGGGACTTTTCATCATCAGATGCATCACCGCTTTTTCGAATGCAACTACGGCGGGCTCGAGGTTCCGTTCGACAAGTGGATGGGTTCGTTTCACGACGGCAGCGCGCAGTCGCAGCAGGAGTTTTTCAATCGACGCCGTGCCAAAGCACAAGCGGCCAGGAGCTGAGGGCTAGTACGGCCGCGCGATCGTCAGGTCTGACACAAGGCGTAAACCGCCTGCGGTTCGGCGATGCCCTTCACCGGGTGCTGGCCCAGCAGTTCACTCGGCGTGTCGATCAATTGCGCGAATTTTTCAGAAAGCAGAATATTGCAACCAAGCTCCTTGGTCAGCGATTCGAGGCGTGCGGTGCGGTTGACCGCGGGCCCCATGACGGTGAAATCGAGCCGGTCGGGGGCGCCGACATTGCCGTAAATGACTTCGCCGACGTTGAGGCCGACGCCGAACTCGATCTCCGGCAGGCCGTGACGCTGACGCCGGTGGTTTAACGCCGCCAGCGAATCCTGCGCATCGATAGCTGCATCGATGGCGGCATTGCAGGCAGTTTGAATGCACATGTTGTCGTCGATCGGGAATACGATCAGCATCGCGTCGCCGATAAAGCGCAATATCTCGCCGCCTTGCGCGGTGACCGCGGCGGAGACGAATTCGAAATACGCGTTGAGCATTTCCAGCACCTGCTCCGGTTTGAGGGATTCAGTCAGGTGAGTAAAATCGCGCAGGTCGCTGAACCACAGAGCGGCGTTGATGACATCGGCGTCACCGCGCTTGATCATGCCGGCCAGCACTTTTTCACTGGTACGCTTGCCGACATAGGTATTCATCAGCGAGCGCGCCAGGTAGCGCAGCGCATGCACTTCGAGCACCGGCGCGAGGAAATCGCGCACCTGGCGAAAGCTCTCGATATCGGCCTCGCTGAATCCACCTTCGCGCTTGGTGCAGATAACGATCGCGGCGCCGGGCTCGGCGGTTTCACCGAACAGCACCGGCAGCGCGACGTAGTCGGTATAACCCTCCTCGGCCAGCTCGGTATAGGCGCGGTGAGCGTCTTCCGGCAGATTGTCGAGACGCTGATGCACGCGCTTGTGGGTTTCGTAAATCGTTTGCAGCGGGCTGCCGATATAGCGCTCGGTGTTACGCACGC
>CP070646.1:1606833-1622565 GCA_020354435.1 Gammaproteobacteria bacterium
GGCCGGAGATTGCCGCCGAACAGGCTTTTACATGGGGCCGCTTACGAGAAAGCTGCCGTTCACACTCGATGAGTCATCAGCGATAAGCGATCCAATATAGAAACTCGCACCATCAGAATAATATTTACTCACACATTGGTGCATCAGTTCTTATAGTCCGATACTAAAAACAAACTTGCCTCGATACGGGTTTCGCAGTGGTTGGATTCGGCTTATATCCTATACTCGAAGGTGGGTAGTCCAATTCAATTAATCCAAAGATCGACATGACTTTGTTTGCGCTCATTTTGGCGCCGGCGATCATGAACGCGGGTTCAGGCAGAGCATGACTTTAAACATGAATGTAATCAGTCAACACTGCAAAACGCTTGTGACAGCCGCTAAACCATTGCCGCTGGTTGTACGCGAACCGGCATTGTTAAAACGATGGCTGCTGAAACCTGCGAAGGCGAGACTGTTTTTGTTTGCCGGTCTTTTGGTTTACCTCGTTCTCGCTACCCAACTGAGCCAGGCAATTGTCGATGTTTGGCATCCATTGAATCAGCATTCGCTCAAGACCGGCGTCATGGAGTTGCTCAATTCCCCGATCTTGCGAAAACTGCAAAATTTGCGAGAAGTTAGATATTGGCAATTGCTTAGCCTGTTCTGGATCATCGGTTTATCGATTGCATCGATCATTTTAATCCTGGATTTGCCCCGATCGATCGGAGAAGACGAACCGTTGCCGAGCGAAAACAAAAAGGCTCAGCCAGCCGGGAACTCAGGTGAAATCGCCAAAACGCAGATCATTTCCAGTGTCGAAAAAAAGGTTCGTTACGTCGGGTCCGATCGGCGTTACCGCATCGACAAGGCGATTGCCAGCGGCGGTTCCGGCATTGTCTACCAGGCCGAAGATACAGTGCTGGGCCGTAAGGTAGCATTGAAGGAACTGTTAGAGGACGTGGCCAGTGATGCTGAACAGGCGCAGCGATTTAAAAGCGAAGCCAGGGCGCTGGCCCTGCTGAATCACGCGCATATTTTACCCATTTACGATTTGCTCGAAGAGAACGGCCGTTTCTGGCTGGTGATGGAGTTACTGACCGGCGGAACGTTGAAAGAAAAGATAGATGCCGGTGCACTGGATACGGCTCAAACCAAGGAAGTTATTAAAGGCCTGGCCTCTGCCCTCGAAACTGCTCATCAAAAGGGGTTTGTCCACCGGGACATAAAGCCGGCGAACATACTGTTTTCCAAGGAAGGTTCGTTCCGCATAACCGATTTCGGTATTGCCAAACATCAGGCGACGGGCATAAAAACCAGCCACGGTCTGATTCTCGGCTCCCCGGGATATATGAGCCCTGAGCAGGCGGCTGGCGAGCCTGTCGATGCGCGCTCCGATATCTATTCTCTTGGGATCACTATGTTTCAGATGCTGACCGGCGATTTACCGTTTCAGGGCGATGTCAGTTCCGTGATGGCGCAGCACATTACCAAGCCTGCGCCGCCTCCCTCGACGATCAATGCCTCTATCGCTAAAGAACTGGACCGCATAGTTCTAAAAATGCTCGCCAAAAAACCCGAAGCGCGTTTTCAGTCGATGGCTGAATTGACCGAAGCATTAAATAAGTTCAACTAGTGCCTGGCGGAACTGTAGTCTCGACAAGGCCCTGATTGCTCGAAACATAAATTGATGAGCGTCCGAAAGTGGCCGGAGATTGCCTCCGAGCAGGTACTGGCGAGGGTCTACTTTCAAGAAAACAGCCGCTCAGATTCGATGTGTCAGCGGTGATTCCCCACCCAGAGCAGACGCCCGACGATTCGAAAAAAGGTGGGATTTAAAACGAGATGTTTTAGAGCCAGGCTATTTGTATCCCTCGAATTCCTGACCGGGCTTTAGATTAGGATATTTCTGCATGCTAGCGGTTAGCTTGCTAAGAATCTTTGAGACCGGCTCCATAATCCAGGCATGGGCATACCCTTCGTTGCCCCACAACTCAAAACTCTCCGAGGGATCGTTCTTAATGTCGTATACCTGGGGGAAGGTAAATGTCTCCACCCTGGCATGACTGCCTTCGGCGGCTTTGAAGTGAATTTTCATATTGCGCCATTTAACAGACCAAACATCTGTTCCGACAAAGGTTACGATGTGATCCCGATTGGATTTTTCTTGTTTGCCAAGAAGGAAATCAGCCTGGTTAACGCCATCGATGGGGCGATCAGTCGGAATTTTTTCTGAGGCACCCGCCAAGCTTGCAATCGTTGGATACCAGTCAATATCGCCAAAAATCTCGTCGGAGACTTTACCTGTCGGAATTTTACCAGGCCAACGAACTATGGCAGGTGTACGCATTCCGCCTTCGTAGGCCGTGCTCAGGCCTCCCCTCCAGGGGCCATTAGAACCACTCACTTCCCCGGAGGCTAAACCGTTAACCGGAAAGTAACCGGCCGCATTATCGCCGGTCAGAATTATCAGGGTGTTATCCGCAATGCCGGTGTCATCGATCGCTTTTAGTATCTGACCGATATTGTGATCTACCTCGTAGACGGTATCGGCCATAATGCCGGCCTTGGAGATGTTTCGAAATTTGGGATGCACTCGAAATGGAGGGTGAAAGTGAGTGAAGCCGACATAGTTGTAAAAGGGCTTACCCTCCTTGGCCATTTTTTTGATAAACGCGATCGATCTCTTGGTAATTTCATAGTCCATGGTTGCGCGGGCTTCGAGATCGAATGGCCGATCTTTAACTGCTTCCTTACCCTTAACACCTTTCCAGATGTAGGGAACAGTAGCGACGTCAGGATCGAACTGCTCTGTTGACGTATAGGACGCGGCGTTGGTACCTTCGCTATGGCCCCAGAACTCATCGTAACCCTGCGTATTAGGCAGCTTATTGATGTTCATTCCAAGGTGCCACTTGCCGTGAAGAGCAGTAGTGTATCCAGCATCAGACAAAAGCTCTGGTAACGTATACTCCCATTCTGCCAGACCATCCGGCTCCCCCGGCGCGGGAACCTTATATGTACCGGAGCGTATCGGTAGTCGACCTGTATGAAGCGCCGAACGTGTCGGTGTGCACTGATTCTGCACGTTGAAGTTTGTCAGGCGCAGGCCCTGGGTTGCCAGTTTGTCAATATTCGGGGTGGGAATAGTCCCGCCCTGCACACTCAAATCGCCCCATCCCCAGTTGTCTACCAGCAGGTAAACGATATTGGGTTTATCGCTTGCATTAATTATTGGCGAGAAAATTAGCGGCAAAAACAAGACCATTGTCAGAACGAACTCACGCATTTTGATCACAGATTTTTTGAATTGAACGAATACTAACTAATAAGAATAATTTGAACCAGCGACTGTCCTTTTCTGGCCGACTTCCGAAGCTCAATCGCTGCTTTTAAACGACGGCTTTGGGGAACAAAGAGCCTTAAATTCGACAAGTTAGCGGCTTTGGGCAACCTGACGGAGACCCTCACTCACTGCAAGAATTTCTCTTCTGGATCGAGGGGCAATGTACAGGTCCGAACGAACAAAAAACGCAGCAGTCACCTTCGTTGGGCTTGAGCAGAGTATGGCAAGATTCACACTCATAGTAATACTGGCATGCATCAGTTGGCATAATCTCGGTTTTACTGTAACCGCAATGCGGGCAAGTAAGCGTAGATTCTAAAATCACTTCTGACATCTGATTTGTGTCTTCCAATTCATCTGAGCCTGCAGTATTGGCCTGCATAACCACAGGCTATACGCTTGTTAGAATCTTGCCGGTCAGTGATCTTTCAGCACCTTCTCTTTGGTGTATTCAAGGCATTTGCCTATTTCCGATTGATCGAATTTTTCCTCTGGCTTCGATTTGAGTCTTAATCTTATCGTACTTTCGTCGGTCTCGATTTCTAAGGATTCTAGTTTCGCATATTCCCGGGTAGGACAGGTGCAACGCCCTTCCTGGCACTCCTGCAATGCATCTAGTAATTTCTCATGCTTCCCCTCGGCCTCGGTGACTTCGATATCGACTCCGTTTTTGACCGTCTCAATCTTGTATTTCATCATGCTATTCCTGCTATGAGTTGCAATTGCCAGAACTCAACGTCGGGAGCAAAGCATCCAACCTCATTTGCCAGTTATGTCCCAAAGTGAGCTTCTTTCGCATGTGTAGCCTCCCTTAAAATCTTGATGCCACCCCGGACAACAACAATAGAAATAATAGCGCCGACTATTAAATCCGGATATCTGCTGCCAAAAAACCACACCAGGCTTCCCGATATGATGACGCCTAAATTGGCTATGACATCATTAGTGGAAAATATCCACGACGCGCGCATATGCACGCCAGCGTTACGATGGCGAGCGATGAGCATTAGGCAGTATACGTTGGCAACCAGGGCTACTGATCCAACCGCCATCATAAGAACACTCTCTGGTTCGCTTCCAAACAGAAATCGTCGCAATACTTCGATTAACACACCTGCACCGAGAATAATCTGAAGGATTCCACTAATGCCTGCGGCACTTGCCTGTTTTTGTATTCCTCGACCAACAGCATAAAGCGATAATCCATACACGCCAGCATCAGCAAGCATATCAAGTGAATCTGCGATCAGTCCTGTAGACTCTGCTATCCAACCGAAAATTACCTCTGCTAGAAACATTACGGCATTGACAGCCAACAAAGCTATTAGCGTTTTCTTTTCTAACTTTTCGGCTTGATCTAATCCACAGTCACAATCAGACATAATTCCTTCTATGGAATTGAGCTTGAAGTAAGACAGGTAATTATAAGGTTTTTAGCGTAATAACAAATTGACGCCTTGGCGGACGTCTGCTGTTGGTCGGAGATTGCCTCCTAGCCTCTAATTATAAACGTCTCTTATCGGAAAAAACGTGAAAAGGTTTTTTTCGTAATTGCAATTCCTGTCTTAATTCCCCGAGCATGATAACAAGCAATCCTTTTCCTGAGATAATAAATCAATTAACCCTGTTTTCGAGTGTCAGTATGCTGATAGCCGTGGATGTGCATTACCGGGCGCCAGGGGCGCAGGTATCGGGCGTCGCATTCAGTCACTGGACCGACGCAAAACCAGAGCGGATCTACCACTGCGCCGTGGATAAGGTGCAGGATTATGAACCGGGGAAATTTTATCTGCGGGAACTACCTTGTATCTTGCGCCTGCTCGATGCGCACGACCTTGCGCCGAAGACGATAGTTATCGATGGGTACGTTTATCTCGGGGAGGCGTCCCGGCCCGGGCTCGGGATGCATCTGCATCGCCAGTTGCAAGGCCGGGTGCCGGTTATCGGGGTCGCCAAATCGCGCTTCAAAGGAACGCCTGCCTGCGCTGAAATCCTGAGGGGCCGAAGCACCAGGCCCCTGTTCGTTACAAGTGTCGGCGTGGAACTCGAAACGGCTAAACGTAATATACTGGCGATGCATGGCCGGCACAGGCTGCCTGACCTGCTCAGGATCGCGGATCGTGCATGCCGGACCAGCACAGCGTGAAAAGCGAATGCAGAATAGCTTCGATACCCTGGTCCGGTTGCCGCAGGCGCCGGTCGTTTAATCTCGAGAGCGGAAACGGGAATCAGTGCTTACCATCGACGGAGAAACCGGGGAAGGCGGTGGGCAGGTGTTGCGCACCTCGCTCGCCCTGTCTATGTGCCTGGGAAAGCCAATTGAAATCCGGAATATACGGGTAAAAAGAAAAAAACCGGGCTTGCGCCCACAGCACCTGGCCGCGGTGCGGGCTGCGGCCACGATTTCGAAGGCCCGGGTCGAAGGCGCGGAAATCGGTTCACGCCAGTTAAGATTCAGGCCGCAAGGAGTTTTTCCCGGGAATTACGAATTTGATATCGGGACTGCCGGTAGCACTACGCTGGTCGCACAAACAGTCCTGCCGGCGCTGATGCTCGCAACTGCACCCTCCAGGCTAACGATTCGCGGTGGTACGCATAATCCACTTGCCCCCACTTTCGATTTCTTCGACCAGGCTTTCTGCACCCAGCTTAATCACCTGGGTCCGAGAATTCGTGCGACCCTGGAGCGCCCGGGCTTTTTTCCAAAAGGAGGTGGCATCATGCATCTCGATATCCAGCCGGCAGATGGGTTGCGGCCGCTGGAATTAATGGCAAGAGGCGATGTGCAACTGCAGTGGGCGGAAATACTGCTGGCCCATTTGCCGAAGCACATTGCCCAGCGGGAGCGCGATGTCGTTAGCGACGGCTTGGCATTAAGCGACGATCTGGTAAACGTCCGCATCGCCGATACTTCTCCCGGGCCGGGTAACGTGGTCACCGTGTTTACCGAAAGCGAACACGTGACCGAAGTTTTTAGCTGTTGCGGTCAACGCGGCATGCCGGCGGAAAAGGTGGCCGCAACGGTCGTGGGCGACACGCTGAGCTATCTGCGTACAGAAGTTCCCGTCGGCTTCTACCTGGCGGATCAGTTATTGCTGCCGCTGGCGCTGGCTCGCAGGGGTGAATTCGTAACCAGGCGGCCGAGCTCTCATACGACGACCAACATGACCATCATCAATCTGTTCACCGGGATGGAATTCGACTCACGGCAAATCCGCGAGGGCGCCTGGCGCATTGGAATCGATTGAACGATGGCAAGAAGAATGGATTTGCCTCGTAGGTAATTGAGGATGTCGGCGGATCATCAGGGCATGGAGCAAGCGGTTTGCCGGGAATGACGACGCATGCAGCGTATTCCCGAAAACAACCGCGATGGCCCGCGGCATGTCGGTTTCATCGAAATCAGAGTTCTGAATATAGTGTGATGGATTTCTCGCTGTAAATTCAATGATTTAGCTAAGCTGACCTGATAATAAATTCAGGACTGCAAGCTTTGACATATGAATCGAGTTGTTTCTAAAGGATTTATGCCCTCAATGACCAGGTCAGACCTGGTCAAGGTTATGTCCAAAAACCAGAAATTTCTGGCCTCCAAGGATGTCGAGCTGGCGGTCAGATGCCTGATAAACATAATGAGCGAAAGCCTGTCTTCGGGCGAACGTATAGAAATCAGGGGATTTGGCAGTTTTAACCTGCAATACCACCCGCCTCGAAGCGGAAGAAATCCACGAACCGGCGAGCCGGTTGATATTTCAGGCAAGTATGTTCCTTACTTCAAGCCCGGAAAAGAGCTAAAGAAAAGAGTTCTGTGACAGCTGCCGTGAAGTCTCGCCAAATTGCCGGGTATTATTGACGACTGAAAATCGGCAAGCCGAATTGAACAAGGTCAGTGTTCTGGGTAGTATTTGCTGAATAACTATTAAATCAAACCGGAGAGCATCGATGGACACGCAAAACGAGCATTTGCAAGCGCTTGCGGTGGAACAACGCGAACTAATCAAGAAATTACTAACCGAGAATCAGCGTTTAACCACATTGACAAAGGCTTTGCGTAATCGGATCCGCGAACTGGAGAAGCAGCATATAGTGATTGACAGAGAGATTACCGAGATTCCAATTGACCTGGATTTAATCCCGGAACGCGACCTGGGAAATTACTAAAGTCGGCAATTAAAGGTAACTTCGGGTCCTTGTCAGGGCGAATTCTCGGGTAGTTTGAGCAAGCCGCTATCGATCAGTTCCTTCCAGGTATCGATGTACCACCTCTGACCTTTCAGATTATTGATACAGGTTACAACGGTGGCATTTATTTTCTTACCAAATTCTTCCGCACCTTCGGCGCCTGATGCCTCTGCCTCCGCCAGTATCGAAGTCAGTTGCGCCTGGGGCCACTCCGCCATGGCAACATTCGACTCAGTCCAAAGTGCTGCAAATTTTTCTGGGGAGATATCGGGATCGAGATCATTTATGGCGAGCGTCATGCCGACAGCCACTTTAGCCCCATTCGCGAGATCTCCTAACTGCCGGGATCGAGCCGGGTCCCTGGCCTCCATTATGGTTGCCATGATGTCGTAAGATGCCGCACAAACAGCCCAGGTTTCTGCCTGCCTTTTTATGTCCTTAATTTCAATGAATGGTTTGCTTCCATCGACATAAGCAGGGGTCTCGGCGGCACCGACGAAAGGGAACGGAGCCAGGCTTAATAGAACGGCGAAGACTTTACCTGTCGTTCGAATCTTTGTCATAAACCTCCGTCTCCGTAGACATTCGCGTTCAATTCTCGCGCTTCATCGAGCAGCCGGTAGCGAACTTCCATTACTACCGCCATTCATACGATTCAGACCTATTCACTTCCCAATGAGTCAACCAGCGCAGTCAGGGCCTTGTCACCCAGCCCGGCGTCTACACCGCGGTGTGCGAGATCGCTGAAGAGCTGGGGTAATTCACAAGGCGCACCTGCTGCCTTGAAGGTACTGAGTGCGTCGTCAAGCGCAGCGGCATAGGTCGTCATGGTTGCCGGGGGGTTATCAAATTGTCTCTGCGGAACAGTATCGGCAAAATACTGGTAATAACTGGGCAGCACCCCGAGCGAAACCGGAACCTGGCTGACGAAGGTATCGAGTGGTATGCCTGCTTTTTTACAAACCAGGCCGCCATAAATCATGCCAAACATAAAACCTTGCCTGGTCGTAAAAAGCGCCGCAAAAAGAGCAGCCAGCATACCTGCTTCAGTGCCAACATGCGTCGAGCTGCCACCCAGCACCTTGATAGCTTTTTCCCATTTGTTCCAGACTTCGACGTCGCCGACAATTGAGAGCACAGTTTCCGGATTACCCACTGCAGTGGGGTAAGCATTGATAATGCCGAGCAGCCAGCTGGCGTTACTTTCCGCTAACATTGCGGCCAGTGCTTCTGCCTCGGTCGCACCTCCGGTGCTGAGTTCAATTATGGTTTTGCCGCCAATAGCCGAAGCGCATTCACGCAAAAGCTCTATCGTCTGTTCGTGCGAGGCAATGCATATAATGGTCGCCGGGCTGGCGGTTATCGCTTCTGCTGCCGAAGCTGCCACCGTGGCACCGTTTGCGGCCAACGGTTCGGCTTTCTCAATACTGCGGTTCCAGACTGTAACTGAATAACCGTTTTGCAATAAAGTGTTCGCCAGCGCACTTCCCATCACGCCAAGACCGATTACCGAGATATCTGACATTTTTACACCCTCCGTTATTGTCAATTATTAAACTTCGATTTACTTACGCCTGAAATCAGTATAACCATAACTGCAGGCCTGACCCAGCCGGGTCTCATTGAAAGAATCGAGGATTTTCCGGTTCATCGGTCGCTGGCATCGAGATTCCAGCCGCCTGACGATTCCATAACAGACAGCCGAATCCTCAATTTTCAAGGGCATTTTCGTCATAGAAATGTGTTGATACACATCAATTGCGCTGTTAGAAGGTTCTGATGTAATCAAAACCCTGCGCCTACAGGACGAATGGATTGATATCCTAGTTTTCTCTGGCAGATGAATCATTTTCGGACCCGACATTTGTTGCCCCGCTTTAATGCGCTAATCAAACCGATAGTGCACATGATCGTCGCGTCCGAATTCCGCCCCGGGCGTAGATGCAGGTCTGCCATTACTGCCTGCCTTATGGTCTTGCCTGGCTTTCCACTCAGCAGCGCCGGCTCTACCCTGAGCCTCACCAAGGACGGACCCGAGACGGCGCGTGAAGGCGACCTGATCGAATACTCGCTCGAGGTGGTAAACGAAGGTACGGTGAATGTCGCGGGTGTATCGGTACTCGATACCCTGCCAGCCGAGGTCCAGTTCGTGCAGGCCACGCCAACGCCCGGCGGGACCTACAATTCGATAACCGGGATCTGGACCCTGCCGACGCTAGGCACGAATGCCGGCGACAGGTCGGCTGGCCTGCAGATCCAGGCCCTGGTAAATCAAAACCTGATCAATAATCCTGCCGATGTATTCGCCGCGGTCAACAGGGCGGAGGTCACCGCACCGCTTGACCAGACACCGCTCGAGGCCCAGGTCAGCACGAACATTATTTGCACCTCCTGCATCGACTGGGAAATCGAGTCTGTTGGTTTCGACTGGGAAAGCGGCGACTCCGACTGGAACTATGATCAGTGGGAGGTCGATCTGCGCTTCTATTTGCTGGTAAAAATCGCTAACAACGGGCCGGTGACTTCCGATGCGAGTATACGTGTAACGCGCTTCGAAGTCCGCGGCGTTGGCCTGGGGAGCGTAACGCTGTTTCCCAATGGACCGGTTGCAGTGACTCTCGATCCAGGCCAGACCCGGACCATCGAATTCAGAAGCACCTGGGAGGAAGCAGACGATTTTGACTTCGCTGCCTTCTGGGAAGTCGAGGTCAGCGATGTGGCACTGCTGGATCCCGTTTTGCCAAATACAGCCTCAGGCTCCTATTACAACGAAGACGATAATGACGACTCCGACTACACCGCGAAATGCGTTATCTCTTCTGTCGCCTATGGCTCGTACCTGGCTCCACGGATAGCCAGGTTACGCGAATTCAGGGATCGGCAGCTCTTAACCAACCCGTTCGGAAAGTGGTTTGTAGAATTCTACTACCGACATTCACCGCACATGGCAAACTATATTCAAGGGCGTGAAACGCTGAGGACGATAGTCCGATCGATATTGGCTTTAGTCGTTTTCTCGATCGAGTACCCGATTGTTACAGGCCTTGTTTTATTGTTGCCGCCACTCGTCATAGCCGCTCGAAGAAGAAAACGATAGAACAAATTTTACAACGACTGGCAAATAAAAAACCCAGCGGATACTTCCGCTGGGTTTCTCATAGTTCACGCAGCAGGGCTTGCGCTAAAGCGCTGCGTCGAGTTCCGGTACCGCTTCGAACAGGTCAGCGACCAGGCCATAGTCGGCGACCTGGAAAATCGGCGCTTCGCTGTCGTTGTTGATCGCGACGATGACCTTGCTTTCCTTCATGCCAGCGAGGTGCTGGATGGCACCAGAGATGCCGACCGCGATATACAGGTCGGGGGCGATGACCTTGCCGGTCTGGCCGACCTGGAACTCGTTCGGCACAAAACCGGAATCGACCGCTGCACGCGATGCCCCGACCGCGGCGCCGAGCTTGTCGGCTACCGAGTGCAGCATCGAGAAGTTGTCACCCGACTGCATGCCGCGACCGCCGGAAATGACGATCTTGGCCGAGGTCAGGTCGACCTGGTCGGTATCGGCAACCGCCTGCGATACCCAGGATGACAGGCTGGTATCTGCGCCGCCGCTAATTTGCTCGACGCTGGCAGAGCCGCCTTCGGCGGCAGCGGCTTCGAACTTGATCGTACGCACGGTAATCACCTTGATCGCATCGGAAGACTGCACGGTCGCGAGCGCGTTGCCGGCGTAAATCGGGCGCACGAAAGTATCCGGAGATTTCACTTCGGCGATATCGGAAATCTGGGCGACGTCGAGCAGCGCGGCGGCGCGCGGCATGACGTTCTTACCAAAGGTCGTGGCCGAGGCCAGAATATGGCTATAGCCTTGCGCCTGCTCCACGATCAGCGTTGCCAGGTTTTCCGCCAGGTGATGACCGAATTTCGCATCGTCGGCAACTTTAACCTTGCTGACACCCGCGATCCGGGCGGCAGCCTCGGCGACCGCGCCACAGTTCTCGCCAGCCACCAGCAGGTCGACGTCGCCACCGATGCGCTGTGCCGCGGTGACCGCATGCAGAGTTGCCGCGGCAACTTCGTTGTTGTCGTGTTCTACGATTACCAGGTTGCTCATGTCTAAATCACCTTCGCTTCGGCGCGCAGCTTTTCCACCAGCTCGGCTACGCTGTTGACGATAATGCCGGCGGCGCGGCCTTCGGGCTCCTCGACCTGCAACGTGGTCAGGCGATTGGCAGTATCGAGGCCCAGGCTGTCGAGTTCGATCTTGTCCATCGGCTTGCGCTTGGCTTTCATGACGTCAGGCAGCTTGACGTAGCGGGGTTCGTTCAAGCGCAAATCGGCACTCATGACCGCCGGCATCTTGACCTGGATCGTTTCGAGACCGGCATCCACCTCGCGGGTCACGGTTGCCTGTTCGCCATCGATCTTGATTTCCGAGGCGAAGGTTGCCTGCGACCAGCCGAGCAGCGCGGACAGCATCTGCGTGGTCTGGTTGGAGTCGTCGTCGATCGCCTGCTTGCCACAGATGACCAGGCCGGCAGCTTCCTGCTCGGCGACCTGCTTCAGCACCTTGGCGATCGCCAGCGGCTCGAGGCTGTCCTCGGTCACCACCTGGATCGCGCGGTCGGCACCCATGGCGAGGCCATGACGCAGGGTTTCCTCGGTCTTGCCGCCACCCACAGAAACAACGATGATTTCCTCGGCGATGCCGGCCTCACGCAAACGCAGCGCTTCTTCGAGGGCGTTCTCACAAAATGGATTCATCGTCATCTTGGCATTTGCCAGATCGACGCCCGAACCGTCCGCCTTGACGCGCGCCTTGACCTGCGGGTCGAGCACGCGTTTCACACATACCAGTACTTTCATTACGCTCTCAACATCATGTTCTGGAGATCGCGGGACATTTACCCGATCACCGTCGCTTTTAAAAATTCTCCGAGTATCCAGACTTCCCACTCGGTACCCTTTTCATCTGACCCGGCTCACACCAGACCCGGCGTCATTTTCGACCGCCCGGTTGCCGATGAAATCCTGTCCCCATTTGAGCCGTAAACCGCTATCCGGCCGCGATTCGGAGGCCGCGTATTCTATCGACAATTCACCCGGAATCAAGCGATTGGACTTGTCGAAACCGTTGCACGAACACCCGGTTACATTTGATTCGCGCGGTTCCACAAAACCCCACCGAGCCGACGGATGTTATCACAGACCCGTCACAGGAGAGCTTCGCGCGCGACTGCCGATTGTCTAATTGCGCCATGCACTCGAGCCGCCCGCCCGAATCCTATAAACGATTATTTGCTTAATAATTTAAGGTTTTGCTGGAACATTTCGCGGGATTCGGGCGGGCCCGGTGATTTTTGTACTGCCGAGTAAACCGGTAGATTTACCCGGCCCGGGTACCGCGCATGAATTTACAACGGTTCGTAGTAGCCAGGATAAACTGAATCCAGCAGAAGATCGATCGAGGCGATTGCACGATCGCGATCGAAATCCCCGGGATAGAGATAGTACTCGGCCCAAAGGCCTTCGATGGTCCACGCCAACAATCGCGCCAGCGTTGCGGGGTCATGCCGCTTGCCGGTAGCGCGATTGATGGCACTGAGCAATTCGATCGTTTCCCGCATCTGCTCGCGTTCCCGCATGCCTGCCAGCTCGAGGTACTCGGGCTTTGCCCTGACCTGGGCGCGAAACGCGAACCAGACGCCAAGGGTTTTCAGGTTGAGAACCTCGGGATCCAGATCGGCCAGCAGCAACGCCATCAACCTCGCGCCCGGTTCGGATGGAGCCGCGTCAAGACGGCTGCGCCAGTGCGTCCTGTATCGATCGGCCATCTGCTGCAGCACCTCGGACAACAGCGCCTGCTTGCTGCGAAAATGCACGTTGACCAGACCCATCGAAACCTCGGCCAGGTCGACCACCCTGGCGACTGTGGTGCCGGCGATACCGTGAGTGGTTATCACGTCGATCGTAGCGTCGATAATTTTTTGCCGGTGCCAGGCCTTGATCGCTTCCCTGCCTTGCGGCCGCGGAGCTGGTTTCATACGGTTCAACCCTGAATTTGAATACTTATTCAAAATTCTTGACAGCATAACCGGGGCGGATTACCCTGTCCACAAATTTTGAATATGCATTCATTTTTATATGGATTCGAGTGCCATGACCAGCAGAAGACGCCGCGGCAGCGCACGCGATGCACGCCTGAAGATGCGCAGGGATGCGGTCAATAAACGCCCGGTACACGCCGGCCTGATCGGTGGCGCCTATAAACCCCTCAAGCACAGCGATCTCGAAAAGATTCACCACACCGCGCTCGAGGTGCTCGAGACCATCGGCATCGGCGAACCGACACCCGAGGTCATCGAATACGCCACCAACGCCGGTTGCTGGATCGACGATAACGAGCGCCTATGCTTCCCGAAGTCGCTGATCGAGGACGTCATCGCAGGGGCGGCGCGCGAATACACGATTTACAGCCGCAGCCCCGAATATGCCGATCTGCAGGTCGGCGGTTACCATGTCAGTTACTCCACCAGCGGCGAGGCGGTTACCATTTACCAGGCCGACGAACGCAATTTTCGTCCGTCGACGCTGATCGATTTATACGACCTCGGCCGCCTGGTCGGACGCCTCGATCACATCCACCAGTTCGGCCAGATGGTCATTCCGACCGAGTTGACCGATGCACGCGAGCACGACTTGAACGTCGCCTACGCGCTTTGCGCGGCAACACAAAAGCCATGCGAAATGGCTTTTATCGATGCGCGAAACGTGCGCCCGGCGATCGAAATGTTCGACATGGTGCTGGGCGGTGAAGGTCGCTTCATGGAAAAACCGTTTCTGTCGTTCGGTGGCTGCCCGATCGTATCGCCACTTCGTTTCGGCGAAGACAACCTCGACCTGCTGGTCGAAACCAGCAAACTCGGCCTGGTCAACGATATTGCCATCGCGCCGCAGGCCGGTGCCACCGCGCCTGCGGCGATGGCAGGTACGCTGGCGCAGGTAGCCGCGGAAGGCCTCGCCTGTCTTGCGATCACCAACATCATCCAACCGGGCTGCCCGATGACGTTCGCCATCTGGCCGTTCATTTCGGATCTGCGCACGGGCTCGTTCAGTGGCGGCAGCGGCGAAGAAGCGCTGGCGATGTCGGCCTGCGCGCAACTGGGCCGGTTTTACGATCTGCCCACCAGCGTCGCCGCGAGCATGACCGACTCCAAGCTGCCTGACGCACAGGCGGGCTTCGAAAAAGGCATTTCCGCTGTCACCGCCGGGCTCGCCGGCGCCAACCGCATCCTCGAGTCGGCCGGCATGCTCGGCAGCCTGATGGGCTGCAGTTTCGAGGCGCTAATGATCGACAACGACATGCTCGGCATGGCGCAGCGCGTGGTCGCCGGCATCGAAGTCAACGACGAAACCCTGTCGCTGGACGTGATGCGCGAGGTTGCACTGGGGCCCGGGCACTACCTGGGCCAGGCGCAAACGCTGGAGTTGATGGAAACCGATTACCTTTACCCGGAGCTGGCCGACCGCACCGCACCCGGCGCCTGGGAAGAGGAAGGCAGCCTCGACATCATGCAACGCGCACGCGATAGCGTAAAACAGGTATTGTCGACTCATTATCCCGAATACATCGATGCGCAAACCGACGCCGCCATTCGCGCAAAATTCCCGATCAGGCTCGCGCGCGCCGACATGCAACCCGGCAATCTCCGCTGGTAGCCACTCAAATTCAATTCGGGATCCGTCGATCGGCGCGGAGATTCATTCCACTACCTTCACGCAACACGGTCACGCGGGCATCAATCCACTAAAACACCGGCATTCGCCCATGTCCTGATGTTTCGTTATGCAGCGTTCCATACGCCGGTGTCGAGCCAACAATGTCGATTTCATCCGCCGTGCCTGCGCACCGAAACCCTCTCTCGGCGAGATCAAATGAGTATCGGAAAAAGTTGACAAAATTTTTTTTTGGGATTATATTCCCAAATTATGAAATCTATTTTCAACCCTGTTTAAATATTTATACGCCTCGTGGAGGTCCTAACATGAACACCAATTCCATAAAGCCCAGGGCCTTCAAAGGCCTGATAACGACAGCAGCTATCGCCACGCTCGTAGCCTGTGGCGGTGGTGGTGGCGGCGGTAGCAGCGACGAAGATGCGGCTATCGGATCTACCGAAGTGCTCACCCAGGGTGCTATTCAGCGATTCGGCAGCGTTTACGTCAAC
>CP070646.1:1622665-1644569 GCA_020354435.1 Gammaproteobacteria bacterium
AGGGAATCGCGTTGACCAGATCGCGCAGCGTAATGCCCGGCTGCATCTCGCCCTTGAAACGCACCAGCACCGACTCCGGCATGTCCAGCGGCATAACACCTGTGGCCGCGGCGAACGCGACCAGGCCGGAACCGGCCGGGAAGGAAATGCCGATCGGGAAACGGGTGTGCGAATCACCGCCGGTACCGACCGTATCGGGCAGCAGCATGCGGTTCATCCACGAGTGAATTACGCCATCACCGGGACGCAGCGAGATGCCGCCGCGATTTTGCATGAAGTCGGGCAGGGTGTGATGTGTAACCACGTCGACCGGTTTCGGGTAGGGCGCGGTATGGCAAAACGACTGCATCACGAGGTCGGCGGAAAAGCCGAGACAGGCCAGATCCTTGAGTTCGTCGCGCGTCATCGGACCGGTGGTATCCTGTGATCCGACCGTGGTCATCTTCGGCTCGCAGTACATGCCCGGGCGCACGCCCGGCAGGCCGCAAGCCTTACCGACCATTTTCTGCGCCAGGGTGTAACCCTTGCCACTGTCCACCGCCGCCTGCGGTTTTTCGAACAAATCGGTCTCGCCCAGATCCAGTGCCTTGCGCGCGCGTTCGGTCAGGCCGCGGCCGATGATCAACGGGATGCGACCACCGGCCCGAACCTCGTCCTTCAACACGTTGGTACTAAGCTCGAAGCTGGCGATGACTTCATCACTGTCATGGCGCGTAACCCTGCCTTCATAGGGGTAAACGTCGATAACATCACCCATGTTCATCTGCGACACGTCCATCTCGATCGGCAATGCGCCGGCATCTTCCATCGTATTGAAGAATATCGGTGCGATCTTGCCGCCGAAGCAGTAACCGCCGTAGCGCTTGTTCGGGATACAGGGAATATCATTACCCATGTGCCACAGGACCGAGTTGGTCGCCGACTTGCGCGACGAGCCGGTGCCGACGACATCGCCGACATAAGCCACCGGGTGACCCAGTTGCTTGAGCTCGGCGATTTTTTCCAGTGGCCTGTCGCTCAGGCCTTCGCGCGGATTCTTCAGCATCGCGTTGGCGTGCAGCGGAATATCCGGCCGCGACCAGGCGTCCTGCGCCGGTGACAAATCGTCGGTATTGGTTTCGCCCGGCACCTTGAACACGGTAACCGTGATTTTTTCTGCAAGCTCGGGCTTACCGGTAAACCACTCGGCGTTAGCCCAGGATTCGAGCACCTGCTGCGCATGAGCATTGCCGGCCTGGTATTTTTCGACGACGTCGTGAAAGGCGTCGAACACCAGCAGCGTCTGCGACAGCGCGGCGACCGCGGCCGCTGCCGTCTCGTCGTCATCGAGGCTGGCGAGCAGCGGTTCGATGTTGTAACCGCCGAGCATGGTGCCGAGAATTTCGACCGCCCTGACGCGGTCGATCAACGCGGTAGTCACCTCGCCGCGCGCAACCGCGGCGAGGAATCCCGCCTTGACGTAGGCAGCCTCGTCGACGCCTGCAGGCACATGCTGTGTCAGCAATTCCAGCAGAAAGTTCTCTTCACCGGCGGGCGGATTCTTGATCAACTCTACCAGGTCGGCGGTTTGCTGTGCATCCAGCGGCTTGGGCGGCACACCCTCTTTGGCGCGCTCGTCGATATGTTCTCGATAGGCCTGTAACATTTCGCTTTTCTCGTGTTTCGTCATTTTTTGTTGTCATTGCGAACGCAGCGAAGCAATCCTTTAGCGCTCAAAAGCCTGGAGATTGCTTCGTTACTTCGTTCCTCGCAATGACTATTAAATGGTATATCCAGGGCAAATCGCGCCTAGCGCTTGTCGATCGGCACGTAATCGAGATCGATTGCGCCGTTGTAAAGCTGACGCGGGCGCCCGATTTTCAACTCGGAATCCGACATCATTTCGATCCACTGGGTGATCCAGCCAATGGTTCGTGCCATCGCGAAAATGACGGTAAACATGTTCATCGGGATGCCCATCGCCAGAAAGATGATGCCAGAATAAAAATCGACGTTCGGGTACAGGTTACGCTCGACGAAGTAATCATCCTCGAGCGCCACTTTTTCCAGAGCCATCGCGGTTTCGAGCAGCTTTTGCTGTTCCCCGGTGGCCTCCATGTCCTTGAGCAGCTTGTGGCAAACTTCGCGAACCAGCTTGGCGCGTGGGTCGTAATTCTTGTACACGCGGTGGCCGAAACCCATCAACCGGAACGGATCGTTCTTGTCCTTGGCGCGGTCGACGAAGGCCTGCAGCGGTTTGCCCGACTGGTTGATATCGATCAGCATTCGAATCACCGCCTCGTTGGCACCGCCATGCGCCGGACCCCACAGCGCGGCGATACCTGAAGCGACCGCTGCGAATGGATTGGCATCCGACGAGCCGGCCAGGCGCACGGTCGAAGTCGACGCGTTCTGCTCGTGATCGGCGTGCAGGATCATGATCAGATCGAGCGCCTTGGCCAGCAACGGATCGGGTACGTATTCCTCGGTCGGCATCGAGAACATCATGTGCAGGAAGTTTTCGGTATAGCTCAGGCTGTTGCGCGGATAGACGAACGGCTTGCCGTTGGCGTGGCGGTAACTCAGTGCAGCAATGGTCGGCATCTTTGCCACCAGGCGATAGGCCGTAATCATGCGATGCTCTTCGTTATGGATATCCATGTGGTCATGGTAAAAAGCCGACAATGCGCCGACGCAGCCGACCATGATCGCCATCGGGTGCGCATCGCGACGGAATCCGCTGTAAAAACGGATCATCGCCTCGTGCAGCATCGTGTGCCGCGTAATGGTGTTGGTAAACTGGTCGAGTTCATTGCTGTTCGGCAATCGATTGTTCAACAGCAGGTAACAAACCTCGAGGTAGGAGCTTTGCTCGGCGAGCTGTTCGATCGGATAGCCGCGGTATTGCAACACACCCTTGCCGCCATCGAGAAAAGTAATTGCGCTGGAGCAGCTCGCGGTCGACATGAATCCAGGGTCGTAGGTAAAGTAGCCCAACTCCTTGTACAGGCTTCCTATGTCGATCACCTTGGGACCGGCTGTAGGCTTGTACAGGGGCAAAGTTACCTGTTTCCCGGTGCTGTTATCGGTAATCGTTACGGTTTCTTCGTTGCTCATAGGTATTCCTCAAAGTGTCTGCGTACGGCCTGTTAACTGGTGTAGTTATATTGTTAACAGTCACCAGCCCTCCCCCGGAATGGCTGGTTGCCTAAGGCGAACGCTAAATATACCGATTATTGAATAAAGCCGCTAACAGTCTTCACTACTATTAAATATCTTTATCCTGAAAATTAATTATCTTATCCCGCATCAATACTGGCTTTGCGCGGATATCAGGCTGCACGGAAAAATTCCAGTCTTTGAATATTGTTGACAATATTGGCTTTGATATGCATATTTCGGCCAAATTTGATAAAAACACGAAAGAATTGTTGACAATTTATGCCTGATTTGCTTTCAACTACCAATTCCGAAGGCACGCTCGAATCGCCGACACTGGCGAGCCGTACGTTTGAAAGCATCAAGGCCGATATTATCAACGGCGAACTCCGCCAGGGCACAAAGATTGTCGAATCGGATCTTGCGCTGAAGTACGGTATCAGCCGCGGACCGCTGCGTGAAGCCATACATCGGCTCGAGCAGATAAAGCTGATCGTGAGGATTCCGCATGCCGGCTCGCGCGTGATCACGCTCGACAGCAAGATGATGCAGGACATCTACGTTGCGCGGGAATCGCTCGAAGGCATGGCTGCGCGGCTGGCCGCGCGCCTGATGCCGCAAGACGAGATCGAATCCTTATCCGCCTTACTCGATCAGCATGAGGCGGCGATCGACCAAACCGAGGGCAAGGCTTATTTCCAGCGCGAGGGAGACATCGATTTTCATTTTCGCATCGCGATGGCGAGCCAGAACCAGTGGATTCTGGAAAACCTGAACGGCGAACTGTATCAATTGATACGTATGTGCCGACACCAGTCGGGACGCTTCCCGTCACGCGCGAGAACCGCGCTGGAACAGCACCGCCAGATCGCAGCCGCAATCGCGCAGCGGGACGAAGAACTGGCCGAGATACTGATGCGCCGCCATATCAGCGGCGCCTGGAACATTGTCAAGAAAATACTCGAGGATCAAGATGACTGACACACAGACACCGGGGCAGAAACTGCGTCAGGCCGTCGCCGATAACAATCCGCTGCAGGTAGTCGGCGCGGTCAACGCCTACAGCGCGATCATGGCGCAGAAATGCGGTCACAAGGCGATCTACCTGTCGGGCGGCGGCGTCGCTGCCTGCTCGCTGGGGACGCCCGATCTGGGCATCAGTACGCTGGCCGATGTGCTCGAGGATGCACGCCGCATTACCGATGCTTCCGACCTGCCGCTGCTGGTCGACGTCGACGTCGGCTGGGGCGGCGCCTTCAATATTGCACGCTGCATCCGCGAAATGATTCGCGCCGATGTCGCCGGTGTGCATATCGAGGATCAGGTCATGCAAAAGCGCTGCGGGCATCGCCCGAACAAGGCGATCGTATCGAGCGACGAGATGGTCGACCGGATCAAGGCCGCGGTGGATGCGCGCAGCGATGACAACTTCGTCATCATGGCACGTACCGATGCGCTCGCGGTAGAGGGCATGGAGGCTGCAATCGAACGCGCGCAGGCCTGCGTCGCAGCCGGTGCCGATATGATTTTTCCGGAAGCGATGATCGAGCTCGAGCAATACCAGCGCTTCGTTGACGCCGTGCAGGTTCCGGTGCTGGCCAATATCACCGAATTCGGCGCCACGCCCCTATTTACCACCGAAGAACTGGCCTCGGTCGGGGTCAAGCTTGCGCTGTACCCGCTATCGGCTTTCCGCGCCGCCAGTCTGGCTGCACTTAACGTCTACCAGCACATTTTAAAAGATGGCACTCAGCAAAACGTCGTCGACAGTATGCAAACCCGCATGGAGTTATACGATTTTCTCGATTATCACGACTACGAGCAAAAACTGGACAAACTATTCAGCGAGGACAAATCATGACTGACACACCCGGATTCAAACCCAAGAAATCGGTCGCGCTGTCCGGCACCGCGGCCGGCAATACGGCGATCTGCACCGTCGGCAGGACCGGTAATGATCTGCACTACCGCGGTTACGACATTCTCGACGTCGCCGAGCAATGCGAATTCGAGGAGATCGCGTACCTGATCGTACACGAAAAGCTGCCGACCCGGGCCGAACTCGATGCCTACAAGGCCAAGCTCAAGACGATGCGCGATATTCCGCCGGCGGTAAAAACCGTGCTGGAGCAACTGCCGGCGAGCACGCACCCGATGGACGTCATGCGCACCGCCTGTTCGGCACTGGGTTGTAAAATGCCGGAAGCCGCCGATCACAATATCGACGACGCCCGCGACATCATCGACCGTCTGATGGCCTGCTTCGGCTCGATGCTGGTTTACTGGTATCACTACAGTCACACCGGCAAACGTATCGAGCTGGTCACCGACGATGACTCCATCGGCGGGCATTTTCTGCACCTGCTGCATGGTGAGCCGCCGCGCGAATCCTGGGTCAAGGCGATGCACGTATCGCTGATTCTCTACGCCGAACACGAGTTCAACGCTTCGACCTTTACCGGCCGCGTCGTCGCCGGCACCGGTTCCGATCTGTACTCCTGCATCACCGCCGCCATCGGTGCGTTACGCGGGCCCAAGCACGGCGGCGCCAACGAGGCTGCCTTTGAAATCCAGTCACGCTACGGCTCGGCGGATGAGGCCGAAGCCGACATTCGCGAGCGCGTCGCCAACAAGGAAATCGTTATCGGCTTCGGCCACCCGGTTTATACCGTCAGCGATCCGCGTAACGAGGTCATCAAACGGGTCGCCAAAAGCCTGTCAGAGGAGAACGGCAACATGCTGATGTACGACGTTGCCGAGCGCCTCGAGTCGGTCATGTGGGAGCTGAAGAACATGTTCCCGAACCTGGACTGGTTTTCGGCGGTGTCCTACAACCAGATGGGTGTGCCGACCGATATGTTCACCCCGCTGTTCGTCATATCCCGAACCTCGGGATGGGGCGCGCACGTGGTCGAACAACGCATCGACGGCAAGATCATTCGCCCATCTGCCAACTACACCGGTCCGGAAAATCTCGAGTACGTCCCGATAGAGCAAAGAGGTTAATCGGGCGGGGAAATAGGTAAAAATAGGGGACAAAAAATAGGGGACAGACCACGTTTTCCGCTAAGCGGAAAACGTGGTCTGTCCCCTATTGGTGGTCGCCTATTGGTGTTCCTGTTTGGCTTTTTTGCCGCAACAAAAAATAAAGAGACATTACTAACAATCCCCCGATAACCAGACTGATCGCGAATCGCTGAGCGGGCTCAGCATATCGAATTCACTACAGGCCCAGAGGATACCGAGTCCGAGAATAAGCAAATAAACTAATAGTGCAGATTATTAATCTTTTTCGGGCAGGAATTGTTACAGGAAAACTGACTAATCGAATAAATCAAGAATATTCCCCAGATCCTTCTTGCCCGTCCTTATTTCACCAACCTCGAGGCCGGCCAACTCGTGCGGAAATACCAGCCAGTCCTCGCTTTCATGCAGATAATAATCCGGTTCGAATTTGACACTATTTTTCGACGGCTTGTACCAGGGGCAGGCGACTCGCACATCCGCAGGCGTATTCAACCGCGATTGCTTTTTGATAGCCTTGATCAGGGCATCCACGCTGCGCCCCGAGTCGAACACGTCGTCGACGATTAACAAGCGGTCACTGGCGTTAGCGTTCTCGATCAGGTAGTGCAGCCCGTGCACCCGGATTTTCTTCGACTGCTTGTTAATGCCGTAGTACGACGAGGTGCGCACCGAAATATGATCGGTTTCGACATTCTTGAACTCGAAATACTCCTGCACCGCGATGCCGACCGGCGTACCGCCACGCCAGATACCGACGATAAACTC
Source organism: Gammaproteobacteria bacterium (assembly GCA_020354435.1). Taxonomy (GTDB): domain Bacteria; phylum Pseudomonadota; class Gammaproteobacteria. Next base: position 1,629,596 of record CP070646.1, read on the forward strand.
CGGATAGAATCCATCCTCATAAATCATGTGCGCCAGCCGAAACGAATCCTCCAGCAATCCCTGCGCCGTGATAAATACCTTTTCCACGCTATCCCCCACCCAAATTCCAGGACTGCAATTCTGGCATATAGACATTTCTTCGACCAGTAAACGGTCAAGAGTTTTAAGATTCGTTAAATGGTCCCAACGGCAACCGGTGAAGCCTCTCGCGATTGATCAGGTGGGAAAACCTAAACGACTGGAGTGAAAAACGAACATAAAATCAGGGGAGCTCTAGCAGGGGCTGGTCGGATTCAGGGATGTGAAAATCAATGCAATTGTCGTCGGGGGAATCGCGGTCGACACAGACGAAACGCATTTCAGCGTAAGGCGTCAGTAATACGTGATGCCAGGTGCCCGCGTGGTAATTGATGCCCTGCTGACCATTGGTGACGAAGGCTTGCAGCTTATCGGGGGCCGGCCCGGCTGCGGCGACGACGATGATGAACGGACTGTTATCGAGCGGGATAAAGGCCTGGCTGCCGTATGGATGATACTCCATGTGGTCGACGCGGCGCGGCAGATCGAACTTTCGGCTGTTCACGAGGCTGATCACGGCGCCGGCATCGTCACCACCGAGTTCGACCCTGGCCAGCGCATGATAACGGTCGGCCATGCCGTTATTAATCGGATAACAATCGTTACCGTCGAATTCGATTACATCGCCAAACGGGGCAAAAGCCTGGCGCCCCAACGGTTTTATCTGCAGTCGATCAGGCATGAATTTTTCCCAGCAGCCGAACGCGACTAAGACCACCATCGGGGAAAATATTGATGCGCACGTGACTGACCGCCCCCAGGCGTTGAATCTCGTCACGAAAACCATGTTCGCGGTCCATTTCCAGCTTTTGCGGCTGCAACAGCTCTGGCCAGAACTGGCTTTGCGTAATAATCGAATCAATCGTGCCGGCCTCGACCAGCGCCGCCTGCAGCGAACAGCGGTCGGGGTAGTTGCCCTTGAAATGCGCGGTATCGATCAGTGCTTCCTCGATTTCACCGATCTGACCCAGTTCAATGATACACCAGTCGTTGCCGGGTTCTCGCCGGCGGCGGGTTTCCCAGCCGTCTCCCATGTTGACGCCGCGACCCGGGTTGAGCAAATTGGCCGCAACACCGAAATGTGCATCATTCCAGGCAATCGCGCGTGCGCCGAGTTCGACCGCGGCGAGATTGTAAAATCCCGAGCTGTCGAGGGTTGCGGCATCGCTGACCACGCGTCCATGAACGCGCAGGCGGGCAATCCCGCCGTCCGGGTAAATATTGAGGCGCACATGGGTGAAACAGGCGGGATTATCGATCTCGAAATAATGATGGCTGTCGCCGCGCAGACTGGTCGACTCGATCAGCGTGATCCACTGAGTCGAATCGTCGGGCGCGGCCTCGCTGTGGCAAGCCTCGAGCGATGCCGCCGGCGGATAATTGCCGGTGAAATGCGTTGTGTCGATGTCGATGCCCTTGATTTCACCGGCCAGACCCAGTTTGACGACGGCGTGGTCGTAACCGCCGCTGCGGCGGCGGCGCGTTTCCCAGCCGTCCATCCACTTGCCGTGATCGTCGAATTTGCCGTCGACGAAAACCGGCGCCTCCGGTTGGAGCATGCGGCTGCACTCGGCGAAAAAATCGTCGCTACAGGATACGATCTCGGCGCCGAGCCGCGGCTGCGCGAGATTGATCCACTGGTTGATAAATTCGGGAATCTGTTCAGTCATGGTAGTTTCCTTTGGCCGCAGCATTTTTCAGTAAGCGCCGCGCCTGTTGGTTGTGTTGTTGCGCCAGGGTATCGAGATCGAGGCCGATAATCTCCCCGTTTTCGATGATGGTTGCTCCATTGATGATCGAAAGCCAGGCGCCGGTCGGCGCGCAGGTCAGCAGCGCCGCAACCGGATCGGCGCCAGCGCCCGCGTGCTGGAGGTCGTCGATGCGGAAGGCGACCAGATCGGCTGCCTTGCCCGTTTCGAGGCTGCCGATATCGTCGCGTCCGAGGGCGGCGGCGCCTCCCCGGGTCGCAAGCTCCAGCGCCTCGCGCGCCGAGAAACGATCCGCGCTGGATTCGAAGCCGGGCCAGCCGACGCGTTGCAGCAGCATCGACTGGCGGGCTTCACCGAGCAGGTGATTGCCATCGTTACTGGACGAACCGTCGACGCCGATGCCGATACGCACGCCGGCATCGCGCATCGCGCGTACCGGGGCAATGCCGGAGGCGAGGATCATATTGCTGCTCGGGCAATGGCAAACGCCGCTATTACTGGCAGCGAGCCTGTCGATTTCCTGCGTATCGGGATGAACCATGTGTGCAAACCAGACATCGTCGCCAATCCAGCCCAGGCTTTCGACATAAGGTATCGGGCGCATGCCGAACTGCTTTTCACAAAAACGGTTTTCATCGAGGGTTTCGGCCAGATGCGTGTGCAGTTTGACCTGCGGGTAGGCGCGCGCGAGCTCGGCGGTCTTGCGCATCAGCTCGGCGGTGACGCTGAACGGCGAGCACGGCGCAAGTCCGATACGCAACATCGAAAACGGCCCGGGATCGTGAAACGCTTCGATCACGCGCACGCAATCCTCGAGAATTACGGCCTCGTCCTCGCATAATTCGTCCGGTGGCAATCCGCCCTGACTCTGGCCCAGGCTCATGCTTCCGCGCGTCGGATGAAAACGTACACCGAGTTCACGCGCGGCGCGAATCTCGTCATCCAGCCTGGCATCGTTGGGAAACAGGTAGAGATGATCCGCCACCGTAGTTGCGCCCGACAGCAATAATTCCGCCAGCCCGAGTTTGGCGCTGACATAAACCGCATCGGCATCCATCTCTCCCCAGATCGGGTATAAGGTTTGCAGCCAGTCGAACAACGACTTGCCCTCGGCGGTGCCAATGCCACGCGTCAGGGTCTGATACAGGTGATGGTGGCAATTCACCAGTCCCGGTATAACCACACAGCCGCTGGCATCGATCTCGCGATCGACAGTCAGGCCGTCGGCGTCCAGCACGGCACGCAGTTCTTCACCGCTGCCCAGCATGTGAATCACGTTGTCGCGAATGACGATAGCGCCATTTTTGATCTCGCGGCCTGCGTCGTCCATCGTTACCAGCACCTCGGCATTGTCGACCAGTATCAACGCCATGCCGCGGCTCTCGAACAGGATTGATTGCGGGTGAAACCTCCAGCGTGCTTCATGCCGTCGACCTCGAGTACTGGCGCCGGCCCATGACATGGGTGGCCTGGATACAGCGGTCGTCACCCAGCATCATCAACGCAAACAGACGTTCTTCCAGCGTCGTCGCGTTTTCCATGCGGCACTGCATCAGCTCGGTCGGCGCCAGATCGAGGACGACAAAATCGGCCTCCTTGCCGACCGTGAAATTGCCGATGCGGTGATCGAGATAAAGCGCTTGCGCACCCCCCAGGGTGGCGAGGTAAAACGCCTTCAGCGGTGTTAACGACTGGCCCGCGAGCTGGCAGACCTTGTAGGCTTCGGCCATCGTCTGCAGCAAACTGAAACTGGTGCCGGCACCGACGTCGGTTGCGAGACCCACGCGGATATTTCGTGCCAGCGCCTCATCGAGGTCGAACAGGCCGCTGCCGAGGAACAGGTTCGATGTCGGACAAAACGCGATGGCGGCGCCAGATTCCGCCATGCGCTCACGATCCGGTTCATCGAGATGAATGCAGTGGCCATAAATCGAACGGGGTCCGAGCAGGCCATAGGTATCGTAAACGTCGAGATAACTGCGATTATCTGGAAACAGTTGCGCCACCCAGGCAACCTCGTCGCGATTTTCGGCCACGTGCGACTGCAGGTAAAGATCGGGATTTTCCGCCAGTAACTGCCCGCAAACCTCTAGCTGCTGTGGGCTCGAGCAAGGCGCGAAACGCGGTGTCACCGCATAGTAACCGCGCCCCTGCAGATGCCAGCGCCGAATCAATTCGGAACTGTCTCGGTAGCCCGATTCGGCGCTGTCGCGCAATTCCGGTGGCGCATTTCGATCCATCATGACCTTGCCCGCGATCAGGCACAGATCACGTCGTTCGGCCTGCTGGAATATCGCATCCACCGACTGCGGGTGTACGCTTGCGAACACCGCGCTCGTAGTGGTGCCGTTAGCAAGCATCTGCTGGCAGAAAAATTCGGCGATTTTATCCGCATAGGCACGATCGGCGAACTTGAGCTCGGTCGGAAAAGTATACTGCTGCAACCAGTCGAGCAGCTGCAGCCCGAAACTCGCGATCATTTCCGTCTGCGGGTAATGGCAGTGAGTATCGATGAAACCGGGCATCACCAGCCGGCCGCTGTAATCATAAAGGGCGCAGCCATCGGGCAGTGAATCGATCCAGTCGGCCGCATCGGCCAGCATTTGAACGCGCCCCTGCTTCAGAATCATCAAACCGTCTTCGAGATACTCGCAGGCATCTCCCTGCCGATCCGGATCGGCGATGAAATGCAGAAAGCTGCCGCGTATCGCGGTATCGCAATTTCCGTTATTCAGCGATGAAGGCAGAACAGACATGGACGGCTATTGCTGCTGCGCGTACCAGGTCGCAATAACGGCGCGCTCCTGATCGGTCATGGAGGTCAGGTTACCGATAGGCATATACCTCGACTGTACCGTGGTCGCGATACGTTCGGCGTTTTGCGCAATCTGTTCAGGTGTTTCCAGCACCAGGCCCAGCGGCGCCTCTGCGAATCCGGGCTGGGTGGGCTGGTTTGCATGACAGGCTACACAGCGCGCATTGACGATCTCCGTTACCTGTTGCGCACTGACCTGCTCGCCGTCAGCACCATCGATTTTTTTCGGACTAAGATACCAGACCATCGATAGCAGCAGAACGACGGCGACGGCCGGCAGCGCCGGGCTTGCATTGCCGCTATGACGCAGCACAAAAAACTGGCGGATCAATACCCCGGCGAGCATGATGAAAATCAGCACCAGCCAGCCGTTAGCGTGACTGTAGGTCATCGGGTAATGGTTGCTGATCATGATGAACAGCACCGGCAGGGTAAAGTAAGTGTTGTGCACCGAACGCTGCTTGCCGACGATGCCGGGCTCGGCATCCGGGGTTTCACCCGCCCGCATCTGCGCAACGACCCGTTTTTGCCCGGGAATGATGTGGAAAAACACGTTGGCCGCCATGATCGAGCCCATCATCGCGCCGACGTGCAGGTAGGCGCCACGTGCACTGAGCAGCTGGAACAACCCCCAGGCGGTCAAACATACGAGAGCGAAGATGATCGCGGCCAGCAACGAATCGCGGCCGCGCAGCGCGCGGCAGAGCCCATCGTATACGACCCAGCCGCCGACTATGACGGCAGCACTGATCGCGATCGCAGCGGTCGGCGATAGCACCATGACCTGGCTATCGATAAGGTAGGTTTTGGCACCGAACCAGTAAACCACGATCAGCAAACCCATACCCGACAGCCAGGTGGTATAGGCTTCCCATTTCGACCAGTGCAGCTTTTCCGCCAGCGGTTCGCCAAGCGGGCCGAGCAGAAACTTCTGGCTCTGGTAAACGCCGCCGCCGTGTACCGCCCAGAGTTCGCCGCTGACGCCGCGCTCCTCGTCCTGCTTGCGCGCGGGCTTTTGCAGCGAACTGTCGAGCATGACGAAGTAGAACGACGCACCGATCCAGGCCACGCCGGCGATCAGGTGCAACCAGCGCAGCAGCAGGTTTAACCAGTCGAGCAAATAGGCTTCCATAATCAATTTCGTTGTTTAAAGTCAGCGTGACAGAGTCACCACTCATCAACGGCGCGGCGATACCAGTCTCTACCCCCCGTCATTGCGAGCGCAGCGAAGCAATCTTTAAAAGATTGCTTCGGCGCTTCGCGCCTCGCAATGACGCGGGGCCCGGGGAATTGCGCCAGCGCTTCGCTCCTCGCAATGACGGTAGGGCGTCAGTTCGGAATCTTGCTGACAACTCCCTGCAGGTAGTAATTCATCTTGTTGAGCTGGTCGTCGGTCATATTCTGGCCGGCAGCAACGATGGTCTTACCGCCCTGGTCGACCACCGGACCGGCAAAGGGATGCAGCGTGCCGGCCGTCAACTGCTTTTCCATTTCACGGATACGCGCCTGCAGGTCGGCCGGAATCGCCTTGTTCAACGGTGCCAGCTTGATCATGCCTTCCTTGTAACCGCCCCAGACGCTGGTCGGCTTCCAGCTACCGGCCTGCACTTCCTTGACCGTCTTGACGTAGTAGTCGCCCCAGTGGTGGGTGGTCGCGGTCAGATGTGCGTTGGGACCGTACTTCGACATGTCCGAGTGGTAGCCAAAAGCGTACTTGCCCTTTTCCTCGGCTGCCTGCACCACCGCGGTGGAATCGGTATGATGGGTAATCACGTCCGCGTTTTGTGAAAGCAGCGTCAAAGAGGCCTCGCGCTCCTTGCCCGGGTCATACCAGGAGTTGACCCAGATCACGCGCAGCTCGGCTTTCGGATTGACGCTACGCGCGCCCTTGATAAAGGCGTTTATGCCCTGTAACACCTCGGGAATCGGGAAAGCGGCGACGTAACCGAGCACGTTCGACTTTGTCATCTCACCGGCGATCACGCCGGTCAGGTAACGGCCCTCGTAAAAACGCGCGTTGACCAGGCCCATATTCTTGCCCAGCTTGTAACCGGTGGCGTGCACGAAGGCGGTCTTGCGAAAGGTATTCGAAACCTTGAGCGCGTAGTTCATGTATCCGAAGCTGGTGGCGAAGACGACCTTGTCGCCGCGCTTGGCCATCTCGCGAATCACGCGCTCGGCGTCGGCGCCTTCGGCAACGTTCTCGACGTAACTCGTGGTTACCCCGGTTTCCTTCTCCAGCTGCAACCGGCCCAGATCATGCTGGTAAGTCCAGCCGGCGTCGCCGATGGGGCTGACGTAGACGAAGCCGACATTATCGGCCGCCTGGCTGGCGCCGCCGAACATCATGGCCATCGCGGTAAATGCGATTAGCAGCCAGCGGTTGGAAATTATCTTTGTTAGCGTCATTTCGAATCCTCCCGGGATTTCTCTTGCGGTTGGTAGTACGGGTCTTGCAACCCCTGTTTATAAACTGGTCCGGATGAATGCCTGCTTAAGCTTGTATTGACTGTGTTCATGCTCAGGCCTCGGGCCTGAATGGCTGTCCGAGCGACACCGGCGCGTTAAGACGCACGGTATTCTGATCGCGCGAAATGATGACCAGCACGACGATGGTCGCTAGATAGGGTAGCGCCGAAAGAAACTGCGACGGAATATTGATCTCGAGGCCAGAGCCCTGCACGAACAGCTGCGCTACCATGACGCCGCCGAACAAATAGGCGCCAACCAGAACGCGGAACGGTCGCCAGGTAGCGAACACGACCAGCGCGATCGCGATCCAGCCTCGCCCGGCAACCATACCCTCGACCCAGAGCGGCGTATAAAACACCGACAGAAAGGAACCGCCGATGCCGGCCATCGCGCCACCGAAAATCGTCGCCATGTAACGGATACGGATAGCCGGGTAACCGATCGAATGCGCCGAATGCGGCGATTCGCCGACCGCGCGTAACACCAGGCCTGGCCGGCTGCGATAAAGGAACCAGACGATACCGCCGAACAGCGCCCAGGAAAAATACACCAGTGCCTGCTGGTTAAACAGCGCTTCGCCGATGATCGGAATGTCGGCCAGCAGCGGAATACGGATCGCGCTCACCGTCTGCAGGATTTCGGCCTCGTAGGGTTTGCCGATGAAGGCCGACAGGCCGACGCCTAGAATTGACAGCGCCAGCCCGCTGGCGACCTGGTTACCCATCAGCGTCAGTACGACGATGGCAAAGATGAAAGACATCACCGCACCGGCCGCCATACCGGCGAGCACGCCGAGCCACGGGCTGCCGCTGTGCAGCGTAACCGCGAAACCGGCGATTGCGCCCATCGCCATCATACCCTCGGCACCCAGGTTCAATACGCCGGATTTCTCCGCGATCAGCTGACCCAGCGCAACGATGATCAGCGGCGTGCCGGCGACGATGGTGGCGAACAGAATCGACGTCAGGATATCCATCAGGCCCGGGCCTCCTTCCAGCGCAGGCGATAATTGATGAACACGTCCGAGCCAAGCAGGAACATCAGCAGCATGCCCTGGAATACGTTCGAGATTGACGACGGCAGGTTGAGGTATTGCTGCGCCTGCTCACCGCCGAGGTAGAGCAGCGCCATCAGCAGGCTGGCAAAGAAAATGCCGACCGGGTTCAGGCGCGCGACGAAGGCGACGATGATCGCGGCGAAACCGTAGTTGTTCGATACGTGCTCGGTGATCTGCCCCATCGGCCCGGCGACCTCGGACATGCCGGCGAGTCCGGCCATCGCGCCGCCGCTCATGAGCCCGATCCAGACCATGCGTTTGGCGGAGAAACCGGCGTAACGCGCGGCATTTGCGGCGAAACCCGCGACCTGCATCTGGAAACCGGCGAAGCTGCGGAACATGAAGATATAGCCGACCACGAGCGCGCCGAGGGCGAAGGTAAAGGCGATATTGAGGCGCGTATCCTCGAGCAGGATCGGCAGCAGTGCCGAATCTTCGAACAGGCGCGACTGCGGAAAGTTGAAGCCATCCGGATCCATCATCGGCCCGTGCACCAGCCACGACACCAGCAGTTGGGCGACGTAAACCAGCATCAGCGAAACCAGGATTTCGTTGGTATTGAAATAAGTCTTCAAAAATGCCGGGATCGCGGCCCACAGCATGCCGCCGATACAGCCGGCTACCACCATCAGGATCAGCACGTGCGCACCGCCCTCCGAACCGTAGAAGTGCAGGGCCACCGCGCTGGCCGCGATCGCGCCGACGATGAGCTGACCCTCGGCGCCGATGTTCCAGACGTTGGCGCGAAAGCCGATCGCGAGCCCGACCGCGCACAGCATCAGCGGCGTCGCTTTCAGCAGCAGCTCCGACACCCCGTACAGATCGCTGATCGGGTTGACGAAAAACACCTTGAAGCCCTCCAGCGGGTTTTTACCCAGGGCCGCAAACAACACCAGACCGCCGACCAGCATCAGAACGATCGCAATCAGCGGTGAGACGTACGACATCGTCTGCGAGGCTTCGGGACGGCGTTCCAGCCTAAGCATTGGTCGTAGCCTCCGGCGCCGGCTGCGCCTGGTCCCACATGCCGCTCATCCAGACGCCGATTTCGTCGATGTTGGTATCGGCAAGTTTTTTCGACGGCGACAGGCGGCCGTTGGCAATCACCGCGATGCGATCGGATATCTCGAACAGCTCCTCGAGCTCCTCGGAGATCACCAGGATCGCGGTACCCTCGTTACGCAGGTCGATCAACTCCTGGCGAATGAACGCGGCGGCACCGACATCGACGCCCCAGGTCGGCTGCGCCACCACCAGCATGCGCGGCGCCAACAGGATTTCACGCCCCATGATGAACTTTTGCAGGTTGCCGCCCGACAGCGAGTTGGCGGCATGTTCCTCACCACCGCACTTGACGTTGAAATTATCGATGCACTTGCGCGCAAACTCGGATATCAGCCTGAACTGGATCATGCCGTTTTTCAGCATGCCCTTGTGATGCGCGGTCAATAGTGCATTTTCGGTCAACGACATGCGCGGCACCGCGCCACGGCCGAGCCGTTCCTCGGGCACGAAGCCCATGCCGTTGCGGCGGCGCTGGTCCGGCAGGTCACGACCCGAAGCTTTACCGCAGATGACGACCGCTTGCGCATCGTCGACCAGCTCTTCACCGGAGAGCGCATAGAGTAATTCCTGCTGGCCATTGCCGGAGACGCCGGCGATGCCGACGATCTCGCCGGAACGCACTTCGAGCTCGATATCCTGCAAATCGGTACCGAAGGGATCGTCGGATTTTTTCGACAGCCGGTTGAGCTGGAGCCGCACGTCGCCGAGCGAGGTTGGCGCATTATGTTCCGGCACCGGTAGTTCCTTACCGATCATCAGGCTCGCCATCGACTTCGGCGTTTCCTCCGACGGAATGCAGTCGCCGGTCACCTTGCCGTCGCGCAGCACGGTGGCGACGTGACACAGCTCCTGGATTTCGTCGAGCTTGTGGCTGATATAGAGGATGCTGCAGCCCTCGTCGGCTAGCTGGCGCAGCGTATCGAACAGCTTGCGCACCGCCTGCGGCGTCAGCACCGATGTCGGCTCGTCCATAATCAACAGGCGCGGATTCAGCAACAGGCAGCGGATGATCTCGACACGCTGGCGCTCGCCGACCGACAATGCGTGCACCAGACGTTGCGGATCGACCGGCAGGCCGTAACGATTGGATACCTCGGTGATCTGCCCGGCCAGTTGCCTCAGGTCCGGGTTGCCCGGCAGCGCCAGGGCCACGTTTTCGACCACGTTCAGGGTTTCGAACAGCGAGAAATGCTGGAACACCATGCCGATGCCGAGGCTGCGCGCATGCGCGGGGTTTTCCACGTTTACCAGCTGTCCTTCCCATTTCATTTGCCCGGCATCGGGTTTGGCGACGCCGTAAATCATCTTCATCAGGGTCGACTTGCCGGCGCCGTTTTCACCCAGCACCGCGTGGATTTCACCCTTTTTGACCTTGAGCGAAACGTTTTCGTTGGCGATTACCGACGGGTAGATCTTGGTGATGCCCTCGAGCTCGAGCCGATACTCGTGCTCGCCATCCGTCGCGGATGTCATGACTGCCTCTCCCCTGTTTTAATTATTTTGTTATCGGTCTGTTTTTGTTTCTGCGCACGATCGTATACCTGCAGGATTTCGGCGGCAACCGAAATCGCGATCTGCGCCGGTTGCTTGCTGCTAATACCGTCAATGCCGATCGGGCAGGTCATCGCGGCAAAGCGACGCGGATCCACGCCACGACGTCGCATGCGCGTTTCGAAGTTGCGTCGCTTGGCGCTCGAGCCGATCAGGCCGAAGTAAGTAAAGTCGTCGCGCTTGAGGATTTGCTCGCTCAGGCGCTGATCGAGCCCATGGTCGTGCGTCATGACCAGGAAAAAAGCACCGCCCGGCGCCGCGTCGATTTCGGCTTCGGGCGTATCGCTACAGATCGCCTCGACACGCGCCTGTGGCGACTCCGGCAGGATACCATCGCGGGTATCGATCCAGTGGACGTTGACCGGCAGGTCCGCGAGCACGGATACCAGTGCCTTGCCAACATGGCCGGCGCCGAACAGGTAGAGTTCGATCGAATCCTCGTCGACTTCGGCGCGGCTCCAGTCGCTGTCTTGATCGAGTCGTTCGAACATCAGGTTGACCAGTCCGCCACAGCACTGGCCGAGTCCCGCCCCCAGCGGGAAACGTTTGAGTCCGCCTTGCTCACCGAGTTCGAGCTGATCACGCGCAATGCGACAGGCCTGGTATTCGAGGTTACCGCCACCGATGGTGCCGTATTGTCGCTCGGCGGTGACCAGCATCTTCGCCCCGGCTTCGCGTGGGGTCGAGCCTATGATGGACTCGACGCTGACCAGCATCACCGGCGTTCGCTCACGGCGCAGGCGTTCGAGTAACTGTGCCCAGGAAGTCTGCATTTCAGGTCACCTGCGCGCGTAGCGCTTCGATCGCGTCGAGAATGGCTTCGGCAGTCGCCGGCGCCCGCAAAGGCGGATTGATGCGGTTGTCGGCCAGGCTCGCGATGGCGTCGCGGATCGCGAAGAACACCGAAAAAGGCAGCAATAGCGGCGGCTCGCCGACCGCCTTGGAGCGCAGAATCGTATCCCTGACGTTATGGTTCTGGTAAAGGCGGGTATTGAATACCGGCGGACAATCGGTCACGGTCGGAATCTTGTAAGTCGACGGTGCATGCGTGGTCAGTCGGCCTTCGTCGTTCCAGCAAAGCTCTTCGCTGGTGAGCCAGCCCATGCCCTGGATAAAGGCGCCCTCGATCTGGCCGATATCGATCGCCGGGTTAATCGAGTTACCCGCATCGTGCAGGATATCCGCGCGCAGCAGCCTGAACTCCCCGGTCAGCGTGTCGATGACAACCTCGGAAACCGCGGCGCCGTAGGCGAAATAATAAAAAGGGCTGCCCTGCATGCGTTCTCGATCCCAGTTCAGCCCCGGGGTTTTGTAGAATCCATCTGACCACAGCTGCACCCGGTTTTCGTAAGCCGCGTTGACCAGCTCTGCGAAGCGGATGGCGTTGCCGGCGCAGTGTACCAGCCCATTCTCGAAGACGACCTCGGCCGCGCTGCCGCCATAGCGTTCGGCGGCGAACTGGGCCAGGCGATTGCGGATCTGGCGCGCGGCATCCTGCGCCGCCTTGCCGTTGAGATCGCTGCCGGTGGAAGCCGCGGTGGCCGAGGTATTGGCTACCTTGCTGGTGTCGTTTGCGGTCGCGCGCACCTGGCCAAAATCGATCCCGAGTTCGAGTGCAACCACCTGCGATACCTTGGTATGCAGGCCCTGGCCCATTTCGGTGCCGGCGTGATTGACCAGCACGCTGCCATCGGTATAGACGTGCACCAGCGCGCCGGCCTGGTTGAAATGGACCACGTTGAACGAGATACCGAACTTGACCGGCGTCAGCGCTATTCCCTTGCGCAGCACCGGATTTTCGCGGTTAAACGCGGCCACGGCCTGGCGGCGCGCGTAGTAATCGCTGCCCTGCTCGAGATCGGCCACCAGTTCGTGGATGACATTGTCGTCGATGACCTGACCGTAGGGCGTTGTGTTGCGAAACTCACGGTCATAGAAATTGAGCTTGCGTACTTCCTGCGGTTCCTTGCCCAGTTCGCGCGCGATACTGTCGATGATGTATTCGATCGCGAGTGCGCCCTGCGGTCCGCCGAAACCGCGAAAAGCGGTATTCGACTGGGTATTGGTCTTGACGCTGTAGGCGTCGATGGCGACGTCACCGAGGTAATAGGCATTATCGAAATGGCAAACCGCGCGCGTGACCACGGGCCCGGTCAGATCAGCGGAAAAGCCGGCCTGCGCGGCCATGTCTATTTTCGCCGCGCGGATCAGACCGCTATCGTCATAGCCGACCTCGTAATCGAAGTCGAAGCCATGGCGCTTGCCGGTGACCATGATGTCGTCGTCGCGATCGAGGCGCAGCTTGACCGGACGTTTGAGGCGGTAAGCGGCGACCGAAACAATACAGGCGAAGATCGCGGACTGCGATTCCTTGCCGCCGAAACCACCGCCCATACGGCGCATTTCGACCACAACCTGGTTGAAATCGATACCAAGCGCATGCGCGACCACGTGCTGCATCTCGGTCGGGTGCTGGGTCGAACACCACAGGTGAAAACAGCCGTCTTCCTTTGGCGCGACATAGGATATCTGGCCCTCGAGGTAAAACTGCTCCTGCCCGCCGACGCTGAAACCACTCTTCATTTTGAGGGGTGACTGGAGCAAGGCCGAATCGGCGTCTCCCCGGCGTAACTGCATCGGCGGCAGCACCCACGATTGCTGATGCCTGCCGCTGGCGATATCGAGCACTGCGGGCAATTCCTCGTAGTCTATGCTGCCGAGCCTGGCGGCCTTGCGCGCAGCAATTTGCGAGTCAGCGACGACCGCAAACACCGGCTGGCCGACGTACTGAACCAGGCCATCGGCGAGAATCGGATCATCCGCAATTATCGGCCCGCAATCGTTATTGCCGGGAATATCGGCGGCAGTCATCACGGCGATCACGCCCGGCGCTGATTTAACCGCGTCCAGATCCAGCGCGCGGATTTTTGCATGCGCCTTCTGGCTCAGTCCGAGTCCGATGTAACAGGTACCGGCCAGCTCGGGGATATCGTCGACATAGGTCGCTTCGCCGGCGACATGCAGTACCGCCGATTCGTGCGGAATCGCTTCGCCGGGCAGGGTTTCGCGGGCCTGTTGCCTGACTCTGTCTTCCATCAGCCGGTCACCGCAAATACGTTGACCGCGGCCGGCGGCAGCGCGTCGCCGATACGGGTCTCGAGGTAAAATCGATGCAACAGGTTGGCCGTTGCACGGCTGCGATAATCGCTGCTGGCGCGCATATCCGACAGCGGCGTGAAATCAGCGGCCAGTTTTTGCCCGGCCGTGACCAGCGTGAATTCGTTCCAGGGTTCACCGCGCAGGTAATCCTCGGTTTGTGACGCGCGCTTCGGAATTGCCGCCATGCCGCCCAGGGCGATGCGAATATCCGCCACCTGGTCGCCGTCGAGGCGCAGCGCGAAGGCCGCGCAAACCGCCGAGATATCCTGGTCGAAGCGCTTGCTCAACTTGTAACAGCGTAATTGTGTGCCGGCCTCGGGCCGCGGTACGATCACCGCCTCGACGAATTCGCCCGGCTGCATCGCGTTTTGCATGTAATCGAGATACAGGTCCTCGAGTTCGAGTTCGCGGCTGTCGCGACCCCGGCGCAGCCTGACACGGGCGCCGATGGCGATCAGCGCCGGCATCGCGTCGCCAATGGGTGAACCGTTGGCGATGTTGCCAACCAGCGTACCGGCATTACGTACCGGCACCGAGGCAAAGCGGCGGAACATTTCACCCAGCTCGGGATAGTGCGGCTGCAGCGCCGCGAAGGCATCGGTCAGCGTGACCGCGGCGCCGATTTCGATCGCGTCTGTGCCGTTTTTGATCTGCTTCAGTTCAACCACGTCGCCGAGATAAATCATTGCCGGCAATTCACGCAATTGTTTCGTCACCCACAATCCGACATCGGTACCGCCGGCGAGAATTTGCGCATCCGGGTTCTGCTGGTAAAGCGCGGCCAGGTCATCCAGCGCAATCGGGGCGTGGTAGCTGGCCTCTGCGTTTTCCAGCGTCAGGCGCTGGCCGCGCTGTATCTCGCGCAACTGTGCGATCAGCCGCTTTTCGTCGTTATCGGGCTCGGGGTATTCGTGCATGTGCAGGCAGGCATCGACAATCGGCCGGTAACCGGTGCAGCGGCACAGGTTGCCCGACAGCGCATCGTCGATCTCTGCGCGGTCCGGTGTCCTGTTGTGCTGGTAAAGCGCGAACATCGACATGACGAAACCCGGCGTGCAGAAACCACAT
>CP070646.1:1644669-1659868 GCA_020354435.1 Gammaproteobacteria bacterium
CGTCATTTATGAGATTATCGCCATAATTCTGCTTTTGCACCGGATCGGCCCGATCAAGCGCCTCGGCGCCGGATCTTCCCCGGTCACACGATAATCGCTTGACGCCCGCGGGCGTGCGGTAACTTGAACAATATGAAACTACTGGTCACCGGTGCCGCCGGTTTTATCGGTTATTCGCTCGCCAGAGATCTTTGTCAGCGTGGTGACGAGGTCATCGGTATCGATAGCCTCAATGATTACTACGATGTCGGGTTGAAACGGGCGCGCCTGCAGCAGCTCGAAACATTCGCCAATTTTTCCTTCCAGCAGATCGATATCGTCGATGCCGCCACGCTGCAGGCGTTGTTCCGGCAACAGGGCTTCGAGCGCGTCGTTCACATGGCGGCGCAGGCCGGGGTGCGATACTCGCTGGTAAACCCGGCCGCCTATATCGAAAGCAATCTGGTCGGTTTCGCTAATCTGCTCGAATGCTGCCGTCAGCACGATATCGAACATCTCGTTTATGCGTCTTCCAGCTCGGTTTACGGTGCTAACCGCAGCCTGCCTTTCAGCACTTCGGACAACGTCGACCATCCGATCTCGCTGTACGCCGCCAGCAAGAAGGCCAACGAGCTGATGGCGCACAGCTACAGTCATCTGTATCGGCTGCCCAGCACCGGGTTGCGATTTTTCACCGTTTACGGACCCTGGGGGCGACCCGACATGTCACCGATCCTGTTTGCCGACGCCATCATGCAGGGAAAGTCGATCCAGGTATTCAATCAGGGGCGGCATCGACGTGATTTTACCTATATCGATGATATCGTCAGCGGTGTCATCGCCTGCCTGGATCGGGTTGCCAGTCCCAATCCGGAATGGGACGGGCTTAATCCCGATCCGGCCAGCAGCAACGCACCCTGGCGGATCTACAACATTGGCCGGGGCGAACCCGTCGAACTCCTGACCTATATCGATCTGATGGAACAGGCGCTGGGCAAGCGCACGAGCCGGGAGTTGCTGCCGGCACAGCCAGGCGATGTCGAGGAAACCTACGCCGATATCAGCGCATTGAGTCGCGATACAGGTTACAAGCCGACGACCACACTCGCACAGGGTCTGCAACAATTTGCACGCTGGTACTTGAACTATTACGCAAAAAAATAAATTATACTTGCAAAAAATTGCCCGCAAAGGGCAGGCTAACTAAGGAGAACTCCCATCGCTGACGACGCTCAACAGTCAGCCTTGCTCGAGGTTAACGAGCTGGCGGTCGATTTTACGCTGCATCACAGCGCCGTGCCTGCGCTGATGGACGTATCCTTCAGCGTCGGTCCCGGTGAGACGGTTGCGCTGGTCGGTGAATCGGGTTCCGGCAAATCGGTCACCTCGCAGGCCATCATGGGCATACTGCCGGCCAACGCGATCATCCGTTCAGGGCAGATCCTGTTCAATAATCCTGAAACCGGTCAACGCATCGATATCGCCGGACTGGATCCGGAAAGCGCACAAATGAGGCAGATTCGTGGAGGCAATATCTCGATCATATTCCAGGAACCGATGACCTCGCTGTCGCCGGTGCATACCATCGGCGACCAGGTTAGCGAAGCGTTGTTTCTGCATCGTGACGCGAGCCGCCAGGAAGGCATGAAGCTGACCGAAGCGATGTTGAAACACGTCGGTTTTCCGGACCCCGCGCGCGCTTTGCGCATGTATCCGTTCGAACTTTCCGGAGGCTTGCGTCAGCGCGCAATGATTGCGATGGCGATGATTACCCATCCGTCCCTGTTGATTGCCGATGAGCCGACCACGGCACTCGATGTCACGATCCAGGCGCGTATCCTCAAGCTGATCCGCGAACTTCAGGCCGAGCTCGGCATGGCGCTGCTGTTGATTACTCACGACCTCGGCGTGGTGTCGAACATGTCGGACCGGGTCGTGGTCATGTATCACGGCCGCGTCATGGAAGCCGGCCCGCTGCAGGATTTGTTCAGTAACCCGCAACACGACTACCTCAAGGCGTTAATGCACGCGGTGCCGCGATTTGACCTCGAGCCCGGCGAACGCCTGGTGCCGGTGCGCGAGATCCACTCGGAGACCGGCGCGCTGATCAAGCAGCAAACGGCGGACCAGATCATCGACAGCGGAACGCCGCACCTGCAGGTCAACGATGCCAGTAAAACCTATCGCCTGCACCGCGGCAGCTGGCTCGGCACCGAATCCCGAGATTTACTGGCGGTCGACCGGGTTTCGTTGTCGGTCGAGCGCGGCGAATGTTTTGGCCTGGTCGGCGAAAGCGGTTGCGGCAAGACCACGCTGAGTAAAATCATCATGCGTGCGATAACGCCGGATCAGGGCGAGATTGTTTACCACGACGGCAACCGTGCGATAGATGTACGAGCCCTGGACAACAGCGAATTGCTCGAATTCCGGCGCAAAATGCAGTTCATCTTCCAGGACCCCTATAGTGCGCTCAATCCGCGCATGACCGTATTCGATATTCTGCGAGAACCGCTGGTGGTGCACAATCTCGGCGATATCGACTACCAGCGCGAAATGGCGACCGAGCTAATGCGCCTGGTAGGGCTCGATCCGCGCTTTCTCAATCGCTATCCACACAGTTTTTCCGGCGGTCAGCGTCAGCGTATCGGCATCGCCCGTGCGCTTGCCCTGCAGCCGGACCTGATCATCTGCGATGAGCCGGTGTCGGCGCTCGACGTGTCGATCCAGGCGCAGGTGCTGAACCTGTTGAAGGACTTGCAGCAGGAACTCGGGCTGACTTTCCTTTTCATATCCCACAACCTGGCCGTCATTCACTACATCGCCAACCGCATTGCCGTGATGTGCAAGGGACGCATCGTCGAACTGGCGCCGCGCGACCTTTTATTCGCCAACCCGATACACCCTTACACGCGCGCACTGCTGTCGGCGGTGCCGCACCCGGAGTTGTCGCAACCGCTGGATTTCACCGCCATTACCGAGGGCGCCGCCTCCGAACCGCAGCTTTGGCCGGCACCGTTTACCCTTGATGGTGCCAGTCAGACTGAATTTCTTGAACTCGCCGAAGGCCACTTCGTACGCGTCGCGGCCGGCTGCAAACCATCGGACCTCGCCGCATGAAACGGTTTTCATTCATACTTCTGTCCTGGCTCGGTATGGCGCCGGTGGCGCTGGCAAACCTGCCGGCGCAACTGCTCGAAACGCAGTCGCTTCAGGACCGTGTCGATGCGGGGGAAATACCGCCGGTGCAGCAAAGGATTCCGTCAGCGCCGCGTTTGATCCGGCTTGAGGGCGACGAACAGCCTGGCCAGCACGGCGGCCAGTTACGCCTGCTCATGGGCAAACAGAAGGATATTCGCCAGATTATCGTTTACGGTTATGCGCGCCTGCTCGGGTATTCACCGGAACTCAGGCTCGAGGCCGATATTCTGGAAAGTTACGAGGTGTTCGAAAACCGGATTTTCACGCTGCGTTTGCGTAAAGGCCACAAATGGTCGGACGGGTATCCGTTTACCAGTGAGGATTTTCGCTATTACTGGGAAGACGTCGCGACCAATCCCGAGCTGTCCAAGGGGGGACCCAACAAACTCCTGATTGTCCAGGGCGAGTTGCCGCAGGTGGAGTATCCCGACGAATACACGGTGCGCTACAGCTGGTCGAAACCGAATCCCTACTTTTTGCCGGCGCTGGCCGATCCGAGGCCGCTGTACATTTATAAACCGGCGCACTATCTACGTCAGTTTCATGCCTCGTACCAGAGCGAGGAAAAGCTGAAACAGATGATGCAGGAATTTGGCAAGCGCAACTGGATGGGTGTGCACGTCAGTCGCGACCGGCCGTACAAGGCGACCAATCCGGATTTACCCAGTCTGCAACCCTGGGTTAATTCGACTTATCCACCGTCGGATCGGTTTATCTTCAAACGTAATCCCTACTACCACCGCATCGACCAAAACGGACGCCAGTTACCGTACATCGACACGATCGCGGTCAATATCGTCTCGAGTAAGCTGGTGCCGGCAAAAGCCGGCGCCGACGAATCCGATCTGCAGGGACGCTACCTGCGCATGGATAACTATACTTTTTTGAAAACGACGGCCAAGCGTAATAATTTCGATGTGCGCCTGTGGCAGACCGCCAAGGGCGCGCACATGGCGCTGTACCCGAACCTGAATACCAACGACCCGGTTTATCGCAAACTGCTGCGCGATCTGCGCTTTCGCAAAGCGCTGTCTCTCGCGATCCATCGCTACGAAATCAACCAGGTGGTGTACTTCCGCCTGGTCGAGGAAAGCAATAACACTGTGCTCAAGGAGTGCCCGCTGTACAAACCCGAGTATCAGCACGACGGTATCGAATTCGACCTGGATACGGCTAACCGGCTGCTCGATGAGCTGGGCCTGGACAAGCGTGACGACCGCGGCGTCAGACTGTTGCCCGACGGCAGGCCGCTGGAGATTCTGATCCAGACCGCCGGCGAGAGCACCGAACAAACCGACGTGCTCGAACTGATCCACGACAGCTGGCTGCAGGCCGGAATCAAGCTTTACAGCGTGCCGTCGACGCGCGAAGTGTTCCGCAACCGTATATTTTCCGGCGAGGCGATCATGTCGATATGGTCTGGGCTGGAAAATGCGATACCGACTGCCGATACCAGCCCGAAGGATCTGGCGCCGACTTCGAAATACCAGTATCAGTGGCCGCAGTGGGGCGCTTACTATGAAACCAGTGGTAAAAGCGGCGAAAAACCGGACATGCCGGCTGCGCAAAAGCTCGTCGAATTGAACGATCAATGGGCCAGGGCGCTTAGTTACGAAGAGCGTGTCGAAACCTGGCACCAGATTCTCGAAATCAACCGCGAGCAAATGTTTACCATCGGCATCGTCAATCACGTGCCGCATCCGGTGGTGGTCAACAACTATCTGCGTAACGTACCGGACAAGGGGTTCTACAATTTCGCCCCCGGGGCCTATTTTGGTATTTACCGGCCGGATACCTTCTGGTTCGAAGAGGCCCGGCGCTGATGCTGGCCTATATCCTGCGGCGCATTTTAACCATGATCCCAACCCTGCTGATCATCAGCATGCTGGTGTTCGTCATCATCCAGCTGCCGCCGGGGGATTATCTCGAGAGCCATATCGCCGAACTGCAGAGCCAGGGCGAATCGGTCGACGAAAAGAAGATCGAGTTCCTGCGCGAAGAGTACGGTCTCGACAAGCCATTGCTGGCGCAGTACTGGTACTGGCTGACCGGCATGCTGCAGGGAGATTTCGGTTACTCTTTCGAGTATGACCTGCCGGTCACCGAGGTCGTCGGCGATCGCCTGTTTCTGACCGTCATCATATCGATCGCAACGATATTGTTTACCTGGGCGGTCGCGTTTCCGATCGGCATTTACTCCGCCACCCATCAGTACAGCTGGGGTGACTATGGCCTGTCCACGCTCGGATTTCTCGGCCTGGCAACACCGAATTTTCTGCTGGCGCTGGTGATGCTGTACTTTGCCAACGTCTATTTCGGCACCAGCATCGGTGGCCTGATGGATCCCGAATACATCGACGCACCGTGGAGTGTCGATAAATTTATATCAATCCTCGAACACCTGTGGATTCCGGTTATCGTCATCGGTACCGCCGGTACCGCCGGTATGATCCGGCGCCTGCGAGCGAACCTGCTCGACGAGTTACAGAAACAGTATGTGACCACCGGCCGCGCCAAGGGCTTGCCGCCGGGCAAGCTGCTGGCCAAGTATCCGCTCAGGATCGCGCTGAATTTCTTCGTGGCCGATATCGGTAACCTGCTGCCGATGGTGATCTCCGGCGCCGAGATCGTCGCCGTGGTCATGTCTCTGCCGACCACCGGGCCGATACTGCTGGCCGCGTTGCAAAGCCAGGATATGTACCTGGCCGGTTCTTTCCTGATGTTTCTTGCCATATTGACCGTTTTCGGCGTGCTCGTCTCCGATCTTCTGCTGGCGATGCTGGATCCGCGCATACGCCTTGGCGGGGCTGCGGCCAAATGAGTCACGGTCACTTCGTCTCGCGCGAACCTTTCGATCCACATTCGATCGAGGCGCTGACACCGGAGCAGGAAAAGTACTATCTGGCTTCGCAGTGGAGGCTGATGTGGTGGAAACTGAAACGCCATCGGCTGGCCGTCATCTGCGGCGTGATACTGGCGCTGAACTACGCCACCATCATGTTCAGCGAAGTAATTGCACCTTATAACCTGCATACGCGTAATACCGATTTCATTTATTCACCGCCACAACGGGTGCACCTGTTTCACGAAGGCGAATTCGTCGGCCCGTTTGTTTACGGCCGCGGTTACGAACTCGATATGGATATTCTCAAACGCAACTATCCGGTGGATAAGACCGACGTACAGCCGTTGCGCTTTTTCTGCCGGGGCGACAAGTACCGTTTCTGGGGCCTGTTCGAGGCGCGCTTTCACCTGGTTTGTCCGCCCGAGAACGGCACCTTCTTTTTGCTCGGCACCGACCGTCTCGGGCGCGACATGTTCTCCCGTATCACTTACGGTGCACGCATATCGCTAACCATCGGCCTGGTCGGCATCATCATCAGCTTTTTCTTCGGCATCGTCATAGGTGGTCTGGCCGGGTATTACGGTGGCTGGGTCGACGCCTCGGTGCAGCGGCTGATCGAAGTCATCCGCTCGTTTCCTGAGCTGCCGCTGTGGATGGCATTGTCCGCTGTGCTGCCGGTAAACTGGAGCCCGATACTGATATTTTTCGGCATTACCGTAATCCTGGCGATGCTCGACTGGACCGGACTCGCGCGCGCGGTACGCTCCAAGTTGCTATCCCTGCGCGAGGAGGATTACTGCGCCGCGGCCGAATTGATGGGTGCGCGTCCGGGGCGCATCATCGGCCGTCACCTGCTGCCCGGGTTCATGAGTCACCTGATCGCATCGGCCACGCTGTCGGTGCCTGCCATGATTCTCGGTGAAACCGCGCTCAGCTTTCTCGGTCTCGGCCTGCGGCCGCCGGTAACCAGCTGGGGCGTATTACTGAACGAGGCGCAGAATATCAACGTGGTTGCACTCTATCCCTGGCTGTTGTTTCCGGTCGTACCAGTGGTGCTCGTGATTCTGACTTTTAATTTCTTTGGCGACGGCTTGCGAGACGCGGCGGATCCCTACAAGTAACCGATGACGATCGGATTCGAGCATCGTGACGGCTGTCCGGTTTGCGGTTCCGATAACATTGCCAGGCTGTGCGAGATTTCCTATGCCGATAAGCGCATGCGAGAGTTTTTCGCCGCGTTTTATCAGGGCAGGGCAGCACTGCATTTACTGCGAGAGGAGAGCTATCGTGTGGTCACCTGCAATAAATGTGGTTTCCTTTTCCAGGATCGCATTCTCGATAGCGACGGTATGCAGGACCTCTACCGGCACTGGGTCGACCAGGCCTCCAGCCTTAACAAGAAAAAGCTTGCGCGAGCCAAACTGTTTCGCCAGTACGCAGGCCAGGTACAGACCCTGATGCAAATGGCAGGTGGCCGGCCGGATCGAATACGGGTGCTCGATTTTGGCATGGGCTGGGGATACTGGGCCCGTATGGCGCAGGCGCACGGGCTCGATGTTAAAGGATTTGAGCTCTCGCAAGAACGCCGGGAATATGCGCGCGGTATGGGCCTCAGCGTGATTACGGAGCTACCCGCGCCGGGCAACCAATTCGATATTATCTATGCCAACCAGGTGTTCGAGCACCTGCCCGATCCGCTCGCTACACTGCGGCAATTGTGTTCCCGGCTGGCGCCGCGTGGACTGGTTTATATTCGCGTACCGGACGGCCGTGGCGTCGCCCACACGCTGGAACAATACGGCTGGTCACCCGGGCTGGATGCCATCCATCCATTGGAACACATCAACTGTTTCACCCGCGTTACCCTGACCAGGCTTGGCGCGGAGGCGGGCTTGCGGCCGGTCAGTCCGCCGCTCCGCCTGAACTGGGGCAGCCTGCTCGGCGGCCTGATGCGGGAGTTCGCCGATCGCTTCGTGACCACGCACCTGTACTTCCGCCCGCGCAATTGATACGACAATCCGGATTTACTCGGAAAGCAGCAATTGCTTAAAATGCTCGTTGCTGGATTGCAGCTGCTCGAAGGAACCCTGGTCGAGCAGTTTGCCGCGTTCCATGACCATGACCGAATCGAACAGCTCGGCCAACTGCACACGCCCGAGGATCCAGAGGATGCCGCGCGTTCCCATCAGCTGGCGAATATTTTCGATCAGGCGGCGTTCGCCGGCGGTGTCGAGTCCGGACAGGGCCCCGTTGACGATCAACAGGTCGGGTGCTTTCAACAAAGCCCTGGCAACCCCGAGTTTTTGCCGCTGAACCGACGACAGGCGGCCGCCGGCAACGCCGACCTCGTAGTCGAGTCCGACCTCGATGATGTCTTCGCGCAAGCCGAGTTCCTCGACCACGTCGGCAATCAGGCTGTTGATTTTCTGCTGTGCGTAAGCCTGGCCGTAGGCCAGCTTGCCGAACAGGATATTGTCCTGGATCGAGATTCTCGGGTTGTAACTCCCCTCGTTGAAAAACTCGATGCCGAGATCCTGGGTTTTGGCGATTTCGTGGATGCGGGCGCGGGCATCGAGTATCTGCTGCTGTATCGGTTCGGTGATCAGGCCGAGACGATGACGCGCGACGATCAACTTGAAAGGCAGTGACATCAGCCGCCGCTGATCGTCTTTCTGCAGGCTTTCGAGTTCCTGCTGCCGGGTTTGCTGCAGCAAATTGTTGAATTCGGGCAGGTCATCGGCGGAAATAAAGCTGAACTGCTCGAACAGTTCACTGTCGGGTTCGACGTCGGAAAACAGGTCGAGCATGATTTCCGTAATTTTGGCGCCGGCTTCGAGGAAGGTATCGGTGAGGCCGACCTCCTGGAGCACTTCGCGAATGACCGGGTTGTCGATCATGCTTTCGGTTTCGATTTTGTGACCGTAAACCGTTCCGAACAGCAGGTTTTCAGATACGGTCATGTTCAGGTTGTACTTTTCGTGATCGAATGGCTCGACCAGCCGGGCGATGTCGGGTTGCCTGAACTTGTCGCGCAACATCTGGCGCGCCTGCATGATGCGTTCGGCCAGATGGGCGTGCTGAGACGGATCGACGAAGGAAAGCAGGCCGAACTGGTAGATTTCTTCGTCCAGATCCACGCACTTGAGAATTTCGATTATCCGCTCGACGAGTTCCTCGTGACTGCCCATGCCGAGCGACGTATAGTCAATCCACTCGTCGTCGTAACGATTCGGGGAATTGCCGGCCTGTTCCGCCATCTGGCGTTCATGCTGGAGTGCCTTATCGTCGCTATCTAGGGCGCTGCTTACCGGTTGATGCTTCAGCGAATAACACAGGTTATCGTGCACCGTACCGTTAAACATGAAGGCCGATGGCCCGACATAACCCAGGCGCTTGCCGGTGATCGCTTCCGGCAATTCCTGCATTTTCTGATCGCCGATGGTCAGGTTGCCGGAACTCGGGTAGATCAGGCGCGACACCAGCCCGGCGAGTTCATCTTTGCCGCTGTTGCCGAGCCCCACCGCGGCGCAATGCTGATCGGTCGGAATGCGAAAACTGGCGCCGTCGATACTGTAGTAAAGGCCGTCTTCGGTGTAGCGCAGGTTATTGGCCAGAATCTCGTTCCCGGGTAGCTGCTGTAATTCCGGCTGATGGTCGAGGATATCGGCTTCGATCAGGTTATGCGGATCGAACTGCTGGATTACCTGCGTGTACTTGACCTTGACGTCTTCCTTGCGCTGATAGTAACGCAGCAGCTCCTTCCACGGACCGGACAGGTCCTTGTAAGCCACCAGTACGGCGACCATGGAGCCGATCGAAAGGTCGCCGCGCAGGACGAAATAACCGCCGACCGAGTAAAAGAAAAACGGCGTCAGCTGGGCGATGAAGTTGTTCAGAAACTTGATGAAAAACTTGCGCTTGTAGATATCGAAGCGAATCTGGTAGATCTTGCCCAGCCGTTGACTGATATGCGCGCGCTCGTAGTGACTGGTGTCATTGGCATGCACCTCGTTGATGCCGGTAACGGTTTCTCCGATACGCCCGGACAGGTTGCGCACGGTGGACACGCGCTCCTTGGCCAGTTCGTTGACGCGTTTTTGCAGCCGCGGGATGACATATAGCTGGAACGGGTAGAGCGAGATCGCGGCCAGCCCGAGGAACAGATCCTGTTGAAATATGAAGAACAGATAGGTGATCAGGATACCGCCCTGAAACACCGGCAGGGTGTAGGATTCGCCGATGAATTCGCCCAGCGGCTCGGTTTCCGCGGTAATCATCGGAATTAGCTCGCCGGACGAGACGCGTTTGAAATGCGGCATCGGAAAACGCAGGATGCGTGCATAAAGCTCATAGCGGAAACGCCTGAGAAGACGTTCGCCAAGCGCTCCACGGTAGACATTCAACAGGTACTTCAGACCGCCGCTGCAAAGCACGGTCAGGAGGAAGGCGAAACTGAAAATCATCAAAAATTCGAGGCGGTCGAATTCGTAACCGAACAGGCTTTCCGGTATATCCATGCCCTCCAGCAGATTGATGATTTTTTTCGGCAGTTCGAGCGTAATGTAAACCAGCGGCAGCGACGAGACCGACAGCAGTATCAGCAAGATCTGGTCTCGCTTGCTGTGCATCAGAATGTATTTATATAAAGATGTTTCCATAGAGTTGCAGTTTATGATTCTGATTTTAGCGACGGGTTCGGCGCCTGCCGTTGCTAGCACGCCCTGCCGGGTCAGTGTACTATCGCCGATCAGTCGATTTATATCAAATACCACTTATGCCACCCCGAATCGCCGTCGTATTAAAGGGTTACCCGCGCCTGTCGGAAACCTTCATCGCCCAGGAAATCAGGGCGCTGGAACTGCGAGGGTTTGAATTCTGCATCGTATCCTTGCGTCATCCCTACGATCCGGCCACCCATCCGATCCATGCGGAAATCGAGGCACCGGTTCTGTACCTGCCGGAATATGTACATGACGACTGGCCGCGGGTGCTGCGGGCTCTCGTGCGCAGCTGTTGGCGGCCGGGATTCTGGCGCGCGCTGATCACTTTCGCGCGCGACCTGTGGCGAGACCCGACGCGTAATCGCCTGCGACGGTTCGGCCAGGCCCTGGTCATGGCCTGCGAAGTGCCGGCCACGGTGCGCCTCTACTACACCCATTTCATGCACACCCCGGCGTCGGTGAGTTATTACGCCGCGATGATTACGCGTACACGCTGGAGCCTGTCCGCGCACGCCAAGGATATCTGGACCATACCCCGCTGGGAGGTTTGCGAAAAACTGGCCAGCGCCGACTGGATCGTGACCTGCACCGATGTCAACCATCGCTACCTGTCGAAACTGAGCGATACGGACGACAAGGTGGCACTGGTTTACCACGGGCTGGATTTCAGTCGATTCGATCAGTCGCCCAATACCCGCCCGGCGCATGACGGCTGCGACCAGGAGAATACGGTAAATCTGATCAGCGTCGGGCGTGCGGTAGACAAAAAAGGTTACGACTACCTGTTGGCGGCGCTTGCCCGGCTGCCGCCAACGCTGCACTGGCGCCTGAAGCATATTGGCGGTGGCGAGTTGCTGCCGAATCTGCAGCAGCAGGCGAGCGAACTCGGCATCGACGGCCGCATCGACTGGCTGGGCGGGTTGCCGCAGACCGAGGTGTTGGCAGCCTATCGCGATGCCGACCTGTTCGTTCTGCCGAGCAAGATTTCCGACGATGGCGATCGTGATGGATTGCCTAACGTTTTGATGGAGGCTCAAAGCCAGGGCCTGGCCTGCCTGTCGACCAATATCTCGGGTATACCCGAGCTCATCGTGCATGCCGAAACCGGCTGGTTGGTCGAGCAACGGGATGCGCAAGCGCTGAGCGAGGCGCTGGAAATGCTGATTCGAGATCCCGAATTGCGTTACCGCCTGGGGCAGGCCGGTTTTGTACGCGTGCGGCAAGATTTTTCGATGGAGCGCGGTATCGATAGCCTGGCAGGGCGTTTGCAAAAGTCGCTCGAGCGGGAAGGCCTACAATGAAACTCGTGCTGTTACGCCATGCGATGACCGACTGGAATCTGGAAAAACGGATTCAGGGCAGAATCGATCAACCGCTCGGCGCCAGCGGGCGCGAACAGTTGGCCAGGCTCGAGTTGCCGCCCGCGCTGCGAGCCTGCCGCTGGTATTGCAGCCCGCTGCTGCGGGCGCGTCAGACAGCCGAGGTGCTTGGTCTAACCGATTTCGAAATCGAACCGGCGCTGATCGAGATGAGCTGGGGCGAGTGGGAGGGTGAAATACTCAAGCCGTTACGGCGTAAGCTCGGCGAAACAATGCGCGCCAACGAAAGCCGTGGGCTCGATTTTTGCCCGCCAGGTGGGGAAAGCCCTGCACAGGTGCAGGCGCGGTTGCAGCCCTGGCTGCAATGCATCGCCACAACCGCTGTCGACAGCGCGGCGGTAACTCACAAGGGCATTATTCGCTGCATCTACTCGCTCTCCAGCGGCTGGGATATGCGCGGTGAATGCCCGGTCGATTTTTCCTGGGCCGCGGCGCATCAGTTCGAACTCACTGCTGACGGTCGATTGCGCGACAGCTATGAAGAGATCCCGCTGGCTGGATAGTTTCGTTGGTTCCTTCGAGGGGGTCAGAGCCCGTTTTTCGATAACTTTTGGTGGCGGGAATGAAATATGCGACGAAAAACGGGATCCGACCCCAAGCCTTCCAACGTCTGGAGCCTCGGGGTCGGATCCCAATTTTCGCCGGGTGTTTTGCTACTGACGCGATAGTACCGAAAATTGGGCTCTGACCCCCTCGAAGGGACCGGGAACCACCCCAATCGAAAGAATGTCACTGCCAGATATCGTGAGCATCGACGAAGCCGGCGGCGGGATGTTCGGCGAGAAATTGCAACAGGTCGTCGAGGAAGCGCCAGGTTGCCTCGTTTTGCACCAGGTGGTGGCTCAGGATGCCGCTGGGTTCCGCCGGGTCGCGATAACCGCTGCGGCGCGCGATCAGGTGCTGTACCAGGACCGCGATTGCCGGGTAAACACCGATAAAACCCGAGTCGCAACGCCAGTTGATCGGATCCAGGTGCACGTTGACCTGCAACAGGCCCGGCGCAGGCGATGCACTGCGACGCGCCCTTAGCGTCGAAAGTCCGCTGAAACCAAGTCCCGGCAGGTCTTTGGCGAGCGCTGCATCGATCCGGTTCCAGGGCGGCACCAGTGCCGCGACGAAACGGTCACCGAATCGCTGCTCGAGAATCTGACGGCCGGCTTGCAAGTCCTGTGCGAGTTCGGCCGCGGGGCGCGCGCCACCGATTTCTATTTTACGCTGACCGGGTGGTGCATGGTTCTTGTGGGCGAATCCATGCTGTAGAACGCTGATGCCCGGACAGGACCGCAAGCAGGTGACCAGCCCGGATTCGAGCGTGGCCGGGATAACCGCCAGCGCCAGCGGTATCCGTCGTCTCTGGCTCAACTGAATCAGTCGCTCGAGGGCATCGCTGGCTGCGCTGGCGTCGTCGTCGCGCCACCAGAATTGCGCCTGCTGCCCGTTTTCTGTCCAGCGGTCGAGTTCGCGTTCGAGCCACGACCAGGCCTGCTCGACAAAGGCCCCGGATTTCATACCGTTGCCGCCTGTAACCAGGCGTCTATTTGCGCTGCACTGTTGGCGGCGCCATCCAGATTAACCTTTATCGAGGTATCCAGCGTCAGCGCCTGATCGATCGCCTCGACCAGGTTCGCGGGATTTAACCGCGATGCCTCGAGCACCGCCGCACGACCACGCTGCTGCAGGCAGCGGGCGCGCAGGCTTTGTTCGATTTCACCGGATTCGTCGAATGGAACGAGTACCGACGCCGCGCGGCTGGCGAGGATATCGGTGACCGTGTTATACCCGGCCTGCGAGATCGACAGGCTGGCGTATTGCATCATGCGGGAAAAATCGGGTCGATTGCGCTCGACGATGACGCTGTCGTCGGCCAGCCGCTTTAACCGGGCGAACGCGGTAGCGTCGATTGCCGGGCTTACGAGTATGCGCCAATTGCGCCGGGATAGCCGGCTCATGGGCCTCGCGGCGAGAGCGGTTTCGAGAATCTTCAGGCCGGTACCGCTGCCGCCCGCGGAAACCAGTACCTCGGCCGCATCGGTATTCCCGGCTGGCTTTGTTGTAGCCGGCCGGCAAATGTATCCGCTGTAAAACAGTCGATCGCCGATCCGCTCGGCCTCGGCAAAGCTGTCTGCCAGGGTTGCAATCGACGGATCGCCATGGATCAGCACGTGATCGTAATACTTATCGATCAGCTCGCATATCTCGCGGTTGCGCCCGGGCTTCGATTTCGGCTGCAGGATATCGCGTATCGAAGCGACGACGAGTGGCGGATTGCGCCTGGCATGAGCCCGCTGCAGCAGCGGTAGCAGCTCGAAAGACATCATGCGCCGGCCGAACGGAAAGGTTTCGGTGATCAGCAATTGCGGTTGCAGGCGCTCGAACAGGTCCAGCAGTTGCTGGCAACGGGCTTCACGCCAGGCGTTGTCGATTTCGTTGCCTTCGGCATCGAGCAGGCGGCTAAAACTTGCATCGGCGCTGCAGACCGGCGCAAGCTGATGCAGCATATAATCGGTCGCGGTCATATGCGGGATCGGCATGCCGCCAGAAACCAGTGCGACGCGCAAGCCCCGCTGCGCCAGTGCCGTTGCCAGTATACCTGAGCGCTGCAAGTGGCCGACACCGAGCAGGTGTTGCACGTAAATCATGGCGCATGGAGGTGAAGCGGGAGCCAACGTCTGGATCAGGCGGTTATGCTCTCTTGGTCGGGCGGCTCGAGATATTCCCGCACGATTTCCGCGATAATATCGTGCCCGGCCAGTAATCCCGGGATTTGCCGGGTCGATGGTTTGGGTTGATGCGGCAGGGCACGCAGCGCGGCCGCCATCTGTACCGGATCGCGTTCGCCGGCCGGATCGAGCATGCTGGCGAGCCCCATTTTGACCGCGCGTTCGGCGCGTATCAACTGCTCCTGCCGCGGAACCGAGCGCGGTACGATAAGAGCCGGTTTGTCCAGCGTCAGAATTTCGCAGAAAGTGTTGTAACCACCCATCGCCACGATACCTTCGGCCTTTTGCATCAACAGTTCGATATAACTGTCGAAGGTCAGGATTTCGACGTCATCGAGCGCTTCGCAGCGATCATGG
>CP070646.1:1659968-1663033 GCA_020354435.1 Gammaproteobacteria bacterium
ATAGGATTGGCAACGCCCTTGCCGGTAATGTCGAATGCCGAGCCGTGGATCGGTTCGAACATCGACGGGAATTGCCGTTCAGGATTCAGGTTGGCGGTCGGCGCGATGCCGATGGATCCCGCCAGCGCCGCGGCGAGGTCGGACAGGATATCGGCGTGCAGATTGGTCGCAACGATGGTGTCGAGCGATCCGGGATCCAGCGTCATGCGTACGGTCATCGCATCGACCAGCATCTTGTCCCAGGTCACGTCGGCAAACTCGGCGGCCACTTCGTTCGCGATCTCGTCCCACAGGACCATGCCGTGACGCTGCGCGTTCGATTTGGTTACGACCGTGAGGCATTTCCGCGGGCGCGATCGTGCGAGTTCGAAAGCAAACCGCATGATGCGCGCGACACCCTCACGGGTAAAAACCGACGTCTCCGTGGCGATCTCCAGCGGCAAACCCTGATGCGCTCTGCCGCCGTTACCCGCATATTCACCCTCGGAGTTCTCGCGCACGATAATCCAGTCGAGGTTTTCGGCGGTGGCATTTCTCAGCGGACTCGAGATACCGGGCAGAATCCGGGTCGGGCGCACGTTGGCGTACTGATCCAGCGGCTGGCAAATCGCAAGCCGAAGACCCCATAGCGTAATATGGTCCGCAACATCAGGAGCGCCAACGGCGCCAAAGAAGATCGCGTCGAACCGCTTGAGCTGGTCGGCGCCATCCTCGGGCATCAGCCGGCCTGTCGATTTGTAGCGATCGGTACCCCAGTCGAAATGCTCGATCTCGAAGGTGAAACTACCGTCCCGCGCGGCTAGCGCCGAAAGGACCTCGATTCCCGCGCTGATGACTTCCGGGCCAATACCATCCGCCGGGATGGCTGCTATCTTGTGAGTGCGCATACCGACGCTCCTCGGCTAAGGCAAAAACATGCGAATGATAAACCAGCTGTAGAGTCTTTGGGAGGCGGAAGGATCCGAAAAATGGCGCCGACATGAGGAGTCGAATCCCGGATCTCCTGATTACAAGTCCGCGACACGATCCTTGAAAATTATAAACTTGCGAAGATTATTTTCATAAAACACCCTCAAAGAACCTTGTTTTACCCAGGTTTTCGAGGAATTTACTCATAGATTGAATATGCGCTTTACGCCTTTAATTCAATTGAGCTCTACCACAGTCCAATTGATGCCAGAACATAAATCGTGGTCTGTCCCCTATTGATGCCAGAACATAAATCGTGGTCTGTCCCCTATTGAATCTGGCCGTGCTTTGCACGCTTGTTCTTGTGTTTCAGAAAGGCCTTGCACGGGTCCTCACGCTCCGGCATGCGCGCGGTAAACCAGATGTACTGATAAGGCGGACCATAAGATTTGCCGTCGATCTGCAAGGGCTGAAAGTAGTCATGGACCTGAATGGGAGATTCCGCGACCGAAGTCAGGCGCAGGTTAATCTGTTTCAACTCGCTGTTCAGGTTGGCAACACGCTCATAGACCGCCATGTTGTACTCCGTATGCGCACCACCCAGGATTATCACGACGGGCTGATCGGGAGTTACCGTATGCATGGCAACGATGGACTGGGCCATAGCTTCATTGCGCAACAACCAGGTTTCGTACAGATTTTCCAGGTAGCCATCGTCGCGCCAGCCGCAGTGTGCAACGGTAAAGCTCTGGAACATGTACTCGCGGTAGGTATCGTCCTTGAATTCGGTCCTTGGCATCAGCAGTTTTTCCACGCCGTTCAATCCGTCATAGCCGTGCCTGGCCAACTGTTTACGCAGGCCCGAATTCAGGTCTGCTCCAAATACCGGGAGCTTATGCTCGCGGGAAAACTTTAAAATCGGGAACAGGTGATCCCAGTCTGCGTCACGGCTGTCACCCCAGCCCAGCTGATCTCTCAGTAAATGCTCGGCCGAATGTTTGGCGCCTTCAGCATGAAACTTGTCAGGACTCTGCTGGAATTGTAACAGCCGCGACGTCTGCTCACGGGAAAAAAACTCGAAACCGATCGCCGGTTTTAACCCGCGTTCGACCAATGCCTCGATGGTGTTTAACTGGATTCTGTGGTGATGGATGTTGTCATGATTTTCCCCCAGGTAAATGACATCGCTTGCAGCCATATTGTCGTACAGTTCGACCTCACTCACCTGGGCGAGATCAGTGGCACGGTAAATACTATCGATCAGCGGATCGTCGGCATTCTTGACAGGTCCGGGGGTCGCCTGTTTGCCTGCGCAGGCGTTCAGCAGGATTGCAAACAGCAAGATCCCCGATCCGCGGATGGCCCGGGTCAGGCTACTGGGAATTCGATTCATGAATTTCTTGTCTCTAACGGATCAGGTGATTATAAAGCGCCGGCAGGAAGAGTCGAACCCCGGATTTACTGATTCCAAGTCAGATGCAGTATGTATTGGAATCAACGACTTAACGATAGTAATTTTCTGCGTCGACCAGTTCTTGAACAACTTATCAGTGATTTTCAGGATTATTTCCTGCAGGTTTTCAATCCTTATCCTTACACCTGATACAACTTCGCAATAAGCCATAAATACATCGCCGTTTTCGTGATCCGGAGATGCTGTCATCCTCGTTCTCCAAAATATCC
Source organism: Gammaproteobacteria bacterium (assembly GCA_020354435.1). Classification (GTDB taxonomy): domain Bacteria; phylum Pseudomonadota; class Gammaproteobacteria. Next base: position 1,662,561 of record CP070646.1, read on the forward strand.
AGTCAAACAGACCAGCGCTGCCTGGCTTCCCGCCAACGCTGCTCAACAAGTCGCCAGTTTCTCTGCTTCACGTGCCCGAAGCCCTTCACCTCGAGCACCAGATTAAGGTCTTGTGTTGCTGCTTCCTTGTCAACGCTTGCACCCTGATCACCAATCGCTCTGACCATGGCCAGGCAGTCGGCCGCCAGAGCGCGTTCATTCTTCCGCTCTTCACTATAAGCAAAGACATCCAGTGGCCCGCCCCGCAGCCACTTCAGGGAACAAAGCAAGCGAAAGACCGGTTCAATGGCCCAACCCGGCATCTGGAATTTTAAGGGTTTACCGGTATAAGCATCACGGACACCGAAAATGGGAGGCGCCAGGTAATAGAACCGCCTGACCCGACCAGTGACCTTCGCACCCATATTCGGTTTCGCCAACATCAAACGCGCCACTTCATATTCATCCTTGTACGCCAGCGCCTTGAACAGCGA
>CP070646.1:1663133-1691352 GCA_020354435.1 Gammaproteobacteria bacterium
CGGTCTGTCCATCGTGCTCTACCTGGCCAGGATTTCGCGCCCGGAAGTGCGCCGCTGGTCGCCGCCAGAATCCATGACCGGGCGTGAGGCACCGACCCAGCCCTGCCCGCAGCTTCCGGTGATTCAGGTCGATGGCTCCATATTTTTCGGTTCCACGTCCTTCGTCAAGGATTCGCTGTTGCGCATTCTGCGCGCGCATCCCCAGGCCAGCCATCTGGCGATACGCATGGGCGCGGTGAATCACCTGGACGCCTCCGGTGTTCACGGACTGGAGGAGATTGTGGACGAACTTCAGCAGCGCGGCGGCAACCTGCTGCTGCTCGAGCCGAAACTGGAAATTCTTCATGTGCTCGACAACGCGGGGTTGCTGGAAACGATTGGCGCCAACAACATCATTCACCAGCGCACGCGGGATGCCATCGTCAAGATCCTGCCGCAACTGGACGATGAAATCTGCAATACCTGCAGCACTATCGCCTTCGGCAATGTCTGCGAAATTCACCGTAACGCATTGGCCAAGAAATCCGAGGAGCAAGGGGCTTCGTCATGAGAATAACGATCTACCACGATGAAAGTGAACTGTCACTGGCAGCTCTGCGCACGGGCGTTAATCTGGCGGCGCGCCTGGGGCAGCCCTTGACCATCATGACGGCGCGACCGGGTACCGTCCCGATCGAACAACAGCCCGACTACGGCGAAGACCTCGAACGGGCCGACTGGGAGGATCTGCCGCCGGGGCTGAAGTTGCTGTCGCAGGCGCTCGAAGAGATCGAGGCCATGGGCCTGGTCGAGCCCGTGGACAAGATTACTCCGCAGGAAGAACCCAGCGGAGAGCGGGACTTCTTCGTGCAGACGATCGCGGGGCATGCCGTGCGTTTTACCGTGTATTTCGGCGATCCCTTCGACGCCATCCAGAGTGAGATTTACTCGCAGGACGAAAGCGACTACTCCCTGCTGGTAATCGCCGATCCGGGCAAGAAAGGCATTCATCGCATGTTCACATCCAATCTCGCCCACCGCGCCTGCCTCGACCTGATGACTTCGGTGCTGGCGGTCAAGGGCGAACATCTGGACGAATCTGTGTTTCTGTGCGCTGACGGCTCCGACTCGGCCAGACGCGCCTACCCGGTGCTTAACTGGATGCTGCCCGCCTTGCCCGGCCCCTTCAAGGTAATCGGTGTCACCCTGACACAGGCGGAAGAGGTGATGAAGGAGACTTGTGAAGAGTGCGCGAAACGGGCACGGGCCTGGCTTGCCGCCGAAGACAAGGACACCGAGATACTGATCCGCGAGGGCGAGGATCCGGCGCAAATTATCATGGACGAGGCTGGCGACGACGCCATCATCGTCGTCGGCGCCTCGATGCGTTCCGACCTGTCAAAACGTTTGCTGGGCGGTGTTTCCATTTCGCTGCTGGAAAACGGCAAGGCTACGGTGTTGCTGGCCAAGGCGCTGCCGGGCGACGAGATGACCTGGGGCGAGTAGGCCGCGGCGGCGTGATTTAGTCGCGGTAATCGAAAAACCGGTTTTCGATGATTTGCTCGGCTACTCCGGCAGGCAAGGAATGTTCCCAATCGCCACGACCGTTCGGTAACTGCTTCAATACTTCGCGCGAATAAATATGAAACAGTTCCGGGTCGCTGGACTCGATGCCGAAGATGAAATCGTTCGCCAGTAAATGCTGGTAGAGGTGCTGCAGATTGTCCGGCAGCTTGATATTGGCGTAATCGATATATTCGCCAGTGCGGTCGAGTTCGGGATAAACCAGTAACCGTGTATTGTCAGGAAACAGCTTGCCGAAGCCTTCGAGGATACCGCCCTCGACGCCGCGGTAAGTGCTTTCGTCGAAGATTTGACGAATGTTCATGATGCCGACGACGATGCCGATCTGCATGTTGGTGAACTGGCGGAAGTAGGCGCGCATCGAAAAATATCGCGTGTAGTCGGAAATCAAAACGCTGTACCCGAGGCTATTGAGCAACGTCACACGCGAGATCAGATCTTCCTCCGACACCATCAGGTCGTTGCCGTGCATGTCATTGAGCGAGATTTCCGCGAGCGCGACGCTGTTTTTGTTTTTAACGCCGTCGAGCCTGATGAAGGACTTCAGGCCCTGCTCGATCATATCGACGTTAAGCCGGGTTACCGGGCGGAAGGTGCCACGAATAGCGAGCACGTTTTTCTTGTAAAGCATTTCGGCCGGCGTTACCACCGAGCCGTCGGGCTTGAACATGATTGCCCGCGTCTTCCAGCTGCGGATCAGGTGCAGGTTGATCGCGCGGTTATCGACTTCCTCGAAATAAGGACCTAAAAATCCGATCGAATCGATTTCGATGCGATCCTGTTCCAGGTTGTCGGTAAGCGACTCGATGATATTCTTGGGATTTTCGAAATAGTAGTAAGCGGCGTAGATCAGGTTGACGCCGAATACGCCCAGCGCCTGCTGCTGCCGTTCCGCGTTTTGATCGCGCATGCGAATATGCGCGACGATGTCGGATGGTTCCGCCGCCGGATACATCTGTACTCGAATACCGCACCAGGCGTGACACTCGTTATCGACATTGAAGGCCTTGGCGGCGACCGTGGCGGCATAGGCAAAGTAGCGCGACGAGACCGAGCGCGAAGTGCCGACGCGTTCGATGACGAGCGCGAATTCCTTTTCCAGCATCGCCTGCACGCGCGCGCGGCTGACGTAACGGCCGTCTTCCTGCGCGCCGTAGATGGCATCGGAGAATTTCATGTCATAGGCCGACATGGTCTTGGCGATGGTGCCAGCCGCGCCGCCGGTCTTGAAGAATTGACGCGCAACTTCCTGGCCTGCACCGATCTCGACGATGGTGCCGTATTTCTTTTCATCCAGGTTGATTCTTAACGCCTTTTCCAGTGTGGTACGAGTGCTGGTGTTTTTGTCCACTTTATTATGCCTGTTGTTGTAACCCCGAAGCCTGCCCGAAGGATATGCGTAAAATGTGAATGGAAATTATAGCCGCTTCGCCCCGGCTTGCCATTTGATTGAAATCAACTCCGGCTTCGTGAGGACCCGATTCGTTTTACCGATGCCCTACGAAGAGCGACTCTGCCAGGTTTCAGGATTTCAGCGGCCAGGTATCGCTGAGACGATAGCCTTCGGCCCATGGATCGTCCGGATCGAGCATAAGCTGGTGCGTGCCGGTAATCCAGGCGCGCCCGCGAATCGATGGAATGATTGCCGACCTGTCTCCAAGGCGCTCCATCCTGACGATAGCGCAGTCGAAACGCGAGTCGATGATCGAGCGGCCGATCATGCGCTCACCGACCTGCATTTCTCCTCTTGCCTGTAATACCGCCATGCGCGCCGAACAGCCCGTGCCGCAGGGTGAGCGGTCGAGCTTGCCGGGATCAATGGCGACGGTATTGCGGCTGACCTTGACCCCGTTTTCTTCGCTCAGCGGCAGCGCAAACTCGCAAAACGAGATATGCGCCCAGTCCGGGTTGGCAGGATGGTTGAAGCCCAGCTGCTGGTTCGCGGCGCGGGTGATTTTTGTGCCCAGTCGCGACAGGTCAGCCGCTTCGTCCGGGCGAATCGCGAATCCGAGACGGCCGGCGTCGACGAGTACAAAGCTGTCACCGCCGTAAGCGGTATCCACTGATAGCGTGCCCAGTCCTTCGACTTCCAGAGCAACGCCCAGCCGATCGGCGAAAGAAGCGACGTTATGTATTTCGATACTCTGCGCCTTGCCGTTGTCGCAGTATGCCTTTACCGGAACCAGCCCTCCGGGCGCTTCGAGCACAAACTCGGTGACCGGTTCCTGCATGGCCACCAGCCCGCTGTCTAGCAGGACAGTGGCCACGCAGATTGAATTGGATCCCGACATCGGCGGCGTATGCTCGGGTTCCATGATGATAAACCCGTATGCTGCATCGGCATGTTTGGACGGCAACAGCAGATTGACGTGCTTGAATACTCCGCCCCTGGGCTCGTTCAGCACGAAGCGGCGCAGGCTCTGATCGTTGGCGATCCAGCGCGCCTGCTGCCATAAACTGTCGCCGGGCGGCGGGCTGACGCCGCCGACGATAACGTTGCCGACCTCGCCTTCGGCATGGCAGGAAACCACGTGAATGATTTTTTCGCTTCTCATGTCTTTTTGAAGTGCAGGTAGAAATGCAGCAACCAGCCGAGCAGGAAAACAAAGTAGATCAGCAGCGCCCAGCCGATGCCGGGATCGAGCCTCGGCTCCTGCTCGAAATTGGCCAGGATTGCGAGCTGAATCGCGTAGATTGTCAGCAGCAGGTGGACGATACCCATCAGGTACATCTGGCGGCGGAAAAAGGCCCGCGTCTGATCGATTCGTTGCGCTGACAGCCAGTAATCCCGGTTGGGTATTTTCATACCGAATTTACTGCGCTTTTCCGACCACAGCGGGACATATTCGAAGACGAAAACCAGCAGCAGAACGATACCGAGGTAGAGGCCGAAGAAGGCGCCGCGGCTGGCCCAGTCGTTGGCTATGCCGCGACCGTCGAAATGCGACGCTACGATGTCGGGCATTTGCGGATAGTAGTAAATCACCTGGATAACCGCAGTCGCCACGAGGGCGTAGAAGATGCGCCTGAGCCAGCTCATGTCGTTCAGCCGTAACCGAAAAATTCACTCTAAAACACAGCCCGCGACCTGTCCAGCAGGATCGGCCGGGTTGTATTCACGCGGCGCCCTGCAGACAAAAAAAACCCCGCGACCGGGCGCGGGGTTCGGATGCGAGTCAAGGCTTTACTGGTATTCGAACGATTTACTCGCCAGCACCGTGCGATCGTCATCGAGTACATTTACCGTCCAGGATCCGGTCCAGGAGGGGACCAGGGTTTTGCTGGTCCAGACGCGCCAGCGCGGTCCCTTGACTTCGAAAGTTTTTTCGAACATGACCTGATCGTTAAATGTCCACTGGTGGGTCACGTTGTGGCCGGTCAGATCCGATAGTTCGGTAAAAAATGAAATCGACTGATAGGAACTACTGTCGATGCTGTCCACCATGATAACGGGTTCGTGATTATCGACTCCGATGGTGAATATTGCGCGGGCCACGTTACCGGCGAAAGCGTTACTGCTAATGACGAGTGCTGCGGTGAGAACCAGGGATTTTATAAGCGGACGCATAGCGGTCTCCTAGCATTTTGATGCTATGACTATAGCAATAAAGCGGGGTTTATCCAGTGATGCCTGTAGTTTGCCTCGCGCCTTTATTCATGTTGCTGTCACGGTTGTCGCGTAACAGCTCGATCATGGCGCTGGAACTCAGCGACAGGGTTCGGTTCTTGCGTGTCACGATGCCGAGCGGACGAAATACGTCTAGCCCGCGCAGGCGATGACTGGTCAGGCTCGGGTCGACCATGCTCTGCGGCAGAATGCTCCAGCCGAGGTTGGCCGAAACCATGACCTTGATTGTTTCCAGGTAGTTCGTTTCCAGAATGATATTGAGCATTTCCCTGCTGCTGTCAAACAGGTTGTTGATGATCTTGCGCGTGAAGGTACCCGCCGAGGGCAAAACCGCCGCGTACGCAAGTAGCTGCGCCGGATCGATTTCGGCATGACCCGCGAGTTCATGATCGGCCGCCATCACTACCACCAGATCATCTATCCAGATCGCTTCGCAGTCGAGTTTGTCATCGGACATTTCCGGCAGGGTAACGATAGCCAGTTCCAGTTCGTTGTTGGCGATGGCGACACAGGCATCCTCCGAATCCATGAAATGCAGATCGAGATCGACCTGGCTGTAGCGAATCTTGAAGTCGCGCAACACCTGCGGCAAACGGTGCAATCCGATATGGTGGCTGGTGGCAAAACTGAGGCTGCCCGACGGCACCCGCTGTTGTCGGCTCAGGCTCGAGCGGTAGGCCTGTAATTCCTGTAGGATGCGTTCGGCATGCGGGCGGAAGGCCTGGCCATTGGGCGTCAGAATGCTGCGTTTGCCGATCCGGTCGAACAGCTCGACCCGCAGGGTGTTTTCGAGCTGGCGAATCCGTTTACTGACCGCCGGCTGGGTTATGTGCAGGCTTTCCGCTGCCAGCGAAAAGGATTCGAGTTCAGCAACAGCGAGAAAGGCGTTGATCTGATTGATTTGCATAGATATTCCAGTTAGGAATTAATTAAATGAAAATAATGAATTAGAGTTATTCTAGTGATGCACGTAAAATCCGGCAAGTGTTTAACGTGGGTAACTGCAATGGCTGGAAAAACCCTTTACGACAAAATCTGGGACCTGCACCAGGTGCGCCAGGACGATGACGGCACCTCGCTGCTTTATATTGACCGACACCTGGTGCACGAGGTTACCTCGCCGCAGGCATTCGAGGGTCTCGAACTCGCGCAGCGACCGCTGTGGCGCAAACGTTCGATCCTGGCCGTGCCCGATCACAATGTACCGACCACGGGGCTCGAATACGGCATTACCGATCCGGTTGCCCGATTGCAGGTTGATACGCTCGACCAAAATTGCGACAAACACGGCCTGACCGAATTCAAGATGGGCGATCTGCGCCAGGGCATCGTGCACGTGATCGGGCCTGAGCAGGGCGCGACCCTGCCCGGGATGACCGTGGTTTGCGGCGACTCGCATACCTCGACTCACGGTGCCTTTGCCGCACTGGCATTTGGTATCGGGACTTCGGAAGTCGAGCACGTGCTCGCGACCCAGTGCCTGATCCAGAAAAAATCCCTGAACATGCGCGTAACCGTCGACGGTGAGGTCGGAGCGGGAATCACTGCCAAGGATATCGTCCTGCATATCATCGGTGAAATCGGTACCGCCGGTGGAACGGGGCACACGATCGAGTTTGCCGGTGATGCGATCAGCGCGCTGTCGATGGAGGGCCGCATGACGGTATGCAACATGACCATCGAGGCGGGTGCGCGCGCCGGCCTGATCGCCTGTGATCAGACCACGCTGGACTATATCGAAGGGCGCCCGTTTTCGCCGCGTGACGAAATCTGGCAGCAGGCGGTCGAGTTCTGGTCCGATCTGCATTCGGATGCGGACGCCGTGTTCGATCGCGAAGTTGTCATCGATGCCGCCGATATCGAACCGCAGGTCACCTGGGGGACTTCGCCTGAAATGGTCTGCAGCGTCAATAGCAAAATTCCGGATCCGGCGCAGGAGGGGGATCCGATCAAGGCTGACGGCATGCAGAATGCGCTCGACTACATGGGCCTCGAGGCCAACACGGCATTCGACGAGGTCAGGATTGACAAGGTATTCATTGGCTCCTGCACCAATTCGCGCATCGAGGACTTGCGCGCAGCTGCCAGCGTGGTCAAGGGCCGCAGGGTCGCTGCCGGCGTCAAGCTGGCAATGGTAGTGCCCGGGTCGGGCCTGATAAAACAGCAGGCGGAGGACGAGGGCCTGGACCGCATCTTCGTCGAAGCCGGTTTCGAATGGCGCGAGCCTGGCTGCTCCATGTGTCTCGGCATGAATGCCGACCGGCTGGAGCCGGGTGAGCGTTGCGCATCGACCTCGAATCGAAATTTCGAAGGACGCCAGGGGCAGGGCGGGCGTACCCACCTGGTGTCCCCGGCGATGGCCGCCGCCGCTGCGGTCAGCGGCCACTTTGTCGATGTACGCGATTTATAGGAGTTGCCGGTATGGAAAAATTTGAAAAGTTTACCGGCCTCGTCGCCGCTATCGATCGGGCCAATATCGACACTGATGCGATTATCCCGAAGCAGTACCTGAAGTCGATCAAGCGTTCCGGTTTCGGTGTCAACCTGTTCGACGACTGGCGCTATCTAGATCCCGGCGAGCCGGGGCAGGATCATTCGCAACGGCGTCTCAACCCGGACTTCGTTCTCAACCGGAGACCATACGAAAATGCGCAGATTCTATTGGCACGCGAAAATTTCGCCTGCGGTTCGTCGCGAGAGCATGCGGTCTGGGCGTTGATGGATTTCGGTATCAAGGTAGTGATCGCTCCGAGCTTTGCCGATATTTTTTATAATAATTCATTCAAGAATGGCCTGCTGCCCATTGCGCTCGACGCCGAGCTGGTCGATCAGTTGTTCAATGAACTCGAATGCAGCGATGACTATCGACTCAGTATTGACCTGGAGAAGCAGGTCGTGTGTAACCCAGACGGTGTCGAAATGACCTTCGAAATCGATGAATTCAGAAAGTATTGCCTGCTCAACGGACTGGATGACATCGGCCTGACCATGCAGCACGCGGATGTAATCAGGGCTTTCGAACAGCAGTATTACGAGCGCCTGCCCTGGTTGAAATAGGATAAACGGATGACAAGTAAAATTGCACTACTCGCGGGCGATGGTATCGGCCCGGAAATTGTCAACGAGGGACGCAAGTTGATCGACTGCCTGCAGGCCGATTTCGGGCTCGACGTCGAGATCGAATCCGCTGCCATCGGTGGCGCGGGTTACGATCAGTCCGGCGATCCGCTGCCCGAGCAGACCCTGTCGCTGTGCCGCGAGGCGGATGCCATTCTGTTTGGTGCCATTGGCGGTCCGGAATACGATGAACTGGAACGTGAGCTGCGACCTGAAAAAGGATTGCTGCGCCTGCGTTCGTCTCTGGCCCTGTTTTCCAATCTGCGCCCGGCCATGCTTTATCCCCAGCTTGCCGATGCTTCGAGTCTGAAAAACGAGCTTGTCGCGGGGCTCGATATCATGATCGTGCGCGAATTGACGGGAGGTATTTATTTTGGTCAGCCTCGCGGTATCCGCGAGCTTGAAAACGGTGAACGCGAGGGCTTCAATACCCTGGTCTACGCCGAGCATGAAATCGAACGTATCGCGCGTTCGGCTTTCGACATTGCAATGCTGCGCAATCGCAAGCTGTGCTCGGTGGACAAGGCCAACGTGCTGGAGGCCTCCGAACTCTGGCGCGAGGTGGTTAGCCGTGTAGCCGCGGGTTATCCCGATGTGGAACTAAGCCATATGTACGTGGACAACGCATCCATGCAGCTGGTGCGTGCACCGAAGCAGTTCGACGTCATCGTCACCACCAACATGTTCGGCGATATTCTATCGGATACCGCGGCAATGCTAACCGGTTCCATCGGCATGTTGCCGTCGGCGTCGCTGGACGCGAATGGCAAGGGCATGTACGAGCCGATCCATGGATCGGCACCCGATATTGCTGGCAAGGGTCTGGCCAATCCATTGGCGACTATCCTCTCGCTGGCGATGATGTTGCGTTACAGCCTGCGGCAGCCGGAGCTTGCAGGCAAGATCGATATCGCGGTCGGCAATGTGCTGAATCAGGGGTTCCGCACCGCCGATATCGCCGGCGGCGCGAACAGTGTCAGTACCTCGGAGATGGGTGACGCGGTAGTCGCAGCGATGCGCGAGCTCGCTTAAAGAATTTTTGAATGGAGATTTACCGATGAAAAGAGTTGGTTTTGTTGGCTGGCGCGGTATGGTTGGCTCGGTGCTGATGCAGCGCATGCTCGAAGAGAGTGATTTCGACCGCATCGACGAGCCGGTATTTTTCACCACCTCGCAACTGGGACAGGCCGGGCCCGAGATCGGCAAGGACGTACCTCCGTTGCAGGATGCGAACAATTTCGATCAGTTGAAAACGATGGATGCCATCGTCACTTGCCAGGGCGGTGACTACACCAAGCAGATCTACGCCGACCTGCGCGGCAGTGGCTGGAAGGGTTACTGGATCGATGCGGCCTCTGCGCTGCGCATGGAGGATGATGCGGTCATCATTCTCGATCCGGTCAATCGCGACGTGATCGATCAGGCGCTTGCAGCCGGCCGGCGCGATTTCATCGGTGGAAACTGCACCGTCAGCCTGATGATGATGGCCATGGGTGGCCTGTTCGAGAACGATCTGGTCGACTGGATGAGTGTCATGACCTACCAGGCCGCATCCGGTGGCGGCGCGCGTCATATGCGCGAATTGCTAGCCGGCATGGGCAGCCTTTACCAGAGTGTCGCCGAATTACTGGACGATCCGGCTTCGGCGATTCTCGAAATTGATCGGCTCGTAACCGAGCGCCTGAACTCGACCGAGTTTCCGCGCGAGCAGTTTGGTGTGCCGCTGGCCGGCAGCCTGATTGCGTGGATCGATTCCCAGCTCGAAAACGGCCAAAGCCGCGAAGAGTGGAAGGCGGGCGTCGAGGCCAACAAGATTCTCGGCCGCAGTGAAGAGTTGATTCCCATCGATGGCCTGTGCGTGCGCGTCGGTGCAATGCGTTGCCATTCGCAGGCTCTGACGGTAAAGCTGAAAAGCGCCGTACCGCTGGACGAACTGCATGAAATGCTGGCGGCTTCGAATGACTGGGTCAAGGTGCTGCCGAACGATCGGCAAATAACAATGGATTCGCTGTCGCCGGCCGCGGTAACCGGCAAGCTCGACATACCGGTCGGCCGCTTGCGCAAACTCAGCATGGGCGATGAATTCCTTGCGGCCTTTACCGTCGGCGACCAGCTCCTTTGGGGCGCGGCCGAACCGTTACGCCGAATGTTGAATATTCTGCACGAGTCCTGAAATGGAACATCGCATCGCGATTTCTCACGCCAGTGGAATCGCAGCCGAGGCAATTCTGGAAAAACTCCCCGAATCCGGCATAAAACCGGATTCGGTATTTTTACTTGATCGCGAAGTAAATGTCGGTAAGCGGCTGGCCTTTGCCGATGGTCATATCGGGCTCGAGGCTCAGCATGAATTTGATTTTTCCCGCTGCGCACTGCTGTTGATGCCTGAGCCTGACGCCGAGCTGGAATCGGCCGCGCTGTCCCAGGGCTGCATGCTGGTCAGCCACGCGATCGAGTCGCAAACGCCGCCTCTGTTCATGACGAATGCCGATACCGATCCGGGAATCTCTTATTCGGATACCCGGCTGAGACTCGCGGGCCCGGAGTTGTCCTGCCTGCTGCCGGTCCTGCTGGAACTCAATCGTTTGCAGCCGATCGAGCAGCTCAACCTCACGCTGGTGCGCAGCGCCGAGTTTCGCGGCAAGCCCGGCGTTGACGAACTGGCATCGCAGACCATCAACCTGTTGAATGCGCGAGAGGCCGTGGCTTCGGTGTTTCCCGAACAGATCGCATTTAATTTCTTTCCCGAAGCCGTCGATGTCCGGTTGCAAACGGATTTGAATCAATTTTTAGGAAATATTTCATATTCGACAATGCTGCAAACGCTTAATGTACCGGTATTCCATGGATTTGCCGCGGGGGTGCAGTTGCGTTTCGCTGCCGAAGTCGCTTTCGAGGCCTGTCACAAGCTGCTGATGTCACTCGAGAACGTCGATGTCAAGAAGGCATCGTCGGGACCAATTTCCGATTGTAATCAATCGTTTAGCTGTGTGTTAAGCCACCTGGAACAAGCCCGGGAACAACCCTCAAGCCTGCAATTCTGGATGATTGCCGACCCCATGAGATACGGATTAGCGAATAATTACGTGAATGTTGTAGACTTTTTGCTAAAATCTTTTTTGTAATCTATAGTTACATCTGCTTGTGAAAGTGTTTTCTTTAAAGTAAATTCTCTGACTGCAATCATAGGTGCATGGAAATAAGGCACTTTTTATAAGAAATAGGTTGGGGAGCTGGGAGACTAAACGTGCGAAAGCTGGGACTAATTGTTGCATTGTGGTTGTCGGCCTTGTTGCCGACCAACAGTCTTGCCCTCGGCCTGGGCGAGATCGAAGTCAATTCATTCCTGAATCAGCCCCTTAGTGCTGAAATCGAAGTTATTTCCGCCCGCCCCGGCGAAATCGATGATCTCCTGGTCAGCCTTGCTTCGCGCGAAGCTTTTGCCCGGGCCGGTCTGTCGCGTCCACGCCATCTGCTGGATTTGCGCTTTGCGGTCAAGAAGAATGAAGCGGGCGACGAAGCGGTTATCGAGGTTACGACCAAAGCCGGCGTTAAAGAACCCTTCCTGAATTTCCTGATCGAGGCCGACTGGTCGAAAGGCCGCGTGCTGCGCGAATTTACCATATTACTCGATCCGCCATTTTTTGCTGATCAACCCGCGCCGGTAGAAACAGCCGAGGCCGTTGCCGAAGCTGAACCTGTGGAGCAACCGATTGCCGAAGAAGCCAGCGTCAGCGAAATTGTCGAACAGGCCGGCGTGTCGCCGGTGGAAGAGGTGGCAATTGCCGACGAGCCCGAACCAGCCGAGTCCGCCGAGCAGATAACCGAACCGATTGCATTATCCGATGAACCGGTCGAACCGGAGCCCGTTACTGAAGAATACGTTGCCACGGAATCTCAAAGCATCATCGATGATGATGTTTTAGTCGTTAAGGGGGATACCCTGTGGAGTATCGCCTCGCGTTACAAGGACGATGCCCACTCGATGTCGCAGGTAATGCTCGCCTTTCAGCGTACCAATCCGGATGCATTCAACGACGGTAACATCAATAACATGAAAGAAGGCGCGATTCTTCGCGCCCCCAGCATCGAGGAGCTCGATGCGATAGGCCAGCAGGAAGCTTATGCGGAAGTGCTGACGCAAAACGGACTCTGGGATGAGTATGTCGCTCGTGTCACCGGCGTAACACCTGCCGTCGCTACCGAGGAAGCCGATACCGAGATGGTAGCTGTCGAAGAGGGCGCGGTCGACGAAAGCGGCGAACTAAGCCTGCTGATGCCGGCCGAGGGTGAAACCGAATCCACCGGTATCGGTGAAACCGGTGAGGTCGACGAGCTGCGCACCAAGCTGGCGCTCGCCGAAGAAGAGCTGGAAGCCGCGCGTATCGAAAACCAGGAACTCGAGTCTCGAATCGCCGAGCTGCAGGCGCGCCTGTCAAAGGTTGAAGAATTGCAGAAGATGGTCGAGATCGAAGATGACAGTCTCGCACAGCTGCAGGCCGAACAGGCTGCGGAACCGGCAGAAGAGGCGATTGTAGAGCCGGCTGAAGAGGCCGCTACCGAAACCGTTAGCGAAGCTATCCAGGCGGATGAAGAAGCCCTGCTGGAAGAGTTGCTGGCCGAAGAGGCTGCGGCTCAGGCCGAAGAACAGGCCGCGCTGCAGGGCGGCGACGAAATGATCAGCGATGAAGCGGTAACCGAAGTCGCGCCGGCCGAAGACACGATGTCCGATGACACGATGACGGAAGAAGCGGTTAGCGAAGAACAGGCGGCCGAAGCCGAAGTCGCACCACCGCCGCCGACACCCGTTGTCGTTACCCCGCCGGTAACCCGCGAGCCATCCATTTTCGACGGAATCCTGCCTCCCGATATCATCGACATGATTCCGTCGATGCCGTCGCTGGGTGGCCTGTTTGCCGATCCGATTATTCTGGCGGCTATTGGCGGTGTGGTCGTCCTGCTGCTGGTCCTGGTATTGCTCAAACGCAGAAAGAGCGGCGATGACGAAGAGTCTGGAATTACCGTCAGCGGCGATGAAGACCTGTTCGCCGGCGATGAAGAGGAAGAGTTGACGCCGATACACCTGGCCGATGGTGGCCTCGCCGAAGAGACCGATATCAAGCTCCCGGCCGATGAAGATCTGGCCGAGCCCGAAGCCGAAGCCGCTGCGGAGCCGGCGGCGGATGTGGCAGAAGATCTCGGCACCACCGAGGCGGTATCCGCTGAAGAGGTGGCCGAGCCGGAAGCGCAGGCCGCGGCGACCGCCGAGCAGGACGATGTGCTAAACGAAGTCGACGTGTACCTGGCCTATGGCCTGTACGATAATGCCGAGGAATTGCTGACCAGCAACCTGAACGAGTTTCCGGAAAGAGCCGATTATCGTTCCAAGCTGCTCGATACCTATTTCGCGACCAAGAATACGGATGCATTCGTAACGGAAGCGGAAAAGCTCAAGTCCATGGGTGACGCGGCTTCCAGTTACTGGGACCGCGTACAGGTCATGGGTTATGAACTGGCACCCGACAATCCACTGTTCTCCGATGCCAAGGACAGCGGCATGAGCGCTGCCGACCTCGAGATCACCAAGCCGCAGGAGGCCGACTTCGATCTCGGTGCATCGGAAGACGATGACACCAACTTCTCGACCACGGATTTCAACCTCGGTGAGGAGGACACCGGTGGGGATTTCACCGATACCGAAACCCTGGGTGAAGCAGGCGAAATTGCCGCCACCCAGCAGATCCCGCAAATAGACGAGTTGCCTGAGCTTTCGGACGAGGACGATACCAATTTACCCGAAGAAGCTGCTGCCGAAACCGGCCTGGAATTGCCGGATGAAATCGGTGACGAGCTCGAATTTTCGATGGGTGATGAGGCCGCTGACAGCGACGATACCGGATTCGAATTGCCCGACGACGAGGGTTCCGGTGATGAGCAGGAGATCGCCGACGTCGATATGGATGAACTCGCAATGGAGTTCGATATCGACGAGCAAGAATCTGCCGCGGTAGACGATTCGTCGGAAGTCGATATCGGTGAGGAATTCGAGGCGGCGCTGGAAGAAGCCGGCGATCTCGATCTCGAGGGTGTCGAGGCAGCTTCGCTGGAAGACAATCTTACCGATATAGACAGAGGTGAAGCAGGGACGGACGAAGACGCGGTCGAGCTGGGCATTCCGGACGAGGGTATTGCAGATGCCCCAACCGCGGTCATCACGCCAAATTATCAGGACACCGAAGTGGTACCGCAGCTTGCTGTCGAAGTAAATGAAGACGAAGACAAATCCGAAATCGATCTCGGTACTGACGATACCGCGATGATGGCGGACGATGAAACCTCGCTCGCGACCGGTGAGCTCAATCTCGAAACCGGTGAGCTTAAATTGCCCATCGACGACGAGGCGATCGATGATGACGAAGATATTTCGATTATCGACTTTGGCGGCGAAGATTTTATCGAGCCTACCGACGTTGTCGAATCCATCGAAGACGATGATGATTCACTCGTCGGCGACGAAGACGAAGAAGATGTCAAGACCGGCACCTTTGCACCGGGCGATTTCGAAGAGCCGACCGCGGCCATCGATTCGGTTTCAGATATCGATGATATCGGTGACCTGATGCTGCCGGACGACGTCGACGAAGTCTCGACCAAGCTGGATCTGGCTCGCGCCTTTATCGACATGGGCGACACCGAGGGTGCCCGGGGCAGCCTCGAGGAAGTCATGTCCGAAGGTAACGAGGAACAAAAGGCCGAGGCAAAGGCGCTACTGGATCAAATCTAAGCCGGCCGAGCTGCAGTTTCCGGGGTTTTGGCTGTCAAAGCCCGCCGCCTTCGCGGTGGGCTTTTTTATGCCAGTGGCAGAAAATCCGGGTAAAAATATGGCGGCAATGCGCTATCGCTTTTTGCTAAACTCCGCTGCCTTGTTAACCGACGCAGATAAGACCGACATCGCCGTGACGACAGATATTCTTTTGCCGTTCGCAAACTGCTGCTCTATTACCGGACCGAGCCGATCACCCGCTGTCGTCAGCCAGCGAAGGGGTGCGCGATGAAATACGCGCTGGGAGTCGAATACTCTGGCACCGCCTATTGCGGCTGGCAGCGGCAGCCGCACTGCGAGTCGATACAGCAAAATCTGGAGACCGCGCTCGGATTTGTCGCCAACCAGCAGGTCGAGCTGGTCTGTGCCGGGCGTACCGACGCGGGCGTGCATGCGCTCGAGCAGGTCGCGCATTTCGAGACCACGGCCGAACGCACTGCCCGCGCCTGGCTGCTGGGAACCAACTGTCGCCTGCCGCGTGATATTCGCCTGCAGTGGGTGACACCGGTGGCGGATGATTTTCACGCCCGCTTCAGCGCTACGGCACGCGCTTATCGTTATGTAATTCTGAACGCCGACGTCCCTACCGCGATCTTCCATCATATGGTCAGTTGGGAATTTCGTCCACTCGATCACGAGGCGATGCACGAGTGCGCGCAGCAACTGGTCGGTGAGCATGATTTCAGCAGTTTTCGTGCGGTCGGTTGCCAGGCAAAGTCGCCGCGTCGTAACGTGCATGAAGTATCGGTCACGCGCCAGGGTCAGTTGATCTATCTGGATATCAAGGCCAATGCATTTTTGTATCATATGGTGCGCAATATTGCCGGTAGCCTGATAGCTATTGGCAAGGGTGAACATGACAGCGACTGGTTCGCCGAGCTAATCGCCATGCGGGATCGTAACCTGGCCGAGGTTACCGCGCCGGCGTCCGGATTATATTTCCTGCGCGCCTGGTACGATTCCGAATATAAACTGCCCACAACCGTCCGAAAACCCGTATTATTCTGATATGAACCAGCGAACCCGAGTCAAGATTTGCGGCATTACCCGCGCGCAGGATGCAATCTGTGCAGCCGATACGGGCGCCGATTCGATCGGATTCGTGTTTCACCAGCCCAGCGCGCGCGCCGTCGAGCTCGAGCGCGCGCTCGAGATCCGGCGGCAAATCCCGCCTTTTGTTACCGTGACGGCATTATTTCTGGATGAAACCGAAGACTGGATCGCACAGGTGATGCAATGTTTGCGACCCGATTGTCTGCAGTTCCACGGCAGTGAATCGCCGGAGTTTTGTGAGTCCTGGGCGGTTCCCTATATTAAGGCGATCCCGATGGGCAGTACCGGGAATGCCGCCGATTATGCCGCCCTTTACCCGTCCGCCCAGGGTTTTTTACTCGACAGTAACGTTGCTGGACGCCTGGGCGGATCAGGTGATACATTTGACTGGTCCAGGATTCCCGCACCGTTCGACCACCCGCTGATACTGGCCGGTGGTATTAATTCGTCAAACGTGGCCGAGGCGATTACCCGGATAAGGCCCTGGGGAGTCGATGTGAGCACTGGCGTAGAAGTATCGAAAGGGGTGAAGGACTGCGGCCTGATCGAGCAATTTTTTCGGGAAGTTAGACGAGGCGACGGGTATCATGATAATCACTGAGACGTTGACCGACCTTGAATACCGGGGTTATGCATGAACTGGTTTGAAATGCTGCTGCCGTCCAAGATCAGGACCTCGGGTGGCAATGACAAGAAGAACGTACCCGAGGGGCTGTGGGCCAAGTGCGACTCCTGCGATGCGATTATTTATCGCGCCGAACTGGAACGCAATCAGGAGGTATGCACCAAGTGCGATTTTCACATGCGTATCGGCGCCCGCGGCCGCCTCGAGGCTTTTTTCGACGAGGGCAGTATCAGTGAAATAGCCGCCGAGCTCGAGGCCGAGGACGTGCTCAAGTTCAAGGATGACAAGCGTTATCGCGATCGGCTCGGCCAGGCGCAGAAACTAACCGGCGAAAAAGATGCACTGGTGACGATGCAAGGTACGGTCAAGGGCGTGGAAATGGTTGCGGCGGCCTTCGAGTTTCAGTTCATGGGCGGATCGATGGGCTCGGTCGTCGGTGAAAAATTCGTGCGCGCCGTCAATACCAGTGTCGAACAAGGCCTGCCGTTGATCTGTTTTACCGCCAGCGGCGGCGCGCGCATGCAGGAGGCATTGTTTTCGTTGCTGCAGATGGCGAAGACCAGTGCCGCGCTAACGCGACTGTCGCGTCGGGGATTACCCTATATCTGCGTACTCACCGACCCGACCATGGGGGGTGTTTCCGCCAGCTTCGCCATGCTTGGCGATATTCATATCGGCGAACCGGGAGCCCTGATTGGATTTGCCGGCCCCCGCGTAATCGAGCAAACCGTGCGCGAAACCCTGCCCGAGGGTTTCCAGCGCAGCGAGTTTCTGCTCGAGCACGGCGCGCTCGACATGATCGTCGACCGTCGGCAGATGCGTGACAAGGTCAGTTCGCTGTGTGCCATGTTAATGGGGAAGGCCAGTCCGTAGCTACGGGCGTTCCGATTCCAGCCGCCAGATCCCATGCGTTTCAATACCCTCGACCAATGGCTCGAATGGCAGACGGTTTTGCATGGCAAAGCCATTGAGCTGGGCCTGGAACGCGTACGCCAGGTTGCCCACAGCCTGGCGCTGAAGCGGATTGCGCGCCAGGTGATAATCGTGGCCGGCACCAATGGCAAGGGATCGACCGTGGCAGCGTACGAGCACTGGTTACGTCGGGCGGGATTCGATGTCGCCAGTTATACTTCTCCGCACTTATTGCGCTACAACGAGCGCATCAAGCATAACCAGCAGCCGGTTGACGATGCTGCTCTGTGCCGCGCTTTCGATGCGGTTGAGCAGGCCCGAGGAGAGATTTCACTGACCTATTTCGAGTTCGGTACGCTGGCGGCGCTGTATCTGATGCAGCAGTGGCAACCGGATTATGCCATCCTCGAAGTCGGTCTCGGTGGCCGGCTCGACGCGGTCAATATCATCGATGCTGATCTTGTTCACCTGACCCCGATCGGAATCGATCATCAGGCCTGGCTTGGCAATGATCGCGAGCAAATCGGTTTGGAGAAGGCGGGCGTTCTGCGTGACGGTGTTAACGTGATATTGAACGACCAGGATCCGCCGGCATCGGTACTGCGCGAAATCGACAGGCGGCATTGCCACTATCTGCGGTTTGGCAAGGATTACGATTTGCACGATATCGACGGCGGTCAGGCCGACTGGCGAATGGCGGATCTGCAATTTCGTCTGGACAATGTTTTACCCGGAGAGCATCAGCTTTTCAACCTGGCGGGTGTGGTAGCCGGTTTGACCTGCCTGCTCGATCTTGCCACCTGGGATTCGCAGCGCGTGGGTGAGAATTTCCACGGTTTACAAATTGCCGGTCGCCTGCAGCAAGTTGCCAGTCCGCTGTCTGCCAGGCTGTTCGTCGATGTCGGCCACAATCCGGACGCCGCGCGTGTGCTTGCCAAAAGCCTGTCGGGGCTCAAATCGAAGCCAGGTCAACTGGTGGTGCTACTGGGCATGCTCGAGGACAAACAACCGGACCGCTTTGTCGAGGCACTCAAAGCGGTCGTCGACCAATGGTGGCTGACTTCTCTGGACTGCGATCGAGGTCTCAGCGCCGACGCGCTGGCTGCGCGAATCGGCTCCACCATCGAAATCGAAAAATGCTTCGATAGTGTTCCGCTTGCGCTCGATCATGCACTGTCATCTTTGGGTAATCAGGATATAATGCTGGTAACTGGCTCCTTCGTAACTGTCGAACATCTGCTGCGTGCTCTACCCCATTCCGGCAAATTAAACAACTATGGATCAAAACACTAAAAACCGTCTGGTTGGCGTGATCGTAATATTTGCGCTCGCGGTGATATTTCTGCCGATGATCCTGGACGGTTCGGGCGTGCGCCGGGAACAACACGATGTCGTGATTCCGCCGCAACCACTGGTGCCGGCTAACCCCGAGTTCGGGCAGAAAGTGATCGACCTGCAGGCCAAGGTCGATGCGTTGCCGGAGCTGCAGCCCCGTTTAATCGACGAAAACTCGGCTGAAAACAGAATCGAGCGAACAGCCGGGCCCGAGACAGAAACACCGGCGGATCCGAATCAACCCGAGCCGCAACAGAAAAAGGCCGAATCGGCGTCGTTAGAAGCCGACTCCGTCGAGCGCTCGAAATCCGGCGGCGATAGCTGGGTATTGCAGGTCGGCAGTTTTCAGGATCGCGGCAAGGCGCTGGCCCAGCGAGACAAACTGCGTAAATCCAATATTGCTGCGGTCTTCATCGAGCAGTTCACCAGCGACAACAAATCCAGCTATCGGGTCAGGCTGGGGCCTTTCCTGAATCGGGATCAAACCCGCGTCGCGCAAAACAAGATAAAGGCCAAACACGACATCGATGGCATTATCATGAAGTATGAAAGATAATCCGCATGTAAACGCCCGGATTGACGCTTTGGCGATAACCAACTATATCTATGGCAGATTTCTCATCCTTTCCGGCAGGCTAGAAGAGGGCGCCTATGAGCTGGCTTGATCTCGTAATTATCGGGATTATCGTGCTGTCCGCGCTGATCAGTCTGATCCGCGGTTTCGTCAAGGAATCGATTTCACTGATTACCTGGATAGTCGCCGCTGTCCTCGCATTCCGTTACTTTTCTCCAATGGCCGAGCTACTGGAACCTTTTGTCGACTCCCCGACAATAAGAAATGTCGCGGCATTTGCAATACTGTTCATTTTCACCCTGGTTGTCGGCGCCATCGTCAATTTCATCATGAGCCAGCTGGTATCGAAAACCGGGCTTAGCGGTACCGACAAGGCGCTCGGCGTTGTTTTTGGCGCCGCGCGTGGCGTGCTCATCGTTTCCATGGTGGTGTTGTTGGCTAGCCTGACACCGATGCCTGAAGCTTCCTGGTGGCAGGATTCCGCGACGGTTGGGTTCTTTCAACAACTGGCCGAGTGGATAAAAGGTATCATACCGGCGGATGCGGTCGATAAATTCAGTTTTTGAATGGCTAGAGGTAGTTCAGGTAACCAGTTATGTGCGGAATAGTCGGAATAGTCAGCCACCAGCCGGTAGCACAAACCATTTATGATGCCCTGCTGATGCTGCAGCATCGAGGGCAGGACTCGGCGGGCATTGTCGTTTGCGACGGCAACAAGCTCAACCTGCGCAAGGACAATGGCCAGGTAAGCGACGTGTTTCATACCCGGCACATGCTAAAACTGGTCGGCAGCATGGGTATCGGACACGTCCGTTACCCGACTGCCGGTTGCTCCTCGTCGGCCGAAGCGCAACCGTTTTATGTCAACTCCCCCTACGGTATCACGCTCGCGCACAACGGTAACCTGACCAACGTCGAACAGCTCAAGGCGGAGCTTTACCAGTCAGACCTGCGCCATATCAACACCGAGTCGGATTCCGAGGTATTGCTGAACGTGTTTGCCCATGAATTGCAGATATGCGGCAGCCTCAAGCTTACCGCGGACGAAATTTTCACCGCCATCACCGAAACCCACAAACGCATCGAGGGCGCCTACGCGGTAGTCATGATGCTCACCGGCAAGGGGATCATCGGTTTTCGCGATCCGCACGGCATTCGGCCGATGGTTTATGGCAAGCGCGAAACCGGCGCCGGCAGCGAGTACATGATTGCGTCGGAAAGCGTCGCCCTGCAGGCTTCCGGGTTCGAGCTGGTCGGGGATTTGCAGCCCGGTGAGGCGATTTATATCGATAGTGAAGCCAGGGTGCACAGGCGCCAGTGCGCCGCGTCGACCAAGCTCAGCCCCTGTATATTCGAATATGTCTACCTGGCCCGGCCCGATTCGATCATCGACGATATTTATGTATACAAGGCGCGTTTGCGCATGGGCGTCAAGCTGGCGCGCAAGATACTCCGGCAAATGCCCGAGCACGACATCGACGTGGTCATCCCGATCCCCGATACCAGCCGTCCGTCGGCGATCGAACTCGCGTTTCACCTCGGCGTCAAGTTCCGCGAGGGTTTTATCAAGAATCGTTACATCGGTCGTACCTTTATCATGCCGGGACAGCAGATGCGCAAGAAGTCGGTGCGGCGCAAGCTGAATCCGATCGATATCGAATTCAAGGGTAAAAACGTGTTGCTGGTGGATGACTCGATTGTCCGCGGCACCACGTCAAAGCAAATTATCCAGATGGCCCGCGAAGCCGGCGCCAACAAGGTTTACATCGCATCAGCAGCGCCGCCGGTACGCTACCCCAACGTCTACGGTATCGATATGCCGGCCGCGCACGAATTGGTGGCCCACGATCGCAGCGAGGAGGAAGTGGCCGAGTATATCGGCGCCGACTGGCTGATTTACCAGGAACTGGACGACCTCATCGACGCGGTGCAGAAAGGTAACCGCCGGATCGAGAGTTTCGACTGTTCCTGCTTCGACGGCAAGTATGTCACCAAAACCGTGGACACGGACTACCTCAATAAAATCAGTAATCTGCGTAGCGATTCGGCCAAGGAGGCGACCGAAGATCAGATTACCGTTGTCGGCATGGAGCTGCACAATAACGCCTGATGCTATGGCAGGATATCAATCGAGAAATGGCTGCCCGGCTTCCGGGAAATCCGGCGCTGGCCGACGAAAGGCCTTTTATCGTCGTAGAATCGACGCGGCAGCTCCTGCACTGGATCGATATCGATGCGGATAAAAATCGCAGCTACCCGGTTTCGACGGCGGCCAACGGCATGGGTAATCGGATCGATTCGTTCAAGACCCCGTTTGGCATTCATCGCGTGCGGCAAAAAATAGGCGGTGGCGCGCCGTGCGGTATGGTGTTCGAGGCGCGCCAGCCCACCGGGCGAGTCGCGAGTAACCTGGATAACCGCGAGCATGACGAAATCACTTCGCGCATCCTTTGGCTCGACGGGCTGGAGAACGGCGTCAATCGGGGTGGTGACTGCGATACCTATTCACGTTACATTTACATCCACGGCACTTCGGACGAAAAACGCATTGGCGAGCCGGTGTCGGCGGGATGTATCCGCATGAAAAACGACGACGTTATCGAACTGTTCGATGAAGTCCTGGTAAACGACCTGGTTTTGATCAGGTAGTGAAGCCGGATAACGAGAAGACCATGGAAAAATTTGCCGAAAGCCTGCTTTACGCCAGCCGCTGGATTCTGGCGCCGATCTACATTGGGCTGTCGCTCGGATTGGTGCTGCTGGCGCTCAAGTTTTTCCAGGAGCTCGCGCATTACTTTCCGTTGGTGTTCAGCGCCAGCGAAGCCGACCTGATCCTGGTGGTGCTGTCCCTGATCGACATGGCACTGGTCGGCGGTTTGCTCGTCATGGTCATGTTCAGCGGTTACGAAAACTTTGTTTCGCGCATCGATATCGACGACAGCGCGGAGAAACTCTCCTGGCTCGGCAAGCTGGATTCCGGCAGCCTGAAACAAAAAGTCGCCGCGTCGATCGTCGCGATCTCGTCCATCCACCTGCTCAAGGTGTTCATGAATGCCGAGAAAACCGACAACGACAAAATCATGTGGTACGTTCTTATCCATCTGACTTTTGTAGTCTCCGCGATCGGTATGGCCTGGGTCGACAGGCTGAACAAGCACGCCGCTGCTTGACAAGCTCAATCCTTCATCTTATCTTTCCGACTTGGCGCTGATTTGTTACTCGGCTTGCAGGCGCCCGGGATACGTTAAACGGATTCCAGTATAAATTTGCTAAAGAGGGTGGTCCTGAATTCTTTCCGTACCGTTTCCCTCCCGAGTTTTTTCGATTATGGAGAAACTCCGTGAACTACGACAATCTGGCTTTTGATACGCTGGCCGTCCGCGGCGGGCAGCAACGTACGTCCGAACTCGAAAACAGCGAACCGATTTTCGCGACCTCGAGTTTCGTTTTCGAAAACGCCGCGCAGGCGGCCGCGCGCTTCGCCGGCGATGAGCCGGGTAACATTTACTCGCGGTTCACCAATCCGACCGTGCAGGCCTTCGAACGGCGTCTGGCGGCGATGGAAGGCGGCGAAGCCTGTGTCGCCACGGCATCGGGCATGGCCGCGATCACGAGCCTGTGCCTGGCATTACTTAAATCCGGCGACCATATCGTCAGCTCGCGCTCGGTGTTCGGCACGACCACGACGCTTTTCGACAAGTATCTGCCCCGCTTCGGCATCGACACGAGTTTCGTCGATATGAAGGATTTGCAGGCCTGGAAACGGGCGCTGCAGAACAATACGCGCCTTCTGTTCCTGGAGACACCGTCTAACCCCCTGACTGAAATTGCCGATATACGTGCGCTCGCCGATCTGGCACACGAGAACAATTGCCTGCTGGTGGTCGACAATTGTTTCTGTACGCCGGCGCTGCAGAGGCCGCTCGATCTCGGTGCCGATCTGGTGGTGCATTCGGCGACCAAGTATCTCGATGGTCAGGGTCGCATCGTGGGCGGCGCCGTCGTCGGCCCGGAACAGCTGGTCGCCGAGGAGGTTTTTGGAGTCATTCGCTCTACCGGACCCAGCCTTAGCCCGTTTAACGCCTGGGTCGCATTGAAAGGCCTGGAAACCCTCAGTTTGCGAATGCAGGCGCATTCGCGGCAGGCGCAGCAACTGGCGCACTTTCTGCTTGAGCATCCCCGGGTCGAGCAGGTGTTTTTCCCGGGCCTGGAATCGCATCCGCAACATGAGCTTGCGCGACGGCAGCAGCGCGACTTCGGCGGAATTGTTTCGTTCGTCGTTAGCGGCGGGCGTGAAGCAGCCTGGCGTCTGATCGATGCCACGCAAGTGTTATCGATCACGGCGAATCTGGGAGACGTAAAAACCACGATTACCCATCCGGCAACGACCACGCACGGGCGCGTCAGCGAAGAATTCAAGCAACAGGTGGGTATCGGCGAAGGTCTGGTGCGGGTAGCCGTGGGCCTCGAGGACATCGAAGACATCATTGGCGACCTGTCCCGGGGTCTCGATGCCTGAATTCTATCGACAGGTCGAAGCCGCGATCCTGCAGTCTGACCCGGCGCGCAAATGCGAACAAACCCGGCAGCTGGTTCAGATCTGGGAGCAGGGCGTAAGCGCCGACGCCGACTCGACGCCGATCCTGCCGATCGACGATCCAGGACGGCCCGGGAAACCCGAGCTGGTCGACCCGCGGCAGTTGCCGCGCCGCAGCTTTGCTTCCGAGACCGGGCGCATTCGTTTACTGCATGCCTTCGCTCACATCGAATTCAACGCCATCAATATAGCGCTCGATGCGGTCTACCGTTTTCGTCGGATGCCGCCTGATTTTATTAGCGACTGGTTAAGCGTCGCAGCCGAGGAGGCGCAGCATTTTAGATTGCTCGAGGCCGAACTCGAGCAACGCGCCAGTTATTATGGTGCCTGTCCCGCCCATAGCGGATTATGGGACATGGTGTGCAAGACCCGCGATAACCTGCTGCATCGCATGGCGCTGGTGCCGCGCGTCATGGAGGCGCGCGGGCTCGACGTCACCCCGGCGATGATTGCACGCTTCCGTCAGTTCGGCGACGACGCGGCGGTCGCGATTCTCGAGGTTATCTATCGCGACGAGGTCGGGCATGTTCGTATCGGCGATTACTGGTTCCGCAGGCTGTGTGCCGAGCAGGGGCTCGATGCAGAAAAGACTTTTCGTGAACTGGTCGACCTGCACATGGGCGGCCGCCTGCGGGGACCTTTCAACCGGTCGGCGCGTATCGAGGCGGGTTTCCGTAACGAGGAGCTCGACGCGCTGGAACGGCTCTGTTAAACACGCGGATCGACCAGCCGAAAACCCTGTTGCCGATCCCAGCTGAGGAAACTGGGACCGGGATTCCAGTCTCCCAGTACGTATCTTGTCCGCTTCTGCTCGTAAAGATGCACCGCCGGCCGATGCGTATGGCCGTGCACGATCGTATCGGCCTGGTATTTTACAAAGCAATCCGTTACCGCCTGTGGATTGACATCCATGATTTGCTCGCTTTTCTGGGCCATGGCGTCGATACTGCCGCTACGTAAGCGTGCCGCGATACGCTGACGTTCGGCCAGCGACTGACCGAGGAATTCCGCCTGCCAGGCCGGGTCGCGCACCATCGCGCGAAACTGTTGATAGTCATGATCGTCGGTGCAAAGGGTGTCACCGTGGATCAGGACGACCTGCTGTGCTCCGAGCTGCAGCCGATGTGGCTCGTCGAGCAGGGTTACGCCGGTGCTGGCGGCAAATGTCTGGCCGACAAGAAAATCACGGTTGCCGGCCATGAAATACACGGGAATACTGCTTGCCAGTCGGCGCAG
This sequence comes from Gammaproteobacteria bacterium, assembly GCA_020354435.1. Taxonomy (GTDB): domain Bacteria; phylum Pseudomonadota; class Gammaproteobacteria. The sequence continues at coordinate 1,688,597 of CP070646.1, forward strand.
CGCGTCGACGGCCGGCTGGGCCATCGCGGCCGGATCGTCGTCCCCGAGCCAGACTTCGAACAGGTCACCCAGGATATAGAGATGACCGGCGCCGGCGCCGTGCTCATCCAGAAAGCGGGTGAGTTGCGCCGATATTTCCGGTCGCCCGGGGTCCAGGTGGCAGTCGGAAACGAAAAGATAGTCTGCGGCCATGCCGACCCGCCTGGTCTATTGCCGGCTGACTCCGGTAATAGTGATGGTTTCGATCGGCACGTTTTGATGCCCGCCCTTGTTACCGGTCGGCACCTGCGCGATCGCGTCGACGACGTCCATACCCTCTGCGACCTTGCCGAATACGGCATAACCCCAGCCCTGCAGGGATTCGCTGGTGAAATTCAGGAAATCATTGTCGGTGTGGTTGATGAAAAACTGCGAGGTCGCCGAATGCGGGTCGCTGGTGCGCGCCATCGCGAGCGTGCCGCGATCATTTTGCAGGCCGTTGTTAGCCTCGTTTTCGATCGGTGCGCGCTTGCTCGGTTTATCCTGCATGTCGGCGGTCAGGCCGCCCCCCTGGATCATGAAATTCGGAATAACCCGGTGAAACGTGGTGTCGACAAAATAACCGTCGTCGACATAGGCCAGGAAATTCGCGCTGGTGTTGGGCGCGTTTTCCATATCGAGTTCGATCGTGATATTGCCCATCGTGGTTTCGATCAGCACGGTCGGGTTAGCTGCAGAAGATTCGTTCATTGGTTTGTCACCTTTGATATATGGGTAGAGAGCCAGGGAAAGGATAGCTGCGAGCACGACCGCGATCGGTAGTAGCGTTTTTTTCATCAGCGTTCCAGTTTTTTACAAGCCTGCGGATTCTACTGATTTGTACGCGCTTAGGGAAGCTGGGCGGCACAAAACGGTTTCGCTTGGATCGGGCATCTTTTAAACTCTACCGCTTGTTTTTAAACACCTCGTAAAAACACGCAATGCTGACCATTTACAATAGCCTGAGCAATAAAAAGGAAGTCTTCGAACCAATAGTCGCGGGGCAGGTACGCATGTATGTCTGCGGCATGACGGTTTATGACTATTGCCATATCGGTCACGCACGCGTGCTGGTGGTCTTCGACGTCGTCTACCGGTTTCTCAAGCACCTGGGATACGACGTTACCTATGTCCGAAATATCACCGATATCGACGATAAAATCATCAACCGTGCACATGAAGCCGGCGAAGAGTACTTTCACCTGACCGAGCGTTTCATCAGGGCGATGCACGAGGATGCCGACGCGCTGGGCGTGCTGCGCCCCGATAAGGAACCCTGCGCCACCGAGACCATCGGGCCGATCCTGGAAATGGTCGAGAAACTAGAGGAAAAGGGCTACGCCTACCAGGCCGACAATGGAGACGTGTACTTTTCAGTCGCAAAATTTGCTGATTACGGCAAGCTGTCGGGTAAGAAAATTGAAGAGTTACGTGCCGGTGAACGGGTAGACGTCGACGAGGGCAAACAGGATCCGCTCGATTTCGTATTGTGGAAGTCGGCCAAGCCGGGCGAACCGAACTGGCCGTCCAAATACGGTAACGGGCGCCCGGGCTGGCATATCGAGTGCTCCGCGATGTCCAACAGCCTGCTGGGCAACCATTTCGATATACACGGTGGTGGACATGATCTGCAGTTTCCCCATCATGAAAACGAAATCGCGCAAAGCGAATCCTGCAACGGCGAGAAGTTTGTCAATTACTGGATGCACAATGGTTTCGTGCAGGTTAACCAGGAAAAGATGTCGAAATCGCTGGGCAACTTTTTTATCGTGCGCGACGTGCTGCAGAATTACCGTGCAGAAGAGATCCGCTATTTTATTCTTGGCAGCCATTACCGCAGCCAGCTGAATTATTCCGAGGATCAACTGAATAACGCGCGTGCCGCGCTACAGCGGCTATACGCGGCCTTGCAGGATACCGAAAGCATCGAAGTCGAGCAGAACAGTGAATACGAGCAGCGCTTCGATTACGCCATGTGCGATGATTTCAACACCGCCAGCGCGCTTTCGGTACTGTTCGACCTGGTGCGAGACATCAATCGCGCAAAGGCCGAAAAAAGTGGCGAGCAGCACCAACTGGCCAGCCTGTTGCGATATCTGGGGGGTATTATCGGCCTGTTGCAGGAGGATCCCGAATCTTATCTCAAATCGGGACCGGGACAGGCCGGCGGAGGGCTGAGCGATACAGCCATCGAGGAATTGATCGAGCAGCGCCTGCAGGCGCGTGCAGCCAAAGACTGGGCCAACGCGGACAGGATTCGCGACGAACTGGCTGCTGCCGGAATCATCATCGAGGATGGCGCCGACGGTACCCGCTGGCGCCGCGCCTGAAATGTCCTGCCAGACCGATTTTCCTGGCCTGACAGGCGATTTGGGCGCAATTGACGCCACATATTGATCAGCGTATGATTCCGCGCCTTGCAACCCGACGCGCCAGCCTCGTCGGGGAGGCAGATTCGGGGTGTAGCGCAGCCTGGTAGCGCAACTGCTTTGGGAGCAGTGGGTCGGGAGTTCGAATCTCTCCACCCCGACCAGTTAAAGCTCGGTGGCCTGTTCGCAGGCGGCCGAAACCGGTAAAATCGAAACTTACCGATACAGCGGACGTATTTCCGAAATTGGAGCATTTATTTCGGTTGGGAAGCGAGGATGCCTTTCTCAGGGCCTGATTTAGGATGAGTGCAAGGCGTCCGCGCGCGCAGGACCGCAGTGTATACAAACATACATGAGGATCCGAGCACG
>CP070646.1:1691452-1695416 GCA_020354435.1 Gammaproteobacteria bacterium
AGTATCGAACACCGGTTCGATTTCGACGTGCGCTCGCTGGATCAGGATGACGAGTTGTTCCAGGCTACCTACTGGCACAATCGCCTGTTCAATCCAACCCTGCCGGGCAAGGTCAGAGTACTCGCGTTTACACCGCGCCTATAACATCTTTTTGAAATTTTCGTAGAGTAACTGTGCCAGCCGGTTCATTTCCGGCATGGCCGCACGCGCGCTTCGATCGAAACTGGCGAGCGCGTCGGCGCCGAGGCTGTTTTCCAGCGCGGCCCGGTACTCCGGCACGCGGCCCCACTGCATTACCGTGTCGGTACGTACTTCGACATGGAACTGTACCGCGTAGGCATGCTCGCGATACCTGAATATCTGGTAGCGAGTGCTGTCTGATGAACCCAGCACGACCACATCGGGGTTGGCGTCGAGACCACGCACTTCGCAGGAATGCCATTGCACAGCACTTATGGTGTCGGGATAGTCGGCGAACAGGGCATCCTCGCGAGCCGCCGGTGTCATATCGATTTCTAGCACGCCGATTTCGGGCGGCGCGGACCTGACTACCTCGCCGCCGATAACCTCGCCGAGCAGCTGGCAGCCGAGGCAAAAGCCGAGAAACGGCTTTTCCTTTTCGATTACCCATTCGCTAATGCGTTTCTTCTCTTCGATCAGCCACGGGTAGTCGTCTTCCATCCAGGTATCCATCGGGCCGCCCATGCACAGCATGGCATCGAATTCGCCGAAGTCGGCGGGAATGGTATCGCCCTCGTCGAGTTCGATCTGCGTCAGTCTGAAACCGTCGGCTTCCATCAAGTCCTTGATGTAGCCTGGATCCTCGATCGGGATGTGCTGTAAAACCAGGATGTTTTTCATGCCGACTCCGGGTAGATGGACAATTCCCGATAATGACGCTCGACATCGTAATCGTGTTTCGATTCTACCGCCCTGATGTTCCGGTTGACATAGTGCGCTGGAAAATCGTGCTCCAGCGCGCCGCGCAGCACGTGCTCCTTGTACCAGTGATAGGGCTGCAGCAGGTGATCGATATCGGTGGCGAAATAAGTGAAAGCTTCGAGCACTTCGCCATGAGCCGCTTTCACCGATACCCGGCGGCGTTCGTAACCCCGGCCCGCACCCTCGTAAACGTCGAGTTCGAGTTTTTCTGCATGGCTCATCCGGTAGATCACGCCGTAAACCAGGTCCAGCTGGTTACCGGTAAAATGAATGTCGCACTTGCCCGATCGATCGTGACCGCTCTTGTGCCAGCGCAGGCTGTGGCCGTGCAGCGTCGCGACGCAATGCTTTGCCGCCAGCGGAATCCGCTGCAGCAGGCGCGGGCTGGACAGGTTCGAACCAAAGGCAAAATAGTTAATTTTCATCCGCGTTATCGGGCGTTGTTTCCATTTGTGAATATAGCTGATTGACCGCGGGCTGGATCAGCCAGATGCCCAACGGGAAGATGAACAGCAGGAAAAAGGTGCTGCTGAATATCATGAAATCCGCTTCCTCGTTTTGCTGTAGTGATTTCAACTGACGCGCGGTGTACCAGATACCGTAAAAAATACCCACCATCGACAACATGTGCATCGGCAAAAACCAGATCGGTGGCTTTTGCGGCGCGCCGCCCTGCTCGAGGAGCGGAATATACAGGAATATGTACATCAGCACGTAAATAATCGGAATCGCAAGGCCGACCGCGAAAGGCAAAGGACTGCGGCGGCGCGACTCGGGCAGATGGCGATTGGACCAGCTGCCGATGCTGAACATCCACAAGAACAGCACCAGCATCATGAATAAACCGATACTTGCGACGACCAGCGGCTTCATCGGGATGCTGAACATCAGGCTCATAATGGTTGGCAACGCCAGCATCAGGAACAGTTCCCAGTGGCGTAACTTCAGGAAAAACGACATGCCCGGCCCTTGGCTGTTTTAATGCGCGACAATTATAAAGTCGGCTGCCTGCCAACAAAAGCACACAAGTTACGGGGATTCAGGCGACGCGGCTACGCGAGGCGCGTTTGCGTTCGTGCTCGAGCAGCAGTTTCTTGCGGATGCGAATGCTTTTTGGCGTCACCTCGACCAGTTCGTCGTCATCGATGAATTCGAGGGCCTGTTCCAGAGTCATTTTGACCGGTTTGGTCAGGATCAGGTTTTCATCGTTGCCGGCGGCGCGGATATTGGTCAACTGCTTGGCCTTCAGCGGATTGACCACTAGATCGTTGGCGCGGCTGTGAATGCCGACCACCATGCCCTCGTAAACCGGTTCGCCGTGGCCGATCATCAGGCGGCCGCGCTCCTGCAGGTTGAACAGCGCGTACGCCAGCGCCTTGCCGCTTGCGGTCGATACCAGCACGCCGTTCTGGCGTTGGCCGATGGCGCCATCGATCCTGGGGCCGTAGTGGTCGAAAACGTGATAAATCAGACCGCTGCCGGAACTCAGCGTCATGAATTCGGCCTGGAATCCGATCAGCCCGCGCGACGGTATGACGTAGTCGATGCGCACGCGGCCGTTGCCGTCGGGCAACATGTCTTTCAGTTCGGCCTTGCGTTTGCCCAACGCCTCCATGACCGCGCCCTGGTTTTCTTCCTCGACGTCGATAATCAGCTGCTCGTAGGGTTCGCAGGCCTGGCCGTCGATCTCGCGGATGATGACCTCGGGGCGCGATACCGATAGCTCGAAACCCTCGCGCCGCATGTTTTCTATCAGGATACCGAGGTGCAGTTCGCCACGCCCGCTGACGCGGAATTTGTCGGCGTCGGCGAGCTGCTCGACGCGCAGCGCGACATTGTGCAGGCATTCGCGGCGCAGGCGTTCCTCGATCTGGCGCGAGGTCAGGAACCTGCCTTCCTTGCCGCTGAACGGAGAGGAGTTGACGCTGAAGGTCATGCTGACGGTCGGTTCGTCGACGGTCAGCGGCGGCAGGGCCTCTACCTGGTTGCGATCGCACAGCGTATCGGAAATGAACAGTTCGTCGATGCCGGAAAAAACAATGATGTCACCGGCGGCGGCGCTTTCGACCTCGACCCGCTGCAGTCCGTCGAAACCGAATAGCTGCATCATGCGTCCGTCGCGAATCCTGCCGTCGGCGCCGATGATTTTAACCGCGGTGTTTCGCCCGACCTGGCCGCGGGTGATGCGGCCGATGCCGAGCACGCCCTTGTAGCTGTCGTAATCGAGGCTCGAGACCTGCAGCTGCAGCGGACCATCGACCTCGACGCTGGGTGGTTCGACGTATTCGATGATTGCCTCGAACAGCGGCTGCATGTCGCCATCGCGGTCTTGATCGCTGGTGCTGGCGTAGCCGCCCAGCGCCGAGGCATAGATTACCGGAAAGTCGAGCTGTGCGTCGGTCGCGCCGAGGCGGTCGAACAATTCGAACACCTGGTCGATAACCCAGTCCGGGCGCGCGCCGGCGCGATCGATCTTGTTGATCACTACGATCGGCGTGAAACCCATGGCAAAGGCTTTCTGCGTGACGAAACGGGTCTGCGGCATCGGCCCCTCGACCGCGTCGACCAGCAGCAGCACCGAGTCGACCATCGACAGGATACGTTCGACTTCGCCGCCGAAGTCGGCGTGGCCGGGGGTGTCGACGATGTTGATGCGATATTCCTGTCCGCTGCCCGGCTGCTGCCAGTTGATCGCGGTATTCTTGGACAGGATGGTAATGCCGCGTTCTTTTTCCAGCTCGTTCGAATCCATCACCCGTTCGCCGGTTTCGGCGCGGCTGTCGAGCGTGCCGGACTGGCGCAATAGCTGATCGACCAGCGTGGTTTTACCATGGTCGACGTGCGCGATAATTGCGATGTTTCGCAGGTTGTCTCGTTGCATGCTCATAGGGGAATACAGGGCAGGATCAGGCGCGCGATTATAGCGTCGTTGGGCTAAACCTCAAGTGCAGAACCACCTGCACGTGCGCCAGGTCGTTGTAGTCATCCCCACGCAATCGGGAATGACGAAATTCGAGTCATT
>CP070646.1:1695516-1699441 GCA_020354435.1 Gammaproteobacteria bacterium
ATGGCGAAGTCGGAGCGCTCGATCGAGTTCATGCAGTCGTTGCCGCAGCCGGATACCTTGAACTTGAACTTGTACGGCAGCGCCGGGCGATGCACGTCGTCGGTGAAGTTGTTCAACAGGGTGCGGTGGATGCGCATTTCATCGGCGCAGGATTGTTCGCAGCGAGCCGAGCCGACGCAGGACATACCGGTGCGCACGCAGGGGCCGGCACCGCCGAGGTCCCAGCCGTAATCGTTAATCTCGTTGAAGAAATGCTGCGTGTTTTCGGTCGAGGTGCCGATAAACATGATGTTACCGGTCTGGCCATGAAAGGTGACCAGACCCGAGCCGTATTTTTCCCAGCTATCGCCCAGCTGGCGCAGCATGTCGGTCGTGTAGTAGTTACCGGCCGGGGGCTGTACCCGCAAGGTGTGGAATTCCTTCGACTCTTGGAAAGCCTGGGCAACTTCGGAAAAACGAGGGATGATGCCGCTGCCGTAACCGAAGACGCTGACGGTGCCGCCTTTCCAGTAACCCTTGCGGGTTTCGTAAGAGTGCTCAAGCTGGCCGAGCAGCGAATTGGCGACGCCGTTGATGCGTTCGTCTTCGTGCTCATCGCGTAAACGTTTGATCCCGGAAATGAAACTTGGCCAGGGGCCGTTTTCAAGCTCGTCGAGCATGGGGGTGACATGTACTTTCTTAGCCATATTGATTGCGTTCCCGTTTGTCTGATTGAACGATTCCCTGGCGCTTGCGACCTGAAAATCGAATAAAGCCGTCATTCATCCTCTCGTGAATGCGGCAGCTCGCTTGCGATGGGGCTTAGTTTGGAAGAATAGCGCCAATTGGGCTATCCCCCGGTTGGGGTGCTGTAAATTCGAAACTTATCCCCATCGAGATAGGCTGGATTTATATGCCTATTCAAAGATCTCGCACATCTTCGACTCAAAGTCGATTAGTTGTTATTAATCAGGTATTTATCGAAAACACCGAATGGGTTTTTGGACTCCTACCGATGGGATGCTCCAATCGGCGGATGCGTGTAATAAAATTCAATCTCGCAGATTAATGGAATTTCACTTACGGACCGATTTTGAACGCTACTCTAAATCATATGAGCGCCGCACTCAACGATTGCGACGAAAAATCGCCTTTCCTGCTGGAAAACGAAGGCGCCTATCAGGCCTGGCGCGCGCGTAAGCTGAAAATTCGTCAGCAATTGAGCCCCGATCGTGTTTTCGAGCTAGATCAGCAGGCTCGCCTGCCGCAATCGATGCTCGAGCAGGCCAGGGTACAGGTGGATGCCTATAATTTCGTCCTGTTTCAATCCGCCGAGGAAATGGACAAAAAGGCTTTTCTCGAACTCAATCATCAGTTTGGCCTGTATCGGCTGGATTCCAACCTTGGCGCCGATCAGGACAGTGTCACCTCATTGCAGGTTGTCGCCGCTAGCGACGAGCGCGCGCAGTACATTCCGTATACCAACCGTGCGCTCAACTGGCACACCGATGGTTATTACAATCCGCATGAGCGGCGCATCAACGCCTTTGCGCTTTACTGTGTCCACCAGGCCGAGCGCGGCGGCGGTAATCATCTGTTCGACCATGAATGGATGTACATCACTATTCGCGATCGTGAACCCGACCTGCTGGCGGCATTGATGGACGAAGGCCTTATGCGGATTCCCGCCAATGTACAGGGTAACCGCGTGATACGCCCCGAAGAGTCGGGACCGGTGTTTTCGGTTCAGCCCGACAGTTGCGCTCTCAACATGCGCTATACCTCGCGCCCGCATAATATCGTCTGGAAATCCGACAAACGCAGCGAACAGGCGCTAAATTTCGTGCGCGAGATATTGATGGATGGCGAGGGCGTCATCGATCTGCGCCTGCAACAAAACCAGGGTATCGTCTGTAACAATATTCTGCACGGCCGCCAGGCGTTCCACGACAAAGCGGAACGGCCGGGCCGCCTGATTTACCGCGCGCGCTACTATGATGCAATCGATCTGGCGGATGCGCCTGATTCGCAGGTCAGCGGAGGCTAGGATCGACCCATGTTCTGGCACGAAGAAAGTGACGACGAGCAGGAATACCGGGTACCCGATGACGTCTTCGACCTGTTGTTCCGCTTGCGCGGAACAAGCCTGGACATAGACCATGCCTATGCGCTGTCGCAGGCGCTGCAGCGCCATTTGGGCGCCGACACCTGTGCCCGAATCGGCGTACATGGCATCCATCTGGCCGGCTCTGGCAACGGCTGGAACCGGCCCGAGGAAATCGATGCCGAACTGCCGCTGTCGCGTCGTGCGCGCCTGGTGATCCGGGTGCATCGCGACGACAGCGAGGCGGTTACGCAAATCACCGACCAGACTTTGCAGGTCGGCAGGCAGGCGGTCGACGTCGGCCAGAGCTCGGTGCGTAAATTGTCGAGCCTGGGTACGGTTTACGCACGCGCAATACGCTGCCAGCAGGATCAATCGGAAGAAGATTTTCTGCAGCAGGTCGCCGACGAACTGGCGCGCATGGAGATCAATGTCTCTAAAATGATCTGTGGGAAGACCGGCGCGATACGCACCGGCAATGAAACGGTTTTTACCCGCGCGCTGCTGGTAGCCGACCTCAAACCGGAGGAATCGGTACGGCTGCAGCAGCGGGGCATAGGCGACGGCCGCATGCTCGGCTGCGGCCTGTTCGTGCCGCACAAGGGTATCGCTGCGGTTTACGATATTCAGGAATAGTTTGATTAATCATTGATAGATTGTTGAGGCGAGAAACATGAGTATTACGGTTAACGGCAACCAGATTCCAACTACCGATAGCGGATTTCTGCAAAACATCGAGGACTGGTCGGAAGATGTTGCCCTGGCGATTGCGGCCGAAGAACAGCTGGAATTGACCGAACGGCACTGGGACCTGGTTAATTATTTACGTGACGAATACGTCAACAATGGCGGCAATCAGCCCAATACCAGAAACCTGGTCAAGGCCATGGCCAGGACCTGGGATGACAAGTCGGTTAATGCCAAAACCCTTTATGACCTGTTTCCGGGCGATCCGAGCAAGCAGGGTGGACGAATTGCGGGCCTTCCCGAAAGCCGTAGAAAAGGCGGCTACTAATATTGCGCAAGCAAAACGACAAGCGAGGAAAACCTAATGAGTGAAAAACAGGAAATCATTAAGCAGATGATGGAGATGCAGCGCAAATTCATCGATCTCGAGCAAAAGGGCGAGTTTTCCGCCGAGGAGTATTACGATTCCGATGGTGATTCGGAACTGGCGAAATACAAGCGTGCCTACGACGAGCTGGCGATCAAGCTGGTCGACATGGCGCACGAGGAAAAGGGTTCTCATCGCTAAAGCGGATCAGATCTCGGCCCACAGGCGAAACAGGTTGGCATAGCTGGTTTCAACCCGTTTGAAGGCGGGGTGATCGTTTTCACCGGCGAGCATTTCCCGCGCCTGGTCCAGTTGCGCCAGTATTTCCCGCTGGTCGGCGCGGCGAATGTAACTCTGAACCCAGGTTACCGCGACCAGGCGTTCACCGGCGGTAACCTCTTTCACCGAGTGAAAACTGGTCGATGGGTACAGCAGGGCGTGACCCGCGGCAAGCTTGATCTCGCTGCTGCCCTGGGATGATTCGATGCAGAGCTCGCCGCCCTCGTACTCCTCCGGCGCATTGAGGAAGATGCTGATAGAGATATCGGAACGGTATCTGGCGTCGGGCGGGCCCATAACCGGATCGTCGATATGGCCGCCGTATTTCATGCCGCTGGTATAGCGCGCATAAATCGGCGCGCAAATCCTGGCCGGCATCGCGGTCTGCAGGTAGAGCGGATGCTGAACCAGCTGCGTCATGACGACGTTGTTCAGCGCGTCGTAGGTTTCCTGGTCCGGTGACAGTTCCAGGTTGTTTTTGCTAATCCGGGCGTGTTTGCCGGCGCTCA
>CP070646.1:1699541-1705839 GCA_020354435.1 Gammaproteobacteria bacterium
CCCTATATCGAGGCGCGCCACCATAGAACCATTGTTACAGAGGCGCGTTTGCACCTCGCGGGATATGCATTTTTGCTGATCATTAGCCTGCTGACGTCGAGCGCCGTGCTCTGGTGGTTCTGGATTCTGCCGGCACTCGTTGCGCAGCCGCTGTTACGCCTGTATTTACTGGCGGAGCACAGCGGTTGTGACCTGGGCGAAAACATGCTGGAAAATTCGCGCACGACCTATACCGTGCCGTGGCTGAATTTTATCGCCTGGAACATGCCTTACCATGCCGAGCACCATTACCTCGCCTCGGTGCCGTTCCACGCGCTGCCGGCGCTACACGCCTGGACCGGGCAACACGTCAAGTACAAGGGTGACGGTTACTACCGCGTCAACCGCGAAATCGCCGCGGACATATGAGAGCGGACAAACGAGGCCACTTGGTTGATGGAGATTCTGGCCTCGGGGATCGGGTAAAATTCGAACACGTGCCACATGCCTTCCCACACGCGCAGGTCGCAGTCGACTTCGGCGGCGCGCAGTTTTTGCGCCAGACGCAAAGCCTGGCTTAGCAGCAGGTCGCGGCTGCCGGTGGTAATAATCGTCGGCGGCAGGCCGCGCATGTCGCCGTGCAACGGTGAAATAGCGGGATCGCCCAGCGGATGCCCGTTAGCGTGCATTTGCGCCGCGATATCCACCCAGGGATGGCTCAGGCTGGGATCGCGCTGATCGTTAAAGTCGTGGCTATCGCCCTGGTTGGCCAGGTCGCACCAGGGCGAGAATAGCGCGGCACAGCAGGGCAGGTCGAGGCCGTCGGTGCGGATATGCTGCAGCAGGGCCAGCGCCTGGTTGCCGCCGGCCGACTCGCCCGCGACGGCCAGTCTTGATATGCCGTACCGTGCCAGCAAAGACGGGTATACCGTCTGCATGTCCTGCTGTGGTTCAGGGTAAGGATGCTCCGGCGACAGGCGGTAATCGACCATGACGATACGAGCGCCGCTCGCTTGCGCCAGTGGCGCGGCGATAATCAGGTCTTCCCAGGGGCTGCCGCTGACGTAACCGCCGCCGTATGCGTATTGAATGCAACCATCGCTGTCGCCGGCCCAGCCGGCCGGCGTCACCTGCTTGCAGTTGATGCCGGCAATCTCGATATCTTCGATTTCTCCGTCGAAAACCTCTAGCGTGGACTCGACCCAGGGTGTGAAACCCGCGCGTACCTGGCTGCGGTAAGTGACCATGTCGTCGGGATCGGGCGTGATCACGCCGGCATCTTGCATTTCCGCTAGCAGCGCGAGTGCCTCGGCGCTGATATCCGGACGTGGTTTTTTCATGTCAGCACGGACTCCAGGTCATGGATCAGGTCGGCGCTATCCTCGAGCCCGACCGAAAAACGAAACAGGCCGTCGCCGGCAGCGTCGCGATACTTGTCGAGTTCGTTGCCGTCGAGCCTGTAGGACGAACCGATAAGATCCTCGGTTTGCATCAGGTAAACCAGGCTGCGGTGGTGCCCGAGCGAGACCGCGTAGTGGATGACTTCGAGCTTTTGCATCATGCGTTCGGCGACTTTTTTCGGTTCGGCGGTACGGAAACAGACCATGCCGGAAAAGTTGTCCATTTGTGTCTTCGCCAGCTCGTGCTGCGGGTGCGACTCGAGGCCCGGATAGAGTACCTTCTCTACTTTCCCGTGAGCCTCGAGGAAGCGCGCAACGGCAAGCGCGTTTTCCTCGTGACAGCGCATGCGCAACGGCAGCGTCGCCATGCCGCGCATGATCAGCCAAGCGTTGAACGGGCTGATGACGCCGCCGTAGTGCACCAGCGCCTCGCCGCGCAGTGCACCGATCAACGCCTGGCTGCCGCAAACCGCGCCCCCCATGGCATCGCCATGGCCGCCGATATACTTGGTCAGCGAATGCACGACCAGGTCGGCGCCAAGCGCTAGCGGGCGCGTTGCAATCGGCGATGCAAAGGTCGAATCCACCACCAGCAGCGCGTTTTGCGCATGCGCGATTTCGGCGACGGCGCCGATATCGGAAATTCGCAGCAGCGGATTGGACGGTGTCTCCAGCCAGACCATGCGCGTATTGTCACGCATTGCGTTGGTTATGCTTTGCAGCTCGGACGTGTCGACCGGCGTGACTTCGACGCCGAGCCGGGTCAGGGTTTCGCGCGCAAACTCGGCCGTGCCGGGGTAGTTGGTATTGCTGATGACGAGATGATCGCCCTGGCTCAGGTGGGCGAGCATGACCGCGGCGCTTGCCGCCATGCCGGAGGCAAAGGCGAGGCTGGCCTCGGCCTGTTCCAGTAACGCGAGCTTCTGCTCCAGCTGACGCGTGGTCGGATTATCCCAGCGCGTATAGACGAACGGCGTATCGCTACTCAGGTTGGTCGCCGAAAAGCTGATTTCCTCGTCGACGACGAAGGTGCTCGACATGACCAGGCTCGGCACCGAGGCACCGCTGCCTGGATCCGGCGCTTCGCCGCCATGAATCGACAGGGTCTGGATGCCCTTGTTCTCGGTTGATTTGAGCGTCATTGACGAACTCTCTCCGATGGCAAAACGCCATTAGTAAGGCCGAACCGGGCCCTTGTCAATCGCGTCCTGTATCAGGAAATCTAAATCATGGCGTGAAAAAAGATAATTTTATTCGAATGCCGGTTTTTTATACTCTTGCTTTTTTAAGGCCGTGGCGATGACGATCCTGACTAACGAACAAAAGGCCATTTTCGATAGCAACGGTTATCTGCTTGTCGACAATGCGGTGACGGACGACCAGCTGGCGGCGCTGCGTACGCAATTCGTGGGCTGGGTCGAGGAAAGCCGGGATCATTTGGAGGCTTACGGCGAAACCGTCGACGGTCGTGCGCGTTTCGATCTCGAACCCGGGCACAGCGCCGACATGCCCGCGCTCAGGCGCGTCAACGCGCCGACCGACATTTCGGACGATTACTACCAGGTCATGCGTAATAGCCGCATGACCGATTGCGTTGCCGAGCTGATCGGTCCCAATATCAAGTATCACCACAGCAAGGTCAATTCCAAGCTGCCGGGTGCCGCGACCGTGGTCAAATGGCACCAGGATTTCCCGTTCACGCCGCACAGCAACGATGACCTGATCACCGCGCTGTTGATGCTCGACGACGTCACCGAGGACAACGGCCCGCTACAGGTGGTGCCGGGATCACACAAGGGCGAAATTTACGATCTGTGGCACGACGGCGTGTTTACCGGCGCGGTCGACGACAGGGTCACCAAAAACTGCCTCGCCAACGCGGTTACCTGCACCGGCAGGGCCGGCTCGCTGTGCCTGATGCATACGCGCTTGCTGCACGGTTCGGCACCCAATCTGTCACAGCAGCCACGCACGCTGTTGATCACGGTATATTCGGCCGAGGACGCGGTGCCCTGTTCGCCCAACCCGGTACCGAACCGTCACCAGGGTGAGATTGTACGCGGTGTGGCCAGCGGCCATATTCGCAGTACGCCTTTCGATATCCCGATGCCGCAAATGCCGAAATCGGCCTCGTTCTTCGACCAGCAAGCAAAGGCCTGATCCAAAACTCGGGGCAAAACTCGGGGACAGTTTACTTATTCCATCAGATAAAAAGTAAACTGTCCCCGAGTTTTCGGGGGTTTGGGGTTTATTGGCGGCGTTGCTTTATTGAGAGCGGATAAATAGTATAGGGAGTCCTCAAGCACCATTCGGCGAGGACCTGAAATGATTGAACCTGGATCAAGGCTTGCCATTCTGCTTGCCTGTGCCGCACTATCGTTCAACTCTCCTGTATTCGGTGTCGGCATGACGCTGGCCCAGACGGCATCCGTTACTGCCTCCGCTGGTAATGACCCGGACAAGGCAAAACTGATAGACCTCTGGCTGCCGGGCGATCCGGGACAGCGCATGAATATTCGCGGCCGAGTGACCGCACTCGACGGCACTCCTGTCGCCGGCGCGTCCATTTATATTCGACAGGCCGACGGTAACGGAGAGTATATCGACCGTTACAGCGCCACCATCGAGTCCGATCACAAGGGCCGCTTCCAGTTTGGCTCGGTCGTGCCAGGCCAGTATTACGGCGTCAAGCACGTGCACCTTTGGGTAACGCACGAGGCTCACCAGTCGCTCGATACCGAAATCCTGTTCAAGGGCGATCCCAATCTCGCCGATCCCGATGCGCCCAACGCGATTTTTCTCGAGGAAGCCACGGTTAACGACGAAACCATCCTGTACGGCCGTTTCGATATTATGCTGGTGCCCGACTAGCGCGTCCTGGACTGGTATGATACGGAAATAATGAAATACTCCATTCTCCTGTTACTAATAGCTGGCCTCTGGTCTGGCGGAGCTCAAAGCGCAGAACCAGGCAATACCGCTTTGCCCGATACGCTGCCCGGCAATGCGCATGAATTTTATTTCACGCGCGGAATCTACAGCGGCGAGTTCGACGATTATGACGAGGGCGGACGCTGGGCGGTCGATTATCCGAAGGCCGACCACCAGTTCCTGATCGCGCTGAAGCGCCTCAGTGTCGTCGATGCCTATGGCTCGGATAATGCGATCGAGCTCACCGATCCGATGCTGCGGCACTATCCGCTGCTATACGCGGTCGAGGTGGGGTCGATGTCTCTGACCGATGAAGAGGCCCTGGCGCTGCGGAACTACCTGCTCGCCGGAGGTTTCCTGGTAATCGACGACTTCTGGGGCAGCTGGGCCTGGGACCAGCTGGTTTCGCAGATGCAGCTGGTTTTTCCCGACCGGGCCATCGTCGAGCTACCCCCCGATCACCCCGTTTTCAATGTCTTTTACAATATCGATCACGTTTTACAGGTACCCAACATCCGCCTCGGTATCGGCAGTACTTACGGCGGTCCCACGCACGAATACGACGGCATGGTGCCGCATGTGCGCGGTATCTTCGACGACGAGGGCCGCCTGATGGTTTTGATCAACTGGAATACCGATCTCGGCGACGCCTGGGAATGGGCCGATCATCCGCGTTACCCGCTCAAATTTTCGACCTATGCTTTCGAAATCGGGATCAACTTCGTGATTTACGCGATGACGCATTAATCGGACTGCGGACACCGGTTCAATCATGTTCGAGTTTCTGTTCAATTACCCGCTGGAATGGTTTTCGCGCGGAAGCCTGATTTTGCCGCTGCCGTGGTGGCAGTTGTTAATCGCATTTACCGGCACGCTTGCACTGACCTATGTTGCGCTCGGCTATTTTCATCTGCGCAATCGCCTGCCTCTGCAGGACCGTCTGGTATTGACGCTGTTGCGCGGAGTCGCGCTGTCGTTACTGATCCTGAGCCTGTCCCGGCCTTTGCTAGAGGTTGCCTCGCCGGTGGCGCAACCCAACGTGGTTGCCATACTGCTCGATAATTCGGCCAGCATGAGCCTGTCGGATCAATCGGGGCAGACGCGCAGCCAGTTTATTCGGCAGCAATTCGCTGCTGCCGATGGCGATTTGCTGCGCTCTCTGGCGCAACGATTCGATACCCGGTTGTTCAGTTTCGGTGTCAACGCGCGGCCGCTCGATGATATTCTCGCACTCGATTTCAATGAGGGTGACAGTAACCTGGTAGATGCGCTCGAACACGCGCGAGAGGCCATGCAGGGCGAACCGCTGGCGGGACTGGTGCTGGTCAGCGACGGCGCCGGCAAGCGCGACGCAGGACTGGAACAAACGCTGCTCTCGCTCAGGGCCAACGGCATACCGGTGCACACGATAGGCGTGGGCGAAGCGCAATATGCGCGTGATATCGAGCTGGGCCGGATCAGGTTACCTTCGGCTGTTTTGCCGGGCAGCCGTATCGTCGCCGAGGTCGACATCAGGCAGCGCGGCTATGACGGTGAGCAGGTCGATTTGGTCGTCGAGGCCGATAGTCGCATTCTTCACCAGCAGCCTGTGCGTCTCGAGGCAGGCATGCAGTCTCTGAGAATTCCGCTCAAGCTGGACGACAGCGGTGCTCAGTCGTTGAAATTTGAGCTAACGGCCTTGCCCGATGAGCAAACCAACGCTAACAATTCACACTACGCGACGATCTCGGTGGAGGAGCGATTACCGCGAATTCTGTATTTCGAAGGCGAGCCGAGATTTGAATTGAAATTTGCTCGGCGCGCGCTCGCCGACGATGAAAACCTGTTGCTGATCGGCCTGATTCGTACCGCCGATGCCAAGTATTATCGCGTCGGTGTCGAATCGAAAGAGGAATTGCGCAACGGCTTTCCGAGCACGCGTGATGAACTCTTCGCCTACGATGCGCTGATTCTGGGCAGCGTCGAGATTTCGTTGTTAAGCCGTGAGC
>CP070646.1:1705939-1720733 GCA_020354435.1 Gammaproteobacteria bacterium
TTTTATCGTCGCCAGCAAGCGATCGAAGTCATCGTCGTAATCGCTTAGATCGATGCGATCGAGATGGCAATGAGAATCAAAAAACACTTCCGCTCCGGTTGTCGGGCCGACACTGATTAACGCGGCACTACCGCTAGTATCTATTGCATGGAATTATAGAGGCGATTGGCCCGGGAATATACCGACACGCCCTTCCCTGCGCTACCCGAGCTGCTGCAGTTTGTGCGAGGTTACATGGTGTGGGTTGGCCGATCGGCCTGTAACGCGCCGGCGAGAAATCCCTCGATCTTGTTGCGTGTGGTGCCGTTGTCCTGGGTGCTGAACTGTACCCCGATGCCCGCGGCCTTGTTGCTTTGCGCACCCTGCGGCGTAACCCAGATGATCTTACCCGCCACCGGCAGCCGCTCCTTGTCGTCCATCAGGCTCAACAGCATGAAAACCTCGTCGCCAAGCGAATATTGCTTGTTCGTCGGGATGAATAATCCGCCGTTTTTGACATAGGGCATATAAGCGGCATACAGCGCACTCTTGTCCTTGATATTAAGCGAAAGTATGCCTTGACTGCCGGGTGCTCCCATTAGATCAATCTCCGCGTAAGTATTTGTTTCAATGATATTAGCACGTCTTCCAGCTGAAGTTGTAAATCGAGGTTATTTTCTTCGATTCGCAATTGATTCTGTGCGCGTTGTCTCAGATCGAGCAACTGTTGTGCCCGGCTTTTTTCGCCACCCGGGTGGGGATTGGCGTCGGCATCGATACCACTACTCTGGTAACAGTAGGCGGTCAGGGTCATGTTGACCAGTCGGCGCAGCAGCGATAATTCGTATGCAAGCAGTTCCTGGCACAGGCCGGTAACGCTGAGGTCGCCGCGTAGAAACTGTCCAAAGCGCGTTTTGAACTGTTTCACCAGCGAAGCGTAGTCATTTTGTTCAAGTTCGAGCGCAAGTACCGGATCGCCGCCGGCATAGTCGAGATAGCGCTCGATATCCTGTGCCTCGAAGCCCTCGTTGGCCAGCCACTCGCGCGCCTGGGCCTGGCCCGGTAATCCCACGCTCCAGGACTGGCAACGGCTGCGTAACGTAATCGGAATACGCCCGCGATTGTGCGTTACGAGCAAAAGCAACACCCCCGGTGCCGGCTCTTCCAGGGTTTTAAGCAGCGCATTGGCGCTGGCCCGGTTCATGGCTTCGGCCGGATAAATCGCGGCAATCTTCAGACGTTGGTACTGATGTGTTAGAGACACTTCATGTATTAAGTTACGTATTTGTTCTATCTTTATGTTTTTACTGATTTTTTGTGTTTTCTCGTCGGCTTCCAAACTGACCAGGCTGAAGTCGGCATAGGTACCCGCGAGCATCATGCGGCAAGCGTCGCATTGACCGCAGGGCGATAACTCTGTCACGGCATCGCACAGCAGCAGCATTGACAGATGGCCGATAAAAGAAGTCATGTCCTGACTGCTGTTACTGTCTATCATGACCGCGTGTGGCAAGTGATGACTGGCCTTGAGCTCGAGCGCACGCTTCAATAAGTCGGTCTGCCACGGCAGGAAGTGCGGATCGATCGACTGCATCAGTCGGGCGCCCTGCCGGTTGCGAGTTCCAGATCGAAGCGAGTGTTGATCAGTTCGACCAGTGACTGGCTGACCTGATCGATGCTTCGATCGGCATCGATAACCTGGTAACGGGAAGGGTCGCGGCTGGCGATCTGCAGGAAAGCCTGACGGACTCGTGCATGATAGTCGTCACCCTTTTTCTCGAAACGGTCTTCACCGCCACCACGGCGGTGCGCGCGCTGCAGCGCAATTTTTTCGGGAAGGTCGAGAATCACGACCAGTGCCGGTTCGAAATCACCCACGGTCAGGCGATGAATGCGTTCAACAGTATCGAGGCCGAGGTCACCGGCGATGCCCTGAAACGCGCGGCTGGAATCCGCGTATCGGTCACTGATAACCCACTTGCCAGCGGCCAGGGTCGGCCACACGGTGTCGCGCAGGTGGGCACGTCGCGCCGCATACATCAGCAGCAGCTCGGTCATGCTATCCCATTTTTCCGGCTCGCCGGTTACCAGCAGTTCGCGGATGTCTTCCGCCGCCGGGGAACCGCCCGGTTCGCGCGTCAGAATAGCCTCGAGGCCGCCATCGGTGAATGACTGCAACAGCCGGCGTGTCTGCACCCCCTTACCCGAACCGTCGACGCCGTCGACGACAATCATTTTGTTGGCTTGCGCTGTGCTGTTCACAATATGGCCCAAAAACTAGTTAGACTTTTTACGACCCTGTAACTGGTAACGGTTGACCGCTTCGTTATGCTCTTCCAGCGTCTCTGAAAAATAGTGTGTGCCGTCACCCTTGGAAACGAAATACAGGGCTTTTGTATCGGCCGGATGCAGTGCCGCTCGAATGGCATCGAGTCCCGGCAAGGCAATCGGTGTCGGCGTCAACCCCGCATGCAGGTAGGTATTATACGGCGTGTCCTTTTTTAAATCCCGAAATCGAATGTCACCGTCGAAATTTTCCCCCAGCCCGTAAATGACGGTCGGATCGGTCTGCAGGCGCATGTTCCGCTTCAGGCGCTGGATAAACACGCCGCCGATCAGGGGCCGCTCGAAGCCGACGCCGGTTTCCTTTTCGATGATCGAAGCCAGGATAAGTGCCTCGTAGCTCGACTTCAACGGCAGGTCGCTGTCGCGCTGACCCCATTCGCGTTCAAGATGTTGCTGCATGACCTGGTAGGCGCGGCGCAGGAAATCTACATCGCTGGTGCCCTTGGGAAAGCGGTAGGTATCGGGGAAAAACATGCCTTCGGGATGCTGCTCAGGATATCCGATCAGGTGCATGATCTCTTCATTGGACTTACCGGCAATGGTGTGTTCGATGATGGGATCCTGCGCCAGCGCCGCGATCATCTGGCGAAACGACCAGCCCTCGATGACGGTAAAGCTGTACTGGATCGAGCTGCCACTGGTAAAGATTTCCAGCAGGTCGTCGGGAGTATGCCCTGCTTCCAGGCTGTATTCTCCGGCGCGTACGCTGGTTTCAACCCCCTTGAGTTTCGCCAGCAATATAAACAACCAGGGGTCGTTGATAATCTTTTGCCTGGTCAAATCCTGGGCGATACCCTTGATACTGCTGCCGGATTTTATCAGGAAAACCCGGGGCTCCTGCAGATCGACGACGCCATGCTGAAAGCTGAGCAACTGATAGGTCAAAATGCCGACGACCAGCAGCAGCCCCAGCAGGCTCCAGGCTATCAATCGCTTGATCAGTTTTATCATCGGTTATGCCGACCGGTCTCTGGGCTGGCGCCGGTTAGCGCGCCTGCGTGCATCTGGCGAAACCAGCGAATCGCCCGCAGCCGGTGCTGAAATCCGGCAACTCGAGGAGCGGCTCAGGCTGCCACGCTGCTGGCAAGCACGGAACGGCTTCGAGTTCTCGGCGAGCAGTCACGGTGCATTAGATTAACTTGAATACACAGGTGCCGTTGGTTCCACCGAAACCAAACGAATTTGACATGGTGACCTTGAGCTCCATTTCACGCGCGGTATTTGCCACGAAATCGAGGTCGCACTCAGGATCCTGATTATCCAGGTTGATGGTCGGCGGTACGACCTGGTCGCGCAAAGCCAGTATCGAGAAAATTGCCTCGATACCGCCGGCCGCACCGAGCAGATGCCCGGTCATCGATTTGGTCGAGCTGACCACCATATTGTAGGCATGATCGCCGAGTGCCAGCTTGACCGCCTTGACTTCGGCAACATCGCCGGCCGGGGTCGAAGTGCCGTGGGCATTGATGTAATCGACGTCGTCAGGGTTGAGCCCGGCATCATTGAGCGCATTCAGCATGCAGCGCGCAGCACCTTCGCCACCTTCTGACGGGGCTGTCATGTGGTAGGCATCGCCACTCATGCCGTAACCGACGAGTTCGCAGTAGATATTGGCGCCGCGTTTTTTCGCCAGCTCGTATTCTTCGAGCACTACTACTCCGGCGCCATCGCCGAGCACAAAACCATCACGATCGACATCCCAGGGCCGGCTGGCGGCTTCCGGGTCATCGTTTCGGGTCGAAAGCGCACGAGCCGCGGCAAAACCGCCGACACCAAGCGCTGAGGTCGCCATTTCCGCGCCGCCGGCGACCATGACGTCGGCATCGCCATAGGAAATCATGCGAGCCGCATCGCCGATATTGTGCGCGCCGGTGGTACAGGCACTGACGATGGAAATATTGGGTCCCTTCAGGCCGCGCATGATCGACAGGTTGCCGGATACCATGTTGATGATTGAACTGGGAACGAAGAATGGTGAAATTTTTCTCGGACCACCCGCAACATAGGCGTCCCGGTTTTTTTCGATCGTGGGTAGACCGCCAATGCCTGAACCGATGGCGACGCCGATGCGATCGGCATTGGCTTCGGTGACTTCGACGCCGGCATCATCCAGCGCCTGTACGCCCGCGGCGATACCGAAATGGATGAAGGTATCCATTTTCTTGATGTCCTTGGGTGGCAGGTAATCAGTGGCATCAAAATTTTTCACCGAGCCGGAAATACGGGTGCTGAACTGGCTCGCATCGAAGGCGGTAATCGGTGCAATGCCACTCTTTCCGGCGACTATATTTTTCCAGGACTCTTCGACGTTATTGCCAACCGGGGTCAACAATCCGAGTCCTGTTACTACGACACGACGTTTTGACAAGATTCAATCCTCTTCTACTGGTGCGCGGCTCGATCAATAAATGAAAATGCCGCTTAACATGCTAGATGGTAAGCGGCATCCTTCGATTCGAGTAACTTGACTATAGGTTTGCGTTGACGTAGTCGATAGCAAGTTGAACACTGGTGATTTTTTCAGCCTCTTCATCCGGAATCTCGGTTTCGAATTCCTCTTCCAGTGCCATAACCAGCTCTACAGTATCGAGGGAGTCAGCACCCAAGTCATCGACAAAGGATGCCTGGTTGGTCACTTCCTCTTCCTTGACGCCTAATTGTTCTGCAACAATTTTTTTCACACGTTCTTCAACAGAGCTCATTTTAAGAGATTCTCCTGGTTAATAAATCGAAAACTAGTAAGGTGCGATATTGTATTGAAAAGCCGGTTTAGTTGCCACAAATGTCTAAATTTTTTTTCGGCACTAAATTCACTGAAAAATCAGATAGTTATACTGAATTTGATAGCTTTCCGACTAAGGCATATACATTCCACCATTGACGTGTATGGTCTCTCCGGTGATATAGGCCGCCGATGGCGATGCCAGAAACACGACCGCGGCGGCAACTTCTTCGGCCGCACCGAGACGACCCAGGGGAATCTGGCCGGCCAGGGCTTCGCGCTGTTCTTCGGCAAGTTCGCGAGTCATATCGGTATCGATAAAACCGGGCGCCACGGTATTAACGGTAATGCCCCTGGAGCCGATCTCGCGCGCCAGCGATTTGCTGAAACCGACCAGGCCGGCCTTGGCGGCGGCATAGTTGGTCTGTCCTGGATTGCCGGTAGCACCGACCACCGAAGAAATATTGATAATGCGCCCACCCCGTTTTTTCATCATCGGGCGAAGCACTGCCTTGCTCATGCGAAATACCGAACTGAGGTTGGTATTGATGATTTCATCCCACTGTTCGTCTTTCATCATCATCAGCAAGGTGTCGCGGGTGATGCCGGCATTGTTGACCAGGATGTCGGGTGCACCGAACTCTTCGTTAACCTGCTTGATGCAGTCTGTCACCGAATCCGTTTCGGCGACATTGAGTTTCATGCCCTTGCCGTTGATCCCATTTTCGGCAAATGACGAGGTGATGCTGTCGGCACCACCGTCGCTGGTTGCGGTGCCGATTACGGTGGCACCCTCGGCCCCAAGCGCCAGCGCAATGGCCTGACCGATTCCCCGGCTGGCGCCGGTTACGAGCGCAATCTGATCGTTTAGCATACTACTCTTCCCCCAATGACTGTTGTGTGCTTTCCAGCGATGCGGCGTCAAAGATTGCGAACGCCTGCAGCGATTTTTCGATTCGACGCGTCAGTCCGCTGAGCACCTTGCCCGGCCCGCACTCGATAAGGGCGTTGATACCGCGTCGATGCATGAATTCGACGCTCGTCACCCACTTGACCGGTTGATGCAACTGCAGCTGCAGGCGTTCGCGGATTTCGTCCGCCGACTCGGCGATCGTCGCGCTCTGGTTATGGATAACCGGTACCTGCGGCATCTTGATATCAATCGTTTCCAGTTCCTCGGCGAGCTGGCGCGCGGCGTCTTTCATCAGCGAGCAGTGCGACGGCACACTGACCGGCAACTGCAGGGCGCGCCTGGCGCCAAGCCCGCTGGCCTGCTCCATAGCGGCTTCCACCGCGGCGGTTTCGCCGGCGATAACCACCTGCCCGGGCGCGTTGAAATTTACCGCTTCGACGACGCCCGCTTCGACCTGCGCACAGGCTTTGACGACATCCTCGTCGGACAGGCCTATGATGGCCGCCATCGAACCGGCACCGGCGGCGACCGTGGATTGCATCAGGTGACCACGTTTCGCCACCAGCCGGACCGCGTCCGTCAGCGACAGGCTGCCGGCACAAACAAGCGCGGTGTATTCGCCGAGACTATGCCCGGCCATCATCATCGCCGGCGGCATGTCTTTCTGGGCGGCGGCAATATGCCAGCAGGCGACGCCGGCGCAAAGCATGGCAGGCTGCGTAATCTCGGTCTGGTTAAGCTGAGCTTCTGGCCCCTCTCTGACCACGGCCCAGAGGTCGTAGCCGAGGCTTTCCGAAGCTTGCGTGAAAATGTCGACCACCCTGGACTGGTGGTCTTCCCAGGCGGTCATCATGCCGACCGATTGCGATCCCTGCCCGGGGAACACATAAGCGTAATTCATCATGCGTTTAACAAGGCTAAAAAAACACCGGGATCTTATCACAGGGATTCGGCCGGGCGTTACTCGCTCTATTGATATACCCGGTAAATAATGGATAATTGCGCGCTTTAAACACAGAGCGAGAATATGCCAAAAGGCGATCACATCGAAATGCGGGGGGTAGTCAAGGATACCCTGCCCAATACCATGTTCCGCGTCGAGCTCGAAAATGGTCACGTGGTAACCGCGCACATCTCCGGTAAAATGCGCAAGCATTATATCCGGATTCTGACCGGTGATACGGTTACCGTGGAATTAACACCTTACGATTTAACCAAGGGCAGGATTACTTTTCGCGAGCGCTAGGCGCCTAGTTGATCGAGGCGCGTTCCTTCTGCTTGTTTGCCTTAACTACCTGGCAGTGCAGGCTGTCATTCTTGATATCGATTTTCACCCTGCCACCATTGGTAAGATCCCCGAATAGCAATTCGTCTGCGAGCACCTGCTTGATCTCATCCTGAATTACCCGCGCCATCGGACGCGCACCCATCTTCGGATCGTAACCCTTTTCGGCCAGCCAGCGGCGCGCGGCATCGCTGACGATCATACTGACTTTCTTGGCTTCGAGCTGGGATTCGAGTTCGATCAGGAACTTGTCGACCACGTTCAGAATGACGTTGGTATCCAGCGACTTGAACTGGATGATCGCATCGAGACGATTGCGAAACTCGGGGGTGAAAGTCTTTTTGATCGCCTCGCCCGCGTCCAGCGTGTGATCCTGCAGGGTGAAGCCCATCGAGGCGCGGCTCATTTGTTCTGCGCCAGCGTTGGTTGTCATTACCAGTATGGTGTTGCGGAAATCGGCCTTGCGCCCGTTGCTGTCGGTCAGGGTACAGTTGTCCATGACCTGCAGCAGCAGATTGAAAACATCCGGATGCGCCTTTTCGATTTCATCCAGCAGCACCACGGAATACGGATGCTTGTTCAGTTCCTCGGTCAGCAAACCGCCCTGGTCATAGCCGACGTATCCCGGCGGCGCGCCGATCAGCCTGGATACGGTATGCCGCTCCATGTACTCGGACATGTCGAATCGGATCAGCTCGATACCCATGATATTGGCAATCTGGCGGCAAACCTCGGTTTTGCCCACCCCGGTCGGGCCGGAGAACAGGAACGAGCCTACCGGTTTGGACTCACGGCCCAGACCCGAGCGCGACATCTTGATTGCCGAGTCGAGGGCCTTGATCGCCTCGTCCTGGCCGAACACGACTCGTGCCAGGTTTTTACCGAGGTTCTTGAGCATATCCAGATCGGAAGTGCTGACGGTGTTTGCAGGAATACGCGCTATCTTGGCGACGATGTTTTCGATATCGTGGATACCGATGGTTTTCTTGCGCTGCTTCGGCGGTTGCAGGCGGCGCTGGGCACCGGCCTCGTCGATAACGTCGATCGCCTTGTCCGGAAGATGGCGGTCGTTGATGTAACGTGAAGACAGTTCGGTTGCCTTGCGCAGCGCCTGCAGTGTGTACTTGACGTTATGGTGTTCCTCGAAACGCGACTTGAGCCCTTTCAGGATCAGATAGGTTTCCTCGGTGCTCGGTTCGGGGACATCGATTTTCTGAAAGCGGCGCGCCAGGGCGCGATCCTTTTCGAAGATACCGCGAAACTCGGTATAAGTGGTGGAGCCGATACACTTGATCTCGCCGCTGGCCAGTACCGGCTTGATCAGGTTGGACGCGTCCATGACGCCACCCGAAGCCGAACCGGCGCCGATAATGGTATGGATCTCGTCAATAAACAGGATTGATCCGGGTTCGCGGGTGAGTTGACCAATCACAGCTTTTAAGCGTTTTTCGAAGTCGCCACGGTACTTGGTACCGGCGACCAGCGCACCCAGGTCGAGCGCGTATATGGTGCTGTCGAGCAAGATCTCGGGTACTTCTTCCTCGACGATCTTGCGCGCCAGCCCTTCCGCAATCGCGGTTTTGCCCACCCCCGCTTCGCCGACCAGCAGCGGATTGTTCTTGCGCCGCCGGCACAGGGTCTGGATGATGCGTTCGATTTCGTGATCGCGGCCAATGAGCGGATCGATCTTGCCGGAAAACGCCAGTTCGTTCAGATTGGTTGCGAATTTTTCCAGCGGGTTAGAATTTTCCTGGTCTCCAGGCAGGGCCTCGGCGTCATGCGTAAAACTTTCTTCCTCGGATTCGTCGTTAACGCGAGTAATGCCGTGCGACAGGTAGTTGGTCACATCCAGGCGTTCGATATTATGCTTGTTTAGCAGGTAAACCGCGTGAGAATCCTGTTCCGAAAAAATCGCGACCAGCACGTTGGCGCCCGAGACCTCGCCGTTGCCGGAAGACTGGACGTGGAACAGTGCGCGCTGCAGCACACGTTGAAAACCAAGCGTCGGCTGCGTATCCCGATCCTCGTCGGGCATGAGTAAGGGTGTATTCTGATCGACGAAAATCTCGAGTTCCGTCCTCAGCAACTGCACGTCCGCGCCGCAGGCCTCGATTACCGCGGTGGCGGCGTCGTTTTCCGTCAGCATTAATAACAAATGCTCAACGGTAATAAACTCGTGACGCTTTTCGTTGGCATCGTGGAAAGCTTTATTCAGCGATTGTTCCAGTTCTTTGTTCAGCATTGTTCCGACTTACTGCTCGTTGCTCCTGATTGCTAAATATAGCCGATTTGACCTCGAATGTGGTCTAAATGTTCATCGCGATTGATAGAAAAGGCAATTATCTCGCGCTCAGCTTTCTTCCATGTCGCACAGCAGTGGATGTTTGTTTTCGCGCGCATAACTGTTGACAGCGGTAACCTTGGTTTCGGCGATATCGCGGGTGTAAATACCGCAGACGCCCTTGCCGGTTTTATGGACATTCAACATGATGCGGGTTGCATTTTCCCGGTTGTGACCGAATATGGCTTCCAGCACGTGCACGACGAACTCCATCGGCGTGTAGTCGTCATTGAGCAGGATGACCTTGTACATCGGCGGCTTCTTCAGTCTGGGCTTGGTTCGTTCCAGCAGAAGCGTGTCGTCATCATCATTATCGAATTGCTGATCTGACATGATTATGGTTTTTTTCATAAACTAAAACTATAAAATAATGTCGGGGTTGAAATAATTCAAGGCTTGGCTATCATTTATTTCGTGCCAGACGGCACGAAATAGGGCCAAACACCTCGGTTAGATGAGCGGTTAACATAGGTTTTTTCAATCAAAGAGAGCCTTTATTTCGAGTTTAACGACAGTAACGAGTAAGAGGATGAGTCATGCCCACGGGGACAGTCAAGTGGTTTAGTAATGTGAAGGGTTACGGATTTGTTAACACGGACGACGACAAGGAACAGGATATCTTTGCTCATTTCTCTGCGATCGAGATGGAGGGGTACAAGAAGCTGACCTCCGGACAGAAAATCGAATTCGATATCGATGAAGGACCGAAGGGACTGCAAGCTCAAAACATTCGATCGATCAGCAGTTGAGCGGGGAACTTTTCTGAACAAGCCTGGTCTCAGACTAGAGTTATTACCCTCCTTAATACTTAGTACTAGATTTTAGCCGGCGCCCATCCAGTGCCGGCTGTTTTTATTCCTGCCCAAAAAATCTGTTGTATAATCCCGCGATCAAGAATAATACGTGATCCACGGGGGACAACATGAGTTATCAGCATATCAAGATACCCGCCGACGGCCAGGCGATTACCGCCAACGAAGACCTGAGCCTCAACGTTCCGGACAACCCGGTCATCCCATTCATAGAGGGTGACGGCATCGGTGTCGATATTTCCCCGGTCATGATCAAGGTTGTCGATGCCGCCGTCGAAAAAGCTTACCAGGGCCAGCGCAAAATTGCCTGGATGGAAATTTACGCCGGTGAAAAGGCGACATCGATATACAGCGAGGACGACTGGTTGCCAGACGAAACCCTGGCGGCGATGCAGGATTATGTCGTTTCCATCAAGGGCCCGCTGACGACTCCGGTCGGTGGCGGCATCCGTTCTCTCAACGTCTCGATTCGTCAGCGCCTGGACCTGTATGCCTGCGTCAGGCCAGTACGTTATTTCAACGGCATCGAAACCCCGCTGAAGCGCCCCGAGGATACCGACATGGTTATCTTTCGCGAAAATACCGAGGACATCTATGCCGGCATCGAGTGGGAATCCGGCAGCGCGGAAGCGCAGAAAGTCATCAGGTTCCTGACCGAAGAAATGGATGTCACCAGTATACGATTTCCCGAAACCTCCGGAATCGGGGTCAAGCCCGTATCGTCCGAGGGCACGCGCCGGCTGGTGCGCAAGGCGTTGCAGTACGCGGTTGACAATGACCGGCCGTCTGTCGCGCTGGTACACAAGGGCAATATCATGAAGTTTACCGAGGGCGCTTTCCGTAACTGGGGATACGAACTCGCCAAGGAGCTATACGGCGCCGAAGAAATTGGCGGCGGGCCGTGGTGCGAGTTCACCAATCCGAAGACCGGCAACAAGATTACCGTCAAGGATGTCATAGCCGACAACTTCCTGCAGCAGATCGTCACCCGTCCGCGGGAATACGACGTCATCGCCACGCTCAATTTGAATGGTGACTACATCTCCGACGCACTGGCGGCACAGGTGGGCGGAATCGGTATCGCGCCCGGCGCCAATATCGCCGATACCGTCGGCGTGTTCGAGGCAACGCACGGCACCGCACCCAAGTATACCGGCCTGGACAAGGTAAATCCGGGTTCGCTGATCCTGTCGGCGGAAATGATGCTGCGTTACATGGGCTGGGCGGAAGCCGCCGACCTCGTGATCAAGGGTATGCAAGGAGCGATCGGTGCCAAGCAGGTAACCTACGACCTGGCGCGCAACGAACCCGACGCGACCGAACTGTCGAGTTCGGCATTCGGTGACGCCGTCATCGGCTACATGGCCTAGGCGGCCTTCGTCGAAGCTAAGGTAATTCGATTCGGTGCAGTCCGTTATCGCGGATGATGCGGGCTGATATTTCTTCCACCGACATCTCGGCGGTATTGATGTACTTGATCTTGTGCCGCTGGTACATTTCCTCGACCGCTTTCAGTTCGAAACGGCATTGCTGTAAAGATGCATAGCGGCTGTCGGGGCGACGCTCCTGGCGTACATTGGCCAGTCGCTGCAAATCCGTCGTCAGGCCGTAAAGCCTGTCCCTGAAGGGCCGCACCGGTTCAGGCAATTGTTCGTATTCCATGTCTTCCTCGGTAATCGGATAGTTGGCCGCCTTGATGCCGAACTGCAGGGCGAGGTAAAGGCAGCTGGGAGTTTTGCCGGAACGGGAAACGCCGAGCAGAATGATATCGGCCTCGTCGTAGTTCTGGGTTTTACCGCCATCGTCGTGGGTCATGGCGAAGTCGATTGCATCGATACGCGATTCGTATAGCGACGGATTGACGATGCGATGAGACTGGCCGGGTTGATGGTGTTGCGTCGCCAGTGCCTTTTCCAGGCGTGGCAGTATGTCGCCGAAAGGATCGATCACGAGGGCCTTGCTCTGATGAATGATCTTCATCAGATCCGCGTCACCCATGGTGCAGATCACGATCGGTAGCTGCCTGCCGTCTTCGCTACAGCCGTTTATTTCATCGCGCACGGCGTGGGCCTTGTTCAGCGTATCGACAAACGGAATTGTGCGCGTCTGAAAGTGATGATCGGGAAACTGCGCCAACAGGCTCAAACCCAGCGTTTCCGCGGTAATCGCGGTACCGTTGGAAAGAAAAAATACCTCTCGGAAAGGTGTCTGCATAAATCCCGCTCAGGGCCCTTAATGGGTCTCGGTTTCGAGTCGATATACTAGTATAATCGCGCGTCAATTAATAACTACGGCTGTCGCACCGAGAGTAACTCTATGTCCGAAAATATAGTGCCGCTGGATCAGCTAGGCATGAATGATGTGCACCGCGTCGGCGGCAAGAATGCTTCGCTGGGCGAAATGATCAGCAATCTTGGCAATCTTGGGGTCGAAGTGCCGGGCGGATTTGCAACCACCGCCGGCGCCTTCAACGAGTTTCTCGATCGGGCCGGCATTCGCGAACGCATACATCAGCGCCTGGATGAGCTCGACACCGACGACGTCAGGCAACTCGCCAGCGCCGGCGAGCAAATTCGCAACTGGATAATTGACTCTCCCCTGCCCGACGAACTGCAACAGGAGATTACCGAAGCATATCGGGCGATGGCCACCGACGGCATCGACGCCACCGTCGCGGTACGTTCGTCGGCCACCGCCGAGGATTTGCCGGACGCTTCTTTTGCCGGACAGCAGGAAACCTTCCTCAATATTCGCGGTATCGACAACGTGCTGCACGCGATCAAGCTGGTGTTCGCGTCGTTGTTTAACGATCGTGCAATCTCCTATCGCGTACACCAGGGCTTCGAACATGCCGATGTATCCCTTTCGGCTGGCATTCAGCGCATGGTGCGCAGCGATCTGGCTGCCAGCGGCGTCATGTTTAGCATCGATACCGAGTCCGGTTTCGAAGACGTCGTTTTCATCACCAGCAGCTATGGTCTGGGCGAAACCGTGGTCCAGGGAGCGGTTAATCCGGACGAGTTCTACGTCTACAAGAAAAACCTGGGCAACGCGAGCCGCAACATATTGCACAAGAGCCGCGGCAGCAAGGCGATCAAAATGATTTATGCCGACGACGAATCGCCGCACCAGGCGATCCAGACGGTCGACGTCGATGCCGCCGAGCGCGACCTGTTTTCGATCGACGACGACGATATCACCGCGCTCGCACGCATGGCGGTCACCATCGAGAAACATTACGGCCGTCCGATGGATATCGAATGGGCCAAGGACGGCGAAAACGGCAAGCTCTACATCGTGCAGGCACGCCCCGAAACGGTGCAATCGCGCGCCGGCCAGGTGATAGAACGCTATCAGTTGAAAGCCAGATCGGAGGTGCTGGTCAGCGGCCGCGCGGTCGGTAATCGTATCGGCCGGGGCACGGCCAAGGTGATCAACGATTTGTCGCAAATGGACCAGATCGAACAGGGTGACGTGCTGGTTACCGATATGACCGATCCCGACTGGGAGCCGATTATGAAGCGGGCCTCGGCCATCGTCACCAATCGAGGTGGCCGCACCTGCCATGCCGCCATCATCGCGCGTGAGCTGGGTATTCCGGCCCTGGTCGGAACCGGCAGCTGCACCAGCGACATCGAACACGGCAGCGACGTTACCGTCTCCTGCGCAGAGGGCGATACCGGTTACGCCTATGCCGGCCTGCTCGAGTACGACTACCAGCAGCACGAATTGTCCAAGATGCCCGAGATTCCGGTCAAGATTTCGATGAATGTCGGCAATCCCGAGCGTGCTTTCACTTTTGCCCGCCTGCCCCACGCGGGTATCGGTCTCGCGCGGCTCGAATTCATCATCAGTAACATGATCGGCATACATCCCCGCGCCCTGCTCGAATTCGACAGCATGGATTCCGAATTGCAACAGGCGATTCAGCAACGCATCAGCGGTTATGCCGGGCCGGTCGAATATTACGTCGACAAGCTCAGCGAAGGTATTGCCACGCTGGCGGCGGCGTTTGCACCGGAACGCGTCATCGTGCGGATGTCCGACTTCAAGAGCAACGAATATGCGCATCTGCTTGGCGGCGACGTGTTCGAACCGCAGGAGGAAAACCCGATGCTCGGTTTTCGCGGCGCTTCGCGTTACATCAGCGAGACCTTCAAGCCGAGTTTCCGACTCGAATGCGAGGCGGTCAAACGCGTGCGCGATGAGATGCAGCTGAAGAACCTCGAAATCATGATCCCGTTCGTACGCACGCTGGAGGAAGCCAGGGCCGTGCACGCTTTGCTGGAGGAAAACGGACTCAAGCGGGGTGTCGACGGTTTCCGCGTCATCATGATGTGTGAAATACCGTCCAACGTCATTCTAGCCGACGAATTTCTCGAGTATTTCGACGGTT
>CP070646.1:1720833-1756803 GCA_020354435.1 Gammaproteobacteria bacterium
CATGGTCGCCATCTGGCGCGCAAAGATTGCGATATCCGCCGGTTTAACCTTGTCCGCGCTGCCAAAAAGCGCTTTTGGCTTCTTTTTGACCTTGAGCGGATTGATGCCCTGCTTGCGCAGTTCATTTTTCGCCATGGCATCGCTCAGCGCGAATATTTCGCCCTTGACCTTGGCACCGCCACGGTTGGTACCCTCGTATAGAAACTCGATTTTTTCTGCGGTTGCTGCTTTCGCTGCCATGATTTAGTCCTTTGTAACGCGGTTTGCTTCTTCCAGGCTGATCAGGCCCTGTTTAACCTTTTTTAATGCGGATCGGCGCAAATCGTCGACCCCTTCCTTTCGAGCCTGGTCGGCCAGATCGATTGAATTGGCGCCGGACATGATCAGGCGCCCCATTTCCTCGGAGATCGTCATCACCTGGTAAATGCCGACCCGGCCCTTGTAGCCGTTGGTGCATTTATCGCATCCCACGGCCTTGTAAATCTTGAAATCCTCGTCCAGATCTTCCTTGGTAAACCCTTCCTTGACTAGGACTGCCTTGGGTAGATCGTCCGGCGTCTTGCAGTCGCTGCACAGGCGCCGGCCGAGGCGCTGGGCGATGATCAGCGTGACCGAGGTAGCGATATTGAATGCCGGCACGCCCATGTTCATCAATCGTGTCAGCGTTTGCGGGCCATCGTTGGTATGCAGGGTCGATAACACCAGGTGTCCGGTCTGTGCCGCCTTGATCGCGATACTCGCGGTCTCGAGGTCACGAATCTCGCCGACCATGATGACGTCCGGGTCTTGCCGCAGGAAGGCCTTCAGCGCCTCGGCGAAGGTCAGGCCGACCTTGTCGTTGACGTTGACCTGGTTGATTCCCTCGAGGTTGATTTCCGCGGGATCCTCGGCGGTCGAGATATTGGTCTCGGGCTTATTCAGGATGTTGAGGCCGGTATACAGCGAAACCGTCTTACCACTACCGGTGGGGCCGGTGACCAGGATCATGCCGTATGGATTGGCCAGCGCTTTGAGGTAAAGTTCTTTTTGTTCCGGCTCGTAGCCGAGCGCGTCGATACCGAGCTTGGCGCTGGAGGGGTCGAGAATACGCAACACGACCTTTTCGCCGAACAGGGTCGGGCAGGTATTGACACGAAAATCGATCGCGCGCTTCTTCGACAGCTTTAACTTGATGCGGCCGTCCTGCGGTACACGTCGTTCGGAGATGTCCATGCGTGACATGACCTTGACCCGCGCGGTCAGCTTGGCGGCGATATTCACCGGTGGCGAGGCCACTTCGCTGAGGATGCCGTCGATGCGGTAGCGAATGCGGTATTTCTTTTCGTAGGGTTCGAAATGAATGTCCGACGCGCCCTTGTTGATCGCATCGAGCAGAATCTTGTTGACGTACTTGACGACCGGTGCATCGTCAGCCTCGGCCGCGGTGGGCCCATCCTGTTCTTCTTCATCGGCGCCGATATCGAGATTTTCGAGATCGTCGTCGAGCATCTCGTCCATCGCCGTGTCCATCGCGCTGGCAGCTTTTTCGATGAGCTCGATCAGCTGATCTTCCTGCACCAGTACCGCCTCGGTGGAGAGGCCGGTGGCGAACTTGAATTCATCCAGCGCCTGGGTATTGGTCGGGCTCGAGATCGCGATGAACAGCTTGTTACCGCGCTTGAACAGCGGCACCGCGTTGAGCTTGTTGATCAGTTTTTCCTCGACCAGGCCGAATGCGGCCATTTCGGTGTCCATGACGTCGAGATCGAACACCGGCAGGCCGAATTCCTGCGACGAGATCATCGCAATCACGGCGGAAGGCACGATTTTATTTTGAACGAGGTAGCTGGTGAGCTGGGTGCCGTCCTTGTTGGCCTTCTCGACTGCCTCCAGCGCGACGGCTTCGTCCAGATGGTTTTCCATAACCAGTTTGCGGGCGATGCCGGTCAAATTCATGTTGGTTGCGGCCATAAGCAGTCTTTTTTCAGTGAAATCAGGAGTATTGCAAACTCAAAGTATATTATAGTTTCACGATATTTTTGCGAAATCTGTCTATTAATTAAAGCACAATAATTCCCAAAGTCGATAAATTTCACCTGTGAACGATTTCTCAGTAAATCAGGTGCTTATCGGACAAGCTTAAATCAGTTTCTGAATAGCTTTCGCACGCTTCCCGGCGCCGGCGGGGCATGCGGTACAAGGCGGGTTTGGAGCCGCTCCGCGGCGACGAAATCGAAGCCCTGAACGATGCGGCGGAGGCCGTCATCGAAGCGGTTAAAAAAGAAGGGGGCGAGACTTTCGGGTCTCGCCCCCTCCTGGTTCATTTAGCGAACTAAATGAGGTTTGACCAAATTATCTGCATTCACCGGGCAGATATTGTGGCAGGATGGTGGTACCCGCGGCGGCATTGCATTCCCAGGTTATACTGCCTGCCAACCCGTCTACGAGCGCGGCGCCACCTATAAACGGCTGGAAAAACAACTGATCAGCACCGGCCAGCTGCGGCAAGAGGCTCATGTCGACCTGAATAATACCGGTACCCCCAGCACAACTAGAACCGGCAATTTTGTCGGTCGGGTTACCCGCTAAACCGCCACAAAAATTGGCGACACCGTTCATGCCGTCGTCAGCGAATGCTTCGGATACGCCTATTTTGACCGCGCTAGCGGCAAGCACACCTTCTGAAACCTTGGCGCGAAGCGTGTAGTCCTGGTAGGCCGGCAGTGCTACCGCGGCCAGAATACCGATGATCGCAACCACGATCATCAATTCGATCAACGTAAAACCAGATTGTTGTTTCTTCATTTTGAGTTTCCTCTTTTCATAAAAAAATCAAATTTGAAATCGGCAAGTGCCGTTCCATGGTGTATCAGTATGCAATCGTGATGCCAACCCGGTAAATTATTAAAAAATATATATAAAACAATAACTTATTTTTTTTGAAATCGAGCGGAAAGGGATCGGCGTGGAAATTGTTTGACAAATTTGTCAAGTTTTTACGCGAATTGTCAGATAGTGTCCCGGATGCCGCCCGGATCAGTCGTTTTTCAACTTCAGTTTGTCGATGCGATAGCGCAACTGGCGCAACGTCAGTCCCAGCGCACGCGCGGTTGCGGATTGGTTCCAGCGGTTATCCTCGAGCGCACTGATGATTTGCTCCTTCTCCAGGTTTTGCGTCATTTCGCCGAGGCTCGGTGTTTCGCCGCCGTTGTCCGCGGCAATCTCCGGTAGCTGCAGGTCATCGACCTCGATGGTTTCGTTTTCGCACAACGCCAGCGCCCGTTCGAGAATATTTTCCAGTTCGCGCACGTTGCCGGGAAAAGGGTAGGCCTGCAACGCGCTCAGGGCTTTGTCGCTGATCGCGATATTGCTGCGGTTGAGAAAGTTATGTTTCTGGATCAGGTAGTCGGCCAGTTGTGCAATATCGTCGGTGCGCTCTAAAAGTGTCGGCACGGTGACCCCGATGACATTGATTCGGTAGTAGAGGTCCTGGCGGAAACTGCCGTCGGCCACCATCGCGTCGAGATCCTTGTGCGAGGCACTGATGATACGCACGTCGATCGGTTCTTCCTGCTGTGCACCGACCGCGCGAATCGATTTTTCCTGGATCACGCGCAGCAGCTTGACCTGCATCGCCAGCGGCAGATCGGCGATTTCGTCGAGGAACAGTGTGCCGCCGTTGGCCGCCTTGAACAGGCCTTCGTTGTCGCTGGTGGCGCCGGTGAAGCTGCCCTTGAGGTGGCCGAAAAACTCGCTCTCCATCAATTCGGACGGGATCGCGCCACAGTTGACCGCGACGAAGGCAGCGCCGGCGCGCGAGCCCTGCAGGTGTATCTGGCGCGCGACCAGTTCCTTGCCGGTGCCGGATGCGCCGCGGATGAACACCGGCGCCTGGCTGCGCGCGAACTTGGCGATCGAGCGTTTCAGCTCCTGCATGACTGCGGAATCACCGATGATTTGATAACGGGTGTCTGCCGGGTCACCGGCAACCTGGGGCGAACTCGGCAGGGTTAACGCCTTATCTACCAGGTTGCGCAGGGTTTCCAGCGATACCGGCTTGGAAACGAAATCGAAGGCGCCGCACTTCATCGCCTTGATTGCAAGGTCGATACTGCCGTGGGCGGTGATTACCGCGGTCGGCGTATTCGGGCAATGCTGCTGAATGTGTTCGACCAGTGCGATTCCGTCGCCATCGGGCAGTTTCATATCGGTCAGGCACAGGTCGAATGCCTCGTCGTGCAGCATGCGCGTGGCGTTGCTGTAGTCTTCGGCGCTGCGCGTCTCCAGTCCCATGCGCAGCAGCGTGATCTCGAGCAGTTCCCGGATATCGGGTTCATCGTCGACGATGAGTACGCGCTGCCTGCTCATCGATCTGCCCTGGTTTCCGCCAAAACCGCGAGCGAGGTTGCCTGCACGATAAAGCTGGTGCCACCATACTGGTTTGCCCGCGCCGTTATAAATGCGTTATTGAGCTCGCACAGTTGCCCGCAGATATACAGGCCGAGCCCCGAACCCTGGTGGCTGGTGGTGTAAAAAGGCTCGAATATCTGGTCCAGGATCTCGCTATCGATACCAGGCCCATGGTCGGCGACCTCGACGCAAAGCGGGTAAGCCTCGGTGCTGAAAACCCGTATGCCGATCGGCGACTCGGCTTCACCATGCACGACGGCGTTGGTACAGAGGTTGGTCAGAATCTGTGTCAGATGGCCGGTATCGAATAGTAGTATCGGGTGATCGGCCTCGATCTCGAGTTCGAACGATTCTGGTTCGGCCAGCCCCGACTGGCAAAAATCATCGATAAATCCGGGCAACCAGGTTGTCAGGTCGACCTGTTCCTTGACCGTCGGGCTCGAACGCGAGATTTTCAGAACATCCTCGATGATGTTGTTGATGCGCAAAGTATGCTGGTTGATGATTTCGATCATGCGCCCATCGGCCTCGGAAAGCTCTTCGCTTTCATTCAGCAATTCGGAGGCATAGGAAATGGCACCCAGCGGATTTCTGATTTCGTGCGCAATACTTGCGGTCAAGTGACCGAGCGAGGCCAGCTTGGCCTGCTGCATGCTGTCACGGATCGAAGACACGTCATTGAGAAATATCAGAGTGTTGGGCTGCCCCTCGCTTTGTAACTCGCGAAAGCTGATCTGGATATTGTCGAGTCCCGCCTCGGACGGTAGCGCGCTCGAAGCATCGGCGCTGTTGCTGCGCCAGGCTTCGAGCGCGGCCAGCACCCTGGGGCAATCCTTTTGCAGGGAAATCGACTGGATATTGGCCAGGTGCAACATGTCGAGCGCGGCCTGGTTGATATGACGCACCTGATCGTTGCGGCTGAGCACGATAACCCCGGCCTGCAGGTTTTCGATAATTTCCTGGTTCAACGCCGACAGCAGCGCGACGTCGCGTTCGCGTTGCTGGATTAGTTGCTCGCTGCTGCGCACCCGCATTATCAGGTGGTGCGTGACGAAGGCCGTTGCGATCAGGCTTGCCCCGAGAATGCCGACCTGGGTCGAGGTGCCGGTGTATCCCGCTATGTTGATCGCCGAATAGACGTGTTCGGCCAATAGCCCAAGCGATGCCAGCGACGCAAACAGTATCGCCAGGGCCTGCTCGGTGAGCAATCCCGATACCGCCACCGAAATAATCAGTAACATGCCGAGTCCGCTTGAAATACCGCCGCAGGCGTGCATCAGCAGAATGATAATGACCGTATCGCTGTATATCTGCAGCGTAACCTGGCTTTTAAATCCGCGTCGTTCGATCCATGCAGCGACGATCCAGACCATCGCCAGCAGCAGGAAGGCGAAGCTGGTCCAGGAATATAGCGACAGGTCGACGATATTAAGCAACGGTGACGGGCTGACGAAGCTCTGCGCAAAGAAAATCGCGGCCAGCCCGAGGCGATAGACGTTGAGCAGACGGACCGATGTCCAGTTGGTCGTACGGGGCTTGTATCCGCTTGCGAACGGACTAGTGCTGATCAAGGTCGGCATGTTCCTGGCAGCAATAGGGCTCGTTGTTGACCGTAACTAGCGATGACTCCGGCACGTGTACGCCGCAATACTTGCACTGGCGCATGTTTTCCTCACGGGTCGACTCCAGCTGCTCCGGCTCTGGATTTGCACTGAAAAGGCGTTTCAGCAACCACAGCAGAATTGCGACGATTGCCAGTAAGATAATGATACGTATCAGGAACATGAAACCCGGGCTAGAAGCTGATTTATATTCGATCGGTAAGTCCATGATTATAGCGATAAAAGAACAAAACGTATGTAATTGTTGTTAACGGAAAACCATGGAACAGGCAGATTGGGCGCACGCAAGCTGCCGGCAGACCTGCAGCGATAGGCCGATTAAATGGCCTCCGGTTCGCTCGGATTTCGATGGCTGCAAAAAAATCAAATGGTGACTTGCTGAACCGAAAAAACGTCCCTATACTGCCCGCCTTTTATTGTTAATGGTCATCACTGGAGCCCGAATCAATGACAATAGAATTGCCCGAAGGCTACAAGCCGTCTCCGAAAGAGGATTACATGTCTCCGATGCAGCTGGAGTACTTTCGCCAAAAGCTTCTGGCCTGGCGCAGCGAGCTTTTGCAGGAGTCGGAAAACACGATTTCACATCTCAAGGAGGAAAACTGGCAGGAACCGGATATTAACGACCGGGCTTCGCTGGAAACCGATGCGGCACTCGAATTGCGCACCCGCGACCGTTATCGCAAGCTGGTAAACAAGATCGACTCGGCGCTGGCACGGGTCGCGGACGGCACTTATGGTTACTGCGACGATACCGGCGAAGAGATCGGTTTGTTTCGCCTCGAAGCCAGGCCTATTGCCACGCTAACGGTAGAGGCACAGGAAAAACACGAGCGCCTGGAGAAGCAGCGACGCGACGATTGATTGCATCGTCCTGGGTTCATCAAGCAGATAGCGGCCTGAGATTCTCAGGCCGTTTTCGTTTCATCCTCGCGATGCGGCACGCGTGCCGTCGGCACCACGCGTGCGGCGCCTTCGCAGTGCTGATGCTGGTCGTCGAAGAAAATATGCGGGCAAAAGGATTCCAGAATCTTGTCCTTCGGCACGCCGCCGAGAAAAAAGGTTTCGTCGATACGCACGTTCCAGGTCCTTAGCGTGCGAATGACTCTTTCATGGGCGGGGCTGTTACGCGCGGTAACCAGTGCCGTACGAATCGGCGGTTGACCCTGGCTGATTTTGTTATCCAGATCGAACTGCAGGAAAGACAGGGTTTTCAGCAGCTTGGCGAAAGGACCTTCCGGCAGCGGTTGCTGCGCGTTTTCCTTTTCGTGTTCGATGAAGGCTTCCAGCCCCTGCTGCTGGTATATCATTTCCGATTCCTTGGAAAACAGCACCGCATCGCCATCGAAAGCGATCCTGATCTGCTGCAACGGATCGGCGCGATTGTGGCCCGGTCCATCGTAAATCAGACCGGCGGCCACGTCCGATTCGACCGCCGCCTGCACGTCCTCTTCGGTGGCTGAAAGAAACAGGTCGACGTCGAAAGCGTTAAGATACTTGGCCACGGGTTCTCCGCCGGTGAAGGCCGCACGCGTGATATCGAGGTTGTAATAGTCGATCGAGTTCGAAATGCGCAGGCTGGTATCGGCCGAATTGCGCGAGACGATGACGACCTCGGTCCGACGCACGCCGGATTCGATATCGTTGATGCGCAGTATCGCCTCGATCAGGGAAAAACCGGTGCCGGGTTTGAGGACGTCGTTTTCGTGTTCCAGCTGGTAACTGCAATAGGCTTCCAGCCCCTCGCTTTCGTAAATCTCGTTTTCGTAAGAAAGGTCGAACAGTGCGCGTGAAGAGACGCCGATTACCAGGTAATTGCTGAGGTCGTAAGGCATCAGATCGATTTGGTCAGAATTTTGGATCCACGTTCGGGATTATAGCTATCCCGCTTCGCCGAAGGCAGGGCGAAATCGCGGTTTTCGCTGAAGCCGTGTTCTATAAACCAGTGCGAGGTTCGGGTCGTCAGCGTATAGAGCTGGGTAATTCCGTGTTTCAACGCCTGCATTTCCGCGCTTTGCAACAACTGGTTACCGAGGCCGGCTCGCTGATAGTCGTCGTGCACCGCGAGGCATGCGAT
Source organism: Gammaproteobacteria bacterium (assembly GCA_020354435.1). Classification (GTDB taxonomy): domain Bacteria; phylum Pseudomonadota; class Gammaproteobacteria. The sequence goes on from CP070646.1 coordinate 1,728,922, forward strand.
TTCAGCGATGCTCTCGTCCTTGTCGGGGATGCAGGCGATGCAGCCGATGATCATGCCGTCTTTTTCGACGACCTGGAAGTAGCGAATTTCGAGCTCCATTTGCTCGCGCGACCTGACCACCAGTACACCGCTGGCCTCGAGCGGCTCGATCAGGCTCAGAATACCGCCGATATCATCGATACTGGCGGTGCGGCTGCCCTCGTAAAAAAGGTTGGTGACCATGATGCCGTAGCCGTCCCGGGTGAACAGCTCCAGCAACAAACCGCCGTCTACCTGTTGATCGATGATATGCACCCGTTTGACCTGCGCCTGGATTGCGAGGATTGCCTGTTGCAGCAGATTCCTGAGGTCGTCGGGCGTCGCGCTGTCTGCCAGCATAGACTTGCATTGGCTGGTCGACAGCGTGCTGGCGGTACTGTCGGCATCGGCGCGTTCCTGTCGAATGAAAATAAGCTTGTCGGCTTTGAGCGAGCGTGCTACTTCGCTTGCGAGATCCTCGGTCGGCAGGTTGAACACTTCGCCGGTGCGCGAGTAACCGAGGTTGGACAGCAGCACGACATGATTCAGCGCGAGTAACTCGTCGATCGCCTCGTGTTTGATTGCGCGCACCTTGCCCGAATGCTGCATGTCGACGCCATCGATGACTCCCAGCGGCATGCCGATGACGAAATTGCCGCCGATCAGCGAAATTTCGGAACCGGACATGGGCGTGTTTGGCAGGCCCGTGGATAACTGCGCCTCGAAGTAGGTTTTGACCTCGTTAATTGCGTGCACCACGTAGGGCAAGGTGTCGCTGTCGGTTATCCGTATATTATTGTGAAACTTCGACTCGAGCTGGTTGTCGGCCAGGTGTTTGTCGATGCTGTTGCGGCTGCCGTGCAAAATGACGAGCTTGATACCGAGGTGGTTCAGCAGGGCGATATCGTGCACCAGGCCGATAAATCGGTCTGAATAGATGACTTCATCCGAAACCATGATGACGAAGGTTTTCTTGCGGTGCGCCTTGATATACGGGGCGGCACCGCGAAACCACTGCACGTAGTCCTGCGTATTGCTCATGTTTGTCGATATCCGCTAAACTCGAGGCAAACTATAGTACATTCGTTGTGGCTAACATAGACCACAAAGGGAATTCGAGATCAACCGCGAAAGCCAGCCAGTCAGCAGTCATCAACTGCAACAACAGGAACTTGTTGCCTTTCTCTATCACCGCTTTCGTTTTGGTATATTCGTCACGCTGTTCGTTTCGCTGGTTGCATCTGCACTGTCTTACGTGGAACTTTCGATCCAGGGCCGCGAGCGCTGGGTAGTCGGCTGGTACCTGCTGCTGTGCCTGATCCTGCTGCTGCGCTGGCGCGTGCTACAGCAGTTTCTCGGTATTCGTAACAAGGCTTTTTTCCTCTATCAGCGCTGGCATCAGCGCTTCTTCGTTGGCGTCGTCGCGACCGGCCTGATGCTGGGCTGCGGTGCTGCCCTGGTAATGCCCTATATCACGAGTAACGTGCAAATTATTCTACACGCCATGCTGCTGACGATGTGCGCCGGCGCCATCGCTTACTTGTCGACCTCGTTCCGCGTCTATATCTCCTACATGCTCACGCTGATGTTACCGGTGACGGTGTGGTTATTCCTGCAGAACAACCCGGTTAACTATGTGCTCAGCTGTCTCTATATTTTCTTCATGATCGCCGGCTGGATCAGCGTCAAGCGCATGAACGAACTGGTGCAGGATGCGCTTTATTACCGCTACGACAACGAAGCCCTGATCGAGGATTTGCAGCGCCTGCTCGAATCGGTTTCGCAGAGTAACAAGGCGTTGGAAAAAATTTCCACTACCGACGAGTTGACCGGAATTTCAAATTACCGCGCCTTTCGTGTGCACCTGGAAGATATCTGGCGCCAGTATCAGGTTAACAATATGCAGGTTTCGCTGATCAAGTTAAACGTCGACTATTACCACGAGTTCAACGCTTATTATGGTCTCGAAACCGGTGACCTTTACCTGCGCCAGATCGCGGGCATGCTGAGCAACCAGCTTAACCACCGTAGCCAGATGGTCGCCCGTCTGCACGGCGCGGAATTTGCGCTATTGCTGCCTGGAGTGAGTTGTGAAAACGCGCGCCAGGTTGCGCAGGATTTCATGCAGGAACTGGCGCAGAAAAAAATCGAACACGCCAGGTCACGCGCCGGACCCTACCTGACGGTAAGTGTCGGTCTCGGTAGCCAGACCGTTAGCGCAGGATCGTCGTCGCGAGAACTGTTGGGACGGGTGGATACCGCCCTCAAGCTTGCCTCGGAACGCGGGCGCAACCGCCTCGAAGTGCTCGAGGGGTAGCGCTATGCAATCCGGGCCGGCCAGGCGGCGCCGGGACTGGTTAGGCGAGCAGTTTTTCCAGCAGCGCTTTTTGCGCATGCAGGCGGTTTTCCGCTTCCTGCCAGATCACGGATTGTGAACTCTCGAGAACTTCACTGGTGACTTCTTCGCCGCGATGCGCCGGCAGGCAGTGCATGAAAAGCGCATCGTCGTTGGCCTGCGACATGACCTCGCGGTTGACCTGGTAGTCGGCGAATATCTCGAGCCGTTGCTTTTGCTCCTCTTCCTGGCCCATGCTTGCCCAGACGTCGGTCACGATCAGGTCGGCACCGCGGGCCGCTTCGAGCGCGGTCGCGTGCAGGCTGACACGATCGCCGGCGGAAGCAAGCAGGCTGGGGTCGGGTTTATGATCCGGCGGGCAGGCGATACGCAGGGCAAAATCGAATCTGATCGCGGCATTGATATAGGAGTGGCACATGTTATTGCCGTCGCCGATCCAGGCCACGCTGGCACCGGCAATGTCGCCGCGCTGCTCGAACCAGGTTTGCATGTCGGCCAGCAGCTGGCAGGGATGCAGCAGATCGCTGAGGCCGTTGATAACCGGTACCCGGGAATGCGCCGCCAGCGCTTCGATGCGGTCATGACCAAAGGTGCGAATCAGAATGCCGTCGACCATGCTCGAGATCACGCGTGCGCTATCCTCGATCGGTTCGCCGCGACCGAGGTGACTGTCGCGTGGCGACAGGAACATCGCATGACCGCCGAGCTGATACATACCGGCTTCGAAAGAGACGCGGGTTCTGGTCGAAGATTTTTCGAATATCATGGCCAGCAATTTTCCGCTGAGCGGGGTATGCGAGACGCCCTGCTTGAGTTTTTGCTTAACGTCGATGGCATGGTTGATCAACGACTTCAGATCGTCGCTGGAAAAATCCAGCAGGCTCAGAAAGTGGCGAGTGGACATGGATTCTATTCGCTAAATTGGTTAATGCAGTCTATCAGCCGCTGGGCGAGGTCCGCGGTCTGGGCCTCGCTGATGATCAACGGTGGCAAAAGACGCACGACATTGTCGGCGGTAACATTGATCAGCAAGCCCTGCTCGAGCGCGAGGTTGACCAGTTGTGCACAGGGTTGTTTCATTTCAACCGCGAGCAGCAGGCCCATATGGCGTATCGACGCGACCTGGATGTTGTTAGCCAATCCCTGTTGCAATGCGGTTGAAAGTTGCTCGCCACGATCGGCCGCATTGTTGGCGATGTTGTTTTTGATCATGTAGTCGAGCACGGTGTAGGCGGCCCGACAGGCCAGCGGGTTACCGCCAAAGGTAGAACCGTGCTTGCCCGGACTGAAGACTTCGGCCGCGGCGCCCCTGCAGATACAGGCGCCAATCGGCACGCCGTTGCCCAACGCCTTGGCCAGCGTCATGACGTCAGGCTGGATGCCTGCATGCTGATGTGCAAACAGCTTGCCGCTACGGCCCATGCCGGTCTGGACTTCATCCAGCATCAGCAACCAGTGGTTTTGATCGCAAATCTCGCGCAGTTTTTGCAGGTAGTCGGCATCCGGAATGACGATTCCAGCTTCGCCCTGGACAGGTTCCACCAGCACGGCGACGACTTGCCGATTATTTGCGGCAATCGAGCTGACGGCTTCGATATCGTTATACGGGGCGCGTACGAAACCTGCTACCAGTGGTTCGAATCCGGCCTGAACCTTGCGGTTGCCGGTGGCGGAGAGCGTTGCCATCGTGCGCCCGTGAAAAGCGTGTTGCATGACGACGATCTGCGGATTGTCGATACCCCGTTGATGACCATACAGTCGCGCCAGCTTGATCGCGGCCTCGTTGGCTTCGGCGCCGGAATTGGCGAAGAAAACCCGGTCCATACCTGCACTGTCGCATAGCAGGTCAGCCAGTTTCTGCTGCCAGGTGATCGAGTAAAGGTTGGAGGTGTGTAACAGCGTCGAGGCCTGCTGCTGGATTGCCGTGGTCAGTTCCGGCAGGTTGTGGCCGAGACTGGTGACCGAAATGCCGCAGAGTGCATCGAGGTACTGCTTGCCTTCACTATCCCAGAGGTAGCAACCGTCACCGTGGGTAAAGTTTACCGGCAAGGAAGAATAGGCTTTTACGAGATGATCTGACATCGCTGCTGCGCGTGAAAAAAGCGATCAAACATACAGTGATTTATGTCAATTTCAAGTTTTTTTTTAACAGGCCAAAAAAAGCCCCGCTTCGGCGGGGCTTTGCGAAAGTAGAGGACGAAGCGTGACTAGAACAGCATGCCATGCCCCTGAGCGGTCATGCCATAAAGCATCGGGATCGACAGCATCGTATTGGTGCGCGAGGCCATCAACGCGACAGTCTTGGCTTTGGCAATGACGTCAGCGTCGTGAGTCTGGCCGTCGAGTCCGAGAATTTTTTTCTGGTTCGGCCAGATCAGTACCCAGACGTTAAACAGCATAATCGTGCCGAGCCACGCGCCCATGCCGATAACGCGAAAGCCCTCGGCGAAGGTGAAGGCGGCGACCACGCCAGAGCCTTCCCCCGCGTGCATGGCTTCGAGCGCCATTGCGCCGGTGAGCCAGGTGGCCAGCGCGGCCCAGCGGAACCACAGCAGTGCAGTCGGCGCAATATATTTGTTGATCGCGGCTGGTCCGGGACCGCCGCTGTCGGCTTCACCTAGCGCCTTGGCAACCCCCGGGACCTGTACAAAATTGAAGTAGTAAAGCAGTCCAATCCAGGCGATGCCGACCAGTACATGCATCCAGACCCAGAACCCCCAGGGATTGACCGTGCCGGTCGTGCCGAGGATGAAAATTATGATTAAAGCCAGCACAAAGCCGGAAATAATTGTACCGGGTATCGATTTTAATGGATTCATTGATGACTCCCGTTTATAAACGTTTAGAATACGAGGCTAGGTTGTTTTTGCTTGCCCATGCCCGTCTCACGCGGCGGAGTATAAGGACTTTCGGAATAGGGTGCAATGAATCTCTGGGCCGTCAATCAGCGAGCATTCAAGGTAATGGTGAAGTATCATGTGTGGCTTGTTTGGTGCCCTCAGTTTCGACCAGAAAGCGATAAATCCCGAGCTTGCCGAACGCATGTCGGCCAGGGTTGCCCGGCGTGGTCCCGACGACAGGGGGGAGTTTTTCGACGGCCCTGTCATGCTCGGTCACCGACGTCTGTCGATCATCGATTTGTCGCCTGCAGGGCACCAGCCGATGCAGGATTTCAGCCGCCGCTTCGCGATCGTTTTCAACGGCACCATCTATAACTATCCCGAATTACGTGAGCAGTTGATCGACAAGGGCTATCGCTTCAACTCGCATAGTGATACCGAGGTCATTGTTAATGCCTATGCCTGCTGGGGCGAAGCCTGTGTCGAACGCCTGCACGGCATGTTTGCTTTCGCCATCTGGGATAGCGAGCAGAAAAACCTGTTTCTCGCGCGCGACCGCATGGGTATTAAACCCCTGTATTACGCGCTAGCTCCGAATGGATTCTATTTTGCATCGAATCCGCAGGCCTTGCTCGCCACAGGCCTGTTCGCGACCGACATCGACCCGGTCGGCCTGCATCACCAGCTGAGCCTGCACGCGGTTATCCCAGCGCCGCGCACGCTATTGAAATCCATCCGCAAGTGCCGGCCAGCATTTTCCATGCGCGTTACGACCGACAGTAACGTCGTCGAGCAACGATACTGGACCCTGCGCGCGCATCGTCCGGCCCAGCCGATGACTGCGGACGAGTGGAACCAGGCCATTCACGATTCGCTTATGCAGGCGGTCAAAAAGCGGCTCACGATCGCCGACGTGCCGGTTGGCGTGCTGCTTTCCGGTGGTCTCGACTCGAGCCTGCTGGTGGCGTTGCTGGCCGAGTCCGGACAGCACGATATTCGCACCTTCAGTATCGGTTTCGAGGACCAGCCGGAAGAACGCGGTAACGAGTTCGAGTTTTCCGACCCCGTGGCGCAGCGTTACCAGACAGATCACGAGAAGTTCCTGGTTCCCAACGACGAAGTCCTGACCCGCCTGCCGGAAGCGGTGGCGGCGATGGCAGAGCCGATGTTCGGCCAGGACGCGGTTGCTTTTTTCCTGCTGTCCGAGCAAGTCTCGAAATCGGTCAAGGTGGTACAGAGTGGGCAGGGTGCGGACGAAGTGTTTGCCGGCTATTTCTGGTATGCCGAGATGTGGGCCGCGCAGGAAGAGCCGGTGCTCGAGCGCTTCGCCAAGCGTTACGTCGACCGCGATCACGTCGAGTTTTGCGACACGGTGGCCGAACCTTATCGTGGCGAGGACCATACCTCGGAATTGATCGAGGAGAACCTTAATACCACCCAGGCCGACAGTTTTCTCGACGCCGTATTGCGTTTCGATGTCACCACGCTGATTGTCGACGATCCGGTAAAACGGGTCGATAACATGACCATGGCCTGGGGCCTGGAAGCGCGGGTGCCATTCCTCGATCACGAACTGGTCGAGCTGGCGGCATCCTGTCCACCGGAACTGAAGTTGAAACATGACGGCAAGGGCCTGCTCAAGGAAATTGCCCGTGGCCGCATCCCGGATGCGGTGATCGACCGACCCAAGGGCTACTTTCCGATGCCGGCATTGAAGTACGTGCGCGGAGACTTTTATCAGTTCATGGCAGATACGCTGAATAGTCGGCAGAGCCGTGAACGCGGACTGTTCAACCGCGCTTATATCGATCGTCTACTGGACCAACCGGAACAGCATTTTACCCGCCTGAACGGGAGCAAGCTTTGGCACAGTGCATTGCTAGAGTTCTGGCTGCAACAGCACGTGGATTCATTATAAAAAACGGAATCCGGATTTTCAGGCTTGAAAAAAACAGTTATGATAATACCTTAGCATTTTGCTTGGTTATTATTTTTTCGAGGTATTGAATGGACGTCCTGGAGCGCATCAAACAGCAAGTCGAAACCTACCCGGTCATTATTTACATGAAAGGTACACCGCAGTTACCGCAATGCGGCTTTTCCAGCCGGACTGCCGAAGCCCTGAAATCCCTGGGTATCGAATTCGCCTATGTCAACGTGTTGGCCGATCCCGAAATCTTCCAGAACCTGCCTCGGTTTGCCGATTGGCCGACTTTTCCGCAGGTGTATGTCGATGGCGAATTGATTGGCGGATGCGATATCACGCTGGAAATGCACGAATCGGGCGAACTCGAAAAAGTCACACGCGCAGCGCTGGATAAGAAAGCAAGCTAGGATCCCCGGGGTCAGTGTCGATTGATCGCTTGCGATCAATCGACACTGACCCCTTTGATACGTATGGTTGGCTAGCTACTGGATCGGGGCACTGGCCTTGCGCGCATAACCGATAATTTCCGACACCGATGGCGCCGGGTCGAGATCATGGCCATGCCAGACGCCGATCGAAATGTGCAGTTGCTTGCCCTGATCGGTGGTCTGCATGGTGTGGCGTTTTATACTCTCGATCAGGCGGTCGAACAAGTCGGGATTGAATTCTTGCGGGTTCGCATATTGTACCGATACGGCAAAGGTGTTCAGGTTAAAGCGGGAAACCATATCCACCGGCCGTAATGATAACTGAATCGAATTGGCGATCGTTTTGAGCGTGCCCAGGCGCAGTTCGTTATTCGATGATTTGACTTCGATCAGGCCGACGCCGAGACCGCCGCCGCGCGTCTTGCAATGTTCGATCAGCGACTCGATGTGTAATTCGAGCTGGGCCCGGTTGGGCAGGCTGGTTTCCGGGTCCTGCAGGCTGGACTGCTTGACCCGCAGGAACCGGTTGCCGACGCGACGCATGCGTTCGCGCAACTCGTTTTGCTGGTAAGCGTTTCGGCCGGCACCATAAACACGCGCAGCCAGTTCGAACTGGTTGGCCGACTTCGATACGAAATCATCGACGCCTCGATCGAAAGCGACAACGATACTCGACGCGGTATCCTCGGCGGTCAACAGCACGATGCCGGTATAACGATCATTATTTTCGTCCCAGCGTCGAATCAGGTCGGTCATCTCCAGGCCGTTCATGCCCGGCATCCAGAAGTCGGCCAGCACGACATGTGCGCGCCGCTGATTTAAAAGGTACATGGCCTCGTCGGCTGACGACGCCGTGCGGATGTCGGAAAAACCCGACTTGCCTAACCCGGACTTGACGACTTCACGACTGAACTGGAGGTCGTCAACGACAATGATGGAGAGATCTTCTTTACGCAAGGCCAGGGAGGAAAGTTTCAGGTTTATTGTCCGGATTATAATGTAATTTTCCGGTCACGCCTGGAGAAAACCAAAGTCGTTGACAATTTTGCAAAACAGGGTTGCGGTAATTTCCGCATCGTAAATCGCCGAATGCGCCTCGTTCGTATCCCATTCCAGTCCTGCAGACCTGGCCGCGCGCGCCAGCACCGTCTGGCCATAGGCCAGTCCCGCCAGCGTGACCGTGTCAAAGGTACTGAACGAGTGAAATGGATTGCGCTTGATCCCGGCACGTACCGCCGCCGCGTTAATAAACTTGAGATCGAAATGCGCGTTATGCCCGACCAGAATCGCCTTGTTGCAACCCTGGCTTTTAATCGCGTTGCGTACCGGTTTGAAAATTTTCGGCAAGGCCTGTTTTTCGTCCAGCGCAAGTCGGAAGGGGTGGTCGACATCGATACCGTTCACTTCCATCGACCTGGGATCGAGGTTGGCGCCCTCGAACGGGGTGACGTGACAGGAAATCGTTTCTGCGCAATAAAGACGGCCTTTATCGTCGATGTCGATCAACACCGCGGCAATTTGCAGAAGCGCATCGGTGACTTCGTTAAAGCCGCCGGTTTCGACGTCGACGACCACCGGCAGGAAGCCGCGAAAACGCTGAGCCATCAGCGAGGATTCAGTCATCGAGTATCTGTTTCCAGTTCAGCGTCTCAGCGGCCCTGAAGGGTATCAATCCCGAATCAGGATAGGGTAGCGACTCGGGCAGGGTCCATGGCTGGCGTTCCAGCCGTGTCTGTCCCTGGTTGTAAGGCAAGCCGTAGTAATCGGCGCCATGGCGACTCATGAAAGCTTCGAAATGGGTAAAATCGCCGCCCCTTTCGAAAGCTTCGGCATAGAGTTCGAGCGCACTGTGCGCCGAGTAGATGCCGGCACAACCGCAGGCGGATTCCTTGGCCTGTTTGCTGTGTGGCGCACTGTCGGTGCCGGCGAAAAATCGCGCATCGCCACTTAGCGCGGCCGCGATCAGCGCCTGACGGTGAATCTCGCGCTTGGCGACCGGCAGGCAGTAGTGATGCGGCCTGATACCGCCGAGGAAAATCGCGTTACGGTTAATCAGCAGGTGGTGGGGAGTAATCGTCGCCGCCAGATTGGCATCCGCCGTACGCACGTAATCGACCGCATCGAGAGTGGTAATGTGTTCGAATACGATCGGTAGTTCCGGGAAATCACGGCGTATGCGTTCGAGGCTTTTTTCGATAAATACCTTTTCGCGGTCGAACACGTCGACTTCAGGCCCGGTTGCCTCGCCGTGCACCTGCAGCATGAAACGATGTTTCTGCATGGCCTCGAAAACCTGATCGAGTCTGGCCAGGTCGGTTACGCCCGATTCCGAGTTGGTGGTGGCGCCCGCGGGGTAGAGCTTGGCGCCGAAAATGTATGGCGATTCGCTGGCGGCTTCGATGTCGGCGACCCGGGTGTTATCTGTCAGGTACAGTGTCATCAGCGGCTGAAATCCGCTGTCCTCGGGCAGCGCGGCGAGAATGCGCTGGCGATAAGCTAACGCGTCTTCGACACTGCGTACCGGCGGATTCAGATTGGGCATGATGATGGCGCGGCCAAACTGCCTTGCACTGTCATGGACGACGGCCTCCAGGTAGGGAGTATCGCGCAGATGCAGGTGCCAGTCATCGGGAGTGATGATGGTGAGACGATCCATTTATTGCAGTATTTGAATATAGGCTATTAATATTGGCATAAATTCTAATGATTGCGGCTTGGCGCAAATTAATATGCTGTATACTTCCGCCAATTTACATCAAAGGCGACACACGTGGTAGACGAAACTGATATTGATCCGGAAGAAACCCAAGAATGGATCGAATCACTGGATTCGGTACTCGAACGGGAAGGCCCGGAACGGGCCCATTTTCTGCTGGAAAAGCTGATCGATAAAACCCGCCGTTCCGGCGCCTACCTGCCATTCTCCGCCAAGACCGCTTACGTCAACACGATCCCCCTGCCGCAACAGCGCCCGATACCGGGTGATCAGGCGATCGAGCACAGTATTCGCTCGGTGATTCGCTGGAACGCTGCGGCGATGGTCGTGCACGCCAATCGCAAGGCCAGCGAACTCGGTGGTCATATCGCCAGTTTTGCCTCCGCGGCCACGCTTTACGATGTCGGTTTCATGCACTTTTTCCGTGCGCCCAACGAGGAAAACAAGGGTGACCTGGTTTTCTTTCAGGGACATTCTGCACCCGGGGTCTACGCGCGCGCCTTTCTCGAGGGACGCATCAGCGAGGAGCAATTGAAATCGTTTCGCCAGGAAGCACTCGACGACAACGGCTTGTCGTCTTACCCGCATCCATGGTTGATGCCGAGTTTCTGGCAATTTCCGACGGTTTCGATGGGACTCGGACCGATCATGGCGATTTACCAGGCGCGCTTCATGAAGTATCTCGAAAACCGCGGTATTCAGCCGCAGGGCGATCGCAAGGTCTGGGCCTTCATGGGTGACGGTGAAATGGACGAGCCCGAATCGCTGGGCGCTATTTCGCTGGCCGTGCGCGAAAAACTGGATAACCTGATATTCGTCATCAACTGTAACCTGCAGCGTCTCGACGGACCTGTACGCGGTAACGGCAAGATCATCCAGGAACTGGAGGCGGTATTCCGCGGCGCAGGCTGGAATGTTTTGAAAGTCATCTGGGGATCCTACTGGGACCACCTGCTGGAAAAGGACCATCATGGCGTGTTGCAGCGACTGATGGAAGAAACCGTCGATGGCGAGTACCAGGCATACAAGGCCAAGGGCGGCGCCTATACCCGCGAACACTTCTTTGGCAAGTACCCGGAAACCCTAGAAATGGTCGCGCACATGTCGGACGAGGATATCTGGCGCCTGAACCGCGGCGGGCACGATCCGCACAAGGTTTACGCCGCCTATGCCGAGGCCGTGGAGAGTACCGGCCGGCCGACCGTCATCCTGGCGAAAACGGTCAAGGGCTATGGCATGGGCGAAGCGGGTGAAGGCCAGAATATCACGCACTCGCAAAAGAAGATGGGCGAAGATGCACTGAAGGCCTTTCGTGATCGTTTCAATATTCCCATCAGCGACGACGATATTGCGGAAGCACCATTTTACAAGTTTCCCGAGGACAGCGTGGAAATGGAATACATGCGTCAGAGCCGCGAAAAACTGGGTGGCTATATGCCGGTACGTAGCGATACCGCCGAGCCGCTGGCGATACCCGGGCTGGAGATATTCGACGCCCTGCTCAAGGATAGTGGCGAGCGTGAAATATCGACCACGATGGCCTTCGTGCGCATGTTGTCCGCGCTTGCGCGCGACAAGAATATCGGTAACAACATCGTCCCCATCGTACCCGACGAGGCCCGCACCTTCGGCATGGAAGGGATGTTCCGTCAGCTCGGCATCTACTCGTTCAAGGGGCAGCTCTACAAACCGATGGACGCCGACCAGGTCATGTATTATCGCGAAGACGTCGCCGGACAGATTCTCGAGGAAGGCATTAACGAAGCCGGTGCGATGTCTTCATGGATTGCCGCTGCGACGGCATACACCGCGCACGGCGTCAGCATGATCCCGTTTTATATTTATTACTCGATGTTCGGTTTCCAGCGAATCGGCGACCTGGCCTGGGCCGCCGGTGACATGCAGGCGCGTGGTTTCCTGATGGGCGGTACCGCCGGCCGCACGACGCTCGCCGGCGAGGGCCTGCAGCACCAGGACGGTCATAGCCTCGTCGTTGCCGGCACCATACCCAACTGTATTTCATACGACCCGACTTATGCATACGAGCTTGCAGTGATCATACACAGCGGTTTGAAGCGCATGTACCAGTTGAAGGAAAACGTCTTCTACTACATCTCCCTGATGAACGAAAACTATACGCAACCAGCCATGCCCAAGGGTTCGGAAGAGGGCATCATCAAGGGGATTTATTGCCTGCAGGAAGGCGAAGAGCGAGGCAAAAAGGTGCAGTTAATGGGGTCAGGCACGATTCTGCGCGAAGTGCTCGCAGCCGCGGAATTGCTGAAAAAAGATTTTAAGGTTAATGCCGATGTCTGGAGCGTCACCAGCGTCAACGAACTTGCGCGTGAAGCGAAAAGCTGTGCCCGCTGGAACCAGCTGCATCCGACCAAGAAGGCGCGCCGCAGTTATCTGGAAACCCAGCTGCAGGGACGCAAGGGGCCGGTCGTGATTGCGACGGATTACATCAGAGCCTATAGCGAACAGTTGCGCGAGTTTATCCCGTCACGCTTCGAGGTCCTGGGTACCGACGGTTTCGGCCGCTCGGATACGCGCGAAAACCTGCGCACCTTCTTTGAAGTCAATCGTTACTATGTCGCCGTCGCCGCGCTGAAGGCGCTCTGTGACGACGGTACTATCGAGACCAAGGTCGTGCAACAGGCTATCAAGAAGTACGCTATAGATCCGGAAAAACCGGATCCGTCAACGGTTTAAGCGGCGAACAGGAGCATCAAAGTGGCAGAATCGAAAACAATAGTGCTTCCTGACGTCGGTGACTTTCAGGATATCGAGATTATCGAAATCCTGGTCGCGCCTGGCGACCAGGTCGAACAGGAACAGTCCATCATCGTGCTCGAATCCGACAAGGCGACGATGGAAATTCCGAGCCCTTATGCCGGTACCATCGAGGCGCTCAAGGTTAGCGTCGGTGATCGTGTCAATGAAGGAGACGCAATTGCCAGCCTCAAGGCCGATACGGTGGCCGAAAAGGATGATGTGCCCGAAGCGCCGACGGCGCAATCCGAATCCGCCGCGGCCGCTGAAACGCCCGCCGAAGAGGAAGCGACCGCCGCAGCGGAAGCGACCGCGCCAGCGCCGCCCCCCGAGGCTGAAATGAAAGTCGAATCAGCGCCGGGAAAGACGCTGAAGCCACACCCCGGTGCCGGCGCCAGTGGTGAAACCGGCGGTGGTCGCATGCTGCATGCCAGCCCCTCGATCCGGCGTTACGCGCGCGAACTCGGCGTCAATCTGGAACAGGTTATCGGCACCGGCCCGAAAGGGCGTATTCTGAAAACGGACGTCAAGGCCTTCATCAAGTCGAGCATGGCGGCCGGTGGCGGTGGTGGCGGCATCGCGGTCAGCAGCGCGCCGGAAATCGATCATTCGAAATTTGGTGAGATCGAAATCTTGCCGCTAAGCCGCATCAAAAAGATTTCGGGTGCGCACCTGCATCGCAGCTGGATCACCGTGCCGCATGTAACCCAGTTCGATGAGGCCGATATCACCGAACTCGAAGCCTTTCGTAAATCGCTGGCAGCGGAAGCCGAGAAAAAATCGGTACGCCTTACGCCGTTGGTGTTCCTGATGAAGGCAGTTGTCAGTGCACTGCGCGAGTTTCCGGACTTCAACGCCTCGCTCGACAGCAGCGGTGAAAACCTGATCATGAAAAAATATTTTCATATCGGAATCGCGGTCGATACGCCCAATGGCCTGGTCGTGCCGGTAGTGCGCGATGTCGAGCAGAAAGGCCTGTTCGAACTGGCTGCCGAGCTCGGTGAAATTTCGCTGCGTGCGCGTGAAGGCAAGCTCGGGCCAGCCGAAATGCAGGGCGGCTGCTTCACCATTTCCAGCCTGGGTGGCATCGGTGGCACCTATTTCACACCCATTGTCAATGCGCCCGAGGTTGCTATTCTCGGCGTATCGCGCTCGAAGATGCAGCCGGTTTATATCGACGGTGAATTCGTGCCGAGGCTGATCCTGCCCATGGGGCTGTCTTACGACCATCGCGTAATCGATGGCGCACAGGCAGCACGTTTCACCAATTTCCTGAGCCAGGTAATCTCAGACATCAGAAGGGTACTTTTATAATCATGAGCGAAATAGACCTGATACTGCCGGACATCGGTGATTTCGAAAATGTCGAAATCATCGAAATTCATGTGAAAGCGAATGATAAGGTTCAACCCGAGGATCCGATTCTGACACTGGAGTCGGACAAGGCGACGATGGATATTCCGTCACCGTTTGCCGGCACGATCAAGAAGATCAGCGTCAAGGTCGGTGACCGTGTTTCCGAGGGCGACAAGCTCGGCAGTATCGAGAGTGCTGAATCCGCTGCGGCGAAAAAGCCGGCGAACAAGGCAGCGAAGAAAACGGCGAAGAAAACGGCGAAGAAAGCGCCGGCGAAAAAATCGGCCAGGGCCACCGAGTCCACGCCCGCGGCCAAACCGTCGGGCGGTGGTGATATCAGTACCGAGGTGGTCGTACTCGGCGCCGGACCGGGGGGATACACAGCAGCTTTTCGCGCCGCTGATCTGGGCAAGAAGGTGGTGCTGGTCGAACGTTATCCAACTCTCGGCGGGGTCTGCCTCAACGTCGGCTGTATTCCGTCAAAGGCGCTGCTGCATACCGCGCAAATCATCAACGAGGCCGAGCACATGAAGGCCAATGGTGTAACCTTTGCCAAACCAAAAATCGATCTGAAGGGCATTAACGCCTTCAAGGACAAGGTCGTGGGCAAGCTGACCGGAGGTCTCTCCGGTCTCGCCAGGCAAAGAAAAGTCACGGTGGTGCACGGTGTCGGGCAATTCGTCGACCAGAACACGATGCAGGTCGACAATAACGGCGAGACAACCCGAATTCGTTTCGAAAACTGCATCATCGCCGCGGGTTCGCAGGCGACTGAGATTCCACCTTTTCCGAACGACGACCCGCGACTGATGGATTCCACCGACGCGCTGGAATTGAAAGATGTTCCAAAGAAGCTGCTGATTGTTGGCGGTGGCATCATTGGCCTCGAAATGGCAACCGTCTATCATGCGCTTGGCTCGGAGATCACCGTGGTCGAATTCATGGACAGCCTGATCCCAGGCTGTGACAAGGACCTGGTGCGCGCCTTGAACAAGGTAATTTCCAGGCGCTACGCCGCGATTCACCTGAAAACGAAAGTTTCCGAGATCAAGGCGCAGAAGAACGGTCTCAAGGTTACCTTCGAAGGCGACAAGGCGCCCCAGCCCGCGTTGTTCAACAAGGTTCTGGTCGCGGTCGGACGACGACCCAACGGGCACAGGATCGGCGCTGAAAACGCCGGCGTCAAGGTCGACGAGTCGGGTTTTGTCCCGGTCGACAGGCAGATGCGCACCAATGTCGCCAATATCTTTGCCATCGGCGATATCGTTGGCAACCCGATGCTGGCGCACAAGGCAACTCATGAAGGCAAGGTCGCGGCCGAGGTCATCGCCGGTATGAAATCCTATTTCGAACCGCTGACGATTCCATCGGTGGCTTATACCGATCCCGAGGTGGCCTGGATGGGTCTCAGTGAAACCGAGGCCAAACAGCAGGGCATCGACTACGAAAAAGGCGCCTTCCCGTGGGCCGCGAGCGGCCGCGCCCTCGGCATCGACCGGGACGAGGGCATGACCAAGGTACTGTTCGACAAGGAAAGCAAACGCATACTTGGTGCCGGTATCGTCGGCCCTAATGCCGGCGAACTGATTGCCGAGGCGGTGCTGGCACTGGAAATGGGTGCGGATGCCGAGGATATCGGTCTGACTATTCATCCGCACCCGACGCTGTCGGAGACGTTCAATTTCGCCGCGGAAATGGCCGAGGGCACGATAACCGACCTGTACCTACCGCGTCGCAAGTAGGCTGCCCGCAAGACAGCCGAAAGAATCAACAGGCATGACGCAATTGCACTACAGCAGCGCTGGCGACGGCGAAGCGCTGGTGGTGCTGCATGGTCTGTTCGGCTCGAGCCGAAACTGGCAATCTCTTTCGCGCCGGTTCGCCAGCCGCTTTCAGGTATTCAGTGTCGATTTGCGCAATCACGGCCAATCGTTTCATGCCGATGAAATGAACTATCCCGCCATGGCCGGAGACCTGGCCGCGCTATTGCAACAACTCGGCCTGGAATCCTGTCGCATACTCGGCCACAGCATGGGTGGCAAGGTTGCGATGACGCTCGCGGCCAATTATCCCGGGCTGGTCGGACGCCTGGTCATTGCCGATATCGCGCCGGTGAGCTATCTGCATCACTACGACGATCTGATCGAGCCGATCCTGGCCCTGCCGCTAGAGCAGATCGAATCCCGCACGCAGGCCGACCACCGGCTGCGTCAGCATATTCCCGAAGACCCGTTGCGTACCTTCCTGCTGCAAAACCTGGTGCGCCAGGCCGATGGCTGGCGCTGGCGCATCAACTGGCGCGCTATCCAGCGTGACATGGAGTTTCTGACCGGTTTCGACGAAATGCCTGCCGGCTGGCGTATCGATCTGCCGACCCTGTTCATACGCGGCGCCCGCTCGGATTACGTCGGCGACGCCGAAATAGACCTGATCCGGGAACGTTTCGGCGATGCCGAGATCGCCACTATTGAAGGTGCCGGGCACTGGTTGCACGCGGAAAGACCCGAGGAATTCGCCGAACGGGTTCTGGCTTTTCTGTAAACCGACAACCACTCAAGATTTAAGCGCAATCGCCGGCTCACGGTCGAGTTGCGCGGTTAAAAAATGCCGGCGGATTCAGCCGTTGCGATTGAGGCGCGAATACTTCGAGTTCCAGTAAACTTCGCCGCCGCCCTCGATTCTGGATTGCGCCCGCGCGAGGATGAACAACAAATCCGAAAGGCGGTTGATATAACGGGCGGTTGCCGGATTCAGGTCTTCGACTTCGCCCAGGCTGACCAGTCCGCGCTCGACGCGACGACATACCGTGCGCGCATGCTGCAGGCTTGCCACCGCTTGCGAGCCACCTGGCAGAATAAATTCCTTGAGTTCACTGAGCTCGGCGTTGAAGCGATCGGCACTTTTTTCGAGCCCTTCGACATAGTCATCGGTGATCAGACTTTTGCCGGGCTGGCAGAGTTCGGCGCCGATATCGAACAGGTCATGCTGGACCGCGAACAAGAGCTGCTGCAGCGGCCCATCCTCGAGCAGGCTCAGGCTGATGCCGAGGCAGGCGTTGAGTTCGTCGATGTCGCCCATGCTGCAGACACGGGCGTCGTTCTTGCGGCGCCGGCTGCCGTCGGCCATGCCGGTGCTGCCCCGGTCACCGGTACGGGTGTATACTTTTGTCAGTCGATTTCCCATTAGTCGAAGCGATATGACGCGGTCAGGCTGTAGTTGCGCTCGGGGCTGGGTTGATAAGCCGCCCCGAAACCGTTGTTGGTGACAAATTCGGCATAACTTTCGTCCGCCAGGTTGTTAGCCCGAAAGTTTACATCCCAGGACTGGTATTGATAACCGATTCCCGCGTTGTAAACCGTGATCGAACCCAGTTTACCGAATTCGTTGGCATTGTCGCCCTGGGCATACTTGGGCGCGCTGTAATTGTATTCGAGATAGGTGACGAACCGATCGTTGATACGGTAGTCGCCACGCAGCTTGGCAATGGTGTCGGCGACGCCGGAAACTTCCTTGCCTTTAAAACTGCCCGAGCGAAACTCGGCGTCCACCAGCCCGATCTGGGCTCTCAGATCGAAGGATTGGCTGAGCTGGCTCAGTAACGACAGTGTCAGGCCGTCGCGCCGGGTTTCGTCGAGATTGACGTTTACGCCAAATGGCGGTACGTCCGGATTAAATTCGATCTCGTCTTCCAGGTCGAGCCGGTAAACCGAGGCGATCAAATGGTGATTGCCGCGTCTCGTGTCGAAACCGATTTCGAAGGATTCACCGGTCTGGGTCTCGAGAATTTCGCCCGGTTGCGCCAGCGCCAGCTCGTTGACCTTGGCAAAGCGATAATTCTGATCGTAGCGAACGGTCAGACGGGTTTGCCGGTCGAGCCGCCAGGCCAGACCCAGTTCGCCAACGGTAACCTCGTCGTCGTATTCCTCGCCTTCCGGAAACGCATTGCCATCGGTGAAATCGTTTTCGACCTCGGTATATCGCATGCCGAACGTCAGCTGCAGCATTTCAGTCAACTGTGGGTTAACCTGGAAGTAAATACTCCTGCTGTCCTGCTCGTTGCTCGAGGAGGTTACGCCCGGGCCGAAAAAGAAAAACGGTATTTCGAGCTCGTAGTCGACTTCGTCCAGATCAATGCCGACGACATAAGGGACTGCGACGCCGGCGTCGAAGACGCCCGACAACTTGGGGTTGATGCTGTTGTTTTCGCGGTCGTCGAAGCCCGACTCGGGACTCGGGAAGTCACGAAAACTCTGGCGAATGTCGGCCTCGGTCTCACGCTGCGTGGCGTCGATGCTGAAGCGGTGGTCGCCAAAGTCGTGCGCGTAACCGACGCGAATCACGCTGACATCTTCGTCGCGATAATCCTCGGCAAAACCCGGATTGACCTGGGTCGGGTCGTCCTTGAACTCGTCTTCGAGCAGCGCGCCGGGCAGTTCCAGGTCGTTTCGGATTTCCTGTACTTCGACAAAAAAGCTGTTGCCGTTGCTATCGTACTCGAGTATGCCAGTGAAGTTCTGGTTCTCTTCCGCATTATGGTCGCGGTAGTGGTCGGCCTCGAAGCCGCCGGCCGACAATCGGTAAGCCAACTCCGGCGTGAGCCGGCTGGACGAGGTGAAATCGACACCGCGGTAATCGTAACTGCCGACCCGGGCGCTGACCTGGTGAAAGCTTTCTTCCGGTTTTTTCGTGATGATATTGATTACGCCACCCACGGCCTGGTCGCCATAAAGGCTGCCGGCGGATCCGGCCAGCACTTCGATGCGGGCAATTTCCTTCAGCGGCACGTGGTGCAGATCGGGAGTTGCGGTGTCGCTGTAGTTGAGACGGCGGCCGTTGACCAGTACCAGCGTATTGGCGTTGGCGGTCGAGGAGAAGCCGCGCACGCTGACGTTAACCTCGCTGCCGTTGCCGAACAGATCGTCGATCTGCACCCCGGGAACACCGCGCAATACTTGGCTTGTCGTGCTCGCGCCGCTGGCGGCTATATCCTCGGCGGTAACCACGTAAACTGTCGCGCTGGAAGTATTTTCCGCCTGTTCGGTCCGGGTCGGTGTAACAACGATGGGGCCGAGATCGGCCTCGACGTAAGGTGCTGCCGCTGACAGACACAGGCCAGCCAGCAGGGGACGCAAGCGTTTCATGTGGTTCTCCACGAGTTCAGAGAGACACACACAGTTGGCGAGAATGGAGCACCGCGACAAGCTGTGAGAGCCGCCGCCCGCGGCTCTGGTCTTGTTAAATCACTTTCAGGCCGGTCTCCGGACTTGGAAGCAGAGTATCGACTTCCTTACCGTTGCGGGGGCAGTATCCGAATTTCACGGATTTCCCGATTCTCGCGCCATGCGCGCACCTGAAAACGTAGACATTATAATGAAAAATATAACTGTCGATGTCCAGCCTCGGATCGACCAGATGTCGCAGATAGACAATGTTTGCGTCGATCCTGGTTCTGTCGCATGATCGTCTTCTCGAAGTAAAAGCCGCCAGTTATTCGTGTTCAGTTTCAAATCAAGAGCCTGGCAATTCGGTTTGACCACCATTCTTCTGGTGGTTACCTATCTGTTCAGCCTGACCTCGTTGGTGTCGACCCTGGAGTACGACCTGTTCCTTTATATCCTGGGTCTGCAACCGGTCGATCGCGAACTGATCTCGATTTCGACGATTCCTGTCGTGCCGCAGTGGAGCCTGCTGCTGGTTTACGCACCGATTTTTGCCATTTACGTGAACAAGTACACGCGTTCGCGTACCACCGTGGTGTCGCTGTTGACGCTGGTTTTAATCCTGTTCGGACTGTTAATGCTGGAAGTTGTTATGGCGGTGTTCATGCAGGTGTTCCTGCCGGTGGTCTTTCCGGGGCTGGTCATGTTGCTGGTATCGGCTATCTACTGGGCGCTGGATCTATACCAGGGTGTTGCCACCAGCGTCCTGACCCAGCAAAAACCCATCGCACTCTCCGACGTGCGCAGTCGTGTCGAAAAGGGCGAACTGCGCACGGCACTGACCATGCTCAAGCAGTGCCCGTACAGCGATGATTTGCTGGAGGTCGGTTACGAGCTTGGTATGCGCCTGGAGTCGAGCAATCACTGGGCCGGCGCATTGAATCTGTATCACTGGCTTTCGAAATACGATCCGGGCCTTTCCGATTTTGTCACCCGCATCGAAGAGATTCGAAAAAATCGAGCGCTGTTGCTGAAGCTCGGCAAGACACAGCCGGTAGACAAGCCGGAGGTGCCGACGATTGGCAATTATCGGCTGATCCGCAAGATTGCCAAGGGTTCAACCGCGGTCATGTACGAAGCCACCGATATGCGTACGCATAACCGCGTCGCGCTCAAGGTCATGACCTTGCGCAAGGGTGAACGAAACCATCGCGAACGCGTCGAGCACTGGCTGCACGAAGCTGAAATCGTATCGCAGCTGGACCACAAAAATATCGTCAAGATTCACGATGCGGAATTGGGCAAGCGCAGTGCCTATATCGCGATGGACTATATCTCGGGTTACTCGATGTCGCTGCGCCTGCGCAAACGCGAGTACCTGACGGTCGGAGAATGTATCCGCATATCGAAAGACATGCTGCGCGCCCTGGCCGTGGCTCACGGTCACGGTATCGTGCATGGCGACATCAAGCCCGCCAATATCATGTACGATGCGGTAAACGATACCTATATCCTGACCGATTTCGGCGCCGCCTATACCGAACTGCGCGAGCGCAAGGCAGAAAATGTCATCGTCGGAACGCCGGCCTATATGTCGCCAGAGCAGCTCGAAGGCAAGAAGCTCGACGGTCGATCCGACCTGTTTTCGCTGGCGGTAACACTCTACCACTTGCTCACCGGTAACCAGCCCTTTGCCGGTAACAGCCTGCCGGAGCTGAAAAAAAACATTGTCAGCGAAGAGCCCGATCTGAATCATCTGACCCTGCCGGCCGGAATAACAGAAGTTATCATCAAGGCTTTGCAGAAAAAACCGTACATGCGCTTTGCCGATGCCCAGCAAATGCTGATCTCGGTGGAATACTGCGAGAATCAATTACGCGAGCGCATGAAGCAGCAATTCTGAACGCATGGTTATTCGGGTAGTACCGGAGCGGAATCGATGCGCTTCCTGCGCTCGCGCCACACAATCAGCATGCCGCCGGCAACGATCAGGAAGACACCCGGGATCAGTTTTCCAAACGGCGCTTCATCGAAAAAGATCCAGCCCAGAACAAAGGCAAAGGGGATGCCGAAGTATTCGTAGGGCGACAGGCTGGCTGGTTTTGCCAGGCGGTAAGCGCTGATCAGGCACAGTACCGCAAAACCACCGACGACGCCCATCGCGAGGAGCAGGATCCAGTCCTCGATCCGTGTTACCGTCTGGTAGCCGGTGGTCGCAAACAGGATGCCAAGGGTGCCGGCCAGCGCGCCGACCGAAGCATACATATTAAGCAGCGCGGTCGGCACATGCTCGTCGAAAAGGCGCACGCAAACGGTTGATAGCGAGTAGCCCAAAGCCGCGCCGATCGGCAGCAGGCTATACGGCGTGAACACCTCGGTGCCCGGAGCCATGATCAATAATACGCCACAGAATCCGATCAGCACCGCAAGCCAGCGCCACAGGCCAACCTGGTGTCCTAGGATCGGCACCGACAGCATCGTAATCAGCACCGGGCTGATGTAGGTCAGCGTGGAAGCGGTTGCCAGCTCCATTTTCGTGATAGACAGGTAAAAACAGAATTGCGCCGCGGCAATAGACAGACCGCGCAAAAATCCGAGTCGCCATTGTCTGATCGCGAACCTTCTGCCGGCGTTGTGCCATTCACGCGACAACCACAATACCAACAGGCTCGGAATCAGTCCGAATACATTGCGCAGACTGGCCAGTTGTTGTACCGGGTAACGATCGCCGAGAAACTTGATGATGACGCCCTGAAGGTCGAACAGTAAAATTGCGAGCAGGATAAAAACAACCGCGCGCAGAAAATGGCCTGGGACGGGCAGCATGCAAGAGTCTCGATGAATAGGCGACACGAACGCCAATCGGCGTAATTTAGCAAATTTTTTCCGCAAGCGTAGACTCGATGCGGCAATCGTCATACAATGCGCCTTCAAGAAGATGCTGC
Source organism: Gammaproteobacteria bacterium (assembly GCA_020354435.1). Taxonomy (GTDB): domain Bacteria; phylum Pseudomonadota; class Gammaproteobacteria. Next base: position 1,751,439 of record CP070646.1, read on the forward strand.
CTCCGCAGTGTTAACGCTTTTGAATTTCTCGATGGGAAGAACCTGCGGTTCCTCCCATTTTTGTGCGCGCGCATTTTTTTGAATCTGGAGACTTTGTGCCCAAGAAAGCAATACTGGCCCTGCAGGATGGAACCCTGTTCAGCGGTAGTTCAATCGGCTGCGATGGCCTGTCCGCCGGCGAGGTAGTGTTCAACACTGCGATGACCGGCTATCAGGAGATACTGACCGATCCTTCCTATTGTCAGCAGTTGATCACGCTGACTTATCCACACATCGGCAATACCGGCGTCAACGAAGAAGATGAAGAGGCAGTGGAAATTCACGCCAGCGGCCTGATTATTCGTGATTTGCCATTACTGGCAAGTAACTGGCGCAGCCGGGCAAGCCTGCAGGATTATCTCGAGTCCCGCAGCGTAGTCGCCATCGCCGATATCGATACCCGTAAACTCACCCGCCTGCTACGGGACGGCGGCGCGCAGTCGGGTGCGATCATGGCGGGTGACGAGGTTTCGGCCGAAGCGGCGATCGCGGCGGCACGGGATTTCGGCGGTCTGGCCGGTTGCGACCTGGCGCAGGTGGTTTCGACCAGGGAGACCTATTCCTGGACGCAAACGACCTGGTCGCTGGATTGTGGTTACGGAAACAACGATGCAACCCGTTACCACGTGGTCGCTTACGATTACGGTATCAAGAAAAATATTCTGTGCATGCTTGCAGAGCGCGGCGCCAGGGTCACGGTGGTGCCGGCCAAAACCCCGGCCGAGGAAGTGCTGGCGATGGACCCGGACGGCATCTTTCTGTCGAACGGACCGGGCGATCCCGAGCCTTGCGATTATGCTATCGCCGCTATCACCCGGATTCTCGAAACCGAGATTCCGGTTTTTGGCATTTGTCTCGGCCATCAATTGCTCGCCCTGGCCAGTGGCGCCAGCACGATCAAGATGAAGTTCGGTCACCATGGCGCCAATCATCCGGTGCAGGACCTGGATAGCGGGGTCGTCATGATCACCAGCCAGAATCACGGCTTTGCCGTCGACGAGGCCAGTCTGCCGACCTGCCTCAGGGCCACCCATCGTTCGTTGTTCGACGGCAGCCTGCAGGCAGTGGAGCGCAGCGACAAGCCGGCCTTCAGTTTCCAGGGACATCCCGAGGCGAGCCCCGGTCCGCACGATGTCGCGCCAATGTTCGACCGCTTCTTCGATTTGATCGCGGCCTACCGGCGCCAGCAAGGAGTCGCCTGATGCCGCGTAGACAAGATATAAAATCGGTACTGATCATCGGTGCGGGCCCTATCGTGATCGGTCAGGCCTGCGAATTCGACTATTCCGGCGCGCAGGCCTGCAAGGCGCTCAAGGAAGAGGGTTTCCGGGTAATACTGATCAATTCCAACCCGGCCACGATTATGACCGATCCGGATACCGCGGACGCGGTATACATAGAGCCGATCCACTGGACCGCGGTCGAGAAAATCATCGCCCGCGAGAAACCCGACGCGTTGCTGCCGACCATGGGCGGGCAGACCGCGCTCAACTGCGCGCTCGATCTGGTACGCGAGGGCGTGCTGGAAAAATACGGCGTGCAGATGATAGGCGCCACGCGCGAAGCCATCGACATGGCCGAAGACCGCGAGCAATTTCGTGTCGCGATGTCAGAGATCGGCCTGAAAACGCCGAAGTCGTTTATCGCGCACAGCCTCGAGGAAGCCTGGCAGGGACAGTCGCAAATCGGTTTTCCGGTGATCATCCGTCCGTCGTTCACAATGGGCGGTAGCGGTGGCGGTATTGCCTACAACCGCGAGGAATTCGACGACATTATCCGCCGCGGCCTCGACCTTTCACCCACCACCGAGGTTTTGATCGAAACCTCGGTGCTCGGCTGGAAGGAATTCGAAATGGAGGTCGTACGCGACAAGAACGACAACTGCATCATTATCTGCTCGATTGAGAATCTCGACCCGATGGGTGTGCATACCGGCGACTCGATCACGGTAGCGCCGGCGCAAACCCTGACCGACAAGGAATACCAGATCATGCGCAATGCATCGCTCGCGGTTTTGCGCAAGATTGGCGTCGAAACCGGCGGCTCCAACGTACAGTTCGCGATCAATCCCGAAAACGGTGAGATGATCATCATCGAAATGAACCCGCGGGTATCGCGTTCGTCGGCACTGGCCTCCAAGGCCACCGGTTTCCCAATCGCCAAGGTTGCCGCCAAGCTGGCCGTTGGCTACACGCTGGACGAGTTGCAAAATGATATTACCGGCGGCGCCACTCCGGCGTCTTTCGAACCCAGTATCGACTACGTTGTGACCAAAATTCCGCGCTTCACCTTCGAGAAATTCCCGCAGGCGGACGATCGCCTGTCGACGCAAATGAAATCGGTCGGCGAAGTCATGGCAATCGGGCGCAACTTCCAGGAATCCTTCCACAAGGCACTGCGCGGTCTTGAAACCGGTGTCTTCGGGCTCGATCCCATCGTCGACCAGAGTACCGACGCGGACGAACTCGAGGACCTGTATCGCACCGAGCTGCGCCTGCCGGGGGCGAAGAGAATCTGGTACGTCGCCGATGCCTTTCGCTCCGGCTACGGCCTCGAGCAGGTCTTTGCGCAAACCTCGATCGATCCCTGGTTCCTGGTGCAGATCGAGGAACTGGTCAGGATCGAACAGGGGCTCGCCGGTCGCGATCTCGATTCGTTCGACGCCGAGGAAATTCGTGCGCTCAAGCGCAAGGGATTTTCCGATCGCCGGCTGGCCGATTTGCTCGGCATCGACGAAACTGCCTTCGGCACGCGTCGCCGCGAACTGGGTGTGCGGCCGATCTACAAACGTGTCGATACCTGCGCGGCCGAATTTGCCTCGAGTACCGCTTACCTGTATTCGAGTTACGACGAGGAGTGCGAAGCCGAGCCGGGCGAGCGCGAGAAAATTGTCGTGCTCGGCGGCGGACCCAACCGCATCGGCCAGGGTATCGAATTCGACTATTGCTGCGTGCACGCAGCGTTGGCGATGCGTGAAGACGGCTACGAGACGATCATGATCAACTGTAACCCGGAAACCGTATCCACCGACTACGATACTTCCGACCGGCTTTATTTCGAACCGCTGACCTACGAGGACGTGCTCGAGATTATCCACCTGGAAAAACCCAAAGGCGTTATCGTGCAGTTCGGTGGACAAACCCCGCTTAACCTGGCGCGCGCGCTGGAGGCAGCCGGCGTACCGATTATCGGCACCACGCCGGATTCGATCGACCTGGCCGAAGACCGCGAGCGTTTTCAGCAAATGCTGCACGACCTGAACCTTTTACAACCGCCGAATCGCATTGCCTTCGATGTCGAATCCGCTGCGCAGCTTGCCGACCAGGTCGGCTTTCCGCTGGTGGTGAGACCTTCGTACGTGCTCGGCGGTCGCGCTATGGAAGTCGTCTACGACCAGGATGACCTGGCGCGTTACATGGGCGAGGCGGTCAAGGTAACGCGGGATTCGCCGGTGTTGCTGGATCGATTTCTCGACGAGGCGGTCGAGGTCGATGTCGACGCGATCTGCGACGGTGAACGGGTTTTGATCGGCGGCTTGATGGAGCATATCGAGCAGGCCGGTGTGCATTCGGGCGATTCAGCCTGTTCGTTGCCGCCCTATACGCTGTCGGCGGAAATACAGCATCGTCTGTGCGAGCAGGTAACGGCGATGGCACGCGCGCTCAATGTCGTCGGACTGATGAATACCCAGTTTGCGATCAAGGACGATGAAGTTTACGTGCTCGAAGTGAATCCACGTGCTTCACGTACCGTGCCCTTCGTCTCCAAGGCTACCGGCGTGCCACTGGCCAAGGTGGCGGCGCGCTGTATGGTTGGCCAGAGCCTGCAGCAACAGGGTAGAACCGAACAGGTCATCCCGGAATTTGTTTCGGTCAAGGAATCGGTGTTTCCGTTTACCAAGTTCCAGGGTGTGGATCCGATTCTTGGGCCCGAAATGAAGTCTACCGGTGAGGTCATGGGCATTGGCCAGGATTTTGCCGAGGCTTTCGCCAAAGGCTTGCTGGCATCGGGGGCGAAAATCCCGGCAGCCGGCACCGCATTTTTGAGCGTACGCGAAACCGACAAGAAGGGTATTGTCGAGCTGGCTCGCGAACTTCACGAAAAGGGCTTCAAGCTGGTGGCGACAGGCGGTACCGCGAAGGTGATTCGTGATGCCGGTGTCGAGTGCCAGCACGTTAACAAGGTCAAGGAAGGGCGTCCGCACGTGGTCGACATGATCAAGAACGATGAAATCGCGTTGATCGTCAATACCACCGAGGGTCGCTCGGCGATTGCCGACTCTTACACTATTCGGCGTGAGGCAATCATGCATTCGGTGTGCTATACCACGACTTTATCCGGAGGCAGGGCAACCTCTCAGGCGATGGCGCACCGCGAGATAAAAGAAGTATATTGCTTACAATCCTTACACTAGGCAACATAGTATGAATCAGATACCGCTTACCGTCGCGGGCGCGGAAAGGCTCAAGTCCGAACTCAAGGAGTTGAAGTCGGTCAAGCGTCCGGCCGTGATCGAGGCTATTGCGACCGCCAGGGATCATGGCGATTTGAAGGAAAACGCCGAGTATCATGCTGCGCGCGAAGAGCAGGGCTTCATCGAAGGCCGCATCGCCGAACTGGAAGGCGCGCTTTCCAACTCGCAGATTATCGACGTTACCCAGCTCAACGCGGGTGATCGTGTCGTTTTCGGCTGTACCGTAACCCTGCTCGACATGGCGACCGACGAAGAGGTCGTCTACCAGATCGTCGGCGATATCGAAGCCGATATTAGCGAGAACCGCATTGCCATTAGTTCGCCGATCGCGCGTGCGCTGATCGGCAAGGAAGAGGGCGACGAGGTTGTCGTCGACGCCCCCGGCGGCACGATGGAATACGCCATCACCTCCGTCCAGTACCTGTAAAAAGCCATCCCGATACCGAAATTCCCGCTTTTTTAAAGAGAAGTCCCTTCGACGGCGTGAACATCGGCCAGGTTTTTCGGGAACGCCGTGAATACATCCATGTAGGCTCGTGCGCCGGGTGCGGATCACGCCGTCCATGGCGCGCAACGTCCCGAAAAACCTGGCCGATGTCCACGCCTCAAAGCAATGCAGTTTTTAAGATATTCCCTTCGGTTGATCCGGAAAGGAGTCGGCTCCACTCTGATAACATCTGGGGAATGATTTGCAGGAACACAACACCCGAGTCTCGCAACATTGCTGCGAGGTCTTCGCTACTAACTATAGATAGCTTCCCATTTTTTAAATGTGTCGAGGAATCTCGACTCATTCGTTTCTTTCGAAGTCGTTAACATTAAATCTGGCGTTATTTTGAGGCGTGGCTGATG
>CP070646.1:1756903-1765285 GCA_020354435.1 Gammaproteobacteria bacterium
AAGTCATCGAAGTGCAGAGCAACTGGCAGCAAAGCTGGCGCAAATTCACCCAGTTGATCGCGATACCTATCTCGAGGCCTATTATTCGCAGCAGGATACCGGCAACTACACGGTCGAATATCGCATCCTGCGTAACGACGGCGAAACCCGCTGGCTGCGCGAAGTCGGCCTGCTCGAACGCGACCTGTCCACTCTCGACATGGACCGTATTTCCCAGGATATCGACAAGATAAACCGGGCGGTCGACACCATGGGCCGATTGCTGGAGGAATTGCTCGAACTTAGCCGGATCGGCCGCGTCGTCGGTGACTTCGCCACCTGCAGCCTGACCAGGATCGCGAAACAGGCGCTACAGATGGCCGAGGCCAGGATTTATGCAATCGGCGGCGAAGTCTGGATCGAATCGGCCGGTCCCGGCACGGGTACGGCGGTTTATTTCACCCTGCCGGATTCAGAAAAACAGGCGTAAGCCATCGATATTCCGGGCGGGTGGTTTACTGGCTGCCGACGGGCTGTTAGTTTAGTCGTTTTGAATCTGCAGACGAAAACAACGTGTTTTACAAAACCGACGAACCTCACGGCCTGCCGCACGATCCGTTCAAAAGCTGCGTCGCACCGCGTCCCATCGCCTGGGTGAGCTCGATCCATCCGAACGGAACAGTCAACCTTGCACCCTACAGCTTTTTCAACGCACTCAGCAGCGATCCGCCGACGGTGATGATTTCCTTCAATGGTTATCACGCCCACGGCGGCGAGAAGGACACCTTGTACAACATAAAGACGTCGGGCGAGTTCGTCGTCAACATGGTGCCGCTGGCGCTTAAGGAGGCAATGAATGCGACCACGGCCAATGTCGCGCACGAGGTAAACGAGTTCGAACTGGCCGGACTGACTAGCGAGAAATCAGCGCTGGTCAAACCGCCGCGCGTACTCGAAGCGCCGATTCACCTGGAATGCGAGTTTTACCAGGAGATCGAGCTGCCCTGTACGCTGGCGGACAGCATCAACCGCATGATTATCGGCCGGGTGCTCGGGGTACACATTCGCGACGAGGTGCTGGTCGACGGCCTGATCGATCTGACCCGGATCAAGCCGCTGGCGCGGCTAGGCTACATGCAGTACACCGCGGTCGAGGAAGTATTTTCCATGGCGCGCCCCGGCGACTGAAAAAAGAACTATTCGTCGTCGGCCGTGAGCGTGTCTTTGAACGCCTGCGTCACGTCCGCAGTAAACGTCGCCAGGCCGTTTTGCAGGAAATATGACCGCATCGGGTGACCGTTGCCGCTAAGCGCGACCATTTCCGATTCCGGCGTAGCATTGCTAACCTCTGGCCAGTGGCCGGGTTGCGCATCGGCCCCCTCGGCGACAATCTCCAGCGGATCGTCCTCGCTGACCGCGGGCGTCTGCTCCAGCTGCATAAACTGCCAGGTCGCCTCCAGCGGAATATTGTTATGCGGATCGAAAAAGTAAATCGACCAGAATAATCCGTGATCGACGGCGCCCTCGACTTCTATACCGGCGGCCTCGAGCCGATCCTTGAGCGCGAACAACGACTGCCTCGATTCGACCGTGAACGAAACGTGATCGAATCCCAGCGGCTCACGGCTGCGGTTACCGGGAAACTTGCGCTTCATCACGGTCGCACCCTCGTACTCGAAAAAAGCGATATGTGTCTGGCCGTCACCGAGTTGAAAAAAGTAATGCCGGTAACCGTCATGGCCAATGCCGGCACTCAATTTCATACCCAGCAGGTCACGGTAAAAGCGAATCGTGGTCACCATGTCGTCGGTGATGAATGCGAGGTGATTAATGCCCTGTAAAGTCATGTCAGGCAGCCGGCGTCATTCGACGGTAACGGATTTGGCGAGGTTGCGTGGCTGATCGACGTCGGTGCCCCGCAAGACGGCGACGTGATAAGCGAACAATTGTAACGGCACCACCGACAGGATCGGCGTAATGTAATCAGTATCACAGTCCATTTCGACGACGACATCGTCGGCGTCGGTTTCGAGATGCGCGCCGCGATGCGCGAACACGTAGAGCCTGCCACCGCGCGCCTTGACTTCCTGCATGTTGGAGTGCAGCTTTTCCAGCAGGTCGTCGTTGGGTGCGACCACGATGACCGGCATGTCAGCGTCAACCAGAGCCAGCGGACCGTGCTTCAGTTCGCCGGCGGGATAAGCCTCGGCGTGGATATAGGAAATTTCCTTGAGTTTTAGCGCGCCTTCCATTGCAATCGGAAAATGTTCGCCGCGGCCGAGGAACAGCGCATGCTGCTTGTCGACAAACTCTTCGGCGATAACCTCGATATGTGGTTCGAGCTGCAGAAGCCCTTCGATCAGCCGCGGCAGCGTGTTCAATTCAGCGATAATGCCGCGGGTGATTTTCTCGTCCAGCCGCTGTTGAATACGGCCGAGCGACACCACCAGCAACAACATCGCCACCAGCTGCGTGCTGAAAGCCTTGGTCGAGGCGACGCCGATCTCGGGACCGGCACGCGTCATCATAACGAGATCGGACTCGCGCACCAGCGATGATTCCGGCACGTTGCAGATACACAGCGTGCCGCAGTAGCGGTCCGAACCCAGGCTACGTAACGCGGACAGGGTATCGGCGGTTTCGCCCGATTGCGACAATGTAACGAACAGCGTGTTATTCAGCACTACCGACTTGCGATAACGAAACTCGCTCGCGACCTCGACCTGGCAAGGCAGGTCCAGCAGCGACTCGATCCAGTACCTGGCGACCATACCGGCGATAAAGCTGGTACCGCAGGCTACGATTTGCACATTTTCGACACGCTCGAAAATTTCGGCAGCATCGAAACCGAAAACATTGTCGAGCACCATCGAATCGGTCACGCGCCCCTCGAGACATTCCGCAACGGCCTGCCCCTGCTCGTGAATTTCTTTTTGCATGTAGTGCCGGTAATCGCCCTTGTTGGCGGCATCCGCACTTTGCTCGCTGGTTTTGATTTCCATCTCGCGAGGATTGCCGGCGGCATCGTAGACCTGATAATCGTTACCGCTGAGCACGACGTAATCGCCCTCGTCGAGATATATGAATCGGTTGGTCACCGGCAACAGCGCGGATACGTCCGAGGCAACGAAATTCTCCTTGATGCCGAGACCAAGTACCAGCGGGTTACCGCGTCTGCAGGCGACCAGCGTGCGCGGATCGGCGGTTGCGATGATACCGAGCGCAAACGCCCCTTCGAGTTCGTCCACGGCCTTTTTCACTGCGGCGAACAGATCACCGTCGTAGTAACTGTCGATCAGATGTGCAACCACCTCGGTATCGGTAGCCGAGCTGAACTCATAGCCCTGCTCAAGCAAGCGCTCGCGGATGCTCTTGTAGTTTTCGATGATGCCGTTATGCACCACGGCTATACGGTCACAGGAAAAATGCGGATGCGCGTTACTCTCGGAGGGCTCGCCATGCGTTGCCCAGCGCGTGTGCGCGATGCCGATATGGCCGGGCTGCTCCGGCGACATCTTGTTCTCGAGTTCCCTGACCTTGCCCAATGCGCGAAAACGCTCGAGCCGGTTGTTATCGATCAGCGCGATGCCGGCGGAATCGTAGCCGCGGTACTCGAGACGGTAGAGCCCCTCGAGCAGTATCGAGCTGACATCACGATGCGCCAATGCGCCGACTATTCCACACATGACTTCTACTCTTTATGTTTCTCTTTTTTAACCGGCTTCGACCAGTTGCTTATGGTAACCTGTTTTGCGCGCGAAATGGCCAGTTTGTCGGCCGGAACGTTCTTGGTAATGGTCGAGCCCGCACCAACCGTCGCGTTACGTTCAACCCGGACCGGTGCGACCAGCTGCGTATCCGAACCTATAAAAACACCGTCCTCGATAATAGTCTTCGACTTGTTGACGCCGTCATAGTTGCAGGTAATCGTACCGGCGCCGATGTTAACGCCACTGCCCATCTCGGTGTCACCGATGTAACTGAGATGATTGACCTTGCTTCCATTACCAATCTGCGCTTTCTTGGTTTCGACAAAATTACCGATCCTGGCTTCGTCGCAGAGTTCGGTGCCGGGCCGAATGCGAGCGAACGGACCGATACTGACATTCCTGCCGATGACGGCTTCGTCGATCCACGTCATCGGCAGGATCTCGCTACCGGCGTCGATACTGGTATTGCGAATCACGCAGCCGGCGCCGATGCGCACGTTGTCGCCGAGGATAACCTCGCCTTCGAATAGACAGTTGACGTCGATGACAACATCCTTGCCCGCCTTGACTTCACCACGAATATCGATACGCGCGGGATCGTAAAGCTTGGCCCCATACTCCATCAGGGCCTGCGCCTGGTGCGCCCGGTAAAGCGCCTCGACCTCGGCCAACTGGGCCTGGTTGTTGACACCGCTGACTTCATTCGGATCCGCGCAAATAACGGCGCTGACGGCATCTCCGTTGCCCACGGCGATACCGACAACGTCGGTCAGGTAAAATTCTTTTTGCGCATTGTCATTATCGAGTGCGGTCACCAGTTGCTGCAGCCTGTCGCCGCGGATCATCATGATGCCGGAAAAACACTCACCGATGGCCTGCTGCTCCGGGCTCGCGTCCTTTTGCTCGACGATGGCCTGCACGCCGTTTTGCTGGCGAAGGATTCGCCCGTAACCGAAAGAATCCTGCGGCTCGAAGGAAAGAATGCAAACCGCCGCATCACCGGTTTGTTCGATCATCGCGGCCAGGGTCTCGGCGCGAATCAGCGGCACGTCACCGAACAATACCAGCACCGTGTTACCGGTATTAATATGATCGAGGCACTGCTGTAACGCGTGCCCGGTACCGAGCTGCTGATGTTGGTCGACGAAGTTAAGCCCCTGTCCCTGCATTTCGGCCTGTACCTGCTCGGCGCCATGGCCGACGACAACGATAATTTGCTCGGGTTCGAGCAATCGGCTGCTGTCGACCACGTGCTGCAGCAGGGGCTTGCCGGCCAGTTCATGCAACACCTTGGGACGCGCTGATTTCATACGCGTACCCTGGCCCGCGGCGAGAATGACAACGGATAGAGGCATAGATGGATTCTAGAAGAAAATCAGCGGGTTATTGTAGTGTATCCAGGCGCTATCGTCATTCCTCGAATGATTTCGTATTGCCTGTAGTCCAGCAGCTTTCGAGATAACGAGACGAAAAATGGGGCGACTGCTCTACACGGGTTCGAGACTGCCGCTTCGGTTAATATCGCGGTATCGGTGGGAGATCCCGGATAAACGCTGGCGCGCTTTCCGGGATGAAAAAGAAGTAACAGCTTCGCTGTTACTTCTTTTTCAGTTTCTTGATCGCGGCGACCTGCGCGGCAGCGGCGGCGAGTTCGGCCTTGGCCTTGGCCACGTCGAGATCCGACTGCTGGTCGGCGAGAGCATCCTCGGCGCGCTTCTGCGCTTCCAGCGCAGCGGCCTCGTCCAGGTCATGCGCCCGAATCGCGGTATCCGACAGCACGGTCACGAGGTGTGGCTGCACCTCGATGATACCGCCGGAGATAAAGAAGAATTCCTCTTTACCGTCGCCCATATCGAGACGCACTTCGCCCGGCTTCAGCGGAGAAATCAGCGGCGTATGGCGTGGTGCCACACCGATCTCACCCATCACCGCCGGCGCATACACCATGTGCGCCTCGCCGGAGAAAATTTGCTCTTCGGCGCTGACGATGTCTACCTGGATAGTGGCCATAACGTTACCTTACAGGGACTTGGCTTTTTCGGCGACTTCTTCGATACCGCCTATCATGTAAAAGGCCTGCTCGGGATACTGATCCATTTCACCGTCGAGGATTTGCTTGAAGCTCGAAATCGTGTCCTTGACCGAGACGTATTTGCCGGGCGAACCGGTGAAAACCTCGGCGACGAAGAACGGCTGTGACAGGAAGCGCTGGATCTTGCGCGCGCGGCTGACCACGAGCTTGTCTTCCTCGGACAGTTCGTCCATACCCAGGATCGCGATGATGTCCTTCAATTCCTTGTAGCGCTGCAGCGTGCCCTGCACGCCGCGGGCGATTTCATAGTGCTCGTTGCCGACCACGTTCGGATCGAGAATCCGTGAGGTTGAATCGAGCGGGTCCACCGCCGGGTAAATACCGAGCTCCGCGACCTGGCGCGACAGTACCAGGGTCGCATCGAGGTGGGCGAAGGTCGTCGCCGGCGACGGATCGGTAAGATCGTCCGCCGGTACGTATACCGCCTGGAACGACGTGATCGAACCGGTCTTGGTCGAGGTGATGCGCTCCTGCAGCACACCCATTTCGAGCGCCAGCGTCGGCTGGTAACCTACCGCTGACGGCATGCGCCCGAGCAGCGCCGATACCTCGGTGCCCGCGAGCGTGTAACGGTAAATGTTGTCGACGAACATGAGTACGTCACGGCCCTCGTCGCGGAAGTATTCCGCCATGGTCAGGCCCGACAGCGCCACGCGCAGGCGGTTGCCCGGCGGCTCGTTCATCTGCCCGTAAACCAGCGATACCTTGTCAATAACCCCGCCCTCGGTCATTTCGTGGTAAAAATCGTTACCTTCACGGGTACGCTCGCCGACGCCGGCGAATACCGAGAAGCCAGAGTGCTCGACCGCGATGTTACGGATCAGTTCCATCAGGGTTACGGTCTTGCCGACACCGGCGCCGCCGAACAGACCGATTTTACCGCCCTTGGCGATCGGCATGATGAGGTCGATAACCTTGATGCCGGTTTCGAGGATTTCGGTGGTCGCCGCCTGCTCGTCGTAGGTCGGCGCCTTACGGTGAATCGGCATACGCTCGTCTTCGCCGATCGGGCCTTTTTCGTCGATCGGGTTACCGAGCACGTCCATGATGCGACCGAGGGTCTTCTGCCCTACCGGTACGGTAATCGGCTGCCCGGTGTTGTTAACCTCGAGGCCGCGGCGCAGACCCTCGGAGGCACCCATCGCGATGGTGCGCACGATGCCGTCGCCGAGCTGCTGCTGCACTTCAAGCGTCAGGCCTTCCTGCTCGGGCACGAGCAGCGCATCGTATACGTTGGGAACAGCTTCGCGGGGAAATTCTACGTCGACGACCGCGCCGATTACTTCCACGACATTACCTGTACTCATCTGTAAATCCTCTGTTAAATCTCTAATCTTTGTGTCATTGCAAGGCTTGCTTCGTCCCGCCGCGGCCTTCGGCCTCACGGTCCTCGCAATGACGTTTAAACTGCGGCCGCACCGCCGACGATTTCGCTGATTTCCTGCGTAATCCCCGCCTGGCGTTCGCGGTTGTAAATCAAGTTGAGCTCGTCGATCATCGCGCCGGCGTTCTCGGTAGCGTTTTTCATCGCGATCATGCGCGCCGCCATTTCACAGGCCACGTTCTCGACGATGGCCTGGTACACCAGCGATTCGATGTAGCGCTCGAGCACCTGGTCGAGCACCTCTTTCGAGCCTGGCTCGTAAATATAATCCCAGTGATGGGCGTAGTTTTCATCCGGCGCGGGCTCGACCGGCACCAGTCGCACCATTTTCGGCGCCTGCGTCATGGTATTGACGAACTCGTTGCCGATCAGGTAGATCGCGTCGATTTCGCCGGCCATGTAGGCCTTCAGCAGCGTCTGCACCGGGCCGATGACCTGGGCTATTTCCGGGGTATCGCCGAGATGGGTCGCGGTGGCGACGATCTTGGCACCAATACGCTTGAAAAAACCCTGCGCCTTGTTGCCGAAGGTTACCACTTCGATCTCAATACCCTTTTCGTCGAGCTCGCCGATGTGGTTCAGCGCCTTCTTGAACATGTTAGTGTTGAGGCCACCGCAGAGACCGCGGTCGGTGGCGACCGCGACGATACCGGCGCGCTTGAGTTCACGCTCGATCAGGAAGGGATGCTGGTACTCGGTGTTGGAACTCGCGACATGGCTGACCACCTTGGCGATGCGATCGGCGTAGGGACGCGTGGCGAACATCTGGTCCTGCGCCTTGCGCATCTTGCTCGCGGCGACCATTTCCATCGCCGCGGTGATCTTTTGCGTATTCTGTACGCTCGCGATCTTGGTCTTTATCTCTTTGCCGCCGGCCATCGCTAGGTTACCTTAGTAGACGCCGCTGGCTTTGAAATCCTCGATCGCTGCTTTCAGCTCGGCGAGAATTTCGTCGCTGTAGTCGGGATTCTGGTTGATCCGGTCGAGCATATCCTGGTTCTTTGAACGGATATGCGCAAGCATCGCATCCTCGAAGGCCACCACCTTGTTGACCTCGACATCGTCGAGTAAGCCCTCGTTAACCGCGCACAGCGAAACCGCCATCTCGGCAACCGACAGCGGCGCGTACTGTTTCTGCTTCATCAGCTCGGTAACGCGCTGGCCGCGCTCGAGCTGGTTACGCGTGGCCTCGTCGAGATCGGAAGCAAACTGCGAGA
>CP070646.1:1765385-1770191 GCA_020354435.1 Gammaproteobacteria bacterium
GCCGCTTTCGCCTGGCCAGGGCAGCGTTGTATTCCATCAGCAGCCACCTTCGGCACAACCAGGATCCCCAGCATCTCTCGCTGGAGTTGTCGCGTTGGTTGAAACAGGTGGCATTGCTGGCTTACCCCGAGCGGGGACTCGAGGGTTTAACCGGCGCCAAATGGCTCGCCTTCCTCGACGAAACCCTGGGTGACGATAGATTCAGCCGCGGCGAAGGCAGGGTTTTCGGCGATGCCATCTACCGGCGGCAGGCACCGATGGATGCCGCCAGCCTGCTCCAACTGTGCGAAAGCTGGCTGGACGCAATTGCGCCAGAACTGCTGCGGCGGAGGTTAGACTGATGTTCGGCCTGCAATGGTGGTGGGGATTGCTTTTGCTGCCGCTGCCGCTGCTGGCCAGGCGACTGCTCGACGTGGCCGAACACGCGCAAACGGCGATTTCGGTCCCGCTGTTGAACCGTTATGGGGTCGATCGTAGCGGCAGCGGGCAATTCTCGTCCTCCGCCGGTGGCTGGATTCTCTGGTTATTCTGGGTGGCGCTCGTCATCGCGGCGAGCCGGCCTTTCTGGCTGGGAGATCCGGTTTCGCGCAGCCAGAGTGGCCGCGACCTGATGCTGGCGGTCGATATTTCAGGCAGCATGAGTGAAACCGACATGACCATCGATGCCCGCGCGGCCAGCCGCATCGACGTATTGAAGGTCGTCGTCGAAAAGTTCATCGAACGCCGCCGCGGAGACCGCCTCGGGCTGATTCTGTTCGGCAGCCAGGCCTATAATTTCGTGCCCCTGACTTTTGACCTGGATACATTGAAGGAACTGCTGCTCGATGTCAGCACCGGGCTCGCTGGCCGTCATACGGCAATCGGCGATGCGATCGGTATTGCGATCAAATCGATGCGCGAGCAGGGCGCCGAACACCGGGTATTGATACTCGTAACTGATGGCAGCAACACCGCGGGATTCGAAAATCCGGTGCTTGCGGCCGCGGCAGCGGCACGCCAGGGCCTGACGATTTACACCATCGGCGTAGGCAGCACGGCTGAAGCCTTGAGCCGCACTTACGGCGCACAAAACGTGCCCACCGGTATCGCATTGAACGAAACCGTGCTGCGGCAAATCGCCGCACTTACCGGTGGCCGCTACTTCCGTGCAACCAGTTCCGAACGACTCGAACAAATTTACCAGGCACTGGATCGACTCGAGCCGATCGAACATACCTATCAAACCCACCGGCCGCGCATCGAGCTGTTTGCCTGGCCGCTGTCGGTGGCACTGGCGGTCCTGGTTGCGCTAATCGTCGTAACCATTCGCCAGTCGCGCCGTACGATGCAATCATGATCGATTTTCTCTCACTCGGATTCCAAAGCCCGGCCTGGCTGCTGCTACTGCCGCCATTGTGGTGGTTGCTATGGCTGCTGGCCAGGTATCACCAGCGGCAATCGATGTGGAGCAGGGTGTGCGACCCGCAGTTGCTCGACAAGATGCGCGTAAAGGATTCCGCTGCGAGCTATTCAAGCTGGTTGATCTGGCCACTCGCAATCGTGCTGACGCTGGCCGTTGTGGCTGCCGCCGGCCCGGGCTGGCGCCAACAAAGCCAGCCGATAATGGAATCGGCCAGCGCGAGGATTATTGCCCTCGACCTGTCGCAAACGATGCTGGTCGAGGACCTCGAACCGAGCCGTTTTGCCCAGTCGATCGCGGCGGCACGGGAAATCATCGATTCAGATTTTGACGGTGAAACCGGTCTGATCGCCTTTGCCGGCGCCGCTTTCGTCGTATCGCCGTTATCACGTGATGCCAATACGCTGCTGGCCTTTATCGACGCGCTCGAGCCCGGTCTGTTGCCGCTGGAAGGAACCCGGCTCGACCTTGCCATCGACCAGGCGCAGGATTTATTGCTGGCGTCGATATCCGGCAGGGGGCAGATCATTGTTATCACCGGCGGTACCGCGCACCGGGCAAAAGCGCTGCAGGCGGCGTTAGATGCGCGTGGTAACGGGCACCAGGTATCGATTCTGGCAATCGGCACCGCGGCTGGCGGTCCCTTGATCGATGCTGATGGCAGGTTGAGAAAAGATGGCCGTGGCAAATTCATGCTGGCTAAAACTGATTTCACCGCGCTCGAGGCGATCGCCCGGGCCGGTGGCGGTATCATGCTCAGGGTCAGCGACTCCAGCAGCTATCACGAACTGCTGGGATCCCGCATCACCGCGGATAACCTGGTAGAGGCAACCTCGGGCGCCAACGAGACAGGTCGTCAAATCGCCAACGAGGGGTTCTGGTTAATCTGGCTGATGCTGCCATTTGCCTTGCTGCTGTTTCGCAAAAACCTGTTTTGGTGTTTTTTACTCACGCTGCTGTTGCCGCTAGGCGACGAACTGCAGGCCGCGGAAGCGACCTCGATCTGGCAGCATCGAGAACGCCTGGCCTTCGCTGCCTACCAGCGCGGCGACTTCAGGCGTAGTGCCGAACTGTCAGAAAATCTCTTGCTCCAGGGTTCCGCCTACTACCGTGACGGCCAGTTTCAGAAGGCGCTGCAAATCTACAGCCTGGAAACTTCTGCCACGGCGCACTACAACCGGGGCAATACCCTGGTACAGCTTAAACGCATACCCGAGGCGATCAGCGCCTACCAGCAGGCGCTGAAACTGGATCCGGCCCTGGCCAACGCGCGCTACAACAAACGCCTGCTCGAGCTGTTCCAGGAGCGCCAGCAGCAAACCGATAGCAAGCAATCCGGCCAGGCCGAAGACGATTCGAGTGAATTCGAGTTGCCGGATGAGCCTGGCGGCGAGGGCCGGCTGGGAATCATCGGACAGGAAACCGAGAATCCCGCCGACCAGCAGCAGCTGGAATCCGGATTCGGTGCCTCGACGCAGTATGGTCCGCTCGATCCATTCGAGCAATTCGACGGTCGCGATCAGCAGCTCGATCGTTTCTCGCTAAGCGACGGTATCAATCAGACACAGGCCGAGATCCTGATGGAGAACTGGGTCGAAACCCTGCCGGCGGCCTCGTCCGAATTGTTTCGGCGCAAGTTCCTGCGTGACTACCAGCGGCAACAACAGCAACCTCGATGATATCGATAAATCGGATATATCTACTGGCATGCCTGATCCTGGCCCCATCGGCAGCTCGGGCGGACAATGTTTACTTACAACCCGAATCGATTTACCTCGGTGATGTTACGGAACTCGTGATCGAGTATGAAAACAGTATCCCGTCGCTGTACGCGCTTAATACCGCGGCGCTCGAAGCCGAGTTCGAACTACTGGAGAAAAAATCCCGAATTATCCGCGTTAACGAGGCGGGCGACGTTTTTCACCGCATGCAGTGGCGGCTGCAAATAGCGCCACGGCGCATCGGCAGCCTGACGATACCCACAATTAAATTCGGCGATCGATCGACGCCGCCACTGGCCCTCGAGGTAAAGCCGGTGCCGGCGGAGACGGAAGCCGCCAACCGGGTATTTGTCGCAATGGATACGGCCACACCGGCCCCTTATGTCGGTCAGCAAACGCAAGTCAGACTGCGCCTGTATTCCAACACGGCGTTGGCCGATGGCAGGCTCGATGAACCACAGGCTGACGGCAACCGCATGCATCATGGCACCGCGGAAAAACGTTACAGCATCAACCGCAATGGGCAGAGTTTCCAGGTACTGGAGCGAAACCTGGTGCTGTTTCCCGGCAATGTGGGCGATCTCGAGCTTGCACCGGCCAGCTATCGCGGTGCGCTCGCGGGCAGGAGCCGGGGTGATGGCACCGGCAGGAGAATTCATCGACAGAGCGAGAGGTTGAAACTGCAGGTTCGCCCGCCGCCGGCGGAATACGACGGACGCTTCTGGCTGCCGGCGAGCCAGCTCGAAATAATCGAAAGCTTCGACGGCGCCGGCGACCAACTGCAGATCGGCGATCCGCTCGACTGGACCCTGACGATCATCAGCCGCGGCCTGCCGGCGGAATCTTTACCGCAGGACCTGCTAAGTCTTGACAGCGATAATTTCAGGATTTACGCCGATCGAGCGATTCGCCACAACCGCTTCGAAGACGGCCAGATCGTCGGCCGCCTCGATCAGCGCTTCGCCGTTGTCGCGACTGCGCCCGGGCAAATCAAACTGCCGGCGATCAATCTCAAATGGTGGGATGTCGAAAACGATCGCGCCGCCGAGACGCGACTCGAGGGTAGAAATTTCACCGTTATCGAACCGGCACTGAGCAGCGGGCAGCCCGCTTTCGGCGAAGGTTTGCTGGCGGCGCTGCGCCTGACCGGCAACACCTATCGACCCTGGATATATTTTTTGCTGGTGCTGATAGTGCTGGCAATCCTGGTACCCGGCTTTGGAAGATTGCGGCACGCCGTTGGCACCAGGCTCGGGCGCATACTTTACCGGCGCGAGATCAGGAAAAACCTGGAACTGGCCTGCCTGGCGGACGATGCAATGGCGGCTCGCAGCGCCCTGGTTGACTGGGCCAGGGAACGTTGGCCGAAGGAGTCGATTGTCGGTTTACAGCAGATTGCCGTTCTGATGGCATCGGCCGAACTGCGGGCGTTATTCGACGAACTCGATGCGGCACTTTATTCGCGCCAGGAATGCGACTGGCAGGGACATCGCCTGTGGCGACTAATCGCCGCCGCGGGCAAACGGCATCGACCGCGAGCAGGTGCAGCAGCCGATGACCGCTTGCCGCGCCTGTATCCTGGTTAAGATCCGCTTTTATCGTCTACCAGCGACCAGCCGTCGACCGGTTCGAAACGGGCGCCATACTTTTGCGCGTAATCGCTCATCGACTGCCGTATCGAATCGA
>CP070646.1:1770291-1804569 GCA_020354435.1 Gammaproteobacteria bacterium
GTTTCGATATTGCGGCTGTTTTCCATGACCTTTTCGACCTGGTTGTTGATTTCCTTGCCGATTTTTTCGACGCGCTTCCAGATCGGTGCCATGGAGTTGAGAATTTTGTGGCGCTTGGAGGTTGCGTCGCGAAATTCCGACAGCGCTTTCTTTTCTCCGTCGACCGCCGATTTGTGTATCTCGGAAAGCATGTTTTCGATGATGCGGTCGGAGGTCGAACCCTGCGCCTTGCCGATGGCCTCGATCACCTCGCTCCAGCCAGGTGCCTGCGGCGAAACCTGCCCGCATTCGGAATAATCTCGCTCCATCTGGCTGATGCTGTCGTCGAGCCTCAATTGCAGCTTCGGGTAGCCGGACAGGGCTTTGGTATTTGCCATGTCGATCTTGGAGAATTCCTGCAGGATTTCACCCTGGATCTTGGCGACGCCAGACTCGAGCAGCACCTTCCGGTCTTTCTCGCGCATCGCTTCTGCGGTCTGTTTCATCCATGCCGCCAGCTTGCGCAAGCCACCGGCGGTGGCGTCGGAAAAAGCCTGGATCATCTTGTGCACCGACTCCCTGGCAAAAAACAGGAAAATCATGCTGGCGGTAATCCAGACCGCGATTGAAATGCCTGGCATTTCTGGTAAAAAGTATAAATTGTTCATGTCGGTTTCCCTCGTATAGTCAATCGTATCGAACCACAAGATGCCCATGGCGAATGACTCGCTAGCGGCATATGCCCGCGCGCGTAGTAGATGCTGTTTTACCCGGTCTTTTCTTCAGCGCTCTATAGCGCAGATAAAAAACTCTCGTTCCCAGGTTCCAGCCGTAACGGCGGGCGAGCATGCCGCTGTGCCAAGCAATAATTGCGATAGCTGTGGCGGTTGAGAAAAGTCTTGCCAGTTCGCCGAGCATCTAAAAAACCTCATTTGTGGAACATGCTGAAAATGTAGGAAGCCGCTGTGAAAAATCGGTGAAAAATAGAAAATTTCGGCTAAATATTTGAAAATATGACTTTTATTGCTAAATATTTCACATTCTCGGGTACCCTTCTGCAGCCTCTGCAGGCCGCTATATACTTGAAGTTTATGGTTAGACTGCGCGACGAGAGCCGCTGATGGCATCGATATTCTGGGTCGAGGATCAGTCGCACTGGATCAAGAAATTTTCCCCGGTGCTGGAACGTGAAGACTTCGACGGTAAACCGAATTCGTTGACGATTTTGAATTTTGCCGAGGCCGCGCGGCAAAAAATTGCGCTTACCGACAAGGATTCACCGCCCGACGTGGCGCTGCTGGATGCGCGTATGAACGGCAATGACCAGGCCGGTTTCACCGTTTCCACGGCATTACGCAAAAAGTGGCCGCGCCTGCCGATCATCTACCTGTCGGAACATAGCGGTACCGAGATCGAGCGTGAGGCACTGGAGCAGTTTTCGGCGCAGGATTTCATCGCCAAGCATCAGCACAACGTCGAACAGGTTTTGTGCTGGCGCATCAAGGCGGCTCTCAGGCAGGCATCGCTCGATACTGACCTGACGGCTACCGTTAACGTTGTCAATAGCGGCGATCTGACTATCGATTTGAACACCTGGAACGTCTACTGGAAGGGACAAAGGCTGATGAATCCGAGCAATGCGCGTCGGCCGTTAGCGCCGACACCGCGTAAGTTGCTGCGCGAACTGGTTCAATCGTCACCGCGTCCGCTGACCGCGATACAGATCGCCGACCGGCTTGATCTCGATCCGGAAAAATTTTCCTACGCCAGCTATCGCCAGCACATCAAAACCCTGCGGCGCGCCTTCGATGCGGTCGAGGACGGTGAGGGCCGCTTCACCGAATTGTGCAACAATGGCGAAGGCATAGTGACCTTTGGCGACGAAGGTGCTTACCTGTGGAAACCGCCCGGCGGCAAGTCCGCATGAAACCTGCGCGTATTCACTATCCCTGGCTGAGCACGCTGGCTGCGATTACCTTTTTAGCCTGGCAATTCGCGCTGGCGAATGCCGCGTTGATCCCACTCGATCGCTTGCCACCAGCGTTGCAGGGGCAACAGAATTTACCGGCCGCCGCCGCGTTGTTGCTGCTGCTGGTGATGTTCGATATCTGGCGATTCTTCAAGGCGAATCGTCGCTGTCGCGCCCAGCTGAAGCAGTACCAGGAACAGATTAGCGAACTGTTCGACTCCAAACGCGAGCTCGGCACGCGTGCCCGTACCTATTCGGACCACGCCGACAAGCTGAAGATGTTCATCAGCGAACGCCTGCTGGAAACTATCGAATACGACGAAAAGTTCCTGCATTTCAAGAATATTGCCTCGGAAGTTCGCCATAACGGCGTTATCAGTTACGACAAGGCGCAAACCGCTTTGACACGGGCGCAGCAAAACTGCGATGCCGGCGAGAAACAACAGTATCGCGAGGCGGCCGAAGGGTTGCTCTACCTGTGGGATTTGCTCGATTTGTCGACCACCGACAATGTCGCGTTGCATGTCGCTAACCAGATATACGATTGCGAGGAACATTATTTCCAGGCGCAGCTCAACGAGGACACCGAACCGGCACCGTTCGAGCCCACCTTCATGATGAGCCACGCGTTACGGCGCGCGTTGTTGCCGATCACCGACGATGCCGATGCTCTCGGTCTCAACCAGGGCTGGCCAAAACGCGGCAGTTACGTTGATGACAAGTTCAATATCCAGTTGCGTACCGACAGCGAAATGCTGGGCAACGTGAATCACATGGTGTTGCTGATCGAAAACCTGGTTAACAATGCGCTGTTTTACTCGCAGCAAAAGGAGCATAAAAATCGTTACAGCCGGGTCGCGATTTCGCTGGCGCAGCGCGGCGGTGACGTCGAGTTCAGGGTTTACAACCGCGGTCCGCGTATCAAGGAGGACGAAAGAGACAAGATTTACCAGCTCGGATTTTCCTCGCGAAGGATTCGTGAACACCACGGCAAGGGTCTCGGGCTCTATTTCGTCAATGAAATCACCAAGGGATTCGAGGGCAGCATCGGTTTCAACAATATCGACAATCGCGAGGGTGGATTTACGCTCAGCGTGAAGCTGACCAATGGTGATGTATTCAGGCATGAATTCGAAATCATCGTTGCCAATGGCAGACCGAGAGTACTGGCCGGAGATGTCGAGGCGCAGAGCGGCAAGCGTCTTGAATGGTCGTACGAGGCGCCGATCGCGAGCATCGAGGCCAGCCCGCAGGCCAGCCGCAAACCGCAGCTAATTTCAGAATTGCGCGCCGGCGAGGACAGCATACACCTCGATGCCGCCGATTCACAGGTGCCGCGCTGGGTGCTCGAGGTCAAGAACCGCAAGCGTTCGTCGAAACTGGTGTTTACCCCACTGGACGTTCGCGGTGTCGAGTTCGTGGCCAGTTTCGAAACGGCCAGATCGAGGCTGGATAATCAGGATTGACGCCAGCATAATTGGCCGCATGCATGAAGCTATCTACTGGTCCGCGAGCCGTATCGCACGTGAAATTCGTACCGCCAGGCTATCCTGTCGGCAAATCGCCGAGGCCTGTCTTGAGCGTATCGAACAGGTCAATCCGGAGATAAACGCGGTCGTTCAGCTTGTCCCCGAGCGCGCATTGCAAGAGGCGGATGTGCTCGACCGTCTTGCTGCCCAGGAACAGTTCAGGGGGCCGCTGCACGGGGTTCCGATCACGATCAAGGATTCGCTCGATACCGAGGGAATCGTCTCCACCGGGGGTACGCAGGGGCGCAGGCACCATGTTCCCGATCAGGATGCTTCGGTCGTGGCCCGGTTGCGCGCTGCCGGCGCGGTGCTGCTCGGCAAGAGCAATACGCCCGAGCTGACTTTCAGCGGCGAAACCAATAATCCGATCTATGGCCGCACCCGCAATCCCTACGACCTCGAGCGTAGTCCGGGCGGCAGCAGCGGCGGCTCGGCAGCGGTCATCGCCTGCGGCGGTTCGGCACTGGAACTTGGATCGGATACCGGAGGCAGTATTCGCGAACCGGCCCATCTGTGCGGTATCGCAGGCATCAAGCCAACCTCGGGGCGCACACCGCGGAGTGGACATATCGTGCCCTACGGCGGTGGTGTGCTGGATAGCCTGACGCAAATCGGACCGATGGCGCGCTTCGTCGAAGACCTCGTGCTGGCTTTGCCGCTGATCTGCGGTCCCGATGGCCGCGACCCCGCCGTCGTACCCGTAGCCGTTAAAGACCCGCACGAGGTTGACGTATCGCAATTACGCATTGCCTGGTTTGATGACAATGGCGTTACCACGCCGGCTGACGATATTCGGCGAGTCGTCGGCGCAACCGCAAAAGCGCTACGCGCCGAAGGCTTTAAGCTGAAACAGAAAGTGCTGCCGCAAACCAGGCAACTGGTAAGCCTGACCTCCGAGTTTCGCGAAATGACCAACGCGGGTTTCATCCAGCGGCTGCTCGAGCGTTATGGCACCGAGCAGCCGTCGCCTGAGTTACACGGTTATTTGACTGAAACGGGCGTTGCCAACGCCAACCATGTCGACCCGGCGTTGCTCGAGACCATCGACGAAGTACGCAGCCAGGCGCTGGGCTTTTTTGCCGACCACGACGTGATCCTGTGCCCGGCCTCGTTTGCCATCGCGCGTCCACACGGTGCCTCGCACAATGACAGCTTCGACGACTGGAGTTATATCCAGATTTACAACCTGCTCGGTTGGCCCGGGGTCTCGGTGCGTGCCGGTGTAAGCGCCGAGGGTCTGCCGGTTGGCGTGCAGCTGATCGCCGCGCCATGGCGCGAAGACATCGCGCTGGCTTTGGCCCTGCAGGTGGAAAGACTGATGGGTGGTTACCAGTCCCCGCCGCTGTAGTTACAGCGGGCGCGGCATTGGCAGGCGAGAATGCTGTTGTTGAACCGTGGTGCTGGCAGGCCGGTTTTTGCGCTCATCGATCAGGCGCGAGACACGCAGGAATCTGAAATCGAAATGGGCCGCGGTCAGGTTTTCCCGCAGCACCTGCAGTGTATTCGGAAAAGGGTGACCGATGGCGATTGCAGAACCGCGTTCACGCGCCTTGGTTAGCCAGATGTTGTACTGCAAGCGTATTGATTCCAGGTTGGTTTCGTTGTCTAGAAAGATATCGCGCGAGACTGAATTGAGGCCGGATTCCAGCGCCTGCGCGTGGGCAACGCTGCGCGGTGAAGTACGGCTGTCCAGAAAGTAGAGCTGTGGATTGTAACTGCGGATGCTGTCCATCACCGGGCGCATGAAAAAATCGAACTCGGTCAAATGGCTGCCCATGTGATTGTTGACGCCACGAATAAAAGGAATCTGATCCAGTAGCGAATGCACGTTGGCGGTGAGTTGATCCTCGTCCATCGCCTCGTTGAGCGCATTCGGTTCGTGCGCCGTCCGCGAGCTGATCGATTGCATCGGCAGATGCAAAATAACTTCCTTGTTATTGCCGTGCGCATGCTCGGCCAGCCGACGACTATAGGCTGCGCCTGGCAGGATTGCGTAAGTATGATCGCCGTCGAGATCGATCGCGGCCAGGCCGTTTTCCAGCGAGTATCCGAGATCGTCGATCACCAGCGACAGCACTGGCCGCTGGTCGGCCGCCGCGCCGGTGACGGTCAGCGCCAGCAGGAGCAACCAGGATCGAATCATGGAGGCCCGGATTAGCCTTTATTGAAACCGTTGAGGATGGTCAATCCCTTCAGCAGGTTAAGCGCCTCATACAGCTGAAAATCGCTGTTTGCCAGCGCTTCACTGTCACTCTTTTCATCCTTGTCGGCATCGGTTTCACCATTCGGATTGCTCAGGCGCCCATCGAGATCGCTTTCGGAATAGCTTTCACGCGCCTTTTCATCTTTCTCCGACAACCTGACGGTAGACAGCGTGATATCCGGTTCGATTCCGCGGGCCTGAATGGAACGCCCGTTCGGGGTAAAGTAGCGCGCGGTGGTCAGTTTTACCGCCGAACCATTACGCAGCTCCTGGATGGTTTGAACCGAACCCTTGCCGAATGACTTGGTGCCCATGATGATGCCGCGCTTGTGGTCCTGCACCGCGCCTGCGACGATTTCGGAAGCCGAAGCCGAGCCGCCGTTGATCAGCACCACAAGCGGCGCACCGTTCAGGCTGTCACCCGGAGTGGCCACGTAGCGATGGCTGGAATCGTCCAGCCGGCCTTCGGTGTAAACGATCAGCCCATCGTCGATGAAAGCATCCGAAACGCCGACCGCGCCGTTCAGCACGCCGCCCGGGTTATTGCGCAAATCGAGCACCAGGCCATCTAGACGTTGTTCCTTTTGCAGGTCGGAAATTGCCTTTAGCAGATCGGTTGTGGTGCGCGACTGGAAATTGGTGATGCGGATATAACCGTAACCCGGCTCGAGCATACGATTCTTGACGCTCTTTACGCGAATAATCTCGCGCGTAATGTTAATCACCAGCGGTTTGGGTTCGCCTTCACGCACGATGGTCAGATCGATACTGGTATTAGGCTGACCGCGCATGATTTTGACCGCCTCGTTCAGCGTCATGCCCTTGACCGATTTGTCATCCAGCTTGATGATCAGGTCGCTGGCCTTGATGCCGGCACGTGATGCCGGGGTGTCGTCGATCGGGGAAATGACCTTGACGAAGCCGTTCTCCATGCCGACCTCGATGCCGAGACCGCCGAACTGGCCGGTGGTGCCGATTTTGAGATCGCTGAATTCGCTGCTGTTGAGGAACGATGAATGCGGATCCAGGCCGTTAAGCATGCCGCGGATCGCGTCCTCGATCAGTTTTTTATCGTCGACGGGCTCGACATAATCGGACTTGACCTTGGAAAAAACCTCGGTAAATGACTGCAGGTCCTCGAACGGGATTTGTTTTTCATCATCCTTAAGTGCGTAAACACTGTGACCTACCGCCAGCGATAGTCCCAGCATTATTCCACTCAAAAACCAGGTGGAAGTTCGCAGATTTTGTAACATTGGATTCTCCGATATAACGCGCTGGCTGTAAGCCTGACTAGCTATTGTAGACCAGATAAGGCTCTATTAGTTGTAAACAGTTCAAAAGATAGGGCCTTGAACGGGAAATTCTACGGCAAAGTGCGATATTTTGCAGGTATATTGGACTTTCATCATCAACCCGAGGCAAATTTATTGCTCGATTTGCACCAGCCGGTAGGATTCTGCGGCCTTCCTTTCTTGCGAATCTCGAAGTAAAGCCCGGGTTTTTTTTGTCCGCCGCTGTTACCGATAATGCTGATTACGTCACCGGTCTCGACCCACTCGCCGGCTGTTTTGAACAGTGACTCGTTATGACCGTATAGTGACAGGTAAGAATTACCGTGATCGATGATGATGAGGTTGCCCATGCCGCGCAGCCAGTCGGCAAAGGCAACTCGACCGTGCGAAACTGCCTGCACCTGGCTGCCACCGGGGGCCTCGATCATAACACCCTGCCAACGCAGGTTGGACAGGGGCTTGTTGCGACCAAACAGCTTTTTCAACTTGCCTTTGACCGGCCAGGCCAGCTTGCCTTTCAATTCGGCGAAAGCCTTGCGCGAAATTTCATTTTCCGGCGCCGCGTCAAATATTTCCTGTATCGAGTCGATCAGGTTTTGTAATTGCACGGCCTCGTCCTCTAGCCGGGAAAGATTGCCGCCCTGTTTTTTTAGCTGCTTGTCCAGCGATGCAATAATCGATTTACGCTTGCCCCGATCCTGGTCGAGTTGCTGTTTTTCGCGATTTAACAATTCCTGGTTCTGTTCCAGCTCTTCACGCGCCTGCTGGATCAGATTTTCAGTCTGGATTATCTTGTCGATGCTGTCTTGCACTTCGTTGATCAGGTCGACCCGCGCATTGGAAAAATACTGGTAATAAACCAGGTTGCGTTGCAGCATTTGCGGATCCTGCTGTGAAAACAGCAGCTTTACCTTTTCCTCACGCCCCAGCGTAAACGCGGCGTAGACCTGTTCGGCGAGGTAGTCGTTTTCGCGGCTCAGCTGGCGCTGGTGCTGCAGGCGGATATCTCGCAATTTGGCAAGTTCCGATTTTTTAGCGATGATTTTCTTGTCAATGCCGCGAATTTTCTGGTTGAGCTTGCCAATCTTGCGTTCGATCGATTTAAGCTGCTTGATATATTGCGACTTGCTGTCTTCCTTGACGTCGATGGCTTTTTTCAGCTTATCAATCTTGCCGAGCAGCGTTTGCAGCTGTTTTTCCTTCGCACTGCGGTCATCGGCCATTAGCGGTAACGTGAACAAAGCCCCCGCCAGCATCACGAACAAGAGTAATCTAGGCAGTGGCGAAGTGGACATAACGCCGGCTTTTGTTCATAATCATTCCCTAATATTAACGTTTGGTAATACTCTTAAGCAAATGGAAAATGATACGCATGACATCGTCGATAGCGAGCAGTTGCTGGCGCATGCCGCTGACATCGAAGTTGCCTCGCGTTCGCTAAAGGCGATGTCTCATCCGCTGCGGCTCAAAATCCTCTGCACCCTGGGTAATCGTGAAGTCTGTGTCCAGGGAATCGTCGACAATGTCGGCACCTCCCAAAGTAATATCTCGCAACACCTCGCCATTTTACGCGATAAAGGTATACTGTCGTCCCGCAAGGATGCGAACAAGGTTTATTATCGGGTCGGTGACGAGCGAACCCTGCGTCTGATCGGAATGATGCAGGAAGTGTTCTGTTCAACCGACTAACAACTTTCTGTATCAAGATCCCAGATCCCGATTAATGCTGGACCAACTTACTGAATTTGCGGGCAATCACCCCTATCTGGTGATTGCGTTCGTGGTTTTGCTGGCGCTGACTTTTTTCAATGAAATGAAAATCGCCACGCAGCGCTTTGCCAGCCTGACGCCGTCTGCTGCGGTGCAGATCATGAACAACGAGGATGTCGTTCTGCTCGATGTGCGCGAACCGTCGGAAACGGTCGGTGGCAAGATCGCCAAGGCGATCCAGATCCCCGTTGGCGCGGTGGCAAAGCGCATCAGCGAACTGGAGAAACACAAGAACAAGACCATGCTGGTTTACTGCAAGACCGGCGCGCGTTCGGGGTTGGCCTGCAAGGAATTGAGCAAACAGGGTTTTGATAAAGTCTACAGCCTGAAAGGCGGCATAACGGCCTGGCAGGAAGCACACTTACCCATCAGTAAAAAATAATGTCATGAGCGAAAAACAGGAAAACAACAAGCAATTTGCAATTCAGAAGCTGTATGTCAAAGATGCTTCTTTCGAATCTCCGGCGTCACCCGGCTCGTTCAGTTTCAGCAAATGGGATCCGAAAATCGACCTGAATCTGAGCAATACACAGAAACATGTCGATGGCGATATCTACGAGGCCGTGCTGTGCGTGACCGTAACCGTAAACCATAATGAAACTACCGTCTTCCTGGTCGAGGTTCACCAGGCTGCGCTGGTAACCTTGTCAGGCTTCGACGAAGACGAGAAAAAGTACCTGCTGGGGAGCCAGTGTATGACCATTTTGTTCCCTTACGCCCGTGAAGTGATATCCGATTTGTCGACCCGGGGCGGTTTCCCGCCGGTCATATTGTCGCCGGTTAACTTCGATGCCCTTTACCACCAGCATATACAACAAAAGCAGGCCGATAAGGAAGAGGCCGAGGTTGCTCACTAGGGACAAAAATTATGGCTGAAACGATCGCGGTACTCGGGGCGGGATCCTGGGGCACCGCGCTCGCGATACAGCTCGCGCGTAACGGCTTACGGGTCAGGCTCTGGGGACATGAGCCCGACCACATCGAACGCCTGCAGGCGCTGCGCGAGAATACCGATTTTCTGCCCGGTTTTACCCTGGCCGATAATATCGAACCCGAGGCCGACCTGGGGCTTGTCGTCAGCGACGCGCCGTATCTGCTGATCGCAATTCCGAGCAAGGGCTTTCGAACTCTGCTGCAAAAGCTCAAACCCCTGATCGATGATCGGCGGCTGTTGTTCTGGGCCAGCAAGGGTTTCGAGATTGAAACCGGAAAATTGCTGCATGAGGTTCTGGTCGAGGAACTGACGCTACGGCATTATGGCGTGATTTCGGGACCAACCTTCGCTGTCGAAGTGGCGCGCAATCTGCCCGCGGCCATCGCCTGCGCCGGTAATGACCCGCAGTCGAGCGAAACCTTCGCCGCGCTGCTGCGGGGCGAGCATTTTCGCGCCTATACCAGCGATGACATCATCGGCGTCGAACTTGGCGGCGCGCTTAAGAATGTACTGGCGATTGCGGTTGGTGCCTCCGATGGTCTGGGCTTCGGCGCCAATACCCGCGCCGCGCTGATGACTCGGGGGCTTTCGGAAATCATGCAGCTCGGTACCCGCCTGGGTGCCCGCCGCGAGACCCTCATGGGCCTCGCCGGGCTCGGTGACATTATCCTGACCTGCACCGATGACCAAAGCCGTAACCGACGCTTCGGGCTTGCCATCGGCCAGGGCAAGAGCGTGTCCCGGGCAGAGATCGAAGTCGGGCAGACCGTCGAAGGTCTGCGCGCGGCCAGGGCTATCTACAACAAGTCCAGGGAACTGGGACTCGAACTGCCGATCATCGACGAGGTGTATCGCGTATTGTACGAAGGCAAGAACCCGCACGACGCGGTACGCGATCTCGAAAAGCGGCCGCAGGGACAGGAATAGTCTTCAGTCTTTAGAGCCGAATCCCTGTTGCCGCCAGGCTTCGTAGACGGCTATTGAAACCGTATTCGACAGATTCAGACTGCGCGAATTTGCCATCATCGGAATGCGCAGTTTATTGTCACCGTCCAGTGAATTCAGGATTTCGTCGGGCAGTCCGCGGCTCTCGGGACCAAACAGCAGGGCATCGCCGGGTGCGAACGCCACGTTGCTGTAGATTCTTTCCGCCTTCGTCGTAAACGCATATAAACGCCTGAATTTACACTCCTTTTTGAACTTGGTAAAGCTGCCATAGCGGCTCGTGTCAGCCCATTCACGATAGTCGAGACCGGCTCTGCGCAGCTGTTTGTCGTCCAGTTCGAAGCCCAGCGGTTCGATCAGGTGCAGCCTGCAGCCGGTGTTTGCCGCAAGGCGCATGATATTTCCCGTGTTCGGCGGGATTTCCGGCTGGAAAAGGACAATGTGCAGCATATTGAAATTAATTTCGGTTATTTCCTTGAAATAACCCAGCTATGGTTCATTTTCCAATAATCACAATAAGTTATAGCGATTTTATTAAGGAATATCTAGGCAAATATCGTACTCAATGAACGATAGACCTTTGGCGATGCCAGGCGGAAGGTTTTTGCATGCAGGCAACTCGGCGTTTTAATCGAACTGACCTGCAACTTGCATATAACCTGCTATGTATTAGGTAGTTAAATGCAAAACTTAACTGAAACTCTCGGGGTGAAAAAAGTGGGTCTGTTTTCGGCAGCGCAAAAAGATTCTCGGGTCGGGGTTGATTTCCTGCCTGATGGTGTCGCTGTTGTCCAGGTCGGTATCGGCAAGAAACACCAGATCGACCTGTACCAGGCCGCTTCCGTGAAGAGCCGCTGTGGATATCGGCGGCGCAGGTTACCGGCGTGCAGCAGGAAAAAGAAACCAGGCTGGCGCCTGATTGAAGAACTGGCCGCGGTCGAGGAGCAGCTGCGCGTCACCACCATCGGACTGATTGATACGGAAAAGATGTTTCAGTTGATGAATGAGCTGATTTATCGCGAAGCGAAGTTGAAACTGATTAGTCTCAAACGGCGTGAAGTCAGGTCCGCATTCCCCCCGGCTTATCCCGAGCAGCCAGAAGAGAATGCGGGTATTTACCGGCACGTGCTGGAGTTGAAGTTCGCTGGCAAAAACCTCGATATCCTGAAGTACATGCAGTCGATGGAGGCGCTTGACTGGAAGCTGCTGTGAGACGAAATCGAAATCGTCAGTGAAGAACATCCGCGAGTGGTCGTAAAGGTGGTTATGTCAACCCTGTCCACGCGCAAAGAATGGCTGGGCATCTGAATGCGCGAAATCATTACAACCTACCTGCTGGTCGTGGTCTTATTATCGATTGGATTTATAGGCTTCGGTGCCATCGCCTCGGCAGAGGAGTTGCGCGACCCGATGCAGCGCCGTATCCAGGCGACCGTATCGATCGATCCACCCTGATGGGCAATTCGGTCAACGCGATACCTGCTTAAAATTCGATTCGAGCG
Organism: Gammaproteobacteria bacterium; assembly: GCA_020354435.1. Lineage (GTDB taxonomy): Bacteria > Pseudomonadota > Gammaproteobacteria. The sequence goes on from CP070646.1 coordinate 1,782,418, forward strand.
ATGGTCTGTCGTTTTGCGCGATTACCAAATATGAGCAAAAGCTTGATGGGCTTAACAGAGATGTCTATATATAGTCGATAAACTCTTTTCGATCGAACGCGGTAAAATCCATTTCTCTATATAATTCAGATAGTTTCAAATCAAAATTAAAGCATTATTTGAGTTGTTGAAAAACAGACACTATACTGAATAGACAAACGGCTGGGTTATACGGAATGTCACTGAATAGTGAAAAAAAACCGACACTGTTGTTGGTCGATGATGACGCCATTATCGCCGATAGTCTCGAGTATGTGCTCAGCGAAGAATACGACGTAGAGCGCGCCTCGGATCGACCCTCGAGTTTCAAACTGATCGATAGTATGACCCATTCGCCGACCTTGGCGCTGGTCGATCTCGGCCTGCCGCCGAACACGCACCGCCCCGACGAGGGACTTGCGGTCATACGCAAGATTTCACAAATGCATCCTTCCACTCGCGTGCTGGTGCTTTCGGGTCAGGACAACAAGAAACATGTGTTCCAGGCCAAGGAAGACGGTGCAGTCGATTTTATCTCCAAACCCTGTGATATCGCCGAGATCAAGGTGCGGCTGAAAAAACAGATCATTGCCGGCGGCGGCGACGCCAGCCAGCAGGGCGATATCGAGGGCATCATCGGTTCCAGCGAGGCAATCGAATTGTTGCGCCAGCAAATTCGCCAGATCGCCGATTCCCCTTACCCGGTTCTGATCGAGGGCGAATCCGGCAGCGGCAAGGAAGTCACCGCGCGTAATCTTCATCGATGCAGTTCTCGCAAGCTGGAACCCTTCCTGACGCTGAATTGTGCCGCTTTTAACGGCGAACTGCTCGAATCGCAGCTGTTTGGTCATATCAAGGGCTCGTTTACCGGCGCAACCGAGACAAAAAAAGGATTTTTCGAAGAGGCCGGCGACGGCAGCTTGCTGCTCGACGAGGTTGCCGACCTGCCGCTCGATTTACAGGCCAAGCTGTTGCGCGTACTCGAAGACGGTGAGTATTACCGACTCGGCGAAACCCAGCCGCGGCATTCCTCTGCGCGCGTGCTGGCGGCAACCAACAAGGACATATTTGCTGCGATCAAGAGCGGGCAATTCCGCGAGGATTTGTATCATCGCCTGAGCGTGCTGACCGTGCGTGTGCCGTCGCTCCGGGAGCGCAACGGCGACACCCACGAATTGCTGCTTTATTACATGCAGCAGGTGGCCGAACAGCTGGCCACCTTTCAGCTCGATGACGAGGCGCTAAAGCTCTGGAATTCCTATACATTTCCGGGAAATGTGCGAGAATTACGCAACATAATAATTAGACTTTCAGCGAAGTATCCGGGGCAGACGATCAAACCCGAAGTGCTGAAGAGAGAAATGTCAGGATTACAACGACATAACGGCGCGGCTGGTGGCGAAGACTGGCTCAACGAGGCATTACACGATGCCGGTTTCGAGCTGGATCGATTGTTGAAACTGGTCGAAAAGCAGGCCATCGATCTGGCGCTGAGCGAAAATCATGGCAACGTCAGCAAGGCGGCTGAAATGCTCGGCATCAATCGCACTACCTTGTATGGCCGCATGGACCGGCTCGAGGACAGGGAGTAAGTCATGTACGAAGAGTATTTCGGCCTCGACCGCCCGCCTTTCAAGATAACGCCCGATACCAGCCTGTTCTACGAAGGCGGCAAGCGCGGTGACATTCTTGCTGCGCTGGTTTATGCGATTCACCGTGGCGAAGGCATCATCAAGGTCGTCGGCGAAGTCGGCTCCGGCAAGACCATGCTGTGCCGCATGCTGCAGTTGAAACTGCCGGATACGGTCGAAATCGTATATATCGCCAATCCCAGCGTGTCGCCGGAAGACATCCTCTTCGTGATAGCGCACGAGTTGTCCCTGTCGGTGTCCAGGGATGCCTCCAAGCACGAGGTTATGCACCAGTTGCACGACTACCTGTTGCAGCGCCATATGGAAAACAAGCAGGTCGTGTTGTTTATCGAGGAAGCCCAGGGCATGCCGATCGATACGCTCGAGGAAATACGTCTGCTGTCGAACCTCGAGACTGACCAGCACAAGCTGCTGCAGATTATCCTGTTCGGCCAGCCCGAGCTGGACCAAAATCTGTCGCAGCAGTCGATTCGCCAGTTGCGCGAGCGCATTACGCACAATTTCAATCTGGAACCCCTGACCCAGGATGAAATCCATAATTACCTGAACTTCCGCATGCGCGAAGTGGGCTATACCGGACCGGAGTTGATCAACCGCTCGGTGGCGAAAAAGGTCGAGCAACATTCGGAAGGTCTGCTGCGACGGATTAACATCATCGCCGACAAGATACTGCTGTCCGCTTTTGCCGAGGGTACGCATAACCTGAGCGCCAAACATGTCTCCGCAGCGGTTAACGACAGCACCTTCGACCAGGATACCGGGGGTAAGTCGAGGAAGCTCTGGTGGCTCGGCCTGATCGCGGTGATAGCGCTGCTGTTCGCGTTAATGCAGGCGCGTACGCTGTGGCTGCCGCAGCAGAACGCTGATTTGGGCGAAAATGCACATAATATCTCGACAAATGACAAACCTGTCACAGATATGAAGCCAGAGGTTTCGGAAACTTCCGAACCCCTGGCTGAAAATGCGCAGGCCAGGGCTGAAGAACCGGTGCAGCTGGCAGGGTTGCAAACGCAGTCAGTAGCGCAAACAGAAAACGTCTCCGAGCCGGTTTCAGACAACGAATCCCGGACACAGGTGATGGAAACAGCGAACCCGAAGACGCAATCCGCGAGTGACATCACTCAGCAAGCCGAGGAGCCGATGCAACAGGTCGATCAAGTCGTCGAGGAAATCGAGGCTGTCGTGCAGCAGTCCGGCGTGCAGGCGCAAGCCGAACAAGTCTCGGTGGGCGAGGACTTCGTGCTGCAAAAAGCGCTGGACCAGGCAGACTCAAGCGCGGTGCTCGAGTCGGAAACCGGCGTGGACCTGAGTCTGAACGAAGATTACAACCAGTGGCTGAAGCGAAAGCTCAAGCATAGCCTCGACTGGTTAAGCAATGCGGACCGCGATAATGTCTCGATTCAGGTATTGATGCGCAGTAAGTCTGCGGCGCGCGAATTGGTCTATTATCTACGTAACGAATGGCCACTGGATTTATCCAAGACGTATCTTTACGAAGTGAGCACCAAAGATCGAAGTATCTATCGGGTTTTCTATAGCGAGTTCGATACCATGTCAAAGGGCAGGGATCAGCTCCAGCGACTGCCCGAGTCGGTCAAGGTCAATTCGCCTTACCTGCATTCGGTTCACCGAATGCAGAAAGCCTTGCTATAGCGGTTAGGATTAAAACTGGAATAAACCATGAAAAGAATCGTACTGTTACTCTTTTTACTCGGCCTGACGGCCTGTAAGAGCCTGACCGAGCCAGATGAGCGAATGGCTGTCACGCAAGGGCACGTCGATACGCCCGTGCCGGCGGTTGAGCAGGCCGAGCTCGATATCCCGCCCGTGGTCGAACAGGTGCCCATCATCGCCGTGCCCGAACCGACTGAGCCCATGCAGACTTTTACCGTCGTGGCGACTGATTTACCGGCCAGCGAGCTCTTGTTTGCGCTGGCGCGAGATGCCCGGCTCAATCTGGATATCGACCCGTCGATCGATGGCCGCGTCAGTATTAATGCCATCGATCAAACCCTGCCGCAGATCCTCAAGCGCATCTCACGCCAGGTGGATTTGCGTTATTACATGGATGGTCCGAATCTGGTGGTAGAAGTAGACCGGCCTTTTACCCGTATTTACCGGGTGGACTATCTTAATATGACCAGAAGCACCACCTCGCAAGTCGGCATTGAGACGACCCTGAGCGAAGGAGACGGGGGTGATGGCGGCGCCACCGGCGATTCATCGGCCTCGATTGCGAGCGAGTCGAATAACGAGTTCTGGGTATCCCTGGAACAGAATATCGCGTCAATCGCCAATTCCGGCGCGACCAAGGGAACCGTCATCTCGAATCGTGAATCAGGCACGATATCGGTATTCACCACTTCCGCGGCACACGAAAACATTCAGCGCTTTATCGATACCGTGGTCGCCAGTGCCCGTCGCCAGGTGCTGATCGAGGCGACCGTGGTCGAAGTCAGGCTGAACGACGAATTTCAGGCCGGAGTCGACTGGGCGCGCCTCGCCGAGGGTGACGGCTGGAGCCTGTCGCAACAGGTAATAGGTGCGGCGGCGGGTTTCCCGGGGGCGCCCAGCCTGGGAGAACCTCCGATTACTTCGGCCACCTACCTCAACACCAATAGCGACCGGACGATATCCGGCGCAATCCAGGCGCTGGATACCTTCGGCGATGTGTCGGTTATGTCGAGCCCGAAGATCATGGCGCTGAACAACCAGACCTCGATATTGAAGGTTGCCGATAATATAGTCTACTTCGAGGTTGAATCGACCAGTAATACGACCGGCTCGGGCTCCGGAGCGGTCACCACCGATATTGTCAATACGACCGCGAAAACCGTTCCGGTCGGCTTTGTCATGAACGTGACGCCGTTCATATCCGCGGAAGACGAGGTCACGCTGAATATACGCCCGACCATCACCCGCATACTGGGTTTCAAGGAGGATCCTAATCCGGCCCTGGCTTCGGCTGGAATTCCCAATCTGATACCCGAGATACAGGTACGGGAACTGGAGTCGGTGCTCAGGGTGGCAAGCGGTAACACGGCCGTCATTGGCGGTTTGATGGAGGATTCGATCGATACCGAAAGCCGCGGTTTACCGGGGTTGCACGATGTCAGGGGAGTTGGAATGCTGTTTGGCGCCGATTCGCGGGATTCGGTAAAAACCGAACTGGTGATTTTCCTGCGACCGAGAGTCATCGATAATGCCAGTCTCGACTCCAGTTTGCAGGACTTCAAGCAATTCCTGAGACCCGAGATATTCTCCGGGCAGTGAGATAGCGAATGAGTTTACTGCTAGACGCGTTGAAAAAAGCCGCCGAACAAAAGGCGGCAAAAAACAAGCAAGACATTGCCGAGTCGCGGGCGTCGGACGAAACCGTCATCGACGCTGCTGCGGAGGATGTCTCTGAGCTTGAAGACGACGCGGACCGCAGTACCCGGCAATCGGCTCGAGCGATGCGGGATGAAACCGAGGTCGATCAGTCCGAACTCGATTCCGCCATGCGGGCTACTGCTAGCGAAGCTGAAGACGACGATGAGACCCGGCTCGATATTCCGGATACGACCGGGACCGAAGCCCCGTCCTTGAGCGCGCAAATGCAGACGGGCGAAGACGAAACCATCATTTTTGCCGATGAAGACGTCGCCGATCTCATGGGTGAGCCGGAGTACGTCAATCGTGAAACCCGATCGCCCGAAGATGAAACCGAATTGAGGTTACCGCTGCGTGAGGACGAGACCGACGTCGGTGAAGTCGCCCCGGCGGACTATGGTGATGAAACCGATCTCAGCCAGCTGTTGTCGCGTGACGAAGAAACCGATGTCAGCAAGGTAGCCGCGGCCAACTATGGTGATGAGACCGATCTCAGTCAGACCGTATCGCGCGAGGACGATACCGATATCAGTCAATCCCTGGAGTCCGCGCAGCAGCCAGCAATCGCCGATGAAACTGATCTCGGAGAGCAGCCTGGCGTTACCGATGAAACCAATCTCGAAGGCCAGAGCGGCGACGAGGATCAAACCGACATCAGCGTACCACCAGCATCGGTCGCGGATCTCGAATATGCCCAGGCGCAACGCGCAGCAGCCGCGGAAACGACCGACGTCAGCCAGTTTACCGGACCTGCCGATGACGCCGGCGCCGCTGACGAGGATATGTCTTTGCTGCTGGTCGAGCGTGATCAGACCAATCTAACCATCCCTGGCCAGGCCACCGATCCCCGGGCGTTACAGGGTGGTGCCAGCGGCGACGACGAACTCGGGCTGGTCGATACCACGCGTCACCGAATTCCGGATGATACCACCACGGCGGCGGCGGAGACGCAGAGCAACGCTACTGCGACCACCAACGTGAATCGTGACACGCAGACCACCCGTACCGCGACCACGCGTACCGAAACCTCGACACGCACCTACGCACCGGATAACTACGATCGCACGCTGATGCGCCTGCCGAGCGACGATGCGTCGAAGTTGTTTGCCGGTATGAAGTCCGATTCCGACGTCGTCATGACGCCGGAATACGCAAAAAAGGTGTTTCAAAGCAAGTCTTCGGCGCAGCGCCTGCAGCTGTACAAGATCTACGGTGGCATTGCAGCCGTTATCCTGCTGGCCATTGGTGTCTATGGCCTGTTCGAGTTTCAGACCCAGCAGGACACCATCGATACCAGCCTGCGCCCGCTCAAGCGCGATCCGATGCCCGGTCTTATCCGCCCCGACAGCGAGCCGCAAGCGGATAGCCTGTTTGCCGAAGGCGAGGTTGACGAACGTGCCCTTAGCCTGATTGAAAGTGCCGAAAGAGCCGAGCAGCCAGGCGTCGATGATAGCGCTGCGGATAGTCAGGAGTCGCCTGCCGAGGAGGCAGCCGAGGTTGCGGTCGTAGAACCCGAGGATGAAAGCGTAGTCGAAGCCGGGATCGAAACGCCAGCAGTCGGGCAAGACCCGGTGGTGCAGGAAGTTGATAGCGTTACAGAGGAAGTCGAGGTCGCAACGGCCGCCGATGAATCGAGCCTGTCGATTGAAACAACAGGCCAGGACCGGTCTGTGACTTCCACCAGGGACGACAGTTCGACCGAGTCGTCGCCGGTCGTCGATGCTTCCAGATCGAAGCTGCAAATATCCTCGGGCGAACGCATGCAACAAAAGCATATCTGGTTACGCGAGGCTTACGCGGCTTACCAGGCGGGCAACGACGAACTCGCGCTGGAGCTTTACAACAAGGTGCTCGAGGTCGATCCCGCTAATCGCAATGCGTTGCTCGCACGCGCGGCAATCCATGTGCAGAACAACAACAGCAACGATGCCATCCGCGACTACCAGAAACTGTTACTGGCCAATCCCAAGGATGCGCTGGCAATGGCATCGTTGATTACGGTTGCCAATTACTCGCCGCTTGAAACCGAGACTCAGCTAAAGCTGATGATTCGCGACAACCCCGCCTCGCCGTATTTGAATTTCGCACTGGCCAATGCTTACGGTGCCCAGGGTCGCTGGCGGGAAGCGCAGGGCTACTACTACCTGGCGCTGCAAAACAACCCGGACGATCCAAATTACGCCTATAACCTGGCGGTAAGTCTCGAGCATATTGCCAAACCTCGTGCCGCCATCGCCTATTACCAGCGCGCGCTGGCCAATTTAGACAAAGGCCTCGCAACTTTCAGCAGGGATGTGGTGCAACAGAGACTGGAGATCTTAGGAAAGTTATGAACGCGGAGAACAAACCCAAGCGGCTGGGCGAAATCCTGATCGATGAAGGTGTGATCACACAGGATCAGCTCGAGATCGCGCTTACCGAACAAAAGAAGGTCCACGAACCGCTGGGTAAGCTGCTGGTTAACCTTGGTTTCGCGACCGAGGCGATCATGCGTTCGGCGCTGGGCGAGGCACTGGAGCAGGAGAGCGTCGACCTGTCGCGCGTGGTGCCCGATCCGGATGCGATCAAGATGATCAATTCGGACACGGCGCGCAAGCACAAGATTATTCCGCTCAACTACGATCCGATCCGCAGCACGCTGACGATCGCGATGTCGGATACCTTCAATCTGTTCACGCTGGACCGCATTCGAATCCAGATTGGTCAGCATATCGAGTTGATCCCGGTGCTCGCCGGTGAGGCGGAAATCTCCAACGCGATCGACCAGTTCTACGGTTACGAACTGTCTATCGACGGGATTCTGCGTGAAATCGAAACCGGTGAGGCGGACTACACCAATTACCAGGGCGATATCGAGGAATATAGCCAGCCGCTGGTGCGCCTGGTGGACGTTATGCTGTCGGACGCGGTCAAACGCGGTGTTTCCGACCTGCACTTCGAGCCGGAAGAGAGTTTTCTGCGCATTCGCTATCGCATCGACGGCGTGCTGCGACAGATTCGCAGCCTGCACAAAACTTACTGGTCGGCGATCGCGGTGCGTCTCAAGGTTATGGCCGACATGAACATTGCTGAAACCCGCGCGCCGCAGGATGGACGTATTTCTCGCACCATTGTAGGCCGCCAGATCGACTTCCGTGTAGCGTCGCAGCCGACGATTCATGGCGAAAATATCGTCTTGCGCGTGCTCGACCGGGAAAAGGGCGTCATCCCGCTGGAAAAGCTGGAATTACCGCCTGAGTCCCTGCGCACGCTGAAGATCATGATGTCGCGGCCCGAGGGTATTATCCTGGTGACCGGCCCCACCGGTAGCGGTAAAACGACCACGCTTTACTCGCTGTTGAATTACCTCAGCAGCGAACAGATCAACGTCATGACGCTGGAAGATCCGGTCGAATACCCGTTCCCGCTGATTCGCCAGACCTCGGTTAATGATGCTGCCGGCATGGATTTCGCCAGCGGTATCAAGTCGTTAATGCGCCAGGACCCGGACGTCATCCTGGTCGGCGAGGTACGCGATAACGAGACCGCCGAAATGGCGTTTCGCGCGGCCATGACCGGCCACCAGGTTTACTCGACGCTGCATACCAACTCCGCCATCGGCGCGCTGCCGCGGCTGCGCGATATCGGCATCATCCCGGAGATCATGGCCGGCAACATCATTGGCGTGGTTGCGCAGCGCCTGATCCGCAAGCTGTGCAAGTACTGCAAGCAACCCTATACGCCGAGCGAAGAAGAATTGCGCCTGCTCACCAACGACCGTGGCCTCGTGCCGGAAAAGATCTACAAGGCCAAGGGTTGCACCAGTTGCGATAATACCGGTTACAAGGGGCGCATGGCGTTGCTCGAGATTCTGAAAATGAATTCGGATCTCGATGATTTACTCGCGCATGGCGCGACCACCAAGGAAATCAAGGATGCTGCATACAAGCAGGGTTTTTTCACCCTGGCTGACGATGGCGTGCGGCATATCATCGAAGGCATCACGTCGATCAAGGAAGTCGCACGCGTCGCCGACCTGACCGAGCGCATGGGCTAAGTCATGCCGCTTTATCAATACAAGGCCATCGACGGCAGCGGCAAGTTCATCTCGGGCAGCCTCGATGCGGGTAATGTTAATGACCTTGAGCTGCGTCTCGAGAAAATGGAACTGGACCTGGTCACCTACAAGCAAAAGGAACCAGGCGCCGACCTGTTCGGCCGTAACAAGATCGGCCGCCGCGACCTGATCAACTTCGCCTTTTACCTCGAGCAATTGACGCGCGCCGGCGTGCCGATTCTCGAAGGACTGGCCGATCTCAGGGACGGCGAGGAAAACCCGACTTTCCGCGACGTGATCACCGGCCTGATCGAAGCCATCGAGGGTGGTAATTCGTTTTCACAGGCGCTCGCGCTATACCCCAAGATCTTCGACGATGTTTTCATCAGCCTGATTCGCGTCGGCGAACGCAGTGGCCGCATGAGCCACGTGCTGGTGGATATCACCGAAACCCTGAAGTGGCAGGACGAATTGCTGGCCAAGGCGCGCAAGATCATGACTTATCCGGCGGTAATCGGCACCCTGGTGATGTCGGTGGTCATGTTCATGATGATTTTTGTCGTGCCGGATATCATGGACGCCATCGTCGCGCTGGGTGGCGAGATTCCGATCGAAACCCGGGCGTTGATGGCGACCTCGCATTTTCTTGCCAATTACTGGTATCTGGTGATTGCTGCTCCCTTCGTGATTTTTTTCGTACTCAGGTATTTTTATAAAACCAGCAGCAAGGCGCGCTTCCGTATGGACGGTGTGCTGTTGAAGCTGCCGATTATCGGCCCGGTTAACGAAAAGATTAAAATCTCGCGTTTCACGCGTTACTTTTCGCTCATGTTTGCCTCCGGTATCACCGTGCTCGATGCGATCAATCTGAGTAAGGGGGTACTCAGTAATACCGTGCTCGAAGACGGTATCGAGCGCGCCTGGCAGCAGATCTCGGAAGGCAGCAGCATTAGCGAATCCTTCAAGAATATCGGCATTTTCCCACCGCTGGTCGTGCGCATGCTGCGCGTCGGCGAGTCAAGTGGTCAAATGGACAAGTCGCTGGATAACGTCAGCTACTTCTTCGATCGTGACATCAACGACAGCATAGAGAAAATGGAACCGGTATTGCAGACCTCGTTAATGGCAACCATCGGCGTCATCGTTTTATGGCTGGCCCTGTCGGTACTCGGCCCGATTTACGACACCATCAGCACGATCGAATTCTAGCAGTCATGTCATGAAGAGAATCCTATATTTCACCGGTTACAGAATGGTCGCGCAGGAATGGGCCGGCCGCAAGCTGATGAGCAGCGTTTACTTCGAACCCGACGACCAGGGGCTGGACTTGTTTGCCGCCTACCTGCGTTCGTTCCGTAACGAACCCGTGCGCCTGCTGGTGGACCTGATCGAGGAAGAATTTCGCCAGATACGCATTCCGCTACTGCATGGCTCCGATCGCCAGGCCATCCTCAAGCGTAACTATGCCAAGTACTTCCGCACCTCGGAGTACAAGCATTCGGTTTCACAATCGAAGGAAAAGAAAGAGCGCAAGGAAGAAAAGGTACTGATCATCGGACTTACCAACCAGTACCTGCTCGAACCCTGGCTCAAGATCATCGCGGAAACACGCACCCCGCTGTCCGGCATTCTGAGTTTGCCGCTGGTATCGGAGGATTACGTCAAGGAGCTCAAATCAGAGAATAACGTGATCATTCTGGTCAGCCAGCAGGTGCCAAGCAACCTGCGGCAGTCGGTGTTCGTTGACGGCAAGCTGATCCTGAGCCGCCTGGTGCCTATCGCCAGTTTTTACCAGGGGGATTACGCTTCCGACGTTTTGCGCGATATCGAGTCGACCCAGCGCTATCTGGTGAGCCAGCGTATCGTCGAGCGCTCGGAAACCGTGGCGGTGCATATCCTGACCAACAAGCGTCATTTCGACAAGCTGACGATACGCTGCGAAAAGGAAAGTTATTTCGATTTCACGATACACGAAATCAACGAGCTTCTGGCCCGTGAAAAAATAGATGTCAACGACGAACAGGACTTCAGCTCGGGTCTTTTCTGCTACCTGGCGAGCAAAAAACTCTCGGTTAACCACTATGCCCAGCCGAAGGAGCGGCGCTATTTCATGCATCATCGGGCCGGCCTGGCGCTGCGCGCGGCCAGTATTGCCATGCTTGCATTGGGCATCGGTTTTGCCATTACCAGTGCCGTCAAGGGTTTGCTGTATAACAATACCATCGAAGAAACCAGGCTGCTCGAGCAAAAGTACAAGGCAAAGTACAACCAGCTCAGCGAAAACCGCATCGATTCGACTACCTCGACCACGAATATGCAGCACATCGTGCAGACGGTGGAAGCGGTGCAGGACAATTACCTGCAGGATCCCGAAGAGATGATGGCGATGATCAGCGGCGATGTCAGTATATTTTCCGATATTCGCATCAAGAGAATCGACTGGTTTCTGGCCAACTACTCGGATATCGACGTGGCTAGCGATGTGCAGTGGGGCAAGCCGAAAAAACGTCGCCGCGATCCCAAGCGTGACCGTAACGCGCCCAAGCCGAAAAAGGGCTTTTTCGAGGTCGCCATGGTCGAAGGCGAGTTCCTCAACTTCGACGGCAACTATCGGTATGCGCTGAGTGCGGTCGACGACCTGGAAAAGACTATGGTCGAATCGGGCAAGTATTTATCGGTTGAGATCACCAAGCGGCCGCTGGATATCGAATCGGACAATCGCCTTAGCGGTGACGCCAGCAACCAGCGCGATGGCAGGCAGGAAAAAGCCGAGCTCGCGTTTCGCGTCGTCAGGGAGGTGACCAAGGATGAATAAGATCGACTGGTTTTACCTTAAGAGACCGATCATCATGTTGATGATATCGGTCCTGATATTCTCCGCGCTGGTGCTGGCGGGTTTCCAGTACGAAAAAATGCAAAACGAAGAATATGACAAAGCCGTGACCACGCTGCGTTCCACCCACAGGCTTTACAGCAACATGGTTAACGATATCGACCTGCTCGATCAGTACCGCAGCCTTTACGGTGAATACAAATCGACCGGGCTGGTGGGCGAGGAGCGCCGGCTGAGCTGGATCGAAAGCCTCGAAGCTACTAATGAAGTGCTGAAACTGCCGACGCTGACCTACGACCTGAATCCGCAGGAGAAATTTGAGCGCCCGGGATTCAAGCCCAAGCGCGGTGTCGAGGTCAACAGTTCTCCGATGGAATTGCAGATGGGACTGCTGCACGAAGAAGACCTGTTCGCACTGCTGGAGGGTTTGCGCCAGTCGATCAGCAACCTTTTTACGATTGACAGCTGCTCGATCAATCGACCTTCGCCGGTTAACACCTCGTTGGATACCAAGAGGGCCAACCTGATGACCAATTGCAAGCTACGCTGGGTGACGATTGATGCCAAGTAAATCCTGCGTCAGCAAGTTGATCCCGCTGGTCGGCCTGGTACTGGCCGGCCTGCAGTCGCCGCTGTTGGCGGCAGAACTGTCGACCCTGTTTACGACACCACAGGAGCGTCAGATTATCAATTCCAATCGCTACAGGAGTGAAGAACCGGAGCCGGTGGATGAAGGCAAGCCCGAGGTCACGATCGAATTGCCGACACAGCCGCTCGCCCAGGAAGAGGTCGTGCAGGAGTATAAGATTAGCGGTATCACGGTGTCACAGGATGGGCCGCATTCGGTCTGGATCAATTCCGTGATCTACGAGGATGGTGAGCAGCTCGAAGACAGCAGCCAGGTCAGGGTTCTGGTGGGTGATGAAATCAGGGTCAGAATTACCGCCCCGGACGGCAAACACTACTACGCCACCAGCGGGGAGACGCTCGAAATCAGTTACCTGGTGACGGTGCAGAATTAACCATGCGAACGCCCCGCCCCATACGTCAATCCGGCTACGTGCTGATCCTGGTCGTGCTCGGCCTGATGGGGATAGGTGGTGTCGTGCTGGTCGGATTTACCCAGGGCGCCAAACAGGAAGTCGATAACCGCAGATACCAGCACAACCAGCGCGTGCTCAAGGAGGCCAAGCAGGCGTTGCTGATGTACGCCTATCGTTATCCCGAGATCGCCGGACCGGCCCGCGGCCCCGGGCGTCTGCCCTGCCCCGATACTGACAATACCGGAACGCCAAATCCCGATCTGGTCAGTTTCTGTATCGATAATGGTACCGGCGAAGCGATGGTCGGACGCTTCCCATGGCGCGCCAACGGCATGGAGTTTTATGATGCCAGGGACGCCAGCGGTGAGCGTTTGTGGTACGCGGTATCGCAGGATTTCAACTTTTTCGACGACGCCAGTATTGTCAACTCTGACCTGGTCGGTTCGATCACGATCCATGACCAGAATGGCCAGCAGCTTTACGATGGTGCCGCCGACGGCATCGCCGCGGTCATTATCGCGCCGGGACCGCCGATAGATCGCAACGGCGTGGCGCAGGACCGCAGCGTCGCCAACGGTGATGATCGCGAAGGTATCGTTGCTGATACGGATCCGGGTATCGTCGACCCCCTCAATTATCTCGATCTGTTCGGCGCGCTGGACAATGCCGATTTCGTTAACGATGACAGCAACAATGGATTCGTCCTCGGTCCGATTGACGATATGGCCGCCGAGGAACTCATCGTCAACGATCAAATCATCCTGATCACGTCGGAAGAGGTCATCGCGATGGCGCAGAAAGCCACGCTGCAGGCCTACCGGGAAGCGCTCGAAGCCTATATGAACCGCCCGGGTTTCGATCGCTACCCATGGCTGGACCCCTACGACACTGCCGGTGCGTTGACGACTTTCGATGCGGAGATTAATCCTGCTCCGCCGGCACCAGTTATTGGCCGGGTGCCATCCATATTCGAGCCTTATTTTACGATAAATAACAGGAACAGCGAGGACATAATCTCCGAGGTGACGCTGAAGTTCGATGTCGACGGCGACGAATTCGAAAGCCGCGCGCCAGCGTCGGCGGCGGCCGACGTGTACTTCGAGCAAAATACCGGGGACCTGTTCGTACCGCCGGTCACCAGCGCAACTTTTACCGGCTGGGCCTGGGACGGTCATGCGACCAATGCGCCAACCCGCCCGCTTGACAATATCTGGGAAGCCTGCCCCTATGTCACCGGTACCGAGGAAGATTGCAACCAGGATTCCGCGGGTAATTTCGTCGGCGGTAGTACGAGTCCGGCCTGGCTGAGGGTCAGAAAATACACCATTACCTTTAATGCCATAACCGGATTTCCGTTTGCCGACCGCACCTTTACGCCGTTGGCTTACGTGCCGCCGAGCGCAACCAGTCACGCCTTTGTCGAGGCCGAGTTCGATGGCCCTGGCTATATTGCCAGTATTTCCTGGGAGCAGGATGATGAGTTTCAGACTTCGCACTCGATAGAACCACCCGGCAATGTGGGTACGTTGACCTATGATGCGGGCGACAGCATTATCGTCGGCATTCGCTATTACCCGGAGCTGCCGCGTTGGGCCCAATCGAACGGCTGGCATAATATGGTGCAGGCGGCTTACTCGTCCGAGGTCAGGCCCGGCGGCGATGACAGCTGCACTGCGGGTATCGATTGCCTGACATTGCAGGATATCGCCGGTACCACAAACGACAAACGTGCGTTGCTGGTATTGTCGGGCGGCGTCGGAGATTTCGATCCCGCCGATGTCGATCTTATCGATGATACGAATCCGGGGAATCCTCCCTATTACGGGGACGAGCTGGCTGACATCTTCGAAGATGAAAACAATGACTTTGACCGCATATTCGATAACCGGCCAACCACCGGAATTGCCAATGACGTGGTTTTACTGCTGGAATGAAGAATGAGATCTGTTAGCCGAATTCAGCAGGGTTTTACCCTGGTCGAGATCGCTATCGTATTGCTGATCGTGACCATTCTGCTCGGCTATACCGTGGCGATGTTCCCGCGTCAGCAGGAACTCAAGCAATATCGTGCCGTCGACCAGGAAATGGATCATATCATCGATGCCATCGTCGGTTTTGCCCAGGTTAACGGCCGCCTGCCGTGCCCGGCGATTCCGAATTCGGCCGGTGCCGAGGACGGCGGTGGCGCCGTCAACTGTACCAACTATGGCGGATTCGTGCCCATCAATACGCTCGGTATCACCGGCAGAACCAACCAGGATTCGTTGTTGCTGGACCCCTGGGGTAATCCCTATCGTTACTATGTTACCAACAGCGACTTCAACGGCGACGGGGTTTCGGATTTTGTTCGCAACGGGGAAATGCGCGTGGTCGGCATCGTCGATTCCGATTTTGATACCTATACCGACCTCGATGGCCGCTACATTATTTGTGACGATAATGGTGTCGATATCAGCGATAACTGTAACGGCGCCGACGAAGTATTCGGTAACTATCAGGTCGGTCCTCCCGACCGATACGCTGGCGCGCCGTTCGTACTGTTGTCGACGGGCAAGAACGGGAGAGAGGTACCGGTCAACGATGAGCTGGAAAACCGGGGTGGCTCACGCAGCACTACCGATCTGGGTATGGCTGCCGGTCCCAGCGGTGACAATTATTTTCTCAAGGACGTCGGCGCGAACCAGACAACTTTCGTACGTCGTCCCACCGGATTTGCCGACGATTTCGATGATGTCGTCCGCTGGGTTTCACCGCATATTCTCTATTCCAGAATGATCGAGGCCGATCAGCTGCCCTGACCGATAGATTTTGTTTAGAGCAGGATTCACCGTGTCTGGCTCTGACCCTGTATTAACTGCCTTGCAGACTACTCGGCGAGATGCTGGAACAGATTGAAGCAGACGCGTCCGCGTTCGTTCTGGCTGAGTTCGAGTTCGAACTGGAAGGCATGCGCCATGATCGCGGCCTGGTAGAGGCCAATGCCCATGCCGCTGCCCGATGACACCGGTTGCGCGAACAGGCTGTTTTCGATCTCGGACTCGATCGCATCACCATTGTCGCAAATCGATAACACGATAATGTTGCTGTCCGACAGCAGCCGCAGGTCGACCTCGGTGGTCGGCGATTTTTTCAGCGCGTTGTTGATCAGGTTTTCAGCGACGCTGTCGAACAGGTCGACGGGCACGGTAATATTGTTGACAATATCGCCGTGAAAGTGAACCCGCGGATTAGCGTTGTGTTGCTTGCCGATGCGGTCCAGCCACTGGCGGCAATCGACCAGGTTGACCTGGGTATTCAGCTTCGGCGCCCTGAGCTTGTTGAGCGTGCTTTCCAGCCGTGTACCGATCTGCTTCAGGTTTGTTTCCAGCAATTGTTGCGACTGCGTGGTCTCCTCGTCCATATCGATGATATCCAGTGAGGTTTTGATCGACTGCAGAATATTCTTGATATCGTGGGTTAGCCGCGCGCCGGTGTGGTGTATGGTCGCGAAATGTTCCTGCACGCGCATTTTTTCCTGGTTCAGCTTGGCCAGGTAAAACTGGTAAGCCATTCGGATCAGCAGAATGGTGTGCTGCTCGAGCGCGGCCCCGGGATCGGCCTTGAAGTGCAGCAACACGGTCACATTTTCATCGAGCCGGTGTTCGATCCAGGGG
Source organism: Gammaproteobacteria bacterium (assembly GCA_020354435.1). Lineage (GTDB taxonomy): Bacteria > Pseudomonadota > Gammaproteobacteria. The sequence goes on from CP070646.1 coordinate 1,799,025, forward strand.
CCGGTTTTTTCGCCGGCGCCGACCTTGAAAGTCTCGAACTGCCATTCGATGGCGTTGAGCCAGTCGTTTTCGACCAGGTGCTCGCAGGCGGCCTCGAGGTACTCGTTCGGCGTCAGGTAGTGCTCCTCGATCAGCGTCGTGAGCGTATTGATCCAGGTCTCGAACGGGCCTCCGATCGTCATCGCGTAGCGGTTCCACAAAACGCCGATACCGGAGTAACCGACACCCGGATTCCAGAACCAGCTGATGCCGATAGTCAGCGTGGCGACGATGAACACGGTTAACAACAGGCCATCGAGGTACTCGACTCCGTACAGCAGGCTGATGACGATACCGCCGAGCAAGACGATGAACAGCAAGGTAGCCGCCAGCAGGCCGTGCATCAGGTCGACCTGGCTGCGCCCCTGCTTCTGGTGATCGGGATTGGGCGCGAAGTAAAACAGCATGACCGGTATCAGCACCATGGTTTGCATGTAATCGGCGAACAGGCTTGGCAGCTGGATCTGCTCAAAGGTGTCCGGAATCAGCCCGATTGCCATTTCGATAGTGATAATCAGCAACGCCAGCAGGTCGAAGGAACGGTACGCGGTCTGCGAAAGCAGGCGGCTGCCGATCAGTCCGGACAGGATCAGGCCGACGAAAGCCAGCGATTCGTTGGGGAAGACATAGGTCACGAGGAAGAACAGGATCGCGATAAGCGTGACCGGTGCCGCGTTGACACGCGCTTCCTTGCTCCACAGTGGTTGCCACAACAGGAATAGGCCATACAATACGAACGACAGGCCAAACCGCAGTAGCGGGTCGTCGACCACCCAGATCAGCACGTGGTAAAGCAGCAGGATGGTGGCCAGGATCTGCTGGCCGTATTGCAGTAGTGAATGAACTCTAGCCAAGATTTTCGATAAACGAATGTCAGCACAAACTATAGCACTGTTTCGTTACCTGATGCTGGGAATTATGAGCCGGCGGTTGTTCGTGTTGCTTGCGCTCCTGATCCTGGTCGCGGTGTTGAGCGGCAGCTTCATCGGTGAGCTCGCGATCATCAATAGCAAGGCTATCGTCAGTGCCTATGTTGCCGATTTTTTTCGCTATAGCCTGGGTTTACTGGCGCTGTTGATGATCGCCACCAACGTCGCCGAGGATTACAGTTCGCGCCAGTTCGAGCGTTTGTTGACGATGCCGCTGGCGCGCTGGCAGTATATCGTCGCGCAGGTCATGGTCATCGCCTGCCTTTGCCTGCTGCTGGTGCTGCCGGTCGCGATCCTGATTCCGATTTACAGTAATTTTGGTCTTGGAATCTACTGGGCTGCGTCACTGTGGCTGGAGTTGTTTCTTCTCGGACTGCTCGGTTTGCTGGCGATCCTGAGCCTGGAAAAAATTCCACAGGCGGTGTTCTTTTCGCTGGCGGTATACCTGCTGGCAAAGCTGTCGGGACTGATCTTGTTGATGCTGGATGAATCGGTTCGACTTTCCGAAGGCAGCGCGACCAGCCGCGTGATCGAGTTTATTTTCAGCGCGATTCTGTACCTGCTTCCCGGCAGCCACAGCTTTGCACAGAACGATGTATTTTTCGAAAACATCGACCTGCTCGCGGCGCTCGCTAATCAATTGCTCTCGGTGGTCGTATACGCATTGTTTTTACTCGGCATCAGCCTGGTCGATTTTTATCGCAAGGAGTTCAATATCTGATGCGCCGCGGCGAACGTCCCCTGCTGCAATTGCCAGTGCCGCTGTTGCTCGCGTTTGTTCTGGCATTTGCTTGCCAGCTGCTGATACATCACCGCGAGCAGCAGCAGCTGGCAACAGAGTATCGGCCGCTCGCGAATCCGCTCGCTGTCGACAGTTACCGGGGCATGGCGATGGGCTCGGAACAATTGCTGGGTTACCTGCTCGCGATTCGCCTGCAATTGCACGACAACCAGATTGGCCGGCATTTTAGCTACAGTCTGATTGACTACCGCGTTTTGGTCGACTGGCTCGATCGTATTACCGAAATCAGCCAGGGTACCGAGTACCCGATGCTACTGGCGTCGCGTATCTACAGTTCGACCGAAGACCGCGAACGTCTGCGCCGGATGCTCGGCTTCATCGAGCGCCGATTCGAGGACGATCCGCACAAGCACTGGCGCCGGCTGGCAGAAGCCTGCCTGCTGGCAAAACACAGGCTTGGCGACCTCGAGCTGGCGCTGTCCTACGCCGAGCGCCTGGCGCTGCAACCGGCCAGCGTCAGGATGCCGCAGTGGGCGCGTGATTTTCGCTTCCTGCTGCTGGCTGAGCTGAACGAACTCGAGGCTGCCATCGCGATTATCCAGGCGATGATGCAAACCGATGTCATAAATGATCCCGATGAAAAGAAATTCTTGCAGGAAAAGTTGTCGACATTTCAACAAAAGTTGTTTGAATCTCAACAAAAGCAGGCAGATTGAATAAAAAGATTGTCGATTGTCACAGAAATATAAGGTTTTTTTGATAGTGGCACGGTAAATGCAGTATATTCTCTCGGATACAACCGATAATCTGGAGAATTTAGATGCAGTATTCAAAACAAAAAGGTTTTACGCTGGTGGAAATCGCGATCGTACTGGTTATCGTGGGCCTGCTGATTGGTGGCGTGCTCAAGGGCCAGGAAATGATTACCAATGCCAAGCTGAAACGAGTCGAAAGCGATAACGCGGGTATTGCCGCGGCGATGTTTTCATACCAGGATCGTTACCTGCAATTGCCGGGAGACGATAGCGCCGCAGAAGGTCGTTTTACCGTTTATGGGGTGGGTGATCCGGTCAATGGCGATGGCAGTGGCACCATCGACGGCGTGTGGAATGTTGCGTCGACCACTGACATTACCCTCGCATTGACCGCCGAAACCAATATGTTCTTCGCCCACCTGCGTGCTGCCGGCCTGATCCCTGGCGGTGGTGTGGATGATACCAAACCGACCAATGCCTACGGTGGCCAGATCGGCATCCAGGACGGTGCGCTCAACATCGCCGGTCACGTCACCATCTTCGGCGCCATCGAAGGACCGATCGCCAAGATCATCGAGGCGCGGCTGGACGATGGTGACGGTGACACCGGTCGTATTCAATCTGCGCTTCAGGGAGCCGATATGGCTTTGCCGGCCTCGGCGGCAGCCGTGTACGACGACGCCCAGCGCTACGATATGGCGTTCCGCCTGTAAACCCGGGTTTTGATCTGCGACAATGGCCTGCCAAACTGGCAGGCCATTTTCGTTTATGACCCAGGCGCTTTCCGTCACCAATCTTAGTTACTCGGTCCCGAGTCTGGATATTCTCAGGTCCCTGACGCTCGATGTCGGAGACCAGCAGTACTACGCGATCGCCGGCATCAACGGCGCCGGCAAGTCGACCCTGATCAAGCTGATACTCGACCTGATCCGGCCGCTTCCCGGCGGTACCATAAAAATCTACGGTGTCGACAACCGGGACCGGCAATGTCGCGATCGGCTCGCTTATCTGCCGGAAAAATTCGACGTCAAGAAGAATATCAGCGGGCGGCAGTATCTCGACTTCATCGCCGACGTCTACCATCAGAAAACCGATCGGAGACAGCTGGCGGAACTGGCTGAAAAGCTGGATTTTCCGCCCGAACGTCTCGACACGCGTGTGGGTGGCTATTCCAAAGGCATGGTACAGAAACTGGGCCTGGTGAGCTGTTTCATGCTCGAACGCCCGTTGTTGATTCTCGACGAGCCGCTCAGCGGTCTCGATCCGCGGGCGCGTTTCCATTTCAAACAGTTGATGCATGAGCAAAGGAATGCCGACCGCACGGTCCTCTACAGCACCCATTTACTGGCCGACGCGGAAGACCTGTGCGACCGCTTCGGAATTTTGCATGACGGTGAAATGAAATACCAGGGCACCCCGGATGATTGCCTGCAGCGCTACCGGGCTGGCTCGCTGGAGCAGGCCTACATGAACTGCATCTCCGGCAATTGATACCTCAAAAATCTCGGGGACAGTTTACTTTTTTTCACTAGAAAAAAAGTAAACTGTCCCCGAGTTTTCCCCGAGTTTTCGGTTAGGGAGTCTGGTTCAGTTCCTTGAGTTTGCGCGTCAAGGTGTTGCGGCCCCAGCCGAGCAAACGCGCGGCGTCCTGCTTGCGCCCGCGGGTGGCTTCCAGCGCACAGTCGAGCAGGGTTTTCTCAAAGGTTTTGGCCGCGTTTTTAAGAATATCGGTTTCGCCCCTTGATAACTGTTGTTGCGCCCATTGCCGCAACGGGCGCTGCCAGTCGCCGCTCTCGGCGGGTGTCTGCGCCGGGCTTTCCTGGCTGCCGGAGGCCTGTTTGCAGCCGCGCGCCACCAGCTCCAGCGCTTTGTCGATATCGAAGGGTTTGGGCAGATACTCGAAAGCGCCTTCCTCGAAGGTCTGTAGCGTGGTATCGAGGTCGGTGAAGGCGGTCATGACGATGATCGGCGTTTGCGGCGATATGTTTTTGATCTGCTTCATCAATTCGAAACCATTAATGCCGGGCATGCGTACGTCGGTAATGATCAGATTCGGCCGTTCATCCACTGCCGCGCGTTTGAAACTGGCCAGCGCGACCGAGCCGGATTCGAAAGAGCTTACCCGGTATCCGCTGTTGACCAGGGTTTTTTCCAGCACCCAGCGCATCGATTGATCGTCATCGATGATCCAGATCGAGTTTTGGGTATTTTGCGTGGGAAGGTTCATGATTGTTCCAGGGGCAGAATGATGCTGAATGTAGTGCCCGTATTCGAGCTTTGCAGGTTAATTGTGCCACCGTGCCGGGAAATGATTTCCAGGGCGATGGGCAGGCCGAGGCCGCTGCCGTCGGGCTTGTCGGTAACCATCGGCAAAAATATCGTCTCGCCGAGATCGAGCGCAATGCCGGGCCCGCTATCGGTTATATCGACCTGCACCACCAGCGGGTGCGTCACCTGGCCAACGGTATAGTTGCGTCCGATCCGGGTTTTGAAGGTAATGCAGCCGTGATCTTCGATTGCCTGCACCGCGTTACGCGCGATGTTGAGAAAGGCCTGGATCAGCAGGTCCCGATCCGCCATCAGCGATGGGATGCTGGGATCGTAGTCACGCACAATTTCGATGCGTTCCGGTTCGGCTGCGTGGATGATCTTGTAGATATGTTCCAGCACTTCATAAATATTGATCATTTCCCGCCGCGGCTGATTGCTCGGCCCAAGCATGTTGTTGACCAGGGTTTGCAGCCGATCTACCTCGCTGATGATGACTTCGGTGTACTCGATCCAGTCCGGTTGATCCAGTTCCCGTTGCAGCAGCTGTGCCGCGCCACGGATACCGCCGAGCGGATTGTTGATTTCGTGCGCCAGTCCGCGCGCGAGCTGCTGGGTCGCCTGCTGCTGTAGCTGGTTGAACTCTTCACGCGCAAACTGGGCCTGGCGCTCGGACAGGCGGATCTCGACCAGAACATCGTTGTCGATTTCCTGTTCACCACAGGGGTAAATGCTGTAATCGGCGACAAAGGTCTTGCCGTTGGCGAGCGTGATTACCACCTCGTGTTCGGTTAACGCGACCGGTCCGAGCG
>CP070646.1:1804669-1817404 GCA_020354435.1 Gammaproteobacteria bacterium
TGCGGGCCGGCCCAGATGTAGGTGAAAACCAGCGCCCAGAAGTGCACCACCGACAGGCGATAGGAGTAGACCGGACGCCCGGCCTGCTTCGGCACGAAGTAGTACATGATGCCGAGGAAACCGGCGGTAAGGAAAAAACCAACCGCGTTATGGCCGTACCACCACTGCACCATCGCGTCCTGCACGCCGGCGTAGGCCGAGTAGGACTTCCAGAAGGAGACCGGCAGGGCCGCGCTGTTGAACAGGTGCAGCACCGCGACGGTAATGATAAAGGCGCCGAAGAACCAGTTGGCGACATAGATATGCTGAATCTTGCGCTTGAGGATGGTACCGAAGAAGACCAGCGCATAGCTGACCCAGACCAGGGTGATCAGGATGTCGATCGGCCATTCCAGTTCAGCGTACTCCTTGCTCGTGGTAATGCCGAGCGGCAGTGTAATCGCGGCCAGCAAGATGACCAGTTGCCAGCCCCAGAAAGTAAATGCCGCCAGCGCGGGGAATGCTAGCTTGGCGTGACAGGTATGCTGCACCACGTAATAGGATGTCGCGAACAGCGCGCAACCGCCGAAAGCGAAGATGACGGCGTTGGTGTGCAATGGACGCAGGCGGCTGAAGGTAAGCCACGGGACGTCGAAATTGAGCGCCGGCCAGGCCAGTTGCGCGGCAATCAGCACGCCGACCGCCATGCCGACGAGACCCCACACGATCGTCATGATCGCAAACTGCCGGACTACTTTGTAATTGTAGGTTTCAGTGTTAGTCATCTGCTGCTTCCTCGATGTCTGATATGCATCAAACGGGTGAATCTACGAAAATAAAAGGATTAACTTGTAAATACGGGCTGCAGCCCCATGCCCCACAGCAGCGCGGTCATGCCGAGCAGTGACACCAGTGCAATCAGGCCAACCGCAAGCACCGCCGAAGAGTACAGAAACCCGCGTTCAGCCGGGATTTCCATCATGACCGGCAGGCCTGAATACAGCAGGTAAACCGTATAGGCCAGCGCCGGCAGCCCCAGCAGCATGTTGAGCCAGAGTACGGGGTAAACTTCCATGATGCCGATCAGGAACAGCGGCGTCGCGGTGTAAGCGGCGAGGGCGAGGCAAAGCGGCAGCGGTTTTTCGAGTTCGTATGCCTTGCCGAGCAGGTGGATAACCCAGCCGATCGAGAATACACCGACGATCATTGCCAGGTAGAATATGATCGCGATGGCGATAGCCGAATCGCCGGTGATACGGACCGGATCGCCGACGCCGATGCGCCAGCCGACCTGGGTGGTGCCGATGTACCCCGAAATAGCGGGAATGGCCGATAATATAAATATGAATCCAAATCCACCGTTTTTGGATTTTTGCTCCTCGCGAATTTTTTCCCATTCACCAACGGGATCGGTGAACAGGCCGATAATGTGTTGTATAAACATGGCGATCCGGCTTGTTATTTGTTAGCTTGGATTATTCCCGAGGCGAGGAAAAGGGTTTTGACTTAGATCAACCGAGTGTGAATTTGAAACTGCATTATTCGCAGTTTCATTCCTGATCTAACCCCGGCCGGATGCGGGTGGCATTGTACGTGGAATCAGTATTAACAAAAACCATGAATAATGAAGTAACCGATGAATCCGGCGTGCGATTGGCATTGGGCCTCGATGGCGCCTGTTTTCATTGCGGTTTGCCGGTTCCAGCCGGGTTTGATGCCCGGGTTCGCATCGATGGCGAAGAACGTGCCATGTGTTGCCACGGTTGCCAGGCAGTGGCTGAGGCGATTATCGCCGCCGGGCATGAAAATTTTTACCGCGTACGCACCGAGCCTTCGCCGAGCGGGCAGGACCTGGTACCGGGCTTTCTGCGCGAGGCCGAGGTCTACGATGTACCCGAGATACAGAGTCAGTTCGTGCATTCCCCCGATGCGCAGACGCGCGAGGCAAGCCTGATTCTGGAAGGGATTACCTGTGCCGCCTGCGTCTGGCTCAACGAGCAATACATTGCCGGATTGCCCGGGGTCAGGGACGTGCACGTGAACTACGCCACCCAGCGCGCGCTGGTACGCTGGGACGATTCTCGCATCAGGCTCAGCGAAATCCTGCAGGCGATCCAGAAGATCGGTTATCGAGCGCTTCCTTACAACCCGGATCAGCAACAGGAGGCGCACCGCCGCCAGCGCCGCCAGCAGCAGCGCCGGCTCGCGATCGCCGGACTTTTCGGTATGCAGGTCATGATGCTGTCCATCAGTCTCTACGCCGGCGCCTGGTCCGGCATGGAGCACGATTTCGAGCAGTTCTTTCGATGGCTCAACCTGGGTCTGACCTTGCCGGTGCTGCTCTACTCGGCAGTGCCTTTTTTCCAGGCCGCCTGGCGCGACCTGAAACGCCTGCGCGTGGCGATGGACCTGCCCGTATCCCTGGCGATCGCGGTTGCGTTTGGCAGCAGTGCGGTGGCGACGCTGCGCGGACAGGGCGAAATTTATTTCGATTCGGTCGTCATGTTCGTCTTCTTTCTGTCGGCCAGCCGTTACTTCGAAAGCATGGCGCGCCAGCGCTGTGCCGCGTCGGTCGAGAAGCTGGTGCAATCGATGCCTTTAATGACCACGCTTCTCGCTAGCGATGACGACGCCGGCGAAGCGGTGGCGGCGGCCAGGCTTGCAATCGGCGACCAGGTATTGATTCGTCCCGGTGAAACCGTGCCGGCCGATGGTGAGATCGAAAGCGGTCAGTCGGATATCGACGAGTCGCTGCTCTCCGGCGAGAGCATTCCGCTGGCCAGGGGCCCCGGAGACCGGCTGCTCGGCGGCAGCATCAATGTAACCAATCCGCTGCGAATGCGGGTCGACGCGGTCGGCGCCGACACGGTGATGGCCGAAATTCAGCGCACCATCGAACGAGCCCAGGCGGATAAGCCACCGCTGGCGCGACTGGCGGACAGGGTCGCCGCGCATTTCATCAGCATCGTGTTGCTGATCGTGACCTGCGTCGCCGCCTTCTGGTGGTGGCAGGAGCCGTCTCGCTGGTTCGAGATTGCACTCGCGGTGCTGATCGTCAGCTGTCCCTGTGCATTGTCGCTGGCAACGCCGACCGCGATCAGCGCCGCGCTGGGAAGAATGCAGGGCAGCGGGCTTCTGGTGAAACAGGCGGCCGCGCTGGAAAAGATGAATCATGTTACGCACGTCGTGTTCGACAAGACCGGCACCCTGACCCTGGGTAAACCGAGGCTGGAAAAGATTGTCTGCGATTCCGCGTTCGAAGCGACGCAATGCCTGCGCCTTGCGGCCAGCCTGGAGCTGCACTCGGAGCACCCGCTGGCGCGTGCGCTGGTGCGCGAAGCCGGAGATATCGAAGCCGGCGACGTGACGCAGATTGCTAACGTCGCCGGTGGTGGCCTTTCGGCCCGCATCGACGGCCAGCAATATTTCATCGGCAGCAGCGACTTCATTGCTGCCAGTAGCGAAGCCAGGATTCCATCAGACTGGCTCGACGGCATCGCCGACGACGCCGTCACCGCGGTCGTGCTGGCGCGTGCCGATTGCGCCATGGCGATGTTTACCTTTGCCGATCGGTTGCGCGACGATGCCCACGCGCTGATCGACAGGTTGCGGCAAATGGGCAAGTCGATCGTGCTGATGACGGGCGACCGGCTCGCCAGCGCCGCCCGGGTGGCGGATGCGACCGGTATCTCCGATTATCGCGCGCAAATGTCTCCGCAGGAAAAAATGCAGGCCGTGCAGGCGCTACAGGCCGATGGCGCCTGTGTATTGATGGTCGGCGACGGCATCAACGATGCACCGGTTCTGTCTAATGCCGATGTCTCGATTGCGATGGGTGGCGCCAGTTCGCTGGCCAAGACCAGCGCCGATATCGTGCTCATCGCTAACCAGCTGCAGGCCGTCGCCGCCGCTATCGACATGTCGGCCAGGACGCAGTCGATTATCCGCCAGAACATGGCCTGGGCCTTGATGTATAATTTCGGTGCGATTCCCGCCGCGGCGATGGGCCTGGTCGCGCCCTGGCTCGCCGCCATCGGAATGTCGGTCAGCTCGCTGATCGTCGTGTTGAACGCCATGAGACTAATTCGCTGATGGAGATAATTTACCTGTTAATACCGATATCGCTGATCCTGCTGGGCGGGATCGTGTGGATACTGCTGTGGGCCGTGCGCGACGGTCAGTACGACGATCTCGAGGGGCCGGCGCATCGCATCCTGATGGATGAAGACAAGATAGTAGACAGGCAAAAAAATAGCCGGCGGGGAGGTGCCGGCTAAATACTCTGTTGTGTATTAAGAGTAGGAGTCAAGAAAGGATTCTAGTAATGTTGCCTGCCGCTGTAATTGACGTAGATCAATTTTACAACGACTCTTTGAACGGACGACCCGGAATAAATATATCGAGCAGGTTACGGGTTGCGCAGAGTTTGCGGGGGGAACCGTCAGACGGTCCGGGAAAACAGTTCGGTAACCCGTTCCGGCTGCTGATAAGCGTCGAATACCATGCAGATATTGCGTACCAGCAGGCGTCCCCCTTCGAGTACCATGATCTCGTCATCGCCCAACTCGACCAGGCCGTCCTCCTCCATCTCGGTCAGCCGCTCGAGTTCGCTGGCGAAATGTTGTGCGAAGTCAAGGTTCCAGCGATGCCCTATTGCCTGGGTGTCGAGATGGAAGTGACAGGATAATCCCTGGATGATTTCGCGCCTCAACAGGTCCTCGGAATTACTCTGGTAACCTCTGATAACCGGCAGCCGTTCATGCTCGAGGCTGTCGTGGTAAGCGTCGAGCGTGATGGCATTCTGGCTAAAGTTGTCGTGTACCTGGCTGATGGCCGAAACCCCGAAGCCGATCGAATCACATTGCGCGTGCGCCGAATAACCCTGGAAGTTGCGATGCAAACTGCCGTTGCGTTGCGCCACTGCCAGCTCATCGGTGGGCTTGGCAAAATGATCCATGCCGATGTAGTCGTAACCTGCGTTGCATAACATGTCGATGGCATTGTGCAGGATCGCGAGCTTCTCGGCCGAACTCGGCAAGTCCTCGGCCTGAATGCGTCGCTGTGGCGGAAAGCGGTGCGGCAGGTGCGCATAGTTATAGATTGCAATTCGATCGGGATCGAGCCGGATAATGGTTTCCAGGGTTTCGGCAAAACTTTCGACGGTTTGATGCGGCAAGCCGTAGATCAGGTCGATATTGATCGAACGAATACCGTTGCGACGGGCCTCGTCGATCACCGCGGTGGTTACCTCCAGGCTCTGGATACGGTTGACCGCCTTTTGCACGCGTTCGTCGAAATCCTGTACACCGATGCTGATGCGGTTGAAGCCGAGGTTACGCAGGTGTTTTACGCCGCCTTTTTGCATCACGCGCGGGTCGATCTCGATCGAGTACTCACCGTCATCGGCATGGCTGAGCTTGAAATGCTGCGCAATCTTCTCCATCAGCCGCTGCGACTGCTCGTGGGTCAGGAATCCCGGCGTACCGCCGCCCCAGTGCAGTTGACGCACCTCGCGATCCTGGTCGAACAGTCGCGACTGAATTTCGATTTCGTGGTACAGGTCCTGCAGGTAGGGCTCGGCTTTTTCCTTGCGCCTGGTAATGACCTTGTTACAGGCGCAGTAGAAACAGATCGAGCTACAGAACGGAATGTGAAAATACAGCGAAAGTGGTTTCGGAATCAGCTCCTCGTTGCTGGCCCTGGCCCAGGCACGGAAATCCGCCTCGGTGATCTTGTCGTGAAACTCCGTGGCGGGAGGATAGGAGGTATAGCGCGGCCCCGGTTTGTCGTATCGTTGTATCAGGTCTTCCTGAAAAAGGGGCGGCTTTGTCATTGTAGGAACAGCGACTAACATTGGTCTATAGCCTAACTGCTGCCGACCCGTTTGCATTGACCTGTATCAAGTTCGCTAAAGTGTTTCCCCGCTAACGGACTCGGTCATCAGGCGAGCGAACTGTTGCAGCACCGGATCCCAGTAGGGTGACAGCACGCCACCGTCGAAACCCTCGGAATTTCTGCCGCTTTGCATACGTTCGATGACACCGATGTCTTCATGATTGAGATTGATCCAGTTCTGGATTACGTGCTGGCGAGCCGTCGCATACTTTTCGTCGGTGGCGCCCTCGCCGACGAAGTACAGCGCGATGGTTTCGCGGCATCGATCCGGTGCCTCGGGCCAGGCGATGAAGACATCGACCTGGTCGGGAAAGATTTCGAAGGCGAAGTTCGGGAATAACACGAACCAGTCACCCCGGTTCTGTTTTTCTGGCGGCAGGTCGGGGAACCAGGGCAGGGCGCCAGCGCGCGCCGGGTCGGTGGTTTGAAACTCGTAACCGCAACTCAGGACCTTGTCATCGAAAGTCGGCGCCACGCGTTCGTCCATGCCGACGAAACTGTTCAGCCACGGGTGACAGGAAAATACGTGGTAGGGCTCGATGAAGTTTTCGATCGCGAGTTTCCAGTTGGCCTCGATTTCGAACTCCAGCGCCTCGGTAAAACGCAGTGTAGTGAAATCGTAAGCCTCTAGCTGGCCGCTGATCGGCTCCACGCAGGAGGCAAAGTCGTCGGCACCGCCGCCGATGTTGACGAAGATCCAGTCGTGCCAGCTGACGCAGCGAATTTCGACCAGGTCGGCGCGATGGCATTCAACCCGGTTGACGTCGTGCTTTTCGCCACCGTGAAAATGCGGTCGCGCGAGCAGACGGCCGTCGAGACTGTAACTCCAGGAATGGTTCGGGCAGACGAACTTGCCGCTGTTGCGACATTCGTTGACCAGGCGCGCACCGCGATGGCGGCAGACGTTGTGGAACGCGCGGATGCTATCGTCGCCGGTTCGCACCAGCACTACCGGTTGCCCCGCGATTTCTACCGGCTGCATGTCTCCGGTCGCCGGCAGCCGGTGCACGAATCCGGCGAACACCCAGTTATCGCGAAACACGGTCTGTTGCTCGAGTCGGAAAAAGTCGGGACAGGTATAGGCCAGGTTGGGCAGAGCCGAGCCTTCAGCGGCGGGTTTTTCGAGTCGCCCGTCCTGCACCTGCTGCAGGAAATCCTTGCGTACCTGTTGTTGCGCGGCGGCGAGTCGGGTCATTTTGCGAACCCACCAGGGTAACCGAGAAAGTCTTGAAATTTAGTACTAGTTTTTTTTCAATGCAAGCGATTAAATAAGGCCACGATCCGCATCGCAGAGCGCCCTATGTTCGAAAGCCTGCTGCAACCGGTGGAACTCGGGAAAACCCGGCTGCGAAACCGTATTTTCAATCCTCCGCATGGCACCACGCTGGGCCATCAGGGCATGGTGACCGATGACCTGATCGCCTATCACCTGGCACGGGCGCGCGGCGGTGTCGGCCTGATCATCATGGAAAGCATGACGGTGCATCCGAGTTACGGTTTCGAGCAGGCTTTTCTGTATGCCGGCAGCGATCGCATCATCGATGGATTGAACCGGCTGGTTCAGAGCTGCCGTGCCGAGGGTACGCCGGTGTTCGGGCAATTGTTCCACGCCGGGCGCGGGGTGCGACTGAGTCACGATGGCTCTCGTCCGTTGAGTTACTCCGCCTCGGATGTGCCGGACGAACGCTATCGCGTGGTACCGGTGCCGATGCCGAATGAAATGGTCTGGGAGATGATCGAAAGTTACGCTGCCGCCGCCGGCCGTCTGGCGGATGCGGACCTCGACGGCGTAGAAATCCTGGCCAGCATGGGTTACCTGATCGCCCAGTTTCTGAATCCGACCAGCAACCGGCGCGAGGACGAATTCGGCGGCAGCCTGGATAATCGAATGCGCTTTTTACGCGAGGTAATCGATCGCAGCCGTGATCGCATCGGCCCCGACAAGACGCTCGGTATTCGGGTCACGCTCGACGAAAAAACCGAAAATGCCCTGCCGGAGGGTGACATGATCGCGGTTTGCCAGGCGCTCGATGCCGACGGCAAGCTCGATTACTTCAGCGTCATCTCGGGCTCGTCGGCAACGCCGGGCGGCTGGATCCATGTGTTCCCGCCGATGGCGGTTACACCGGGATTTGTCGTCGATGACGCCGCCAGGCTTAAACAGTCGGTGTCGAAACCGGTACTGGTCGCGGGCCGCATCAACCAGCCGCAACTGGCCGCGCAAATCATCGATGCGGGCAGTGCCGATATGGTCGGCATGGCGCGCGCACTGATTGCCGACCCGGAGTTCGTTAACAAGGTCGAAAACGGTCGTGCCGAGGATATTCGCGCCTGTGTCGGCTGCAATCAGGCCTGTGTCGGCCATCGGCTCGCGCATTTCCCGGTATCCTGCATCCAGAATCCACCGAGTGGTCGCGAACGGAGCATCGGCAGCATCGGCAGGGCCAGCAAAACGCAGACCATACTGGTAATCGGTGGCGGTCCGGCCGGAATGAAAGCCGCGGCGGTAGCCGCCGAGCGCGGACACCGGGTTCAGTTACACGAAATTTCCGGGCGGCTCGGAGGGCAGGTCAATCTCGCCGAGGCCTTGCCGGGACGGGCCGAATTCGGTGGCGTCACCACCAACCTGCAACGCGAACTGCAGAACGCGGGTGTCGATATCCAGCTTAATTCAGAACTCGATGCCGAGGCGGTGCGTCGGATCGATCCGCAGCACGTTATTATCGCCATCGGCGCCCGGCCGCGTCAGCCGGAGGTGGAGGTCGAAGGGGTTGAAATGGTCGATGCCTGGGCGGTGATCGGAGGTCAGACGGTGCCGGGCAATAACGTTGTCATTGCCGACTGGTCCTGTGACTGGAGCGGGCTCGGCGTTGCCGAAAAGCTCGCGCGCGACGGGCACCATGTGCGCCTGCTGTCGGGCGGCAGCGTTGCCGGAGAGTCGATCCAGGCAATCGTGCGCGACCAGTGGATCGGCGTATTGCATGGGCTCGGGGTTGAAATGACGCCTTTCGCGCGTTTTTACGGTGCGCTCGACGGCAGCGCATACTTTCAGCACATGACGGGAGGCGAAGCGATCGTCTGCGAAGCGGTCGATTCGATAGTCACCTGCTTTGCACCCCAGGCCAGTCGCGCATGCGACTGGCTCGAACGGTTGGATGGTTTCGCGATTTCCCGCATCGGCGATGCCGTTGCGCCGCGCACCGTCGAGGAAGCCGTGCTCGAAGGATTTCGGCTGGGGCGAAAACTCTAAACCGTTATCGCTTCCTCAGGCCGCATTCGGTATCGTCGGCTGGTCTCGTTCGATCAGTGCCGCAACCAGGGCCCGTACCTCGGAGCCCGAAACCTGGAGGATGTCTTCCGCCTCGATTTCATGTTCCTCCATCCAGTCGGCGACCACGCCGTAGGGCAGTTTGTGCCGCGTCTGCGGCAGGCTGTCGATGGCATTTGAGACCGCGGTAGTCGCGGCCAGATATCGATAAGATTGCATCTCTGCTTCCTCCATCCATAGCGGCCCGCCTGTTAGCGCGATTCGGCGAACCTGCAACCAGATACTATTAAGTACGGCTCGGTATGCAAATTTACCCGCAGCAGGTAACGATTTGATTTCATTTGGTGCAGAAATCACACCTGAAGCGTTCAATCGTGCCCCAATTTGGTGCGATGCTATTGCGCCAGCTCTGCCTCGGTGGCCGCGGCGATCTGGTAGAGCCGTTCGTCGTCGCCGTTTTTAGCCGACAGCATCAGCCCGACCGGCGCGTTGCCCGCCGCGTGACAGGGCAGGCTGATAGCGCAGCCGTCGAAGTAGTTGACCGTCGCCGTATTGCGCAGGCAGCGCAGGTTGACGCGGCGCGCATTATCCTCGTTCTCGGTTTCGGTCATCGCCGGCGGCACGCAGGCGACGGTGGGGTAGAGCAGGGCGTCGGCATCGAGCTGGGCAAACCGGCGATTGAATTCGGCCACGATTTCGTCCCGCTCGCGGTAGCGCCGCTGTTGTTCGGACTCGCTGATTTGGGCACCCGCCGATATGCGCTGACCGACGAATGGATCGTATTCGTCGAGATGCTGTTCGAGCATTGCACGATGATGTTGCCAGACTTCGTAAACCACGAGGGGGCGTTCGATGAAAAAATCGTCGCAGTGATCGAGCACCGGCATCGGCGCCTGCAGGATTTCAGCGCCGGCGGCTTCGATTTTACCGAGTGCATTGTCGAATGCGGTTTTGACCTCGAGGTCGAGGTCGGTCATGACACGCGCGTCGGGAACAACGATTTTGAGCGATTCGAGATCTGCCGGTTGCAGCAGTGGTAGCCGGCTATCCGGCCCGGCGCGACCGCACATCAGCTGATCCAGGATGTAACAGCTATCGACGTCGACCGCGAGTGGACCCGGTGCGTCCAGCGTCGGTGACAGCGGGTAAACCCCGCGCAGCGACATGCGCCCATAGCTCGGTTTAACCCCGACGATGCCGTTGAAGGCTGCCGGGATCCGGCAAGAACCGGCCGTGTCCGAGCCGAGCGCCGCCGCTACGATGCCCTCGGCAACCGCGACCGCGCTGCCCGAGGACGAGCCGCCCGGCAGGCGTCCGGTGTCGCGGTCCCAGATCGACAGCGGCGTGCCGTAGTGCGGATTCCTGCCAATGCCGGAAAAGGCGAATTCGCTCATATTGGTGCGGCCGAAAAACAGCAGCCCGGCGTTGCGCAGCGGCGCCACGACGCTGGCGTCATCGGCTTCAGCCTCGGCATAGTGTTTGCGCACGACCGAACCGGCCAGCGTGACCTCGTTTCTGACGTTGAACAAATCCTTGAGTGCGATCGGGATACCGGCAAGCGGCGGCAGTTCCTGGGATTTCTTGCGCGCGCGATCGATCGAGTAGGCCAGGCTGACCAGTCCGGGGTTGATCGTCGTGAACACGGATTTCGATAAACGCGTGCGCTCGAGCGCCTGCTCGACCAGTTCAGTCGCCGTGGTTCGGCCCTCGCGTAAATCTGCCGATAGCTGTCTCAGTCCCAGCACGCTTATTCCTCCGGAAAACGATAGCCGAGGATGTCCTCGTAAGCCCAGTTCGAATAAACCCGGTCGCTACGCAGGCAGTGCTGTTCGAGTTCGTCGGACGCGGCGAAATCCCAGTCCTGCGGTGTTCCTCGCGCCAGGGTTTGGCGCAGAAACCGTCGCCGCCGCTGGCTTTGGACGATGTCCTGCGCCAGGGCTTCGGCATCCCATTGCTGTTGCACCAGCTGCGACAGTTCCTGGTAAACCTGTGCGTAATCCGGATTGTCGATCTGATTGATGGTTTCGTGCGGGTCGTGCTCGAGATCGAACAGCTGATCCTTGTCGACCGCGCTGTAGACGTACTTGATCCGGCCACGTTTTACCATCAGCAAAGGCGTGGTCGCGCCCTCGGCCAGGTTCTCGGCATACACCGGACGCCCGGCTTCTGGCGAGGAACCCGTTACCAGCGGCCACAAACTCTGGCCGGCGACCTCCTCGACCAGGCTTTGCTGC
Source organism: Gammaproteobacteria bacterium (assembly GCA_020354435.1). Lineage (GTDB taxonomy): Bacteria > Pseudomonadota > Gammaproteobacteria. The sequence goes on from CP070646.1 coordinate 1,816,046, forward strand.
TTTTCGTCACCGGCGATTTCGAGCAACGTCGGCAACAGGTCGACCAGCGAAACGTTGGCATCGATGCGGCGGGCCTCGATTTGCGGATGACTGACGATCAGCGGAATCCGGCAGGCATCCTCGAAAAACGATTTCTTGTACCACAGCCCGTGCTCGCCGAGCAGCTCACCGTGATCCGTGGTCAGCAGGATCACGGTATTGTCGAGCAAACCGGTATCCTTCAGTACCGCCAGCAATTCGCCCACGAGATCGTCGACGTAGCTGACCGAACCATAGTAGGCATGCCGCGCAACCCGCACCTGGCGGGGTGACGGCGGCCCGTCCTTTAGGCCGTACTGGGCGATCAGGCGCAGGCTGTAGGGGTCCATATCCGCTTGCGCGGTATCGACCGTTGGCATGCCGATGTCGTCATGCGCGAAACGGTCCCAGTGCTCCTGGCGGCACTGGAACGGATCGTGCGGATGGGTAAACGACGTGAACAGCAGGAACGGCCGCTCGTCCCTGGCGCGTGCCAGGTCGTAAAGCTTGCGTCGGGCGCGGTGGCAGACTTCGTCGTCGTACTCGATTTGCACGTTACGCTTGCAGATGCCGGCATCGGTGAAGGTGACCACGTCGTTGCCGAACTTCGGCCTGACCTCGGTCCAGTCGCCGGTCCAGCAGAAATCGCCCGGGTAGATGTCAGTCGTCAGGCGCTGTTCGAAACCGTGTAGTTGATCGGGACCAATGAAATGCATCTTGCCGACGAGACAGGTCTGGTAGCCGAGATGGCGCAGGTAGTGAACCAAGGTCGGAATCGATGCCGGGAACTCGGCACCGTTGTCGTAGGCGCCGATGGTAGATGCCAGCTGGCCCGACATCATCGAAAATCTCGATGGCGCGCACAGCGGGAAATTGGTGTAAGCGGCGTCGAAAACAGCGCCGCCTGCGGCCAGCGAATCGATGTTTGGTGTTTTGGCGACGGGATTGTGGTAGGCGCCGATCGCGTTGGCCGCCAGTTGATCGGCCTGGATGACGAGTATGTTGGGTCTGTCGGTTTGCATCTTTGCCTCGCTGGGATTCCGGTGCTAGTCATTCAGGAATCGGACAGGCGTCGTGCTCTTCCTGCCTGATGCCGCTGCCGACGCTGGCCTGCACAGCGTTTGACAGGCTAGTGTAACCAATCCCCCGGACCGGTGCGATTACAAGTGGGCGGCGGGATAGGGCGTCATTGCGAGGACCGCCAGGCCGAAGGCCGCGGCGGGACGAAGCAATCTCGAAAAGATTGCTTCGCTTCAGCCAAGGCATTCGCTGCAGCCAAGGCATTCGCTGCAGCCAAGGCATTCGCTGCAGCCAAGGCATTCGCTGCGCTCATGGGCTGGG
>CP070646.1:1817504-1831364 GCA_020354435.1 Gammaproteobacteria bacterium
CGGTTTCCGAATAATCCTCGCTTTCACCGGCGGTTTCCGAATAATCCTCGCTTTCACCGACGGTTTCCGAATAATCCTCGCTTTCACCGGCGGACGCTATCTGTGGCGGCTGCGCCAGCAGGGTGTCGTCGTAATTCGAGTCTTCGTCGCTGGCGAAACTGGCGGCTTCCGAATAATCCGGGGTTTCACCGACAGGTACTATCTGCTGCGGTTGCGCCAGCAAGGTGTCGTCGTAATTCGACTCCTCGCCGGTTTCATCCTGCTCATCGCCGACGACTGGCTCACGAGTGCTGTCGAAGGCATCAGGATCAACCCGCATGGTATCGGGTTCGATTTCTTCCAACAGCGCTTCGGGCGACCTGGCCGGTGGAGCGACCTGCGTGGTGGCGTCGACACCGATACCTTTCAACCCGGATTCATCACTGCCGGTAATCCGATCATGCGGCGATTCGGCCGAAACCTGCCGCTGGGCGTGATCGGCCATGAGCTGTTCTGCCTTGAACTCGGCCAGCGCACGCGCCAGGCCGCGAAGGTAATTGATATCGGCCGCAGGCGGTTGCGATGATTTCAATTCCTGTACCAGTTCCGGCAGCGCCTGCGCTGCATTGCCGACAGCCTCGATAATTTGCTTGCTGGGTCTGACGGTCTTGTCGATCAGGCGGTTCAGCAGTTGCTCGAAATCCCACGCAAACTCGCCAATTTTCATCGCCCCGACCAGGCGGCCGCTACCCTTGATGGTATGAAAGGCACGGCGAATATTCTTTACCGCGTTTTCGTCTTCCGGATGTAGCAACCAGTCCCGTTGCAGTCTCTTTATGTTTTGCGATTCTTCCTCGGCCTCCTCCAGGTAAATCTCGAGGATGTCGGGGTCGCTACCGGGCTTGAGTATTTCGAGCTCGTCATCTACCGGCATAACCTGCAAACTTTCGGCCGCGGCTGGCGTCTCGTCATCGACAGGCCGGATTTCCTCGAAGTCGGTCACGGCCTGCGACGATTCGCTGGCGGAATCGATTCCGGCTTCGGATTCGACGGCGTGTATTTCTACCACGGGCGCCGCTTCCTGCTGCTCAGCTTCATGCACAACGCCAATCTCTGCCTGCGGCGGTTCGGTTGCAGACGCGGCGGCTGCAGGCTCGGCCGGTTCGGCGGCGATCCCGGATTGCGCCGATTCATCACCGGCTGCGGGCTCGCTTGAAACGACCACCAGGGCGGGGGGAACATCACCCGGCACTGCCTTCTCTTCTGTCCCCTCTGCCGCCAGGATCAGCTGCTCGGTAACCGGAAGGCTGGATAACAACTCCTGCAGCTGTACGTCTGCAATATCGAGGATACTGTCGGCGTCGCTTCGATGTTCACCCAGCGCTTCGAGGTAATACTCGAGACTGACGACGACTTGCGACAGTGCGTCGAGGCGATCGGATTCGAGAAAGGCATCGATTTCGTAACGGCTCAGGTATTGCAACAGGCCGTCGACCACGGCGACCGCACGATGCTGATTGAGCAGCTCGAGCGCGCCGCGCGATTCTTGCATCAGCGTCAGGCAAAGCTCGATATTTTCGGTCCGGCTCGAATTCTTGATAAATTCGAGAATGGCATTCTTGGTTTTCTGGATGTCATCGAGCGCGGCGGTGACAACCGCGGTGAGAACGTTGTCAAACTCATAGTCGCGCGAAAGATCGCTTTCCGATCTGGGCTCTTCGACACTTGCCGGCTGGCGCTTTTGCATCTGGTCGAGCGCCTGTTCCACCTGTAACAATTCGGCTGCCATCGACAACAACTGTTCTTCGTCGGCGGGCTTGCTGCCGTCGACAATATTCCTGACCACATCGATTTGTGCTTCGATTAGCTGGCGCTGCGAACCAAGCCCGATCATGGCCAGCGTATCGGAAATAACATGCATTTCCTGTGGCAGATCTTTAAGTGCCTCGACCTTTGACAGGTCGCCATTGACGTAGACCTCCAGTGCTGACTTGACCGCTTCAATATCGGCTTTCATCGCTTCCGCGACGGTTTTCAGCAGCGCCTGGTTCGGACCCGCGATATTATCCAGTACCTCGCTGCGCGCGGATTCCGATGGCAGGAACTGTTCCAGTCGGTAAGCGGTCTTTATCGCCTGCGTCTTGGGGCCATCACATTCTGGCTGGGCAATGTAAAACAGAAAATTTTTGATCAGTTCCACCGGTTGACGCTGCAACAGGCCGCGCTCGCCAATGATCAGGATTACGCGAAACAGCGCATCGACCTTGCCCAGCAGGTTTTTGATCGAGACGCCCAGCTCGAGTTGCTGGCGCAGCACCGACTCGATCAGCGCACCGACTATCCACCAGATGCGCGCAATCTGTTCCGATTCGGAGCGTTCTTCCAGGGTTTCGCAAACCTTTTCCAGGCGCTTGAGGCTATCCTCGACCGATTGTTCCTTGATGATATTGACCAGCGCAAGCTGGTATATTGGTCGCAGCTTTTTTGCCAGCAGCTTGGAGGCCTGATTTTGCTGTTCATCGATGGCCTGCACCTCCGCGCCTTCCTGGTGCATCGACAAATCGGGCAGGAACAGCAGTTTTTCAGAGAACAGGTCCTGATTTCTAACCGCGCGTATATCGTTCAGCAGCGGCAGAATCGCAATCGGAATATCGCGATGCCCGGACTGGATGTGTTCGAGATAATCGGGCAGCTGCAATACCGCGCGGAGCATGACTTCCAGCGCCTGCTCACCCTGATCCTGTTTATTCCCGGTTATGAAGTCGGCCAGCGCGACCATTTCCTCGGTCAGCATCGCAGAGCCGTACTGCTCGATCATCATCAGCACGCCCTGGATGACGGAAAGCCGTTCCTTGACCCGTTCCAGCAGGGCTTCGTCTTCTTCTTCGATATAAAGCTTGAGATCGGATTCGATCTCGGACAGGTTGTCATCGATGGATTTCTTGACCCATCCAAGCGCACTGTGTTTGATCGAAGTTTCCTGTGGATTCATCACGGGACCTACTCGGCTACCTCGTCGTCGAGACCCAGCGCGGCCAGGTCATCCGCATCCTTCACCATACCGCTGTCCAGCGAGCCGACACCGGGCAGTTTGAAGCCGGCCACCGACTTCTGCATCTCCTTGACCATGTCCGACAGTTCACCGATCGACCCCGATGCCAGGTTCGATCCCTCGGAGGTCTTGGCCGTAATTTCCTGAATCACGTCCATGGTTTCGGTGATTTGCACGCTGTCCTGGGCCTGATCGCGCGTGGCGTCGGAAATCTCGAGGATACGCTGCGCCAGGTTCATGGATACCTGTTCGATGCGGTCGAGCGCGCTACCCGCGTTCTCGGTCAGCTTGGCGCCCTTGACCACGTTGGCGGTACTCTGTTCCATCGAGACGGTGGCCTCGTTGGTATCCGCCTGGATGGTCTTAACCAGCGCCTCGATCTGCTTGGTTGCGTCACCGGTTCTCTCCGCGAGTCGCTGCACCTCGTCCGCGACCACGGCGAAACCACGACCGGCTTCGCCAGCCATGGATGCCTGGATGGCGGCGTTGAGAGCAAGAATATTGGTTTGATCGGAGATCTCCGTAATCAGGTTTACGATGTCGCCGATTTCCTGCGACGATTCACCGAGTCGCTTGATTCGTTTGGAGGTTTCCTGTATCTGCTCGCGAATGGTTTCCATGCCCTCGATAGTCTGGCGCACCGTCTCGCCCCCCTTGTGCGCGATGCTGACCGATTTGCGCGCTACCTCGGCCGAGTCGGCCGCGCGTTCGGAGACTTTCGACATCGACCTGGAAATCTCGGTGACGGCGCTACTGGCCGCGGTGATCTGGCGCGCCTGTGCCTCCGAGGCCTCGGCCAGTTCGCCGGTCATATTCTGTGTTTTACGCACCGCGCCACGCACCTGGTTCGCGGTGTTGTTAATCGTGCCGACAAGATCACGCAGCGCGTCGATAGAATAGTTCACCGAGTCGGCGATGGCGCCCGTTATGTCTTCCGTCACCGTCGTATGCGTCGTCAGGTCACCGTCCGCGAGGTTAGTCATTTCGTCGAGCAGGCGCAGAATCGCGCGCTGGTTTTTCTCGTTCTGCTCACGGGACTCCTCGAGGCTCTTCTTGGCTTCCTGGGAAATGATGAAAATCAATGCCACCAGCAGCACCAGGGCCAGCAAGCCGAACAGGTACCCCGTCAGGCTGTAGATATTGCTTTGACGGTCATTAAGCTCGATCGCCTTAATCAGGTCCCCCGAGGTAGTCAGCATCACCGGGCTGAGCCGTTCGATCGCAAGCGCGGCCTCGTGCACCTTGAAGATTTGCGCCGAGTTATCAAGGATTTCGCGGGCGTTTTTTCTGACCACCGAGTAAAGATCGGCAAACTGTAACAGGTTACCCACCACCTCGGTGCCTCTGAACTTGGAAATACCGAGGTCGGCGTTACCCTCGAGCATTGCCAGCAGATTGGTTTCGACCTGGTTGGCATCGGCGGCAAACCGGTCGGCGGCGGCCATGACGACTTCACCATCATTGAGAATCTGGTTGAGGCTGTGCTCGATACTGCGAATCAGTATTACCTGGCGAGCGGCAAGCGCGATACTATTACGCGGCGCCGAGGCGTTGACCAGCTCGCTAACCACCTGGTCCGAAAGAGACATGAGCTCGGGTAGCGATTCGTTGATCTGGGTGACGTAGTCGCTCACGGTGGCTATCGAGTTCTTCGCCGCGACGACGGTCGCAATCTGCTTGTCATAGTCGTTCCAGACCGACTTCAGGCTGGAATACTCGGTGGAAAAATGCCCTGGCAGCGGAGGCAAATCCTGCTCCGCCACGCCGTTGTTGTACTTGTCAAGACTTGCCAGAAAACGATTCTGATTCGTGGCCAGGCTGTCGAAGGACTTTTCCTGACCGGCGGCGGCCTCCAACGCATTAACCGCTATCTGCTGTGATATTACCTGTTGTTCGGAGGCTATGGACATGTACAGTTTGTTATCGTGGGACTGACCGGCCTCGATCGCAAACAAGACGATCATGATTCCCACCGATAACAGCAGCAAGCCACCAGCTATCACGGCTTTCTTGTTCAAGCCACCGTCCTGCGCACTGGAAAGGGCAGCGGCTGACGATCCCCCCGCAAGCATGTTCTTGAACTTGTCTAATAATGCCATCGGTTCCTCAATGCATAACTAACTGCCATTTAAACCACTCTCAGGAACTGCTCGGCCTTGGTCAGCCTTTCGACGCTGAAAACGTTCCAGCGCCGCACCTGATCGACAAAAGTGCCAGCCAGATATTCGACCAGCGACCCGGCATCCTGCTGGATCTCTTCTTGATGTTCTTCGGGTTTGAAGCGACGCAAGCCGTAAACCTCGTCAACCAGCAAGCCGGCAACGACCCCGAGCTTGTTGATGATCAGTATTCTACTCTCCTTGCGAACATCGGTCGGTTTTCCGTAGAGAAATGCGTTCATGTCCAGCACCGGCATCAGGTTGCCCCGGATATTTGCCAGACCATTGACCCAGGGGACGACGCCCGGCACCCGAATCGTATCCGGCGGCGGTAAAATTTCGCTGACTTCGTCCATTTTCGCGATCAATGGCACACCGTTGATCGAAAAACCGATGCCGATCCAGTCGTCAACCACCGTCTTGGCCACCGGCAGGCCGGTGGAATTTCTGCGGAAGCGTGCATCCAGATTCTTCAGAATTTCGAATGGCGAAGTAATCGGCATTAGCGGGCCTTTGCTCAGTCCTGGTGGCTTCGGTCGAAACCGAGAACCTTGTTAATTCGATCGATCAGGTCGCGCTCCTCGGCGGGCTTGACGATATAGTCCTTGGCACCCTGGCGCATACCCCAGATCTTGTCGGTTTCCTGGTCCTTGGTGGTGATAATGATGACCGGAATCGACGAAGTCTCCGGATTTCGGCTCAGATCGCGCGTTGCCTGGAAACCGTTTTTCCCCGGCATCACCACATCCATCAGGATGCAATCGGGTTTGATCTGGATCGCCTTTTCAATGCCCTCTTCACCGTTCTTTGCGACCGATACTTCGATGTCATTGTTGGTCAGCATGTTTTTGAAAACATGCACTTCGGTGGGTGAATCATCGATTATCAATATGTGCGTCATTCGGGACCTACCTCAATAATTAGCAGACCATCGGCCTAGCCGACATGTGCGGTGATTGCATTGATAAGATCTTCCTTCGAGAAGGGCTTGGTCAGGTATTCTTCCGAGCCGACAATGCGCCCGCGTGCGCGGTCGAATATGCTGTCCTTGCTCGACAGCATGATCACTGGGGTCGCCTTGAAGGTTTGATTATTCTTGATCAGCGCACAGGTCTGGTAACCGTCCAGGCGCGGCATCATGATATCGACGAAAATAATATCCGGCTTGTGCTCGGTAATTTTAGCCAGCGCCTCGAATCCATCGATCGCGGTCACCACCTCGCATCCGACTTTTCTCAACAGGGTTTCAGCGCTACGACGGATGGTTTTGCTGTCATCAATAACCATGACCTTGACGTTCAGGTTGGCCGATTCCTGCGCTCCATCTGCTGTCTGAGACTCGGTGTTCACATAACCCCCAGGGTTTAGATGTGGGCATCCCCCACTTTATTACGACAAGATTATATTAATCTTTTCAAGTTAAACCAGTGATTTAATTAAACAATATGATGTAAATTCTACGACTTATACTCGTTTCTGACCGAGCAAACACTGAAGAACCACCAACTTAAAAAGTAGTTCATAAAACCCGGTTTAACAAGCAGTAGATACAACCGCGAAGCCTTGTCGGACAAGGATTTTTGATGTTTTTGCCCCGTTTATTTCAGTAAACTGCGCACAGGCCCAATCATAGTCAGCGGAAACCGCCCAAAATGCGCGCAAATCGTAAACTCGGAATCGTGATGGACCCCATCTCATCCATCAAACCATGGAAGGATTCAAGCCTGGCCATGCTGCTCGAAGCGCAGGCGCGAGGCTGGCAGATTCATTACTTCGAACTGGATGATATCTTCCTCGATCAAGGCATCGCCATGGGCCAGTTTCGCCAACTCAGCGTGCAGGACGACAACGACCACTGGTTCGATTTCGGCGCTGCGGGCCGCTGCCGGCTGGATGAGCTCGACGCCATCCTGATGCGCAAGGACCCGCCTTTCGACCTGGAATACATTTACTGTACCTACATACTCGAACAGGCAGAGGAAAGTGGCGTGCTGGTGGTCAACAAACCCGCCAGCCTGCGCGATTGCAACGAAAAACTTTACACCCGCATGTTCCCGCAATGCTGCGTCGACACGCTGGTCAGCCGCAATCCGGAAATTCTGAAGGCCTTTATCAACGAAAATGAGGACGTCATCGTCAAACCGCTGGACGGTATGGGCGGGCAATCGATATTCCGGGTGCAGTCGGGCGACCTGAATACCAACGCCATTATCGAAGCGGTGTCCAAGCACGGTCGTTCGCAAACCATGGCGCAGCGCTATATTCCGGAAATCAGCGAAGGCGACAAGCGCATCCTGTTAATCGACGGTGTGGCGGTTCCCTATGCGCTCGCGCGCCTGCCGGCCGAGGGCGAAATCCGCGGCAATATTGCCGCCGGGGCCAGCACCCGCGGGCAGGAACTGACAGAACGCGACCGCTGGCTGTGTGAACAAATCGGTGATGACCTGCGCGCTCGTGGCCTGTTGTTCGTCGGCATCGACGTGATCGGTGACTACATTACCGAAATCAACGTAACCAGCCCTACCTGTATTCGCGAACTGGACCGGGAGTTCGGCATAAACATCAGCTCAGACCTGTTTGCGTGCATCGAGTCTCGAATCTCCGATTAGCCAGGATTGGCCTGTTTCTGGTCGCGTTCGCGCTGAGCGGCTGCGAACGCCGCTTGCACCTGGTCGAGCAGCACCTGTTAGAATTCGGTACCCTGATCGAGATCACGCTGATCGCCGACGACCTTTCGCATGCCGAGTCACTACTCGGTGAAATCGAAAACCGCCTGCGTCGCTACCGCAACCAGTGGCACGCCTGGGAGGATAGCGACCTGACCCGGTTTAACGCCGAACTGCGGCAATCCGGACAGGCGCAGGTACCCGCCAGCCTGAGACCGTTGTTAAACCTGTGCTTCGAGTACTACAGGGCCAGCGATGGCCTGTTCAATCCGGCGCTGGGCAAGCTGATCGCCGCCTACGGTTTTCATGCCGCCGAGCCCGACGCAGCCGCCATCGCGGCGATCAAAAGCGACCTGCCGACCCTGCAGGACCTGCGAGTCGAAAACGATTTCGCCATTAGCCGAAATCCCAACCTGCAGCTCGATCTCGGCGGTATCGCCAAGGGCTACGCGATCGGACTCATCGCCGACTACCTCGAAGCCAATGGTGTCGAAAACTATATCGTCAATGCCGGCGGCGATATGAAAATCGCCGGCAATCGCTTTGGCCGCCCGTGGCGGCTCGGTATTCAGAATCCGTTTGCGCCCGGGGTCATCGCCAGCCTCGACATCGAAGGCAGCTATAGCCTGTTTACATCGGGCAACTATTATCGGCAGTACCGCGATGGCGGCGAACGACGCCACCACATTATCGATCCGCGCAGCGGGGAATCGTCGCGCGGGCAAAGCTCCGCGACCGTGCTGATCGCCGATCCCGTGCGTGCCGATGTTGCGGCCACGGTTTTAATGATCGATGGCCTGCGCAAAAGTAGCGAATTGGCACTATCCTTAGAGGTAGACGATTTCCTGATCATCAGTGAACCAAAAGAAATACTGGTTACCCGCTCGTTTTTTGACAAGCTTGAAATCAACGCGCCATGGCCTATAAAAATTGTTAAATAATTCAACGAGTTTAACTGGTTATCTCGAATTATTCTTGGCACAATAGACACCCGATATGGCTCAAACCCAATCAAATCGGCCGCGCATCACCGCCAGTGATCGACTCGGTTTCACGCTTTTCCTGGCACTGACCCTGCACGCGATCGTCGTGCTCGGGGTCGGTTTTACCCCAACCAGGAGCAATAATACCGATCCGCTGCCTACGCTCGATATCATCCTGGCCAACTCGAAAACCTTCGAAACCGTCGATAACCCCGACTTTCTGGCACAGGAAGACCAGGCAGGCGGCGGCAATGCCGAGGACAGGGCTCGCCCCAGCGCGCCGGTGTCAGCGCCGACGCCAGTCGACCAGAGAGGACTGGCCGAGCGCGACCAGCGCGAGATGCAACGGCAACCGCTCGCCCTGGCAAAACTGTATTACGTAACCCAGCGCGAATCGGATACGCGGGTGGATTCGCAAAAACAGAAGCGAGCGAAGGATAACAACCGCAAAAAGGCAAACCCGGTCGAACAACGCGAGAGCAAGATCGCGCGGCTGCAGGCGGAAATCCGGCAAATGACGATCGACTATGCCAGGCGCCCGAAAACCATCACCCTGACCGCCAGTACGCGCAAGGCGGTGGAGGCAAGTTATCTCGCCTCCTGGGTGCAGAAAATCGAACATACCGGTAACCTGAATTACCCGCAGGAAGCCCGCGTCAACAAGCTCGACGGGCGCCTGCGCATGAGCGTTCGCCTGAACGCCGAAGGCGAGGTTCTCGACATGCAGATCACGGCCTCCTCCGGCACCAGCGTGCTCGACGAGGCCGCGCGCCGCATCCTGCGCATGGCCCAGCCGTTTGCGCCTTTCTCCGAAGAATTGCGCGAACGCGCCGATCAAATCGTGATAATCAGAACCTGGGATTTCAAAAGCAATCGCTTTAAGACGCAAAGCGGGGTAAGCTAACGCCTGGTCATGACCCAGCAAACAGCCAGTCTCGTCGACAAATGCCTGATCGCAACCCCGGCGATCAAGGACCCGATCTTCTCGTCGAGCCTCGTCTACATGTGTGAACACAACGAAAACGGCAGCATGGGACTGGTTGTCAACCACGAAACCTCGCAGGTGCTGCAGGATATATTCGAACAGTTGAATATCGACTGCCATGACGAATCGATCAATAGCCAGCCGGTTTATATCGGCGGCCCGGTACAGCTGGAGCAGGGTTTCGTGCTGCACAGCAGCCCCAGCCACTGGCAAAACAGCATCGAGGTCGCCAGCGGCATCCACCTGACCAGCTCGATCGACATCCTGCAGGACATCGCCTCCGGTAAAGGGCCCGACGACTATCTCGTCATTCTGGGATTTTCCGGCTGGGCTTCCGGTCAGCTCGAATCCGAGCTGCAGCAGAATTCCTGGCTGACCTCGGCCTGCAGCGCCGACCTGCTGTTTCACGAAAAACCCGAGGACAAGTGGCAGGTCGCCTTCGATTCGCTCGGCTTCGATTTAAGCTCGCTCTCCCCGGTCAGCGGTAACGCCTGATTACGGGCGAATGACTGGACCGATAAAGACCGTCATCGGTTTCGATTTTGGCTCTGACTGGACCGGCGTCGCCGTCGGCCAGACGCTGACCGGCCAGGCTACCCCGCTGCATGCCATCAGGAGCAAGGACTGGCAGTCAATTGAAAAAATCCTGCAGGACTGGCAGCCGCAGGTGCTGGTGGTCGGACTGCCGCTGAACATGCTCGGAGAACACCAGCAAATGACTGCCCGGGCGCAACGCTTCGCCCGCCAGCTCGAGGGCCGCTTCGGTATCCGCACGGTGCTCGTCGACGAACGCCTGACCACGCGCGAAGCTTACCGGATTGCGCTGGAAAACAATCGCAAGAAATCCAAAACCGAAATCGACTGCCTTGCCGCCGCGCTGATCACCGAGTCCTGGCTGCTCGATCAGAAAAACAGTAAATGATTGATTCCCCAATAATGTGTAATCGGTTTAAGGCATCCCAATGGGCAACCGGAGAAGCATCTCGCGACTGACCGGGTGGCCTGCGGCTCCCCGAAAAAGGGCATTTTTTCAAGGGCAAGGCGAGAATCGGCATCCATGCCTCGGTCTCGCCACAGGCGGCATTCATGCCGCCTGACCCTTGAAAAAATGCCCTTTTTCGGCACCCGGCCTTTAGGTCGCGAGATGCTTCTCCGGTTGCCCCCGAAAGCCGTCGTGAAATTTATAAGCTAAAATCTTCGTCCATTGAATATCGCGCATATTTTATGAATAGTCAGATACTGTTTTCCGGATGATTTTGTGCTATAAAGCGACCGCACAGACAAGCGGAGTTTAAGTGTCCCTACCCTCAGTCGAATCGCTGATCGAAAAGCTAGGCCAGGCACTGACTCCCTATTTCTCCTCTTCCACTACTGAACCCATCATCGTCGGCATTGAAACCGGCGGCGCCTGGATCGCCGAAAAGCTGCACCAGCGTATAGCGCCCGAAGCCGAACTCGGCCGCCTCAACATTTCCTTTTATCGCGACGACTTTACCCGCAGCGGACTGCACCCGACTGTGAAACCGTCGAGTCTGCCGACGGACATCGACGATAAAACCATCCTGCTGATCGATGACGTTTTACACTCGGGTCGCACCGTGCGCGCAGCGATGAACGAGATTTTCGACTATGGGAGACCACAGAAAATCATACTCGCGGTGCTAATCGATCGTGGTGAACGCGAAATTCCGATCCAGGCCGACGTCGTCGGTGCCACCATGGAACTCGATTCCGGCAGCCACATTAAACTCGAGGGACCCGAGCCGTTGAAACTGGTGATCAAAACTCTGGAAACTAATGCCGGATAACAATTTACAGCTCGACGAAAGCGGCAAACTCCGGCATTTCCTCAGTATCGAGGGCCTGAACCAGGAGATTCTGACCGAGATTCTCGACACCGCGGAATCCTTCACCTCGGTCACCGATCGTACGATCAAAAAGGTGCCCATCCTGCGCGGTAAAACCGTCGCCAACCTGTTTTTCGAGGCGAGCACGCGAACGCGTTCGACCTTCGAGCTGGCGGAGCAGCGCCTGTCGGCGGATATTCTTAGCCTGAACGTCACCACCTCGGCCACGGTCAAGGGCGAATCGCTGCTCGACACGTTGCAAAACCTCGAGGCGATGCAGATCGACATGTTCGTGATTCGCCACCAGGACAGCGGCAGCGCATACTTTTTCGCGCAACACGTGCGTCCCGGCGTATCGGTGCTCAATGCAGGCGACGGCCAGCATGAACACCCGACCCAGGCCATGCTCGACATGTACACGATCCGGCATCACAAGAAGGAATTCGGCAACCTGCGCGTCGCCATCGTCGGCGACATCCTGCATTCACGCGTGGCGCGTTCGCAAATCCATGCGCTGAACCTGCTCAACACCGCCGAGGTGCGCATCATCGCGCCGCGTACGCTGCTACCGATAGATGCCGAATCGCTCGGCGTTAGCGTTTACGAAGACCTCGAAGCCGGGCTTAAGGACGTCGACGTTGTCATCATGCTGCGTCTGCAGAGGGAACGTATGCGCGGCGCGCTGTTACCGAGCGAAAAGGAGTACTTTCGCAAGTACGGGCTATCGCAGGAGCGGCTCGAACGCGCCAGACCCGACGCCATCGTCATGCATCCAGGCCCGGCTAACCGCGGCGTCGAGATCGAGTCCAGCGTGATGGACGGCAACCAGTCCGTCATTCTGCAGCAAGTCAGCTTCGGTATCTCGGTGCGTATGGCCGTCATGTCGATGATCGTCGGTCAGTCAGGCCTGCAGACGGGGACGGAAGCATGAGCCTGCTGATCAAGAACGGACTGGTCGTGAATCCGGCCGAAAAAACGCATATTCAGGCAGACCTTTACCTGCAGGATGGCCGCATCGTCGGCATTGACCGGGCTCCGTCGGATTTTCGAGCCGCGCAGACCATAGACGCCGGCGGCCACCTGATCATGCCCGGCCTGGTCGATTGTCAGGCACGGCTGCGCGATCCGGGACAACCGGAAAAAGCCAATATCGAGAGCGAGACCGCGGCCGCGGTCAGAAGCGGGATAACGACGATCTGCCTGGCGCCGGACACGCAGCCGCCGATCGATAATTCGGCCACGGTGGAGTTGATTCATCACCGCAACGAAGTGTTCGGTCACAAGGCAAGGATTTATCCCATAGGCGCTCTGACGCGCGGGCTCGGCGGCGAACAGCTTTCAAACATGGCGAGCCTGCGCGATAACGGCTGCATCGCCTTTAGCAATGCGAAGAATCCGCTGGCCAACAACCTTGTGCAGCGGCGCGCGATGGACTATGCCGCCGGCCAGCAATCGCTTGTCATCATACAACCGCTGGATCACGATTTGCTCGCTAACGGCTGCGCTCACGAGGGCCTGATCGCGACCCGGCTGGGACTACCGGCAATACCGGAGGCCGCCGAAACCGCGGCGCTGGCCAAGGATATCGAACTGGTAGCGCAGACCGGCGCGCGCACCCACTTCGGCCAGCTGTCATGCGCCCGATCGGTCGACATGGTGCGCCGCGCGAAGGCCAAGGGATTACCGATCAGCGCCGACTGCGCGATCCACCAGCTGTTTCTGACCGATCACGACATCGGCAACTTCGACAGCAATATGTTCACGATCCCGCCTCTACGCAGCCAATCAGACCGCGATGCACTGCGCGAGGGACTTGCCGACCGCACCATCGATTGCCTCTGTTCCGATCATCAGCCGCACGAGGTCGACGCCAAGCTAAAACCCTTCCCGTCTGCCGAACCCGGCATCAGCGGGCTCGATACGCTGCTGCCGTTGGCGTTGCGACTGGTCGATGAAGAGGTGTTGCCGCTACCCGAGCTGATCGCAAAAGTAACCTCGAATCCGGCCAGCATCTTCGGTCTCCCGGGCGGCCGCATCGACGTCGGCGAAATCGCCGACCTGATCATTGTCGATCCGGAAACCCACTGGATCTGCAAGGCGCAAAATTTCCTCTCCAAGGGCAAGAATACCGCCTTCGACGGCTGGGACTTCCGCGGCAGCGTCACCCACACGCTGATCGGCGGCGAGAT
>CP070646.1:1831464-1838872 GCA_020354435.1 Gammaproteobacteria bacterium
AATTTCAGCAAGCGACGTATCGATCCTGTGCATCAGGAACCACAAAACGACGGCAGAACTCCTGCGTCCAATATCCGGAAATCTGTCCGGGAAAACTGTCCTTCAGCTGTCGACGGGTAGCGCGAAAGAGGCAGAAGAACTGGTCGAACTTCTGACCAGCGCCGGAGCCGATTGGCTGATTGGTATGATCAACGCCTATCCCGGCGGAATTGGAAAAGCCGAAACAGCAATCCTCTGTGCGAGCCCGACGAAGGTTTGGGATGAATATGGCGATGTCATCCACACCTTGGGCGGGGCGTCGGAACACGTAGGAACCTCTCCTGCCGCCATTCCGGGTCTGTTCGCGGCTATGTTCATGGCGAGGCAGGGTTTCATGTTCGGAATGATCTACGGCGGTGCCGTCTGTCGGAATGCCGGAGTGCCGATGGATGTATTCGTAGAACAATTCCCGTTGACGCTGCGGACGACAGGGCTTTATGCCGAGACTTTTCGGCGCACGGTCCCAAGTCAGAGCTACGATAATTCTGAAGCAACGCTCGAAACTTACCTTGCCGCGCTCAACGGAGTCCTGGCGACATTCGAGGAGACCGGAACGATTGACGATTTTCCTCGGCTGTTACGGGATTTGACGCAGCGTGGATTCGATGAGGGGCATTCAACAAAAGACCTGACAGTTCTGGTCGAAACGTTATCAGAGAAATCCTGACTTTCCTTTGATCGGTGATGCCTTAATTGCAACAGATTCGAGTGAATGACACGTTGAGTGTCGCAATTGAGTCGTTCTGAACCACTGATTACTCGAAATTGAGGGGCAGTTTTCTCGAAAGTGGACGCTGAAATGCACCAGCCGTGCTGCGGGAATCGGCCAATTGAGGTCGTTAAATTTGGCTATCCACTCAGATTAACCAAAAACTTGTCTGTGGTAGCATTTACTGTATCGGGGCAACTAACTAAATCATGGAGACGAACGAGCCATCGCGAAAGCTTGCAGTGATCCTCCACGCGGATGTGGCGGGCTCCACGTCACTTGTTTACAAAAACGAGACCCTAACCCACGAGAGAGTCCGAGATGCTTTTAGTCGCCTCTCTGAGATTACTGAAAAGCAGCAGGGTACAGTCCAAGAGACCAGAGGTGATGCACTAGTTGCAGAATTTTCTCTCGCTTCAGACGCTGTAGAGGCAGCACTCGAATTCCAGGAGTCCAATTATGAAATTCTTAAACAGTTAAAGGACGAAATTCGCCCCGAAGTCCGCATTGGAATTGCTATGGGCGAGGTGGTAATTGCTGATAATACGGTTACCGGTGCAGCAGTCATTCTTGCTCAACGATTGGAGCAACTGGCTCCATCCGGAGGGGTCTGTATACAAGCTACAGCTCGTGAAACCATTCCCAAGAGAATGTTCTTCAAATTCGACGCCCTAGATAGGCTTTCGCTTAAAGGTTTCGATGAGCCAATGAAAGCTTACCTGGTTGAGCGAGTTATCGGTGAAGGATTGTCAGAAACAAGCCACGTGATCACACGAAAATCAAATAAACTGGATTTGCCGTTGAAGCCCTCGATTGCGGTTTTGCCCTTCATCAATACAAGCGGCGATCCTGAGCAGGAATATTTTTGTGATGGCACGACAGAGGATATCATTACTCTACTTACCCAGTTTTCGGGTCTATTTGTAATAGCTCGCAACTCGTCATTTGCTTACAAGGGCCAAAGAACAGAAACCAGGGCAGTAGCACGAGAACTCGGAGTCAGGTACACATTAGAGGGCAGTGTGCGCAAGGCAGGCACACGATTGCGAGTCACGTCGCAGTTAGTAGACTCTACCTCGGGCACAGAGATTTGGGCTGAGCATTTCGACGGCATTGTTGACGATGTTTTCGATTTTCAAGATCAAATCGCGCAAAACATAGTTGCGTGTATTGCGCCTCAAATCGAATTGAAAGAGCTGGATCGCGGTCGGGACCTTGAATTAACCGATTTAAATTCCTACGAGCTGTCACTTAAAGCACAGGCTCTGATGAACGATGCGATTCGCGCCGGAGACTATCAGGGCGTTCTAAATTCAGCAAAGGCAGCTCAGGCTGTCCTGAATCAGGACGACGGTAATGTGCGGGCGCTCTGGACAACAGCACTTTCGCACTTCGCCATCTTTTTGAATCGCTGGGGAGAAGATCCGGATAAGGCACTGGATTCATCTTTGATGTTTGCAGGAAGACTTGTGCACATAGCACCATATGATCCCAACGGTTTCGTTGTTAGGGCAATTGGAAATGCCTGGGCAGGAGATATCGATGCCGCGCTGGTTGATTTTCATCGTGCACTAGATTTGAACCCGAATCATTCGCTGAGCCTTTTGTTTGGAGCTTGGGGGGAAGCGATGGCTGGCCTTACTACAGAGGCTAAAGACCATGCAAATCACGCCCTCCGCTTGAGCCCAAAAGACCTGGACATGTGGTTGGGGATCGGATATCTGGCGCTTACCTTGGCAGAGTTTGCCGATGGAAATTTCGAACAGGCCAAAAAGTGGGGTAAGCTGGCGGTCCTAATGCAGCCAACCGCACCAATAAGGCGAGTTTTGCTAATTGCTGCCTGTATACATACGAATGAACCAAGAGGTGTGGAAACGCATTTAAAGTCGCTTACTACATTTTCTCCTAACTTTATTCAGGACGTGTTGGAAGGAAGACTAAAAATATACAAACAGCAGGAACACAACAACCTTGTACTCAACGCTCTGAAAGCATCGAAAATTCTGGAACAAATACCCTCGGGCACAACATCATAAGGGTAAGTGCGTTAGTGCAGCCAGCGCTGCTGCACTAACGAACTCGATCAACTTCTCAAGGTCCGCTCCGGTTCGGTTCTCGCCGTCCAAGTATTGGGTCTGAGCGTCAGTTTTCTCCAAAGCCGCCGCTGATATAAAGTTGATCAACGGCGATCTACGGCCATAAACATCCGTTTCCAAATCAATATCGGGCAAACAGCTAACGATAAACTGTGGTCCATTGGTTTCATCCAGGCCGAAATTCTAACCCTGCCGCCTTAGGGAGGGAGGTTGGATGCTGGGATATCGATTTTGCTCGCCAGGCGGCTTATGATCCACTTAATAAAGCTGAGTGCCTCTAACGCAAGGCTAACGGGCGGGCCTGCCCACGGAACTGTTCTTGAAATCAGCAACCGACGCCGGATTTTTTTCAGCCTCCTCTTGCTGTCGGCGCGGTTTACCATGACGAAATTCCAGTACAGTCAAAACCAGACCGATCACCATCATGATAAAAACAAAAATGGCGTAGTAAATCAGGTTGTCGGCAATCATGACTGTTCACCACTTGACGCTAGGCTGGAAAGCTTGAAGTAGATTCCGAACGCGAGGATCGAAGGTACCCAGATCGCAGTGAACAAACCCTCAGTCTGGTATCCTTCAAACCAGAGCAGACCCGATACCGCAAAGGAAACCGCCACTGCAAGTAGAATGAATAAATCTGACGTGTTGAACATAGGTAACTCCTCTAAATCTATTAAAAAGGTGCCCGCTTAAACACAGGGCGCTTGCCAATTAGAATTTATGAAAACCAATCGCGGCGAGCAGTAAGCCACCGATAGTAATGGAAGCCGGAGTGCGCAGACCCACCACGCTGAATACGTCGACCATAGATGGCACAAGTCCGACCCAGGCCGCTGGCACCCAGACAAAAAACGGGATCGCCACAAAAACCCCAACCCAGCCGACCAGGCGAAGCAAGCGCCACTGTAACGGACGCCGACCTGCGGTGTACTCGCGGCCTTTGAATTGTCCTGCTTGCGACCTGTCGATCATTAAACTTACCCGCTCCTACCGGAAACACTTTGACTACATTATGAGTAGCGTTGTTAAAGGCGAATTAAATCTCCGCTTAACAAAAATTATCGTTGGCCTTTATTAATACGCACTAAGACTGAAGTTGGTTCACTCGCGGATCGTATCGATGGTCATCCCAGCTAACCCGTGACTTCCTCCGATAATTAATGGGAACCTTGCCATGCCAATCGTGGCTATGATTCGCTTACATTAATCGATCGCCCTGGACTTTTTATTGACATGCAGGTGACCGATTACTATATCGTGCCAGAGTGGCGTGATGCTTCGGCGCGCGCGGTGTTTGAAGCAAACTTCGCGCGCTAACTCTGATGCGAGGGACTAACGATCGTTTGACGCAGGAGGAAACTCTTGATTTTGCAGTTCAAAACGTCTGCTGTGGGTCCAGACTGTGTGAAAACCCTGAGGCAGGTATAATCAGACTTTCCCACAGATGGATCACTTCATGAGCGGATTCATTGTCGGCGAGTCGCGTTATCAGACGACTTTATTCCCCGAAGCATTAGACGAATACATCCAGGAAGAAAACCCGGTCAGGGTGGTCGATGTCTTTGTCGATGATCTTGATCTCGCGGCACTGGGTTTCAAGACTGAACCCGCCGATACCGGCAGACCGGCCTACCATCCTGGGGTGATGCTGAAACTGTTTATCTACGGTTACCTCAATCGTGTGCAGTCGGCTCGACGGCTCGAGCGTGAAGCGGGTCGTAACGTCGAATTGATGTGGTTAATAAGGCGGCTCGCGCCCGACTTCAAAACGATTGCCGATTTCCGCAGAGATAATACCCAGGGCATTACTCGAGTCTGCCGGGAGTTTGTGGTGCTGTGCCGCAAGCTGGATCTGTTTGCCGACTCGTTGGTTGCAATCGATGGCAGCAAGTTCAAGGCGGTCAATAACCGCAATCGCAACTTTACGCCGGCGAAGATCAAGCACCGGCTGAAGCAAATCGACGAGAGTATCGCACGCTACCTGGGGCAAATGGAGAGTGCCGATCGGGTAGATCTGGCGACCGCCAGCCTGAAGAAGGAACGCTTAAGCGAGAAGGTGGGCAAGCTCCGGCAGGAAGTGAAGTATCTCAACCAGATGCAGCAAACCCTGCAAGACCAACCCGATGGACAGGTCTCGCTAACCGATCCCGATGCGCGATCCATGGCGACCAGTGGCCGCGGCACCGGCATGGTTGGCTATAACGTACAGGCGGCGGTCGATAGTAAACACCATTTGATCCTGGCGTATGAGGTCACGAACGAGGGTCATGATCGTACCCAGCTGGCGAATATGGCGCTACAGGCACAGGCGATTCTGGAGGCAGACGAGATCACGGTGGTGGCGGACCGGGGTTACTACAGTGGTGAAGAGATCAAGACCTGCGAGGAAGTCGGGATAGAAACCTATGTCGCCAAGCCGCAAACATCAGGGAATCAGTCGCAAGGATACTTTGGCAAGCGTGATTTTAAATACCATTCCGAGGACGACGAATACGAATGTCCTGCGGGAGAGCGGGCCATCTACCGGTTTACGCGCGAGGAAAACGGTAAACGAATCCGGCGTTACTGGTCATCTGCCTGTCGGCATTGCCCATTGAAACCCAAGTGCACGACGGGCAAAGAGCGCCGTATCAGTCGCTGGGAGCATGAGCCGATCCTGGATGAACTGGAGGCTCGGGTAGAGCAGAATCCTGACATGATGAAGGTCCGGCGATCAACTGCGGAGCATCCGTTTGGCACGATCAAGTTCTGGATGGGGTCGACACACTTCCAGATGAAGACGATCAAACGGGTAAGCACGGAGATGAGTCTGCATGTGCTGGCTTATAACTTGAAAAGGGTAATCAATATCCTCGGAACGAAACAACTGATCGAGGCAATGCAGTCGTGAGTTGCTTCGTCTTTAAAAAATCCGACAAGCCAGGCTCAACTAATCGGATTTAACCAGGGCATCTCCAAAACAGGCAAAGACAAACCGTAAATCTGCGCAGGAGATGATAGTTATCACACAGCCTCGGTCGTTCTCTGCCGCCGAGGTGAAAAATATCAGCGTCAGCTTTTACAATTTTATGTAAAGAAAATAGATATATTGGCCGATGCCACTATAACGCCGATTATCGTTAATTATTGTTGGTATAAGTGTTGTACCAATCTGCTCGTAAAATCAAAATTATCTAATAAATTCAATAATATACCTGCAAGATTCGATTCTGCCCCTGGGCACCATTTCGATTTGGTCTGTTCCGGACACAAAGAAAACACTTTATTTCGAATCTTGAACGAAGAAACTCTGAATTGAAAGTTCATAATTTATGTACTATAGTTCATAAATTATGAACCAAAACAACAATTCAAAAAGCCGGTTAGGCGATGCTTTGTTCACTATGACGCAACAACGGGTGTTGGGATTGTTATATGGTAAACCTGATGAAAGTTTCTACACCAAACAGATTTTGCGGCTAACAGGAATGGGAGTACATACCATAAAAAGGGAGTTGGATCGCATGGAAGCAACAGGAATTATAACCATGACCAAGATTGGCAATCAGCATCATTATCAAGCCAATCCTGAATGCCCGATCTACGATGAATTGTTGGGAATCGTGCGTAAAACTTTCGGTGTTGCCGATGTTATTAAAATTGCGGTGGAGCAGCTCGATGAGCAAATAATCGCAGCATTTGTTTACGGCTCGATTGCCAAGGCGGAAGACACTGCAACCAGCGATATCGATTTAATGGTTATAGCGAAAGACTTGGCTTATGCCGAGGTGATGGAATCACTTAGAGATGCTGAGCATTCACTCGGACGGAAGATAAATCCAAGCATTTATGGTACCCATGAGATTAAGAAAAAGCTTAAACAGAAAAATGCTTTTTTGACTCGAGTGATGGAACAACCAAAATTATGGATAAAGGGGGGTGAGGATGACATTGAAACATTTAGATAATCTGGTAAAAACGCGAAGCCTCAAAGAAGAACCTCCGGACCAGGACCAGATTGATGGCATGATTAGGTCGGCAAAAACCCGATTGACAGACATCGAAGTTCAGGGTTTATCCGAGGAGGGCAGGTTCTTTTCTGCATACAGTGCGGCGCATTCACTAGCGCTGGCTGCGATGCGTTGGCATGGATATCGATCGGATAATCGCTATTTGGTTTTTCAGTGCCTGCAGCACACAGTGGGACTCGACAATGCAAAATGGCGTGTGCTGGACAAATGCCATAATCTACGCAACCAGATCGAGTACGAGGGATTTACCGAGATTGATACAAAGTTGCTCGAAGAATTAATGGGTATCACCAGAGAACTACTAACAATGGTCGAATCGCTAGGGCCGGTAAAGTACAACTCAGCCAGACTCTTTGAATCAAATGAAGGTCAAAATATGAGTTATGATCTCGCGATATCTGTAGAATCTGTCCGAAGTTGGTCATCTGGTTTAGTGTGCCAATTTTGTGCCCAATTTACTGCCATTAACTGGCGTTTACTGGCACAAGCGGGAAGGGATGGCGTCGTAAGTAACTGATTTTCTTAAGTTATAAAAAATAAAGTCCGACTGAGAA
>CP070646.1:1838972-1867540 GCA_020354435.1 Gammaproteobacteria bacterium
GGGAGTGGTGGAAGTAAGCCATTTTAATGCGGGTTAGCCATTTTAAGGATCGTGTCGACACCCTGCTGGTCCAGGCACTCACCGATTTGTCGATGACACTGGGTGTACTGGCAAGAATCGAAAATAATAATTACGAGATAGTCGCGGTACAGTCTAACTCAGGCGCCTTTGTGCCCGGTGAAAAATACGAACTGGGTCAGAGCTTCAGCCGAGAAGTATTCGAAAACCATCGCATAATCGCCGAAACCTGCATCGAAAACTCTTCGCAAATTCTGCGTCACCCCCTGTATCGCTCACTGCCACTGGAAAGCTACATCGGCGCACCGATCACGCTCCAGGGCGAACCCTGGGGCTGCCTCGACTTCAGCAGCATGGCCCAGCGCGATGCAGTATTCAGCGAGCAGGATTTAAAACTGATCCGGCACCTCGCGAGCGAAATTTCCGAGCTACTGAGTTCGCTCGAATAACCGCAACGCTACAACAGGTAGTAATGCGCGATGAGACCGGCGAATACGGCGGCGCCGACCCAGTGATTGTTCAAAAAGGCGATAAAACAATGCGCCGGCGCGCGGTCGGCAATCAGGAATTGTTGAAAACCGAGCAACAGTGCAGCGACGCCGAGGCCAACGAAATAAATCCCCGAGAGGCCGAGGTCGAGCCCGATCAGTATCAAGGCGATCATGAACATGAGCTGGAATACGCCAACCATGAGGCGGTCATATTCGCCAAACAGGATCGCGGTGGACTTGATTCCGAGTTTCAGATCGTCCTCCCGATCGACCATGCTGTACATCGTATCATAGGCAACCGCCCATAACAGTGTCGCCACGTACAGCAACCAGGCCTGCTTCGGCAGGCTTCCGGTCTGCGCGGCAAACGCCATCGGCACCGCCCAGCCAAAGGCCGCGCCCAGGTGCACCTGCGGCAGGTAGTGAAAACGCTTCATGTACGGATAGGACGCGGCCAGCACGATGCCGACAAAAGACAGCATAATGGTAAAGCGGTTCAGGCTCAGTACCAGTAAAAAGGACAGCAACGCCAGCAGCGCGAACACCATTAAAGCCTCGCGGGTACTGATTTTGCCGCTGGTCAGCGGACGCTCACGCGTGCGGCTTACCTTCAGGTCGAAGTCGCGATCGGCGTAATCGTTGATGGCGCAACCTGCCGAGCGCATCAGGAATACGCCCACGACAAAGACAAACAGAATCCAGCCGTCCGGCGCCCCGTCCGCCGAGACGGCGAGCGCCCACAGGGTAGGCCATAACAGCAGGTAAAATCCGATCGGTTTCTCGAACCGTATCAATTGCGCGTAAAGCGCCAGTCTGGCGCCGGCTTGCGGCAGCTTATCGACTATTTTTGTTTGCTCAGCTTTCACCAAAAATCGGTGCGTGTCGCGAAAAAATCGTTACTATACGCGTTTCTTGAGGCAGGGCGAAATAATGATTCGCAGTTACCGGGATAAAACCCCGATCATTGGCAACGGCAGCTATATCGATGAAACCGCCGTCGTCATCGGCGACGTCGTCATCGGCGAAAATTGCTCCGTGTGGCCGTTGACGGTGATTCGCGGCGACATCAATAGCATCCGTATCGGCGATGATACCAATATCCAGGATGGCAGCGTGCTGCATGTTACCCATCGTGGCGATTACAGCCCCGATGGCGCCGAGCTGCATATCGGCGGCCAGGTGACCATTGGTCACAAAGCCTTGCTGCACGGCTGCCGTATCGGAAACCAGTGCCTGATCGGCATGGGATCGATCGTCACCGACAACGCCGTTATCGAGGATCGTGTCATCGTCGGTTCCGGTTCGCTGGTGCCTCCCGGCAAGACACTCGAGTCCGGTTACCTTTACCTCGGCAACCCCGCGGTACAGAAGCGGCGCTTAACCGAGCGCGAAATCGAGTACCTGGCCTACGTCGCCGAGCACTACATCTTATTGAAACAGAATTACTGAGGTCTTCGATGAAACGCTGGGAATGCATCGTATGCGGATTTATTTACGACGAAGCCGAGGGCTGGCCGGAAGACGGCATCGCGCCCGGCACACGCTGGGAAGACGTGCCCGACGACTGGCAGTGCCCGGACTGCGGCATGGGCAAGGAAGACTTTGAAATGATTGAGCTCTAGCTTTCAGGTCATCCCCGCGAAAGCGGGGATCTCCTGAAATGCCGACGATTACTACCTCGGGCCATTTTGAGGTCCCGCATAATTGCTGCGTATTTTCCGGGACGACCGCTGCGCGGTCGCTTTCGCGGGGATGACATCCATATACTCAACGATGTTCCCACTGGCTTGCGATTTCGCGCAGGCCGTTCAAGGCGAGATCCAGCGTTTCCTGGTTGCGCGCGAACTCCGGATAGACCACATAGGCCGGGCGCTGCATCTCCGGGCCGCCCTCGACCAGGAATAGCTTGCCGCTGTCGAGGTGAGGCTGAACCACGCGCATCGGAAAATAACCCGAGCCGCCGTTTTGCAGGATGTACTCAAGGCCGAGGGAACCAAGTCCGACAGAAATCGCCGGCGTATCCATGTCTGGAAACGCTTCGCCGTGGCGCCGGCGAAATTCCTCGCCCCAGTCGACGAAGACATAGTCTTCGACCCAGCCATCGCGCACCTCTCGCTGGTCGGTGGCAACCAGTACCAGGGTTTCCTCGAGCAAGTCCTCGATCATGAGCCCGGGTGTCTGCCGTGGATTGTACATGACGCCGATGTCCAGCAAGCCGTCGGATAACTGCCGCATCAGGCTCGGCGAGTAATCCGCCTCGACGTGAATGGCTACGCGTTTGGCGTTCTTCCGCATCCACGGAATCCACTTCAGGATCAGGCTGTCCCACAGGCTGACCTGCGAGCCGAGGCCTATGCCATGACTGAAACTTTCCGGTAGCGAGATGCGCTGCTGTGCCTGCTGCCACAGACGCTGGATATTGAGTGCGTACTGGCGAAAATGCTGACCCGCCGAAGTCAGTTCTACGCCCGAGTGACCGCGCTTGAACAGGACCCGACCGAAGCGGTCTTCCATCGCCTTGACGCGTGCACTGACGGTCGACTGGGTGACATTGAGGTTTTCCGCGGCACGATTAAAGTTGCCGCAATTGGAAATTTCCAGAAAGGTACGAATGTGATCGATTTTCACCCGGTTCTCCCGGCAGATAGGCCAATCGAGAATTTCGATAATACTAACCGCAAAAATTCACTTTTCAAATAGCGAGGAGGCTCTAGACTCGCACCGAAAATCACCAGGTTCAGGAGTCGATGCGGGCCAAAACCGCGATTACTACTTTCGATGCGACGAGCGGGGCAATCATCCTCGTGTTCGGCCTTTTCCTGTTTTCGATCCAGGACATCATCATCAAGCATTTCAGCAGCCATTACTCGGTGCTGCAGATCGTATTTGCGCGCGGCCTGATCGCGCTCGGCCTGTTTATGATTTTTTTCCGGGTAACGCGCGAGCGCATAACGCTGAAGTCGAAGCGGCCAAAAATTATGCTCGCGAGAGGTCTGCTAGGATTCCTGTCCTACACCAGTTACTACCTCGCGGTGGCGGCCATGCCGCTGGCAGAAGTCGTGTCGATTACCTTCACGATGCCGCTTTTTGTCACCGCGATGTCGGCGCTGATCCTGCGCGAGAAGGTCGGCATTCGTCGCTGGAGCGCGGTGGTGGTCGGTTTCGCGGGTGTGCTGATCATTCTGTCACCCAGCGGTGAATTCAATTCGCTGGCGGTAGTCTTCGCCTTCATCGCCGCGATCACCTATGCCTCGCAAACCATCCTGACCCGCTTTCTCGGCGATCATGATCATCCGCTGTCCATTGCATTCAACGCAATCCTGATCTTTACCGTCGCCAGCGGTATCCTCAGCCTGTTGTTGCTCAGCGGTTTGATCGCGGTTACGTCGGATCACCCGTCGCTGGCTTTCTTCGGCCGAGAATGGGTCATGCCGACGGATATCGACTTCGTTCTGATGCTGCTGATTGGCGGCATTGCCGCAGTTGGTTTTTACTGTCTGTCGAAGGCATACTGCTCGTCCGAGGCAAGCGCTATTGCGCCCTTCGAATTTACCTATATTCTCTGGGCAGTGGTATTCGGTTACCTGTTCTGGAACGAAGTACCGGGACCAACGACAATCGTCGGCATTTCCATCCTGGTTTCAAGCAGCCTCTATATCTGGTATCGCGAACGCCGGATCGAGCGCAGCGAAACCGCGCTGGTACCGGTGCAGGCGGCCGATCTGGCGCAGCAGGATACTTACTAGCCGGTTACAGGCGCCATTCGTAAGCGCTGGCAATGAAACCGGCAACCGGTTCCTGGAATACCGTTTTCGCAACTCCCCGGGCAAAACCGTAACAAACCTGCAACGGCAGTAAATGCTCCTCGCGCGGATGGCAATAACGCGCATGCGGTGCCTGCAGCCAGTCGATCAATCGCCGTTCACGTTCGCCTTCGTCGAGTTCGGCATCGCTCAGCGTTTCAGCCAGCCAGGACTCGAAGGCCTGGTTACGCGGGTCGATCGAGTCGTCGTTTTTACTCATCAACGCCTGCACATTGTGAAACGAAAAGCCCGAACCCAGGATCAGCAGGTTTTCTGCCCTGAGCCCGGCGAGCGCCTGACCGATGCGGACGTGAACAGCCGGGTCGAGACTGGCGTCGAGCGAAACCTGCAGACAGGGAATATCGGCCTCGGGATACATCAGCATCAGCGGCACGAACAGGCCGTGATCGAAATCCCGTTCAGGCTCCAGACGCACTTCGATTGCGGACTGCTTCAGCATTCCCTGCACGCGCTCGGCAAGCCCGGGATTTCCCGGTGCCGGGTACCGATACTCGTAAGTCTCGGGCGGAAAGCCATAGTAGTCGAACAGCAGGCCCGGTGCCGGCGCCGCCGTGATAGAGACAACCGCTTCTTCCCAGTGCGCACTGACAACGACGATCGCCTCCGGTCGCTCGATGCTCGCCGGCCATGCACGCAGAAACCGGTTCATGCCGGCATGGCCCGGATCCTGCAACAGCGGCAACGGCCCGCCGCCGTGAGGAATGAACAAGGCAGTGGCGCGCCCGCTCACTCGTCAAACAGGCGTCTGACCGCTGCCTGCACCTCGAGCGCCAGCGCCGGGTCGCTGACCCGGCCGCCATCGCTATCGAAATTATCGTGGAATGACGGTAGCGATACGCTTGCGCGCACCTCGCCACCGAAGCGTGGAATCTGCGCCAGCGCGAGCTCCATCACCGATTTGCCGCCGCGCCCACCGGGCGAAGTCGACAGCAACACCATCGGCTTGCCCTGGTACACCTTCGGCTGTATGCGTGAAACCCAGTCGTAGAGATTCTTGTAGGCGGCGCTATAGGCGCCGTTGTGCTCGGCGAAGGAGATAATAATGCCGTCGGCATCGGTGATTTTTTGCAGAAAGGCGCGCGCGAGTTCGGGCTGACCCAGCTCGTCTTCGCGGTCGACACTGAACAGCGGCAGCTCGTAGTCGTTCAGATCGAGAATCTCGACCTCGACATCCCCGAGTAATCCGCAGGCATAGGTGACCAGCTGCTTGTTGATCGATCGGCGGCTGCTGCTCGCAGCAAAGGCAATGGCTCGTTTTCCCAACGTTTACGTCTTCGTCAGTATCAGGTTTTCACGGTTGATCAGTTCCGGGTCGTCCTGGTAGCCGAGTATTTCAGGTATTTGCCGGCTATCCTTGCCGATGATCTGCTTGCATTCGTCGGACGGGTAATTGACCAGTCCGCGCGCGATCTCGCTGCCGTCGGGCGCAAGACAGGCGACCACTTCGCCGCGATTAAATACGCCCTTGACGGCTTTAACCCCGATCGGTAACAGCGAAGCATTGCGATTAAGCAGCACGTTGACGGCACCGTCGTCGAGGCAGAGTTCGCCGACGCAGCGCATGTGCCCGGCGAGCCATTGCTTGCGTGCCGCCAGGTGTCCCTCGCTGGCTTCGAGAAAACTGCCCAACGCCTCGCCCTGTACCAGGCGCGTTATGACGTTTTCCAGCTTGCCGCAAGCGATCACCGTATGCGTGCCGGAGCGCGCCGCGAGTTGCGCCGCGCTGACCTTGGTCTGCATGCCGCCACGGCCGAGCGCGCCGCTGCTCGGTCCCGCGTATGCGGCCAGTTTCGGATCGCGCGCGTCGGCGCGCTCGATCAGTTTCGCCTCGGGATTATCGACCGGATTGGCGTCGAACAGCCCGGGCTGATCGGTCAGGATGATCAATAAATCGGCCTCGATCAGGTTGGCGACTAGCGCACCGAGCGTATCGTTATCACCGAAACGAATTTCCTCGTTGGAGACGCTGTCGTTTTCGTTGACCACCGGCACGGTGCCGTACTCGAGCAAGGTGCGCAACGTCGTGCGCGCGTTCAGGTAACGTCGCCGATTGGACAGGTCGGCATGGGTCAGCAGAATTTGCGCGCTGTGCAGGCCGTGTGCCTGGAAACAGGCTTCGTAGGCCTGCACCAGGCCCATCTGTCCGACCGCCGCGGTCGCCTGCAGTTCGGAAATATTTTTCGGCCGCGACTTCAGGCCGAGACGGGTAATACCTTCGGCAATCGATCCCGAGGATACCAGCACGACATCAACGCCAGCGGCGCGCAGCTGCGCCATCTGTTCGGCCCAGGTCGTAATCATCCCACGATCGAGGCCCTTGCCACTGTCGGTGATCAGCGCCGAACCGATTTTGACGACAACTTTTTTATAGCGATTCATTGGCTTCGAGAAAATTCATGATGTCATGGCACAATGGCTCGACTCCCATTTTATTGATCGCACTGATCACGTATAGCGGACCGTTCCAGTCAAGCCCGGTGCAAATTTCATCAGCCAGGGTCTCGCGTTCGTCTTCAGCCACCAGATCGATCTTGTTCAACACCAGCCAGCGCGGCTTGGCATACAGGGATTCATCGTAACGCTTCAGCTCGGCCAGTATCTTTTGTGCCGACTCGACCGCGCTATCGGCGCCGTCATCGGGCATGACGTCGATAATATGCAGCAACAACCGGGTTCGCTGCAAATGTTTAAGAAAACGGATTCCCAGGCCGATGCCATCGGCCGCGCCCTCGATCAGGCCGGGAATATCGGCGACGACGAAGCTGCGATGTTTGGCCACGCTGACGACGCCGAGATTCGGATGCAGCGTCGTGAACGGGTAGTCGGCAACCTTGGGCCGCGCCGCCGAAACCGCGCGGATCAAGGTCGACTTGCCGGCATTGGGCATGCCGAGCAGGCCGACATCGGCGATCACCTTGAGCTCGAGCTTCAGGTCGAACTGTTCGCCGGGACTGCCGGGGCTGCACTGGCGTGGCGCTCGATTGGTCGAACTCTTGTAACGTGTATTGCCGAGCCCGTGAAAACCTCCACGCGCGATCAAAACCGGTTCCGATTCCGACTTGACGTCCGCGATCAGTTCACCGTGATCCAGCGTCGTAATCATCGTGCCGAGCGGCACCTCGATGACGATATCCTCACCCTTGGCGCCTGTGCGGTTGTTGCCCTGGCCATTGGCGCCGCGTTTGGCGACAAAGCGGCGCGTATGGCGAAAATCCGACAGTGTGTTCAAATCCTTCGAACCGACGACGTATACCGAGCCACCATCACCGCCGTCGCCGCCATCGGGTCCTCCCATCGGAATGTATTTTTCGCGACGGAAACTGACGATGCCGTTACCGCCATCGCCGGCCTTGACGAAAATGTTGGCTTCATCGATAAATTTCATCGCCGGATCATACCAATAAAAAAGCCCCGCGGGTGCGGGGCTTATTCGATTCGCTCTGCGCTCGGCGCCTTAGCTGACGACGCTGACGAAGGTTCGGTTGTGGCGCCCCTTGACCCGGAATTCGACCTTGCCTGGCGCGGTTGCGTAGAGGGTGTGGTCCTTGCCGCAGCCGACATTGTCACCGGCGTGGAACTTGGTGCCGCGCTGGCGCACGATGATATTGCCCGGAACCACCACTTCACCGCCGAACTTCTTCACGCCGAGGCGCTTGCTTTCCGAATCGCGTCCGTTGCGGGTAGAGCCCGCCGCTTTTTTGTGTGCCATTGCCTAAAACCTATGCCTTGATATCGGTGACTTCAATTTCCGTGTAGCTTTGACGGTGACCCATCTGGCTGCGCGAGTGCTTGCGCCGGCGGAACTTGATGATTTCCACCTTGTCGCCGCGGCCATGCGCCTTGATCTTGGCGGTGACGGTCGCCTTGTCGAGCACGGGAGTACCCACGGAAACCTTGTCGCCGTCGGCCACCATCAACACCTGGTCGAGCTTGACGGTCGAACCCTCGTCGCCGCTGATCTTTTCCACGCGCAGGGTTTCACCCTTGGTTACCTTGTACTGTTTTCCGCCGGTGGCGATGACAGCGTACATGTGTTACTCCGAATGCAATACTGAAAAAAGGTGGCGAATTCTAGCCGCTGGAAGGGTGGGCGTCAATGCCTTTAACCAATTGATTCTCAAAATAATACGTGATTCCCGAATGGGCCGGTAAAAGGCCGTCCGCGAGCGGGATTTGCTATCATGTGACTGGCACCAACCCGGGACTGAAACCTTGAACAAGATCGACTGGTATTTTGATTTTATCTCTCCGTTCGCCTACCTTGCCAGCGAAAGCCTGGAGCGGCTGCCCGACAGCGTGGAACTGCAACCCAGACCGGTGCTTTTCGGCGGTATATTGCAGCACTGGAAAACCCTGGGACCGGCCGAGATCGAGCCGATGCGCCGCTTCACCTTCCGCCATGTCGCCTGGCTCGCCGAACGTAACGGCATCGCGTTAACGCTGCCACCGGAGCACCCGTTCAACCCGCTGAAGCTGCTGCGCCTGTGCATTGCTCTCGGCAACGATCTGGCACTGGTGCAACGGTTGTTTCGATTCGTCTGGGCCGAGGGCCGATCTGCCGACAATCCGGGGCACTGGCAGGCACTGCTCGACGAGCTGGGTGTGACCGATGGCGAAAGCCTGATCGGCGCAGCCGAAGTCAAGGCGAAACTCCGATCCAATACCGAAAGCGCAATCGAGCGAGGACTGTTCGGTGTGCCCAGTTTCATCGTCGACAACGAAATCTTCTGGGGTTTCGACGCGATGGAATTCCTGCTGGCCTACCTGGAAGATCCCGGCTTGCTGCAGTCTCCGAGTATACGCGCGGCGGATGCGATGCCGGAGGGCCCGCAGCGCCGCATCTGATCCAGTCGGCATATCGTTCAACTGCACGATTACAGACTTTACTCGGAACAGGAATTAATCGGGGGCAAGTTTAATCAGGCGCCTGGCAGCGAGCGTGATCAGCAGCAGCGCGGTGGCGCATACGACGATCGCCGGACCGGTCTGCCAGTCGAAGTGGTACGAACTGGTGAGGCCACCGGCGAGTGAGCCGAGGCCATAAAGCGCGCTGATCGAAACCATTTGTTCCGGACTGCTGCTGAACAGCCGCGCGCTGGTGGTCGGAATCACCAGCATGGCCGCGATCAGCAATACACCCATGACCTTCATCATCACCGCCACCAGCAACGCGATCAAGGTATACATCAGGAACTGAACCTTACGCACCTCGATACCCTCGGCCTGGGCGATTTCGCGGCTGACCGATACCGCGACGAAAGCACGCCAGTGCTGCAACAGAATGACCAGTAAAACCGCCGTGGTCAGCAAAAGGCTCAACAGATCGTCCGGCGTGGTCGCCAGCAGATCGCCGAAAAGAATGCCCTCGAGGTTGACCGTGCCTGCCGGCAGCAGGCCGACGAGGATGATGCCGCCGGCAAGACCGGTGTGCGAAATAATCGCCAGCGTGGTTTCCGACAGGGCGGTATTGAAACTGCTGACCCGGCTCAACGAATAGACAATCAGCAACGCCACCGCAAGCACACCGAAGATCGGCATCAGCTGCAGCATCAAGCCGAGGCCAACGCCAAAAACGGCGGCATGACCGAGGGTATCGCTGAGGAAGGCCAGTCGCTGCCAAACCATCAGGCAACCCATCGGCGCCGCGATCGCGACCATGATCAGGCCCGCGAGCAAACTACGTATCAGGAAGTCATCCAGCCATTCAGTCATGCCGGTGCCCCGCGTGCTCGCCGGAGACGTCGTGAACATGATCGTGATGGTGCGTATAG
This sequence comes from Gammaproteobacteria bacterium, assembly GCA_020354435.1. Lineage (GTDB taxonomy): Bacteria > Pseudomonadota > Gammaproteobacteria. The sequence goes on from CP070646.1 coordinate 1,849,077, forward strand.
ATCGCGATCGAATCCGCCGCCTGTTGGCCGAACAGTGCCAGGTATTCCGGATGCTGACTGACCGATTCCGGCAGGCCCGAGCAGCACAGATGCTGGTTCAGACACAAGACCTGATCGGTTTGCGACATGACCAGATGCAGGTCATGCGACACCAGCAACACCGCGCACTGCAGGCGCGAGCGCAGTTCGCCGATCAATTCGTACATCCTGATTTCACCGGTGATGTCGACGCCCGAAGTCGGTTCATCGAGTACGATCAGGTCCGGTTTGCCGAGCGTGGTACGCGCCAGTAACACGCGCTTCAATTCACCCTCGGACAGCGAGCGCACCTGTCGACCTCTGAGATAACCTACCCCGGTTTGCGCCAACGCGTCGTCTATTTCATCTTTGCTGGCTGCGTGGGTGAGTTGCAGCAGGCGCTCTACCGTCAACGGCATCAGCGTGTTGACATAAACCTTTTGCGGCAGATAACCGATACGCAGGTCTGCTGGGCGCTCGATACGGCCATCGTAGCCGCTAACCAGGCCGGTCACGATGTTGACCAGCGTCGACTTGCCAGCGCCGTTGGGGCCAATGATGGTCGTAATCTGCGCCGCCCGCAGTTCAAAGCTAACATGATCGAGAATTACGCGCCCGCCGACAGCATAGCTGACATCATGCGCCCGTAATAACGATTCAGCGGTCATGTTTCTGACATTCCGCGCAAACGCCGGTTATCTCGACCACGGAATGATCGACCGCGAAACCGAGACTGTCGGCCTCGGCCAACAGGCCACTATCGTTGCTTTCGAGTTCCGCCACGCGGTCGCAGTCCCGGCAAATCAGGAACTGCGCGCCGCGGTGATGCCCAGGGTGAATACAGGATATGAACGCGTTGCGGCTCTCGATGCGGTGAATCAATCCCTCGCCCAGCAGAAACTCGAGCGCACGGTAAACGATCGGCGGAGCAACACGCTCCTTGTCATCGCTCCGATTCAACTCGGCGAGTATGTCGTAAGCGCCCATCGGCTGATGGCTGGCGAGCAGTATCTCGAGCACCTGCCGACGGCGTAAAGTCAGTCTCAACTTGCGCTCGGCGCACAAATGGGTCGCCGCCGACAACAACTGGCGCTGGCAGCGGCGATGGTCGTGCTTGCGAAAGGCAATTTCGGGATGTCGTTGCTTTCCGGACATAGTGTTATATTATAACGTATCGATTTATCAATCGCACCCCGTCCCGAATGAAACCGATGCGAGTGTTGTTTATATTGTTATGCCTGCAGCCGGCGCTGGTGATGGCCGCACCGCGCGTGGTCACATCGATTGCACCGCTGCAAGAAATCACCTCAGCCGTGATGAACGGAGTAGGCGAGCCGCAGTTGATCATCGATCAGCAGCACTCGGTGCATCACTTCGCGTTCAAGCCGTCGCATATGCGCCGACTGCAACAGGCCGAGCTGGTGATCTGGATCAGCCGACATTTCGAAAGCGGCTTCAACCGAGTACCCGAAGTTCTGCCCGCCACAACTCGGCAGCTCGAATTATTGCCGGCGCTCGGACTCGAAGACGATGATGGCCATATCTGGTACTCGCCAACGCTGTTGCAGCAAAGTATCACGATCATCACGCAGGCGCTGGCCGATCTCGATCCTGCAAACCATGCGCGCTACCAGGACAACGCCAAGGCACTGCAGGCCGAGGTCGAGGCATGGCGGCAGGGCATGCAGCAGCGTTGGCGCAACAGGCAATTCAGGCTTTTAACCGACCACATATTTCTTGCACATTTCAACCGCGATCTGGCGATGTTCGAGATCACCCATATCCAGGATGAGCACGCGGCCCACGGCGGTTTGAAGGATCTGGAACGGCTAGAAGACTGGCTGAGCGAGGAGCCGGCAGGCTGTTTGTTGACACTGGAACCGCCGTCACCGATGGCGCGAAGCCTGGCGTACAAATACCAGCTGCCCATCGTTGACATCACCGGCATCGATTCGGCAAAAGATTCGATCTTGTGGCGTCAGCAACAGCTGGCAAGCGCGTTGGAAACCTGCCTCGACGAACAGCAAGCCGATAGCGCCTAAGCCTCGGCCTTTGCCGGCACCCGAACCCTGAGCAACAACAGGAATCCACCGAGGAACAGGATTAGCAACGACAGTATCGCCACCCGCGGGCTGCCGGTTAACACACCCAGCCAGCCCATCATGACCGGACCGATGACCGCGGCCGACTTGCCCACCATGTTATAAAAACCGTACAACTCTGCGGCCCGATGTTCCGGTATCAGACGCGAATACAGCGAGCGGCTGAGTGCCTGCACACCGCCCTGCACCAGGCCGATAACCACGGCCAGCAGGTAAAACTCCCACACCGATTGCATCAACGAGCCCCACACCGTAACCAGCGAATAAACCGCGATTCCAAAGAAAATTCCGATGCGTACATCGAAATAACGCGTCGCGCGGCCGTATAAAAAAGTCGCCGGAAAACCGATGAACTGCGTAATCAGCATGGCAATAATGAGCTGCGCGGAACTAAAGCCGATCGATATGCCGTAATCGATCGCCATACGAATCACGGTTCCCACGCCATCGATGTACAGCCAGTAGGCCGCCAGAAAAATAACTGCCTGGCGCAGTTGCTTCAATTCCCGCAGGGTTTGCCAGATACGCCCCGCGGCAGTCGAAAAGAGCGCAACCGTCCTTTCGCGCGTGGCCTGCGGCTCTCTTACAACAATCAATATCGGCAGCGAAAACAACGCCCACCATAGCGCCACCAGGACGAAGGACAGTTTTACCGCGATGGCGGAATCGGCAAGGCCGAACCATTGCGGCTGCTGTGTCATCAGTACGCAAAGCGCAAACAACAGGCCGCCACCCAGATAACCCAGCGCAAATCCTAACGCGGATACCCGGTCCGATTCCTGCCCGTCGGTTCCGCTTACGGTCATCAGCAAGGCATCGTAAAACACGTTTGCGCCCATGAAACCCACAGACGCGATCAGATAACAAATAATCGCCAGCTGCCACTCACCCTGTTGCACCAGGCTCAGACATCCGGTCATGACGATTCCGATCAGCGCCAGCGCGAGCAGGAAAGTCTTGCGCCGCCCGATGTGGTCAGCCATGGCACCGAGCAGGGGCGCCAGCACAACGATCAACAGACTGGCACTCGAATTCACGACTCCCAGCCAGAAAGTCGAAACGGTTCGCTCCAGCGATGCTGCCCAGTATTCCTTGAAAAACAGCGGGAAAAAACCCGCCATGATGACGACGGCAAACGAGGAATTGGCCCAGTCGTAAAATGCCCAGGCCAGCTGGCTTTTTTCGCGTTCCTTCATAGTCTTGGTTCGCAACAGGCCTGCTCATGATACATCGGTCGGATCCCGTTTTCTCTCGTCATCTGTCCATGTCCCGATACTCACCGCGATGAAGCCGCCTCATCTGCTGGGCTGCGGGTTGCCGCGACGATAATCGTAAACGGGATAAAGCCTGTCTATGTACGCAAAACGAGATTCGATTGCGATTAGCGACGGCAATCGATACATTGGTTTTCCAACCAGTTTCCAGGGAATCGACATGACAAAACCCATCGGTTCGGATCACCTCGTTCCGCTATACGTATACGACGAAGACGAACGCAAACAACTGATCGAAGAAGCCGAGAAACTGCCGTCGGTGGAAGTCAGTTCTGCCGCCGCCGCCAACGCGGTGATGCTGGGCGGTGGTTACTTCACCCCGCTCAAAGGTTATATGAATCTGGCCGATGCGCTCGGCTGTGCCGAAAACATGCGCATGAGCGACGGCAGCTTTTTCCCGGTACCGATTCTGAACCTGGTGGATTCGGTGGCGGAACTCGAAGGCGCCGAGCGCATCGCGCTGCGCGATCCCAACGTGGTCGGTAATCCGGTGCTCGCGATTCAACAGGTGGATGCGATCGAATACGTCAACGACGAACAAATGGTGCTCATGACCGAAAAGGTGTACCGCACCACCGACAGCGTGCATCCCGGAGTCGCGGCCTTCAACGGCCACGGCCGATACGCCGTCAGCGGCCCGATCCAGGTGCTAAATTTCAGCTATTTCGAAACCGAGTTCCCGGATACCTTCCGCACCGCGGTAGAGATTCGTGAAGAAATCGAACAGCGCGGCTGGAAGCGCGTGGTCGCATTCCAGACGCGCAACCCGATGCACCTGGCGCACGAAGAACTGTGCCACATGGCGATGCAGCGACTCGACTGCGACGGGCTCGTGATTCACATGCTGCTGGGCAAGTTGAAACCCGGCGATATCCCCGCAGACGTGCGCGATAACGCAATCCGCACCATGGTCGACCTGTACTTCCCGGAAAACAGTGCGATCGTCACCGGCTACGGCTTCGACATGCTTTACGCCGGCCCGCGCGAAGCCGTGTTACACGCCTATTTTCGCCAGAACATGGGCGCCAGCCATTTCATCATCGGCCGTGATCATGCCGGCGTCGGCGATTACTACGGCGCTTTCGACGCACAGACCATCTTCGACGAAGAAGTGCCGGACGATGCGCTCGAAATCGAAATCTTTCGTGCCGATCACACCGCCTGGTCAAAGAAACTGAACCGCGTGGTCATGATGAACGAGGCACCGGATCACAGCAAGGAAGATTTCGTACTGCTGTCGGGTACCCGGGTACGCGAAATGCTGAGCGAAGGCATTGCGCCGCCGGAGGAATTTTCGCGCCCGGAAGTGGCTAAAATCCTGATCGACTACTATCAGTCGCTCGAATAATTTTACCGGTCAGCGCTAGATCGCCGACGGTGTCTTTGCGATACTCCGCACTATGTCCGAAGCCGCAGTAACATCGACCCGCTCTTTCACGCTGGAGGATTTGAAGTCCCTCACCGATAGCGGCATGCAGCGGGTAAACCAGTTGATCACCGACAACCTCGCCTCCGACGTGGTGCTGATCAACCAGCTCAGCCAGCATATTATTTTGGGCGGCGGCAAACGCCTGCGTCCGATGCTGGTAATGCTGAGCGCGCGCGCCTGCGGTTATGACGGTGAAAACGACGCGCTGCTCGCCGCCGTGGTCGAATTCATCCACACTGCCACGCTGCTGCACGACGACGTCGTCGACGATTCGGACATGCGCCGTGGCCAGCAGACCGCGAGCGCTATCTGGGGCAACGAGGCCGCGGTGCTGGTTGGCGATTACCTTTACTCGCGCGCGTTTCAGATGATGGTGCGGGCGCAGTCGATGGAAATCATGGATTTGCTTGCCAACACCACCAATACCATCGCCCAGGGCGAAGTCCTGCAACTGCTCAACATCCGCGATCCCGATACCACCGAAGCCAGGTACGACGAGGTCATCTACGCCAAGACGGCCTGTCTGTTCGAGGCCGCGGGTCGTATCGGCACGATGCTGGCAATGGCCGCCGAGCCACAACAACAATCCCTGCAGGAATACGGCAAGCATCTCGGTATCGCCTTCCAGCTGATCGATGATGCCCTCGATTACACCGCCGAGAGCGATGAACTCGGAAAAAATGTCGGCGACGACCTGGCCGAAGGTAAACCGACCCTGCCGCTGATTCACGCGATGGAAAACGGCGACGAGCGGTTACGCGAAATGATCCGGTCAGCAATCAAAAACGGCTCCGCCGATCGTTTCGACGATATTAACCAGGCGATCCGGGATACCGGTGCACTGCAGTACACGATCGATCGTGCACAGGATCATGCCGAACGCGCAAAGAAAGCCATCGCCGATCTCGCCAGCAGTGACTTCAAACAGGCGCTGTTGTTCATCGCCGACTACGCTGTCGAAAGAAGTTACTAGCCGAAATAGCCCGCTAGGCCGCCGGGCAAATCCGCGGCGTATTTATCGAAGCGCCCAGCGCCAGGCTGATATCGAGGCACAGGTCGGTCTGATTCAGCGTGTACAGGTGGATCTGGTCGACGCCCTCGTCAATCAGCCGCTCGCACAGGGCTACCGCCAGCTCCAGCGCCAGCTGATAGCGCGCCGCCTCATTGGCACCCAGGCGCGCAAAGCGGTCGGCGTAGTGACGCGGCACCGACGCACCACAACGCTGGCTGAACGCAATCACCCGGTCGATATTGTGAATCGGCAAGATACCCGGCACCAGCGGCTTGTCGATACCGATGGCCGCGGCACGATCGCGAAAGCGCAGGTAACAATCGGCATCGAAAAAATACTGCGTGATTGCGCGCTGAGCGCCGGCATCGAGTTTGCGTCGCAAATGCTGCAAATCTGCGATTTCGCTTTTCGCCTGTGGATGGACTTCCGGGTAGGCGGCAACACTAATGTCGAAATCATCGAGTTCGCGCAACGCGCTCACCAGTTCGACGGCCGAAGCGAAAGCGTAAACCGGATCCGCGCCGGCAACCGAAACCGCATCGCCACGCAGCGCGACCAGGCGTCGAATGCCGGCATCCCTGAACTTGCGCGCAACCGCGAGCACCTCGGCCGCGGTGGCATCGGCGCAGGTCAGGTGTGCAGCAATCGTGACCGGCGACTCCCGCTGCAGCGCGAGCGCGCTATCGATACTGCCCTGCTGCGCGCTGCCGAGCGCGCCGTAGGTCATCGAAAAGAACACTGGCTGCAGGCGCTCGAGCTGGCCGCTGGCACGCCACAGTCGGTGTTCCATCTGCGGCGTGCGCGGTGGAAAAAACTCGTACGAAAAGCTGACCCTGGATGCTGTCATGGCGGTCATCCTGACGACGCCCGGGCCGGTCTCAAGGCCTGCACGCCGGCCGCCTTGCGAGCCTGCCAGAAACTGACCGTCAGGGGATCACCAACCAGGTTTTCGACCGCTGACTCGGATTTCAAATGCGCGGCGTTAAAGCACTTGCGAATTTCGTTATCGGAAAAACCGAGTCGATGATGATTGAACTCGCTACGCAGCTTCTCCAGCGTATGCGCGGCAAAATCAATCACGATCAGACGCCCGCCCGGGCGCAGCACTCGCGCCGCCTCGCGGATGACCTCGAGCGGATCGTCGCTGTAATGCAACACCATATGCACGATGGCCAGATCGACGCTGGCATCGTCGATCGGCAGGCAGTACATATCGCCCTTGCGCACGTGCACATTGATATATCCGCTGCGTTCGAGGTTGCTACGCGCCACGGTTAACATGTCGTTGCTCAAATCGATGCCGATGCCGCGATGTACGCGCGGGCTTAGAATCTCCAGGATACGGCCGGTGCCGGTACCGATATCGAGCAATTCATAGACGGCTTCGTCACCGACGATTTCGAGCAGCTTGTCTTCGAACTCGCGCTGCGGCACGTACAGCGAACGAATCGAGTCCCAGGAGTCGGCCACGCGTCCGAAATAATCCTGGGCTTTTTTCGCGCGCGCATCACGCACCTGATCGAGGCGTGAAAAATCCCGGCTGAGCACGGCATCGGCCACCGGCAACAGTTCGACCAGAGCGCGCGCCAGGCGCGCGGCGGAGTCTTCGTGGGCAAGCCGGAAAAAGACCTGCGCGCCTTCTGGGATACGTTCCAGCAAACCCGCTTCGACCAGAAGTTTCAGATGCCGCGATACCCGCGGTTGGCTTTGGCCGAGAATCTGCACCAGCTCGGAAACGCTGAGCTCTCCGCGTGCACACAGGGCCAGTATTCGCAGTCGCGTGTGTTCACCCGCGGCACGCAATCCGGCTAATAGGGTATCCAGATTTTGCATTCTGTTTGCATTATGATATAAAGATATGTTTATATATTAATTAAATAATTCGACAAGTCAAATGAAAAAGACCAACCACGATATCGAACAGGCCCTGAGCCAACGCATTCTTCTGCTCGACGGCGCCATGGGCACCGTGATCCAGGCGCAAAATCCCGGCGAATCCGACTACCGCGGCGACCGTTTCGCCAATTGGCACTGCGAGCTGCGCGGCCATAACGACCTGCTGACGCTGACGCAGCCGCAGATGATTCGCAGCATTCACGAGGCTTACCTCGAAGCCGGCGCCGATATTATCGAGACCAACAGCTTCAACTCGAACGCGATTGCGCTCGCCGACTACGGCATGGCGGAACTGGCGTACGAATTCAACCAGGCCTCGGCGCGTATCGCGCGCGCCGCTGCCGATTGTTTCAATGCGAACAACCCGGCGCAACCGCGTTGGGTTGCCGGCGTGCTTGGCCCGACCAATCGCACCGCCAGCCTGTCGCCCGACGTGCGCGATCCGGCCGCTCGCAGCGTCGACTTCGAAACTCTGGTGAAAGCCTACACCGAGGCGGCACACGGGCTGATCAGCGGCGGTGTCGACCTGATACTGGTCGAAACCGTATTTGATACGCTCAACGCACGGGCCGCGGTGTTCGCGCTCGAGACACTGTTCGACGAAAGCGGACAGCGTCTGCCGGTGATGCTGTCCGGTACCATTACCGATGCTTCCGGGCGCACGCTGTCGGGGCAGACGGCGGAAGCCTTCTGGTACTCGTTGCGGCACGCGAAGCCATTGTCTATCGGTTTGAACTGCGCCCTCGGGCCGACCGAGCTGCGGCAATACATCGAGTCGCTAGCCGGGCTGGTCGACTGTTATGTCAGTGCGCATCCGAATGCCGGCCTGCCGAACGAATTTGGTGGATACGACGCCACCGCCGAAGAAATGGCCGGACATATCGGCGAATGGGCCGAGGCCGGCCTGGTCAACATCGTTGGTGGATGCTGCGGCACCAGCCCCGAACACACAAGCGCCATGCGTCAGCGAATCGACGGCCTCGAACCCCGTCGACCGCAACCAACAGCGCGCGGCTGTCGCCTTTCCGGCCTGGAAGCCATGACCATCGATAACGACTCGCTGTTCGTCAACGTCGGCGAGCGCAGCAACGTGACCGGCTCCACGGTATTCAAGCGCCTGATCCTGGAAAAGGATTACGACGCCGCGCTGGGCGTTGCGCGCCAACAGGTCGAAAACGGTGCGCAGATTATCGACATCAACATGGACGAAGGTCTGCTCGATTCGGTCGCTGAAATGCGCCACTTCCTGCGCCTGCTGGCATCCGAACCGGATATCGCGCGGGTGCCCGTCATGATCGACTCGTCGCGCTGGGACGTCATCGAAGCCGGTCTGCAGAACGTACAGGGCAAAGCGGTGGTCAACTCGATCAGCCTCAAGGCAGGCGAGGAGGAATTCATTCGCCAGGCGCGCCTGTGCCAGCGCTACGGAGCGGCGGTCGTTGTCATGGCCTTCGACGAAGCCGGCCAGGCAGACAGCGTCGAGCGGCGCTTCGAAATCTGCCAGCGCGCCTATCGCATCCTCGTCGAACGGCTCGGTTTCGATGCTGCCGACATCATTTTCGATCCGAACATCTTCGCTCTCGCCACCGGCATGCCGGAGCACGATCATTTCGGCATCGCCTTTATCGAGGCAACACGAGTGATCAAACAAAACCTGCCGGGCGCCCTCGTTTCCGGCGGCCTGTCCAACCTGTCGTTTTCGTTTCGCGGCAACAACCCGGTTCGCGAAGCCATGCATGCGGTATTTCTCTACCATGCGATTCAGGCCGGGCTTGACATGGGCATCGTCAATGCGGGGCAGCTCGCGATCTACGACGAGATACCGGCGCCGCTGCGCAACGCGGTCGAAGACGTCGTACTGAACCGCGACGCCGGCGCTAGCGAACGCCTGCTGGCGCTCGCCGAGAGCTACCGTACGCAATCGGATAGCGCGCAGGAAAAATCGGAAGGCTGGCGCCAGTGGCCTGTATTCGAGCGCCTGCGGCACGCGCTGGTCAAGGGTATCGCCGACCACATCGAAGCCGATACGGCCGAGGCCATGGCGCTGGTGGAGAAACCGCTGGATCTGATCGAAGGGCCGCTGATGGACGGCATGAACATCGTCGGCGACCTGTTCGGCGAGGGCAAGATGTTCCTGCCGCAGGTCGTCAAGTCGGCGCGCGTGATGAAAAAAGCAGTCGCCTGGCTGGAACCGATGATGCAGGCAGAGCGGGTCGGCGGCACGAGTGCCGGTAAAATCCTGCTGGCCACTGCCAAGGGCGACGTGCACGACATTGGCAAGAACATCGTCGGCGTGGTACTGCAGTGTAACGGCTACGAAATCATAGATCTAGGGGTCATGGTAACGGCGGAAAAAATCCTCGCCACCGCCAAAGCGCAGCAGGTCGACCTGATCGGAATCTCCGGGCTGATCACGCCGTCACTGGAAGAAATGAGCCACGTCGCGCGTGAACTGCAGCGCCAGCAATTCGATACGCCCCTGCTGATCGGCGGTGCGACCACGTCGAAAATGCATACCGCGGTCAAAATCGACCCGCAATATGCGGCACCGGTAGTCTACGTGCCCGATGCGTCTCGCTGTGTCTCGGTCGCGAGCCGACTGCTGGCACCGGCACAGCGCCAGGACTTCACCGACGACATCGAACGGGAATACGGTCATTTCCGCGAACGCTACCGCGCACGCCTTGAACAACGCGAATTTCTCGGCCTCGCAGCGGCACGCGCCAACCGTCTTGCAACCAGCTGGTCTAACTATTCCCCGCCGGTACCGTCGGCGATTGGCATTCAGCAATTAACCGGCTTTCCGCTCGAACAGTTGCTCGAATTTATCGACTGGACCCCGTTTTTCGCAACCTGGGAATTGCGTGCCAGGTACCCTCGCGTACTCGAGCACGAAGTTTACGGCGAACAGGCGCGCCAACTGTTCGCCGACGCCAACGACATGCTGGCCGACTGGATCGATAGCGGTGCCGTATCCGCCAACGCCGTGTTCGGTCTGTTCCCGGCCAATAGCGTCGAGAGCGACGACATCGAGATTTATGCCGACGAGGCGCGCGACCGCGTGATGACTCGTATCGTTGGCCTGCGCCAACAGGGGCTGTTCCCGGGCGAGACGCCCAATCTTGCCTTAGCCGACTATGTCGCCCCGCGCGAGTCGGGAGTGGCCGACTACGTCGGTGCCTTTGCCGTCACCGCCGGCATCGGCCTCGACCAGCTGGTCGCCGAATACGAGGCGCAACACGATGACTACCGTGCCATACTGGCCAAGGCGCTGGCAGATCGCCTGGCGGAAGCCTTCGCCGAGTATCTGCACCGCAGAATTCGCCTGCATGACTGGGGTTACGCGCGCGACGAAACGCTGGACAATGCCGCGCTGATCAAGGAGCAGTATCGCGGCATTCGGCCGGCGCCGGGCTACCCGGCTAATCCGGATCACCGGCAGAAACTCGCGCTGTGGCAACTGCTAGGGGTCGAGACGGCAGCCGGTATCAGCCTGACCGAGAACCTGGCGATGTGGCCGGCAGCGGCGGTCAGCGGATGGTATTTTTCGCACCCGCAGGCGCGCTATTTCGCGGTCGGCAAGATCGATCGCGACCAGTTGGCCGACTATGCGCGGCGTGCAGACATGAGCACGGCGGAGGCGGAACGCAATCTGGCGCCCAACCTGGGTTATGAGCCCGGTGGCGATTCCGAACGGCAGGTAGCATAATGTCTTGCCAAACCGACGTCGGAGTGGCATAAAGCCAGCCCCCGGTAAAATACTGAAACCACGTTTCTCATGGCCAACCTGTTCGAAAAGATGTTGCTCGACAAAGACGTGCTGCTGGCCGACGGCGCTACCGGAACGACTTTTTTCGGCATGGGCCTGCAAAGCGGCGATGCACCCGAGCTATGGAACGCCGATTTTCCGCAACGCGTGGAACAACATTACCAGGCTTTCGTCGACGCCGGTTCCGACCTGATCTTGACCAACAGTTTCGGCGGCACCCGTTACCGCCTGAAGCTGCACAATGCCGATGACCGCGTCGACGAACTCAACATCGCCGCGGCCCGAATACTGCGCGAAGTCGCCGATCGCAGCGAGCGCGATATCGTCGTCGCCGGTTCTATCGGCCCAACCGGTGAAATTCTGGCCCCGCTAGGCGATCTGCAGCACGCGGACGCGGAAGCAGCCTTTGCCGAGCAGTCACTCGCGCTGGAGCAGGGCGGCGCCGACGTCATCTGGATCGAAACCATGTCGTCGCAGGAAGAGGTCGAACTCGCGATCCGCGGCGCGCAGCAAACCAGCCTGCCGATCGTGTTTACGATGAGCTTCGACACCAACGGCCGCACGATGATGGGCGTGGGTGCGGCCGACGTCATGCAGCTGCACCAGCGGCTCGGCGTACACGCCTGCGGCACCAATTGCGGCATCGGCGCAGCCGAGGTGGTGGCGACCATTCTGAACATGCAGGCCGGTAAACCTGCCGATGCGGGAGCTGCCGTGCTCGTGGCCAAAGCCAATTGCGGTATACCGGAATTCATCGACGGTGAAATTCACTACAACGGCACACCCGAGATCATGGCGCGTTACGCAACCATGGCGCGTGACGCCGGTGCCCGCATCGTCGGCGGATGCTGCGGTACCTCACCCGAACACGTCGCAGCGATGCGCCGCGCACTCGACAGCACTGTACCCGGCCCGGTACCGAGTATCGACGATGTCGTGCGCGAACTCGGCGCGGTGACCGAAGGCGCCCAGGCTCAGGCCAGCGGCCAGCACCAGGTGCGTACCCGCGGCAGTTCGCGCCGCCGTCGATCCAGACGATGAAACTTTCCAGATCGCTTCGAGGAAGATCGGCATCGGACCTGAATGACACCTACTAAAGGCCGTCATTGCGAGCGAAGCGAAGCAATCTCATCAAATACAGTCTTTCATATAAAGATTGCTTCGTCGCTCCGCTCCTCGCAATGACCGTGGCTTTAAGCTTAAGTTAAGTGTAATTCGAGTCGAACCCTGAATATCAGAAGAACCATTCCTATTACCCCGATAGTAAATATAACCGGGCTCTGACCCATTCTAAGCGACTTGGGAGTAATCCCTAGGTGCGGTACTCGACGCCGGGAAACACGCACAGCATTTCGAATAACAGGTTCGCGCCGACGAGCGCGGTATTGCCCGAAGTATCATAGGCCGGCGCCACCTCGACCAGATCGCCGCCGACGAGATCGAGCCCGCGGCAGCCGCGCACGATCTCGAGCCCCTGGTGCACGGTCAGGCCACCGATTTCCGGCGTACCTGTGCCGGGCGCGTAGGCAGGGTCGAGACCATCGATGTCGAAGGTCAGGTAGACCGGCCCGTCGCCGAGCTGATCGCGTACCTCTGCCATCAACGGAGCGAGAGACTGGTACCAGCATTCCTCCGCCTGCACCACGCGCACTCCCTGCGAACGCGGCCAGTCAAAATCGTCGGCCTCGTAGCCACTTGCGCGCAGGCCGATCTGTACCATGCGCGCCGGCTCGATCAGGCCCTCCTCGATCGCGCGCCGAAACGGTGTACCGTGCGCAATGCGTTCGCCGAACATGTGGTCATTGATATCGGCGTGCGCATCGACATGGACAATACCGACCGGACCATGCTTCCTGTGCAAGGCGCGCAAGATAGGCAACGAAATGGTGTGGTCGCCGCCGAGCGTCAGCGGTTTGCAGTCGTGATCGAGAATTTCGTCGTAGGCCGCTTCGATGATTGCCACCGATTTTTTCAGGTTGAAGGTATTGATCGCGATATCGCCGATGTCGGCCACTTGCAACGAATCGAATGGCGCCGCGCGCGTCGCCATATTATACGGCCGAATGAGACAGGATTCGGTGCGAATCTGGCGCGGTCCGAAGCGCGCACCACCACGATTGGAGGTTCCGATATCGAAAGGCACGCCGACAAAGCCGACGTCGAGACCGGCAGCGCTGGAAGCGTGCGGCAATCGCATCATGGTCGCGATGCCGCCGAAACGCGGCATTTCGTTGCCACCGAGAGGTTGATTAAACTGGTTTTCGCTCATGACTGATCTCCGCTTGCCGCCGCCAGTTGGCCCAGCGTGACGGGTTTCAAGGGTGGACGCGTGGTAAAACGCCCGATATCGGCAACACTGCAGGCCCGATGGCGCGCCAGCAGAATTTCCACGCTGGCGCCGCAAAAACGCCCCTGGCAGTGACCCATACCGCAGCGGGTGAAGGCCTTGGCCTGGTTCGGACCGCTGCAGCCAAGCGCCGCGACGGCGTCGATTTCCGCCGCGCTGATTTCCTCGCAGCGACATACCAGGGTGGTGCCATCGCTCAACTGTGCGTCGTTGTCGATGCGGTAATATGAATCAAGAAAGGGGCGAATGGCAAGATGCCGGCGCAAGGCGATTTGCAACGGACGCGCCAGGCGGTTGCGCTGCTGCTGGCCGATCCGGTTCTGGCGGAAGGCAACCTGCAGACCGGCTAGCTGTCCGGCCAGGGCAGCGGCGCGCGCACCGCCGATGCCGGCAGCGTCACCGGCAATGAATACACCCGCAATCGAACTCTCGCCCCAGGCGTCCACCAGCGGCTGCCAGCATTGCTGCATTTCGCTCCAGCGCATTTCGCAACCGGCCGCGTCGGCCAGCTGCAGGGCCGGTATCACGCCCTGGTGCAGCTGCAACAGCCCGGTTTCGATTTCTACCGCGCCGCCACGGCTGTCGAAACGCAAACGCTGAAGTTGTTCATCGCCATCGGCACACAGGTTACGGGCTTCAAGATACCAGGGTATGCGCGCGCGTTTAATCGCACTGATCAGCTTCAATCCCTTGTACAGGTACTCGGCTGCAGCCAGCGCGCGCGGCAATCGCAACATCGCCTGCAGGCGATTGTGTCGCGGCGTTGTATCGACGATTGCGCGCACTCCGACTCCGGCACGCAGGTACTGCCAGGCCAGCAACAGCATCAGCGGGCCACTGCCGGCAAGTACCGGCGGCTGTGAAGGCACCAGCGCGGCCGATTTCAGCAGGATCTGACCGGCACCGGCGGTCATCACGCCGGGCAATTGCCAACCCGGAATCGGCATCGGCCGCTCCTGTGCGCCGCAGGCAATGACAATCGAGCCGGCTTCGATTCGCCGATGCTCGGCTTGGTGCAGCAGGCCGATTTCGCGATTCCTGTCGAGGTACCATACGGCGCTTGCAGGAAAATATTCTATCGGTGTGTGGCGAAAAGCCTGCACCTGCGGTTTACCCAGCAGATAGTCGCGGCCGAGCAGCTGCGCATCCGCCAGCGGGCTGGAGTCGACATTGCGGTAGATTTGTCCACCCGGCTGCGCCTGTTCGTCGATAACCGCAACCTCGACCCCCTGCGCCGCGGCCACCTGCGCCGCGGCCATGCCGGCGGGTCCGGCACCAATGATAACCAGTGGATAGGACGTCTTCATGAATTGGCCCCGGGCTCGAGCGGATCGAGTTGACGCCAGGCGCGCAATCCCGGTCGTACCTGCAGCTGGCAGGCGCGTTGACTACCCTCGCCCTCCACTTCGAGCAGGCACTCGAAACAGGCTCCCATCATGCAAAAGGCCGCGCGGGGCGATGCACTCAGTTGCGTGCGGCGACTCGGCATCGCGTCCAGGTAAAACAGTGCCGCAGCCAGCGAAATGCCCGCGGGCACGAGAACCGGCTCGCCATCGATCTCGATTTCAATCCGCTCGGGCGCGCTGTCTTCAAGCCGCCGAAACATCGAAACGGTCCGCAGGAAATTCGCCGATTAGAGGATGTCCCGGCTCGCCGCAAAGCCACGCAGCTACCGGTCCGGCGTGCATCGCGGCGAGTGTCACTCCGCTATGGCAGGAAATTGCATAAGCGCCCGCGTGCGCCCGCGATTGCTGGTAAACCGGGTTTCCGTCCGGCGTCATCACGCGCAGAGCACCCCAGGCGCGCTGCAGACGCACATGTCGCAGATGCGGGAAAATACGCACCGCGCGCGCCGCCAGCCGCGTAATCACTTCGAGCGTGGTCGATTCGTCGTAGCCGACGTCTTCGTGCGAATCGCCGATCTGCAGCGTTCCCTCCATGGTCTGACGTACCTGCAATGTTGCACAGGGCAGAAAGCGCGGCACGCGTTCGGTTATTAACAGCTGCCCGCGCAGCGGCTGCAGCGGGATGTGCATGCCGAGATCCGCGGCCAGTCGCTGGTTGGCCAGGCCGGCGCAAAAGACGAGGCGTTCGCAGCGATAACGGCCACGCGCGCTGGTAACGACGAATCGACCGGCCTCTGCAGCGCTGGAAACCACCGGCTCGGCGCCATGATAAGCGGCGCCGAGATCCAGCAGGCGCTGGTGCAACGCACGCAAAAGGTAAAGCGGATTCACGTGTCCGTCGAGCGGCGAGTAACTGGCGCCGAGCACTTCGTCCGAGACTTCGGGGATGCGCTGCCTGAGTTCGGCATTGCCGAGCATCTCGTATTCGAACTCGCCGTCCGTGTGCGCCGCCACTCGGGACATTTCGCTGGCGCGCGCATCCCATTCCGCCTGCTCGAGACAGAAATCGTAACCTCCGTTTTGTTCGAGACCGACGTCGATTCCGGTGTCGGATAACAATTGCGCGGCAAAGTCGGACCAGCAACTTGCGGCGGCACCACTCAGACGCGCATAGGGCGCATAGTCGGCGCCCTTACCCTGCACCCAGACCAGACCGAAGTTACCGCGTGAAGCACGGAAATCACGGTCGCCGCCATCGAAAACGCCAACCCTGCGACCGCGTCGCGCCATACCGAAAGCGACCGCGGCTCCAACCAGACCGCCACCGACCACTATCGTGTCGTATCGATTAGCGGAATCCGGGACCATTTTCAGATACGAAATGAGGCGAGACCCTTCTTGGGTTTGGCTTTGACCGCGTCTTGCGGATAGAGATGGGCCAGCCAGTGTTTTTCCCACAGGCGGAAACCTTTCGAAATTAACAGCACGATGATCAGGTAGAGCACCGCGGCGGTAATAAATCCCTCGTAGGCGAGGTAGTAGCGCCCGTTGAGCCAGCGGCCGACGCCGAGTAAATCCTGGATCGTGATCGTGCTCGCAACCACCGAGCCGTGCAGCATGAAGATGACTTCGTTGGAATAGGCCGGCAGCGCGCGCCGGAATGCGCTTGGCAGCACGATGCGCCGCAGGCGCATCCACTTGCCAAAGCCGCAGGCCTTGGCGGCCTCGATCTCGCCCTTGCTGGTGGTGACGATCGAACCACGCAACAGTTCGGTGGTATAAGCCGCGGTATTGAGTGAAAACGCGATAAGCGCGCAGTACCAGGCCTGCGACAGCACCGGCTGCCACAGCACGGTTTCGCGAACCCAGTCGAACTGACCGAGTCCGTAATAAATCAGATAGGTCTGCACCAGCAGCGGAGTGCCGCGAAACAGATAGGTAAATGCCCAGACTGGCGCATTCAGCAGAGGATTACTGCCCGCGCGAATGATCGCCAGCGGGATCGCCATTATGCCGCCAATCACCAGCGACAGCACGGTCAGCTTCAGGGTTACCCACGCGCCCAGCAGGAAGCGATCGAAATTTTGCGCGATCAGGACGATGTCGATCGGCGACCAGGTTTCGAGAAACTGGACGATGGCTTCACCCATCTTCCGACCTCACGATGCCCTTGCTGTATTTTTTGTCGAGCCAGCGCAGGCCCGCGTCGGAAACCGCCGTCAGCACCAGGTAAATCATCAGCACGGCGAACATGAAGGTAAACAGCTGCCGCGTCGAACGCCCGGCGACAAATCCGTTGTAAACCACATCCTGCAGACCGATGACCGAGACCAGCGCGGTCGACTTGATCTGCACCAGCCAGTTATTGGAAAAACCGGGCAGCGCGTATCGCACCATTTGCGGCCAGATGATGCGGCGAAAAATCGTCAGGCGAGTCATGCCGCAGGCGATACCGGCTTCGATCTGGCCGCGCGGTATCGCCAGGATAGCGCCACGAAAGGTTTCGGTCATGTAACCGCCGAAAACCACGCCGATAGTGCCGACGCCGGCGGCGAACTGGCTGATCTCGGCGTAATCCCACAGCCCGGTTAAAGCGCCAATCTGGTTCGCGAGTTCCTGGCCGCCGAAAAACACCAGCAGGATCAGCACCAGGTCGGGCACGCCGCGCACGACCGTGGTGTAACCAGCCGCCGTTTTCTGCGCAACGATGTTTTTCGACAGCTTGGCCCAGGCGCCGAGTAAACCGAACATAACAGCGAGCAGCAGTGACAGCAACGCGAGCCTGATCGTCACCCAGGTGCCGGCCATTAACTGGCCCTGATATTCGATGATTAAATCCATGTCAGCGCTTGCCGCTATTCGCATACCGGCCTGTCATGCGACAGGCCGGAACACGAATCGATGAGCTAGCCTCCGAAAATATCGAAGTCGAAGTACTTGGCGTTGATCTTCTGGTAAACGCCGTTGGCGCGAATCGCCTTGATCGCCTTGTTGAGGTCATCGCGCAGTTGCGTATCCTGCTTGCGTACCGCCATGCCGGCACCGGGGCCATGGCAAGCCTCATCGTGCTGATCACCGCCAACGAACTCGAAATCCTTGCCGGCGTCGGTTTTCAGGAAACCATCGTCAGCCGCAATCGAATCCGAGAACTGCGCGTCGATGCGGCCGATGGCAAGATCCTGGAAGACTTCGTCCTGGGTACCGTAGAGCACCAGCTCGACATCGGGATACATCTTCTCCATGAAACACTGGTGCGTGGTACCACGCTGCA